>JBMNJR010000008.1:0-173291 GCA_050951765.1 bacterium | reverse complement strand
AGGAAATCGACTTTGAGTATGTTTTCTTAAGTGAGTATAACCTGAAGTTTTGCCAGGGCTGCTACCAATGTTTTGATCAAGGAGAAGAATTTTGTCCGCTTAAGGATGACAGGGACGTGCTGCTGGAGAAGATAGAATATTCAGATGGCGTCGGCAGGAAGCAGTGGATCAGCCTGAGAGGTTGGGATAAAAATGCGCCTGTCCTGCTCTTTTTGGCGGGCTGCCCGGGCGGTACAACAGGCTGTCCAAATCATCCTCAGCAACCCTTGATCCAGGCGGAAAAGACCTCCGGAGGTCTCCCTCTTGGAAATGAAATCATGGGAGGAACCACGGGGACAGTTGCACTGAAGTCCGTGGGCGATATAAACCGGCTATTTACTGTATATACTTATTTGTTGGCCAAGAATTATGTAGCAGGTAAATCAGCAAATGGTTATAAGAAGTGGGAAAAATGTTAAAACATAGAACTAAATATCAACTCCGAGGAACAGCCTGATGAGGTATCCGATTATAAAGGAAATGAAGGCTACTCCCAAACTGATACAGGTCATTTCAATAAATCTCTCCTTAAATGAAAGATCCTTGGCTACCGCTAGATAAAAATTAAAAACAAGTATTATACATATGGCTGCAACAATTGTAAACACAAGGCTTACCATATAGTTGGAAAATACAAGATAGGGCAATACCAGACATGCAACGGTGAAAATATATGCCCCTCCGGTGTATAATGATGATTTCAGGGCATGGGCATTTTCCTGCTCTGTCCTGGTTGAAAGGTATTCGGATGCTGCCATAGAGAGTGATGCTGCTATACCTGTTATAAGACCTGTAAGTGCTATGAGGCGCGTATTTTTCAATGCAAATGTGAGACCTGCCAGGGTACCGGTGAGTTCCACCAGGGCATCATTTAGTCCAAGTACCATCGAACCTACAAATTTAAGCCTTTCCTCCTCGATTATTTCAACCAGTTCTTTTTCGTGCTTGTCCTCTTCCATTGCTATTCTTTTAAATTCTTCTATATTATCCCCTAATTCTCTGTATATTTTTTCCGAACTTTCTTCCCCTCTCTCCATAAGCTTTATGCCAAAAGTAATGCCAAATATCATTGAAATAAAGGAATAAAAGTATATTTTCAGAGTGTTCGGTTTCATATCCGTTCGGGTAAACATTTTTAGCTCGTCATGGTGGCGGAGTTCATCCCGGGCGATCTGTTGGAGAATCTTGCTGTTGTGTTTATCTTTTATGTATGAGGCTAATTTTAGATAAATATGGTATTCTGTTATTTCATTTTTCTGAGCCTTTTGCAAAGCCTTCATTGTATCAGCGTCTATTCTATAATTCAAATTTGCACACTCCCTTTGGCTTCCGATATGTAGATTAGCAATGATGCCCCTTGCTAGTTCGGATGTTTTAGCTGCCCTAACAATTTGAAGTATCCTATTCCTATTAATTAATATACACCGCTCTCTTGAAATGTTAGCAGTTCGCTTAAGTGATGTCAACCCAGGAAACCACCCCGATCGTGTCAAGCCACTGTAGGTTATTTAAGAACCTCACAATATCACTTAGATTACACTTTTCTCATTTAGACCTTTCAAAGCCTTTCTTGTCAAGTTACTTACTCCATTGAATAGGGGAATATTATTGAGATTTTCTCTCCCCAGTAACCTCCTTTGCTTTAATCGTTTTAACTCTTTTTTGATCTCTTGGTTTAGCTCATTTATCTGAGATCCCGATTGTTGTGAAGCTAGGTAATGTTCTCTTACCGATTCTCCGTTTGCCTTAATCGCCCGCATTCTGGCCATCTTTTCGGCGCCTTGCTCACTCCATGCCATCGGTCGACTACTTAGTCTGGCCGCCAAAATATGGCTCACATGACCTTCGGCACTGCAGCCAACGTGGGGGTTCTTTACCGCTGATTCAATTCCATCCCAGTTGTTTTTTATATACTTTATGGTATCATTTATTCTTTTTTTTCTTGCTGACTCAAATGCTTGTTTTACGGCTTGTTGAAGATGGGCTAATACACCCTGTTTGTTTAATTCTCTGATCTCACGATAGATAGGCAACTTTAAAGCTGGTACATGCGCAGTTGCCTTGATAATATACTTGGCTAAGTGGAATTTATCTAAAATATAAGTTGCTTCAGGTATATATTCCTGTCCAACTCGGATCCATTTAGCGCCATCCCCACAAAGAAAAATCTTTTTAATACTGGAAAGCTCGTAATAGGAATCTATGTAGTCACAAATCTCCAACCAAAACTCTTCTGGATTCTTGTTGACTGTGGTAAAATACTTCGGGTTCTTTAAGTGACGACGTGGGTTAGTTTCAATACCTTCATGAATATAAATAAGTCGAGCCTGGGCACCTCTGCGCCCTCTAATCTTTAGATGATCTTCATCAGCTTCCACATATATCACTGGCACACTACGTTTCTTTTTGGCTTGTGGTGGAGCTTTGATTGTAAATTCCTTTACACTTTTGGCTGCAGTTTGCCTGCTAACCTTTAATTGTGCATTATGACGACTTACTTGTAAGGTGGCCTCTTCGTAGGACATACTGGTGCATGCTTCTGCCAAATCCGCTTTGAGGTTTTTTCCCACCCGCATATGGGGTGTAATTCCTACTTTCTCATCCAGTAAATAGGAGTATTTCTTACTCTCTTTATGCCGATAATAGCTCCTTCCATATCTCAATAGACCAAAGAGAGTTAAGATCTCCTTCTGGTCATTCTTACGTACAACTGTCCAGTTACGTTTCCTGTCTTCACTTTTACGGATCTTATTTATTGCATAATGTAAATGGACAAAGTTGCAAAAGAAAATCCCCAGTTTTGCAACAGTAAATTCCCCATAATTGCAGAAAGGTCATTGAAGGCACCACACCAAAATAATATCCTTGTAGTTGAGAGACAAAATCGATTACAAGGAGGATTGGAGGATGCTAACAATGACCCAAGTTAAGGATATCAGAAAAATGTACTTTGAGGAAGGGAAAAATATTAGCCAAATAGCCAAAGAAACTGGCCATGACCGTAAAACTGTAAGGGGGTACATTAACAAAGACAACTGGAACGAAGAACCGCCAAAAGTAAAGAAAGAAGCTACATTTCCTAAGCTTAACCCATACAAGCAGGATATCGATACCTGGCTTATCGAGGATAAGAAAGCAAGGCGTAAGCAAAGGCACACTGCAAAACGAGTATATGATCGGCTGGTAAAGAAGCACAAAGATGACTTCGACTGTTCCTACAGAATCGTTGCGGAGTATGTATCAGTAAAGAAAAAAGAGATATTCGGTGAAAAGAAAGGATTTCTGCCATTAGAACATATACCGGGCGAAGCACAGGCAGACTTTGGCGACGCCGACTTTTATGAAAACAGTAGGCTACATAGCGGTAAATACTTCAACCTATCTTTCCCTAACAGTAATAAGGGGTATACTCAAGTTTACAAGGGAGAGAACCAGGAATGCCTGTTTGAGGGCTTAAAAACGATATTTGAGCACATAGGCGGTGTACCAACAAGGATATGGTTCGATAACGCAAGCACGATGGTTACCAATGTAATGAAAGGCGGAGGCCGAAACTTAACAGATAATTTCCTGCGGTTTAAGGAGCATTATCGGTTTGAAGCAGCCTTTTGTAACGTAGATGCCGGGCATGAGAAAGGCAACGTAGAAAGCAAAGTAGGGTATCACCGGCGAAATATGCTGGTGCCGGTACCACGGTTTGAGAGCTTAAGTGAATTCAACAAAGACCTTCTAATTCAGTGTGAAGAAGACGCTAATAGGGAGCATTACCGTAAGGAAGGAACCATTGAAGAGCTTTACAAGGATGATGCTGCAGCCCTTTTAATGCTGCCCAAAGTAGCCTTGGAAACAAGCAAATACATAACGGTAAAGACAAACGGGTATGGCAGATTCATGCTACACAAAGGCCTACACGAATACTCGGCAGCCCCTAAATATGCAAATGCGCATGTATTGGTTAAATTGACTGCTTTTCATGTAATAGTGCTTGATGAGAGCTATCGTGAGATAGTGCGCCACGATAGGCTCTATGGGGACCATAAACAGCAAAGCATGCAATGGCTGCCCTACTTAAGCCAACTGTCAAGGCGCCCAGGGGCATTAAAATATACAGGTATATATCATATGCTACCACAGCCTGTGAAAGAGTATATGAAGGATTTAAGCAAGCAAGACAAAGGGAAAGTGTTAAAGGCTATTGCCGTTCTAACCAAAAAGAGCAGCTTTGAAAAGGCAGTTGAGACTGTCAGCATTGCACTATCCTATGGTGCTGCCGATGTGGACAGCCTAATAAATTTACACAGTCGGCTGCACGTGAAAGTACTGCAGCTTGAGCCGATACGCCTGCCTGAGCATGTACCGCAGCTAAAAAGGTATGAGCCCAACCTTACGGCCTATGACAAAAGCCTTGGGAAGGCGGGTGTAAAGGGATGTTAGTATACGATATTGCCGCTTGCTGCAAGAGACTTCGCTTAAGCAAAAATATCGTGGAAATGTCGGATAAAATACAGGCAGACACTTACCAGGAATACCTACTAAAGCTGCTTCAATCAGAGATTTTGCACCGTGAGCAAACAAGGAAAGATAAGCTGTTAAAGAATGCAGGCTTTTATTCGATAAAGACCTTTGAAAGCTTTAGGTTTGATGAAGTAACGCTTCCTGGCGGTATCACCCCGGAATACCTTAAGGAGTGCGAGTTTATCACTAGCAAGACCAATATCGTTATGTATGGCAACGTCGGCACGGGTAAATCGCATTTGTCAATTGCTTTAGGCGTAGAGGCCTGTAAGAAGGGCTTGGAGGTCAGGTTCTTTAGGACATCGGCACTTGTGAACAAGCTGGCGGAATTAAAGAAAGCCGGAACATTGTCCGCTTTTCTAAAGAAACTAAGTAAGGCCGACCTTTTAATCTGTGACGAGTGGGGCTATGTCCCCCTCGACCGGGTGGGGGCACAGCTATTGTTTGAGGTGATATCCGAGCGTTATGAACACAAATCGGTGATAATTAACACCAACATAGAGTTTTCAAGATGGGTAAATGTGTTCTATGATGAGCAGATGACGGGTGCCATTATTGACCGAATACTCCATCACTGCCACCTGTTACTATTCCCCGGCCAAAGCAACAGGATACGAGAATCGGGGCTGGACACATAGGAATTAGTCAGTCAAAACTATTGGGGTTAACATAAAAATTCCCCGCCGGTGCCTGGGGAAAAAGTTCTGCAAAAGTGAGGAATTTTGACTTGCAAAAAACAACGGATCTTTTGCTCTATACCCTCCAGCACTACTTGCAATATTTCGCACCCTAGCCCATCTAACTCTTTCTTTAATTTCGATTCAAAGCTGAGATAATCAGTGCCACCTTCTAAAACCTTCAAAATGTCTTCTGCTAATAAAAGGACTTTGGCTTCTACTAACCGAACTATTTCCATGAGGAACCTCTACCTCCTTATGGGGATTCATTCTTGCCGAATGTGAGGTTCCTCTTCGCTTTTCCTAAGAAAAATTCCTCCAAAAACCCTACAATAACTTTACACTAACAACCACCCCGGAAACTGTGTGTTTCTTTTTTCATTATAGTGATTTTTAAGAGACAGATATCTTGAAAGATAATTACAATGCCAGCATTGTAATTGAGAACAAAAGCGTTACTTTTGATTTGAACGGATATACGCTTAGAGTGGTTAATCAATCAACTGTAAAAACTAAGAATAATCGAACGGCATTTATGTGACCGGGAACAGCGTCATCGACTTTGTCGACTTAATAACTTATTTGGACAAGTAGTCTTAACATGGTAGAATGATATGGGAGGGAGATCCAAATGTACACGAAGGCGGTATTCAGTTGGAGAAAAGGACTTAGAGGTAGCGATATTGGGTGCTTTCTTAATAAAAGCAAAACCCTCACTGGCCGACAAAGTAGCCGTGGCGCATAAATGGATTTGCCGGCCTATAAGGTGTCCCAGGTGGTCCGCATAGTGGAAATCAGCCGTTCATGTTACTGCTGCCATATAAGATATCGAAGGCAAAGGGTGCGTTACTACAAAGAAGGTGAGGCTCTACTCCAGTATTGGTTATCGCCTATCTTTTGAGTGTTGCAACGTAATATGATAAGCTTTAAAGATGAGCGCATAGTGTTCATAGTTAGGGGTCAGCTCGCGGAAATAGGTACAATAATTCAGGAATTTGGCTGCAGAGCAGGTGAAATGTATGAAAATTCTGTCTGAGAAAGGTTGAAAATACAAAGACTGGTGAAGAACTGCTTATACAAGTATTTAATACATATTATCCAAAGATATTTGATTTTGTTTAACATCTGCGCCATCATGAACAAGCTCAGGATTTAACCGGTGAGGTTTTTACCGAGTTGCAGCTCCCTGGCATCAATATAATGCATCCAAAGGCTCCGTTTCAACGTGAATCATTACTATTGCGAAAAACCTTCTCAGCGATCTTTGGCGGGAAAAGGTTTATGCAAGTGGAGTTACAGGAGATACCTGTTGGCGGTGATTTATCCGAGATGGTAGAGAAAGAGGAGAGCAGGAGGATGCTAAAACAGGCTTTAACGACCCTTTCCGGCAGAGAAAGAGAAATACTTTCTCTTAAATTTGCTGCAGGTCTAAAAAATAAGGAAATTCTTCCTTGACCGGCTTTCCCAGTCCAATGTGGCGGTTATTCTTTACCGCGCCGTTGATAGGATTCGGGAAGTACTGGTTTGAATAATTTTCAGAAGGAACAATTGAGAAAGGATGGTGCAAAATAATGGTTTGGTTCAAAAAAGGGACTGTTTTTTCAGTTTTTTTCGGTGCCATAATTTTTATGGGGGCAATCGGCTGCTTAGATTTCCTGCATCTTTATGAACCGGTATCGGAACAGGGGAAAAGGGATACCCTGCCTGAGGGTTTTGTTTATTTGGATGAAATTATTGCCGATGCGATCTATGATGTGCGGTATTATACAGACAATAATTTTCTCGGCTGCAAGGTTGACGGATATATGGTTCCCAGGGTGATCCTGACTGTGGAGGCAGCCAACGCTTTGGCGCATGTGGCTGAGGAATTTAGAGCCCAGGGATTAGTATTAAAAATTTTTGATGGATATCGTCCGCAGCAGGCAGTTAACCATTTTGTCAAATGGGTTGCAGATGTGGATGACCAAAAAATGAAGGCTCAATTCTATCCGGATGTGGACAAAAAGGACCTTTTCCGGCTTAACTACATTGCCCAGAAGTCGGGACATTCCAGAGGCAGCACCGTAGATCTAACCTTGGCTGATGCTAATACCAAAGTAGAACTGGATATGGGGAGCGGGTTTGATTTCTTCGGGGAAATTTCCCATCACAATACCGACTTGATTTCCCACCGGCAGCGGCAAAATAGAAAACTGCTGAAAGAAGCCATGGTAAGGCACGGGTTCAAGCCTTTTCCTGAAGAATGGTGGCACTATACTATGGCTGCTGAACCGTACCCAGATACTTATTTTGATTTTCCGGTCAAATAAGGTACCGGCATGAGGAAACATGAACAAATCTTGCTGTTTTCAGAGAAATGCTTGACAGTATAAGGTGTGCTGATACTGTTTAATATTCTTTGATCTAGATGTGGAAGTTTTCCCGGAAAAACTTACCGAGGCTAAAGAAAAGGAACTGGCTAAACTGGGGCTTAGCCCTCTTGGGTAAAATGGCTTAGGAAGCGGTTCATATTCGTATTTCGATGGTGTACTATATTTCCTTTCGCTTCCCGATGGTAAAGATTTAAGTAAGGTAAAATCCCAGCTTATGCTGCCCAGAAGGCAACCCAACTTACACAGCAGTACTACACCGCCAATCCCGCAGGGGCTCTTTTAATTAAAGAGGTGAGAGTGTGGAAAAGGGTCAAGTTTTCAAGGGCGATATTATTTTCACGCCGACACCACAACAATTTGAAACACTAAAAGGCGGCTATATTGTAGTTCTCAATGGTAAGGTGAAAGGTGTTTATAATGAGTTGCCGCCAATATTTGGCGGATTGCCTTTGCATGACTTTGGTCGGCGATTAATTCTACCCGGCTTCGTTGATCTCCACGTGCACGCTTCTCAGTATTATCTCACCGGTGTTGGTCTAGATAATGAATTAATTCCCTGGCTGAACAACCATACTTTTCCTTTAGAGGGGCGGTTTGCCGATCCGGAATTTGCCCGTGAAGCTTATTCCCGGTTTGTGGAGGAGTTGATCCGCCAGGGCACACTGAGGGCATGTATCTTTGCAACCATTCATAAAGAGAGTACTGCGATCTTATTTGAACTTCTGGCTGTACGGGGGATCGGCGCCTTTGTGGGGAAAGTAAATATGGATCGCAATTGTCCCCATTACCTGCAAGAAACAACAGCGGCTTCCCTCGCAGAAACGGAGGTGCTGATAATTGAATATGGCGGACACCCTTTGGTAAAACCCATTGCCACACCACGGTTTGCTCCTACTTCATCGCCGGAACTGTTGGCCGGTTTGGGGCGCCTGGTGCAGAAATATAGGCTACCGGTGCAGTCACACTTGGGAGAAAACAGACAGGAAGTTGTGTGGGTAAAGGAATTGTTTCCCTCCCTGGCAACTTATGCAGATGTATATCATCATTTTGGTTTGCTGGGGCAGACTCCCACTCTAATGGCACATGCCATTCATTTGCAGGAGCGGGAGTTAATGCTTATAGCAAATAACGCTGTCCGGTTAGTGCACTGTCCCGAATCAAATATTAATTTAACCAGCGGGATCATGCCGGTCCGGGAACTGTTAGATAGAGGTATCCGCCTGGGGCTAGGAAGTGATATCGGTGCGGGTCATAATACGGCGCTCTATCGGGTCATGGTACGGGCGATTCAGCTTTCGAAACTCAGAAACTATTATGACCCCCGGATTAAACCTCTTACCACTGCTGAAGTTTTTTATCTGGGGACGAAAGGAGGAGGCAGCTTTTTTGGCAAGGTAGGAAGTTTTGAACCGGGATATGACTTTGATGCGATTGTTGTGGATGACGGGTCGCTGCCCACTGCCGATTTTTCCCTGGAAGAGCGGCTGCAGAGATTTATTTACACCGGCGCAGCAGGTAATATTACGGCTCGTTTCGTCCAGGGAGAAAGAATTAGCTGCGCCCAGTCGGAGAGAGGCAAATAGAATTGCCTTGGGAGGATAAGCCTATGAACCCCAAAATCTATGAGTTTGAGGCTATCATTCAGAAAGTCCCTGACATAGACGGTGCGTATGTGGTATTTCCCTTTGATGTGAAAGCAGAGTTCGGTAAGGGCGGGGTAAAAGTCCACGCAACCTTTGACGGCGAGCCGTATAACGGAAGCATTGTTAATATGGGCCTTAAGAACGCTGACGGCTCAATATGCTACATCATAGGTTTGCGTAAGGACATTAGGGTAAAAATCAGAAAGCAACCGGGCGACAGTGTACACGTTACTATAAAAGAGCGCGAAAAGTGAAAAGTAATGTGGGAATGCCCGGGAGTTGCAATGCGTTTTTTGAAGTAATATGTTCCTCAGTATTTAAGGTTTCAGAGATGATAAACAAGAATAATGGATTTTCCGCTTTTGCCGCTTAATGCTATAAAAATAGCTAGTGGCAGATTGCCTGGAAAGTCCATTTTTGTTTTTGTTGGGTGAAGGAGACGGTCATAGTAAGATACAATTAGAAAAATTCATTTATAATAAATAAGTATTGCATTTTTTTGTCCAGCATGGTAAAGTATTAAGTAATAATAAGTACGATTTAGCACTAAGTACTTTTTAATACCAATTATATAATAGAAAGCAGAATGTTTATGCAAAATACTGTTGAGTGTCTTACTGAGATCTTAAATAAGAAAGGGCTCAGAGTATCTCATCAAAGAATTAAGATACTTGAATACCTTGCTACTCATCCTTGCCATCCCACTGCGGAGCAAGTATTATCCGAGGTGAGTAAAGAATTGCCAACCTTATCGAAGTCTACAGTTTATAAAACCTTAAATAATTTTGTTGAAGCGGGGATACTCAGAGAAATAACAATTGAAGACAATGAGATTAGATATGAGTACAATCTAATTGATCATGGCCATTTTAAGTGTGCCCGCTGCGGTACAATTTATGATTTTAATATTGACTTTGGCGTCTTTCAATCTGATGAACTTAATGGTTTCTTAATAAATGACAAGAATATTTATTTTAAGGGTGTTTGTAAAAGCTGCTTAGAAAAAACATAAAATATCTAAGCAGCAAAAATAAAAACATACTTAGGTGAGGAGGAGAAAGAATGAGAAAGTTTGTTTGTTTAGTGTGTGGTTATGTGCATGAAGGGGAAAATCCTCCGGAAAAATGCCCTCAGTGTGGCGCACCGCAGGCAAAATTTGCCGAACAAGCTGCTGAAATGAGTTGGGCTGCAGAGCATATCGTGGGGATTGCAGAGGGTGCCAGTGAGGATATTATTGCAGATCTAAGGGCAAACTTCACCGGAGAATGTACAGAGGTAGGTATGTATCTGGCAATGGCCAGAGTTGCCCACAGAGAAGGTTATCCGGAGATTGGGATGTATTATGAAAAGGCGGCATATGAAGAAGCGGAGCACGCTGCCAAATTTGCCGAGTTGCTTGGTGAAGTGGTTACAACCTCCACAAAGAAAAACCTTGAAATGCGTGTAGAGGCCGAAAACGGAGCAACCGCAGGAAAGGCAGATCTTGCTAAGAGAGCAAAGGCTGCTAATTTAGATGCAATTCATGATACTGTTCATGAGATGGCAAAAGACGAAGCAAGACATGGAAAGGCGTTCCAAGGGTTACTTAAGAGATACTTTGGCCAGTAATAATTGTCATTAGGGTAGGGGCGGCAAAAGCCGCCCCTACCCTAATTGCCGCTCTTAGCCCAGGGCAGAACAGGGGACGGTTTTTTCTATTAATTTGAAAACCGAAATAAACCGATGTTAAGTTATGCTGTGTATACTGAAACAGTTTTCTGGATGCCGGCGAGAGGCCGCTATATCTGCAGTATGAATGAAAAAATGCCGGCGCAGGGTATAATGTACAACTTGCGTTATTATATATAAATAAACGTTGTTAGATCATTTTTCGATTTTCTTCGCAAGCAAAAGCAGCGGACGGGTTTAATGCAAGTAAACACTATTAAATATTTGAAAAAAAGTGGGAAAGCTAGCAGGGATTTACCCAAAAATAAAGAATATGATCTCCAATTACCCTTTATGTCACTACTATTTTTGTTCTTTTTGAACTAATTGGTTACTCTATTAACGGTTGTGTCTGTTATCAGATTAATCTGACTTTGGTCAGATATCATTTGGCTCCAGTTTAGAGCCCAACTAAGGAGGGATGATAATGTCGCAACCGCGGGTTCTCGTTGCTGAGTTCAAACACGAAACCAACTCTTTTTGTGTTGCCAAGACTGGCATGACTGAATACAGAGATCGCTATCTTAAATTAGGCGAAGAGATTGTTCCTTTTTTCCGCGGAGTTAAGGTGGAATTGGGAGGTATCATAGCTGCCTGCGAAGAAGAAGGTCTGGTAATGATACCGGTTATTGCTGCCAATGCAATGCCATCAGGGCCGGTGACAAGAGATGTTTTTGAATATGTGAAAGGAAAGATATTGGAAACATTAAACAAGGAGGGTGATATAGAAGGGATAATTTTATCGCTGCATGGCGCAATGGTTCTGGAGGATGCACAGGATGGTGAAGGGGAGTTATTAACTGCCATTCGGGCAGCAGTTGGTCCGGAAATGCCCATTATGGCTTCGCTGGATTTGCATGCCAATGTAACAATGGCAATGGTTGAGAATGCTACCGCACTTTTTGCCTATGATACATATCCCCATATTGATCAATATGAGCGGGGGTATGAGGCAGCAAAAACGATGGCTGCCATGTTGCGGGGTGAAGTTAAGCCGGTGATGAGGATTAAGCAAGTACCTGTCTTGAGTCCCACTTTGGAAACCGCTAAGGAACCGGTAAAACCCTTTGTGGATATGGCCCATCGTTGGGAGGAGGACCCTAGGGTTATCAGTGTATCCGTTGTCCACGGCTTCCCCTGGTCTGATATTTATGAAACAGGGTACTCTTTTGTGGCTGTTACCAATGACGATGCTGCTCTGGCCCAGCAGATTGTAGATGATATGGGTGCAGCCTTGTTTGCCAAAAGAGAGGCATTCATTAAAGAAATGGTTCCCGTTGAGGAAGCCATCAAAAGGGGGATGGAAGCTGCAGAGGGCCCGGTTGTTTTGGCTGATGTAGCAGATAACCCAGGTGGGGGTAGCCCCGGTGACGGTACCCATATCTTACGCAAATTGGTAGAAATGGGAGCCAAGAATGTAGGTTTTGCACTTATTGTTGATCCTGAGGTTGTCGAACAGGCGGTTACGGCCGGGGTTCGCTCCACAATTACAGTTAAACTGGGGGGAAAGACAGAGCCATTGGTGGGGGAACCGCTGGAAGTAACGGCAGTTGTGAAGACAATAGCCGACGGTAAATTTGTCAATAAAGGTCCTATGGGTCGCGGCTTGCGCAACGACATTGGCCGGACTGTAGTTCTGGATATTGACGGGATTGAGGTTGTTGTGCCGGAAAAGAGGATCCAGCCCTGGGATCCGGAGATCTTACGCCGGGTAGGTATTGAACCAACGGAGAAACAAATTCTGGTGGTTAAATCAGCTCTTCACTATCGCGCTGCCTTTGGACCAATTGCCAAGGAAATTATTGAAGTTGATGTGCCGGGCTTGACAGCATTGAATTTCAAACAGTTTGCTTTCCAAAATGTGCGCAGGCCGGTATTTCCGTTTGATGAGTTTGAAGGGTAATCCATTAGAGTCTAACTTTAGTAAAGGGGTGACTAAATTGGCAGAAGAGAAAGTTAAGGGGCAAGAAGCTAATGAAAAGGTAGAAATTACTGTTGCCGGTGTAATTGCACTATTGGTTGGAATTGTGATTTTTTCCGGATTATTGACAGAGGCACCGGGTATTTGGAAGGCTTTTGACTTTACGGTTCTGACAGGTAGCTTTGGCAAGATTGTACCGGAGGCAGCCGCTGGTTTTCGTGGTTCCGGTGGTACCTCGGTACGGGATGGTTTTGTGTTTGCATTTACCCTTGGACCTGCTGTTATGCTGGCGCTTGGTCTGGTTAGTGTCATTGAGCACCTGGGCGGCTTGAAAGTGGCGCAAGCATTCATGACTCCACTGCTGAGACCTTTAATGGGCATTCCCGGTGTTGCAGGTTTGACATTGATTGCCGCTCTCCAGAGCTCAGATGCTGCCGCAGCTATGACCCGGGGTTTACGGGACACAGGTTTGATCAACCAGCGGGAAACAAATATCTTCGCATCTTGGCAGTTTCCAGGCGGGCCGCCGGTAACAAACTATTTTACCATTGCAGTGGGTATGTTCCCCTATATTACGGTTCCTATTATTCTTCCGTTGGTAATTCAAATTATTGCTAAATTCGTGGTAGCTAATGTTACACGGTTCGTGTGGGATAGGGCGTAGGATATTGGGATAGATTAATAATTACTTGACAAGGGGGTAAAATTGATGGCAGAACCGCAAAAGAAGACAATTATTGATGCTTTCCTGGAAGGTGCCCGGCGGGGCTTAGATATGACTCTAAAAAGTATTATGCCTAATGTTGTTATGGCTTTTGTGATCATTCACTTTCTCAACTTAACTGGTATTCTTGACATCATTTCCCGGGCGGCAGCTCCTGTTATGGCCATTTTTGGTCTACCCGGTGAAGGTTTTGCTGCTTGGATGGCCGGCTGGCTTAGTTTGGGTGGCGGTGTTGGGGCAGCGTTAGCCCTCTACTCCGACGGTGCATTGGTTGAGAAACATATGACCATTCTCCTCTGTGCTTTTATGATTATCGGGGCTCAGTTGCAGTATATGGGCCGAATTATGATTACAGCCGGGGCTGAGAGTAGAGTTATCGGCAAGATTATGGCTACAGGTGTGGTATTGTCCTTTATCGTTATGTTCTTGGTACAGTTTATCGCCTAAGATAAAGCTAAAAGACCTGGTAAAGTGTTTGCTTTACCAGGTCTTTCCCTGTTTTTCGGTTATATGAGACCAGACATTATTTTTGCCAATATGATTGGATAGCGGTTGCATGAGCATAAAAGCTGTGGGGAAGGGCGCAATAAAATTGGCAATGGGATGATTGCCTCTAGGGGAGGCACCATACCTTTATATTATTAGCACTAACAAGCTGTTGCATTGGTGGAAGGCCATTGCTTTTTCCTAAAAGAAGGGCGATGGCTTTTGAAATGGAAATGAGGCTTACAAGAAAGGGAGGATAGGAAATGGGTAGTGAAATTTTAGAAAAGGCACTGGCCATCAAAGATTATGTTACTAAGATCAGGCGTCACATTCACCAGCACCCAGAGGTTGGCTTTGAGGAAGTAGAAACTACAGCGTTGATCAAAAGGGAATTGGCGCACATGGGAGTAGAAATTGCTCCCTTACCCCTGAAGACAGGTGTATTAGGGGTGCTACAGGGTACAAAGGCCGGGTCAAATGCTGTTACAGCCTTGCGGGCGGATATTGATGCAATCCCGGTACTGGAGAAAACCGGGCTTCCCTATGCTTCCCAGAACCATGGTGTTATGCATGCCTGCGGTCATGATGGGCACACAGCTGTATTATTGGGAACAGCAAAATTGCTCAGTGAGATGAGAGATCAATTTTCCGGGACAGTGAAGTTCATCTTTCAACCGGCTGAAGATGTCTTGGGCGGCGCCCAGTATATGATAGATGCAGGGTTATTTGACCATCAACCGCCTGTGGATACGATTATTGCCCTCCACGCCTGGCCTTTTGTCGAAGTGGGTAAGATTGGTGTCTGGTCCGGGCCCTATAATGCTTCGGCAGACAAGTTTACAGTTAAATTGTTTAGCGATGGCGGCCATGGTGTTTTCCATAAGGCAAATGATCCGGTTTTGCCTATTGCTCATATTGTAACGGCTTTTCAGAGTATTGTAAGTCGGGAGATTGATGCCCTAGATCCTGTGGTTATATCGGTGTGCACATTAAATGGAGGCACTGTCTTTAATACTATTCCCGGTGAGATCAGTTTTTCCGGAACGGTCAGGTGCCATGATCCCAAGATCAGAATGTCAATCGAAGGGCGTATGGATCGGATTGCCGGCGGTTTGGCCTCGGCTTACGGCCGTGAATATGAACTGATTTATGAATATGGGGTTCCTCCGGTAATTAATGACCCTCAGGTTACCAAATGGGTAGCGGAAGCCGGCGTTAAAGCCTTAGGGGAAGGTAATGTTGTACAATTGGACAAGCCGGTAATGGGTTCTGAGGATTTCGCCCTGTACTTAGAAAAAATTCCTAAAGCAACCTTTTTCCGGTTGGGAATCACTGCTCCCGGGCAAAAGAAAATGGTGCAACACAGTGACTGGTACGACTTTAATGATGATGCCTTACCTGTGGGTATAGCTGTTTTTACCCAGTATGTTTTGGATCGGAATCAATAGTCTTGTTCTCCATAAGACCATAGGCATAATATAACCTGCTGGATCACAGCAGGTTATTTATTCAAAGGGGATATCATTCTCGGCAAGACCGTTACCCTGTAAAACCAACCTTAATCTGTTCCATGGCTTTGCTATCTGCATTGATAAATCCTTCATAGATCAGCACTTTGTTATTAATTATTGTTAATAATTCGTCTGACCTTATCAGTGCCGGAATTTTTTCGCTTGTGATAATGTTGCTGTTGATTAGTATTTCGGCAATGAATTGGGAGCAAAAGTAATAGTATTGCCTTTTTATTGGTCTATTGCAGATAACGCCCACTAAACCCAGAAAATTATATTTATATTTTTTTTTGTATCTGCAAAATTTCTCAACCTGGTTGTGTAGAGTAATATATTGTTCCTCTGTTACTTTAACTTGATAAATAATGCATTTGCTCCGGGAGAACTTTTTGTAGACCCCGCCATATAAATTTTCCTCCACAAACCCACCGGAAAAGGGGTTATCAGGGTTGGTTCTCCCAAATGAATACATTTTCGTAAAACTACGGTCAAAACTAATAGATACATGTGGATATTTTATTTGGGAAAACATACAGATCAATCTGGACAGCCAGGTCCCTGTCTTGGAAAAAACCAAATAAATATTATAATACTTATTTCGGTTCATCTTTATAATCGTCTCCCCAGTTGTTGTCTGCAGGTTGTCCGTAAGCCAAATATGCAGAAAGATCGGGCGTATGCAATAAATACCTGTCTCCATAAAGTATCTTATTGGCAATAAAACAACGCATGGAAGTTTACATAATACGCGCCATGACTTATAAGAAGAGTATAGCATAAAAGTCGGGCCGAGGTGAGTAAATAATTGCTGAAGCATTTTCCAGATAGCCCAAAATAACGATAATCGAGTAAGAATCTAATAAACTTACTTTTATTAGGACTGATTAATGATATAATTAAAATGAATTATTTTGTGTTCAATGGATACCGGAACGAAGAAAGAGCTGGATACAAAATGTCGCTGCTGTTGCCACTGGGGTTCCAAGATAAGTTTCTTGGGGGAAGTGTAATATTTTGTAGTAATAAGTTTGAACAGTGCATGTTTCGTTAAGTATAACATAAACTGCTCTTATTGGCTGCATAAAATCAAAGCATTGCAACGGCAATTGCGCTGAATGGGGTATATTTCAATAATGGAGGTAATGTTTTTGATACCGCATTATGGAGACTTAAAGGAAATATTGCAACAGCTTCGAGTTGAGCCGGAACAAGGATTAAGTACGGTGGAGGCTAAGGAACGTTTATTAGAGTATGGCGAAAATAAGTTGCGGGAGAGAAAAAGGAAGACCAACGTGCAGCGTTTTTTGGAACAGTTTCAGGATGTGATGATCCTGATCTTGATCGCTGCCGCAGTGATTTCTTTTTTTGTTTCATTTTATGAAGGGGAAGGCTTTTTCGAACCGGTGCTGATTTTACTTATTGTTGTCCTCAATGCGATCATGGGTGTGATTCAGGAAAGCAAAGCTGAACAGGCATTGGAGGCACTGAAAAAACTATCTTCTCCCCATGCCCGGGTAATCAGAGATGGCAAGGAAAGGATTATTGAGGCTGCACACTTGGTACCGGGAGATATCATGCTTGTGGAGGCAGGAGATTTTGTTCCGGCAGATGCAAGACTTATAAACTCTGCTAGCCTCAAAGTGGAAGAATCCGCCTTAACGGGGGAATCGGTTCCGGTGGAAAAGGATGCCGAGGCAGATGTGGCCAAGGATTCACCCCTAGGTGATCGGTACAATATGATTTATTCCGGTTGTGGTATTACATATGGACGAGCGCTGGCAGTGGTCACGGGCACAGGAATGAATACCGAAATGGGCAAAATCGCCAATCTTTTAGCTGAGGAGACCGAAGGCCAGACTCCTCTGCAACAAAAGCTTGCTTCCTTAGGAAAGTATTTGGGTATCGCCGCGCTGATGGCATGTGCAATTATATTCCTCATTGGCTTGTTGGAAGGCATGCATATCATGGAAATCTTTATGATTTCCGTATCATTAGCGGTTTCTGCCATTCCCGAAGGTTTGCCTGCCATTGTTACCATTGTGTTGGCAATTGGTGTGCAGCGGATGGTAAAACGCAATGCTATTATTCGCAGGCTACCGGCTGTGGAAACATTGGGAAGTGCTTCGGTCATCTGCTCTGACAAGACAGGTACCTTGACCCAGAACCGGATGACTGTGGTACGCGCCTTTGCTGCCCCCCAGTCGACTCTTGAGGATATTCATGCGGATAATTCACCAGTAATAAAAAACCTGCTTCGTTTTGCTGCACTTTGCTCAGATGGTAGAGTTGTGTTTGAAGATGGCAATGAACATCATATCGGCGATCCTACGGAAACAGCAATTGTATTGGCAGCGCACAAAAACGGTATGCCTAAAGATGAATTAGATCAACAATATCCCCGGTTAGCGGAGATTCCCTTTGATTCCGAGCGCAAGTTGATGACAACGGTTAATCGTATTAATGGCAAATATATAGTTATTGTCAAGGGGGCATTTGACGTCCTGGCGGAAAGGTGCATTGCCGGTGATTTAGGGTCAGGACGGGAATTCGCTGACAAACTGAGCAAAGAGGCTTTACGCGTATTGGCGGTAGCTTATAAAGAGTTAAGCGAGGTTCCGCTGGCGCCAACGGAGGAGTTTTTAGAAAACGGTTTGATCTTTATGGGTTTGGTAGGTATTATTGACCCGCCGCGCCCGGAGGCACGGGATGCAGTTGCGGTCTGCCGTTCGGCAGGGATCAAGCCGGTTATGATTACCGGTGATCATATCCTTACTGCAAAAGCAATTGCCAAGGAACTGGGGATTATGCAGGATGGGGATGAAGCAGTGACCGGTAAGGAGCTTGCCCTATTGTCCGAAACGGAGCTTAATCAGCGGGTTCGCAATATCTCTGTTTATGCCCGGGTTTCACCGGCAGATAAGATCCGCATCGTCCGCGCGTGGCAGAGTCAGGGCGCGGTAGTTGCCATGACCGGAGACGGCGTCAATGACGCTCCTGCTTTGAAAGCGGCGGATATCGGTTGTGCCATGGGCATTACCGGTACCGATGCTGCCAAAGATGCAGCAGACATGACACTAACGGACGATAACTTTGCCACCATTGTAGATGCCGTGCGGGAAGGGCGTGGTATTTATGACAATATTAAAAAAGTGGTTGGTTTCCTTTTGGGTACAAATATTGGTGAATTGTTTACCGTTTTTTTTGCCATGCTCTTGTGGAAAGTGGCTCCGCTTTTATCGATGCAGCTTTTGTGGATTAATTTAGTGACCGACAGTTTTCCTGCCATAGCACTGGGTATGGAGCCGGTGGAGGGTGATGTAATGAACCGCAGGCCGAAACCGAAAAATGAAGGTATTTTTGCCGGCGGGCTGGGCTTGCAGGTTTTGCTGCAAGGAGTGATGTTTGCCGTATTGACATTGACTGGGTTTATGCTGGGATGGAGCAGCACAGGAGATATCACTACCGGTCGCACCATGGCCTTTTTCATCCTGGCGCTTACGCAGGTATTCCATTCCTTTAATATGCGCTCCAACCATTCTTTATTTCGCATCGGTGTGTTTACCAATAAATATCTTTGCCTGGCTGCCGCTGTTTCAGTTGCACTGATTGGGTTTGTGGTTTTTATTCCCCCTGTGGCTGCTATTTTCGGATTGACACAGTTGACTGCAAGTTTATATCTGCAGGCTGTTTTATTGGCTGCCGTCCCGGTTCCGGTTTTGGAAATATCGAAGAAAATAGGTTTAATCAGATACCGGCAATAAAAGGTGAAAGCCAGTAGGTTAAAAGATATATGGAGGATTGTGGGGAAAGCGGGCAGGACAATATCCCCTTTATTGATCAAAAGAAGCGATCGAAGAGCTGCAAAAATGCTGGAACGCAATTTGACCCTACCATAGTTAAGATTTTCGTTGGGCAATTATTATTGCAAGAAGGAAAAGGGGAAATAATTGGGTGATTTTATTAGCTGGCGCAATTGGACATTATGCGCCGGCTTTTTGTTTGGGTTGATCTATACTATTGTTTACAGAAATAGAGTATACATTGTTGTTCGGGAAAAAATGTTGGAAAAAAGGAGTTATGCAAGCAAATATAGAATACAAATAATTAATAATATTTATATATAAGGTAAATTTGGGAATATTCTCACATCACCGATCCGAGCAAATTTGATAAAGAAAGACCAACTATTAAAAGTCAAATAAAATATGTAAAAAAACTATAAATGAGATCCAACTAAAAACAGGCATCACAAAAAGGCTTGTATTATTACAAACCTGAAACAATATATAATTACATGGAATTAAGCTTTGGGCACATAAGGTTGGTTATTCTTTAGGACAGCATAAATGATATTACACATTTTTCTAGAAACTGCACCAACACAGGTAAGATGATGTTTACCTTCTGCCCGCTTTTTTTGATAGAAAGCGCTTAATACAGGGTCTTTAAAAGAAGCAATCAAGGCAGCCTGAAAAATGGCTTTACGTAAATATGGTGAACCGCGTTTGCTCATAACATTATGTGTAGATTCGTATTCACCGGATTTACTAACTGAAGCATCAATACCTGCAAATGCTACCAGTTTTCTGGGGCTGTTAAACTTAGATATGTCACCGATTTCACCGATAATCGTAGCGCCAGTGACGTTTCCAATACCAGTTATGGTTGTTATGGGAGAGCCTAGTTTCTCCATCAGACGGTTGATTTCGCGTTCTGTATCCTTTACTTGCTGTTCAATAAAAGAAATCTGCTCAATTAAAGCCCTTAGTTGAAAGGAAAAACTGTCTTTGGCAAAGGTGATGCCAAAAGAATTAGAAGCAGCAGATTTAAGTTGCTTTGCTTTTTCAGCACCAACCTTTTGGCGACTTAGCTGTGTAAGCAGTTGTGCCAAAGCATCTGCTGAAACGGATTCAAAATCAATTGGTGAAGAAAACTGGCATAGAATCTCCTTTGAGGTCTTACCAAAAATGTTTGAAAATATGTATTGATATTCAGGAAACACCTGATCAAGGACACAGACCACCTTGCGCTTTAAATCACTGATAGACTCCACCAGATAGGAACGGAAACGGGTCAAGTTACGGAGGGAAAAAATATCCTCGTCAGAAAGGCGGGTTTCCACAAACTGTCCGTAGCGGATTAAATCAGCAATGAGGATAGAATCAATGATGTCGTTCTTGCGTTTTCTAATCTCAACACCTTTGCGCCAGCCATCGGTCTGTATGGGGTTAATAACATGAATCAGGAAACCTTTACCATAGAGAAATGAGTAAACAGAAAGCCAATAATGGCCAGTAGCTTCCATGCCAATCTCAAAATCGGCAGTGTTGGAAGAATAAGAGGAAAGCTTAGATAAGAGAGCGTCTGCACCATCAGAAGTGTTTGAAAAAGAAAAAGCCTTAAAAATTATTTTCCCACTGTCATCCATCATAGAAGCTACATGATTATTTTTTCCAATATCAATACCAACAAAAAACATAAATACACCTCAAACAAATTATTTTAGATTGGGAGTCCACTCATCTAATAAGCGTCACTACCTTGTGTTAAATACGGAGAGAAGCCAAACTGGCAACCAACATCCAACTCATACGCGAACTGCTTATTAGAGAGAGGTATCAGTCTTTCAAGTACGAGCATAAAAGCTCAAGGAGGCAACGATAATTCTCTCAATCTAATAAGACAATTATCTCCTGACAGATAGAAGATGTAAAGAATAGGTTTATAGGTTTTCCTAATAAATAACCTAAATACATTATACAAGGAGGTTTGAAGTTTAAAGATCAACTTAAGAATATGGATAATTAAGGAGGGAAGAAGCGTGGGTAAGATGACTTTAGCAAAGAAAATATTCATTGGGATGCTTGTGGGCTATTTCTTTGGCATCATTGCCGGTCCTGTGATAGTACCATACTTAAAACCTGTTGGCGATATTTTTGTACGACTTATTTTTATGCTGGCTGCACCATTGATTTTCTTCTCCATCACATCAGGCGTTGCAGGTATGAAGGATATAAGCACTTTTGGTAGAATTGGCGGCAAGATTTTCCGGTTATATCTATTAACAACAGCTATTGCTGCTTTACTTGGGCTGGGCTTGGCATCGATCATTAAACCTGGTGCCGGTTTTGTGATGGATGCTGCTGCAAGTCCCGTAGAGCGGGAAATACCGTCAATAGTGCAGAGTATTGTGGAGATGGTGCCGCGGAACCCCTTTGCAGCTCTGAGCGATATGAATTTGGTGCAAATAATTGTTTTCTCCATCTTTTTGGGCGTCAGTTTAATATTAATGGGCGAAAAAGGGGAAACAATCAGGGATTTTTTCCAAAAGATGGTGGATACCTTAACTATTCTGACTGGAGTTGTCATGCAGACTGCACCTATAGGTGTTTTTGCTTTAATGGCAACAACCGGGGCAAGTTATGGCTTTGCCGTTTTAGCACCTTTGGCTAAATTCTTTGCGACCGAGTATTTGGCAATGATACTGCAGTTTGTGATCGTATATTCAGTAATTGTTTCTGTACTTGCCAAGGTTAACCCGCTCCAATTTTTCAGGAAGATAATACCGGTTATTGTAATGACCCTGAGTACCGTCAGTAGTGCCGCTACCTTACCGGTGAGCATGAAAGTATCGGAAGATGAACTGGGAGTACCTAAAGAGATTAGCGGTTTCACGCTTCCCTTAGGTGCTACGGTTAACATGGATGGTGCTGCACTTAATATTCCCATATCCATCTTGTTCTCAGCGCAGATTTTTGGTCTGGAATTGACAGCTGCTCACATATTCACATTAATCTTCAGTGCTATTATTATGTCCGCTGGCGCAGCTGGGGTGCCGGGCGGTGCAATAATATTTATTTTAATGATCTTAGAACAGTTTGGTCTACCTACAGAGGCTTTTGCCTTAATTATTGCCGTTTACCGGATTATTGATATGGGATTAACTTGTATTAATGTTTGTGGTGACCTGGCATGTACTACAGCAGTGGCTGCCAGTGAAGGCATGTTAGACCGGAGTAAATGGGAAAGCCCGGTTGATGTAGGAAAAAGAAGTGTCAATGCGTAATAATTAAAGGTAATGTGCTTGCATTGTACTTCTAATAGTAGGAGAGAGGCTAGCCCAAAAAGATGCTGTGTATAAACAAGTAATAAGATAAGGTTGACTTGCCTATTGCACGTCAGGCCAAGTCAACCTTTTGCTTCAAGAATTCCCCTGGGTGTCCTGGATAAATAAAGACGCGTATATAGTCATAGCAACAAAGGATGCAGCCCGGGAAGCGTGACGGTTAGATTGACACCTCTATTTTGTAATGATATGCTTCAAAATGGAGGTTTTTAATTTTGTCCCCCCATAGCAATATTGCATCAAGGAGAGGATAACTAATCAATGAAGAAGGGTTATTTGCTGGTGCTTTCGGCAGGCATCGCTTGGGGAAGTGCGGGTGTTATATCCAGCATGTTGATGGATGTAGGGTTAAGCCCCTTTGAGGTCGCTTGGCTACGGGGGGCTATAGCCCTGTTAGTGCTGTTTCCAATTATATTGTTAAAGGAAGGCGGTTTCCCGAAAATAGCGTTGCCGGATCTGCGGTTTTTTATTGTCTTTGGCTTGATTAATTTTGCCCTTTTTAATATTTTTTATTTCAAGGCCATTGATCTGGTGGGGGCAACCATGGCAGTGATTCTTTTGTATATGGCCCCTGCTTTTGCTGTTTTGTTTGGCTATTTATTTTGCAATGAGCCCTTTACCAAGGGGAAAATTGTGGCTGTGATCCTGTCTATCTTAGGTTGTTTTTTGGTAGTAAAAGGTTATGAGTTAGCCAGCCTCCGGCTTAATCTGCCCGGCGTTTTGGCAGGGTTGGGGTCCGGGATTACCTATTCTTTATATGGAATCTTCGGCAAGAAAGCGGGTAAGCGCTATCCTGCCTTAACAACTGTTTTTTATTGCACATTATTTGGCACGTTATATTTGACGATAGTTGTGCCCCCTTGGCAGATCGCGCCCAATCCGGCGGGCATGAAATTTTGGCTAGGGGCTGTGGGTCTTGGTTTATGGTGCAGTGTGGCTCCGTGGCTAGCGTATAACATCGGGGTGAGGATGGTGGAGGCAAGCCGGGCAGCAGTGGTGGCCAGTATTGAGGCTGTGGTTGGGGTAGCATTGGCAGTAATATTCTTGGGAGAGGCATTGGAACTATTGCAGGTGCTGGGGGTGCTCCTGGTGCTTGTGGCCGTTATCTGTGCGCAAGCAAAGGAAACCGGATCCGGCAATGCACACGATGAACCGGCATCATTACCGGTGCTGGGGCAGAAATAGCTGGGTAAGGGAAGATGGATTTTATAGAAAAGGAGAAGGTATAAAAAAGGAAAAGGCATGGCCTTATCCAATAATAATGAGTAAGAGGCTTGCAGCTGAGCAAAGGGAATTACAGTATACGTCTCCATAACTGAAGGTGATGATGATGTTTATTGCTGATTTTCATATCCATTCAAAATATTCCATGGCCACCAGTAAGGATTGTGTGCCGGAAGCGTTGGACTATTGGGCACATCGTAAAGGAATTGGCGTGATTGGCACCGGTGATTTTACCCACCGGGCTTGGCGGGAAGAATTAAAAGAGAAGCTTGTTGCTACGGGAGAGGGGCTTTATACCCTTAAAGATGAATATTGCCAAAGGGATGATGTTGCCGGTGTAAGCACTAAGCCCCGTTTTATAGTTTCCGGGGAAATAAGTTGTATCTACAAAAAAAACGGGCGAGTAAGGAAGGTGCATAATTTAATTATTCTGCCCAGCTTGGAAATTGCTGAGTTAATAGCACGCAGGCTCGAAACCATAGGCAACGTGCACTCCGATGGGAGACCAATATTGGGGTTGGACAGCAAAGATCTGCTGGCCATAGTACTTGAACTGTGCCCGGAGGCAATATTTATTCCAGCCCATATCTGGACTCCCCATTTTTCAGTCTACGGGGCATATTCCGGTTTTGATGATATAAAGGAGTGTTTTGAGGATTTAACTTCATTTATATATGCAGTTGAAACAGGGCTTTCTTCGGATCCGCCAATGAATTGGCGCCTTTCCGCATTGGATAACTATACGCTGGTTTCCAACTCCGATGCCCACTCGCCAGAGAAATTGGGCAGGGAGGCAAATATTTTCCATACTGGGCAAACTTATCAGTGTATTGCCAATGCACTGCAAAACCGCAATACAGACGAGTTTCACGGGACTATTGAATTTTTCCCGGAGGAAGGTAAATATCACTATGACGGACACCGGGCGTGCAAGGTGTGCTGGCAACCTGCAGACACCAGGGCTGCCGGAGGTAAATGCCCCGTATGCGGGCGCCGGATTACTAAAGGGGTGCTGCACCGGGTTGAAGCCCTTGCCGATCGGGAAGCAGGCTTTGTCCCTCCCGGGGCAAAGCCTTTTGAAAGTCTTGTTCCCCTCAATGAGGTGATCGCTGCTTCCATTGGTTACACCCCCGGCAGTAAGATGGTAAAGAATAAATATAATGACCTGATCCATAATTTAGGGCAGGAATTTTTTATCCTGCGGGAGGCATCGCTCAGCGATATTGAGTTGGCGGCAGGTCCCTGTGTAGCGGAAGGAGTGCGCAGGTTAAGAACAGGTAAAGTAGAAATTAAACCTGGATTTGACGGTCAATATGGCATAATTAAAATTATGGATAAAAGCGAAATAGACTTGTTTGCCGGACAGATGTGTCTTTTTCCCACTGCAAGCAAATACCCGGCTGTGGCCGGTGCTTCCGGCGAGGGAAAATGCTCCGGCAAAAAGTCTATGGGAGTGCAGGTTTGTGCAGAGGATATAAATAATCAGAAGGGAAGTAAAGACGTAGTTATTGCCGCGGCAGGCATTCCTTATGGCTTAAACGAAGAACAATGGGAAGCAGTTTCCTCCGCCAACCGGGTAATAGCAGTAATTGCCGGGCCGGGAACCGGGAAAACCAAGACATTGGTAAGCCGGATCATCTATCTGATTGAAAGGTATGGTGTGCTTCCGGAACAGGTAACAGCAGTTACCTTTACCAATAAGGCCGCTCAGGAAATGCGTACTCGTCTGCACAAGCATTTCCAAAATAAGCGGTTCGTGGATAAAATGAGTATCGGAACCTTTCATTCCCTTTGCCTGCAGATTTTGCGCCAATACAGGGGTAAGGATAATGTTATTCTTATTGATGAATATAATGGCAATTCCCTGATCGAGGAAATTATTAATGACTTGGGACTAAAAATATCTCCTCCCGATGTGAAAAGAGAGCTATCTCTATTCAAGAGCGGTGGAACGGAGAGGAACAATAAAGAATTGCAGCTTCCGGCAGCTGTTTATGAAAGGTATTGTGCCGTGCTGAGGGATTTTGGAGCGCTGGATTATGATGATATTTTACGGGAAGCACTTTTTGAGTACCGGCAGAATAAAGCTGCCAATAGCGCAGCCAAGGGTAAGGAGAATCCTTTTTTATACCTGCTGGTTGATGAGTTTCAGGATATAAATGAAGTGCAATATCAACTTGTAAATGAATGGGGTAAGGAGAGCAAGGGCATCTTTATTATTGGCGATCCGGATCAGTCAATATATGGTTTCCGGGGTTCCAATGCTCACTATTTTGCCAGGTTTAAAGCAGATTTTCCAGATATCCATGAAATACGGTTGACCCGTAATTACCGCTCAACCCCTGAGATTATCTCCGCAGCCAAATCGGTTATGGCTGTAAAAACTGCAGGCGATGCAGCTGGTTCCCTCAATACAATAAAGCAAAGTGGCGCTAAAGTGCGTCTCGTTGAAACCAAGAATAAGTTTTCCGAAGCGCTGTTTATTGCCAAGGAAATAAATCGTCAGGTGGGCGGCATTGATATGCTTGCTACCGATTCACTGGCGGCGACAGGAAGGGAGGCGCCAGAGCAGCGGGGTTTTTCCGATTTCGCAATTTTGTATCGCACTAATCGGCAGGGGGATATTTTGGAACAATGTCTTACCCAAGAAGGTATCCCTTATATAGTAGCAGGGCGGGATGAGTTTTTGTCCCATAAGCTGGTGCGGGAGGCCATAGCATTTTTCCGGTTTTTATTGAACCCGGGGGATATCGCTTCCTTATCTGCATGTCTTAATTTGGGGGACATCAGTGCAGGAGAAAAGCAAAAAATAATGGAGAGTTATATTGCCGGTAAAAGAAGCGTATCGGATCTGGTTAAAATAATCGAAACGATACAGCCGGCGCCACGGCATATAGGCCGGTCAGCAAATTTCCCGGCACTATTGCAGAAATACAAGCGGATCATCAATGAGGAAAAACCGGGAAAGGTTATAGCCGCTTGGATTAATGACAATGGCTTTGCCGGCATGCAGTGCATGGAATTGTTCTTAAATATGGCTATAATGTATGACAAGATGTCATCTCTGATGCATAATCTTGTGTTAGGGCGGGAAAGGGATATAGTCCGAAGCGGGAGCAAGGTTTATTGTTCTGATGCCGTAACTTTAATGACTCTGCATGGCGCAAAGGGTCTGGAATTTCCGGTAGTGTTTATTGCCGGCGTTGACAATGGCCTGATTCCCTTCAGCAATAGTAAACATCGTGACATTGATCCGGAAGAGGAAAGGCGACTTTTTTATGTGGGAATGACTAGAGCGGAAGATGAGCTTATCCTGTTGACATCCGGTTGCCCATCTCCTTTTATTGCCCATCTACCGGCAGAGCAGCTAATCAGAGAAAAACCTTATTTGGAAAAACAAGGGCCGCACTATAAACAAACCAGCCTTTTTGATCATTAGAAGCTGGAAGAACAATGGCGCATGCAATGGGAAATTTTCCGTGGGGATAAAAAGGGCAATGTATGCTTTAGGGGGGGGAATGTGATGCCGAGGGATTTCCGGTAGAGCACTTTAATGGCAACTTTTTTCCTGCTTGCGGTGTGGGCGGGGATAACGGGGATTGACTATTGGCGGACAGTACGCACCTTTGCAAGACCGTTGTTTGCCATATGTACCCATGGTTATGATGATGGCGGTTCCGGAATATATACCGGTATCGGTTATGCGATTCATATTCAAGGGAACTTCATGCCGGAGGATGAACATCCCGGTGTAACCCTTGCAGAATTTTACCTATTTGATAATCCGGTGGCAAAGGCGCTGCGTGATTAGTGTAGAGAGGACGTGAATGCTATTACCGGCTAAAGGGGGTGTCATGACGTGGAAAACAACGAAGGGCACAGATTAGAGGTTGTTTTAGGGGATATAACCAAAATCAAGGTAGATGCAGTGGTCAATGCAGCCAACAACAGTTTGCTGGGTGGTGGCGGTGTCGACGGAGCTATTCATAGAGCCGGAGGAAAGGCAATCTTGGCAGAGTGTCAAGAGATCCGGAAAAAGCAAGGTGGGTGTGAAACGGGAGAGGCAGTAATTACTACTGCCGGCAATCTGCCGGCAAAATATGTTATTCATACAGTAGGACCGGTCTGGCGCGGGGGAAAAGCGGGAGAGGAAGAAAAACTCCGCAATTGTTATCGAAATTCTCTAGCTCTAGCCGTGGAGAACGGTGTGAAGACCATCGCCTTTCCCAATATCAGTACAGGGGTTTACCGGTTTCCCAAAGAAAAGGCAGCTCATATTGCAGTTACGGAAGTAAAAAAGTTTTTGCTAAATAATAAGTTCATAGAAAAAGTTATCTTTGTTTGCTTCGATCGGGAAAACTATGATTTATATATGCAGTTATTAAAAAGTACATAAAGGACAGGCACCAAATGCTGTTTGCCAAGGAGGTGAAACCAGTGCGGCCAAGATTGTATTATCGCTGGTGGTGGTTGATGCGCGGTGATCATGTCCGGAACTTACAGGAAGTGCTGGCAGCCAACGGTTACAATCCTGGCCCCATAGACGGTATTTTCGGTAAGCTTACCAGGGAAGCGGTGATTGCTTTTCAGCGTGATCAGGGTTTAGCGGTTGACGGGATTGTAGGCCCCAGGACATGGGCCGCCCTAGAGGCGTTAGTTGAGTCACCGGCAGGTATTGGCTATCGTGGTTTTTTGAGGACACTGGCGGGCAGGAAAGTGCAGTTTCACCTTCTTGAACTGGAGCGGAACATAGTTGCAGTTAGAATCCTTGGGGAGCCACGCAAACTGCAAACTCTTTCTGCCATGGCCAGAGGATACGATGCTGCTGTCAGCGGAATGTTTTTTTATAATACAGCCCCCATAGGCACATTGTTGCGGGAAGGATGGACTTGGACCACGGAACATCCCGCTTACTGCACGGTCGATTTGGATCGATGGCAATTGTATCCTAAAGGGACTCCTGCCATGGACCTGCTCAAATCCGGGGTACAAAACTGTATTTCCGGGCAGCCGGAACTATTGCCGCATACCTCTAGACCGGATAGTGCCAGCTTGGAGGGGCGGGGCCCGCGGTGCGCCCTCGGCTGGAATGACAAGCAGGTATTTGCACTGGTGGCCGATGGCAGGAATCTTAAAAGCGCTGGTGCAACACTGCCGGAAATGGCCCAGGTACTGCGGGAATTTGGGGCTACATATGCCATGGGGCTTGATGGCGGAGGAACAGCCCAGATGATGTATCAGGGGCGGACAGTAAACAGTCCGGCCGATGGCAGGGAGCGGCTCATGCCGGTGGGACTGGGGTTTATAAGTAGAGTTGGGAAGAAAAGTAAGCTTTGTGTAGGAAGCTGGATTTAGATTATTTTTTGTGCCATTGGAGAACAATAGGGAGCAGGTTTTGAGAGCTAAAACTAGTGTAAGTAATTTTATATTTTTGCTTGCTGCCCAGGAATTTAACGAAAAGCAGGGTGTGCTAAATAAAAATATAAGGGAGGGTTTGCTTATGAAGAGTGAAGTTTTGCAAAAGGCAGAAGAGATTAAAGGTTATCTGACCAAGTTGAGACAGCACCTGCATCAGAATCCGGAGCTGGGGATGAAGGAAGTGGAGACTACTGCTCTGCTGAAAAAGGAACTGCAGGACATGGGTATTGAAATAATCCCCTTAGATCTTGAGGTGGGTGTGTTAGGTATTCTGAGAGGAGAAAAGGAAGGCTCCAATAAAGTAACAGCCTTGAGGGCGGATATTGACGCATTGCCGATTCAGGAAGCAACCGGTCTACCGTATGCTTCCCAAAAGGAGGGAGTAATGCATGCCTGTGGTCATGAAGGACATACTATTTCCCTCTTAGGTGCGGCGAAGCTTCTCAGTTCAATGCGGGATCAATTCTCCGGCACCGTTAAATTTATTTTTCAACCTGGTGAAGAAACATTACTGGGAGCCAGGGCTATGGTAAAAGCAGGGGTGCTGGAAAACCCCCAAGTAGATGCAATTATTATGTTGCATGCCTGGCCATTCGTAGAAGTTGGCAAAATTGCAGTGATCGCTGGTCCTTTCCAAGCTGCTGCAGATAAGTTTTTCATTAAAATTAAAGGCTCCGGGGGGCACGGTGCTTATCCCCACAAGTCCCGGGATCCGCTGTTAACGGCATCCCATGCGGTTGTTGCTCTGCAGAGTATTGTCAGCCGCCAAATCGATGCCATTGATTCAGTAGTGCTCTCAGTATGCAATTTCCAAGCAGGCAAAGCTTTCAACGTAATTCCCGAAGAGGTAACCCTTGGTGGGACGGTTCGGACGTTTAACCAAGCTGTGCGTGAATCTATTGAAGGTAGGATGAGGGAGATATTGCACGGTGTAACAAAAGCGTTTGGGTGTAGCTATGAGTTGGAATATGAATATGGCATTCCTGCAGTAGTCAATCATCCGGAAGTCATTGAATTAATCAGGGAGGCAGCAAAGGACGCCATCGGGGAAGAAAACGTGGAGGATTTTCCGCGACCGATTATGACCTCAGAGGACTTCTCGGTTTACCTCCAAGAAGTACCCTTTGGCGCCGGATTCAGACTGGGAGTTGGCAAACCGGGCGAAGGGGAGCCTGTTGCTCTGCATAATCCGCTCTTTAACTTTAATGATGATGCTTTACCGATTGGTGCCGCTGTATTTACCCAGTTTGTACTTAACTTTAACCAGTAAATCGGTTATTATAAACTTAGGAGCGCTTCAACAATGAAGCGCTCCTTGTCTTACTTGTCTTCGTCAAACAGAATAGTCCCCTGTTTTCCCGCTTTATGCACCAGCGGGATTATTATTTCTACCGGTAAACTGGCTATGATAAAGATCAGCATAGAACCCTTTTTGCGCTAGAAGCTGGCTATGGGTTCCTTGTTCGATAATATTACCCTCATGCATAACTAAGATCAAATCAGCATCTTTGATTGTTGAAAGCCGGTGGGCAATGACAAAGCTTGTTTTTCCTTGCCTGAGGGTATGCATAGCTCTTTGGATGAAGGCTTCTGTTCTTGTATCTACACTACTGGTGGCTTCATCGAGAATTAAAATCTTGGCGTTGGCTAAAAAAGCGCGGGCAATAGTAAGCAACTGCCTTTGCCCCTGGGAAATATTAGCCGCTTCTTCGTCCAGTACTGTATCGTAACCATCGGGGAGGGTTCGAATAAAATGATCCGCATGGGCGGCTTGCGCCGCCTGAATAATCTCCTGCTCAGTGGCGTCTTTGCGGCCATATGCTATGTTTTCTTTGATCGTGCCGTTAAAGAGCCACGTATCTTGCAATACCATGGCAGAGATGCGTCTTAAATCTTTCCTGGTTAAATCCCGGATGTCAATGCCATCAATTAAAATTTCACCGGCATCAATCTCATAAAAGCGCATTAACAGATTTACCAGGGTTGTTTTACCGGCACCTGTGGGTCCCACAATGGCAACTGTTTGACCTGGTTTTACCTCTAGATTGATATTCTCGATCAAGGGAGTGTTTTCTTGATAGCGAAACTTTACATTGCGGAAGCTGACTGCCCCCTGTGGCAGTTGGATGACTTTATTATCCACGCGGTCGGGGATTTCCTCCCCTTCATCTAAGAGTTCAAAAACACGCTCCGCAGAAGCCAAGGTGGATTGGAGGATGTTGGCAATATTGGCTGTTTGGATAATGGGATGGGTAAACTGCCGCGAGTATTGCAGAAAGGCTTGCACATCTCCGATGGTTATTGCCTTTCTTGTTACTAAAATCCCCCCTACAACAGCAATAAATATATAGCCGATATTGTTGACAAAAGACATCAGCGGCATAATTACACCGGAAATGAATTGTGCTTTCCAACTTGCCGTGTAGAGCTTGGCATTGATTTGCGTAAAATAGGCAATTGATTGTTCCTCGCGGGAAAATGCTTTGATAATGGCATGACCTGTGTATACTTCTTCTATGTATCCGTTAAGTTCACCTAAGATTTTTTGTTGGTCGCTGAAATGCTTTTGGGAGTGTTTAGCTATGAACTTTGTTATGAATGCATAGAGCGGTAAGGTTACGATGAGGATCATGGTCATGAAAGGGCTAATGGTAAGCATGATGATGATAATTCCGCTCAAGGTTATCACTGATGTAAAAATTTGGGTTATACTTTGTTGCAATGTATGGCTGATATTGTCAATATCATTGGTGACACGGCTCAGTATCTCCCCGTGGGTATGGGTATCAAAGAATTTTAACGGTAGTTTAGAGAGTTTGTTAATTACATCGTTACGCATATTAAATACGGTTTTTTGTGCAATAATGGCCATAATTATTTGGTGGATATAACTAAAGACTGCACTGGCAATATAAAGTACTGCTAAAACAAAGAGTATCCTTAGAATATAATTAAAATCTATCCCAGCACCAACTGCGCCTTCCATTCTGGCGGTTATTCCGGTAAAAATTTTTGTCGTAGCAAGACCGATAATTTTAGGGCTGAAGATATTAAAGGCAGTGCTTAATAATGACGCCAGCAGTACAATTATTAGTTGCATATGAAATGGCTTTAAGTAACGTAATAATCTTGTGAGAGTTCCGCGAAAGTCTTTGGGTTTTTCTACCGGCATGGCTAGCATTGGGCCACGGCCGTGACCTCTTCTGGTTCCCGATTGTGGTTTTTGTTCACTTTTATTTTTCATTGGGCAATCTCCTCTTGGGAAAGCTGGGAAGCTACGATTTCCTTATAAACAGTACAGGTTTTAAGGAGCTCTTGATGAGTACCTATCCCTGCAATTTTCCCTTCATCCAGTACTATTATTTGCTCTGCATCGATGATTGTGCTGACTCTTTGCGTCACAATAATCAAGGTAGCATCTTTAGTTTCTTTTTGCAGGGCATTGCGTAGTTTGGCATCTGTTTTAAAGTCTAGGGCGGAAAAACTATCGTCAAATAAATATATTTTTGGTTTTCTGACCAATGCCCTGGCAATGGCCAGCCGCTGTTTTTGCCCGCCGGAAAGGTTTGTGCCGCCCTGAGCAATAAAAGTGTTTAGCCCCTTCGGCATTTTAGTGATAAATTCGGCAGCTTGGGCGGTTTCAATTGCATGCCTGATCTCTGTTTCTGTTGCATCTTCTTTACCGTATCTAATGTTGGCGGTAATTGTCCCGGTGAATAAGACAGCTTTTTGCGGAATCAAACCAATTATATCTCTAATAGTCTTCTGTGGTAATTTTTTAATATCTATCCCATCGATGAAGATGCTGCCCTGATCTAAATCATAGAACCGCGGGATCAGGTTTATTAATGTTGATTTTCCGGAGCCGGTGCCGCCAAGGATAGCCGTAACCTTGCCCGGTGCGGCAATAAAGGAAATATTCTCTAAGACCGGTTTTTCTGCTCCTGTATAGTTGAAGGTTACATTTTTAAACTCTACCAATCCTTGCTGGGGTTGGATTTTTTCCGGCCTTTCCGGATCCTTAATTTCCGGAGTCATATCCAGCACCTCATTAATTCTTTCCGCAGACGCCGAGGCGCGAGGGATCATGACAAAAATCATTGAGAGCATAATTAAAGAGAACATAATTTGCATTAAGTATTGAATAAATGCCATCAAATCGCCTACCTGCATCGTTCCGCTGTCAATTCTGACGGCGCCAAACCAGATAACCGCTATTGTAGTAAAATTAAGGATTAAGGACATTCCCGGCATTATTACTGCCATAATTTTACTGACTTGTATTGCCGTGCTGGTAAGATTATAGTTTGCCGCCAGAAAGCGTTTTTGTTCAAAATCCGTGCGGTTAAATGCCCTGATCACCCGTACACCGGTGAGATTTTCCCGGAGAATCTGATTTAATTTATCCAGTTTAGTTTGGATTAGTTTAAACAGTGGTGTGCCTTTTTTTGCGACTATTAGTATGCTTAAGGTAATTACCGGAATCGCGAATACAATGGTCAGAGATAGCCTTGCATTTTTGGATACTGCTAAAATAATACCGCCAATGGCTATCATCGGCGCCCGGGCCATCATGCGCAGCGACATTAATGCAATTTGCTGTATTTGGGTAATGTCATTGGTTGTACGGGTAATCAGAGAGGATGTCCCCAACCGGTCAAATTCACTGAGCGAAAAAGCTTCTGCCTTTGTAAATACCTGCAGGCGCAAATCCCTGACTATGGCCATTGCCGTTTTTGCCGATAGAAAACTGGCAATAATAGCACATGTCGTGCCCAATAAGGCAATTATCAGCATAGTAGTGCCGGTTGTAAATATATAGGAGGTATCGCCGTTTACTATACCAATATCAATAATGTTAGCCATTAATGTAGGTAATAACAATTCCGAAATCGATTGTAGGAAGACCAGACTCAAAACTGTCACAATTGCGAGCCCATAAGGTCTGAAAAATCTGCTTAATCTAAGCATGGGTGGTTCGCTCCCATTTTATTAATTATGCTCACCTTAGTATTATAACTAACAATAGTGAATTTACTATTAATTTAGGGGTCAAATCTATTTAACGATAGCATTAATAATATTTCCAGTCAATATCAGTCATTTGTACGAAAATACAGAGACAAGAAACTGATAAATATTAATAGATGGGGAAAGCTAAAGCAAAAATGTAAAGGAGACATCAGTATCGGTGTTAGCCCATAAAGGAATTGCACAGCTTAAATTGTTTTTATCTTTAGCAATTATAGGAACCATTAACGGAATACCTGTGCATATTCACGCTGAAGGTCCCCGCGGGGTTGGCAAAACTTCTACCATGAGAGCGATTCGACCCTATCTGCCTACTATAAAACGTATTAAAGGCTGCCTTTATAACTGTGATCCCACAAACCCTCATTGTCCGGAGCATCGTAATTTATCCATATCCGAACTGGCAACAATCGGTGCAGAGATGATTCAAATGCCGCTGCTTGAATTAAGCGCCAACTCTAAAATTGGTACTGCCCTTGGCAGTATCGATCTGCGCCGGATAACCGATACTAAACATCCGCAGGCATATTTGCTGCCGGGTATTATTCCACAAGCCCATCGGGGAATCATCATTGTTGATGAGATTAACCGCTTGGCAGAAAATAGTCCCCAGATAACAGATTTGCTTTTACAAGTAATGGGCACCAAACCCGGTATAGTTCAAATTGAAGAACCAGGTTTTCCTGTTCAATCTTTGCCTGTACAGGTAAGTGTTTGGGCGGCATCAAATCCTGATGAGGAACCGGGTCCATTGCATGAAATCAGGAGACAACTGGCAGATAGGTTTGATTTTACCGTTATGGCAAAAGGTTTAAGGGAAAAGGAAGAGTATAAGCTTTTTTTCCGGCAACAACTGCAAGATCAGGTAAAGGTGGCAACTGACTTCGCAAAATATAAAACAGATTTAAACCGGGAATATATACTGAAGGCCGAGCTCGCTGGAGAGTTTACCGATAGAATTGCCCAGTTGCTCAGTACATATAAGGTTGAAAGTATCAGAGCCATTAATGCAATCATACTGGGCTTAAAGCTCAGTGCCATCCAGCGGGGAAACAAAGAACCTGATGCATTTGACTTGGACAGGATTATGCAAGCTGCCTTGTGCCATCGTCTGGGTGTTGAGGCTGAAGAATTAGCAAGGCAAGCAAAAATTGATCTTAATGGAAGTGTAAGTATCAGTAAAGCACGGTCAACCCCTTATGCGCACCAAGCTGCCCTTGAACCGGTAGTTAGTGTTGCCGGAAGTAGAAACAGCAGTATTTGGCAACGATTATTCTTTAGCAAGGAGTATGTTTCCTTAAAAAAAAAATAATACAGAAAGCCCTGCTATGGAAGCCTTATTTTGCCCGGTTAAAAAATAATTTACCTGCAGGTATCCGCAAGGGAGGGCAGCGCAAGGGACGAAAAAAAGAAGGGTTGACATGCGGTATAAGCTATAGAAACAGCAGCCATTATTATGAATTGGCTGCCGGCCAGTCTGTAATTAATGCCTTTCGCCGGGTATATGATCAGAAGCAGGAATTTAACTTACAGCTACAGGATTTTGTTTGGTATGGGCAACAGGTTGTTAATGTTCGGGATATTTGTATTGTCTTAGATACAAGCAACAGCATGGGTACAAACCGTTTTCATGAGGTTGCAAGGCTAATTAATAGAATTATCCATACTGCCACCGGATATTTTTCACTGATAATATTTCAAGGCAACGGGGCAAAAACAGCTGTTGCCTGGACAAGAAATAAAAAAACAGTGCAAAAATGTCTACAGCTTTTACGTCCTGGTGGATTGACACCTCTTGGCACAGGTTTAATGAGGGCAATTTCCTATTGTAAAGGAAGGGAAAGAAAGGTAGTATTGTTGGTTATTTCCGACGGATTACCCACAGCGCCATTGAGCTGCCCGGGACCCTTTGGCATGGCTTATGATGCAGCTCTAAAACTGAAAAAAATGCATTTCAAAACTGTGTTTGTCGGTTTAGAATCAAATGAGAAATTCCTGCGTGATTTAGCCAAATGCGCTGGTGGCGATGTAGTGTTGGCAGAAAGTTGGCATGCAGAAAAAATAACTTCGAGAGTAAAAAGAATAATTAAATCCGTCTGATCCTATCTAACGCTTTTGCAGCCTGAAGAAAACTCCGCAGGCTGCTTTTTATTCTTTGGCTGCGGACAAGCAGCAACTAGTTTAATATGGGCAGAGTATGCTGGAGAGGTGCAAGTATGTACGGAATTAAGACATGCTATGTAAAGCCTTAGTTGTTTTAAAAGAAGCGGCCGGAGTAGCATTTCGCAATATCTTGCATGAAAACCGGACACTTTTTGTTATTAAATATCTGCTGATAATCAGTAAACCCGTGAGAAATGACTATTTTTGAGTTGGCATGTTTATTGCTATATAAAGGAAAGTAAATAAACAGCTTAAATTATGTGCTTGGGAGGTGGTCTATAGATATTACAAACCTGAATGAATAATACAGACGGGGAGGTATTTAATTGTCTCGATTTAGTGTTAATGAGCAGGATGTAAAGGCACTAAACCTGCCGGGGCGGGATTGGAAAATGCTTATTGATCATAAGATGGGATGCCGGAATATATGTTTTGGCATTGCCGAGTTCCCCCCCTATGAAAAACCTGATGCACATGTGCACGCTGCGGAAGAGGAAATAATTTACATCCTTAGCGGTAAGGGAATTATGGAGATGGACGGAGAAATAATTAATTTACTTCCCGGTGTCGCCGTATATATGCCTCCGGGAAAGGAACATCGGGTTGAGAATACGGGGGATGAAACCCTGAAGTTGATCACTTTGTTTTCACCGCCCGTTGTACCGGGTTCGTATGATCCAAAAGAAGCATAAGAGCATAAGTCTTTGCTCATATTGGCGCACATTATTTTACGGAGGTGTAAACATGTCAGATAAAATCCGTGTTGCTCAAGAAGTTGTCGACTATTTCATGTCAGATCATTGGCAGGAAACAATAAATCTGGCTAAGGATCCCGACACAAACCATGTTCACTCATATGTGGAAACATCTTTAGACCCCAAGTGTTTTGAACAGGTTCTTTTGTTTTACCTGTATGCAAAGGGTTATGGCAGCAGGAGAAAAATTGATCATATGTCACCCAAGCTTGGCCTAGGCTCTTTGCACGGGGTGCACCCGAAAGCCCATATTGCTCATTTTGATGTCAGCTGGGTTTATAACCCGGATGTTGTATTGCGACCGATGCAAAATGGCGGTGAGCAAGGTAAGAACCTCCTTGCCTGGGGTGATCGGTACATGGAGGAATTCATTGCTAAGTATCCATTCAGAGGGATGAATGGGGAAGATGAAGCCATACTAAAAGCATATTTTAAGTCGGATCACTGGGTAAACGGCTTGAAGTCGGTTTTGAATCCCTACAATGTTCACAACCATATTAATACTGATACAAGCATACATCCTGACTATATTAGGGAAGCTGCCCTTGCTGATCTAAAGGAGCGAGGGTGGAAGGTTGATGAATGTGTGCACTGTGTATTTCTTGCTAAGGAAGGCTATCGCGGCAAGAGCGTTTTCCTGTGTTTGGAACCGGAAAGGGTATTTGATATTAGTTGGAGGTTTAACCCAGATGTTGTTATTGAACCGGTGAGCGATTATACAGTATTTGAGGATCAAATCGGTTATGATGCATGGACTTTAGAAATGCATCAACAGATGCTGGATGAAGATTTTGTCCGGCTTGATGGCGATCAATTATTTTATATCGTAGAAAAATTTAATGCGGCTTTCAGATAAACACAATGCTTCGTGCTAAGGTGGGGGCAACCGGTTCGCCTCACCTTAGCCAGCCGGTTCCCTCGGGGAGGTGAAAGAATAACTATTTTATTTTTCCAGTTATTATTTGATTTATAAAGGAGGGTATTAATCCAAATGTCACAAATTTTCCAATTCAACCTTGCGTTTATAGTTGGAATTGTAATTACCGTTTATCTGGTACTGGGACCGCCGAAATTTCACGTACTAATAGCTTTAGTTATTTCAGCGGCAACAATGGGCTTGATTGCTGGGTTAACGCCACAGGAAACAGTAAATGCCATTGGCAGTGGTGTCGGCGGGACAGCCACGTGGATTCTCTTGCCGGTGAGTTTCGGCGTTATGCTAGGCAAGCTGCTTGAAGTGACCGGCGGCGCGCAGAAGATGGCGGCAGTATTTTTAGAATTGGTCGGTGAAAAGCGTTCCGGTTTAGCCTTGGCATTAACCGGTTGGCTTGTCGCTTTCCCTGTTTTTACCGATACCGGTTATATTATCCTCAATCCCTTGGCAAAGGCGTTATCTTCCCGGACTAAGGTTAACATGGCATACTTGGGGTTGGCCCTGGCAGTTGGTCTTTTTCCGACTAACGCCCTGGCGCCGCCCACACCGCAGCCGGTAGCTGTTGCCGGAACTCTTGGCGTTGACTTAGGTGCGATGGTTATTGCCGGCGGTATTGTCGGTCTGTTATCCTTGTATTACTTAGCTTTATCTATATTAATTGGGTTGCCAAGAGGATCTCCTTCTTGCCGGAGGAGCGGGGTCTTGTGGTCGAAGAACATGCCTTTTAGATGAAGAAACATTGATGAAGGAGCGCAAAGGCGCATTGCCGGCTTTCCTTTCCATAATTATCCCTGTAGTATTATTGCTGGCCAATACTCTTTCCAGTGCAGTTTTAGAGGAAGGCCCTATGCGCAGCTTGTTTACCTTTATCGGCCAACCTTATATTGCGATTCTGATCGGCTTGTTGTATGCGATGTTTGCCTTAACTGGTAACATGGAGTAAGGAAGAGAGATTGAAGTGGATGGAAGAGGGCCTTTCCTCTGCCGGTATTGTTGTCTGTATCACGGCCGGCGGTGGAGCCTTGGGGAGTGTTGTCCGTACTGCCGGTATTTCCAATATGTGGGCGGAAACATTGGCCACCTACGGGATACCTGCCTGGATGCTTGGTTTTGTGATCGCTATGCTGGTAAAGGTCGCGCAAGGTTCAGCCATGACAACCGGTATTGTTACCTCAGCTATTGTGGCTCCTATGCTGCCTGCGCTTGGTATTAGTCCTCTCATGATGGCTCTTGCTATCTGCTGTGGCTCACTGTTTTGCTCTTACTTTAATGATAGCTTGTGGTGGGTTATCGTCAGGTTGACTGGATTTACGGTAAAGGAGGGGTCTCTGAGGCCTGGACCGGGTCTGTCCACTGCTTTGTCTGGGCTTGTTCGATCCCGATCTTGTTTATTGCTAACATGATTCTTTGATTCTGCCGCTTTAAACCAGCCGACCAGGTCATACAGTGGCCTGGTCGGCCGATTAATAGTGTTGTGTGATTTAACGGGGGGAGGAGTGGATATTTTGCGCGAACTACTTGCCGGAATTGTGGGGAAAAACAATGTCAGTGTAGATGGTTATGAATTGTTGTGTTATTCTAGAGATTGCGGCTCCATGTATCCAGTTCGGCCACAATATGTCGTGATTCCTAAATGCAGGCAGCATGTGGAGCAAATAATGCGTTTGGCGTATCGCCGCAAAAATCCCGTGGTTGCCAGAGGCGCAGGAACGAGCATGTGCGGGGCACCAATACCGGTAGAAAATACAAGCATCTTGCTGGATTTGACCTCTTTACGCCAACTGGAAATTAACGAAGATGCCCGGATCGTGATTGCCGATGCCGGAGTTACGTGGACGGAACTGATGCTTTTCCTGGAACGAAAGGGATGGGAAATTGCCCACGAAGGGCCGTGGTCCGCCCCCTCGGCTACCCTGGGCGGCTCCCTTGCGGTGGGAGCAATTAGTATGGGATTTGCCCGCTATGGCGGTTTGGGAACCCAGATCACAGGGCTTGAAGTTGTGCTCCCCAATGGTCAACGTGTTGTTACCGGTTCCGGAGCAAATCCCGGCAGCACAATGGTTATGCGGGAGTGCAACGGTACTGATTTGACGGGATTGTTTATTGGTTCTCACGGTGTTTTAGGCATAGTCACCCGCGTAGCTTTGAAGATATATCCACTGTCCCGGGAACAGGCTTTTTCTTCTTTCGGCTTTCCTTCATTAGCCGCATTAATTGCAGCCATCAAAAAAATAACACTTACTGAAGCCATTTATGATTGCCGTTTGTTTATTAGTCCTGTTCCGGAACAAATTCCTGGGAAGTATGGATTTGCGTATATGATTAAAGCGCGCAACGGCGATATCAAGACCATGGCAGAGAGGGCAAGAAATGCGGCATTGTCTGCTGGTGGGACTGAAAATGTCGCTTTTGGGAAGGAGTTTTACCTGGGGAGACATACAGCAAGGGTAAAGGCATTTGGCAAAGCCGGACCTGGTTGGTTGGAGGTTGCCGGTTTTGTACCCTTTGATCTTTATGAACCGATAGCGAATAAAGTCTTGGTTTATTTTGCCCAAAGGCAAGCAGAGATGGATCGTTTGGGGGTTAGGTGGAGTTTGGGTGGGCTATTGGAAAGTCGTTCCTTAAATATTCCCATGGCATTGTTTTGTAATGAACTAAAAACTGATGCCAGGGGGAAAATGCTTGTTTATCTCGAAGAATTAGGTGAGATTATGTTTGGAATGGGAGTCAGCCCATATTGGATTGGCAAGCAAAACCGCGAGGCCATGTGGCGTTTGGGTCCTACGTATGAATTGCATAGGACCATAAAAAAGGCCTTAGACCCGGATAATATTCTTAACCCTGGTATTTTATAAGGAAACTGTTTATGAAAATTGTGAAAGAGAGGTAATATTTATGAGACATCCGAAGAATTTGTATTATCATCCGGAACATACTTGGCTGCGTGTGAAGGGCAATAAGGCTTGGGTTGGCATTACTGATTTTGCCCAAAAAGAACTAGGTGAAATTGTCTATTTGGAATTACCTCAAGTTGGCACTGAAATCAAACAGGGAGAAAGCTTCACCAAAATTGAGTCTGTGAAAGCCGTGTCAGACGTTTATGGTCCGGCAAGCGGAGAGATTGTGGAGATTAATGAAGAACTGCTTGACTACCCTGATATAATAAATCAAGATCCGTATGAGCAGGGTTGGATGCTGGTGATTGAGCTTGCTGATCCTGATGAAATCGGTAATTTGCTTGACGCCCAAGCATATGTTGTGAGCCTGCAAAAATAAGGGAGGTTGAGACTCCAGTGGCAGATAATAATGTATTAGAACAGATGTATAAGTGCTTGCGCTGCGGTTGGTGTCGGGATCTTGTCCAAGGCAATACAAACCGCGTCTGCCCTGCTAGAGAAGTGAGTGGTTTTGAATCTGCATGCAGCCGGGGAAGAATCATGCTTGCCCGGGGAATAGTTGAGGGGCAGATTGAATATACGCCTGAGTTGATTAATCATCTTTATACTTGTTTTGGTTGCGGTATGTGTGAGGAACATTGCCCCCTGGAAGTGGAGACATTATCTATTTTCAGGTGGATGCGGGAGGAAGTTGTAAGACTTAACTTAGATGTTCCCGAGGGAGTGCACGCAACAAATAAAACTGTGGAGGAATACGGTAATCCCTTTGGTTTAGCGCATGCGCAGCGAGGCAAATGGGCAAGGGACCTTGGCTTGCCCGCTAAAGGTGCAGTGGTTTATTTTACCGGCTGTTATGAGTCTTATCGTTCTACAAAGGTTGCCAGAGAGAGTGTGAAAATATTGCAGGAAATAGGGAATACGCCGGCATATTTGGGGGAAGAGGAGCTTTGCTGTGGTGTGCCGCAAATTTGGAATGGTTCTACATTTTTAGCCCGGGAGTTAGCGGAAAGAAATGTGGATGCCTTACAAAAAGCGGGGGCGGAAACAGTAATTTTCACCTGTGCAGGCTGCTATAATGCTTTTAAAAAGTATTACCCGGAATTGTTGGGAGACGCACTGCCCTTTAAGACCGCCCATGTTACTGAGCTGTTTGCCGATAAAATTGCCCAAGGGGAGTTGGAATTGCCTGCAATTGAAAACGGAGTCAAGGTTACTTACCATGACCCCTGCCACCTGGGACGGCATCTTGGTGTATATGAACCCCCGCGGACAATCTTGCGGCAATTGTACCCGGAATCCTTTGTGGAAATGGCCCGGAACAAAGAAAACGCATGGTGTTGTGGCGGCGGTGGGATTGTATTTAGTCTATTCAAGGAACTTACCGATCAAGTGGCAGCTACCCGTGCTGCGGAAGCGGAAGCGACAGGTGCCGGCTTGATTGTCAGCACTTGTCCCACCTGTTTGAATATACTGCGGTTGCCTGCGCAACGCTTACGGATCCGTGTTGACAATATTATCAGTCAGATGGCGAAGGCTATGGAAATAAAAGCTTAGGAAGGTGCCCTATGCAAAATAACGCTGCCAATAAGAATCATGGTGTAAATATCAAAGATGCCGGCAGAGTTTTTCAACTGGAGGCAGGTGAAACTCTGCACAGGGAAATGGCACCAGGTATTATTCAATTTGGTAAATATATTGCCATAGCCCTTAGTGGAATTATGCTCTTTTTGGTGGCAATACTCTATTTGGGGCAAAACGAGCGCTTGGGCATAATTCTAATCTCTGTCTTGCTATTCTTAATGGGAACTGTTCGTTTTTATACTACGCGCAATGCAGTGTATTATGTAACTGATAAACGGATTATCAAAGCGGTTGCAGGGGGTATTTGGGATGAAGTACTGATCAAAGAAATAAGAGAGATCAGTTTTCGCAAAACACCTTGGGGACATAGAGTTTTTCTCTTTGTTGTATCCAAAGGAAAATTATTTCGTGTTGCGTTGAACGATCTCAAACCGGTAGATGCGATGTGGCTAAAAAACTGGATAAAAAAACACAAATACCGGCCAAAAGAAATAAGAGGTTAAACTATTTATGTTGAGGTGAACATGTTGGATAAATTGCATATAGTGGTGATCGGCGGCGGTCCCGGCGGCTATGCTGCAGCTATTAGGGCCGCTCAAGCAGGCGCATCGGTTACCTTAGTGGAAAAGGATAAACTAGGTGGAACATGCTTGCATAGTGGCTGTGTCCCCACGAAGGCATTATTGCACGCTGCCAGTGTTTATCGCCTGGCTGAGAGCAGTGCCCGGTTTGGCGTTGCTATAGGAGACATATCTGTTGATTTAATGAAGATGCAGCATTACAGGGCGCAAGTTAGTGAAAAATTGTATCAAGGGTTACAATTATTAATGGAAAAGTATAATATTAATGTTATCAAGGGTGTAGCTGCTTTAGAGGATAGCAAAACCGTGCTTGTGCAAGAAAATTCCGGAAGTAGCAGGTGGTTGCTTGCCGATAGGATTATTTTAGCCACAGGGGCAAAACCTCTGAACCCGCCTATTCCCGGCAGTAATTTAGAAAATGTGCTAGACAGTGACAATTTTTTTGCTTTAGATAAGCTGCCAAATAGTATAGCCATAATTGGCGGCGGTGCTGTAGGTATAGAGTTTGGCAGTTTTTTTACTGCCCTTGGCGTTAAGGTTACAGTATTAGAGATGCTGCCGCGCATATTGCCCGGTATGGATCAGGAAATTGCCAGGCGTTTAACTGTAGCCCTGCGGCGAAAGGGTATGGATATACGTACAGGCGCTCAAGTTACAAGTATTGCAGAAGATGAAGGGGGATTATTGCTTCATTATGACATTAAAGGTATAGATCAACAAATACAAGTTGATCAAGTTCTAATGGCGGTTGGCAGGGCGCCCAATACCGAAGGTTTAGGGTTAAAGGATGCAGGGATAAAATTTGAAGGCAGGTTTGTGGCTGTAAACGATTTTTTGGAGACCAATGTACCGGGCATATATGCCATTGGCGATCTTACAGGCGGTGTCTTACTGGCACATAAAGCTACAGCGGAAGGTATAGCTGCTGCCAGAAACTGTTTTGGGGAGCGTTGCAGGCGGCCCCAGAAAAAAGAGATACCCAGTTGTGTATTTTCCACCCCGGAAGCTGCAGGAGTAGGTTTAACTGAGGAAGAAGCGAAAGCGAGCAATATACGGTATTCTGTAGCGAAATTTCCTCTGGGCGCCAATGGACGGGCGCAGGCCATTAGTGAGGCGGAAGGGGTTGTGAAAGTAATTGGCGATGAATCCGGAAAGCTAGTGGGAGTTCATTTTCTCGCCCCGCATGCCTCAGAACTTGTGGCGGAAGCAACTTTAGCCCTAAAACTGGATGCTTCTATAGAAACAATAGCAGAGGTGGTATATGCCCATCCAACTGTTGCAGAGTCCTTTAAGGAAGCCAGTGAACTGTTTACCGGATACCCTTTGCATACAACAGCTAATTAATACTTCAGCGGAATTGTTCTATTGCAATCTGATAACGCTGAATCTTTTCATATAATGTACTGCGGGAAATACCAAGCCGCAATGCAGACTTTTTTAAGTTACCTTGATAATTTTGCAGCACCTGGATAATTAGTTCCTTTTCCATATCGTGCAGTAGGTTGCCTCTATTTTGCAGGCTTTGCCTACTGTTTATTTTTTGGTTTAAGTAATTCTTGCTGATTTCCGGAGTAAGTTGCTGCAGGCCAATCCTATTATTATCGTGCAAGAGAAAGGCTCTGTTAATTACATTTTCCAGCTCCCGCACATTGCCGCGCCAGCTGTAGCAACAAAGGGCAGCAATAAAATCTTCATCGACAGTTAAATCCTTTAACCCATATTGGATGCTAAATTTTTTGATAAATGCTTTAATCAGTAACTTTAAATCGAGGCGTTCCCGCAGGGGAGGCAGTTCAATTGTTACTACATTAATTCGATAGTATAAGTCTTCGCGGAAATTACCTTCTTCCGTAGCCTGCAGCAGGTCTTTCTTGGTAGCTGAAATAATTCTAATATCAATGGGGATTCGTTCAGTGCCACCTACACGTATTATCCTTCTTTCCGAAAGGGCTCGTAATATTTTTGTCTGCATGTTAAGCGGCATGCTTTCGATTTCGTCAAAAAACAGTGTACCGCCGGAAGCTATCTCCATTAACCCGGGTTTGCCCTTTATCGCAGCACCGGTGAAGGCGCCCGCCTCATAGCCAAAAAGTTCACTTTCAATCAACTCTGCCGGAATAGCCGAACAGTTAATCGGAACAAAAGGCTGGTGTGCCCGGTTACTGGCGTTATGAATGGCCTGGGCAAACATTTCTTTTCCGGTTCCGCTTTCACCCCAAATTAATACCGGCGCATTGGTGGGAGCAATTTTCTGCACAAGGGCAATTGCATCTTTGATCCTAGGATCGTTACCAACAATATCATCCAAGGTGAAATATGCTTGTTGGGTGATATTTTGTTTTTTCATTTCCTTTACAACTACAACTGAACCCTCTTGCGGAAAATGTTTAATTGTTAGGTAATAGTTTTTTTTCAGCAATGTAATCTCTTGCTCATTGCATTCTTCGTGGCTATTGAGGTATTTGGCAATGGTTTGCTGTGATAAAAGCATATTCTCTAGATATGAATAATCGGTATTTTGTGCCAGGTCTGAAAGGTTAAGGATTTGTCTGGCCTTATGGTTAGCACCAATTAGCTGTTTCCTGGAGTTAAAGAAGTAAAAGCCGTCTGATATGGCATCGATCATTGTTTCCAGGTAATTGGTAAACAGGTTTTCGTTTTTTTGGTTTAAACGCCGTAAGTTGAGGAGTTTTTCAATAGCATTGGCAATGCTAATTACCATGCCCAGGGTATGCTTATGACTTAAGTTAATATGACCGGCCATATTAACTACACCAAGAATGCGACCGTCCGGATCATGGATTGGGCAGGCGGAACAGGTCCATTCCCACAGCGTCTGGTTAAAGTGCTCAGGTCCGTTTACCTGCACCGGTTGGTTTATTGCCAATGCCAGACCGGCAGCGTTTGTACCTTCACTCTCCTCTAACCTGCTTGTACCCACACTGATGCCGGAAATAGAACCTTTTCGTATGGTTTCCTTATCACCGATCACCTTGAGACTGAACCCTTCATTATCGATCAAGTCGATCTTAAAGCCGGAACCTGCTACAAGATTTCCCAATTCTTGAATAAACGGCCACGAGGCATTAATCAATTCGGTTGCCCGGTTTAAACGGAATATAATATCTTCATCCGGTATGGGTTTGTTATTAATCCGGTACGGATCAACTTTATACTCCATACTGCGTTTCCAGGAGTCGTAGATAATACTGCGCACTACCTATGTATTTACAGGCTGCCCTGAAATTAGATTATACCATTCTATTTTTATGGCCTCATGATTGATGGGAATCTCATTGCGGGCAACGGCTTTTTCCTTTATTTGTTGGTTGGTGGAATTAGTCTGCACTGTTTGCCACCCCCTTAATGGATTATTATTAAATTCAATAATCGATGCAATATTCCTTCCTACAATAAGTAGGAATAATTGGACTTGTTCTTAATCGGGAACCTAGTGGTTTAATTAATGCGGGTAAAGCCCCAGCCGTTCCATTGCCAGACAGTCACTTGCCGCCGGAGAGGATCGGTGTAGCTGCCTTCTATAACTACCAATTCATTTGCATTGTCATTATTTACATCGGCAAGGGTTGCCCAGTAGTTGGGATTGTCCAGGTTGGACGACTGCCAAACCGGCTTTAAGCTGTTTCCCTCCAGCTTGAAGATAAAAAGGTGATTTTTGATCTTATGATCCTCTGCCTCCACCCAAAAGGGTTTGTGAGGTCCGAAGCTTCCCTCTTTCCAGACTAAGAGGTTTAGCTCCAGGCTGCCGTCGTTGGTGGCATCACCGGTAAAAAAATAATCGATCCACCATTCATCCGGTGATTGCCAGGCAGTTTCCGGACCTATCCGCACTGTTACTCTTCCGTCTTGTAATAAATACTCTTCATAGACACCGTCTTTATTTAGGTCTGATTGTAATCTATGCACCAGTTTGTATTCCGGAAAGGGTTTTTGCCCTTGGCAGGAAAGGTCCGTGATTTCGGTTGCGGCAGAATCATGAGCTATATATTTTTCCGGAAGTTGCATCCGCGCTGCTTTAAAAGCAGCGAAGTCGGAGAAAACTCCGCTGCTTTGCTCGTGTATCAAATCAGATGCTCCGGAAATGGCGAGGCACGCTATGGCCAATAAGGTGATGAATACGGGCGCGGCTTTCATGGGGCGATATAGGTTTCCGTCCACTGGGCTAACGGCGGTGCTTGGCCGGAGTCTAACATTTCCAGCCATTTTTTATCAGTCAGGCGGTCATGGAGGGGCCAGGGGAATTCATAGTGGGAGTAGACACCGCCACGGGCAATGCGCAGGCTGCCGTCAACTGGTACTACCACATAAATATTAAAGATATGTCCTGTGGCTTCCTCCAGTACCCATCCATTGGGGTCAGTAGCGACATCGGCGATTAGAGCTGCCGGATTATCGGCGATGGCGGAACGGTGGTCAATCCCTTCATCCCGTAAGGCTTCCAGCCAGAAATGCTCCAATTGTCCGCCGTAAGAGCGGATTAAGTCGTATTCTGCTTCCGTAAGGGGAATATGGGAGAGTTCCTTTTCGGAGATGGTCTTCAGGGAGAGAGCCAACTGTTCTAACCTTGCCAAGCTGTCCCGGTCTCTATCTGCCAAGAGGTTTCGCGATGCCAGCCCTTCCTTGGTCATGTTAACCAATGCCGCCAAGCGGGCATATAGCTCTGGGTTTGGCTCCACATACCCGCGGTCATCAACTCCGTCCAAACCGCCGCCCATTTCCGCGTAGACCTGTTTGGCATATAAGATGGTATCATGTTTGAGTTCAGTCCAGCTACCTAAAAAGGTATTAAGATTTTTCCTGAGCCATGCTTGGGTTCGCATAAAGGAGGGATATCCTTCCCCCGCTTCTTTCAATAAAGGATTAAGGGTATAGAGCCAGTTCCAGTACAAGTTTTGGGTCCAGGTTTCTTGATCTAATGCAGCAATATAATCTTGTAGTTTAGCCATATTTTCTCCATAACCGGCATAGTCTGTTTCTCCTTGTGCCGCCAATATACCATAAGCTGCAGAAGAACCCATGGCTGCAGGAATGTCTAAAGCCTTGGGTAGCATTCTCCTGGCCCCGTGGCTGTTTTCTTTTACTTCGCGATAAATCAAGCGTTGGAAAATGGCGGCATCCAGGGTAAACCGCTGGCCCATGAACCGAAAGCCGATAATTTCCTCCTTACGGTCGGGCTGGATTTCCTCCGTAAAGATGGGTATGGAGTTTATTGTGGGTGGTTTCAGTTTTGCTGCTGCTTTGATAAAGGCATCCCACTTTGCTTCTGCAGAGATAATTTCATCCAGATCCAGCTCGGTCCCATAAATTTCAGCTAGTAATGCATGGTATTCCAGGAAGGAAAGGTCATCACTTTTGCCCACAAAGAAGTTGGTAGGTTGGTAGATCTGATCCCATTTTTGTCTGTTTTCATCTTCGTTCAGCGCCAATGTAATTAAAACAGCGGATTTAGTTTCATCTTCGCTTTTCAGCCGGAAGGTTATTCTTCCGTACCACATCATAGCTTTGAAATAGGATTGCAGAAGCTCGTTGTTAGCATAGTGACCGCGGGGCATATATTGGGAATAATCTTCTTGAAGCGTCCCAGGGGCTGATAAATTTTGTCCCATATTCATCAGGGGAGAATCTTTAATACCTGCATGTTCTGCAATCAGCTTTAACTCTGCCTCTACTTCCTTTTGCACCTGTTTCGGAAGAGGCATTTCGGGGTCTAAAAGTTTTCCGGCCACAGCGAAAAAGCCTAGGTTTCTCTTCGCGGCGTTTTCCCAAGCGGTGCCTTGAAGTGCAGTATATTGTTTTTCCGCTTGGGCGAGCATGTTGGCAGTGAGTTCTTTTAATGCCGGTGCCAGCTTTTCTTTTTCGGTTACTCGCAATAGGTGGCTGAAGAACAAGTGATAGTTATGGAGCATGGAGTCAGCGGTGATAAAACTGGGCACCGGTTCATAACGGTTGATTTCATAGAGGATGAAAAATTCCCTTAACTCACTGGGTACTACTACAAAACCGTTTTTAACCAGTAATTGCTCTGCCTCCGGCGAAAGATGGAACATATCTTTGTTGGATATATTGCCCAGTGCCGGTTCCACAGCGTAAGGAGTTACTTCCGGAGAAAAATCCACTTTTACCTCTTGATAAGGAGCAAATTCCATCAATGGATTTTGCATAGGCTCTAAATTGGAATCCTGGTTAACGGCAGCCGGGGGTTCGGGGTTTTGTTCCGTTGGCTCCCCTCCGGGTTGCTTTATGTTTTCATTACAAGCTGTGACGCTTATGAGCAGCAAAATACAAAGCAGCCAAAGGCAACGCTTTTTAATTTTATACACCGGTAATCTTCTCCCTTCGCGCAAGTTTTCTCTTAATTCCTGCTTGTATCAGCCGATAATACTTCAACATCTAAGTGGCATTGATTCTTATACTTCTATTCTATCTGAAACACCTTATTTTTCCTACTGTTTTCTATAACCAATTATGCTAATGAATAGGATTCTTATCAGGCGCCTTTTTGGAGGCGCTTTGCTAATTTTACCTGCCGCTGAATTTAATTTTATTTTGTAAACATTAGCTGTTCTTATTGGGAATTATTGAGTCGCCTCTGCCCCTAAGAGGCTGAGAAGGGAATTCACATAAGGCAACAAAAAAGCCTCTGTTCTGAGTACAGTAACACTATTTCAGGCAGTGCGTAGTATATAGGAGGATAAAGACTGGGATATTTTTTGGAAGGAGGTTTAGCCTGTATCTTTTAAGTTTAAATTCGCGAGCTAATTTTGTTATCGAAGAAGGGAGGGGAAGCCTAGTGACAGTTGCCCATTGGTTATATGTAATCGGGGTCACCGTTGTTATCGCCACTATGTTTGCCCGGCGTAATGTCGTCACCCCGTGTATTATTTTCACCTTTCTCATTGGTTGGGTTTATCAGGGCAGTATTGTCCAGGCAGTCCAGACAGTATTTGGCGCCAGTATGGCAGCGGCGGTAGAGCTTTTTAGCGTTTTTTTGATCATCGGGCTGATGGTGGCCATGTTAAAGGCCATGAGTGTGACCGGGGCCGATGAGATGATGGTGGCACCGTTAAAAAGGCTCTTAATAGCACCTGGCCTCAGTTACGCGGTATTGGCTTTGACCACTTTGGTGGTAGCGCTCTTTTTCTGGCCAACGCCTTCGGTTCCTCTGGTAGGAGCACTGTTGGCCCCCGTAGCTATCAAAGCAGGGCTGCCGCCTATAGCTTGTGCTATGTCCATCGCTCTAGCGGGGCAAGGTATGGCATTGGCAGGTGACGTTATTATCCAAGGGGCGCCGAAATTGACTGCCACTGCTGCGGCAGTACCTGTGGAAATGGTTTTGTGGAAAGCCGGCGTTTTAACCTTCATTGCCGGAGTCATAGCTTTAGGTTTAGGTTACTGGCGTATGCAACCGGAAATCAAGCGCTTTCAAGCCAAACTGCGGAATGATGCCGACATCTTAGATGTGATTGGCGCTGCGCAAGCACTGAGTACCGTTGGGGAAAAGCAGGTGAAAAAACCGCAACTGGCTAGATTCTTGGCAATGCTGGTGCCGGTGGTTATGGCATTGGTGATAGTGGCGATGATCAAGTTCAAAATCCTCGGTGGGGATGCCACGGCACTGCTCGGTGGAGCGGCGGCTGTGATTACTGTGGTTGCCACCCTGCTGACAGGCGGGAAAAAGGGCTTAGATGACATTGCCGATTGCATCGGTGACGGTCTAGTATTTGCCTTTCGGGTTATGGGTCCCATTCTTCCCATTGCCGGTTTCTTTTTCTTGGGAAGCCCGGAGGCGGCAGCAGGTATTTTAGGAGCAGGAGCGCCGGGTTATCTCTTTGATGTGGGAAGCATTATTGCCGCGTCCATCCCCCCCACCGGTTTCTTGGCCGGATTTGGGATTTTGATCTTGGGGATGATAACCGGTTTGGACGGTTCCGGTTTTTCCGGGCTACCACTGGTAGGGACTTTGGCCGGTGCCTTGGCTTCCGGCTCGGCGGCGGAAGCATCTACCCTGGCAGCTATTGGCCAATTGGGGGCTGTTTGGACCGGCGGCGGTACCTTGGTTGCTTGGTGTACACTGGTAGCTGTAGCCGGCATTGTCGGGGTTCCGGTGTTGGATTTGGTACGGAAGAACCTGGTTCCCGTACTTGCCGGGCTTTTTGTGGCAACTCTCTTTGGGATCCTGTTTTTTTGAAATATAGTAACAAAAAAGGGTATGGAAGCCTGCTCAATGCTGGGCGCCATACCCTTTTTTTATAAAGTATCTTTTTTGAGTGTCTTTTTTCAATGAAAATCAATATCAATTCTTTTTTTCGTATCCGATTCCAGCTTAGGCATCCGGATTTCCAGCACCCCATTTTTATATGTTGCTTTGGCGCCTTCTGCATCAACCGGGGTTGGCAGGCTGATGGTGCGGTGAAAGCGGCCGTAAAAGCGCTCCCGTCGATGCAGGTGCTCTTCTTTTATTTCGGCAGTGCGATTGATGGTGCCGCTGATGGATAAAAGGTTATTATCGATATCGATATTTACATCTTCTTTTTTTTCCAGGCCCGGGAGGTCACAACTGGCGATAATTTCGGTTTCCGTTTCGTAAAGATCGATATTGGGGTTGCCGAAGAAGTATTGGCTCAGACCTGTCTTTAATGCAGGGATATCATTGGTAAAGAAACGGTCGAACTCACGGCGGACGTTTTCCAGCTGCCGGAATGGTTCATAAGGAATTAACGCCATATGATATATGCCTCCTTAAAGATAGGTTTTTTCTTATTTTATCCTTTGGGATAATGTTTTATAAGTTAGTTTTGGTTAGTATAGCGTCCAAAGGAGGGCTGTTATTCATTTAACTGTATTAGGCCATAGGTTTTGTTTACTTGCTGCACAAAAATGATACCTTTACCTGGCTTATCAATTTCCAGACGCTCTCTAATTGAAGATACGATGGGCTCAGTCAAGTGATTTTGCGCGATGATCAAGACGATTTCTTTTTCCGGCTCTATCTCCATGGAAAACAGCTTGCTAGTATCATGAATACCTGAGCCTCTAGCATTAATAATAGTTGCTCCCCTGGAGCCTGCCTTATTAGCAGCCTCTACCACAAATTCTGCCTTTCCTCGATCAACAATCACCATAATAAGATTGTACATAGGATTTTCCACACCCCTGCTTTCTTCAGGATCGTGCTCCAAGTTTAATAAGCTATGGGCTCCAATTATATCTGTGATTGAAGTACTAAATGCAATACCATGATTGGGTTTATCAAAATTAAATTTATCGTTAAGCCTTTCCAAAGCAATATAAGCAGTAGTTTTTTGGGCTGCCATCAGCACAATTTCTTTTCTTACTTCGTTTAACTCAAGAAAATCCAGAATCGGATTTTTGATTGTTCCTGTGCCTAACAAAACTGTGCCCCCTGTTATGCCAAATTTTTTTGCGTATTTTAAGATCTTACTGCCCTTTCCATAGTTAATAATTATCCATAACAATTCAAATCCTATATCAATAGGATTACTGTGCATCCTCCAGCAGACCTCCTTTTTTAGCTTTTAGTTTATAAAAAAAACCTAATGTTTGTAAAGTGATTATGGGCATCAAAGCAACTGTGGCAATCATGCCAAAACCATCGATTAAAATGTCTGCACCTTGCGTTGCTTTTGCCACTCCTTGCGTAAAAGCTAAAATAAAGGTGGCAGTCATAGGCCCGGTAGCAACTCCTCCTGCATCAAAGGCAATGCCGACGAATAATTTGGGTACAAAAAAAGTCATAGCAATTGAAACAATATACCCGGGCAAGAGATAATGCCATAATTGAACCTTGGGAATGATTATTCTAATTATGGATAGAGCCACAGCAAGGCCTACTCCTAGCGAAAGAGCAGTAAGCACAGCCTTTCTTTTAACGTGTCCACTAGTAACATTTTCTATTTGTAGTGTTAATACATGAACAGCCGGTTCAGCCAGTATTGTCACTACCCCAAGCATAAATCCGATTATGACAGTATATATACTATTGTTTGCAGAGGCAAGACTATACCCGACAATACTTCCCACATCCATAAAACCGGCATTAGCACCGACTAAAAAAAGGAATAACCCTAGAAATGCATAAACAAAACCCTTTATCATCCGCATGAAAGCTTTTTTGGATTTATTAGATGAAAATTTTTGCAAAACCAGGAAGATGATTAACAAAGGTAGAATTGCCAAAGACCCTTCTCGCAGTATAACCGGAGTATTAGCGATAAATGGTCTGATAATAGAAGTTGAGGCGGCAATGTTGAGTTCAAGCTCAGCAGAAAACTCCTTAGTTTCGGCAAGAATACTTAAAAACATAACGGAAAGGATGGCACCGACAGATGCTATAGCTACCAATCCAAAGCTATCTTCTTCAGCTGCCTGGCTGTCTTTCTTTAAGGTGGAAACCCCATGGGCTAGCGCAAGAATAAATGGTACCGCCAGGATCCCGGTGGTGGCACCTGAAGCATCAAAGGCGATTGCCAAAAACTCTGTAGAAGTAAATAATGCTAAAATAAAAGTGATGCCATATAGTACAATCAACATTTTGTATAGAGGCACATTAGAGAGTATTCTGATGAAACCTAATGCCACCATAATTGCCATACCGATAGAAACCACGATAAGAATGCTTCTATTGGATATTTCACCTGCTGTCACAATGTCTACTTGATTGGCAAGAACGATTAATCCCGGTTCAGCAATTGATATAAAAAAACCAACGATCGTACTGCCGATAACCACTATCCAGAGTTTATTTGATTTAGCAAGGGCAGATCCTACCTGATTACCCAGAGGTGTAACGCTAATATCAACTCCAATTAGAAAAATGGCCAACCCCAGCATAATTAAAAATGCACCAATAAGAAATGTTATAACAAGGGGGGTTGCAAGGGGTGTTGCGGTGAAATTTAATATAAGAACAATGATCGTGATAGGTAATACTGACGATAGCACTTCTTTGATTTTTTCAGTAAATAAGTTCAAATATATATCACTTCCTTTTTTGTTGTAGTATGAGGTCCGAATAGTTTACTTGTTTTTTCCTACTTGTTTTAATCACTTCTTTGTATTTGAATTGGGACTATCATTATTGATGATGATATCATTAGAATGAAAATAATTCAAGCCGTGCCCCTTGTGTGCCGAAATTAGGTGAACTTTCAAAAGGGATTGAATTTTTTCTGTAGAATTCCAACTTATAGAATAATTCACTGCGGAGAGAATATCATTAAAGGAGGCGATCTTATGAGTGAGCTGATTAATAACCGGGAGTACAGGCAGCAGGTATTAAAACAGCTTATTAATGAATTGCATAGCGGGAAAAGTGTGGAGGAGGTTAAATCCAGGTTTGCTGAAGTTATTGCAGGTATCTCTCCTACAGAAATATCGGAGATGGAGCAGGCATTGATCAATGAGGGGATGCCGGTGGAGGAAATACAAAGGTTATGTGACGTGCATGCGGCAGTTTTTAAAGGCTCGATTGCTGAAATTCATCGGGACCAAAAGCCGGAGGATATTCCCGGTCACCCCATTCATACCTTTAAGTTGGAGAATAGGGAATTGGAGAAGTTGATTCAAAATAGAATTCAGGTACATATGAAAAACTTCCGGAAAGATACGCAGGCAAACGCACAGGCACTACAGGAAGATTTTGATCTGCTGTGGGAAATCGACAAGCATTATGGGCGCAAAGAAAACTTATTGTTCCCTTATTTAGAAAAGTATGGTATTACAGCCCCACCGAAGGTAATGTGGGGTGTGGATGATGAGATTAGGGATGCAATTAAAGAGGTTAGGCAGTTATTGACTGCAGCGGAAGAAAATAAGGAAAAAATATTGGCAAGAGCTAGGGAAGCCATAGATAAAATCAAGGAAATGATTTATAAAGAAGAAAGCATATTGTTTCCCATGGCACTGGACACCTTAGCGGAAGATGAATGGATAGAAATTGCGGAAGAAAGCCAAGAGTTCGGATATTGCCTGATAGAACCCCAACAAAAATGGCAGCCGGTTCGAGTAGATGTAGAGAAAAAACTAAAGGCAGAAGGAGAACAGCCCGCTACTGAGGGGTATATAAAATTCCCCACTGGTATGCTTCTACCGGAAGAAATAAATGGGATTTTGAATACTTTGCCTGTGGATATAACTTTTGTGGATAAAGATGGCGTGGTGAAGTATTTCTCTCAAGGGAAGGAGCGGATCTTTGCCCGACCTAAAACTATTATTGGCCGGAAGGTGCAAAATTGCCATCCGCCCGCCAGCGTGCACATAGTGGAGAAGATAGTTGCGGATTTAATGGCTGGGAAGAAAGATCAGGAAGACTTTTGGCTTCAAATGGGAGATAAGTATGTTTTGATCCGTTATTTTGCTGTTAGAAACGAAGCAGGGGAGTATATTGGGACAATGGAGGTAACGCAAGACATCAAACCGCTACAGGAAATTACCGGCGAAAAAAGGCTGTTGGATGAGTAACTATCAGATGTCTTCCACCTTGGCAACAGGAACTAGCCAATATTTGGTGAAAAGATAATGATATTGGGTTTCTTTATTGGTGGAGAGGAGGTAATGCTATGGCTGCCGGAGCTGCCGTCGGTGCTGCAGTGGCAGCGCAGCAAGCAAAATTGCGTGAGGAGGAAGAACGCTTGACTGGTTATAGTGATCAAGACCTCAACGGGTGGGAATTTAAGATTGTTCGTTCTGCAGGAAAAATAACCGGCGAGAGGTTGCGACAGCTTTGTCAAGAAGAAGCTGAGAATGGATGGGAATTGCTAGAGAAATTTGATGATCAGCGGGTGCGTTTTAAACGTCCCTTGAAGATGCGGGAGAAAGATGGCTATAGCGAAATAGATCCGTATCGTACTCAATTTGGCCTTACGGAAACAAAACTAGCTCTGATTATTATCGGGGTTGTATTTGCGTTTTTTGCTGCAATTATTGTTCTAGGCATTACTCTAGGTGCACGTTGAATCTTCATTTACCATTGGTGTAATGTTGTAAATAACTAATCAGCATGTTACAATTAAGCTACTCTTACCAGTACTAAGGGCACAGACGGGTGGGTCTGTGTCTTTTATTTTGATATTACTGGAGGCTCAAAATGGTAAAAGGTATAGTTGTAGGTGTTAATTTAAACAATCAGGCGGATTTTATTTATTCAATGGAAGAGTTAAGTAACTTGGCTGCTGCAGCCGGGATAGAAGTTGTTGCAGAAACGGCAATGTATAATGAAACTATCGATATTAGGTTAAACTCCACAGCGTCCCATTTTCCGTACTGATAAACTTGCGCAGACTCAGGGAGAAAATGTTTATATCAAGACAAGGGCACATGGTTTGTTATTCATTATGTGCCCTTGTCGCAATAAATCAACTAATCTTCAAAGGCTTCGCTTACCTTCCACTCTTTCCAAACATTACCCACAAGTTCGGGATTTGGCTTGAGAGTCTTCTTGCCAGGCTTCCAGCCTGAGGGTGTTGCTTCGGCTCCTCCTGCAGCACGGACCAGTTGAAATGCTTGAATTTGGCGAATGGATTCACTTACATTTCTGCCCACCGGAGGTGTTAATACTTCAAACCCCTGGATAATACCATCAGGGTCAATAATAAATCTTCCTCTTGTTTCAACTCCTGCATCTTCATCATAAATGCCATATTTTTTACCGATACTGCCGTCTTGGTCGGATAACATAGGGAATGGGATATTGCCATTAATCATTTTGGACAGTTCATGATCGTTCCACATTTTGTGAACAAATACGCTGTCTACACTAACAGATAATATTTCCACCCCTAAATCTTGCAGCTCTTGGTGCTTTTCAGCAACTGCTGAAATTTCTGTTGCTCAGACGAAGGTAAAGTCACCGGGATAGAAGCACAACAATACCCATTTGCCGATATACTCGGAAAGACTTACATTCATAAACTTTCCTTGATAGAATGCAGGAGCAGTAAATTCCGGTGCTGATTTACCAACCTTAACCATGGATTGTTCCTCCTTTAACACAGGTTGCCCTTCGATGTTAGAGACTTGCTTGTTATTGTCTTTATTATTTAGAGGGGGCCTTTGGCATCCGATCTTGAATTCTTCTGGCATATTTAAACCTCCTATTTAATACCTTTTTATCCCCATTTTCCTTTTTTCATATGGCCTTCTATTTCTGCTTTTGTTGAGCTTTCTAGGAAGGATGCCTCTTTAAGTAAATGCGCAAATAAATCAACACATCTAGGATCCAAATTGTCTTCGAGCCCTTTTTTTGCAATTTCTATCAACCTAGGAAAAATAGTAAGTAATTCTATATGTAATGCATTTGTGTAGCGGGAGCGCTCTACTAAATCCCATTCTTCTTTGCTCATTTGTACATACTTTGAACCTGGCACACCGCATTTAGGGCATTTCTCCGGCGGACTTTCGCCTTGCCGGATTAAATTACAGACTGTACATTTCCAGTTCATATCTATGCCTCCCCCGTCATAAAAATGCAACGCATTTAGCCAAGGAATTTTTGATATGCATCCTCTTTAAATCCTATGATTAAATGCTGCTCATCAAATAACAAAGGACGTACCAATAATCTTGGGTTGGTTTGAATTAGCCTTATGATTTCATCATCTTCTAATCCGGATATGTCTAGATTTAGCTTCTTATATGTCTGGCTCTTGGTGTTAACTAAGTCTTTAAGGGACAATTGAGCTAACTTGGTCAAGTGATAAAGTTCTTCTTCGGTAGGTGGGTTCTTAATTAGGTTGCGGTCTGTAAATGGGACGCCTGCCTGCGAAAGCCACGCTTTCGCTTTACTGCAGGTTGTTCAGTTATTGACACAATAAAAAAATAATTTTTCTCCCATGTGCTCACCTCTACCTAAAATATTATTCTTCCTCCTGGAATTGATCTTTCCCTGCTCCGCAGAGAGGGCACACCCAATCTTCGGGCAAATCTGTAAAGGATGTGCCTGGCGATATGCCATTATCGGGATCGCCGATTTCAGGATCATAAACGTACCCACAGATCGTACATACCCATTTTTCCATTTTTCTCTCTCCTTTAATAAACGTGTTTTTTATTCATTACGGAAGCTTGCCTTATTTTTCACCGGTTTTTTGCGCCACCTCCTCTTGCGTAGTAGGAACATATTGTATGTTAAATGGTTCTTGGGGTCATCCCCACTTATTGGCGCTATGAATTAGGCTATTTCTTTTACTTCTTTATCTCCCCAACCATAAGAACCTAAGGAAAAGCCCATGCGTTTTTTCGTCCCAGTTTATTAAACTTTACACATGTTGGTAAGACGCTGGCTGAGGGTAACATGCCGATATCTACTCCAGTATATTAATTCGCGGATGGGACGGTTTGATTTGAAGACGCAACAAGTGATTTATGATTTTTTCATTAAATAAAACCCATTAGTAATAATTAGCAACTTGTATTAATTACAGTCCAATATATATTGTAAAGTATTATTTGTCAATATTTTTTGCAAATTATGTTGTTAATCAGTGATAATGTCATAGCATAACTCATCAGGGAAAATGTCATCCCCCCATAAGAGTATAATGGGAGGATGAAAACAGAAATGAGTAAACAAGAAGCGAGAAAAATAACTATCATTGAAGAACTATTGGCGGGTAGATTTACCAACAAGCAGGCGGCAGAGCTTCTAGACCTCAGTGTCAGACAAGTACAAAGGATGAAGGCGGAGGCATCCAAAAATGGGGTCATGAGTATCCTGCATAAAAATCGTGGTCGTAAGCCTGCTAATGCATTAAATCCTAAGGTAGCTGCAGCAATTACTAGTATTTATCAAACGGAGTTATCTGGTTATAACTTTTGCCATACTACTGATGTTCTAGCTGAAGAAAAAGGCATCTTTGTATCTGTCAGCACTGTCTATTTATTGCATAATGTAAATGGACAAAGTTGCAAAAGAAAATCCCCAGTTTTGCAACAGTAAATTCCCCATAATTGCAGAAAGGTCATTGAAGGCACCACACCAAAATAATATCCTTGTAGTTGAGAGACAAAATCGATTACAAGGAGGATTGGAGGATGCTAACAATGACCCAAGTTAAGGATATCAGAAAAATGTACTTTGAGGAAGGGAAAAATATTAGCCAAATAGCCAAAGAAACTGGCCATGACCGTAAAACTGTAAGGGGGTACATTAACAAAGACAACTGGAACGAAGAACCGCCAAAAGTAAAGAAAGAAGCTACATTTCCTAAGCTTAACCCATACAAGCAGGATATCGATACCTGGCTTATCGAGGATAAGAAAGCAAGGCGTAAGCAAAGGCACACTGCAAAACGAGTATATGATCGGCTGGTAAAGAAGCACAAAGATGACTTCGACTGTTCCTACAGAATCGTTGCGGAGTATGTATCAGTAAAGAAAAAAGAGATATTCGGTGAAAAGAAAGGATTTCTGCCATTAGAACATATACCGGGCGAAGCACAGGCAGACTTTGGCGACGCCGACTTTTATGAAAACAGTAGGCTACATAGCGGTAAATACTTCAACCTATCTTTCCCTAACAGTAATAAGGGGTATACTCAAGTTTACAAGGGAGAGAACCAGGAATGCCTGTTTGAGGGCTTAAAAACGATATTTGAGCACATAGGCGGTGTACCAACAAGGATATGGTTCGATAACGCAAGCACGATGGTTACCAATGTAATGAAAGGCGGAGGCCGAAACTTAACAGATAATTTCCTGCGGTTTAAGGAGCATTATCGGTTTGAAGCAGCCTTTTGTAACGTAGATGCCGGGCATGAGAAAGGCAACGTAGAAAGCAAAGTAGGGTATCACCGGCGAAATATGCTGGTGCCGGTACCACGGTTTGAGAGCTTAAGTGAATTCAACAAAGACCTTCTAATTCAGTGTGAAGAAGACGCTAATAGGGAGCATTACCGTAAGGAAGGAACCATTGAAGAGCTTTACAAGGATGATGCTGCAGCCCTTTTAATGCTGCCCAAAGTAGCCTTGGAAACAAGCAAATACATAACGGTAAAGACAAACGGGTATGGCAGATTCATGCTACACAAAGGCCTACACGAATACTCGGCAGCCCCTAAATATGCAAATGCGCATGTATTGGTTAAATTGACTGCTTTTCATGTAATAGTGCTTGATGAGAGCTATCGTGAGATAGTGCGCCACGATAGGCTCTATGGGGACCATAAACAGCAAAGCATGCAATGGCTGCCCTACTTAAGCCAACTGTCAAGGCGCCCAGGGGCATTAAAATATACAGGTATATATCATATGCTACCACAGCCTGTGAAAGAGTATATGAAGGATTTAAGCAAGCAAGACAAAGGGAAAGTGTTAAAGGCTATTGCCGTTCTAACCAAAAAGAGCAGCTTTGAAAAGGCAGTTGAGACTGTCAGCATTGCACTATCCTATGGTGCTGCCGATGTGGACAGCCTAATAAATTTACACAGTCGGCTGCACGTGAAAGTACTGCAGCTTGAGCCGATACGCCTGCCTGAGCATGTACCGCAGCTAAAAAGGTATGAGCCCAACCTTACGGCCTATGACAAAAGCCTTGGGAAGGCGGGTGTAAAGGGATGTTAGTATACGATATTGCCGCTTGCTGCAAGAGACTTCGCTTAAGCAAAAATATCGTGGAAATGTCGGATAAAATACAGGCAGACACTTACCAGGAATACCTACTAAAGCTGCTTCAATCAGAGATTTTGCACCGTGAGCAAACAAGGAAAGATAAGCTGTTAAAGAATGCAGGCTTTTATTCGATAAAGACCTTTGAAAGCTTTAGGTTTGATGAAGTAACGCTTCCTGGCGGTATCACCCCGGAATACCTTAAGGAGTGCGAGTTTATCACTAGCAAGACCAATATCGTTATGTATGGCAACGTCGGCACGGGTAAATCGCATTTGTCAATTGCTTTAGGCGTAGAGGCCTGTAAGAAGGGCTTGGAGGTCAGGTTCTTTAGGACATCGGCACTTCCAGAGACGCCCGAGAACGGGAAGGAGAAATGGCTCAGATGGATGCTTCCAGTTTTGATTGGCTTGGTAATGGTTCTTACTTGCATCTGCATGGGGTCATTGACGATGCAACTGGCCGCATTTTAGCACTGCACTTTGACAAGGAGGAAACCTTGGAAGGCTATTGTGAACTGATGTTTCACATGAATCGAGATGGCCATTTGCCAAGAGAAATTTACACTGATGGCAGGACTGTCTTTGTCTATGACAGTAAAACGAAACAGAAGTTAACCCTTGAAGAAGAACTGGCCGGTAAGCTGGAGAAACAACCCCACTTTGCCCGGGCTCTTAAAGAACTTAATATTTTACATATCGTTGCCAGGTCTGCTCAGGCTAAAGGTGGTATCGAAAGACTCTGGCAAACATTACAGGATCGTTTAACCAAAGATATGAAACGTAACGGTATTTGCACTGTTGCGCAAGCTAATGAGTTCCTTAAAAAGTATATTCCTTACTACAACCGTGTTAGATCGCGTTAGATGCTTTAATTTGAAGTTTTGCATCTTTGAAACAGCACTTTTTATCTGTATTTTGGTGTAATAAAAAGTGAATTTGCATATAAATAATCAGGTTAAGAAAACTCCTGCTGGGAGGGGTTGATGTGAAGAGGAGCAATAAATGGAAGTTTGGCATCATAATGTTTATCTTGCTCCCCTTATTATTTGTACGTTTTACTTCAGACGTACCGGTATTTCAGTTTGGGACAACAGTACAGAGCCCAGAGGGTGAGTTGGAAAGCATATTGCAAAAGCTATTTAAACAACGTACCGAATTATTACTTGCCGGCGAACTCAACTTATTGGAACAATTCTATGCTCAAGATGCAACTACCGGTCAGTGGGCTTTGGAAAGTGAACAAGCACGCATAGGATATGTGCGGGAATGGGCTCAACGGCGTAGCATTTCCTTTCTTCATTCTAAGTGTGATTTATCTGTTGTAAATCTTGAAATTACTGGCGATGAAGCTAGGGCTTCTGTATGTCCGCATATTTTGATTACATATCAGCATGAGGGGAATAAAAGGCTGGATCTGATGGGAGTTCGGACTATTCATTGGCTGGAGTTGGTTAAGCGAAATGGTCAGTGGCTGATTCAAAGGGATTGGTTTTTAGATCCCTTTGAAGGGGGAAGAAGTATTCCAGCCGTATTAGACGAGTGGTTGGTTGCGGAGATGGCGGAAGATGCGGCAATTGATGATGAACCTATGGGAATACTAGCTACGAGAGATTTAGTAATGGCCGGTTCTTACAACCGAGAGGCAGCGGTAAATTATGCCAACAAATATAGTGGGGTTAGATTAGGCCCTACTACAGGTCGGTATAACCAAGTTTATCGAGACTATGGTTTAAGTGGAGGGGATTGTGCGAATTTTGCCTCTCAGGTTTTGGCTGATGAAAAGGCCGGCAGTTTGCCCCAAGATTGGATTTGGTTTTACGAAGAAGGCGGAGGAAGCCAGGCATGGGTCCAGGCCGAGGCCTTTGTGCAGTATTTTTTGGGTAACGGTCGTGCCCAATTAGTTTTGCGAGGTGACTACCAAGAAGTGACCACAGTCACACCGGATTTTCCCTTATCAGCAGTGCGGGAGTTGCAGCCGGGCGATATTATCGGTTATGAACTTGAGGGACAAATTGCCCATGTATCGGTTGTTGTGGGGGAAAACTCCGCGGGGTATATTGTGGTAAACTGTCATTCAGCGGATCGTTTTCAGGTTCCCTGGGATTTAGGCTATGATCAACATACGGTTTTTTGGTTGGTACATATTAGAGATTAGTGCTCTGTGTTTAGCACCCAGAGCAGGAAAGATTAATAAATGGGCAGAATAACTGAAATAATATGGTAAGTTCAGGAGGGATCAAATTGTCCTTTGGTAAAGGCTATATCCAAGTATATACCGGCGCCGGTAAAGGGAAAACTACAGCTGCTATCGGTTTGGCAATTCGTGCCTTAGGTGCCGGAAAGAAGGTTCTTTTTGTTCAGTTTATGAAGGACAAGGTTTACAGTGAACATAAATTGCTGTCACAGGTTTCACCCCATATAAAACTGGAAACCATAGGCAAACCTTTTTTTATTGCCCGAGAAGGGGATTTGGATGCGGCAACGAAAGAAAAGTGGCAGGGTCGGGTGGTTATGTTCCCGCCGGGTCAGCCGCCCGAGGAATACGTAAATTTAATTCAACGACAGGGAATGGTTAAGGTGGAGGAAGCTTTAACAAATGGAACTTATGATCTGGTAGTTTTAGATGAGATTAATGTGGCATTGTATTATGGTTTAATTGAGGTTTCCCAGGTTTTGCACTTACTGCAAAATAAAAAAGAGGGAGTAGAGGTTGTCTTAACCGGCAGGAATGCACCAGACCAGATAATTGCACAGGCTGATTTAGTAACGGAAATGCAGGAAATAAAACATTATTATTCTGCAGGCGTTGACGCCAGGAAAGGGATCGAGTGCTAATCAAGTAGACGCCCATGCCGCTTCCCGACACCAGCAGAGGAATGGAAATTAACTGTCTATCACTTCTGGCTTCGCTTTCTCCTGTTCCTTGGCGAGCGGGGTCGTGAGCCCATGTCTCTACACTTCTACTGCCGGAAGTACTCCTCCATAGCAGGAGACAGTTCTCCTGAACGAGCTCGGCTCGTTCGGGCAGCGACACAATTCGTCCTTGCGGCCTCAGACATGGTGTCGCTTTTATCCTCACTCGCCTGCGCTCTCTTTACTTAGTGCCTCAATGCTGTTTTCGGGGTATTTCCGGCACCGAGTAACAAGCTACTGAGTTCCAACTACTGACAACTGCTACAGTTGCTCGTCGCAAATACGCTCCACCAGAAGTGCTGACCTTGGTGCACCCTATCCTTGTGGTGCGCTAATGGGATGGGCTAGCCAATTTTCTAAAGCTGGCGACTGCTCTTGGAGATTAGAGGTTAGAAGTTGGAAGTTAGAAAAGAGGGAGAGGATGGCACGGCGGTGGAGTCCGGCGGGAAATAGCTTAACCAACAAGCTGACCATAGCTGAGTATTAGCGTATATTTTCAGAGCAGCTGGCATCTATTAAATAGTTTTATTGGAAGCCCCGAGGGGTTTCCTTTTTTTAGCAATTCAATGCATAATTTCAGCGGGGAAAATCAATCATAACATATGGAGGAGGTTATTTTCTATGCTGCTTGATTTAGAACCGGTGCTTTTCCGTTTGGGACCCTTAGCGATTCGCTGGTATGGATTAATGATGGCCATTTCTGTGGCCATTGGTTTTTATTATTTAATCAAAAATGGCACTAAACTGGGGTTGGAGGAGGAACTGTTGTCCAATTTGGCCCTGGTGGCAGTTATTGGGGGAATAATCGGTGCCAGGTTAATTTATGTGGCGACCAACTGGGCATATTATTCAACCCGGCCAATAGAAATTTTGCAGATTTACCAGGGCGGTCTTTCATTCCACGGAGCCTTAATCGGGGGCTTATTGACGGGAAAGTGGTTTTTGGATCGGCACAAAATTGCCTGGGAAATGGTTGCCGATCTGGTTGTGCCGGGTTTGGCAGTAGGTTATAGTTTGGTCCGGATTGGGAATATTTTTAATCAGGAGATTCTCGGCCGGACAGCATTGTTTTTGCCTTTTACCCAGCATCCCACCCAAATATACGGCTCATTAATAGGTATAACCTTACTGATTATCCACAATTACTTGGCGCGAAAAACCCCACCGCAAGGCTATCTTTTTTGGGCATTTATTTTTTATTATTCTCTGCTGCGGGGTGTTATTGAGGAAACCTTTCGGGCAAACCCCCTTTATCTTTGGGGTTATGTAAATTATCAATGGGGTTTTGGATTTTTCACCTTAACGCATCTTATTACACCGGTATTATTGCTGTTAAGCTGGCTAATGATGAAACGAACCCAAGTGAAACAAAAGAATGTTAGCAAAAAAGAAGAGATCTAAAATATTAGATTAATAATTTATATCTATGTATAGCATGCTAGGGAAAAAGGTTTGAAAACGGAGGTGTGAATGGTTTGGCAGAATATGTGGTTGAATTGGATGAACAGGGCAATGTCAATATTCCCACTGAGATTCGGGAAGAATTACAAGTAAGGGAAGGTGATAATCTGATTTTCCGCACCAAAGAAGGGAAGGTTGAAATAGAAAAGTTGCCTATGTCCCTTTATGAGTATGGTGAATCATTAACCATGGTGGGGAAAGTGAATATAAAGAATAAATTGTAAAACGTGGTAATTGCGGGCTATAATAGATGCACAGAATTAATAATAAAGGAGGAACAAAAAATGAAATTGTATGTGGATCAAGATTTATGCATTGCCTGTGGAGCTTGCATCAATATTTGTCCGGCGGTTTTTGATTGGAATGATGCCGGTAATGCTGAGGCCATTAAAGAGGAAGTTCCGGAAAATGTAGAGGGGGATGCACTGCAGGCATTGGAGGGCTGCCCTACTGATGCTATTAAAGAAGCAGAGTAATGATAAGGGGGTCGCATTGAGCGGCCCCTGATTTTTTGTTTGTTAGTTACGGAGCAACTGCATAACTTTAGCCAAGTCTGTAGTGGGCTGCAGGCAGGAGAAATTTTGGCAGATGTAGTAGGTGGTATGCTCCGCCTGGGGTTTCATATCCCGCACAAAGGGGTTAATGGCTTCTATCTTTTTATCCTCTTCCAGGTGATAAATAAATAGGGTGTTGGGAGCAAAAACCTGACTCAATGGTGCTATTTCCTGTCGCAGGTCTGCTAACTTTTTCTTACCGGCTATTACCACTTGCCGTCCTGGGGTAAGGGCGAAGTGTAATGCTGTCAATAGCTGCGTGTATCCTGCCGGGTAATTGCTTACATCACCGGCGAAATAGGTTAATATTATTTCCGCCATGGTGGAAAAGTTTTCATTGTCCGTCAGCCTGGACAACCGCAGGAGATTCAATACGCTGACTGAATTACCGGAGGGGAGAGCGCCGTCGTAGATTTCTTTGGACCGGGCTAAGAGCTTTTCCCCATCGTCACCAGTGAAGAAATAGCCGCCCTGTTCTTGGTCCCAAAACAGTTTGTTTTGTTCTGATTGCAGCTGGAGTGCCCGTTCAAGCCACAGAGTATGCATATCTGCCTGATATAGCTCAATAAGCCCCCAGGTGAAAAAAGCATAATCATCAAGATAAGCTAAATAAGCTGCCTCCCCCTCCCGGTAGCGGGCCAATAGGCGTCCCTGTTTATTGCGCAGCGTGGTCCAGAGAAAGTTAGCTGCTTTGGTAGCAGCGTCCAGATAAGCATTGTCTTTAAGAATACGAGCGCCCATTGCCAGGGCAGCGATCGTTAAACCGTTCCAAGCGGTAAGCACCTTGTCATCCTTATGGGGGTGAACCCGTTGCTCCCGGGCTATATATAGTTGTTGTTTTGCTTGTTCAAGTTTATCTTGCAGCCCTTTATCCTGATGCGCTGCTACCTTATCGATCAAGTTGAGGATGTTTTTCCCTGCAAAATTTCCCTGTTCCGTCACATCATACCACTGGCAAAAAAGGCTGCCTAGCTCCTCGCCCAAAACCGCTTTAATTTCAGCCGGCGTCCAGACATAAAACTTACCTTCCACCCCTTCAGAGTCAGCATCTTCTGCCGCATAAAAGCCGCCTTCTGGGGAGGTCAGATCACGGAGGATATAGGTAATAATCTCCTTGGCCGCTTGGGCATATACTTTTTTACCTGTAGCTTGATATGTTTCCAAATATGCCATTACTAGGAGGGAGTTATCATAGAGCATTTTTTCAAAGTGAGGGACTAACCATTTGCGATCGACGGAATAACGGGCAAAACCATAGCCCAGGTGATCATAAATACCTCCGGCATACATTGCTTGCAGGGTTTTTTCTACCATGGCCAGGGCTTGTTCTTCACCCTTTGCCTGCCAATAGCGGAGGAGGAAAGTGAGGTTGTGGGGAATGGGGAACTTGTAGGCGGGACCAAAACCGCCGTATTGAGGGTCAAAGGTATTTCTCAAGAAGTTATAAGCCTCTCGTAAGGTAGTTGCGTCTAATTTACTGTCAGCAGTTTGGTGATTTTTCGGTTGTATCGCTGCAGTAATTTTGTCGCTAATTTGTGCGATCTTTTCCCGGTTAGTCCCCCATTGTGCCGCTATTTCCGGCAGAAGCTCCAAGAGACCCGGACGGCCGAATTTACTATGTTTCGGGAAATATGTACCGGCGAAGAAAGGCTTTTTATCCGGTGTCATAATTATGGTCAAAGGCCAGCCACCTTGTCCGGCTATTGCCTGGCAGACCAGCATATAAATATGGTCTATGTCAGGCCGCTCTTCCCGGTCAACTTTGATCGCAATATAATATTTGTTTAAGACTTCTGCCACTTCTAGATCTGCAAAGGATTCCCTTTCCATTACATGGCACCAGTGACAGGTTGAATAGCCGATAGAGAGGAAGACAGGCTTATCTTCTGCTTTGGCCTTTGCAAATGCCTCCTCCCCCCAGGGATACCAGTGCACAGGATTATGGGCGTGTTGGAGCAGATAAGGGGACTTTTCATGGATTAGTCTGTTGGCATCTTGAGCAGCATTTATCATCTGCAAATCCTCCATCCTGAATATTGCATAAAGTTAATATTAGTATTTCAAGTTAGGAGAGAATTATTAAATTATTATCCCGGCTTCAATTTAAGCAGATGCTTAAACATAAATCTTAATGTCACCTATATTTCCAATGACCCGGTACATAGCGATACAAGGACTTTGGTTGAGGACTTTTTAAATTATAACCTTAGTTATAATTAAAGCATTTGCACGCAGCGTGGCCGGAGGACATAGTATATAGCAATAATACAAAGCTTCAGTTATGAAGCGAGTGTGAGGTGCTTTTGATGCCTAATATTTTGCAAACAGATATTTGTTGTTCCAGACCACCGGAGGATCCTAATTATACTATCTGTTTTCCAGCACAACAGTTAATACCTGGGGATACTACAGAGGCTAATCCGTTTTATGACTTCACCAATGAAGTATCCTATTGGACATATATTATCCAGATAGACGATGGTGGACCTGTTACCCCTGATTTAAGTCACTGGGTATTACAGATTTGCCCGGAACTGACGGAAGATGATTTGGTGGTAGAAATCTCCACAGATGGTGGGCTAACCTTTATCCCCATCAACCAATTTGAAGTTCTTGCCATAGACCCACCGACAGGGATTGAGGATGTTTTAAAAATAGAACGTGAGCAAGATAAAGGGACTACGGTTATTTACCGTATAACTATTTCAGATCCGGATTTTTTCAACTTGGCTGCTGAACCTGCCACCTTAGGGATTGACTTCCTTATTTTAATTAAAGTTCTGTTATGGAAAAACCATTTGCTCATCAGGTATTCAGAACGGTTTGCGCAATTCCAATAAAGCATTCCGATTCGCGGCGGATAGATTGATGACCACATGTGCTATGAAATTATGACGCACTGCCTCGTTTTCTGCAAGTATGCGGTTTAATAACATGATAAATTGTTGACTTTGCCTGAGAGCGCAGTCGATTAAGGAATATTTGTTGTCGCAGATTAGGATGAAGACAACTGCCGGCTCTGTTTAAAGCTTCCATACATCTGACTGCTAAACCTTTTGTTTGTTGAAATGCCAACTCAAATTGTTTCAACTGCCGCACAAGCTCAGGTTCCAGATCGGAAACTATTTGGCGTATTACTACTGTGTACTCAGCCTCTTGCTGCTTCCAAAATTCAGCTTCATCCAAAACCCGGTGGATTGTTTTATCTCCATAAAATAATATAATTGCATGTTAAAATTCCCTTCCCATCAGTGTTTTCCGCAAAATAGAGGCTTTAGGCTAATCATCGCTATCTCGAAATGGTCTTTGCTTTACCCAGACCTCACACCCCTGGAAAGGGTTAGCTGTGCCCAGATATAGTTTATTATCTTCAGATTGAAATAACATTCGCACCCCATAATTGTATGGGTTTCCGAGACCATTTAAAGTCACTGCCTCCCAATGCACACCATCTCTGGTTTTCCACAGGTCAAAACCAAAAACACGGTATCCTAGCTTCATTATTAAGCGGGCAATATATTGTAGGAATTGATCGATATGCGGTCTTTTTAAGAACAGCTCCATTTCGGCTATTTCCTCAATATTAAATCCCGTATTAGCCAATTTGTCTCCGGTATTCCCCGCCAATAAAATTTTGAGAATATCCAGTAACAAGGGAATAAAGGCTGGAAGCAATACTGACCAACTAAAGGTTCCTAAATATAATTTCTTACCGAAGGTTTGTATCTGCCAGCAATAAGCATTGGATATATTGCCAAAGCCGGAATCATAGCCGCTGATCGGTTTTCCCCTGGTTCCAGTGGTGGGCTCAGTTGGCACAACGGGATCTCCACCAATCACCAATTCCCAATTATCCTCTTTATCGATCCTAATCACGTCAAAACCCTTGGGCGGGACAATATTTTGTTCCGGAACAGCGCTGAATACCGCAGCTTCAATGGCGGAGCCAACGTAGATATGCTCCTGAAAAAAATCAACAGCCCAAGGGTGCTCATTGCGGGCATCGCCTGCTCCCTGATCAACGACCAGCTTCCAATTATCTTTTTCCGGCAGCTCACCCAGTGTCCGCCAGATCTCAAAACCGTTGGACTGTACAGTTCCCACATAAAGGCGGTCATTGTAGCTAAGTATAAGGTCAATACTGCCCCGCGGGTTTTTCCCCGGCACCCCGTTTACATCAATCAATTGCCATCCTTCCCCCTCGGGGTCTTCGCTAACATATAACAGTGTTTCTCCCAAGCCTAAGAAGGGTAGTGCTCCCATATAAAGCTTACCTTTGTGTTCTGCCATATACCTGGCTGAATAACCGGTAATCCCCGACTCCAAGGGATACCAATGCTCGCCATCGGCAGATTTAAGGATAAGCAATTCTGGGTTTAAGGGCGTAAGGGCGGCGGCATATAGAGCTGTTTCTCCGGCAGGTGATGTATAACGTTTCATAAACCGAAACCCAATGTTCATCGGTTCCGGAGGTGCCTTATAAACCCTTTCCCAGCCGAAACGGCCGCTTTTATGGTAGCGCCAGATTTCACCGCTGTCATCAACATTTATTGGTTGTAGTTCCGGAGGAACTGGGATCTCCTCGCCAACCATTTCACTGATAAATCGCAGCAAAGAGTGGACGATATTCCTAGCCGTACCGACATAGATATAATCACCCATTTCTGCCATAGACCAGACATAGTTGTTTTGCCGGGCATTATCCCGATTTTTTTATCAAAACCCCGTACAGGGGTTATTTTCTTAAATCCATTTAAACCAAGCGCAAAACTGATATTGCTTTGCCGGTTCATATCATCACCCCTTGCTACAGGTTATGCAAGGGGAAAATTATTGTTCGCATGCAAGTCCGACCGGCAGGGGATGATAAAGGGTTGTGTGTAAAGCTGCCAAATTGCCGGTATTGAAGGGAACATGTTTAATAAAAATACTTCTTTGTTATTGCTATAGCCGGTGAAGAATAGTGCGTTTTTCTTGGCACAAGCGGGAAGTTTAAAATTTAATTTTAGTTTTAAAATATTAGGGGCAATAACTTGTACTTGACACGGATAAATATACATTATATAGTATATATATTATAAATCAAGCATAAAAAGAGGGGGGTTTCCCACATGAAAAGGCAGGCAATAGCATTGTTGCTAGTATTCACTTTTGCCATTCTCATTCTTTCCGGTTGTGGTCAACAAACTACTGCACCCAGTGGTGATCAAGATGAAAATTATATAGGCGGTACGTTAAATATCTTGGTTATGCCCGGATATGAGGAAGAACAAATTATTCAACCCTTTGAAGAAAAGTATGGAGTTAAGGTTAATTCGCGGGTTTATTCCAGCTCAGATCAAATGTTCTCTATTCTTACCAATTCTCAACCGGGGGAGTGGGACGTTGTGACACCGGATACTCCTTGGGTGGAGAAGTTGGTAGCTGCTGATATGATTGCACCGCTTGATCCCGGTGATTATCCGGAGATTAAAAACTTTTATGACCACTGGCAGGATTTTGAACAGCTTTTTGTGAATGATCAAATGTATTCCATTGTCAGCCGGTGGGGTTACTATGGTATTGTCTATAATTCAAACTATGTAACTGAAGAAGAAGCCATGTCTATGGATGTAATGTGGGATCCAAAATATAAAGGGAAAATTGTTCTTTTTGACTGGTATCTGCCCAATATGGGTATGTTGGGAGCCTATCTGGGGCATGAGCAGCCTTATGAGATTGAAGGTCCTGACTTGGATGAACTGGAGGAAACATTATATTCTTTACGTCCTCAGGTAGGCGTGATTGCCGCTACCAACGCCGATACAATTCAAGCTTTGGCGAATGAAAGTGCATGGTTAAGTTTTGGCGGTGAATGGCTACAAGTGCTGTTAAAGGGAGAAGGGTATCCCATTGAAGTGGTTATGCCTAAAGAAGGCGGCGTGTCTTGGACAGAATCACTATCAATTATGAAACATAGCCAAAATCCGGAAGCTGCCAAAGCCTTTGTGCAGTATCTTATTAGTCCGGAAGTACAGGCAAAATTGGCTTGGGCAAACGCTTTCCATTCAACGGTGCCCAATATGAAAGCAGCTGATTATCTCAGTGCGGAACAGGCTGCATTGCTGCGGATGGACAATCCAGAACTGTTAAATGATATGCTTGACCGCATCGCTACCAGGATAGTTCCAGCCAATGAAAAAGAATGGCAAACAATATGGGAGCAGTTTAAGAGTAAATAAGTCTGTATAGTCATGCGACTATTTGTCCCATACGAGATGTTTTAGTGTTACCGTATTGATCTTTCTATAATTTTTACGTGAAGGGCAATTTTTCTAATTGCCCCTTCACTGTTTGAGGTGGGAATAAAAATGGTTGAACAGTATGATGTACAAATAGTTGATGTGGTAAAAAATTTTGGTGAAATACGAGCAGTTGATCATGTTTCGCTCAACGGAAAACCAACTTTGCTTCAATTGCCTTAACCGATATGAATTGGCAAGAGTTTGCCCGGAAGATGTCCGGTTCTACAATTGCCCTGTGTGTAGGCTCGGTGGAACAACATGGTCCCCATCTGCCGTTGAGTGTAGACCTTTTAATTCCTTATCATCTAGCTTTGGCATTAGGCGAAAGGGAACCGGTACTGGTTGCCCCGCCAATTCATTATGGTTATCGCTCCCAGCCGGCAACCTGCTTATGAACGGGCATTTTGAAAATACATCGTTTATGGGTGAGGCTGCCCATTTAGTTACTACAGCTCACCCCGGCGTCAAGGTAGTTATTGTTAACTGGTGGGATTTAGTAACCGAAAACACTTTAAATAGTCTTTTCCCGGAAGGTTTTCCCGGCTGGGAAGTTGAGCACGCCAGTTTGCAGAAACGTCCCTAATTATGTATTTCCGCCCTGATTTGGTGCACCCGGAACGGATTCCAGCCCCAAAAGGGGCAAAAAACATCAACCCAGGCCTTTGGTTTTTCCGGAACCCGCCGGGTTAGTACCCGAAAGCGGTATCCTCTACAGTGCCGAAGGGGCTAGTGCCGACAAAGGGGCAGCTATTGTGCAAGAATTAGTGTCACGGATTCAGGAAATCGTAACAGCAGAATTCCCCAAGGAGTAGAATGGGTCTCATCAATCCCGGGAATGAGAGTTGCCGGTTACAATAGCCACAAAGAATGGCGGTTCCTCCATGCTATGGCGTTATGGAGGCCGCCATTTTTCATTGTTTCATAGGCATTTTCTGCACTGTTAGGGTCAGCCACGATTACCCATCCAAAAAGGATGCTATCGGTTTCCTCTTCGTGAGATTAGGAAGAAAAAGGGGACGATTTATCTGCAAGGGAACTAAAAGCAGGTGCACTTTCTACCCAGTATTTCCACAGGAGGAGCTGCGGCAGCGTCTGTTCCCTTTTTAGGCTGCTGGCCGGGAAACAAAAATGACCAGGGGCTGTAACCCCCGGGTTTTACTGTATTTTTATGGTGGACCTGAAGGGAGTCGAACCCTCGACCTCCTGAATGCGAGTCAGGCGCTCTCCCACTGAGCTACAGGCCCCTCTTATTTCCTATTGTAAACCCAATGTGATGCAACGGTCAAGCTTTTGCTGTCTTAAGGGTTCTTAATTTATGCGTATAGGTTTATTTATATTCCTAGTGTAAAATAATTGTAGGAAAAAAGAAACAAGAGATCGTCCTTTTTGGTAAAATAGAGTTTGCCCACAACAATTACCAAAGGAGGAGATCTCTTGTTTGATACTATTCTACTACAAATCTGTGAAAATTTCATAAAGGGGGTAGCAGAATTTTTCATTGAAGGTGATGGACCTAAAACGATAGCAGAAATGGAAGTAAATCTTAAAGAAAAGGCCGATAATTTCATAGTAGAGATTGTAGAAGCGTACCTTGAGGAGCTGGACAAATCCATAGTTGATGATAAAGCAAGTAGAAGACAAGAAGGAATTGTAATTGAGCGTAGGAAAGATAAGCGAGAGCTTTATACACAGTTTGGACAGATAGTATTCAGCAGGACCCTATTTTCATGATCAAAGGAACGATGAGCATGTCTATTTATTGGATAAAGCAGTAGGGATAGAGAAATACGAACGAGTATCCACCGCTGTTACACAAAGGCTCATAGAATGTGCTAGTGAAAACTCGTACGGTAAAAGCAGTAAATACGTTACAAAGGGCGAAGTAAGTAGGCAAACAGTGATGAATAAGCTACGCAAGGTAAAAAAATTAAAGATAGATCTGCCCACCGAAAAACGCCAGGCATCGGTATTATATATAAATGCAGATGAAGACCATGCATCCATGCAAGACGGTAAAAACAGCATAGTACCGCTGATAAGCATACACGAAGGGATAGAAAGGCAAAGAAAGCGCGGCAGCTGCATCAATACCCATTACATAAGCAGTAGTGGTAAAGACAATGAAGACCTATGGTTAGAGGCGGCAGAAGCCGAGAAGATAGAACGCATCTATCTACATGGTGATGGCGCGGCCTGGATAAAAGAAGGCCTAAAATGGCTTCCCAACACTAAGTTAGTATTAGATCGTTACCACCTGAATAAAGCAATCATGACTGCTACGAGCCAACACCCGGAAGCAAGAACTGCTATTTACACAGCACTTTCAAACTCTGATAAAGAGGCCTTTAGAGCAATCATCAAAGGCCTATACCAAAAGGCTGGCAGTGTCTCTGAGAAGGAGAAAATACGCAAATTCCATAGATATATAACCAACAACTGGGAAGCAATAGTAATATATAACCATGAAGAATGCGGCAGCAGCTGTACAGAGGTCATGTGAGCCATATTCTCTCGAGCAGAATAAGCAGCCGCCCCATGGGCTGGAGCCAAGAAGGGCTGCGAAAGATGGCGGAACTACGAGCGTTTATGGCAAGTGGTGGGAAGATAGAACTAAAACATTTTCGTGATACCAAATCTAAGGGTACAAGTTTAAGATATAGATTTAACCAGAGCATGATGCGGAAAATGAACCGGTCATTCGAAAAAGTATCTAATGAAAAGTTCGCCAATATACCCATATTAAAGAGGGGCAAAGTGGTTCCGATGTTTCCCTGTTTACGTGGCCTTCAAGACGGTAATATCAGGCTCTAGTGACAAAAACCAAAAGGGACGATAAAAGTAAATGTCCTACAACTATTTGACACGACCATTTATATTAATTTAGTTGACTTGGCAATTAATTATAGGATATAATTGCTAAGTCAACGAAAGAAGGTGATATTTTGCATGGCAGTTTAGGTCGTTTGCTTTCCATTTTACACCGGCAAGCCCAGGTATATATTAATTATGTATTAAAAGAATTGAATATTACTGCAGCAGAATATGCTTTTTTACTCTGTCTTTATAAAAAAGATGGGATGACACAGGAAGATTTATCCACATACTTGTATATAGATAAGTCGGCAACAACCCGCGCCATCAAATCGTTGGAAGAGAAGGGTTATGTGTTTAAGAATAAGGATAATGCTGATAAGAGGTTTAATAGAATTTATCTTACCCCCAAGGCAAAGGAGTATAAGGATGAAATAAGACAAAAAGTAAGGCGGTGGGTTGAATTTCTTACTGAGGGATTAGATAAAGAAACGGTTAATGTTGTTATATCTGTGTTGGAAAGAATGGTCGATAAAGTTGAGCAAACAGATCTAAAAAAGGCAATGGAGGAATTGTAATATGCAGGCAGCAGCAAACCCGTTGGGTGAAGAAAAAGTATTTGATCTATTAGTGAAATTCTCTCTACCTGCCATTGTGGGTATGGTGGTCAATTCATTATATAATGTTGTCGATCGGATTTTTATTGGTAATAATGTGGGGCATAATGGTATCGGAGGAATTACCATTGGCTTCCCGATTATGATTATCTTGATGTCAATGGGGATTTTGTTCGGTGTCGGCGGGGCAACCTTATTTTCTATTAGACTGGGCGAAGGCAGGCAGGGAGAGGCTGAGTATGTGCTGGGTAATGCTTTTGTTATGCTGGTTACTGCCGGAATAGTGTTTATGGTTCTCGGACAAATATTTTTGCGACCACTATTAACCTTATTTGGTGCCAGCCCGGCAATTTTGCCCTATTCTATAGAATATATGCGCGTAATTTTTTTTGGTGCCGTTTTTCAAGTGGTAAGTATGGGGATGAATAATTTTATTCGTGCTGACGGCAACCCCAAAATTGCCATGTATACGATGTTTTTAGGCGCTGGCCTGAATATATGTTTAGATCCATTGTTTATCATTGTCTTTAATATGGGTATGACCGGTGCAGCTTTGGCTACTATTTTAGCCCAATGTGTTTCTGCAACCTGGGTAGTGGCCTATTTTCTTGGGCACCGGAGTAAAAATAAACTGAAACTAAAATATATGAAACTAAAACTAGGTATTATTGCAAAAATAACAGCCTTGGGAGTTCCGGGGTTTTCATTGCAGCTGGCCAACAGCCTCCTAAATGCAATCTTAAATAAGAACTTGTTAATGTATGGCGGCGATATTGCAGTTTCCGGTATGGGTATAATTAACAGTTTGATGACAATTCTTCTAATGCCTGTGATAGGTATCAGGCAAGGTGTGCAGCCCATCATCAGTTTTAATTATGGCGCGAGAAAATTTGCGCGGGTAAAAACGGCGATAAAGCTAGCGATTATAGCAGCCACTGTTATTGTAGTGGCGGGTTATACTGTTACCCGATTATTCCCGGAACAGTTAGTTGGCTTATTTAACCGGGATCCGGAACTGGTTGAATTTAGCACAGCAGCCTTGCAGTCATGGTTTTTGCTTCTGCCGGTTGTCGGCTTTCAGATTATTGCCTCCAGTTATTTTCAGTGTATTGGCCGGGCTGCAGTCGCCATGTTTTTAACCCTTACCAGGCAGGTAATCTTTCTTATTCCGGCAGTGATCATCTTCCCGCGCTTTTGGGGTATTAGGGGTTTAGTGCATGCCGCGCCATTCGCAGATTTATGTGCAGTGTGCTTAACAAGTATCTGGTTTTATTATGGTATGCAAAATTTGGAGAGGGATGCAAGCGGAAGGATTTCGAAAAGTTGAAGTGGAAGCGGTGAATAAACAGGAGCGCATAGATTTGGCTTTTATTATGATAATATAATAGCAATAATTACTGACGGTTCTTCGCAGAAGAACCGTTTTTGATTCGTTTTCCTGTAATATCATGGTTATTTTACATAAATTTCAAGGATGGTTTGTTCAGCCAAAAGAGGGAAGGGCAGAACCTGATGGTGCAGGTTATGGATATGTTGGTTGAACAAGGCCGTGTTTTTGCCGGTGAAACAAAAAGGACCGTCGGGCTGATGCTGACGGTCCTTTTTGGATGTGCCCAAACCTCACAGGTGAGGGAGAGGATACCTTTGAGCATAGTTAATCTTTGCGAGAAGATTTCTGACTGCCAGGCCGGTTATGTTCAGTTTCGAGATAAAATAGTAAAATGCTGGGGCTAAACTATTATACTATAGAGTTTTTGGGCTGCAGCGCAGATATCAGGTTTGCTTAGAATAGCGGAAACCACAGCAATTCCGTCAATACCTGTCTGCATTACTTCTTTTGCATTTGTTTCGTTGATGCCGCCGATAGCCACTATGGGAATTTGCACAGAGGATTTAATCAGCCGCAAATCCGTTAAGCTTACACTGTGGGTAACCTCTTTGGTTGCGGTTGGGAAGATGGCTCCTACACCAAGATAGTCGGCGCCTTGGGCTTGTGCTGCCTGCGCCTCAGCAAGATTTGCCGCTGATACTCCTAAAATTTTATCGGGACCAAGCAAATTTCTGGCCACACTTACCGGCAGGTCATCAGTGCCAACATGAAGCCCGTCAGCATCCACTGCTAAAGCTATGTCTAACCTATCGTTAACAATAAAGGGTATCTTGTAACTGGCAGCGACTGCTTTTGTTTTGACAGCAAGATTATAGAATTCTCTTGTTGTACATTTCTTTTCTCGCAACTGAATCATAGTTACACCACCGGCAATAGCTTCCGCAATACTTGTAGCCAGATCCCTCTTGCCTAATAAATCCCTATCGGTTACTAAATAGAGAGTATAATTAATCCTTTCTTTCGTAAACACTTATAGCACCTTCTTTTATGATCGTATCTGATGTAAGTTTATAGATACAATCAAATAGATTCACCTTAAAGCTTCCTATTCCCTGGTCGTTTGTTAATGATCGGGAAGCAATTTCCCCGGCAATTCCCATTGAGATTATCCCTCCCAAAGTAGCAGTTAGATAATCATCTGTAACCCCACTGTATGAGGCGATTAATGATGAGATCATACAGCCGGTGCCGGTAATATGTGCCAACATTTCATGGCCATTATCGATAAAAAAGGTTATATCTCCATCCGATATAATATCCCGCTTACCTGTTATAGCCACCACGCATCCTAACTGCGCAGCCAATTTTTTTGCTGCTTCTGCGCTTCCTTCTTCACTTGCGGTAGAATCTACCCCTCTAATGCTAACATCCAAGCCGGATATAAACTTTATTTCTGACATATTGCCTTTAAGTACCGCAATTTTAACATTTGTCAATAGCTTTCTTATTGCTTCATTTCTTAATGTAGTAGCACCCACTCCCACAGGGTCAAGAATTACAGGTATTTTCAGCTCGTTTGCTTTTTTCCCCGCTATAAGCATAGATTTAATGGAGTCAGAAGTTAATGTGCCGCTATTCAATACTAGTGCAGAGGCCATTGACACAATTTCCGCCACCTCAGCCCCATCAACAGCCATGATCGGGGAAGCGCCGATGGCAAGAGTAATATTTGCACAATCATTTACAGTGACAAAGTTTGTTATATGATGGATTAGCGGTTTTCTTGCTTTGATTTCCGGTAACAGTTTTGAAATCCTTTGCAGTATTTTCAATTGGTTTCAGCTCCATTATCAAGTAAACCAGCCTTTTTGTATAAGGTATAAAAATGATTTGTCGGCCCTACACCTGTGCCCAAGTCTAATGCATGCCTTATGGCTGTGGTAATATAATCCTTTGCTTGCGCCACTGCTTCCCTTACCGGATAACCTTTAGCCAGGTTACTGGCAATGGCGGCTGATAAGGTGCAACCGGTCCCATGGGTATTTTTTGTGGCGATTCTTTCTGCAGTGAAATAAAAGAATTCTTTCCCATTGTATAATATATCGGTTGCCTCTGCTTGCATATGGCCACCCTTGATCAGGACATTTTCTGTCCCCAGTGCATGAATTTTTATTGCCGCTTTTTCCATGTCTTGGGTGGTGGCGATCTTGATGTCGGTTATGACTTCAGCTTCCGGAATATTTGGCGTAGCTATGGTAGCAAGCGGCAAAAGCTCGTTGATCAGCGTTTCCTTGGCTTCCGGGAGTAATAAATCATAGCCGCTTTTGGAGATCATAACAGGATCTAAAACGATATTTTTCGGTGCGTATTGCTTTAATTTTTTTGCAATGGATTTAATGGTTTTCGATTGGGAAACCATGCCTATTTTCACAGCATCAACTTTAATGTCGGTAAATATTGCGTCGATCTGTTTTTCGATCATTGCATCGGAGATGTCTTCGACACCGAAAACCCCTTGGGTGTTTTGAGCTGTAATAGCTGTAATCACACTCATGCCAAAAACCCCATGGGCGGAAAAGGTTTTTAGATCCGCCTGAATGCCTGCTCCGCCACTGCTGTCAGAGCCGGCAATAGTCAAGACATTCTTCATTAAATATACACCCCATTATCCAGTTTAACTAGCTGAATTCAATTTAATTAACTTCAGGGAAGCAATTGCTTTTAACAATAGATTGGCAATTATGGTGCCGCCGGTAGTACTGGTAAAAAAAGGAACCACATAGAAGAACATAGCAATATCTTGACCCATAAGCAACTTTACTACCGGATATGCAGCAATTGCGCCTAAAAATCCTGTGCCAACGATTTCGCCTAGGGAAGCCATTAACTGGTTTCCTGTTTTTTGATATAACATACCTGCTAAAAAAGCTCCAACCATACTGCCGGGAAAAGCCAAAAGAGAACCTGTGCCCAGAATATTTCGCAGCAGTGAAGTTAAAAATGCAATGGAAACTGCATACCAAGGTCCTAATATTACCCCTGATAATACGTTCACTGTGTGTTGAATCGGAAAACATTTTGCTACACCGGCAGGTATATAGAACACGTGGGCGGTCAAGGTTGCGAAGGCAATGAAGAGCGCGGCTAATGTAAGCTTTTGGGTTTTCATCATATCCCTCCCTTCTGTAAAGTAAAAAAGCATAAATCCCAGGATAAGGATTTATGCTTTACAACAAAAACAAAAGTTACTTCCCTACGCTGGCATTATCCAGATCAGGTCAAGGGTCAAAGACTAATTACGTCTTTATCTCAGCTGGCGTTTCCAGCTCCCCTAGTATATAATGCGCTATAGTTCAATTTTTTATTTAATTCTAACATATACATTATAATTGTCAAGGCTTTGCAATTCGGCGGTTCTTTGTATTTGGGGGTCCGGTTTCGTTTTTACATACGAACAGGGAATTTCTTGTTGTTTTATCTTCGCGCATGCTCATTGTTTAAACATTTTTTCCGCTATTGTTCTGGACTCATCATATTTTTGTCATCTTCAGAATTAACCGGAATAATATAAAAATAATTTATATTATTAACCACTTAGATATTTGGGATACTTGAAAAAAGCGTGGAGGGAGCGAAGGGTGGGCTTAATCAGATTTGGCACCGATGGGTGGCGGGCAATTATTGGTCAAGAGTTTACTCCTGAAAATTTGGCTCGGGTCGTACAAGGGATTGCCGCCTATCTAATAAAGAATGGACAGGATTATACCCGTGGTGTTGTGATTGGCTATGATACGCGCTTGCTGTCAGATGTTTTTGCCAGTGTTGCGGCGCAAGTTTTAGCAGCCAACGGTATCCCTGTTTATCTAAACGAACAACCGGTACCAACTCCTGCCATAGCTTGTACAATTAAGGACTTGCACCTGGCCGGCGGTATTATGATTACGGCCAGCCATAATCCTTATTACTATAATGGGATTAAATATATTCCCGATTTTGCCGGTCCCGCGCCAAATGCGATAACCGGTGCCATTGAGGCTTTGATACCGCCGGAAGTTCCATCCAATACTGGATTCACTGCAAAATAGGTGCGAAGCTGATCAGAAAAATTTCCTCTGCTGAGATTTACCGGCGATATCTATGCAAACTGATGGAGGGTATCAATGGGAATTGTGCATTAAAGGTTATGGTAGATCCTATGTATGGCGCTGGTGCAGGTTACATGGAGCATATTTTGTGCAATCTTGGTCATAATGTGCTCACTATTCACAGCGAACAACCTTTTTGCGGGCAATTATCCCCTGAGCCCAAGGAAGAAAACCTCGGTAACTTAGCTGCGGCTGTGCGGGAGAGCCGAGCGGATTTAGGTATTGCGCTGGACGGGGATGGGGATCGTTTTGGGTTTATTGGTCCAGATGGTAATTATATTAGCCCCAATCAGGTTTTTACCGTTTATGCCGATTATATGGCAGATCACAGTGCAGAACATCCTGCTTTTGCTCGGACAGTGGCAACTACCCATATGATCGATCGGGTGGCAGAAAAAGCAGGGATTAAGATGATTGAAACACCGGTGGGATTTAAATATTTAGCACAGGCAATGCTTAACGAAGGGGCAGTATTAGGAGCAGAAGAGAGCGGAGGGTTAGGGGTTAATCGGGAAATACCTGAAAAAGATGGCATTGTTGCCGGATTATTGTTGATCGGTATTTTGTCTGCATATGATATTACTTTACCGGAACTAATGGCAATGCTCAGAGCTAAGTATGGACAGTTGTATAGCAAAAGAGTGGACTTCTATTGTACAGCTGCAGCAAAAGCGAGGGTATTAGCAGTATTAACTACCAATCCTCCGGACCAATTGGCAGGTCGTAAGCTTATACAAATACAGCGGTTGGATGGTGTAAAAATGGTACTTTCTGATGGTGCATAGTGTCTTGTCCGTCCTTCCGGGACTGAAGATGTGCTGCGCGTATATGTTGAAGCGGAAACAGAACAGGTTGTAGCAAGGATCGCGCAACAAATTGCGCAGTTCTTAGAATTGGGGAGGGATAATTATGTTTAATTTAAAATCGGTTACAGGATTAGCTCTATCCTTACAGGATGATTGCAGTCTTGTTTTTGGTGAGGGTTTAGTTCCCATTGAGCCGGAGGTACGTAATGGAGAAGTCTTAAAACCGGTATTGCCTTATGTAGATGCCGTTGCCGCTATAGAAGAGTTCTATTATATATATCGGGGGATCAGTTCCATAGAGCACCAAGAGTTGTTTAACAACTATAACCTCAGATACGATATCACAATCTTAAAGCCAGGTAAAATTGCCGGAGAATATGTGAAAACATTGGGTCATTACCATCCGGTGAAGCCGGGCACATCTTTTACTTATGGTGAAGTATATCAGGTTTTGCATGGTCAGGCGGGATATTTACTGCAAGCCGAGGGCAAAGCAGCGGATGAGATCGAAGATGTGGTTTTTATTAGAGCTACCGTAGGAGATATTATTTTAATTCCACCGGGTTATGGTCATATTACAATGAATTTAGGCACAAGTCCCTTGGTTATGGCAAATTTAGTATATGCACAATTGGTGGCGGACTACCAATTATTCTTGCAATTCCATGGTGGCGCTTACTATGTGAAGCCTAGCAGCGGGGGTGATTGGTTTGTAAAAAATCTAAGTTATGGTTTTGTTCCCGCGATCCGGCATCTGTGGCCAATGCTAAGGGGAGAAAGTATTTACAGTCAATATATTGCCAAACCTCAGAAATTTATGTATTTGTCTGAGCCTGAGCAATTTGCACGATTTAATTGTACTAATTCCTTGCAGTTGGCAAAATAGTTTTTCATGTCAGTTTCACCACCGGCACAGAGATGAAAATACGTGCAAGCCAAGCACTGTTGACATTGTTTTTACGATCAACCTGTTTGACATAGCCGGCGACTGAGCATGGCCGCCCAGCCTTTTATAGTAGTTATTCAGTTGGAGGGCGGCCACGGTCGCCGGAGCCAGCGGCAAAATTAGGCAAGCCCCGGACAAAATGTTTTCAGAGTAGACGCCCATGCCGATTCTCGGCACCAGCAGAGGAATGAAAATTAATTGTTCACCACTTCCGGCTTCGCTCTCTCCGGTACCTTGTCGAGTCGAGCCATGCCTCTATACTTTCAGTTGCCGGAAGTATAGAGGTGCCATGGGCTCATGTACATGCCGGACAAGGAACCTAAGCTTTAGTGCCCGTCGCCTTCGGCTTTGGACAGGCCTTCCGCAGGTGATGTATACCGGCATGGGCGTCTACTCTATAAGGAGCCGGGTTTTTTTGTCGAGCCCAGAATTAGCCGTTTAGGTGCAAATGCTATCAGAAAGAGGAAAAAACAAAGCTGGAAAGAATTTTATGATAGGATAAAATCAGAGCAAATATTTTGCATGAGGAAGGAGGGTTTTCCTTGCCAAGGCAAAACCCTGCAGAATTGAGTTTTTCCGCTGCAGCAGAAATATTAAGTATCACCAAAGGGCGGATTGAAGAGATAATTATCGGGAAGAGCGATGCTGTGGAGTTGGCTTTGACAGCTTTGTTAGCCCGGGGCCATATCTTAATTGAAGATCTTCCCGGTACAGGGAAAACAACCTTGGCGAAAACTATAGCCAGGGTTTTGGGATGCAGTTTTAAGCGGATTCAGTTTACGCCGGATCTTATGCCTTCCGATGTAACGGGTATTAATTATTATAATATCAAAACAGGGGAGTTTGAGTTTCGCCCCGGCCCGGTATTGACCAATATATTATTGGCTGATGAACTTAATCGTACTACTCCCCGTACGCAATCGGCTTTATTGGAAGCGATGGAGGAAAAACAAATTACCATTGATGGTATAACCCGTTTATTGCCTGAACCCTTTTTAGTGTTAGCCACGCAAAATCCAATCGAAAGTGAAGGCACATTTCCTTTACCCTTTGCCCAGCAGGATCGTTTTTTACTGAAAATCACATTGGGGTATCCATTGCGCTCTGCTGAGACTATTATTGTGAGTAAACATGTTTTTGACCATGCTGTGGAAAAGGTGGAGCCTGTACTTAATCCCCAAAGGGTTATGGAACTGCAACAATTGACCCAAGATGTATATATAGAGGATTCGCTGGTACAGTATATCCTAGACTTGGTGGAGGCAACTAGGCGGCACGAAGCGGTGGAGCTTGCTTTGAGCCCACGTGCTTCCATCGGCATGGTTAAAGCCGCCAAAGCATGGGCTTTGCTCAGCGGGCGTGACTATGTTTTGCCGGACGATATTAAGGAATTATGTTTGCCGGTATTTAACCATCGCTTAAAACTACAAAAAAGCGAGAGGTATAAAGGCAATAAACCTGAAGCTTTTCTTAAGCAACTGCTGGGTGAAATACCGGTACCATTAAGGGCGCGGGAAGAATGAAAAAACATCTGGTTATTAGTACAACACCCCTTGCCGGCAGTAGAGCCCAACTGATCGCAGCTGCAGTTGCCATTTTTACCCTGTATTATCGTTTGGCAATCCCTTTTTTCTTTCTTTTACTATATCTTGCTTATTTATTATGGAGTTATGGCTGGACCTTATTTAGCAGTCGGTTTACCATGGGTGAGAGTCTAGCAATACAAGAAAATATTTTTACCGATGAAAAGCTAACATGGAAATTTAAATTTAGTAACCGGTGGTTTTTGCCTTTGGTCCGGGCGGGGATCAGTTTTTCCCTTCCGGAAGGTTTTACCTGTTTTGGTGATATTCCCATAACTGTTACCACCGTTGCAAGCGCCGATGGTTTGGCCGCAGCTGGTCAGGTGGTACCAGTTTGGTATCATCATACAGTTTCCTATGCATGGTTGCCGGAAAAGGAGAGAATAAATGTTGATTTGCAGCTTAAGATATCTAAGCGGGGAGTATATTATCTTCCTCCTCCGCAGCTGTTTGTGGGCGATCCTTCCGGGTTGTTTCGTGGCCTGATCCGGATTGGGGAAGAACAGTATCTTTTTGTTTTTCCCCGGCTCAAAGGTGCAGGCGACCTGCTGCCGGTTTTGGCCTTGGAGGACAATGAACGGGAGCGAAATATTGGCATTGAGGATCCGTATCAAGTTCAGGGAGTGAGGGATTATCAACTGACCGATTCGTTAAAAAGCATCAATTGGTATGCCACAACCCGTACAGGTAGCTTAAAGAGCAATCTTTATCAGCGCAAGGAGTCGGAATACTGCTTGGTAGTACTTGATGTGAGTGTTGCCGGTCAGCCGTTGTATGAAAGTAATTATTCAACCGAAGACTTGCTATTGGAGAATATTATTAGTTATGCGGCGGGTATTGCTCTATTTCATTTGGAACAGGGTGCTAAAGTGGCTTTTTATACCAATGCTCCCATACTGCACTGGGAAAAAAGTGCAAGTTTCCCCGGCGGCGCTTATCTGCAAAGAACAAGGGGAATAATGGTCTTGGATTTTGCTACCGGGACAGAGCAGGCGCAAAGTGTTTTAAAGCTATGTGCTGCCATTGAGGGGAACAACCGGGCTTTTCCCTATGAACAAGAGCAGTTATGGGAGCGGATACAAGGGGTACCGACCGCTAGTTTTATATATATCATGCGCTGTCATATCCCGCCTGCCAGCTGGCTGAAAAAAGAAGAATATACAGCTACTATTAATAAGACATCTGATCCTGCCAGCTTCTATTCCACTGCCAGATTATCCAGTTTGGCTTCCTCCCGGGTAAAATGCATAGATTTAGGCAGAGGGGAGGCGCAAAGATGATTTGGACGGCATGGTTATTAAGTATTTCTGCTTATGGTTGGTATCAAGTTTTTACCTTTAATGAAAAAGTGCTTTATGATCCTGCAACTGGTTTCGCAGGGATGCTCATGCTAGCGCTCCTTCCTACATTTCTTGGTTTCATTAGCAATCGCTATTTATTAAAGTCACAACCCACAGTCTTAAAGCTAGTTCTCAGCAATTCCATGCAATACTTGTTGTACAGTGGCGGATTAATTTGGGGAAACTTGCTATGGTGTGGAATTTTCACCCTGCCTACGGCAGTACCGGTAGATTTGAAAATTTATATTTTTTTTCCTGCCTTATGGCAGTTGCTATCATGGTTGATTGGTGCGTATTATTGTTTAAATTTTAATCAATGTGCAAATCCTTCACTGCACCTAAAAACTGTAGAAATAAGTTTGCTCTTGTTTACAACGGTCTTATTTTTATTGAGTTTTATCGGTTTGCCTGGGGTTCTATTAGGAGGGCTTATTGGGTGTTGGTTTATCCTTTTTACTGTTACTTTAGCATTATGGGGAGCCAATTTTACAGCAGCGGCAGTACCTAGGCTTGACATTATTTTCATTCATGCTGTGGTTCCTTTTCTGGCAGCTGTGATTTTCTTTTTTATCTTTTTTTCTCGGGAGGCGTTGCAGCTGCTTTTATCAATACAGAGGGGGATTATATCTGCGTGGCTTTTATTTGTCAGATTATTGGATTCTTTTTTGGGCAAGCCCCCAGAAACCAATTATACGCCGGAATATGGTTCGGCCCCTTTTCTGCCACAAGGGGGAGGAGAATTACAGGAGTTATCCACTTGGTGGCTGGTGCCTCTTATTCTCATCGGTTTTATCTTGTTAGTGGTGTGTTTTCGTGAATTGATTAAATTATTGTACATGCACTTAAGTGCGCACAGTATGCCCGCCAGCAACAGAACTGTCCTGCCAGGCTTGCGTGCAGTCGGGTACAGGTTTGTGCAGTTGCTTAAATTATTTTCACAGCAGGTTATCACCTGGCTGAAAATTACAGCCGGGAAGTTAAGGGACGAAATTAAAAGGAGGGTCCGTTATTTACTGTCTTCGCCAGATCCTTACCTACAAATAGTTCGTTCCTATGAAGCTTTTTTGCGGTTGGGGCAAAAAGCTGGATGCGGGAAAAAAGCATGGGAAACTCCTCTGGAGTATGCCCGACGATTTATACAGTCTGCTCCTAAACATGCCGCAGCAGAGAGGGAAGTTATTCAACTTACTAATCTTTTTTTGGAAGCCCATTATCGAAACAAACCGGTCAGTAGAGAGCAGAGTGACAGAGGTCGGATGTATTTACAAAGGCTCAGATCCCTGCTATAAATAGGCATTGGCAAACATGTGCTTGGCGGGATGCCGGCAGGGCAATCGAAAACAAGGACGATAAAGTTGCCTTAGTTGAAATATAACTTTCTCCTCCCCAGGATTCAATGGATGTAAAAATCAGCAAAATAAATATAAAAATTATTTCCCCGGCCTAAGGTTGCCTAACCGGGGATTATTTTAGCGTTAGTTTATGAATTAAGGAGCAGTCTTTCCAGTAGAGGTTTCATTTCTTTCTTTTGACAGACTGTCCGGTGTAATATCGGCCGTTTATCTAAATCGCGAATTGCCAGGGGAGGTTCTTCCTGTAGGAGGTCAGCCATTTCTGCTATTAATTGGTATTCATCCGAGTCGGCATATTTTTTGTCCAAGGCTGTCATTACTGCCCGGGTGAACTTGTAAGGGCTGGCTGTAGATACAACTACCATGGGCGTTGTATCTTTTGTTTCCTCCCGATAAGCTTGAGAAACAGCATAAGCCACTGCTGTATGGGTGTCCAGCAGGTAGTGGGTCTTTTCAAAGACATCTTTAATAGTACGATAAGTGTCTGCCTCAGAAGTGAAACCACCATAAAAGCTGTGTAGTTTTGTCGCCATTTCCGTGGTAATACTGTATTTACCCGCTTTTTGTAATTGTTCCATTAGCGTTCTCGTCTTATTGCCGTCTTGGCCGCAAATATCAAAGAGTAAGCGCTCCAAGTTGCTGGAGATTAAAATATCCATGGAAGGGGAGATGGTGGTAACAAACTCCCGGTTGCGGTCATAAGTCCCAGTATTAAAGAAATCATAGAGCACTTTGTTGTCATTGGAGGCACAGATTAGTTTTTTGATGGGAAGCCCAATTTGTTGGGCATAATATCCGGCTAAGATGTTGCCGAAGTTCCCCGTAGGAACCGCAAAGTTAACCTGGTCTCCACAGCTGATAGCTCCGGAACGGCATAGCTGCGTGTAGGCGTAGAAGTAGTAGACAACCTGGGGAATCAGGCGGCCAATATTGATGGAGTTGGCGGAAGAGAACATTTTATTGGCTGCCGCTAGTTTTCTTATTAGTTCCGGATCGGTAAAAATAGCTTTGACCCCACTTTGAGCGTCATCGAAATTTCCTTCGATCCCTATAACATGAGTATTGGCTCCGGTTTGGGTAATCATCTGTCGTTTTTGAATTTCACTGACGCCATGCTCGGGGAAAAATACGATTATTTTAGTGCCGGCAACACCGGCAAAGCCTTCTAAAGCCGCTTTACCAGTGTCGCCGGAAGTGGCAGTGAGAATGACGATCTCTGCATCTTGGTTTAGCTTTTTGGCGGCGGTTTTCAAGAGATAAGGTAAAATAGTTAAAGCCATATCTTTGAAAGCTAGGGTAGGTCCGTGGTACAGTTCCAGAAAGTGGACGCCTGCTTTATTTGTTAAGGGGGCAATGGTTGGAGTGGTGAATTTGTCGTCATAAGCGTTGGTAATACAGGAACGTAGTTCTGTTTCGGTAAAATCGGTTAAAAATAGTTGCATTACCTCATATGCTAAATCTTGATAACTGAGGTTAACTAGGCGCTTTAAGTCGGTAATTGGTGCCGGAAAACACCGGGGCACAAAGAGACCGCCATCTGCTGCGATGCCTAGGATAATAGTTTCTGCCGCACCAATTGCTTTATCATTGCCGCGGGTACTGATATATTCGATGTTCGCCAACAGGATCACCCTTTCTTGGTTATGAGTTTACATTTTCCCTAAAAAATAATCCATCAGCCGATGCCCTGCTTGAATATAAAGCCCTGATTTGGGGGCGTCGATTTCGTTATAGCTAAAGGTGTTTTCTTTATTAGCATTGCTCTGATAAATAAGGAATGGTACCGGCTCATTTGTATGTGTGCGCAAGCTTAAAGGTGTCGGATGGTCAGGCAGGAGCATGATCTTGTAATCTTCGCCTATGGCTGTCAAACCGGCTAGCAAAGGTTTCAGCACCTTTAGGTCAATAGCTTCAATAGACTTCACCTTTTGCTCAATTTCATAGCGATGGCCGCATTCATCCGGGGCTTCAATATGTATATAGACAAAATCTTGTCCTTTTTGCAGTTCTTTCAGGGCAGCTTCAACCTTGCCCTGGTAATTGGTATGATAATTCCCTGTTGCTCCGGGCACATCAATGGGAGTAAAGCCCACACAGAGTCCCAGACCCTTGATCAGATCTACTGCGGAGATGACTGAACCCTTAAGGCCGTATTTTTCTTGAAAGCTGGGTAAGAGGGGTTTTTTCCCTTCGCCCCAAATCCAAATGGAGTTGGCCGGGTTCAACCCTTGTTTTTGCCGCTCAATGTTAATTGGATGTTGGGCGAGAAGGGGGTAGCTTTTTTCCATCATGTTTAGAAAAACTTTACCGTAAGGGCCTGCCGGTAGATATTCTCTGATTTTTTTACCGAGGATATCGTGGGGCGGTGTCAGTGTAAAATCAAAGGGAGCATCATGCCACACTAAGATATGGCGGTAGCTAAAGCCGGAGTGGAACTCCATGGCTTTCGTACCCAATTTAGTTTTAATCGTTTCCATTAATTGTGCAGCTTCCACCGTGGTAATTTCGTCAGAACTGTGGTCAACGATGGTTTTGGCCGCATACGGTTCATCTTCTGTTAAGGTAACCAGGTTGCAGCGAAAAACAACGTCACTGGCGGCTAAAGGTATGCCGATGCTGATAGCTTCAAAGGGGGAACGGCCAGTGTAATAGGTTGCCGGGTCATAACCAAAGACTGCCAGATTGGCGGTATCACTGCCAGGAGGCATCCCATCGGGGATGGTTTTAACCATGCCTATTTCTCCATGAGGGGTAAGGCTGTCAATGGTGGGAGTTGATGCCGCTTCTAGCGGGGTTTTGCCGTTCAGCTCCGGAACAGGGTAATCTGCCATGCCATCAGCTAATAACACCACATATTTCATTTGGCCACTTCCTTTTTTGGGTATTAATTACTATTATCGTTTATTATAGCATACTGACGGTGTTTGTTTATAGCGGATGGGAGGGTGAAGCTGATCTTTTTGCGAATTATAGGAAAATATTTTGTCCGGTAACCTGGCATCACTTTGCTTCCTAGAGAAGGAAACATTTTCAATGTCACTCTTTCTTTTGCTGGCGAAGGAAGTCATGGTTGGATATGCAAGTCTTAGCCTAATTGCCTTGGCAGGAGAACAGTGGTAGCATAGAACTATAAAGTAGTCTAAGCAGGATTCGGGGTGGTATAATGGGGAAAAGAATTAAGGCAATCTTGACAATCTTAGAGCAGGAATACGGAGGATTACCTCCTGGTCTTATCTTCGCCAATCCTTTCCAACTGCTCATCGCAGTGATACTATCCGCCCAATGTACTGATGTCCGGGTAAATCAGGTTACCCGGAGGCTTTTTGCCAAATATAAAGAACCTGGGGATTTTGTCTCCCTTTCGCAGGAGCAGCTGGAAGCGGAAATCAGGGAATGCGGGTTATTCCGCAATAAGGCAAAGAATATTCTTAAAACCTGTTACCTATTGGAAAAGTGTTACGGCGGGCAGGTTCCCAAAACCAGAGCAGAGCTAATGTCTCTCCCAGGTGTAGGCAGAAAGTCAGCCAATGTTGTTTTAAGCCAAGCCTTTGGCCAGGATGCCTTAGCGGTAGATACCCATGTCTTCCGAGTCAGTCACCGGCTGGGGTTGGCCTGTGGGAAAACCCCTGCAGCCACAGAGGCAGAATTGCTGCAAATTATCCCGCAAGCGAAGTGGTCTTTTGCCCATCTCTGGTTAATTCATCACGGCCGTAGGGTTTGTCACGCTCAGAACCCAGAGTGCGCCCGCTGCTTGCTGCTGGAGTATTGCCATACCGGAAGGATTAATAAGGGGGATAAGGTATGAACCGAACAGCACTCACAGCAAAGATAAAGGAATACGGGCTGGAATTGGGGATTGATTTATTAGGTGTTACCGGAATAGAGCCTTTTTCGGCTACATTGGCGGCGGTAATAGAACGGCAACAGCAGGGTTTATATAGTCCCTTTGGGCCGGCGGATTTAGCTGCGGCATGTGATCCGGAACAGGTATTACCGGGGGCAAGGAGCCTGATTGCAATTGGTTTGTCGTATTACCAGGGAGAGGCGCCCGTTTTATCCGGCTGCAGGGGTTATTTATCCCGCACTGCCTGGGGAATAGATTATCATCGGGTGGTGGAGGGAAAATTAGAACTCTTGCGGGATTTTTTGTGGAGCGAGGCTTCCGGATCGGAAAGTATTTGTTTTGTGGATACGGGGCCTTTCTTCGATAAAGCAGTGGCCTGGCGAGCGGGTTTGGGTTGTTTTGCCAATAATACATTGCTGGCTACCAAGTTGGGCACTTGGGTTTACTTAGGGGGAATATTGACCAAAGCGGAGCTGGTTCCTGACTGTCCATCCGAACTGGATTGTGCTTCTGATTGTAACCGCTGTGTACGATCCTGTCCCACCGGTGCCTTGGTTGCGCCGGGAGTATTGGATTATACACGCTGTTTGTCTTATCTAACGCAAAAGAAAGGGTATATACCCAATAAATTCCGTAAAGCTATGGGGCTGCGGCTCTATGGTTGTGATACCTGTCAGGACAACTGTGTTGTCAATGAGCAGGTTCCCCTTACTAAACACCGCCAGTTTTACCCGGTATATGTTGAACACCGGCCTAAATTGCTGTCTTTGTTAAAAATGAGCAAGCGGGAATTTGGGGCTTATTTTGGTTTTACCAGTGCCGGATGGCGGGGCAGAACAATTATGCAGCGCAACGCTTTAATTGCTCTGGGTAATTGGGGGGATCAAGATTTAGTACCGGAGATACAAGCATTGCTCCAAGATCAGCGCCCCGTTATCCGGGGTCACGCTGCTTGGGCTTTAGGGCAATTGGGCGGGAAGCAAGCACGCCGGGTTTTGGAGAAGGCGAAGGCTATGGAGGCAGATCTTAAGGTGCAGGCGGAAATTGCCCAGGCACTGATGGACTAGGGGATGAGGGGAGATGCAGATTTGGAATGCAGAAAGAAAATGACTGTAAGTAGAATTTCTCTAGCCGGTTTATTCTTGGCTTTTTTTAAGATTGGTCTTTTTTCTTTTGGTGGTGGCTACGCCATGATTCCCATTATTGAAAAAGAAGTAGTAGTTCGCCGGCGCTGGCTTGAGCCCGCTGAGTTCATGCGGGGAATTTCTTTGACAGAATGTATCCCCGGTGCAGTAGCGGGTAAAATAGCAGTTTTTGTGGGAACAAGAACTCGGGGTTGGGCAGGGGCGGTTGCGGCAGCATTGGGGATTGTGCTTCCATCCTTTTTTACTTTATTGGCAATTGCTAAGTTTTTTAATAATTTACAGGGGATTGTCATTATAAAGGTCTTTATTGACGGGGTGAAACCGGTAGTGGCGGGGTTAATAATGGTATCCGCATTTTCCATTGGCAGGCGCTTTATCACCGATAGAACTGCAATTGTTTATATGGTAGTCGGTTTTTTGGCAGTAATAGTTTTAGGGATCCGCCCGATTATGATAATTTGGGCTGCAGCTGTTTCCCGTATTTGTTTACTGCTTTGGCCCAATTGGGTTAGGCAAAAAGAGAAAGGTAGGGAATAAGCATATGCTAATTTCGTTGTCTTTGGGGTGGGCGTTTTTTAAGGTTGGTCTATTTGCCTTTGGCGGCGGTTATGCCATGTTGCCTTTAATTCAGCAAGAGATAGTAATTCAAAGAGGGTGGCTGGAGGTTGAGGAATTTTTGGAGATCATAACGATCTCACAGATGACCCCGGGGCCGATTGCAATTAATGCAGCCACTTTTGTGGGATACAAAATTGCCGGACTCGGTGGAGCCATAATAGCGACAACCGCGGTTTTTACACCGACATTATTGATTGTATTTATGTTTACAAAAATTTTTGGCAAGCACAGAGACCATGTAGTTGTGCGTGAGGCCTTGCACGGTATTTGTTCCGTGTTGCCGATACTTATCTTATCTGCAGGAATTTATCTTATACCCTCTGCAATTAAAGATGTACTTGCAGCACTGGTTGCCGTTATTACTTTTTTGGTTGTCACCTTTACTAAGGTTAATCCTATCCTGATGATTGTAAGCGGAGGTCTTTTGGGGATTGTGATGCATTTGGCAGGGCTTTGAGGGAATTTGTTTCTATTCTGAAACACTTTATCCGGGGCTAGCCTAATTTTGTCGCTGGCTCCGGCGACCGTGACCACCCTCTCCAAAAAGTTAGAGGTTAGAGATTCGAAGTTAGACAGTAATGCGAAAGAGTTCATTATTTCTCTTTTTTTATACATAGAACCTAATATTATATTGTTCTTTTCTAACTTCCAACTTCTAACCTCAAAAAGCAGTCGCCAGCTATGCAAAACGGCTATCCTAGCTATAACGCGTTTTACTGCTAAGGGTTTTTTTAGGAAGTGGAAGTAAAATTATACCATATAAGGCAGGATTTCACTTAGTTGAGAAAGAATCGAATCATAATTGAGGTGAAAAATTTGGTTATCGGCATGGGGATTGTAATCCTACATATTCCCGGAGCAAACTCCTTAAAGGACAAACGGCGGGTACTAAAGAGTCTGCTCCAGCGGGCACGAGCACGGTTTAACGTATCTCTGGCGGAAATAGATGATCAAGATACCTGGCGGAGGGTGACATTGGGTATTGCTTGTGTCAGCAACGAAAGTGGTCATGCGTATCAAAACATCCAGGCTGTGATTAATTTTATTGCAGACTTGGGCGAGGTGGAGATAATTGACTACAATATGCAGGTACTCTAAAGGAGGTGGCTTATGTATAAAACATTACTCTTTGATCTTGATGGTACATTGCTCAATTTAGATATAGATCGGTTTTTACCCATATACTTCCGTGCCCTCACCACCCGGTTTGCCCATCTAATGGCGCCGGCGGAATTTATTTTCCACCTTATGGCCAGTACGGAAGCCATGATTAACAATAAGGATCAACGTTTAACCAATGAAGAGGCCTTTATGCTGGATTTTGTTCCAAGAATATCTATTAGCCGGGAAGAACTGATGCCAATTCTGGAGGATTTTTATCGACATGATTTTGCCAAGCTGGCTGATGATACGTTTTTTCTGCCTTTAGCCCAGAAAACTGTTAAAAATGCCCTGGAGAAGGGTTTTGAGGTAGTTATAGCAACAAATCCTGTTTTCCCCCGGTTAGCTATGGAACATCGCCTGCATTGGGCAGGTTTAAAGGATTGCCCTTTTCGATTGGTTACAACCTATGAGAATATGCACTTTTGTAAACCGCATATTGAGTATTATAAAGAAATACTGACCCTAATTGGGCGGGAGCCGGCGGAATGCCTAATGATTGGAAATGATGTGCAAGAGGATCTTGTGGCCGGGCAAATAGGGATTAAGACCTTCTTGGTTAAGGATTGTTTAATCAATCGGCTGCCTAAGGACCCGGTTGCCGATTATCAAGGATATTTAGCAGACCTTTATCGGTTTATCCGGGAGCTATAGGGATGGAAACAAGGGAAAGTCAGATAAAATATCCTGAGCCTTTACAACAGGGGTTATTTATAGCCCGTAAGAATCGTTTTGTGGCGCTTGTTGATTTGCACGGAGAGCAGGTTATAGCCCATATACCCAGTTCCGGCCGTATGCACGAACTTCTTTATCATGGAGCCAAGGTTTTTTTGCTTCCGCGGCGGGATGTGCAGCGTAAAACATCTTTTGATTTAGTCGTAGCCACTCAAGATGATATTTTAGTATCAATTGATTCCCATTTACCCAACCGGTTAATTGCTTACAACTTAAGGGAGGGGTTAATTTTAGGGTTTGATGGCGCAATAGAGGTCGAACAGGAAGTAACATACCAAACCAGCAGGTTAGATTTTCGGATCCGGCAGGAGCAACAGATTTGTTTTATGGAAGTTAAGTCCGTTACCCTGGTGGAAAATGGACAGGCATTGTTTCCTGACGCTCCCACAGCAAGGGGGACAAGGCATGTGGCTGAACTTATGCTGGCGCGGCAGGAAGGGTATCGGGCTGTGGCTCTTTTTGTTATTCAACGGAATGATGCCAGCATTTTTTCGCCTAATAAGCGAACAGATCCGGAGTTTAGTGCTGCATTATACAGGGCGCAGCAGACAGGGGTAGAGGTTTATGCTTACGATTGTCAAGTTGCCTTAGAAGGGATTTCATTGGGGAATATGGTGCCGGTTGTATAGATGTATTGTTAGCAGAATGGGGCGAAGGAGTATCACTATTCACGCACATGCACTGATGCGCTCCAGCCAAGAGCCCCAACGCTAGGTGCCGTCCGGTTTACACAGATAGAGACACTTTATTAGCAGTTTGCTTTTTGGATTGCAAGTGCGATTATATTGCTAGGATGGATATGATCTAAAGGAGGAGATGCAGATGGTACGGGCAGCAGTAATGGAAAAACCTGGACAACAGGTAGTTATTAAAGATTTTCCGAAGCCCAAATTGGAGCCGGGGTCTATTCTACTGAAGACCTTGCTCAGTGAAGTTTGTGGTACTGATGTGCATTTATTCCATGGGCGGTTGGCGGAAGTACCTTATCCGATTATTCCCGGTCATATTAATGTAGGGGAAATAGCCGCAATTGCTGGAGAAGTAAAAGACGTAACAGGAAAGCCTTTTACAAAAGGTGATATTGTCACTTTCCTCGATGTACATAATACTTGTAATGAATGTTGGTTTTGTTTAGTTGCCAAGGCAAGCACCCGTTGTCCCCAGCGGAAGGTTTATGGGATTACATATTCAGCTACAGAGGGTTTATTAGGCGGTTGGAGTGAATACATTTATTTAAAGCCGGGGACAAAAGTTGTACGGCTGCCGGTAGGAGTTGCGCCGCAGAAGTTTATAGGCGGGGGTTGTGGACTGCCCACTGCTTTTCATGCTGTGCAGAGAGCAAATATTACATTAGGTGATACAGTGGTAGTACAAGGCAGTGGCCCCGTAGGTCTCAATGCCTGTATTTTGGCCCGCTTGGCAGGAGCGTTAAAGGTGATCTTGGTAGGGGGGCCGGCTCTTCGTCTTGCATTAGGGACGGATTTAGGCGTAGACCATGTAATCAATATTGAGGATACAGATCCCAAACAGCGTTTGGAACAAGTGCTGGCGTTGACAGAGGGCAGGGGAGCTGACGTAGTTATTGAGGCAACAGGTGTGCCGCAAGCCTTAAATGAGGGGATGAGTTTCACCCGTGATAGTGGGACGTATGTGGTGGTAGGGCAGTATACGGACAACGGCAATTTAGTACTTAACCCTCATTTGGATATTAATAAAAAACATTTGGATATTAGAGGAACTTGGGGTATAGATTTTAGCCATTTCTACCGTTCCATTCAGGTAATGGGACGTTATGCTGGACAATATCCTTGGGAGCGTTTCATCAGCCGAGAGTATTCTTTATCTCAGGTAAATCAAGCCTTACAGGATGTGGAGGCGCAACGGGTAATAAAGGCGGTAATTAACCCCTGGCGGTAGGGGAGGTTTATTTTGAACGAAAGGAGGTGACGGAGTTTGGCGATTGTGGAAGTGAGGATTTCGCCTGTGGGAATAGGTACTAGTCTCAGCAAATACGTAGCAGGTTGTTACAAAGTTTTGCAGGAGGAAAAGGAACTGAAGCATCAATTGACACCCATGGGAACAATTATTGAGGGTGATTTGGACAAAATTTTGGCTGTAATTAGAAAGATGCATGAGGTACCCTTTCACAATGGAGCCGGTCGGGTAAGTACTACTATTATGATTGATGACAGGCGTGATCGAGAGGCATCAATGGAGGCAAAGGTAGCAGCAGTACAAGCAAAGCTTTAAATCATGAAAGGACAATAAGGGGGGATATTTAAATGCGTTTGGCGGAAAGGGTGCAAGGGATCAGTCCGTCGCCAACTTTGGCCATGAATACGCGGGCGCAGGAAATGCGGAAAAAAGGTATGGATGTTCTCAGTTTTACTGTGGGGGAGCCGGACTTCGATACGCCACAGGCAATAGCCCAAGCAGGGATGCAGGCAATTGAGAAAGGTTTTACCCGTTATACCAGTGCCACTGGAATTGTTGAATTGCGGCAGGCAATCTGCAAAAAATTATGGCGCGATAGTAAATTGGAGTACACACCGGAGCAAATTGTAGTAACCAATGGAGGGAAACATGCCCTTTTTAATGCGCTCCAGGTGCTGGTAGATGTCGGGGAAGAAGTAATTATTCCGGCTCCCTACTGGGTTAGCTATACGGAAATGGTGAAAATGGCCCAGGGTGTTCCGGTAGTTGTAGACACTAAAGAAGAAAATGATTTTAAGTTAACCGCTGAAGAACTTGAAGCAGCCATTACGCAACGGACAAAAGGCTTAATCATTAATAGCCCCAGCAATCCTACCGGCTCAGTATATGATGAGGCCGAATTAGCAGCCTTAGGCGAGGTAATCTTAAAGCATCAATTATTTGTGATATCTGATGAAGTATATGAGAAACTTGTCTATGACGGGGTAAAAGCTGCAAGTATTGCTACATTATCTCCGGAATTAAAGGAAAGTACGATCATTGTTAATGCCATGTCCAAGACTTATGCAATGACCGGTTGGCGCATTGGTTATTCAGCGGCACCGCAGGCTGTTTCCAAAGCAATGGGCAGTTTTCAAAGTCATGCTACGTCCAACCCCAATTCCATCGCCCAGGCAGCAAGTTTAGCGGCATTAGAAGGTGATCAGGGAACTGTCACTCAAATGGTAGCTGAGTTTGAACGGCGTCGTAATTACGTGGTAAAGGCTTTAATGGAGATCCCCGGTGTAACCTGTAGGGTACCGGTAGGAGCTTTTTATGTTTTCCCCAATGTATCCGCATATTTTGGAAGGGAATATAAAGGCCAAGTGATAAGCGGTTCATTAGACTTGGCCGAACTATTATTGGTCGAGGCTCAGGTAGCGTTGACCCCGGGCATTGCCTTTGGCAATGATAACTATGTACGGTTATCTTATGCGACATCAATGGAACGGATTGAAGAAGGTGTGAAGCGGATCAAAGACTTTCTATCCCAAATTGAATAGTAACCAATGTATTATATTCCCCTCTACTTGTATTCCATCAGAAAAAGCAGGTCACAGTGCAGGAAATGACTATTAATTGTCGAATATTACTTTGACTTAATATCTTGACAATGTATCTCTTCTATAGTGAATTAATGCGGTTGTGTAAATAGGCATTTTCTGTAGCACTAATGATCAGGGAAGGATGAGGGGCTATGGCGAAAATCTTTCGCCGTTTTATGTATTCCTTAGGTTTTGGCAGGGAGGAAACGTCTGAAAGTGAAATAGAACATTGGAATGTAGAAATCGATCAGCAACAGGTTAAAGTGGTTGTGATTAAACCTGATAGTTTTGGAGATACTAAAAAAATGGCTACTCATATTAAAGAAGGACGTCCAGTAATCATTAATTTGGAAGGACTTTCCCATGCCCTTTCCCAACGGATTGTGGATTACATGAGCGGAGCCACCTATAGTGTTGAGGGGAATATGCAAAAGATTGGCGAGTATATTTTTTTCTTCGCTCCTTCCGGGATAAATATTGGGATGGAGAGTTTTTCGGCAAAATATAAATCTGACTCCTTTCCTTTTGATGACTTAGGCATAGATTAGGGCGCCACTGGCGCTCTTTGTTTTTAGCATATTAGAAGGAGTTTGAAAGGGAATGGATAATCCAGACCGGAGAATAGGGCTGGTTTTAAGTGGAGGGTTAGCTTGGGGCTTAGCCCATATAGGTGTGTTGCAAGTGTTAGAGCAGGAAGATATTCAAGTTGATGTTATTGCTGGTACCAGTGTAGGTAGTTTGGTGGGAGCCCTTTATGCCAGCGGCTATAAATCGGCGGATTTACTTACCTTGGCCCATGATACCCATTGGTGGGATATTGTTAGTCTACAGCGGCCATATTTGGGGTTGTTGGGGATGGAACGGTTTGAAGCTTATCTGGCTAAGCATATTGGCAGGCGAACTTTTTCCCAATTACAGCTCCCTTTTGCTGCGGTGGCCTGTGATTTGAGCTCAGGGGCTGAGATAATTATTACTTCAGGATCAGTATGTACTGCTGTACGAGCAAGCTGTACGATACCGGGCATTTTCACACCTGTGCAGGTGGAAGGGAAACTTTTAATTGATGGTGGTGTTGTCAACAATCTGCCGGTAGATGTTGCCCGCTCCCTGGGCGCACAAAAGGTAATTGCCGTTGATTTAGGTGCGCAAACTCTTGGTTGGGAGCCACCGGAGCATATATTTCAGGTTATTATTCAGACCATTATCTTGATGCAGAGAGCCAATGTTGCCGCACAGCTGCCCAAAGCTGACCTAATAATACAGCCGGTAGTCACAAAGTTGAAGCCTTTTAGATTTAGACCATCCGCAATCTTACATAGAAGCAGGCAGGCAGGCGGCACAGGCTGTATTGTCTCAACTTAAGTCTTTTGCTAGCATGCGGTAGCGGCTGTTATCCTTCATTTTGATTTTCCCAATGAGGGCGGATAAATATGATTAACTGTTCGGAGACAACGGTGGTTTCCACTTCCAGGCGCACTTTGCGGCCGTTAATAGTTTCTATCCGCCCATCGATAATAAAGGGAATGGCCGCGGGGTCAAGGGAAGACAAATCCCGGCCCAGAAAGATATCCAACCATTCCCGTACCCTTTTTTCCAGTTCTATTTGTAAAGGCCGGTTACCCTTGAGAATTATTTCCGGCTTTATTTCTTTGATAATAGGTGAACTGCTGTTTGCACTGGCCTCTTGCAGCCGTTCCAGGAGTGATTCCCGCTCGGCCAGGGCTGTGGCCAGGGATTCAATCTCTGCATAGAGTGTGTCCAGTTTAGCTGCCAAGAATAAATTCATGATCAGGCAACCACAGAGAAACCCCAAGAGAAAAACTGCCTCCTTTGCCCGCATTGTTTTAATCCCCCTTCAACAATAGAAATGAGCATATAGCCCAGATGCGCGCCGCTGAAGGAGATCAGTATAAAGATAAGCTGCCGGGCGATTGCCCGCAGCTGGCCTTCAAATAAGCCCGCCTCCAAGGCATGGAGAGAGGGAAAAGTGCCGCCGAGTGCGACCAATACTGCCCAAACTTTGATTTGGCGGGCCAGCTCGATCATTGTATCTTCAGGATAATGGTTTGCTAATGTTGCTCCCAGGGAACCAATAATAGATCCTCCTAAAACCACCCCCAGGGCAACAAAAAAACTTATAGTTAGATCGGCAATAATCTTACTCACCTTTTATTCCCCTTTTCCATTTATGAGAAATATAGACCTTATGGAATAATTATCCCAATTGTATGTAGGAGGAGTTATCCCTAAGGTGTGGAATTAGAGAAAAAGTTCGGTACTGACTGAACTAACTAGCCTAAGCCTCCCGCCTCAATATACGGCGGGAAGGCCTGCTGGTCCAGTATGTGCTCGACAAACAATAAGGGAGTCGATTACTCCTCAAATGAAGTCTCGTTCAAGGAGGGAAGGCCGGTGTCTAAATTTGTTCATCTTCATTGTCATACAGAGTACAGTCTATTAGATGGAGCAGCGCGAATATCAGATTTAGTAACTGCTGCCGCCCAGCTTGAGATGCCGGCACTGGCTATTACTGATCATGGTGTTATGTACGGTGTAGTGGAATTTTATAAATGTTGTCTAAAGCATGGGATTAAACCTCTGTTAGGTTGTGAGGTCTATGTGGCTCCCCGGACAATGGCTGACCGGAAACCGCGGATTGATGATAATTTGTATCACTTGGTTTTACTGGCGGAAACCCAGCAAGGATACCAAAACTTGTTGGAAATAGTTTCACAAGCTTATCTGCAAGGATTTTATTATAAGCCGCGAGTAGACAAGGAACTCCTTTCCCGGTATAGTAAGGGTTTGATTGCCCTTACTGCCTGCATAGCCGGTGAGATCCCGACCAAATTATTGCAAGGGGATGAAGCCGGGGCACGGGATGCTGCCAAAACATACAGGGAGATATTTGGGCAGAATAACTTTTTTCTGGAGTTGCAAGATCATGGTATGGCAGTGGAGAAAGAAAGCAACGAAAAAATAATCCGGTTAGCCAGGGATATGGCTATACCCATGGTGGCTACTAATGACTTGCATTACATCAAGAAAAATGATGCTACTGCTCATGATGTGCTGCTATGCATTCAAACGGGAAAAAATTTGGCTGATGAAGGCAGACTGCGTTTTCCCACTCAAGAGTTTTACTTAAAATCAACGGCGGAAATGATGCAACTGTTTCATGCTGTTCCGGAGGCTGTTGCTAATACTATAGCTATTGCAGAGCGCTGTAACGTAGTACTGGATTTTGGGCATTTGCATTTACCTGCTTTTTCATTACCTAGTGGGAATACTCCAGAAGTATATTTAGAACAACTGTGCCGGCAAGGTTTAATAGGACGTTATGCTCAACTGACGGAGGAGATAAAGGAACGGCTGGCTTATGAGCTTAATGTGATCAATAAAATGGGTTATGCTGGTTATTTCCTGATTGTGTGGGATTTAATCCGTTTTGCCCGGGAACAGGGAATTTTGGTCGGGCCTGGCCGCGGTTCGGCAGCTGGTAGTTTGGTGGCATATTGCCTCGGTATTACTGATATAGATCCGTTGGCACATGGTCTTATCTTTGAGCGTTTTCTAAACCCGGAGCGGGTAACCATGCCTGATATAGATATAGATTTTTGTGATGACCGGCGAGGGGAAATAATTGATTACGTGATCAAACGGTATGGTAAGGACCGGGTAGCCCAAATAGTGACCTTTGGTACCATGGCTGCAAGGGGTGCAGTGCGAGATGTAGGGCGGGTTTATGGTATCCCCTATGGTGATGTAGACAAATTGGCGAAGTTGATCCCAATGGAATTGGGCATGACTCTGGAGAAGGCTTTGCAGGTAAGTACAAACTTGCGCCAATTGGTAGCCCAAGACCCTGCTTTGGGAGAGGTATTAGAAACTGCTCGAATCTTAGAAGGCCTCCCCCGGCACGCTTCGGTTCATGCTGCAGGTATAGTTATTTCCCGGGAACCTTTAACTGCTTATGTTCCCTTACAGAAAACTTCAGACGGAGTGGTGACAACTCAATTTCCCTGGGATACTATTGAAGAACTTGGGCTGTTAAAAATGGATTTCTTAGGCTTAAGAACTTTAACAGTGATCCAGAATACCTTGAAAATTATTCGAGTTACCCAAGGAATAGTTATCGATCCCCGGAATATTCCTGCAGAAGATCAGAATACATATGCAATGTTACAGCAGGGGAACACTTCCGGTGTCTTCCAGCTTGAAAGTGCGGGTATGAGGACACTGATTAAAGATTTACAGCCCAGCAGTCTTAATGATATTGTGGCTTTAGTTGCTCTCTACCGACCGGGGCCGTTAGGCAGTGGTATGGTAGAGGATTATATTGCCCGCAAACACCAACGCAAGCAGGTGGAATACCTACATCCTACTTTGGAGCCGATCCTGAAGGAAACATATGGAATTATTCTATATCAAGAGCAGGTAATGCAGATTGCCAGCCAATTGGCAGGTTTCAGCCTTGGTGAAGCCGATATTTTGCGGCGAGCCATGGGGAAAAAGAAGCCAGAAGTCATTGCCGCATTGCGGGAACAATTTTTACAGGGGGCTGTTAAGCGGAAGATTCCTACAAAGATAGCAGGGGAAATCTTTGATTTAATGGCCCATTTTGCCGGGTATGGGTTTAATAAAAGTCATTCTGCGGCGTATGCCGTGATTGCTTATCAGACGGCTTATTTGAAGGCAAACTATCCGGTAGAGTACATGGCAGCTCTATTAACCAGTGTCATGGAGAATACCGATAAGGTAGCTCTTTATATTGATGAATGTCGCCGGTTGGGTATTGAGATTTTACCACCTGATGTAAATGAGAGTTTAACCGATTTTACTGTTGTAGGCAGGAAAATCAGGTTTGGCTTGGCTGCGGTGAAAAATGTGGGAAAAGGGGCAATTGAAAACATTATTGCCACCCGGGAAGAGGGTGGGAGTTTCACCTCATTTCAAGATTTTTGTAATCGAGTTGATCTGCGGGTAGTCAATAAGCGGGTTATTGAGAGTTTGATTAAGTGTGGAGCCTTTGGCTCCGTAGGGGAGTTGCGAGCCCGTTTGTTGGCAGGGTTGGATCAGGTATTAGATGTTGCGCAACAATTGCAGCGGGAGAAATTAACCGGCCAGTATTCTCTATTTGAATTTTTTACTGAAGAAATGGATCCAATTGGTGCGGAACTGCCGCAAATACCGGAGTTTCCTCCGGAACAGTTGCTTGCTCTGGAAAAGGAGACTGTGGGTCTTTATATTTCCGGCCATCCTTTAGCCCGTTATGCTACTTTTTTACGGGAACAAACCGTAAGTAGCAAGGAATTACAGGATTTTGCCGATGGTGCAAAAGTCACTTTGGCCGGTGTATATAGCGCCGGTAAACAAATATTGACCAAAAATGGGCAACAGATGCTATTTGCTACCATAGAGGATCTTACAGGTACATATGAAGTTGTTATCTTTCCCCGGCTATATGAGCAAAGTCGTTCCTTATTGACGGAAGATGCACTGCTTTTGGTCAAAGGGGAGGTAAATTGGCAGGAAACTGAGGTGAAAGTAATAGCAGAGCAGATAACCGAGTTGAATACATCACACTTGGATGCGGCGAAGAAAGCACTATATGTACGTCTAAGTTCCAGGCAGGCAAAACAAAGCATGAATCAAGTGCTCCGTTTGCTGACAAAGTTTCCCGGCCCGCATCCTGTTTTTCTTTACTTTCAAAAGGAGAAATCTTTGCATCGGGTGCCTAATTTAACAGTGGAACTGCAAAGTGAACTGATGAATGAGCTGAAAACGATTTTAGGGCCTGCAGAAGCAGCAGTCAAGGATTTGTCCGGGTAGGATGGGAGTAGACGCCCATGCCGATTCTCGACACCAGCAGAGGAATGAAAATTAATTGTCCATCACTTCCGGCTTCGCTCTCTCCGGTTCCTTGTCGAGCCGGGTCGTATTTTTAGAGTAGATGTTATCGTGGAAACATCTAACAGGTGACAATGAAAAAATTATTGTACTGCGAAAAGGATTCCGGTAAAAGGTAGTCGAAGGAAAGATAAACTACTAGTGTATAAAGGTGAGGATATCCTGCGTGCTGAAATTTTAAATATTGATCTGAACGGTTACTGTGAAATTGCATACTGTGGATGAGAAGGGAGAGTAGGGGAGCATCATGTGGACTGTGGTATTTATAGCTCGCAATCGCATAGAGGCTGAGTCGTTAAAAGGCGTACTTGACAGCGAAGGGATTTTAGTCATGCTCCGGCCGATAGGTGTTCCTCATTTGGGTGATTCTGGCTATGTAGAGATATTAGTTCCGGAGTGTGAAGTAGAGGAAGCCCAGGAAATTTTACAATCAACTATCCGTTAGTTTTGAGGTAGTGACGTTTAACCGGTTTACTGGAAACGTGGTTGACATTACAGAGGAGGATTTCAAATGCGGCGGACTAAGATAATTTGTACCATTGGGCCGGCCAGTCAGTCAGCGGAAACGATCCGTGAGATGATCCGGGCAGGGATGAATGTTGCCCGCTTGAATTTTTCCCATGGTACTTATGCCGAACATCGAACGCGCATCAATACTTTACGGTCTGTTGCTGCCCAGTTGGGACATCCTTTAGGTATTCTTTTAGATACAAAAGGTCCGGAGATCCGGATCGGCAGTTTTAGTGGAGGTGCGATTCAACTTCAGGAGGATAATATCTTTACCTTGACCACCAGTCCTGTGGAAGGTGATGGGAGGAGAGTTTACGTTAACTACCCAGAATTGCATAAGGAAATAAAACCAGGTGCCACTGTACTTTTGGATGATGGTTTGCTACAATTAGAGGTTGTTACTGTGGTGGGGGATGAAATAAAATGCCGGGTGGTACACGGCGGAACATTGCTCAGTGGAAAGAAGGTAAATTTACCTGATACTAGAGTTTCGTTACCTGCTTTTTCCGAACAGGATCAGCAGGATCTTATATTTGGTATCCGGCAAGGTATTGATTATATTGCCGCTTCCTTTATCCGCAATGCTGCCGGGGTGCTGGCAATTAAGCGGTTTCTTGAGGAGGAAGGGGCAGCGATTCCGGTTATTGCTAAAATTGAAAACCTGGAAGGCGTAGAAAATATTGATTCAATCCTTAAGGTCGCCGACGGTTTAATGGTGGCCAGGGGAGATTTGGGGGTGGAAATTCCGGCGGAAGACGTACCCATTTTGCAAAAACAAATTATTAAAAAATGTAACCAGGCAGGTAAGCTGGTGATTACTGCCACCCAGATGTTAGAATCAATGGTGGAAAAGTCACGGCCAACTAGAGCTGAGGCCAGTGACGTAGCCAATGCTATTTTTGACGGTAGTGACGCTATTATGCTTTCTGCAGAAACTGCTACGGGTAAATATCCTGTAGAGGCAGTAAAGCACATGAATAATATTGCCCAACGGGCGGAAACAGCATTGGATTATGCAGAAATCCTACGGCGTAAAGGGGCGGTTGCGCAAACAATAACCGATGCTGTCGGTTATGCAACTTGCACTGTGGCACATAACCTACATGCAGCTGCAATATTAACGGCTACTCAATCGGGTTATACATCCCGGGTTATAGCCAAATATCGTCCCAAGGCACCAATTATTGCCGTTACACCCCAGGAAAAAGTGCTGCGGCAGCTAACGATGGTTTGGGGGGTGCACCCGGTCTTAAAAGAACAGGCGTCAAGTACGGATGAAATGTTTGCCTCTGCCATCACTGCAGGATTGGATCAGGGCTTGATCAAAAATGGGGATTTGGTTGTGATAACTGCCGGGCATCCGGTTGGTGTGCCGGGAACGACAAATTTAATCAAGGTTCATACGGTAGGAGATATCCTGCTCCGGGGGATCGGGATTGGCCAAGGGGCTGCCACAGGCAGGGTCTGTTTGGCAGGAACCCACAAGGAGCTGCAAGAACGTTTTCAGCCGGGGGACGTCATAGTAGCCTTGGCTACAGATCGGGAATATATGCCCTTTGTTGAGCAGGCTGCCGCTGTGGTTACAGAAGAAGCGGGGCTAACTTCCCACGCTGCTGTGGTAGGTTTGAGCCTAGGCATACCAGTGGTGGTCGGTGCTAAGGGTGCGTTAAAACTATTGGCCGCGGAAGTCAATGTTACCGTTGATAGCGGTAGGGGCTTGATCTATCGAGGTAGGGCACATGTTTATTAGGTGTCGACTATAATGCAGGAAAGATAAAACCTAATGCTAGGGGAGGAGAGAAGGATTGGCAAACGGGAGGCAAGAATTGAAGCATGCACGGCGAATAGTTGTGAAAGTAGGTACCTCTACATTAACCTATGCAAACGGGAAACTGAATCTAAATAGAATGGAGCACCTGGTACGGCAATTGGCTGATTTATGCAATCAGAATAAAGAGGTAATTTTAGTCAGTTCCGGCGCAATTGTGGTCGGGACTAGTAAAATTGGGCTTACTGGACGACCCCGTAGTACCAAAGAAAAACAGGCAATGGCTGCCATTGGGCAAGGAGTCCTTATGCATGTTTATGAGAAATTATTTGGAGAGTATGGTTATGTAGTAGCTCAAATATTACTGACCAAAGCTGATGTTGATAATGGGAAGCGATATATTAATGCCCGGAATACATTTAATACCTTATTAGATTATAGGGTTATCCCCATTGTCAATGAAAACGATACCGTAGCAGTGGATGAAATTGAATTTGGCGATAATGATTCCCTTTCTGCGTACGTAGCTGTTTTGGCAGAAGCTGATCTTTTGATAATTTTATCTGATATTGATGGTCTGTATACTGCAGATCCCCGCGTTGCAGAGGATGCCCAGCGAATTTCTTTAGTGACAGAAATAACGCCGGATATTGAAGCATTGGCATCCAGCGAAGGCGGTAATCTTGGTGTTGGAGGAATGGGAACCAAAGTCTTGGCAGCGAAGATAGTCAACGCCGCAGGCATTCCTTTGGTTATTGCCAACGGTGATAAACCGGAAGTGGTGGATAGAGGTTTTATCGGGGGGAGATGTGGGGACATTATTTTTGCCCCATTGTTAGTAGGAAATGCGATAGTGAAATAAAATCTGTCGCATTTCCTTTGCTCTTTTGCACTCTATCGCATTTTTAAGAATATATCCTATTTTGGTGTTTTGAGAGCAGGAAATGGATGGGAACTACAAGAATTTTAATAATAAATTGCTAGTCTTCTAGTAGTTGAATATAGTTAAATGGAGGTGGGTTTCTTGTTAGATATTTTGCTTAAAGATATGAAAATAGTTGACGGCACCGGTAGTCCTTGGTTTAATGGCGACATTGGGATTGTGGGCGAGGAAATCGTTGCCATTAAGCACAGAATTGACATTGAAGCAAAAAAGGTAATAGACGGAAAGGGCTTGGTTGCTTGCCCGGGATTTATTGATATGCACACCCATTCCGACTTATTGGTATTCAAGTATCCACAGGAAGAAGCAAAGTTACGGCAAGGTATAACCACGGCCCTTTTGGGGCAGGACGGTCTTTCAGTAGCGCCCATTGACGATCAAAACGTATCCTTAATGCAAAAACGGTTGTTAGGTTTGCTTGGTAGGTACGTTGATAAATGGACTTGGCGGACGATGGGGGAATACTTGGCGGAACTGGACAAGGTGAGCCCTGCCAGTAATAACCTGATGTTAGTTCCCCATAGTAATGTGCGGGCAATGGTTGTAGGTTGGGATGCCCGTCCGGCTACTGACCAGGAAATCCAACAGATGAAAGAGATTGTCAACCAAGCTTTTCATGAAGGAGCATGCGGTTTTTCTACCGGCTTGATTTATCCGCCGGGTATGTATGCCGATAAAAGGGAATTTGTGGAACTCCTCAGGGTTATTGCTGACAATGGTGGCTTTTTTGTTGTCCATTTGCGAAGTGAAAGTGATCGGATCCGGGATGCAATAGCCGAAGTAGTGGGATATTGTAGGGAAGCCGGATGTCCGTTACATATTTCCCACTTGAAAGTCGCCGGTAAAAGCAATTGGGGGAGATCCGCAGAAGTTCTCTCTTTGATTGATCAAGCCCGGGCGGATGGTTTAGATGTAACCTTTGATCAATATCCATATACAGCCGGGAGCACTATGCTAGATATGATGATTCCGCCTTGGTATCATGAAGGTGGGACGGAAAAAATGTTAGCCAAATTAAGGGATCAGAAAATAAGGGCACAGTTGCATAAAGATCATGAAACACCTAGTACCAAATGGGAAAACCGGGCTATAACCAATGGTTGGGATTCAATTTTGATAACTGCTGTGCAATCAGAGAAAAATAAGTATGCCGAAGGGAAAAATATTGCAGAGTTAGCCCAAATAACAGGGAAAACACCTACAAACGTGGTGGCAGATCTCTTAATCGAAGAAGATGGCGCTGTAACCATGGCTAATTTCCATAGCGACGAAAAAGACGTGGAGCGAATTATGCAGCACCAGTGCATATGTGTTTGTTCCGACGGTATTGTGGGCGGGAAACCACATCCCCGGGTATATGGAACTTTCCCCCGCATCTTAGGCAAGTATGTTCGTGAACAAGGTATTATGACCATGGAAGCAGCGATCCAAAAAATGACGGCTAATCCGGCCCGGAGATTAAATCTTCAAGATCGAGGCATATTAAGAGAGGGCATGAAGGCAGATATCACTATCTTTGATCCGGAAACAATTATTGACTTAGGTACTTATAAAGAACCTAACCAATTTCCTGTGGGTGTAGAGCATGTACTTGTTAATGGCCAATTATCCTTAAATGCAGGTAAACTTACCGGGGTACGGGCAGGCCGGGTGATCAAGTCTAAGATTTAGGGATCAAGCGATTGAGGGTGAGAATTGATGTTGCTGCGGCTTTTGCTTGCTTTTACGTTAATACCGTTTATCGAACTCTGGATTTTGTTGGCGGTAGGCCAACGGCTTGGAGTGTGGCCGACCATTGCCTTGGTTATTGGCACCGGCTTTGTGGGAGCATTCTTAGCTAAATCCCAAGGACTATTTTTGCTTTATAGAATTCAAGCACAACTTGCCCAAGGTGAACTTCCCACATCTGATCTATTGCATGGCCTTTTGGTGCTGGTTGGCGGCTTATTACTATTGGCTCCCGGTTTGCTCACAGACATAACAGGTTTTTTGTTCCTTTTCCCCCTTAGTCGTACCTGGTTTAAGGGGTGGTTGGAGAGATATCTGCAAAAAATGTTAGATCAAGGGGCAGTATCATTTATGTGGCGTAGGTTTTAGATCCATGCATAGTAATATAAAAGGGTGGTTTATTGATACCCTTTTTTCTGCATCTGGACAATTCTTTTAAAATTTTGCAGAACTTTTGCTGCTGGGGGGAGGGAAATATTAAAAATCATTGAATATTTAATGAGGATATTATTTTAATTATATGCTGAATTTTTTTGTACGGCGAAGTTCTTTTCTGCCAGGTAAGGTGTCAATTTATCAAGGTGATGAGGCGAACTGAAAGGGAACTGTTGGTTTATGCCGGCAATATGCGGAAAGGGGTGACTACAATGGATAGATTTTGGCGACCGGCATGGGTTGAAATCGATACTGATGCCATTGGTAATAATGTACGGGAGATTAGGCGTCATATAGGGGAGAAGGTTCAGTTTATTGTAGTGGTAAAAGGTGACGGCTACGGCCATGGCGCTGTGGAAGTGGGGCGGGTAGCATTGGCCAACGGCGCAGACCGTCTTGCTGTGGCGATGGTGGATGAGGCTTTGGAGTTGCGTGATCACGGGATCACTGCTCCTATTTTGGTTTTGGGTTATACTGCTCCTTGCCAATTGGCAGCAGCCGTTGATCATGATTTAACTCTTGCCCTGTATACCCGGCAAATAGCGAAAGAATTGGCGGCTGTGGCGCAAGAAAAAGGGAAAGTGGTTAAGGTGCATATGAAGGTAAATACTGGTTTAAATCGCATTGGTGTGCAGCCGGAGGATGCAGTTGAGTTTGCCCGGTTTGTGAAAGGTTTAGCTGGTATTGAGTTGGAAGGGATCTTCACTCATTTTGCCAAGGCTGCGCAGAAGGATAAGACTGACACGGAAAGGCAATTGAGGGTATTTAATCAAGTCCTTGAGGAATTGGCGGCGGCAGGGATTGATATTCCGCTGCGACATGCTGCCAATAGTGCCGCAACATATGATTTACCCAGCACTCATTTTAATGCAGTACGAACAGGCCGCATTTTTTACGGCTACTACCCTTACCCGGAGGCAGAGAAAAATCTAACTCTCAAACCGGCGTTACAACTTAAGACCATAGCTGTGCATGCTATTCCGGTAGCAGCAGGGGATGGTGTCGGCTATGACGCATTCTATCGCCCTGCCCAAGATACAAGAATAATCACCTTGCCTTTAGGTTCCAGTGACGGGCTGTCGAAACGGTTAGCCGGCAAATGTCCGGTGTTGCTTAAGGGGCAAAGGAAAACAATTGTTGCCACCTGTGCCGATATGTGTATGGTTGATGCCGGGGATTTGGAAGTCAAGGTTGGTGAGGAGGTTGTCATCTTTGGAAAGCAAGGTGAAGCCTCAGTATCACCGGAGGAGGTAAATCCCCTTTTAGGCGTAACTCTTGGTGAAGTACTTTGTTGCCTTAGCCGGCGCTTGCCCAGGGTCTATACCCGTAATGGCAAACCTTATCTTGTGCGGACCCAGAGCGGACGGTTTATTGAGGTTAAGGAGTAGCACCATGCCGATATACGGTACCGGCATAAGGACGAAAATTAGCTGCAACATTTCTCCGAGGATAAAGGAATGTCTACTTTGTGGTACAAAAGGGGTTGCGGCTAACACTTAAACTTCTTGGAAGGGCCGCCACGGTGGCAGAGCCGGCGGTAAAATTAGGCTAGCCAGGTTCAGAGTCTGCAAAAAGAAATAAATAATTTAAGGGTGGTGAATATAATGCCTGCGGAAATTATGTTGACAAACTTAGCAAGTCCGGCCATTAAAGAACGGATTAACGATGAAACCATTGCCATTATTCCAGTAGGATCCATTGAACAACACGGTCCTCATTTGCCTGTTGACGTAGATAGTTTTTTAGTCACAGAAATTGCAAAAAGAGCTGCCCAATCAGCTGCTGATTGTAATGTGCTGGTAACCCCCACTGTTACCTTTGGTTGTTCGCAGCATCATCTTTATTTTCCCGGGACTTTAAGTTTAAGCCAAGATACCTTTATCCGGGTAATCCAAGACATCTGTAATAGTTTACTTTGTTATGGAGTAAAGAGAATAGTAGTGCTCAACGGTCATGCCGGCAATAACGGTGCCTTAAGGGTTGCCCTGAATGAAGTTAAGTTGCATAATAAACAAGCGATGATTTTCTTTGCTAATCATTGGGTATTTTCCAAAAAGGCAATGGCCCAACTGCGGGAGTCTGAGCGAGGTGGTTTAGGTCATGCTTGTGAGTTGGAGACTTCTCTCTACTTAGCCTTGGCTCCGGAAAAAGTACATATGGAAAAGGTGTTAAAGGAGATCCCACCGCCTAAGGTACAGCGTGCACAGGTTGATTTAATGCAAAGCGGTGATGTTGCCTATTTTACCAGTATGGAGCAAAAAACCATATCGGGGATTGTAGGTGACCCCACGGTTGCCAGTAAAGAAAAGGGTGAAAAGCTGTTGTATGCGGCGGTGGAAGAGTTTGCTGCCTTATTACAGGATGTAAAAAATGCGGTGTCGGATCCAATTCGGGATTAGTAAAATTGCATGCTTAGCGATATGTGAGTAGCAAAGGAGGCACATACTATATCCAATAGTAAGTACCTCCTTCAGATTCCGGAAGCAAGGTTGTTTTGCTAGCCTGTTTTACACATTTATGTGGTACAGCGGGTCTGCCAAAGGTCGCCCCTATATCATGATATTTTCAAATTTAGGGGCTGGCTTTGCCAGCCAGCCAATTACATAAGCCTATTAAATGATTTGTCCTTCTGTACTAATGGTCACTTCCCTATAGGGGACTATTACCTTGGCGTTTAGCATCGCTGATTTTATCGCCTGTACAAGACCATTGCAGCAGGGCACTTCCATTTTTACTACAGTTATGCTTTTAATATTATTATTGCTTAAGATAGCTGTGAGTTTTTCCGCATAGTATCGGATGTCATCTAGTTTTGGACAGCCGATTAAGGTAATGTGGTCCTTTATAAAATCTTGATGGAAATTGGCATAAGCATAAGCTGTGCAATCGGCAGCCAGGAGGATATTGGCCCCGTTAAAGTAATTCGCCTGGGTATTAACTAGTGATAATTGCACAGGCCATTGCTGTAACTGGGATTCATGGCGGCAATAAGCTTTTTCTGTAGATTTCCTTTGTGCCGGTTCTGCAGCATCTTTTGTTATTAAGGAGCGTTCCAGGCTGCCGGGGCAACCGCAAGCTAAGGTCTCGGTCTGCGGTGCATTTTCCAGGGTAGCAATCCGTTTTTTTACTGCTGCATCATCATAAGGAGCTGCATCCCTTTCAATAATTTCAATAGCATTAGCAGGGCAGGCAGGCAGACAATCACCTAGGCCATCACAATAAATATCTGATACTAATTTTGCCTTCCCGTCTACTATTTCAATCGCCCTTTCGTGGCATGCCTCTGCGCACAATCCACAGCCATTACATTTGTCCGCATGTATCTTAATGATTTTTCTTTTCATTTTTCCCCGTTCCCTTCTCTATTATATTGATATTATAATCTTATTATAGTATTATTTGGTTCAGAAAGCGGTAACAATTGTTACCGGAAAGAGGGATCGAATTATGGATGATCTAATAAAAGCTCTCCGCCACTGTATGCTTTTTAAGCATCTTTCCCGGGAAAATATCACCCAGGTCTTGGAGAGGGTCAATTATCAAGTGGCAACTTATAAAAGGGAGCAGGTAATAGCCATTGAAGATGAAGAATGTTCTAAATTGGGGATTGTTCTCGCGGGAATGGTAGAGGTTCAAAAAATTAACCCTGCCGGCAAAACCATTACCCTTACCCGGTTAAAGCCAGGGGATATTTTTGGTGAGGTAATTATTTTTCTTGAAGTGCATAAGTATCCGGCCACTATCGTTGCCATTGAGAATACGAAGATAATTTTCCTTTCCAAAGAAGATATGCTTAAGCTCTGTAGTTCCAATACGCAAGTGTTAAACAACTTTTTTGTGCTTTTATCTAACAAGATTCTTACCTTAAACAAAAAGATCAATAGACTTTCTTACCATACTATCAGGCAAAAGGTTTGCAGCTATCTTTTAGAGGAATATCATACGCAGAATTCATTGTTTCTTACCTTGCCCTGTTCCCGTAAAGAAATGGCCGAACAATTGGGGATTCAACGGCCATCCCTTTCCCGGGAATTGGCAAAGATGCAGGCAGAAGGTTTAATTTGGTTTCGGCGGAATAAGATAGAAATAAAAAATATAAATAGTTTGGAGAATTGCTTGCAGGAAGGCTAGCTATGCAGGACATTTAATTGAACCCGCTTGGGTTCTTTTTTAATTGCTTGGCAAAAGGAAATGCATGGTAATACAAATCTATGATCGATCATACATAGGTATTATTTACGGGTATGCGCTCTGTATTAAGATGACGTGGTTTTGATTGGCTTTTCTTAGTCAGCTTCAGTGCCCCAGAAGCCAAGCGCATTATTCTGCTGGCTGGGACTGCGATTGTCACAAGGCTAGAACGGGAGTACGTTCCCTGGGAACCGCCTCAATAGGAGCATAGTTTAGCTTGAACCATTTAGCCCCTTGCGGGATTAAACCGCTGACAAAGTATGTATTTGCAGTTGGGCTATCAGTTTGCCTTGCTGGCAGCGCCTGCTTATCTAAGGCAGGCCTGCTTTACCAAATAAAACAAACAATTGAGTCCGGGCGGGGCTTTATTTTTTTGCAAAATAAGTGATCATAGTCATATGCTGAGTTATGTTTACCCTGTAACCACTTACTAAAAGGGATTTCTCTTTCCAATGTGGAAGTATAATTAAGAAACAGAGCTCCGTCCTTTATGGATGGGTTCTCTTTTGTTATTATTATTGTAGGTTTGAAAACAATGGGGGAGTGTTTAGTTTGAAGCATCAGCGGTTAGCGCAACAATTGGATTTCATTGTGGAGGTAGATAAACTAAAAAACGTATTCAGGCAGAACGTAGTCATCGGTACGACTAGGAATGAAAACGATGCCGAACATTCGTGGCACTTGGCCTTAATGGCCATTTTGCTTTCAGAGTATGCTGAAGATCAAAGACTGGATTTATTAAAGGTGTTAAAAATGGTATTAATTCACGATTTGGTAGAAATTGACGCCGGTGATACCTTTTGTTATGATGAAGCTGCCCATGCGGATAAGGAAGAACGGGAACTGGCGGCGGCGAAACGCATTTTTGGTTTATTACCGCAGGATCAGGCGCAAGAATTATGGTCGCTGTGGCGGGAGTTTGAAGCACAGGAGACACCGGAAGCAAAGTTTGCCGCCTCTTTAGATCGATTTCAACCATTACTATTAAACCACCATACCAGAGCCCACACATGGACAAAACCTGGGGTTACCAGAAAAAAGGTTTTGCAGCGAAATAGTATTTTGGAGGACAATGTTCCGGCTTTATGGAGTTATGTCCAAAAAATAATAAGGGAAGCATCGGAAGAGGGGTATTTGCGGGATTGAATTAAGTAACAGCTAATTGTTGTTGCAAGATATATTACAGCTTTGATTATTTACGATTTTAGAAGCTGGAGTGAGCTAAAATAAAAAGAAACAATAATAAGTTAGGTGAAGAGAAGGTCGGTAAATTATTATTAAATTTATCTTTGCCTGCTACTATGGCAATGATGGGTTCAGCCATATATAACTTTGCCGATACAGTTTTTATCGGCAAATGGGTTGGGGATACAGCTATCGGGGGCTTGGCGATTACCTTTCCGATTCAAACATTAATTTCGGCTTTTTCCCATTTGATTGGGATAGGCGCGGCATCAGCCCTATCTAGATATTTAGGCCAAGGCAATCAAGAAAAGGTAAATAGGATTGGAGGGAATAGCTTTCTCCTTCTAATACTATTGGGATTGTTAATTGCTGTTTTTGGAACTATTTTTGTTGAGTCGATAGTTCTGTTATTTGGCGCTACAGAAACAATTCTTCCCTATGCAAAGGACTATATAACTATAATATTTCTCGGGAATGTGTTTTTTTCACTGGCCTTATCTGGTAATGACTTGATTAGGGCAGAAGGCAATGCCAGGATTGCTATGTATTCAATGTTTATCGGAGCCAGTATGAACATTATTCTTGATCCGATTTTTATTTATTTCCTCAATATGGGTGTTAAAGGTGCGGCTATTGCTACGATAATAGCTCAATCGATATCTTTTATTTATGTAGTAGCTTATTTTTACAGTGGTAAGAGTTCTTTGCAAATTCGCTTATGTCATCTTAGGCCGGATTTACCATTAATTAAGGAAATGGTGGCTGTGGGAGCAGCTCCCTTTATCAGGCATGTGGCAGACAGTTTAGTTGGGGTAGTTATCAACAATTCATTGGTGCTGTATGGTGGCGATCTGGCGCTATCGACATACGGGATTATCAATCGTTTGTTAATGTTTAAGGCAATGCCCCTTTTTGGAGTTATACAAGGTATGCAACCTATTATAGGCTTTAATTGCGGTGCCGGGAAATATCAGCGGGTAAAGGAAGCCATTAGCTTATCATTAATAGTAAACACTGTAATTGGAACCGTTGGATTTGCTTTGGCAATGCTCTTTCCACAACAAATAATTGGATTTTTCACCAGCGATCAGACTCTTTTGGATATGGGACAAAAAGCCCTAAAGATTACTATTTCCATGGTACCGGTGATCGGGGTTCATGTAGTTGGAACCGGATTATTCCAGGCCTTGGGCAGAGCTAAAATCTCCTTTGGGTTAGCCTTATTGCGAAAAACATTCCTCCTCATTCCCCTGGTACTAATTTTACCTAAGATTGCTGATTTGGGTTTAATGGGCGTCTGGGCAGCTTTCCCCATATCCGATCTGTTAGCTACGGTAATTACCTTCCAATTCATTAGACGAGAAAACACAAGGTTTAACCGATTACAGTCTGTGGAGATGCTGAGCATTGGCTAAGGGAAAATACAAATAATCATAAAAAAACCTATGCTAAATCTAGCATAGGTTTTTTTATAACCTTTCTATTCTATTTCATCGAGGGGGAAAATTGGGCGCCGGACATTATTGAAATCAAAGAAGTGGAAGTTCGGCGATAATAGACCCGGAGCATCAACGTCAATAATTTCCTTGGCTAAGGGGCCAAATGCAGCCCGGAAATGGAGGGATGATTTAACTAAGATGATTTGTTTATCCGTAGGCTCAATACCATTGCGGCGGAAGATTTCCGGATCCCAAGGTTGAACGCGATTTTCCACTACAATAACTTCTATGCCATCAATATCTAAGACTACAGTACGGCCGGTGGTATTGCGTAAGCCTCTACCCATTGGTCCTTTATTGACAAAAACCCCGTCACTTATTGTTTTTACTTTTCCTGAAACCTCTATCGGCTCTCCATGGAGAGCTGCAGGTTCAGTTTTCCCGCCCAGTTTAGCTGTGATTGTGGCACCAACACCGGCTTTAATAGCTTGATCAACTACTTCCGGATCAAGGATCAGGGCAACCGCGGCATTTTTTGCTCCCATTTCGATCATCTTTTGTAAAATTTGAGTTCCATCCGCAGGACCGCCACCGCCCGGGTTGTCTGCTATATCAGCCAACACGATGGGACCTTCTGGTGCTTCCATAGCTCTTTTTACTGCTTCCTCTATAGGAACCGCAGGTGCGATAAATTCCTTATGCCGCTTCATCATTACTTCTCCGATTTCATCAACTATTTCTGCTGCCAGTTGTTCGTCATCATTGGTTACGGCGAGTACAGAACAGCCTGCGTCATGGATGTCCGCCCAGGGGAAACCGTGAAGGATAGCAGTATTGATAACATTGGGTTTATCCTCAATTGCAAAAACCATTTCCATTAATGAATGCATAGGTTCTTTTGCTGTTTGCATGCAAGGTGCCAAAATAGGTAGTTGCTTCATCTTCATGACAGGCTTGATTTCCTTGCGTAGTGTTGCTGCCATTATTTTTGCAGCTTCATAACCGCGGTCATATTGATCTATATGGGGATATGTGTTATATGGGAAGAGGGCAGTAGCATTTTCCAACATTGCTGTGGTTAAGTTTGCGTGCAGATCTAAGGTGGCCATAATAGGCATATCCGGCCCAACAACTGCACGTATTGCGGTGAGCAGTTCTCCTTCCCCATCGGGAGCATCTTCTAAAACCATTGCCCCGTGCAGAGATAAGAGAATACCGTCGATGTTTTTATCATTTTTCAGAACAGTTAAGATTTCGTTTTTAATAAATTCGAAAACATCTCTGGTAACATGACCGCCCGGCATGGCATTGCCGGCAATTGCAGGCACCATTTCCAAACCTTCCTCTTTACAGCCGTCAATGATACCCCCCAACTCAACCCTGACACCTTTGAAAAACGAAAAGATCTCATCTTTTTGCTTCAAGGACCGGTTTTCATAATCTTTGAGCCCGGTTTTTGTAGAACAAAATGAATTTGTTTCGTGCTTGAATTCCGCAATTAGCACGCGTGGCTTAGTCATAAATTTACCTCCCTTTTTAATTTATTAATAAAGGTACAATTGATGAACATTGTAGTTAAGAATACAACAAAAAAGTTCTGCAAAAAATATTATATTACTATCATTATACATTTGTCCTATTATTTTCTTTTTCGGCATTTATTATCATACTCCTGCTTTAGTTAAAAAAGTTAAGCGTAATTCTGTTGATTGAACGAGGCTTATCATTTGAGGGGATTTGATTTTGTTTAGTTCTAATAATCCAGTGCGGTGAGAACCTTAGTATCCAGCGCATTGCGCAAAAATAAAAGTTCCGAAGTCTTCATCATGTGAAAACCTCGGAACTCTTGAGTATATTGGGTTTGGTGCCGAAGGTGGGAGTCGAACCCACACGGAGTTGCCCCCACTGGATTTTGAATCCAGCGCGTCTGCCAGTTCCACCACTTCGGCACGTTGCAGATTTTAGTATAGCGGAAATATGGGGAAATGTCAAGAGGTTGAGCCACTGGTGTGTGTTTGTTCTGTGATAATGTCACCCTGAAATTGTTCTGAGAAAATGTCACCCTCTGCTACAATGAAAGGATGATATTATCAATGACACAGGATGAACGAAACAAACTTCATATTGCCCGTTGTCTGCTCGAAGGTAAGATGACAATCAGTGAAGCGGCAGAGATCTTAGGCTTAAGCGAACGACAGGTAAAACGCATAAAGAAAGGAGTTAAAGAATACGGCGATGCGTTCGTCGTTCATAAAAACCGGGGTCTAAAGCCTGCACATGCTCTAACCGATAAGATTAAGGATTTAGTTGTTAAGCATCGACAAACGCAAAAATACGCTGAAGCTAATTTCTCGCATTTCCAGGAGCTGCTTGAGGAACATGAGTCGATCCGTCTGAGCAAATCATCGGTCTACAGAATACTTGTAGAAAACGGGTTTACAAGCCCGAAGAAGCACACAAAAGTAAAACAGCATAAACGCAGGAAAAGGAAGCCGCAAAAAGGGATGCTTGTTCTAATCGATGCCAGCCCTCACACCTGGTTTTTAAACGGCGAGGAATGTTCGCTGCATGGCGCTATAGATGATGCCACAGGGGAGATTCTGGCCTTGTTTTTCTCCCCTACCGAGTGCCTGGAAAGTTATTTTCAGATTATGAGAAGCCTTATCTCCAATAACGGCATCCCACTTGCTGTTTATGCTGACAGGCATACCATTTTCCGCTCCCCTAAAACGAGTAGGTTATCCTTAGAAGATGAATTGAGTGGTAAGAGGGGTAAAGCCACGCAGTTCGGCAGGGCGATGGCTGAACTCGGGATTAACCTTATCTGGGCCAAGACAGCACAGGCTAAGGGCCGTATCGAAAGGTTATGGAATACACTGCAAAGCAGGCTGCCTGTTGAATTAAATATCGCCGGGATATCCACAATGGATGAAGCAAATGATTTCTTAGCTCTTTTTTTGACAAAACACAATGAGCGGTTTGCTGTTGAAGCTAAAGATCCCCAGTCTGCTTTCCATGCTCTGGAAAACATGGAGCTTGATTATATTTTATGTGTCAAAGATACGCGTCAGGTGGATAATGGTTCTACCTTTTCTTATGAAAATGTTTACTACAGGCTTGTTCGTAATGGTAAGGTCATCCCGGTGATTCCCAAATCCAAGGTAACGGTTTTAAAAAGCCCCCGGTATGGGTTGAAGGCGCAATACAGCGGCTCGATCTATGATGTTGAGGTGTTGGAGGCTTTACCGGTAAAGGAAGTAGTACCTAAGCAACCCAGGAAGCCTCGACAGTATGCTGCTCCTTCGGAAAACCACCCCTGGAGGGGTAAGTCGGTCAGCTTCCCTGTGAGTATCTACGATGATACAGATCGGGAGATCCTTGAAGCTCTTTACAGCTCAAGGCTTGCTTGGCGTTAGTTATTTATGCTTTGAGCTTGAGCCCTGAGCATTCCTGGCGGCTGCTCGTTTAACCCTTGACATGTGGGCTAAAATTGCTTGGCGAGGGGGCGTAAGGCGATTTCTTTATGCCTCTCGCCGTCGCCCCTCGCAATCTTTTAACAAAGCCCACTTTGTCAAGGGCAGCCGCCTCTAGGGGGTGACATTTTCTCAGAATAAAAGCCCCCCAAAAAAGGTGACATTTTCATAGAACATTGACAGAGGTTGAGCCACTGGTGTAGTTATTCTGTGATAATGTCATGTTGAATCTATTCTGATAAAATGTCACCTATGAGAGAGGAACAATATTACATGATATAAAAAGGAATGATGAGGTTTGAGTGTAATCGAGCGACCGGGAGTTTCGTTAAAAAAGATCTAACCGAGCGGTTGTCTGGTAGCAACATTTTGGAGGATAGATTATCTTGAATATACTTTTGGTTATGATATAGAATTGGAGGAGAGTTGCGGAATAATTACTACTTTTTATATCAGATAATGGGGTTGAAATGAGATGGCAGGAAAGAAACGGGTAGTGGTGATTGGCGGTGGAGCTGCAGGAATGATGGCTGCAGGTACTGCGGGGAGCAGGGGACTGGATGTAACCTTGGTTGAAAAAAATCAAAAAGTAGGTAGAAAAATTTTCATAACCGGTAACGGCAGGTGTAATCTTACCAATTATTGCGATGTCGAAGAGTTAATTGCTAATGTACCTACTAATGGCAGGTTTTTATATAGTGCCTTCTCTGCACTGCCCCCTGTTCAATTGTTAAGTTTGTTTAATGAATTGGGGTTGGAGACCAAAGTGGAACGGGGTAAGCGTGTTTTTCCCGTCTCAGAACGGTCGGCAGATGTGATCGACGTCTTACGTAGATATATGCGCCAAAATAAGGCTAAGGTGGTTAATGGGAACGCGACTAAAGTGGTTACGGCAGAGAATAGGGTTAATAAAGTTATCTTGGCAGATGGCAACATTATCGATTGTGATAGTGTCGTTATTGCCACCGGGGGAATGTCTTATCCCAAAACCGGCTCTACCGGCGCCGGTTACGTGCTTGCAAAAGAGCTTGGACATACTATTACACCTCTTAGGCCATCTTTAGTACCTTTGGAAATTAAGGAAAAGTGGGTGACCCAAGCGCAAGGTCTAACCTTAAAAAATATTGCTATTTCTGTGTATGACCAAAATAACCGGCTGGTATATGAGGCCTTCGGGGAACTGTTTTTTACCCATTTTGGCGTTTCCGGTCCCGTTATCTTATCTGCCAGTTCCCGTCTGGGAGATGTACGGCAGCAAAACTATCGTCTTATTATCGATTTAAAACCTGCCCTAACAGAGGAACAGCTTGATAAAAGACTGCTAAGGGATTTTTTGCAATATTCCCGGAAAATTTTTGCCAACTCCCTGCACGATTTACTTCCTAAAAAACTGATCCCGTTAATTATCGCACAATCAGGTATTGTTGCTTCTAAACCGGTAAATCAAATTGCCAAGAGCGAACGGCGCCAACTGGTAAAACTTATTAAAAACATCAAATTGACCATATCTGATTACAGGCCTTTAGCCGAGGCTATTGTTACTTCCGGTGGAATTAAGATCGATGAGATTAATCCTAGTACTATGGAATCGAAACTAGTGCAAGGGTTGTATTTTGCCGGGGAGGTTATCGATGTTGATGGCTATACCGGTGGATTTAATTTACAAATTGCTTTTTCCACCGGGTATTTGGCGGGGTTAAATGTTTAATTATGATTACTGAAGCAGACTCATAGCGGGTATTATTAATATAGGTATAGGTGAGCCTTTCTCTGCGTATATTTTAATGAAATCAGCGCAGAGGAGATGATGCTATGGGGGGAAAAAACAAGTTAATAGCTTTATTTGTTCTTATTTTTTTATTATCCTGCTCCGGAAGTGGGATAGGGGAAATTGCAGCCCAGGTGGAGAAGGAAGGAGTAAACAGCGAAGGAAAGCATTTAATTCTTAACATCCCTTCCTTCACCCTCAAATATTTTGTCGGCGGGCAACTGCTTAAACAATACCCAATTGCAGTGGGAAAATCAAACTCTCCTACGCCGGTAGGCGAGTTTCGAATATTAAACAAATTAATTAATCCCACTTGGCACCCGCCTGATGGCGGAGAGCCGGTTCCGCCGGGTCCCAGTAATCCTCTGGGGTCTAGATGGATGGGTTTTGCTCCCGGTTACGGTATACATGGCAACAATGCCCCCGCCTCAATTGGTGCTTCGGTGTCGCTTGGATGTGTGCGGATGTATAATGAGGATGTAGAGGAGCTTTTTGCGCAAGTACCAATTGGCACGCCTGTCACCATAAAATATGAAACATTGGAGAGTCATTGGAATCCGGAGCAGGGTCAAATAGGTTTCACCTTACATCCGGATGTTTATAACTTGGGCGTAAACACTGTGGAAAATCTGCATAAATGGCTTGCTGTTTATGATTTAGATGCTATTTGGCCGGAAACTGTACTGGCAAATCTGCTCAGCGACAGCCAAAAAGGGCCGGTTACATTTCCGGCGATAAGGCAGGTACAGGTTACATTAAATGGTGAGAAAATCAAACCGCGGCTCAGTCAAGATGGGAAAGAGCTTTTGTTGCCTTTGCGGGCAATTGCGGAACAGTTAGGTTTTTGCGTAGAGTGGGACGAAGTAAACAGAGTTCCTGTATTAGAGGGAGAAGTGATTACCGGCGGGTCTATTTTTGGGGGGAGAACATATCTTGCAGTTGGCGATTTTTTGCATCGATTGGGCTTGAAAACTCACTGGCATGAGGAAGAGCAGCATTTGGAGCTTTATCGCATTGTGTTATTCTTTGCCGACTCCATGCTCACTGATGATATTTATTGGGAAGGAGAAGACTTTTATCTAGCTGTTGATTGTTTGTCGGCTTTAGGTATCACTTATCAATGGAAACAGGAGCAAGGTGTAGTAGAAGTATTAGGAAAGGAAGTAGCAGGTTTTGTAAGGGACGATGGAATATATCTATGTTTGCAGGATTTGCTTGCGAAACTTGAACAGCAATACAATACAACAATGGAATGGGATGCGGAAAATTATTATTTATACTTGCGGCTAGTAGAAGACAATCCGGCTGAGGAGGATTTTCATTCTAGGTCAACGGCTGATTAAGCTTAATCGGTATGTTGCGACCGTTCTGTTTCAGGAACGGTTTTTTGCCGTGAGCAGGAAATTGTCCACCAATTTAAGAAATATTTATTATTATGCAATTAATCAGCGGAAGGCGGTGAGAGTTTTGTAATCTGTTGGGTAGGATAAATAGTAACATCTCATAACAGAATAAGGGCATAATAAATATAGGTTGAAACAATTATCACAGTTTAAGGAAGGCACTGATTGTTGATTAATTGCCTAGAACGCGATTTATCGTTTGGGTAGGGATATGATAGATTATGATATCTTAAGGAGGAAAAGTAAATGAAGGTTAGTAATGCAGGTTTTAGCACAAAGGCAGTTCATGCAGGGCAAAAGCCCTGTCCTGTGACCGGTGCATTGAGCACTCCTATTTATCAAACCTCTACCTTTGTTTTTCCCAACGTAGATGAAGGAGCTGCACGGTTTGCCGGCGAAGAAAAGGGTTATATTTATACCCGTTTGGGCAACCCAACGCAAACGGCACTGGAAGAAAAGATTGCAGCCTTGGAAAATGGAGAGGCAGGCTTGGCTTTTGCTTCCGGGATGGCAGCAATTACAGCGGCAATTTTTGCCATTGTCAGCCAGGGAGACCATGTTGTTTGCTGCGATACCATTTACGGTTGCACGCATGCTTTTCTTTCCTCAGTTCTCAATCGTTATGGAGTAGAAACTACCTTTGTTGATCTTTCAGATCCGGAAAAAGGGGCAAAGGCCATCCGTCCTAATACAAAGCTTTTCTATTTGGAATCACCTGCCAACCCAACGATGAAATTGGTGGATATTGAGAAAATGGTGCAGTTGGCCGCACAGGTTGGCGCGAAGGTAGTAATTGATAATACCTTTGCCACTCCTTACCTGCAGCGCCCCTTGGAAATGGGGGTTGATATAGTTGTCCATAGTGCCACCAAGTATATTGGCGGCCATGGGGATGTCATTGCCGGGGTTGCGGTTGGTAATAAGGAGGTAATGGAAACAATAAGGGTTACTACATTAAAGGATATTGGCGGGGTTATCGGGCCCTTTGATGCCTGGCTATTATTGCGCGGCTTAAAAACTTTGCCGTTAAGGATGGAGCGCCATTGTGCCAATGCAATGGAGGTGGCAGCATTTTTAGAACAGCATCCGGCAGTAGATCAGGTATATTATCCGGGATTAGCCAGCCATCCGCAACATCAATTGGCAAAGAAACAGATGTCCGGCAAATTTGGAGGAATGATGAGTTTTGAATTAAAGGGAGGGCTCGAGGCAGGCAAGCAACTGATGAATACCCTTGAACTTTGCTCGCTGGCAGTAAGTTTAGGCGATACGGAAACCTTAATTCAGCATCCGGCCTCTATGACCCATTCTCCTTATCCGAAAGAGGATCGGCTGGCAGCAGGAATCACCGATGGCTTAGTCAGGCTTTCGGTGGGGCTTGAAGATGTTGCCGATATTATAGCTGATCTCAAACAAGGCTTAGATCGGTTGGTAAAGTAACCTAATATTAACAGGTAGAAATTGGGATTATACTGGAGGAAGACAAGATAATATAACGAATTATATAACCGGGGGAACTTTCTCCCGGTTTTTTGCGTCTAATATCTAAGGGTTTTTGTGAAAGGAGGGGAGCCGGTGATTCCAGATCGTGTTTTAATTACTCGTTGTATAGAAGGGGAACAAGAGGCATATGGGCAATTGGTAGAGCGTTACCAGAAAAAGGTTTATAATATTGCGTATCGGATGTTAGGGGACGGTGAAGACGCCCGCGATTTAACGCAAGAAGTTTTTATAAAAATATATTATGCTCTGTCTGATTTTCGCGGTGACTCAACATTTAGTACGTGGTTATATCGCATAACTACTAATCTGTGTTATGATAATCTGCGGAAGAAGCGGAATCAGATTGCCTTTTCTTTAGATGAGCCGGTCCAAACTGAAAAAGGTGAACTGGGACGGCAGATACCTACTGCCGAAGAGGGACCGGAGGGATTAGTCGAACAAAAGGAATTCCAACAAATGGTCCAGCAGTTAATTAACACCTTATCGGCGGAACAGCGTTCGGTATTGGTGATGCGGGAATTTCAAGATCTAAGTTATGAAGAAATCGCACTGGCTCTGCAGTGTTCATTGGGTACCGTTAAATCCCGGTTAAGTAGGGCCAGAAATGCCCTTAAGAAAAAATTGCTAGCCACCGGGGAACCTTTCGGCTCCCGTTTGCGTCTGAATATGGAGAAGGGAGGGAGCAGGGGATGAGATGCAGTGAAGTTAAGGAGTTATTATCCAGTTATGTAGATGGCATGTTACCAGCAGGGCAAATGCAGGCTGTCGATGAGCATCTATCTCTTTGCCCCAGTTGTCAGGAGGAACTGCAGCTCTTGGAGCAAACCATAAACCTTCTCCGTGATTTGCCGGAAATCGAACCTCCTGAGGACTTAACTGCCAGTATCATGGCTGGCTTACCACAGCCCAAGGTCAAAAATAAAGGTTTAGCACCTTTTTGGCGTAAGTTTAAGGGCCGGCCCCTGGGCGGTTGGGCGGCAGCAGCGGCATGCTTCCTTTTAATAGCGGTGATTGCCGGTAAGGCTCTGCCGAATTTTTCGCTGGGATCTCTTAACCGGAAGGCAACAGATACTAATGAACAAGCATATATGATAGATATTGCCAGTGCACCGGGAGCACCGGCGGCAGATGAAGGCGGGGCAGAGATAGGAATAATGAAGTCCGCTGCAGAATCGGAGGAGTATTCTGGAATGGAAGCACGGAATCAGGAACGGGCTATGGTTATGACCGAGGATGCAGAAACGGAAGCAGTGGCAACGGAACGAAAGATAATTCAACGGGCGCATTTGACTCTCTTAGTAGAGGATTTAGATCAGGGGTTTGACAGTATATTGGCACTGGCAGAGGCTAATGGCGGTTTTATTGAGCATTCGGGAACATGGGAAAATGAGCAGCAGCGTTCCAGCGAGCTGACCCTGCGGGTGCCGGTCAATTATTTTTCTGTGGTCTTGAGTCAAATAGAAGAGTTGGGCAGAGTGGAGCGGCAGGAATTAGGCGGCCAGGATGTAACTACTGAATATGTAGACATCGAAGCCCGTCTGCGCAATTTTAAACGGCAAGAAGAACGTTTTCTGGAGATTTTGGAACGGGCGGACACTGTTGAGGATATTCTTAATATTGAGCGGGAGTTGGAACGGGTGCGGGGAGAGATAGAGTCCCTCAGTGCGCGCTTGAAAAATTTGGATAACTTGACCAGCTTATCTACAATAAATGTTCATTTACGGCAACTGAAGGTTTCCGGAGAGCGGATTACACCTCCCGGTATGCAGCAGATAATTGACGATACTGTCCAAGCCTTTGTCAGTACTATTAACCAGTTTTTAACCTTTATGGGGCAGTTGGTGGTTTTCATCGGGAGCATTATTCCGCTGTTACCGATACCAATCTTAGCTTGGTTTGCTTATCGTCGGTTTAGGGGAAGAAAGAGTAAAGAGGAATAAGGCGCTGCGGCGCCTTATTTACTTTTCAAGCGTTTTTCTTCCTTTTCGTTGTATAGTTTGTTAAGATAAAAGCAGATGTTTTATTTTACATAAGTTAATGCCATTAATAATTAAGAGGTAATTATACTGTACTTGGTGAAAACTATATGATAATAGACTCCATGCTGGTACCTGGCATCAGTAGAGGCTGAAGGCGAGTATTTCATGAAAAAAAAAGGGACTTATACGGAGGTCTACCACGATCGTGGAGTCCGGCGGTTAAATCGTTTAACCAACAAGCTGGCTACTCCTTGCTGATTTCGGAGCAGATTTGTACAGACCACAGTAGCCGGGAATTATACGGGAGGTGAAAAATAGTGGGAAGAAAGTTGTTATTAATTGATGGTAATAGTCTAGTGCATAGGGCTTTTCATGCGATTCCCCCTTTGACTACTGCTGCCGGGGAAAATACTAATGCAGTTTATGGTTTTACGACCATGTTTTTGCGGTTGCTTGCTGACGAGAATCCTGATTATATAGCAGTGGCTTTTGATAAGGGGAAATATACATTTCGGCATCAAGAATTTGCTGCTTATAAGGCTAATCGAGCGGAAACCCCTGTTGATCTCAGAACCCAACTTCCCCTGGTAAAAAAGGTACTGAGTGCATATAATGTCCCCATTTTTGAGCTGGATACATATGAGGCGGATGATCTTTTGGGAACTTTAGCCCGCAAAGGGGAAAGGGAAGATTTTTCGGTTATAATCGTTACCGGTGATCAAGATGCATTGCAATTAGTTTCACCTAGAATTAAAGTTTTGCTAACCCGCCGGGGGATTTCCGATTTGGCCGTTATGGATGCTGCGGCAGTTAAAGATAGATTTGCTGTTACTCCGGAACAAATTATCGACTACAAAGGGCTGGTAGGTGATCAATCGGACAATATTCCCGGGGTACCAGGTATCGGTCCTAAGACTGCCAGCCGATTGCTGGGGCAATTCGCTAACGTGGAAGAAATTTTAGCTAATTTGGACCGGATAAAACAAAAGAATATCCGCAACAAGTTGGAGGAATTTAAGGAACAAGCCTTGCTCAGTAAAGATTTGGCTACAATTAGATGTGATGCACCCCTAGAGGTGAATTGGGAAGTTTGCCGGTTACAAGAACCAGACTGGGCAGCACTTGTTTCTCTTTTTCAGGAACTGGAATTTCGTTCCCTCTTACAGCGTGTAAAACCAGAGCAAGAAGAACCAAAGGCAGAAATTAATCCGGTTACCTATCAACCTGTAAAAAATAATGCAGATTTACAGCACTTATTAAACATAGTTAAACGGGAAGGTAATTTTGCATTTGGCATCATCAGTTCCGAGGATAATCCCTTGCATGGGGAAATTATTGGCTGTGCCATAACGACTAGCAATGCTGGTACTTTCTATCTGCCTAAAGGCTTATGGGAGGAAGTGGCTAGAAAGCAGGAATTGAGAGATTCTCTAGCCGGCTTTTTTACCGATGCAAAGTTGAAAAAAGTTACCCATGGGGCAAAGGCTGTTTATCAATTATTACAGCGTTATGGGATCAGGTTGCAAGGGTTAACCTTTGATACCCAGATAGCTTCTTATCTTATTAACCCTGCTGTTTCCCATTCCTTACATCAACTGGGAGCCAATTATTTAAAAACAAGCTTACCTGCTTGGGAGGATCTAGTAGGAAAAGGGAAGAGAAGAGTGGCTCCGGTCAGTTTGCCGCCGGGAAAAATAGCTGCTTTTATTACTACCAGAACCAGTGCAATTCTTCAACTGCATGAACAATTAAAGGGCGAATTGGAACGGTTGGAGTTAACCGACCTCTTGACAAAAGTTGAAATGCCTTTAATTGCGGTTTTAGCTGCTATGGAAGCGGAAGGGATCGCAATCGATCAAGAGGCTTTGGCAGAAATGGGGACAGAAATTGAACATAAGTTACAAGCTGTGGAAGCGGAAATCTACGACACAGCAGGTGTCGAATTTAACCTCAATTCGCCGAAGCAATTGGCGGAAGTTCTTTTTGAAAGGCTCAAATTGCCGGTGATTAAACGCACGAAAACCGGTTATTCTACAGATGCAGAGGTCTTAGAACAGCTGGCGCCGGAACATCCTATAGTGGAACTGCTGTTGGAGTATAGACAGTTAATGAAACTGAAAAGCACCTATATTGACGGGTTAATGGCTTTAATAGATCCGGTTACGGGGAAAATCCATACCACCTTTAATCAAACGGTAACCACAACAGGCCGGTTAAGCAGTACCGAACCCAATTTACAAAACATCCCGGTGCGGCTGGAACTGGGACGAAAATTGCGTAAGATATTTGTTCCAACCCAAAAAGAGGCAGTAATTTTGGCAGCTGATTATTCTCAGATAGAGCTGCGGGTTTTAGCCCATATATCCCAGGATCCATATTTAATCGAGTCCTTTCGTTTGGGGCAGGATGTTCATACCCGTACTGCGGCGGAGGTATTTGGTGTACCCTTAGAACAGGTTACTGAAAAGATGCGAACTAGGGCAAAGGCAGTAAACTTTGGCATTGTTTATGGAATTTCTGAGTTTGGACTGGCGCGGGATTTAGGGGTGTCCCGGCAGGAGGCAAGGGAATATATAAGCAACTATTTTTCCCGTTATGCGGGGGTAAAAAATTATATTGATCAAGTCATTGCTCAAGCCAGGAAGCAGGGATATGTCACCACCCTGTTGAAGCGGCGCCGTTATCTGCCGGATATAAAAAACCGGAACTATACATTAAGATCCTTTGCTGAACGGACTGCAATGAATACACCCATTCAAGGCACTGCTGCCGATATCATCAAAGTGGCGATGGTAAATTTGTACCAAAAGCTTTGCCAGCGCAATTTGGCAACCCGGTTATTATTGCAGGTGCACGATGAGCTGATCTTTTCCGTCCCTTTGCCGGAGCTGGCAGAGGTAAAGAAACTGGTAAAAAACTGTATGGAGGATGCAATTCAGCTTGCGGTACCCTTAAAAGTTGATTTAAAGATAGGCAGGAATTGGTATGAGGTGAAAAAAGCAGAATAAAACCGGAGGTAATCAGCGTGCCGGAATTGCCGGAAGTAGAGACAGTTAAGAATACACTGGTAGTTAAAGTGAAGGGACGGAGAATAACCGGGGTAGAGGTATATCTGCCGCGGTTGATAAAATTTCCTGCACCCACAGAGTTTATGACCCGAGTGGTTAATAAAGAAATTTTGGACATAACGCGGAGAGGAAAATATTTACTTTTCCATCTTGCTGACAATTATTATTTAGTTATACATTTGCGGATGACCGGAAGGTTGCTTTATCTGCCGGCAACTGCCCGGCTAGAAAAACATACACATATTGTTTTCCAGTTAGATAATCAGTATCAGTTGCGCTTTCATGATCAGCGAACTTTTGGCACATTGTATTTGGTCCAACCGGAGGAATTTGGGCGCATCAAAGGTCTGGTTAAATTAGGCCCCGAACCGTTGGCGGGGCAATTTACTCCTCAATATCTGCAAAAAACATTGGCAGGGCGCCGGACCAGTATTAAAAGTGCGCTATTAAATCAGGAAATTGTAGCTGGATTAGGGAACATCTATGTGGATGAAGCCTTGTTTAATGCTTGCTTGCACCCTGCCCGGCAGGCTTCCTCCTTAACCGCTGCGGAAATAGAGCGACTGCACCGGGGAATCCGGGAGGTTTTGCAAGCGGGAATTAAATATCGTGGTACAACCATTAGAAATTATGTAGATGGGGAAGGACAAGCAGGCGATTTTCAGGCAAAGTTGGCTGTTTATGGGCAGCAGGGGGAACCTTGTAAAAAATGCGGCACACCTTTGGAGAAACTGCGCATTAGCGGTAGAAGTTCTGTCTACTGCCCCCGCTGCCAGCCGGCACAAGTAAAATAAAATGGTTAAAGGAATAGGCTACCAGTTTGTGTGTTTGAGCCTGTCTTCTTTTGCATATGTTGGCTGGACTTAGGGTACAATTGGTGTGCAAGTTAAATAATTTCATAAAGGGAGGGATGTGGCGGTGTCCCAAAAACAATATATAAAATACGGTGGGGTCATGTTTGAAAATAATGTTCCACCGGAGGAGATTAATAAATTTGTCCGGGAACTTCCGGAGTCAAAGCGCAGCTCACTTTTTGAAGTAGTAAAAATTTTGGATCAAGCGGGTCTTATAACGCTGTATCCCGATGAAGTAACCACTATAGATGAGGGATTTGCTGCGCTTTACGAAGAAGGAGAACATAAATTGCAAATAAGTCATAACCCCCGCTAAACACTTATTGTTCTTTTACCCTGTGGCTACGGACAGGCACATTATTGCACACTTAAACCATATAGTGAAAAGAGTTGGATCTGTCATGTCATAGGGAAGGGGGCAAGGAGAAATTGAATGCTTTTCCTCTCATTTTATTAGCATTTGCCGTTAGTTTGGATGGATTCGGAGCGGGTATAGCCTATGGTTTACGGAAACTCCGCCTTCCGTTTATATCTCTATTTACCATTGGGCTTACCTCGGGGGGAGCAGTTTTTGTAACCATGCAAGCGGGATATAATTTAGGGTCGATTTTACCTCCTCATATTACCCGGTGGCTGGGAACAATAATACTAGTGTTGGTAGGATTATGGGTTATAGTAACAACAATGAGATCCAAAAATGAACAAAATAAGGTAGAAGTGCCGTTAAAACTGTCAGTGCGTGCTTTTGGCTTTATCATACAGGTGATTAAAGAACCTGTTCGCGCAGATTTAGATCATTCGGGAGAAATAAGCATCAGTGAGGCGGTTTTGTTAGGCTTTGCCCTGGCTTTAGATGCAATAGGAGCAGGTTTTGGGGCTGCGTTAGCCGGCTTTTCCTGGGTATGGACACCTCTCTTGGTTGCATTATGCAAAATAATTTTGGTTTCTCTGGGCGTAGTATTAGGCAACAAGTGTTTTGACCTGGATGGAAGGGCTGCTTATTTATCGGGGTGTATTTTAATTTTGTTAGGCTTAGGCAATCTTTTTTAAGTTTTTCCGGCAGGAAAGGGATGAGAAAGGGTGAATACTAAGGAGGAGTGTAGACGGAGGTAAGCGTATGAAAATAATTGGTCTTACCGGTGGAATAGCAACGGGAAAAACTACTGTGGGCAATATGCTCCGAGAATTAGGTATTCCTGTAATTGATGCCGATTTAATCGCCCGCGAAATTGTGCAGCCGGGGAAACCTGCCTATGAAGAGATTATTGCCGTCTTTGGCCACGGGGTTGTACAACCTGACGGGAATCTAGACCGAAAACGATTAGGTGCAATCGTATTTGCCAATGCAACCTTACTAAGTCGTTTAAACAAGATTACCCACCCCCGTATTGCCCAGGAAATAAAGAAACGGTTAGCCCATCATGAAGAGGAAGGCACACCACTGGTGGTGGTGGACATTCCTTTATTGCTTGAAGGTAAAAGCCATATTGAGGTTGATGAAGTCTGGCTTGTTAGCTGTGATTCTGCCAGCCAATTACAGCGGTTACAGACCCGCGATCAAATAAGTGCGGAAGAAGCTCAGATGCGGATCAAGGCGCAGATGCCCTTGACAGAAAAAGCAAAATATGCACACCGGATCATCGATAATTCCGGGGATATAAACAATACTCGCCGGCAAGTGGAGGAATTTCTGCAAGCAGCCTTAAATGGTGTGCAATAACTATGGAGAAAGGATAAGGCACAGAACTTTCTGGCAAAATTTCACTATCTCATGCTGACATAAGTAATTAAATTTCTAATATAAGTTATCAAGATAATCATTAACCATTTTGCCGGAGGTAAATTATGATTATTGATTTGCATAAAATAAAATGGCTCCTTTGTTGTTTGCTAGTAGCAGTGGTAGTGATAATGGTTTTGTATCATTCTTCTTGGTTCTGGCGGGCATTTTATCCGCTGCATCATCGGGAACTAATTTTTTATTATGCTGCTCAGTATGGTGTTGATCCATATCTGGTCGCCGCAGTCATTCGCGTTGAAAGTAAATTCTATGCAGAAGCCGAATCAAATGCCGGGGCGCGTGGCTTAATGCAGGTGATGCCGGAAACCGGTATGTGGGTGGCGGATATAATAGGTTTAGATGATTTTAACGCTGATCAACTGTACGATCCGGAAGTTAATATTTGTATTGGCACATGGTATTTGGCTAATCTTAGTCAGGAGTTTGATGATTTGGTGTTGGTCTTGGCCGCTTATAATGGAGGTCGGGGAAATGTTAAGCGTTGGTTAGAGATAAAGGAAGCCCAGGGAGAGGCATTGACCAGAGATAATCTTCCTTTTCCGGAAACGCGCTCCTTTGTGGAGAAAGTCTTATATAATTATCAACGTTATCAAGAAATTTATCTAAATAAGTGGTAAAATATTATTATTTGCAGAGGAAATATCATATCAGGGCGAGAAATATGTGGTGTTTTCTCTAATAGTTCTAAAGGGAGTGGATGTAATGGAGGGGAAGCTGACCTCTCTTGAGGCAGTGAAAGATTTCGGCATTGCCGCAGACAGAAAATTTCATTCTGCAACCCATGAAGAGATTGCGCAGGGAGCTACAACTGATATTTACTTTATCCGGACAATGGAAATCCTTTCTCATTTAGGCAAGGCTGACGTGCCAGTTGTGGCAGAGATATTTGCCCGGCGTTCGGGTGTAATGGCCGGGACTGCTGAGGTGGTTAATTTGCTCCGTGACCAAACGGAGGTCAAGCTGTGGGCATTGGCAGAAGGGGAAGAGTTTGCCAGCAAAGAGGTAATCATGCGAATCGAAGGCCCGTATGAACAGTTTGGCTTGTATGAAACAGTAATTCTGGGGATGTTGGCCAGTCCTTGCGGCTGGGCTACTGCAGCCCGGTTATGTAAGCAAGCAGCAGGCGAAAGCAGCATGTTGTCCTTTGGTGCCAGGCATGTTCACCCAGCAGTAGCACCTGTTATGGAACGGGCTGCTATTATAGGCGGTGCGGATGGCGCCAGTTGTATTCTGGGGGCAAAATTAGCCGGAAAAGAGCCTTCAGGCACAGTGCCTCATGCTGTGTTTTTGCTCATTGGAGACACCCTGGAGGTGGCTAAGACTTATCATGAAATTATGCCGCCTGATGCACCGAGGATTATTCTTGTGGACACGTTTCGCGATGAAGCCGAGGAAGCGTTGCGGGTAGCAAATCTTTTAGATGAACACTTGGCAGGGATTAGACTTGATACTCCTGGGGAAAGGGGCGGTGTAACTCCTGGTTTGGTATATGAAGTGCGGCAGCGTTTAAATCAAGCCGGCTTTGCTAGAGTAAAGATTTTTGTGTCGGGAGGTTTAACCCCGGAGCGGATATTGGCATTAAAGGAAGCAGGGGCAGATGCCTTTGGAGTTGGCAGTTTTATTACCGGTGCTCCTCCAATTGATATGACTATGGATTTGAAGGTAGTAGACGGTAAACCTAAGGCAAAACGGGGAAGGGTTCCGGGAATAACTCCTACTAACCGTCTACAGCGGTTACTATAATACCTTGACACAAAACCCGGTGCTAGGTATAATGTAGTATGTAATCCATAAATGAAAATGAAGAGCCGAAGTGGTGGAACTGGTAGACGCGCTGCGTTCAGGGCGCAGTGGGTGTTACGCCCGTGGGGGTTCGACTCCCCCCTTCGGCACCAGTGTCTAATTTGTCGGAGTGGCGGAACTGGCAGACGCGTACGGTTGAGGGCCGTATGGACCAAGTCCATGGGGGTTCAAGTCCCCCCTCCGACACCATTTTAATTTTAGTTGGAGTGAGTGAACTTTACCTCTACCCGGATTCGGGTAGAGGGTTATTTTTATTTGCTATGAATTAGCAGGATTTTGCCCTGCGGTTTTTCCAGGCTAGAGAAGAGATTAGATAAATATTTATGTTAAAAGCCCGTTAGTTTTTTACCATGATGGGAAATAACTGTTTTTTATCTAATTCTTCTTAATATAATTTCTTCGTGTTTTGATACCTCTTGTTCGATCCGGTCGAGTTTTTCTGAATTAAGCTTATACCCGTCAAAAAGAGCTGCTAGCTTTTCGCCATGGTTAGTCTCAATTCTAGTGACAGTGGCTTTAACAGTAGCCATATCTGTTTCGATGTTGTCAACCCGAGAATCAAGATTTTCGAATTTTGTTTCAAAATTATCAAATCTTGATTCCAGGCCATTAAATCTTGATTCCAGGCCATTAAACCTTGATTCCAGGCCATTAAACCTTGATTCCAGGCCATCAAACCTTGATTCCAGGCCATTAAACCTTGATTCCAGGCCATTAAACCTTGATTCCAGGCCATCAAACCTTGATTCCAGGCCATCAAACCTTGATTCCAGGCCATCAAATCTTGACTCCAAGCCGTCAAATCTTGATTCGAGATTCGCAAATCTTGTATCAAATTTTGATTCGAGATTCTCAAATCGCTTATCGATAACAATATGCATTTTCTCTAATAAAGAAAGGATTTTCTCTTCGTTGTCCATTTAAGTCACTCTCTTCTTTTTTCTGCTTTCTCCCATATTTCCTGCAGAAATATCTTCAAGTACAGCATTATCCGCCTCTTCCTTACTTACTTAATATTATCAAGGAGAATGGGATAAAACGCAACCCAAAGATGGATTTATTTTCCAGTTAGAGTGTTTGGCATTTGGTGTAAAACAAAACTTCTGATCACGTCTGCGGAAATATAAGATAAAAAAAGTTGTATCATGTTGTAAATATTAATTCGCTTCCTTTTAAGGAAAAGTTAGATAATTACCGCAAACCTAGCAGGAATAATATTACTCTTGGTTAATCATATTAAGAAAATAAGTAAATGGGGAGGTAATAATATGGATTTCCTGCAATCAATTAGTTCTTATTTGGCTACCAGGGAAGCAGAAATGATTGCAATGTTGGAAGAACTGGTTAATCAAGACAGTGGCTCAAGTTATAAAGAAGGAGTAAATGCCATTGGCGCAAAAATGGGTGCTGCTTTTGAAGGACTTGGTTTAAATGTTGAGGTTGTAGAGCAGGAAAAGAACGGGAATCACCTGGTTATTAAAACAAAACCTAATGAAAAAGGTGGGGTTTTAATCTTAGGCCACATGGATACGGTTTTTCCCAAAGGCACAGCAGCAGAGCGCCCATTTACTATCAAAGGTGATCGAGCGTATGGACCCGGGGTAAGCGACATGAAGGCCGGTTTAATTGCAATATACTGGGCATTAAAAGCAATTTATGAATTAGGATTAGATAAAGATGCTCCGCCGTTGACTATAATTCTTAATAGTGATGAAGAGCGTGGTTCCCTTAGTTCTCGCCCATTGATCGAGAGAGAAGGGAAGGAGGCTAATTATGTTTTAGTAGCAGAGCCGGCGCGAGCAAACGGTGCGGTTGTCACTGCACGAAAAGGTGTCGGACATTTTGTTCTAACTTCAAAGGGAAAAGCCGTGCATGCGGGGGCTGAACCGGAGAATGGTATTAATGCTATAGTTGATTTAGCAGCAGCAGTTTTGGAAATACATCAGTTAAATGATTTTGCCAAGGGTACTACTTTTAATTCTGGAGTCATCCAGGGTGGAACGGCTTCCAATGTTGTGCCGGACTATGCTGCGGTGGAGATCGATATTAGAGCCGAATTGATGGAGGAAGCGGAAAGAGCAGTGGAAAGTTTACAGCTGCAAGCGAAAAAACAATTCATTTCTGGTGCAGAGCGTACTTTAACCGGTGAAATAAATCGGCCGCCCATGGAAAAACTTGAGCAGTCCCAAGAACTTTATCAGCTTGCTTGTCAGCTGGCAGAAAAGATAGGTTTTGATTTACCTGAGGCAATGAGTGGCGGTGGTTCCGACGGCAACTTTACTGCTGCTTTAGGTATAGCTACTTTAGACGGTTTAGGCCCGGTTGGCGGAGGATTTCACAGCGCAAATGAATACTTAGAACTTACATCGATAGTCCCTAGAACAACATTGTTAGCAGGGTTAATGCTAAGCTTGCAAGCTTAATAGTTTTTTGCTGATGCCCCCTTAATGGGGGTTTTTTATTTAAACCAGGTTATTGCACAACATTATTGCGAGAAAACATATGTAATGTATGGACAATGAAAAATTTGGCAAGATAATAAATAGCAGAATAAGGAGGATCGTTAGCATATGCGGATACCAAATCATGTTGGGATTATTCCCGATGGCAATAGACGCTGGGCAGAGAAGCTGGGTTTTGCCAAAGAAGCCGGTTATGCAAAAGGATTGGAGCCGGGGTTACAGTTGTATCGGCTCTGCCAAGAGGTGGGTATTAAAGAGGTAACTTATTATGGTTTCACTCAAGATAATACAAAACGTCCCCCGGCTCAACGAAAGGCCTTTACCCAGGCATGCATTGACGCAGTAAAAATGTTGCAGGCGGAGAACGCAGAACTATTGGTAATTGGCAATACAGATTCACCTATGTTTCCGCGGGAATTGCTCCCTTATACGGAATCCCGCATTAATTTTGGGCGGGGAGGCATTAAGGTAAATTTTTTGGTTAATTATGGGTGGAATTGGGATTTAAGCCACGCACTGCAGCAGAGAGATACTGTAAATCTTACAAAGGCGATTAAATCGGCAGCAATTTCCCGCGTCGATTTAATAATCCGCTGGGGAGGGCGGCGTCGGCTTAGCGGTTTTTTGCCTATTCAGTCCATTTATGCAGATTTTTATATTATCGATGCGCTGTGGCCGGAATTTACACCGGAACATTTTTATGCTGCCCTTGCCTGGTACGCTGAGCAGGATATAACCTTGGGCGGATAATTTTTGAAATTGGTTATGAGGAAAAGAAAATTAGGGATTAAAAAATAGTATAGGCAAAACTTTATATTGAGCAGCAATACGTGAACTTCTTTTGCTTAGGGCATAAAAACTAATGTGTGGAGGTATGATCATGGGCAATGAAATCTTACAAAAAGCACAAGAATTAAAGGATTATGTGACTAAAATTAGAAGGCAAATCCATCAAAATCCGGAATTAGGAATGCAGGAGTTTGAAACTACTGCTCTGGTGCGGGGCGAATTAGAAAAGATGGGTGTGGAAATTGCCCCTTTAGATATGAAAGTTGGCTTATTAGGAGTGCTTGAAGGGGAGAAACCAGGCTCTGGGCCGGTGATCGGTATCAGAGCAGATATGGATGCTTTGCCGATAGAGGAAAGGACCGGTTTACCATATGCCTCGCAAAAAGGAGGAGTAATGCATGCCTGCGGTCATGATGGGCATACTGCTATATTGTTAGGGACGGCAAAACTACTTAGTACAATAAAAGATAAATTTTCCGGGACGGTTAAGTTTATTTTTCAACCGGGGGAAGAAACTCTCAAGGGAGCAAAAAGCGTTGTAGATGCCGGCGTTTTTGGCCATGAGCCGAAGATAGACATTTTAATCGCTGCCCATTCCTGGCCCTTTGTGGAAGTAGGCAAGATTGGAGTATGGTCAGGGCCGTATATGGCGTCTTCAGACGCTTTTGCTGCCAAGATAATCGGGTCCGGCGGTCATGGGGCGTATCCTCACCGTGCTAAGGATCCGTTATTGGCTGCCTGTAATGCTGTGGGCGCATTGCAAGGTATAATTAGCAGGCAAATCGATGCTGCAGAAAGAGTGGTGCTTTCAGTTTGTACGATTCATGGCGGGAAAGCCTTTAACGTAATCCCGGAAGAGGTAACATTTAGCGGTACAGTGAGAACCCATAATAAAGAAGTTCGCGACTCCATGGAAAAAAGAATGGAGAAAGTTATTAAAGGAGCTGCCGAAGCTTATGATTGTAAATATGAGTTTGATTATGATTACGGCATTCCTCAGGTCATTAATGATCCGGAGGTGGTAGAAAAGATTATTGAAGCCGCCAATATGGCAGTAGGAGAAGGGCATGCTGAGCAGTTGCCGGGGCCGGTTATGGGTTCGGAGGACTTTGCTGTTCTTTTGGAATATGTGCCGCGGGGGGCATTTTTCCGCCTAGGGATTCTAAAGCCCGGTGAGGAACCCATCAGTCCGCATAATGATCGTTATAATTTTAATGATGATGCTATTCCCTATGGGATGGCAATTTTTACCCAATTTGTCTTAAATAGTTCTAAATAATACTTACGAGTTTAAGCGAGGGATTGGAGTAATAGAAAGAGTTCCTACCCCTCCCCGGATCATCATCGGGGGTATTAAGATTTTTCCAGGGTTTTGCATATTTTCTGCGTTTTTTTGAGATGTTAATGGCAAAGAGGTAGTATACCGATCAGTTAGGGGACAGGAGGTTGAAAGGTGAGTAATAAAGATAACGCAGAAGGAAAACAGCAAAAAGCGGGCATTGTCGGTTATCTTGCCCTCATTTTTGCCATTATCTTTTTTGCCGGTCTATTTAAAGACATGGAAGGTCCGATTCGGGCACTGGATTTTACTGTTATTTCCGGTACATTTGGGACAATTGGCGAAGCCGGTACCTTCAGAGGCTCCGGCGGAGTAGGGGCGCGGGATGGTTTTATGTTTGCCCTTACCTTGTTCCCGGTTGTTATGCTAGCCTTAGGCACCGTTAAAGCGGTTGAACACTTAGGAGGGCTAAGGGCAGCCCAAGAATTATTGACACCTATTTTGCAGCCGCTGATGGGTATTCCCGGGATATCAGGGTTGGCTTTAGTAGCTAGTCTACAAAGTACTGATGCCGGTGCCGGGATGACTAAACAGTTAAGGGAAAATAACGTCTTGACAGAAGCGGAAAAAACAATCTTTGCCGCTTTCCAGTTTAGCGCCGGTGCTACCATTACAAACTATCTGTCTTCCGGAGCAGCATTGTTTGATTTTATTAAAGTACCAATTGTAATCCCTTTGGTACTAATGTTTATCTTAAAGGTTTTTGGTGCTAACTTAATGCGGATATATTTGAAACGGGAGCTTGCAAAGGAGGCAAAATAAGTGAAGGCAGCAGAGGAAGAAAAGAAAAAGGGGAATATAGTTGACGCCTTTGTGGAAGGTGCCCGCAATGGTTTTCATATTGGAATAAATTCAATTGCACCGAATGTTGTTTTTGCCTTTGCTTTAATTCATATATTAAATATTACTGGATTGCTTGATATAATAGGGAACCTTTTCGGACCGGTGATGATGCTTTTTGGTTTGCCAGGTCAAGCGATTGCAGTATTGATAGCAGCCTGGTTAAGCATGGGCGGTGGCGTAGGGGTGGCAGCCAGCCTTGTTGCTGCAGGCACATTAAATGCCAATCATGTGACAATCCTTATTCCGGCTATTTTTCTCATGGGAGCCCAAATTCAGTATATGGGACGGCTCTTAGGCACAGCAGAGGTTAGGACTCAGTATTATCCTATTCTCTTTGGCATATGTATTCTAAATGCTTTAATATCAATGCTAGTAATGAATGGTATACTAGTGTTCATGGGTTAAGGGAGAAATTATCTCTCAAATTATTATCAGGTAAGGAAGGACTTAGAGGTTTTTCCTTGCTTTTTTCTTTAGAAATTGTAGTAATTTTTTTGAATTATAGCCAATTATTGTTTGATCCAATGCGAAATAATTAGTATAATAGAAAGTGAAATGGTAGGCTTTGCCTCGATATTTATTTTTTACCAAGGGGGTGATTACAGCACTTCTAAAGTTCCTGTTGGCATAGATTTGTATAATACTAAGAGCAAGCTAATCTCTGGTGCTAATGGCAATGATGCTGGTATCATTAATGGTTAGATGTTATTAAAATATGGTTGGAGGTGTTATCATGGGTAACGATGTATTCCAAAAGGCGCTGGAAATTAAGGATTATGTGACTAAGATCAGAAGGCAGATTCACCAAAATCCGGAATTAGGAATGAAGGAATTTGAAACTACTGCCTTAGTGCGGCGAGAGCTGGAAGCAATGGGAGTGGAAATTGCCCCTGTGGAAATGGAAGTTGGTGTGTTAGGGGTACTAAAGGGAGAAAAACCAGGTACAGCTCCGGTAATTGGTATTCGAGCAGATATGGATGCCTTGCCGGTGGATGAAAAGACAGGTTTGCCTTATGCATCGCAGAATGAGGGAGTGATGCATGCTTGCGGGCATGACGGTCATACGGCATGTTTATTGGGAACTGCTAAATTACTCAGTTCTATGAAAGATAAGTTCTCCGGAACGGTGAAATTTATCTTTCAGCCTGGAGAAGAAACCCTCCGTGGGGCACAAAGCATGGTGGACGCCGGCATCTTTGATCATGAGCCTAAAATCGATACTTTGATTGCTTTACATGCATGGCCATTCCTGGAAGTAGGCAAGATCGGCTATTGGCACGGTTCTTATCATGCTTCTGCAGATTCTTTTACCGCTAAAATAATTGGAACAGGCGGTCATGGAGCCTATCCCCATCGTTCCAAGGATCCGCTTTTAGCCGCATGTAATGCAGTTGGTGCCCTGCAAGGTATTTTAAGCCGGCAAATTGATGCTGCAGATCGTGTGGTAATTTCTGTCTGCACAATCCATGGTGGGAAAGCTTTTAACGTGATACCGGAAGAGGTAACATTTAGCGGGACAGTGAGAACCCATAACGAGGATGTCCGCAACACCATAGAAGAAAGAATGAGGAAGATTATTAATGGTGCGGCTGAGGCTTATGATTGCAGGTATGAGCTTGATTATGTGTATGGTCTGCCCCAGGTTGTAAATGATTATGAAGTAACAGATCAGATCATAGCTGCAGGCAAAGAAGCATTGGGAGAAGATCATGTAGAGCAATTACCGGGAGCGGTTATGGGTTCAGAAGACTTTGCTGTTCTCTTAAAATATGTGAAGCAAGGAGCCTTTTTCCGTTTAGGTGTAACGAAGCCTGGTGCCGAACCAATTAGCGTCCATAATGATCGGTTTGATTTTAATGATGATGCTATTCCCTATGGGGTGGCAACCTGTGTCCAATTTGTTTTAAATCATAGTAAATAGCGATCATATCAGTTAAGTGATTTAGAGGCTTACGTGCTTTTTTTGTCGGTTATTGTATATTTTGTTGCTTTTTTCACGATATCCGCCAAAACAGCAAAAAGCTCTCTAACCGTTGCTATTTAACGTCTTAGAGAGCTTTATTTTTGTTTAATTGTTTCATTGTTATTGAAAAGTTTTTATTCTTTATGTGGTACCAATAACCCGGTATGAAGCGATGATCATGCCTCAAATACGTAGAAAGTTCCCAATGAGGATGAAACTATATTGATAATTTTATGTCGGTTATTGTAATACTCGTTATTTTTTGGTATAGTAGTTCTTGATGTACTTTCAATATTTAATAAAAAGAGGAGGGTTAAGACTTGAGTATTGAGAAACAGCAAAAAGCAGGTGTTGCCGGTTATCTTGCATTGATTTTCGCAATAATCTTTTTTGCCGGGTTATTCAAAGATATGGAAGGCCCCATTAGGGCTCTAGATTTTACTGTTATATCCGGCGCCTTTGGTACGATTGGCGAGGGTGCAGCCAACTTTAGAGGCTCGGGCGGTATTGGAGCACGGGATGGTTTTATGTTTGCTCTTACCTTATTCCCGGTTGTCATGCTAGCCTTAGGCGTTGTGAAAGCGGTTGAATTCTTAGGAGGGTTACGGGCTGCCCAGGAGTTATTATCACCAATCTTGCGGCCTTTGATGGGTATTCCGGGAATTTCCGGTTTGGCTTTAGTGGCCAGCTTACAGAGTACTGATGCCGGTGCCGGGATGACAAAACAACTCAAAGATGCTAATGTGATCACGGAAGCGGAGAAAACTATCTTTGCTGCATTCCAGTTCAGTGCCGGTGCCACCATTACCAACTATTTATCTTCCGGTGCCGCATTATTTGATTTTATTAAGGTCCCCATTGTTATTCCCTTGATTTTAATGTTTGTCTTAAAAGTGTTTGGCGCTAACCTGATGCGTTTGTACTTAAGGCGGGAACTTGCAAAGGAGGCGAAATAAATGGCAGCAGAAAATACAAAGAAAAAAGGGAATATAGTTGACGCCTTTGTGGAAGGCGCTCGTAATGGTTTTCATATCGGTATTAATTCCATCGCCCCTAACGTTGTTTTCGCTTTTGCATTAATTCATGTATTTGGCATTACCGGTTTGCTTGACCTTATTGGCAGTGTTTTTGGCCCGGTGATGATGATTTTTGGGCTGCCCGGAGAGGCAGTTGCAGTACTGATTGCTTCTTGGTTGAGTATGGGCGGTGGCGTAGGTGTGGCAGCCAGTCTATATGCTTCCGGGGCATTGAATCAGAATCATGTGACTATTCTTATCCCTGCAATTTTCCTCATGGGAGCACAAATTCAGTATATGGGACGGCTATTAGGAACAGCGGAAGTAAACACAAAATATTATCCGGTACTGTTTGGCATTTGTATTCTCAATGCTTTGATTGCAATGCTGATCATGAACGGTTTGTTATTGTTCATGGGTTAGTCGGATAAGATTGAATAAATCAATAATGGAATAAATAATAACGGGTCTGTTCCAATAAAAGTGGAAACAGACCCATTATTATTTGCTATAGTACTATAGTCCTTTTGCTTGCATGTACAAGATCAAATCGATAATGCGATTGGAATAACCCCATTCATTATCATACCAGGCTAAGACTTTAACCATATTATCGCCAATAGTCATAGTTGATAAGCCGTCAACGATTGAGGAACGGGGGTCGCCGTTATAATCGCTGGATACTAAGGGTAGGTCGCTATATCCTAAAATACCATTCATTTCACCTGCCGCAGCAGCCTGAAAAGCAGCGTTTACAGATTCTTTTGTTGCCGGTTTTTCCAATTCTACCACCAAGTCTACGATGGAAACATTAGGGACTGGTACCCGCATGGCGCATCCGTTAAGTTTACCCTTTAACTCCGGCATTACTAACCCGATTGCTGATGCTGCACCGGTGGTAGTGGGAATAATGGACATCATGCCGGCTCTGCCACGGCGTAAGTCTTTGCTAGGCATGTCAAGCAGTTGCTGGTCATTGGTAATGGCATGAACAGTAGTTAACAGGCCTTTTTTGATGCTAAAATTATTATGGAGAACCTTTACTACCGGGGCAGCACAATTGGTAGTACAGGAAGCGTTGCTAACCACATGATGCAGGGAGGGGATGTAATCATGTTCGTTCACTCCCATTACCACAGTTAAGGTGCCGCCTTTATCTTTCATCGGGGCGCTGACTACAACTTTTTTTGCTCCGCCCTGCAAATGCCCGGAGGCAGCTTCAGAATTTCGAAACCTTCCTGTTGATTCCACCACAATTTCTACCCCTAGATCCCGCCAAGGAATCTGAGCCGGCTCCTCATAAGACAGTATTTTTACCTTCTTGTCATTAATGCTGATATAATCTTCCTGGCCATGAATATCATCGGTGAGGTTACCATGAATGGAATCATATTTAAGCGTATGGGCAAGGGTCGCGGCAAACGAATCTCCTGTCGGTAGTCTTCTTGATTTGTGATTAACAGCGACTACTTCAATATCCGGGTTTTGTAATGCTGCTCGTAAGGTAAGAAAACCAATTCTGCCGAAACCGTTAATACCTATTTTAACCGCTCCCATTCTAACAACTCTCTCCCTTCGAGAATAATATATAATATAAAAGCGCAGATTAAGTAACTATGCTATACTATATTCGCAAAAAGTATACATAGTTCCTCTTTTGGCGGGGAATTATTTTCTCTCACCAATAGTTTGTTTCAGAGTTTGGTGCTATTTTTTCTGTAATTCCTGCCTATAAAGCAACGTATCTAAATATTAAAGCGAATGTTGGTAATGTCACCGTCTTCCATAGGATACAGTTTGCCTTCCAACCGGTATAAGCCTTTTTCTCTGGCTTTTGCCACTGTTCCTGCTTCCAGCAAGTGCTGGTAAGCGAGAATTTCAGCTCGAATAAATCCTCTGGCCATGTCAGAATGAATTTTTCCGGCAGCCTCCTGTGCCACTGTACCTTGTTTGATCGTCCAGGCTTTGACTTCATCTTCGCCAACAGTAAAAAAAGATATTAGCCTTAAGGCATCATAGGCAGCTTTCGCCAGTTTTTGTATTCCCGGAACCTTTAGGCCTAAATCTTCGAGAAATAAGTTTTTATCATCTGGATCCAATTGGTTAATTTCCAATTCCAATTGGGCACAGATCTCTAAGGGCATGAGGTTTTGCTCTTGGGCTTTAGCCTCAAGCGCTGCCTGCTGTGGATACTCTTTGCTGTTAAACTGGTTTTCATCTACATTTACCACGGGAATGATGGGTTTTTCCGTTAACAGCCCATAGCCGTGTAGTATAGCTTGTTCTGTTTCGGTTAAATTTAGGCTGCGGAGGGAATTGCCTGCCGCTAAAGCGTCGCGGCATTTTTCCAAAAGAGGTAGTTCCTGATCCCATCCGGGAGGTTTTTTCTTTGCTGCTTTAGTTCGTGCAATCCTTTTCTCAAAAAGGTCTAAATCAGCCAGTAATAGTTCTGTTTCGATTATTTCCCAATCGGTGAGCGGGGCAATATGGCCTTCTATATGGGGTACATCAGGGTTGGCAAAAGCCCTTAAGACATAAACTAAGGCATCTACTTTCCGGACTTTTTCTAAAAAAAGGTTGTCCTTTTTTTCATCCCCAGGGGTTAAGCCGGGGATGTCCATAAAATCAATGCGTGCATAGGTTTTTTTGCGGGGTTTGTATATTGCTGCCAGGTGATCGATCCTTTCATCCGGCACTTCTGCAGATCCAAGTCGTGCCTCCGGTTTGGCGCTGCCAGTTACTGGGGTGCCGGTTAGGAGGCCAAAAAGTGTGCTCTTTCCCGAAAGGGGTAGGCCTACTAAACCAATCAGCATTTTTTATACCTCCATCCTTCTTCACTCAAATTATTGTACCAAAAAGGTGGGAAAAGGTAAACCTTAAGGAGGAATTTACCCAAAATGCGCTGGAAGATAGAAAACAATGTTGCTGCTATTGTTTCCCAAAGGGTGTCAATAAAATAATAAAAGGCTCGAACGAGCCTCAGGTTGATGACAAAGCATTTTCATGTTTGGGCTATCTGTCCGCCGCCTTTTCCAATATCAGACTTCCGGCCTCGAAACTCTGAGAAATAATGAGTTTCTCCAGACAGCTAAGACAAATAAGTTTGTCTACAGGCTGAGGCTCCAACGAGCCTTTCGATTTTACAGAAAGTGTTTTCTTTTATAAAAGACCGATTTCTTCTAAGAATTCTTTCGCTACTTCTTCAGGATCCCGTTCTTCAACATCTACCTCTGCATTCATTCTGTGAATATCAGAAATATCAATTCTGTTGGTAAGCTCACCTAAAACATCTCTGATTTCCGGTGCTTTTTCGAGTATATCAAGACTTACCCCATACACGGCATCGTATGGGTAATAAAGGTCCAAATCATCCTCGAGCCAGACCAAATCATAGATACCAATACGGGAATCAGTGGAATAGACGATGCCAACATCCAGGTCCCCTTGGGCAACAGCTTCGTATAGAAGGCCAATATTCATCTGCACTGTCTGCTTAAATGGTTCAAGCTCATACCATTCCAGCATAAAGGGGTAGCCGACTATGGGCCAATCCATATAGCTGTCGTCCATGCCGACAATAAAATCTTGGCTTAGACCCTTTAAGTCTGACATTTTTTCTAAATTGTATCTTGCCGCTGTTTCCTTGGTAACCACAATGGCATAGGTATTTTCAAAACCTAAAGGACCGATATACTCACGATTTAAGACTTCCGGGCCTTTTTCCCGTAAAAAAGCCAATACTGTGTCCACATCCCGCCATTTAGGGTCATTGGGATCTACCAGACCTTCCTCCAAAAACTTGGGATGCTGGGTGCCTGTGGTTCCGCCGGACCAAAGTAGAGCAGCAATATCAATCTCATTACTCCGCAATGCCTGATCAAGGATGATAGAGGTGGTGCCAAGATTGGTAATAAGTTGGATGTTGTGCTCGGTCCGGTCTTCCAGTAAAAGTTTTGCCATATTAGCTGTGAGCACCGGTTCGCCATAATGAGGCGCACCAATTTTTATAGTTACGCTATTACTGTCTTTTTTCGATGAACAAGCTGCCAGGAATAAACTGGCAATAATCAAAACAATGGAAACTGCAAAAAATAATTTTTTCCCTTTTATCATTGTACATGACCTCCTTTGATTTTAAGTTGCCTTTTTCTTTAAGCCCCTCGGTGTAAGCCAGTTTTCGACGTGTCCGAGGATGAAATCTGTGAGCAAGGCTAAAATAGCGGCAGGAATTGCCCCGCTGTAAATAAGGTTATAGTTGGCAGTATTTAAGCCGGACCAAATTAGTTGTCCCAATCCGCCGCCGCCAATAAAAGCTGCGAGAGTTGTCCAGCCAATGAGGATGACAAAGGTTGTACGTACACCGGCAAAGATAAAGGAAAAGGCAATTGGTAATTCCACCGAATAAAGCACCTGAAAGTCAGTCATTCCCATGCCCCGGGCCGCTTCAATTAAAGAAGGCGACACCCTTTTAATTCCTGTATAAGTATTACGCATTATGGGCATTAGAGCATAGAGAAAAAGGGCTGCAACTGCCGGTCTATTGCCAATGCCTAAAATGGGAAGCATAAAAGCCAAAAGTGCCAGGCTGGGAATAGTCATAATCACATTGGCCAAGCCTAAGGTCGGTTGGGCTAATTTTTCCTTGCGGGTTAAAAAAATCCCAATGGGGATTGCCACAAGTAAGGCGAGGAAGAGGGCAATGGTGGCAATACCCAAATGTTCTATCGCTCCAACCCCGATTCGATCGAGGTTGTTTAGCATATAGTTTAGTAATTTCATTGTCTTCCCCCCCTACAGATAATCCAAAACAAAGTTTACTACCCGGGAACGGGTTACAATTCCCTGCAAGTGGCCATTGGCGTCAACTACCGGAACAGCCCTGATACCTTCATTAACCATTATTTTCACTACTGCTTTAACACTTTCATCCATGAGCACCGTAGGTCGTTCCTGCATAATTTCATGTAATTTTTTCTTTTGTCCCAAATTTGCCTGAATATCTTGCACATCAACAACGCCGAGAAAATGATCCTCTTCGTCAACAATTAATAAGCTGTCAACACTTTCTTCCCGCATGGTTTCCAGCCCTTGGCGCAAACCCTTGTTGTACTCAATTTTAATCGGTTTTTTCAGCATGACTTCAGCGACTTCTACATGCTCCGGTCTGCGCATCAACCGTTCTTCGCCAATAAAGCTGCGGACAAAATCATTGGCCGGCTCTCGCAGTATTTCCTCCGGGGTGGAAGCTTGGAGGACAAGGCCGTCTTTCATGATTACGATCCGGTCAGCAATTTTCAAAGCTTCATCCATATCATGGGTAACAAAAATAATTGTCTTGTGTAATTTTTGCTGCAACCGTTTCAATTCATCTTGTAATTGATCCCGCGTAATCGGGTCAAGTGCTCCGAAGGGTTCGTCCATCAGCATTACATCAGGTTCCGCTGCCAGGGCCCGCAATACACCGATCCGTTGCTGTTGCCCACCGCTCAGTTCATTGGGAACGCGATTGCGAAATAGTTCCGGGTCCATATTTACCAGTTGTAGAAGCTCATCCACCCGTTGGGTAATTTTTTCCTTAGGCCACCTTTTTAAGTTTGGTACAATTGCAATATTGGCTGCCACTGTTTTATGGGGGAAAAGGCCAATATCTTGAATGACATAGCCTATTTGTCTTCTTAGCTCAACAGGATCCAGGTGATCCGTATCCATATCATCTAAGTAGATCTTACCTGAAGTTGGTTGAACCAACCTGTTGACCATTTTTAAACTTGTGGTTTTACCACACCCGCTGGGACCGATAAAAACAACCAGCTCTCCTTTAGCAATCCGCAGGTTCAAATTGTCAACAGCTTTTACATTGCCTGGATATACCTTCGTGATATTTTCAAAGGTTAACATTACCCTACACCTCCTTGTTTAGTATCATCGACGGCAATAAAGTGTATCACCTATACCAACAACTTAATATAAATAAAGTGAGTTGTCAAATAAAGAAATGCACATTTTTTCCCGTTTTTTGCTTCTTTTTTTCTTCAGACACCATATTTTAGCCTCGCAGCTAATGAGCTAATGATTTTACGTTTTCTCTCGGATTAAATAAAAAATGGACCCAAGCATTAGCTGTTCCACTGGCGGAAATATTTTTTTAGGTTAAGAGAGTTGTTCGGCTATGTCTATAATTACTTTTTCAATAAAAATACCCCCTGTTGCCATGCTGTAAGGGGGTAAATTCACCTTAGTAATTCTCCGGTTGGTTTTTTTCATGGGGGAGAGTATAGTTTACATTAGCCACGTGGGTATTCATAGCCTTTTGCGCTTGTTCCGGGTTCCTTTCTTTCAGGGCATGGAGAATAGCTTTATGTTCTTGCAGCGATTCTTCCAAACGACCGGGTTTTTTTAAGGACACTGTCCGTGCCTGTTGTACATGATGATTAAAACACCCTAAGGCTTGTTTAAGTGGCCTGCTCTTGCTAGCCTCAAGAATTTGGTAGTGCAAGGTTGCATCCAGATTTGTAACCTGTTCAACATCTCCTTTGCCGGTATAAAACTCAATCATGTCGATAGTTTCAGCTATTTTTTCTATTTCTTCGGGAGTGATTCGGCTGGCGGCCCAGAAAGCAGCTAACCCTTCAATTAGCCGCCTGATGGCATAAATATCTTGTATGTCTTGCTGGCTAATACCTAAAACAATGATTCCCCGGTTAGGCTCATATTTAACTAGTCCTTCGCTTTCCAACTGTAGTAAGGCTTCTCGAATAGGTGTTCTTGATACGCCGTATTCTTCGGCCAGTTTAAGTTCCACCAGGCTTTCCCCTGCGTCATAGCGACCATTGATAATATCATCTCTAATCAGCTTGCAAATTCTCCCCCGTAATGAAAAGTCCGGTAAATCATTATGGGAAATAAAAATTCTTTTGCTCAGAGGGATCCCTCCTTCGGAAGCAAATAAAGCTTATCATGTATACATATATACTATCATATTTCAAAAAAAAAGTTTTGGCAAGGAAATGAGAAAAAAATCGACCAATTAACGGTAATAACCGGTCGATTTTTTTCTCTCGAGAAATTCATAGTGCATTATAAACCTCTTTATGGAAAGGGAATAATATTTATTCTTCTAACGGTTGGGAAGCAAAAAAATCATCCGCAATTAGTTCGGAGACCCTTGTTTCCGGATCCCATGTTCCTTTACCTGTGTTGAAGCTGGGAAAATAACGCTCCATACTCATTGGTCATCCCCCTTTAACCCTTGAATTATGGTGAACGGGAAACTGTTATGATTTTGTATTATAGTATAATTGTATACAATTATACAGAGTCTGTCAAGTCTTTGATAAGGTAAGTAGGACAAGGGGACGTTTCTCCTGCCCTAAACAAACAAGACAGGAGAAACGTCCCCTTGTCCTAGCTGGCAAAGTTATGATTTCCAATGACATTGATCACAGGTCGTGTTCGTATCCAACTGGAACTGGCCAGTTTTGGGTTATAAAAATAGACTGCTTCGGTAATGGTTGCTTTTCCTTCTAAGGCTAATTTAGCTGCCTTTATTGCTTCCGGTGCAGGCTCTGCATAGATAGAACCGTTAGCTACGGGGCAAAACTGATAGCGGCCATTGACTTTCTGGAATATTACTTTTTGGATGCTATCGGGAAAATTAGGACTTTTCGTTCTATTAATGACTACATTGGCAACGGCAATTTTTCCTGCCAACGGTTCCCCTTTTGCTTCTGCATGTACTAAGCGGGCTAACCAGTCCAATTCTTCTTTTGTATAAGCAGGCGGAGGTTCCTCTTCCTCCTCCTCCTCTGTTTGGTGAACAGCTAAGGTCATTTCTGCCGCCGGGGCACAAGTAGAACTGCCTAGTAAGCCCCAAAACATCAGAGCAATCAGCAGGATAACAACCCTGCGCATGTTTTTCCTCCCCCCTCATAACCGCTTTGCCTGTTACAGCAGCATAGAAACCATTGTTCTATTAAGCTGTCAGGCATTCTTTTTATGCTGATTACTTCATTAGTATTGGGCAATATATCAGCATATTAAGATAATCTGGAAGAGTATTCTAATACAAATATTTCCAATTATTTTTTATTTATACATTGGACGTTTCTCCTGTCCCGGTTTTCCCGGACATAGTAGAAAAGTTCTAAATTGTACTGGGTATTTACCGCGGTGGAAACAAAAGCTATAATAAATAAAAGTTGTAGTTAATTCTGGGGGTGTTATACATGCTAACTAGTAAACAGCGAGCTGCTTTGCGGTCTTTAGCCAACAGGGCAAAGGTTACTATCCATGTGGGGAAAAATGGTATCAATTCAACGTTGGTGCAACAAGTGGATGTTGCCTTGACCGCACGGGAGTTGGTTAAAGGAACAGTGTTGCAGAATTCAGCCCTTGCAGCTAAAGAGGCTGTTGCTGAGCTGGCAGCGAAAACAGGAAGTGAAGTGGTTCAGGTTATGGGACGGAAGTTTGTGTTATTCCGACCTAATCCCGATGAACCCTTCAATCCTGAAAACACATGATGATAATTCAAGCGAAAACCGCCGAAATTATCGCTTGCAGCAAATTAATTATCTAAATAATAATTCCGTTATCTATTATTGCCAAGCGAATAAAGATTATGATATTCTCGGGTGTCGGATAAACTGCTAAGTTGTGTTTAATAATTGCCAAGAAAAGGAAAGGTAAGAGTAATAGTTCTGATTTTTGGCTGTATGAAAAGATGCGCGGGAACTTTTTTGGTCAGCAGGGTTATAGGTGAGGTTGTCGAAATAAAATTTATGCAGAAATAATTTTGTCGCGGGAAGAAGTTCAGAACGGAGGATAAACAACTTATGAGACTACCACAATTACGGATAGGTAATTTGTTGCCAAAGTTTTCTATTGTCCAGGGGGGAATGGCAGTACGGATTTCTACCGCCCCGTTGGCGGCAGCAGTAGCGGCAGCCGGTGGCGTAGGTACCATTGCCGGGACGGGAATGTCGGTTTCAGAATTGCAGCAGGAGATACGGCAGGCTAGGGAATTGACCCGGGGAATTATTGGCGTCAACGTCTTATTTGCAGCCCGTGATTTTGCCAACTTGGTTAAAACCGCTATTAAAGAAAAGGTTGACTTTATCGTTGCCGGGGCCGGTGTTTCCCGGGATATGTATGCGTGGGGCAAAGAGGGGGGAGTGGCCATCATACCTATTGTTTCCTCTGCCCGGTTAGCCAAGATCGCAGAGAAAATGGGAGCTGCCGCTTTGATTGTGGAAGGGACTGAGGCAGGGGGACACTTGGGGACCGATAGACCGCTCAGGGAGATTCTGCCGGAAGTGAGGCGGGCGGTAAAGTTGCCGTTAATTGCTGCCGGAGGAATTGCTGATGGGTTTGATATGGCGGAGATGTTTAAATTGGGTGCTGATGGTGTACAGTTGGCAACCAGGTTTATTGCCAGTAATGAGTGTACAGCGCCGCAAAATTTTAAAGAAATGCATCTCAATGTGCGACCGGAAGATATTATTTTAATTGACAGCCCGGTGGGGATGACAGGCCGGGCTATCAGGAATCAGTTATCTGCCAGCTTACAAGCAAATAATCCTCCTAAGATCGCTGCCTGTGACGGCTGTTTAAAACGTTGTTCCCGTTATTATTGTATTTTAGAAGCTTTGCGGCTGGCTCAACAGGGTGATGTAGATAACGGATTGGTTTTTTCCGGAACCAGTGCGAAAAAAATCACCGCCATTGCACCGGTGGCCGAAATTATATCTACTTTAGTTAAAGAAGCAGAAAGTGTTCCTGCCGATTAATCCGGAAAGAGAGAAAGGTCAACTTATCATTTGTTGACCTTCTTTTTGTTCTTACAATTTCTCCGGAACCAAACAATAGGTCGGGGGATAATATGTTATATATTAAAAGTATTAATTGAGGTGATTCAATGGACCGAATTTCCAAAATATTTGTAGGTATAACCTTTTTAATGGCAGGTTTTGCTTATTTTCAGGGCGGTTGGGAACTGGTAGCTCTTGGCGCCCAAAAAGGCTTTGATACCCTAATGTCGGTGGCAATTTTGGTTATTGCTGCCTATATGGTAGCAGGTTTAGTGGGAGTGTTGGTGTCCGGTGCAACAATTCGCAGTTATTTAGGTCAAGAGGCCGGGTGGCGAGGCTTAGCAACTGCGGTAGCGGTTGGCGCCATTACCCCGGGAGGTCCTTACGTATATTATCCTATTGCCCGCTCCATATCCAATGCCGGTGTTGGCGCCGGGACAGTATTTGCTTATTTGGTGGGCAAGACCGTGTGGGATTTATCCAGAATCCCGATGGAATTGGCTTTACTTGGCCCCCGTATCACCATAATCCGGTGGGTAGTGACCTTTTTGTTTCCTCCGGCTATTATCTATTTTGTAACCTGTATATCCAAAAGTCTAGAATCTTTTTTGCCGCGGGAGGAGGCGAAAGAATAATGTTTGTGGCAACAAGCATTTTGGTAATTATGGCAATTATCTTGGGGGTGCTGACCTATCGCCAAGATCCTGCTAAAGTAGCACAAGGGTTACGGGATGGCGGTACAGTGCTGTTGAAGCAGACACCGCTTTTGGTGGCAGCCTTTATTATTGCCGGCTATCTCGAAGTATTAATTCCTCCGGAACAAATCCGGAGTTGGTTAGGTGTGGAGGCAGGGATTAAAGGAGTCATTATCGGCAGTATCGCCGGCGGAATTATTCCCTCAGGTCCTTATGTGGCTTTTCCCATTATCAGTGTAATGTACAAGGCCGGTGCTAGTCTTGCTACGGCAATCGCCTTTGTTACCGGATGGATGTTTTGGAGTACGAGCCGCCTTCCCTTTGAACTTGCTTTATTTGGTCCCCGCTTTTCAATTTTACGGATGGGTTTGTTTTTGCTTTTCCCACCACTGGCCGGAATAATTGTGCTCCTTTGCGGGGGTTAAATAGATTTAAAGCAGAATGTACGGCCATTGGCGTTGGCCGCACATTCGAGAGGGGGTTCAAAGGCTTTGTTATCTCCTTCGGTGATTTCATTCTAGCTTATGATTATTACATTGGTATTACATTCAAATTACGTTTTTGTTACAATATACTGTATTTTTTGCATTCAGCATTAATTTGTCGTGTATAGTGTAAAGAGGGAAGATAAAATCTTTTGCGAGAGGAGGTAATCTTGTATGATTGGGGAGCAGCAAAAAAAAGAAGTAACTGCCAAGGAAATTTTTAATGCCGGAGCCAATTGTTCCGAAGCAATATGGCAGGCCTTTAGCACCCATTTGACGGAAGATGAACAAAAGCTGGGGAATCATCTGGCAGGAGGATTTGGCGGGGGAATCAGTGCCGGAGATATCTGTGGTGCCATTGCCGGGGGAGTTTTAGTATTAGGCCTGCATTATGGCCGTGATCCTGGTGCGGAGCGGAAAAAAGAGTTAAAGGAGTTAGGGAAAAAATTTTATCAAATGGCGCAAGCGGAACTAGGTTCTGTATATTGCCGTGATCTGCGTAATTTGCAAGAAGAAAATTATCGCGCCAAGTGTGCAGTGATTGTGGAAAAAATGGCGGCTTTGGTCGAAGCGTTATTGACGGAAAAGCGACAGGCAGAGGGTGGGAATTGTAGTTGATAAAGCAAAAGAGTCCTGCCGGAGGCGGGCGTACAGATATGTTTAAGCCTGGCGTGAGGTTTTCTTATCTTCCCTTGGCACATTAGATAAACCAGGAACTCCAAGCATTTCATAAATTGCGCCACCTGCCGGCACCATGGGAAGGACGTTTTCATTGGGGTCAATCCAGCAATCCACTAATACTTGCCCTTTCATGCGCAGAGCCTTACTTAGAGCCTCTGTCAATTGATCCGGTTGATCAATTCTGATTCCCTGGGCGCCAAAGGCAGCAGCTAATTTTACAAAATCAGGGATCGGTTTCAGCAAGGTGGAAGAGAACCTTTTTTCACAAAAGAAATCCTGCCACTGTCGCACCATACCTAAACTGGTATTGTTAAAGACTAATATAGTTATATCTAAGTCGGAGCGTACCGCTGTGGCCAATTCATTGCTATTCATACGGAAACCGCCATCTCCGGTAATAACAATCACCTTTTTGTCGGGGCACCCCACCTTAGCGCCAATTGCCGCCGGCAGGCTATAGCCCATAGTGCCTAGTCCGCCGGAGGTTAAAAAGGTTTGGTTCTTCCGGAAGGGGTAATGCTGGGCGGTAAACATTTGATGCTGGCCGACATCTGTGGCAATAATGGCATCATCAGGTGCCAGTTGGGCCAGTTGTGCAATTACATATTGAGGCTTAATTTTCTTTCCCGTCTGCACAGCTTCCAGTGGATATGCAGCTTGCCAGTCTTTAATTTGTGCTATCCATTCTGAATGGTCTGTGGAGGTCAGCTGTTGACACAGGGTTTGCAAGACTTTACTGGCGTCCCCGATCACAGGAATATCTACCGCGAGATTTTTTCCGATTTCTGCCGGATCAATATCTATCTGCAGGATCCGGGCAGCAGGAGCAAATTCGGCCAGATTTCCGGTTACCCGGTCACTAAAACGGGCACCGATTGCAATTAGTAAATCAGCATGGGTAACAGCCAAATTGGCAGGAGCTGTACCATGCATGCCTACCATTCCCAATGAAAGAGGATGGGAACGGGGAAAACTTCCTAAGCCCATGAGCGAGTTGACAACGGGAATCTGGTTTTTTTCTGCCAGTTGCAGCAGTTCCTTTTGGCAGCCGGAGCGCACGATTCCCCCCCCTGCATAAATAACCGGCTTTTTAGCAGCGGCAATTGCTTTCGCTGCCCGGGTTATTTGCAGCGGGTTAAGCGGTGGCAAAGTGGACTGTTCCTTTTTTTTCGGTGTAAAATCCTTATATTCACCCCTTGTTAGAAAAACATCCTTTGGTATGTCAATGAGGACAGGCCCGGGACGGCCGCTTGTAGCCAGTTGAAAAGCTTGCGCAAAAACTCGCGGGATATCGGCAAAATCCTTCACGAGAAAACTATGTTTGGTTATGGGTAAGGTTATCCCGGTAATGTCCACTTCTTGAAAGGAATCTTTCCCCAGCAGTGAACAAGGTACTTGGCCGGTAATGGCGACCAAAGGAACAGAATCCATATACGCAGTGGCAATGCCTGTTACTAAATTTGTTGCCCCCGGGCCGGAAGTGGCGACACATACACCGGGGCGTCCCGTTGCCCTGGCGTAACCATCGGCCGCATGGGCGGCAGCTTGCTCGTGGCAGGTCAGGATATGGTTGATCACAGGGTGTTTGTAGAGCGCATCATAAAGAGGAATGACTGCTCCTCCCGGATAGCCAAAGATAGTGTCAACTCCCTGTTCAACTAAACATTTCACCACAAGCTCCGAACCTGTTAACAACATTTTTCGGTAACCTCCTTTAAAATTTCTAGCCCTTCGCTCGCCGGTATAGTTATACCAGGGGCGAAGGGCTAATTCGCGTTACCACCCTGTTTTAATACTACTTCGCAGTAGTATCCTCACCAGGTACGGGGTATTTATTTAATACCCGATACCCCAGCACTTGTAACGGGTGCTGGTTGCCCCAAATTAAGTATGGGGCGCCGGCAAAGTCTACTCCCAGTTGTCCGGTTTCGTCCTTGCAGCTCTGAGATGATCTTCAGTATAACAGTATGGCACCGGATTTCAGCAGTTCCCGGCTCTCTGTGGCCACTCCTGATTTTACACTTACTCTTCTCATCATTGCCTTTAGGTCTCGAACTTGTTATATTGCCATCTATTATAGCGGTAATATGCCCTTTTGGCAAGGGTTGTGGGATTATTTTTTTAGCCAGGGCATCATGGAACGCAAATTAGCACCTACCTCTTCAATTAAATGTTTAGCTTCCTTCTTAGCCATGGCATTAAAGCAGGGGCGGTTAGCCTGATTTTCTAATATCCATTTTTTCGCAAATTCTCCGGATTGAATTTCTGCAAGAATCTGTTTCATTTCCCGGCGAGTTGCGTCGCCAATAACTCTTTTACCGGAGATATAGTCTCCGTATTCGGCAGTATCGCTGACCGAATAGCGCATTCCGCTAATACCACTTTCATACATAAGGTCAACAATTAGCTTTAACTCATGCAGGCATTCAAAATAGGCAATTTCCGGTTGATAACCTGCTTCAACCAGGGTTTCAAAGCCTGCTTTGACCAGTTCTGTTACACCGCCACAGAGCACAGTTTGTTCCCCAAACAGATCTGTCTCTGTTTCTTCGGCAAAGGTTGTCTCGATTAAGCCGGCACGGGTACAGCCAATCCCATAGGCATAAGCTAAGGCGGTAGCCAAAGCGGTGCCTGAATAATCTTGCTGTACAGCTACCAGTCCCGGTACCCCCTTGCCTTCGGCAAACATGCGGCGGACAATGTGCCCCGGCCCCTTGGGGGCAATCATAATCACATCCACGTCTTCAGGGGGGACGATCTGGTGGAAATGAATGCTGAAACCGTGGGAAAAGACTAATGTATTACCCGGTTCTAAATAAGGTTTCACTTGGCTGTTAAAAATATCTGCCTGAATATGATCATGAACCAGAAAGACAATTAGATCAGCTTTTTTAGCGGCTGCCGGAACCTCCATCACTTGTAGCCCGTCCGCCTCTGCCCGCGGCCATGATTTGCTGCCAGCATAAAGGCCAACTATAACGTTAAAACCGCTGTCCCTTAGGTTTTGGGCATGAGCATGGCCTTGGCTGCCATAACCCAATATGGCAATACTTTTTCCCTGCAGGGCTTCAATTTGTACATCCTTGTCATAATAAATTTTTGCCATCTTAGATTTCCTCCTTAGATTCATTTATCTTTACCGTATGGGAACCTCGATCGAGGGCAACCACTCCGGTGCGGACCAATTCTTTAATGCCAAAGGGTTGTAAAACGTCTTCCATGGCCTTAATCTTGTTATGATCGCCGGTTAGCTCAACAATAATAGATTCCGGTGCCACATCAATTATATTTGCGCGGAATACATTTGCAATCTGGATTATTTCCGAGCGACGCTCCGGCGGAGCGTTAACTTTAATTAGAACCAACTCACGGCTAACAGAATCTTCCGGTGCTAAAATGCGGACCTTAATCACGTCGATCAACTTGTGCAGTTGTTTCGTTACCTGTTCCACAGTCTGGGCATCGCCCCGCACCACAATCGTGATTCGCGAAATATGAGGGTTATCGGTTACGCCTACAGCTAGGCTGTCAATATTAAAGCCCCGCCGGCTAAACAAACCGGCAACCCGGGATAAAACCCCGGGATGGTTTTCCACCAAAACAGAGAGGGTGTGGTTCATACTTTATCATCTCCTTTTTTTATAATTTTTCCGCAGGGGGTATAGACATCCTCTCCGGGGTCAACAACAAAGTCGATCAAATATATTCCCGGGGTATGCATAGCCTTTTGTAAGGCAGGCAGCACTTCTTCTTTATCCGTTACCCGCAGGCCGGGAATCCCATAGGCGTGAGCCAAAAGGACAAAATCAGGGTTTTTGGGAAAATGCACCCCTATATGCCTACCGGCACAGTTTTCATCTTGCAGTTGTCGTACCATTCCCAGGCAATTATTATTGATCAGCATTATTTTTAGGTTTAGGTTGTGTTCAATAGCTGTAGCCAATTCGGCCATATTCATCTGGAAACTTCCATCACCTGCAATATTGATGACAAGCTGTTCAGGGCGGCCTAATTGGGCGCCAATAGCTGCAGGGAGGCCGTATCCCATCGTCCCCAGCCCGCCGGAGGTCAAAAAGGAGCGGGGTTTTTTGCAGGTAAGAAACTGGGCAGCCCACATTTGATGTTGTCCTACCTCGGTAGTAAAAATAGTATCTTTTCCGGCTATTTCCGAGATTTTTTCCATGATGAATTGGGGTTTAAGGAGACCATTGCTATCATCATAGGTGATCTTATTTTTTTTCTGCCACAACTTTATTTTTTGCCGCCACTTTTCCGTGTTTGGCGGTTGGAGTTGTTTTAGTAAAGACTGTAACACTAATTTCACATCACCGACGATGGAAATATGGGAAGAAACATTTTTCCCGATTTCCGCCGGATCGATATCTATATGGATCAGTTTTGCCTGGGGCGCAAAATTCTCAAACTTTCCCGTTAAGCGGTCACCAAAGCGGGCTCCAATGCCAATAATTAAGTCAGCTTCACTGATGGCCAAATTGGCAATCTTACTCCCATGCATACCGGACAATCCAAGGTTAAGGGAATGATTGCCAGGGAAAGTGTCAAGCCCCATGAGCGAGGTAACCACCGGTATTTGAGCTTTTGTTGCCAATTGCTCAAGCTCCGACCAGGCACCGGCACTATTAATACCGCCACCGGCGATAATTACCGGTTGTGTCGAGGAGGCGATAGCAGCGGCAGCTTTCGCCACTTGCAAGGGATGGCCATTATAGTTGGGGTTATATCCCCGCAATTGCACAGGTTCCGGTTCTCTGTATTCTATGTTATTCATGGCTATATCCTTTGGCAGATCAATTAACACAGGGCCTGGGCGGCCGGTACCGGCAATATAGAAAGCCTCCTTGAGGATCCGAGGTATATCGGCAGCATTTTTAACCAGATAGTTGTGTTTGGTAAAGGGGGCGGAAGCTCCTGTGATGTCAACTTCTTGGAATACATCTTTGCCAATCAAAGTGGTTAGCACTTGACCGGTAATTGCTACAAGAGGGACAGAATCCATGTAAGCGGTTGCGAGGCCGGTGACCAAATTAGTGGCTCCGGGCCCGGAAGTGGTAATGCAGACACCGGTTTTGCCGGTGACCCTGCCGTAACCGCTGGCTGCGTGGGCGGCAGCTTGTTCAGTGCGGGTGAGTATATGGCGGATTTTTTTTGATGCATATAAGGCATCATAAAGTGGTAAAATTGCCCCACCGGGATAACCAAAGACCAAATCGACACCATGCGCCTCTAAAGTTTTAACCAGGGCTGCTGCCCCTGTCATTTTCATTTGCGTGACCTCCTAAAAGATAATAAAACAAAATCCCTCATCCCATGCGTATTGATTGTACGCTTGGGACGAGGGGATGGGTCGCGGTACCACCCAAGTTTAATGCTATCTTGCGATAACATCCTTTGTCGGCACAGCCTAATTCTTGGCCAGGTGTGCTGCTATTGAAAACGGGGTCTTTAAGTAGACCCCGGCACCGGCCTACTGGATATCTATCTTTCGTCCGGGCGGTTTCGGGAGCGATGTCAGACAGCGGTTGGTACCGGCTTCCAGCAGCCGCCGGTTCTCTGTGACCATTAACCGGTTGTCCTTTGTCTCCGTCATTACTTTTTTATTTATATTATTGGTTCAATATTGTATCAGCAGGATAGAGTTGTGTCAAGTAGAATTTATTCTGTTGTTAATCAGTGATAATGTCATAGCACAACTCATCAGGGAAAATGTCACTTTAGGGAAAAACAATATCGCATGGCACTAAAGAATAATGAGATTGGTAGTAATTACCGAGCCATTGTTGGTATAACTGTGAAGGAGAATCGGAGCTGTTTAATTTTAAGCGGAAGTCAGGTAACTAGATATTAGAACAAACCAAAATAAATTTTGTTCATGATATTCAAGAAGAAGGAATACAAAATCTTGTCCAGAAATCTAGAATTGAAGTATAAAGGGAAGGTATTTCCAATTCTTCGCTAGCAGCTTTCCAGGAGGGAGATTTATCCAATTATTAACAACAGCAATAGGGAAGAGGATTTTTATTTCCAGGTGATGTGTTTATCGGTATCGGTTTTCCCAATATCCATTACAATGTGAGGGAAGGTTTTAATAGATATCGGCAAAACATTGCGATTGGAGGTGGATCTTTTCTAGAAGTCAAACATTTAGAGGGTATAATTCAATTTTGCGGAATGAAAAAACAGTCTAAAGGGGGTTATGGCCATTATATTACTTAAGAACGCGCAAGTTTATGCTCCGGCCTACCAGGGGAAGAAGGATGTATTGATTATTGGGGAAAAGATTTTTAAAATTGCAGATCATATTGAGTTACCTGCACAGTGGTTACAAGATGCCGATGTGATTGATCTGGAAAACAGAACGTTAGTTCCGGGATTTATGGATAAACACGTACATATTACCGGTGCTGGCGGTGCAGGAGGACCTGAAAACCGGCCACCTTACCTGCATTTATCTGCATATATCCGCGGCGGCATTACCAGTGTAGGTGGAATTACCGGTGTCGATCGGGTCAGCAGGTCGCCGGAAGATCTATTGATGAGGGTAAAAGCGCTGAAGGCTGAAGGCATATTTGCCTGGATGTACATTGGCGGTGTACATTTACCCATTCCAACTATTACCGGAAGTGTTCACACGGACATTGTATTAATTGAGGAAGTCCTTGGTTCTAAAATTGCTATTTCTGACCATAGGTGTTCCGTACCCACTCTTCAAGAGATAGCGAAAATTGCCAGTGCAACCCGATTAGGCGGTATGCTTAGCAATAAAAAGGGGATCGTTCATATCCATATGGGTGAAGGCAAAGTATTATTTGATCCCTTATTTGAAGTCGTAGAAGAAACTGATATACCTATTACTCAATTTAGTACCACCCACGTTAATAGGGCAAGGAGAGTGTTAGACGCGGGTATAGAATTTGCTCTTGCCGGTGGGCGAATCGATATGTCATCCGTGGTCTCGCCCGCACTAGGTATTAAAGGCGGTATCAAATCTTCCAAGGCTGTAGTTGAGGCGGTTAAAGCAGGAGTTGATCCGAGATTGATAACAGTAAGTTCCGATGGCGGTAGCACTATACCAAAGTACAATGATGCAGGGGAACTTGTTGGCAGGGGAATTGCTCCCTTGGGAATCTTTGATGAGTTTAAAGCTCTAATTTTAGAAGAAGGCTTTGAGATATCTAAAGCACTACCATTTTTCACCAGTAACGTTGCTGATGAATTGGGGTTGGCTGAGAAAGGGAAGATAGCTGAAGGAGCAGATGCCGACATACTGGTATTAAATTCAGAATGTGATTTGGAATATGTGTTTGCAAGGGGTAAGAAGCTTATGGTCGAAGGTAAGCTGGTAAGAAAAGGTACGTTCGAATAGCGAAGGCAATGCCATTAGCGGCAAACAGAGCGGCCCGCCTGAAAAAAAGGGGGGCCATTTGTTCGCCCGGCAAGCGGTAGCTAGGCGTGAATAAGTCCATTAGCACTTGCTAAACACAATTATGTTTCCAAATAATTGACTGACCGTGGGTATTGTTGTATAATTAAGTATCGAAGTATAGGCAAAGGATACGGGCGCGTAGCTCAGTGGGAGAGCGCTTGACTCACATTCAAGAGGCCGCTGGTTCGAAACCAGCCGTGCCCACCAAAGGACAAGGTGACGTTTCTCCTGTCCTGCCACAGCGGGACAGGAGAAACGTCACCTTGTCCTTTAAATCTCTTTTTCGCGGCTTTCTACGATTCTAATATTTTCCGGTACGTGCCCAACCAGTGTAGGGCTGTCTAAATAATGTTGCCCCCGGTTCTTCTCAATGGTTTTGGCACTATAGTTGGCATAACAGTATGTACATTGATAAAAACAGGTATTATAAGCGCCCATATCAACCGATTGGGCGCATTGACATTCATCCCTTTGGTTCTTATCCCGGGGCAATTGCTTGGTAATCGCAAATACTTCTGCAATTAATTTGGCATCAATGCAAGCTCCATGTTTAATCCCAATTGATTCAAGTTCCACCTTTTCGGAGCATGTCACAACCTCTAGCTGGAATATGTTGCCCAGCTTCTTGATTTCCTGTGCCAACTTCATCAGTATATTTATATCCTTTGTCATATCAACACACTCAATACCCTGTTCCTGATAAAGTTTTCGCAGGCGGTTTTCCGTTTTACCATAAAAGTCTAAAAAGCTGATGGTTAAACGGTTTGTATACCCCTGTAGCCGCCGGGCAATATTATAAATTTTTTCCATGTGATATTCAACCGGGGTAATATTACTTAAAATTATGGGGTCATAGCGCCAGATCACCTTTTCTTTTCCCACCCGGTTACTCAATTGCCTAAATATCTCTATTCGTTCCGCAACGGGTAATATTTTAGGTTCAAATACTTTGGGGTAATCATTAAGGGTAAATTGAAAATAGTAGTTATAGCCTTTGGCATCTAAGTTATCCAGCTGTTTGCTAAAGGGTTTAGGATTTTTTGTCCAAAATACGAAAAGATCAACATCTTCCGGCAACAGACTGTAACACTTAACCTGTTTGGCATTGAAAGGATTCACAAAACAAAAATAACCAGCTTCAATTCGTTTACTGAACCAGGCGCCAAACCAAGCCGGAATGTCAGTTCTTCTGCTGGCGCTGATAATCACAACCTAACCCTCCTATTCCCCAAGACAGGAGAAACATCCCCTTGTCCTTCTTTTGTTTTCCAGTTGGTCATGCTCTCTTATCATATTCATCGCATATTATACCACAGATACTGGTTACCTTTCGCAAACAAAGGAGGTACTAAGGGATGGTGGATATAATAATTTCTGAAGTAATCAACTGGAATGCAGTGGAAATCCTAAAAAAAGAGTACGATGTCTATTATGATCCAAAATTATATCTAAATAGTGGGGCACTGGCTGATATGCTTGCCCATAGCGTAGCATTAATCGTCAGGAACCAAACAAAAGTGGATAAAGAATTATTATGCAATGCACCTAAACTAAAAGTAATTGGCAGGCTGGGTTCGGGGCTGGATAATATTGATTTGTTTGAAGCAGAAAAGCGGGGGATTCAAGTGGTTTATGCACCGGAAGGCAATTCCTTAGCTACCGCAGAACATACAATTGCTTTAATTTTTGCCTTGGCGCGAAATATTAGTAATGCAAGTGCAGCAATACGACAGGGGATTTGGGATCGAAAAGCTTATACAGGGGTACAAATAGCTGGAAAGACCCTGGGCGTGATCGGTTATGGACGTGTAGGCAAACTGGTAGCGCAAAAAGCGGAGAGCTTAGGTATGAATATATTAGTACATCGGCGGCAAAGCGGGGGAATCCTACCCAACAGTTTGGCCAGCCAAGTCTCTTTAACAACTCTGCTCACCAATGCAGATTTTGTCTCCCTCCATGTACCTTTAACACCATTAACCAATGGCTTAATTGGCGCCCCTGAGCTTGCCCTTATGAAACCTTCTGCCTATATAATTAATACTTCCCGGGGTTTGGTAATCCGGGAAAAAGATCTCTATGCTGCACTGGTCGCAGGCAAAATTGCCGGTGCCGCTTTAGATGTTAGAGAGAAAGAGCCTCCTGCCGTTGAATCTGAACTCCATAATCTCCCCAACGTATTGCTCACTCCCCACATAGGTGGCTGGACCAATGAAGCCCAAGAAACAGTTGCTTATACAGTGGCCAATGATGTACTTAAAGTACTCTCAGGCAAGGAACCCAGCTACCCATACCTATTTACCCACCGGAAAGCAGCCCAAGACACTAATTATCCCGCACCAATGCAAGTTTTGACAGGTTAAGGACATAGATTTAGGGTGAAGCAGTCTGTCTCCTCAAATCCCAGTAAATAATTGTTGCCGGGTTTTCTTTTTTAGGGCTCGTCTAAAACCGGTTATTCTTAGCAGAACGGTTCTGAGGAAACGCCTGGAGCAGGAAAAAGACGAAAAAAGTTGCCGCCGCAAGGTCGGCGGAGCCGCCTGGACTTATCCTTTGCCGGGTAAAATCAGCATCCAGCTGCCGTACCATTTCCCTGCCCTTTTTGCTGAGCATGCCGCCCTGTGCTATGATGCTGCGACTGGCCTCGTGCACAGCATGCAACATATCTAGTGAATGGCGCCCCACAATGTTGGTGTCTTCGGTTGTTGTCATCACAGCAAGCAACACGTGGATGAGAGAGTCGTTTTCATTTAGCCCGGCAGCCCGTGCTTCTTCGAGTGCCGGCAGACCGTAGTTGATTATTGTAGGCAGTCCCGCTGCCACCTCACCCCGGATCCCGGTCAGACCGTATACAAGAAAAAAACGCTCTCCCCGGGTAAGGGGGGCATTGGGGTTTAAGTTGCTCAGATCCTGTGCGATTATGCCTGCACATATTTCCGTCACAGTGGCGCTTAGAATATCTGCCTCCACAAAACCCTTTTCCTTTATCAAAAACCCGGCAGCAGCGGAGATTATTCCGGCCAAAAATATTAAGCCCTTCTGGGTATTTGCTCCGCCGGTAGCCAGTAGCATTTTCTCTTCCGCTTTCAGGCCTATTTTTCTGATTCGGGGCAATATATGGGTTGTTGATTCCGCTTCAATCCCCACCTGAGCACACATGGCCAGGGGGAAAAACAAAGCCACCGAGCTTCTGATAAAGGTAAAGAAATCCATATCATCATGGCCACCGGTGCTCACTGGGGAAACAAGGCCGGGGGAGGGGAAGGCAGCTGCCTCGTACAGCATTGATTTAACTGCCAATTCTGCGATGATGGTAGCAGGTTCACTTAGTTCCATTGGTATATTCCTCCACAAGCATATTAATCTTTTGTAATACTTCCGCGACAGTATGTTTTCTCCCCCGCACACACTCAACTGCCCTTTGCCCGCACAAAAGGCATTTTCGTTCCGCTGCACCGATTTCTTTGCGCCCGATTTTTTGATACGGGTAAACAATTACATCAAGATCAAAAAGCCGCCCCAGAAAATGTTGATTTTCCAGGGATACGGTCTTCTTTTTTATCTCTTTGGGATGGGCAGTAAGTACCCCCATTAGATAAGGCCCGGCGCCATTTACACCGGTTATCTGATGTTTTAATTCGATACTTGCTACGGCTCGCTCCAGTTCCTGAAAGATAAACCAAACCGTAGGGTTTACCTTTTCCGGTCCCGGATAGTTTATCGTGGCAACCAGTATCGGAGCGTGATACCGGTTTAATAAATCCTTTTCCAGCTCATACCTTTGTTCTCTACCATCAAGAATTCTATCCATGGGTATAGCCCCTGATCTTGCGAATAATAGCTGTTCCTTCCGGGCCGGTGAGGAAATCTAGAGTAGTGGGGGGCACAAGTTTTGTCAAGGCTTCTCTATTGACAGGTTCTTGTTTTAGCAATTCCCGTACCCTGGAGGCAGAGACAGGGCGGTCATTTACTTCAAAGCGGGGTATTTCAATAAAATCAATATTCTTTGCCGGGAGAACCTCTGCCATCACCTGATTGTATACGGCTGTCAACTGATCGTACGGTTCGTTGCCCACAAAGCGCTTGCTGATTTTAAGCACCGGTGCGATATACTTGGTAAAGATATCTATATCTAAAAGCGCCTGGCTTTTAGTCATTTCATCTTTCCGCTTAATAAAATACCCCGGAAAGGTTGCGGCGGATATTATATAATCGCCGCCTGCCAAGACAATCACATTATCTATATCGCCGGTACCCTCTTCTACCAATCGCTTCCGAACTGCAAAGGGAAAAACAGACTGGTCCTCCTGCACCACAAATATATACAATATTTCGCACTGCTTTGCGGCATTTTCAATCAGATATCTGTGGCCGCGGGTAAAGGGATTGCAGTTCATAATAATGCAGCCGTTGATTGTATTATTGGATTCGTACTTACGTAACTGTTTTTGATAATCCGCAACCGTATCGAGGCCGTTTTCCAGCAAAACCACATTTCCGCCTGCAGCCAGATAATTGTACCCCACAGCTGTAAAGATCTCTCTATTTTCTTTTTTGGTGAAAACAAAGCTTTTGAAAATTCCCCGCCGACTAAGCCTTTTTACCATTTCCGTAACCAAAGAGGCGGTCAGATTACTGCCCTGGTATTGCTCACTAATGGCAAATCCCTTTAATACTTTACCACTTAAAGAACAGGTGGCTACCAATTGATCACCGGCAAAGTAGCCGATACTCTCATCTACATCTTCCGGAAAGGAAAGGTCAAACTGTGCCAAAAAATCAGTCAGCAGTTTTTTATCCTTTGGGAAACTAAGTTCTATCTCTCTTAATTGCAGTTCGTAAACCATCAGTACACCTCACGAATTACATCGATTACAGTGCCATCACGATATTCGACTACCGCTATGATCCGGTCCTTTACCTTCACTTCTTCCGGTTTTCCACACATCCTATAGGCAATTTTTCTTAATTCTGTAATATCTACTATAGTTAATCCCATATTCATAAGTTTGCCCTTTAGTTCCGGCCGGCGGGGGTTAACGGCAATACCATATTCAGTCACCAGGACATCGATGGTTTCTCCCGGGGTGGTGACAGTGGTAATGTTATCGACTACAATGGGCAATCTGCCCCGCATCAGGTTGGTAACTACTATGGCCAGTTTGCTGCCTGCCGCTGCATCGCTGTGGCCGCCGGAGCCACCCATTATGATCCCGTCGGATCCGGTGGTTACATTGACATTAAAATCTTCATCGATTTCGGTCGCCCCCAGGATAACCACATCCAGTTCATTTACTACACACCCCTTAGTATGGGGGTTGGCATACATGGACGAAGGAATTTCAATATGGTTTTTATCCTGCTGTAATGATGCAATGGATTTTAAATCAAAACATTGGGTGTCTAAAAGCACTTTTAAGTAACCTTCCCGCAGCATATCCACAAAAAAACCGGTAATCCCGCCATGGCCAAAGCTGCCCACAATGCCCTTCTGCTTCATTTTCTCCTTCAAGAAGCTAGTGACAGCCAAAGACGCACCGCCTGCCCCGGTTTGGAAGGAAAATCCCTGTTTTAACAGGCCGGAACCCTCGATCACATCTGCAGCCATAGCGGCAATTTTTAACCCCACCGGATCCCTGGTAATATTTGTGGAACCGGATACAATCCCGCTTGGATCTCCGATTTTGTCAACCTCCACTACATAATCGACAAAAGTTTGGTCGATGCTGATGGGGGTTAAGGGATACTCGACCAGGTGATCGGTAATGGCCACTACACGATCGGCAAACCTGGCATCTGAATAGGCATAACCTAAAGCACCGCAGGCCGAAGGGCCGTTAATGCCATTGAGATTCCCACAGGTATCTGCACAAGGGGCGGCGATAAAGGCTATGTCTATATGGAGTTCGCCGGCTTCAATGGCTCTGTCCCTGCCGCCGTGGCTGCGCATGATCACCGGTCTGTCCAAAAGCCCCTTTGATATGGCTTCCGCTACCGGGCCGAGCATATAGTTTGCTTCAATACCTGTGACCACGCCGTTTTTAATATGCCGGATAATTGGTTCGTGACAATTAAACAAGGAGCTGGAAGCAACGGTAATGTCCTTGATCCCAATTTTAGCAATCTCATCCACCACCATATTGAGCACATAATCGCCATTGCGCAGGTGGTGGTGAAAGGAAATTGTCATCCCATCCCTGATCTCACATTTTTCCAGGGCTTCGCCAATGCTTGCCAAGACCTTAGACTCACCGGGGTGTACAGTTCTAAACCTTTGGGTGCTGCGGATTTGTTTGCCGCGATTGCTAAAGGCGCCGGAAAAAGGGATAACCTCTTTATAACCGGGGATCTGAGCGGGTATTTCTCTATTAACTGCGTTTTTCACCTTATTTCCCCCTCCTTTAGCCCGGCCCGCTCCAAAACCTTCTGGGCTCTAATAATAATGGGCAGATCGATCATCTTGCCGTCTAAGGTGTAGGCTCCCTTGCCTTCACGCTTGGCTTTAGCTACGGAGTTCATTACTCTCAATGCATATTGGATCTCTTCTTCAGCGGGCAGAAATATTTTGTTTATTAGCTCCACATGCTTGGGGCTGATGGCAGCCTTGCCCGTATAACCAAGCTTTTTCCCGACTAAGGTATCCTCCCGTAAACCATCTAGATCATCAATGGAAGTGAAGGGTGTATCCAATGCCTCTATACCGTAGGCATGGGCAGCGTTGGCCAGTTTTGCCCGGGCATAAAGAATTTCACTTCCCTCTTTGGTGCGTTCAATACCCATATCAGCGGTATAATCCTCAGCGCCAAAAAGGATCCCCACCATCCGTCTTGAAGCTAGGATAATTTCTTTAACCTCTTCTACCGCAAGGGCGGATTCTATTATAGCCATCAGTCCTATATCCCGCCGCCGTTCATCTAGCCAGGCGGAGAGCTGCTCAATCTCGTGGGGACGAGCCTTTGGAACCAAAATAGTATCAATTTCCATCTGGTCAATAGCTATTAGATCATCCTGCCAGTATTCTGTGGTGAGGGCATTTATTCGCACAATTAAATTCTTACCGGCAAAGGGGATGTGCTTTAAAGCGCCGATCAATAGCTCCCGGGCAGCATCCTTTTCGCTGGCATCCACAGCATCTTCCCAGTCAAAAATGAGGGAATCGGCATTAAAACTACGGGAAGCATTGAGCATGGCAGGAGATGATGCGGGGACAAAAAGGGCAGATTTACCGATCATTTGCTTCACCCGCTCTCTTGATGGCAGTTCGCATGCGCGCCTTGATACAATAATCCAGTGCACCTTTATCCTGGATTTTAAAGTAACCCCTTTCCACTCCCATTTCCTGTAGGGTAGCCATAATCACTTCTTTGATGCGGTTGCCGTAGCGCTTCATGACAATACTATCTAAATCAATCTCTAAATCATCAGCAGGTTTAACCATCACAAGACAATCAGATGATTCCAATGAACCTGACATGGCTTGTGTGCATATTTTCATTTATTTCACCTCTGGCAAATGGTTGTCCTCGCTTTATTATTATACTGCAACATATTTCCTAAAACCTATTATCCTGTTATTTTAATGTATCTCCCTCCTTTGGTACGATGCAAATAAACTCAAAGGGTTCCTTGCCAGTATTTTCCAGATAATGGGGAGTGTTTCCGGGAATGAACAGATAGTGCCCGTATTCCACTAAATATTCTGTATCTGCAACTACGACTTTTCCTGTACCTGCAAGGATAAAAACATAATGCTGCCAGGGGTGTGTATGTTCATAGGTCCTTCCTTTTTCCCCCATGGTAAAGATTCTCATTACATGGCTGTCCCATCCTCTTTCCGGGCTAAAGACAACTTTACGGATTGTGTTTCTGGCATGCTCTTCTGGAATAGGAAATTCCTTTAAATGATCTTTATGCCCTTGAATAAGCATCAAAAAGTACCTCCTTCGTTTAGTCGTGAATTAATGTATAATTCTTTAGGTTTTGCGGTAAACCTCCCTTAATGATAAAAATAGTTGGAAAGCAGGGGCGGTCTTGAGTTTACCGTCATTCCACTGTTGGGAAGAGCTGCCTCATAAATTGAGGCAATATGATTAAAAAGTTTTTTCCTCGTTTGCACGCAGTTAGGTGAATATTTTTCCAGTAATAGAGAGGGCGTATTTTGCCCGTTATTTGCTGTAACCATAATGCAGGCAAAGAAGTGCCGCAAAGGATACGCCGGTTATTAATCCGTTGCAGAATTTATTAACTGCTTGCTTACACTGCAAGAGGCACCGATAATATGAGAAAAGGCTATTGGGATAAATCCAATAGCCTGAACAGTTCCCCGGAGAAGTTATTGAGCGGGCGAGTTAACGATTGTATCCTGAGCTAGCAATTTTGTCTGCAATTAGGGCAAGAGAATCGCTCATTTCCCGCATCATCATGTAAAATGGAACAGTCATAATTAATGAAACTAACATAATACCCATTAAGCCTGTAGTTGTGAACGGACCTTTTTGCGTAAACAAGTGATCACCTCCTGCAGTTATTCTAACTAGAAACCAATGGAGATATGCATGATAAATCTATTGGCATAATCGACCAGGATGAAGGCTTTTTATGGCGAATAAAAAAAATACAGTGAATAAGCTGCCATGCCTATAATTGGCAGATGCTAAAACATATTACTCACTTATTCCCCTGAGGTCTTGGCACAAAGGTTGTTTTCCCCGAAACATGCCTGCTGATTAGATTGTCTGCAGCGTTTTGCCCTACGCAAGCAGCTATTGTTGATGCTTTTTGCAGCGCCAGAATTGGCCGTTGATTTGGCGGCAAGATCTTGTTTGCCTGGAATTACAACTGATACATGCACTAAAAACAGCCTTTGATTTAGACAGCATCGATAAATGGCATGCATAGAAAACAGTTCCCTGTTTTATGTATTACATAAAAATACCCGATGCTTATAAACATCGGGTATTGCCATGCAAGATTAGAAGTCATCACCTAATAAGAGAAGAATCAGAATCAAAAACACAACGAAACTTTTATTGCCGCCGAACAAATTGCCCAATAAGCTATTGCCAGCCACGATTAAATTCCCTCCTTCGGTTGAGTTACTGTTATTATATGCAACAGTTTTGTATGTGTCCTTAGAACATATTTTTTTTACTTTAATAAGAACAGGCTTAAATAAACGAAAATTGGTAATAATAGATAGATAATTAAATACGCAATTGGTAGGATTCAAAAAAAATAAAGTGGTCACCACAAAGGGTCGCTCTAAACAGCTGGAGTGACTGAAAAGGTGGCCATTTTATCATGGTGAATGGAGGCGAAATGGATAAAAATTTGACAGGAAAAAGTACCAACTCAAGTAGGGAATAAGGGCAAGGTGCGCGAATAATAAAAAGTATAAAATTATTTTTCTATTAAAAGGGGGTATTTTAAGATGCGTCAAGTAGTATGTACCGACAAAGCACCAAAGTCTGTCAATCCATTGTCACAAGCAATAAAGGCAGGTGATTTTGTTTTTGTATCCGGCCAGTTGGGGAAAAATCTTGCCACCGGTCAGTTAGGTGAGGGGATGGCGGAACAAACCAAGTTTTGTTTGGAGAACATGAAGAATATTTTGGAAGCAGCAGGTTCTTCTCTAGACAATGTTGTGAAGGTGACGATTTTTGTGAGCGATTTAGATCAAGTCAAGATACTAAACGAAGTTTATGGCCAGTATTTTTCTAAGGAACCACCTGCCCGTTTATGTGTGGAGGTCAGCAGGCTGGCACAAGGTGCATTAGTGGAGATGGATGCGGTAGCATTGCTCAAATAAGTTTACTTAATTAATTACCTGGGAGGGAATTTAATTGCCTAAGATTCTTCATTTAGACGAGAAACCTGCCTTAACCCCTTCGGCAAAAGCAAAAATTGCTCATTTTGAAAATGTAATCTTGCCGGAAGATGCGCCCGAAGAAGTGGTTCTGCAGGAAATAAAGGATGCCAAGTATGTTATTTCCGGCGCCAGAGAAGTGGGAGCAAAGCATTTTGATGCAGCACCCAATCTGCATGCTGTGGTTTTACCCAGTGCAGGGTATGATTATGTTGATGTGGCAGCGGCTACGGAACGGGGAGTATATGTAATTAATTCTCCCGGTGCCAATTCCAATGCTGTGGCAGAAATGGCCGTAGGCTTGATGTTGGCAATAAGCCGCAAAATTCCCCAGTCATATGCCCGGGTTCGCGCTGGTGAGTGGGTAGACGAAAATGTCCGGGTTAAAGGCCTGGGAGATGAGCTTACCGGAAAGACAATGGGACTGGTGGGCCTAGGCAATATCGGTTCCCGCGTAGCAAAAATAGCCTCCCATGGATTCAATATGGAAGTTCTCTGCTATACACGCCGCCCTTCACCGGAAAGGGAGCAAAAAGCAGGTGTAAAGTTTGTACCAATTAATGAATTAATGGCAAGAGCTGACTTTGTGGTTATTTGTGCAGCCTTAACCGATTCTACCAGAGGGTTGATTGGCAAAGAACAATTGGCTTTAATGAAAGAGACTGCATACTTAATTAATGCCGCCCGGGGGCCGATAGTTGATTATGATGCTCTCTATACCGTCTGTGTGGAGAAGAAGATCGCAGGAGCGGCAATAGATGTTATGTATGTTGAGCCACCGGGAGCCAACGCACCCCTTCTTTGAACTGGACAACATTATTGTTACTCCTCACCTTGGTTCCAGAACCAGGGATGCCAATGAACGGGTGACCAATTTGGTTGCCGATGAAATCGTGCGCATGGAAGCCGGCGAAAAGCCGCTCAATAATGTAAATTTAGGCTAAAGGCTGTATGCTAGAAATATGCTGAAGAGATGAAATTTATTAGGGAGGCGTTTTGCCTTCCTAGTTTTTTACGTTAACTTGATAATGGTAAGGAACCGTGATAGAATAACACTGTCCGCGCTAGTTAATTTTTGCACCGGCAACTGTGATCCGGCGCAGTATGGAGGTAGGCAGGCTGCAGGCTATGTTGCTGTTGGAAAAGCATGCCGCAGCTGCCTTCTGCCATTCCCGGACTAGCGACGACCCTGTGTGCAGGGAGGAGGCGGATGTTCTGGGGGCTGCAGCAGGTAAACCGGGGCTGGTGACGGCAGATATGGTCGAACCGGGAGCAGAGGTAATTGACGTTGGGGTTAGTTTTGTTGCCGGTCAAATGGTAGGAGAAATGTATACTGTGCGGCTGTTTCTCCGCATGCCGGCGCAATAATCCCGGTATCGGGCGGCGAGGTTCTGTCACCTCGCCTGTTTTATTGAAACATGTGGTAGAAGCAGCAAAGAGACAGCTTGTGACTAACGCCATATTTCCTGTGTTGGAAATCTTTCTGCCCTTGACAGGAGGGTGAAATTTAGTTACAATGAATATCAGTCAGGTTGTGCTGCTTGGTTATGGGGAGCTGTGGTGTAGTGGTGAACATGCCGGCCTGTCAAGCCGGAGATCGCGGGTTCAAGTCCCGTCAGCTCCGCCAGGAGAAAGTAATGCCGCGGTAGCTCAGTCGGTAGAGCAGAGGACTGAAAATCCTCGTGTCGGTGGTTCGATTCCGCCCCGCGGCACCAGTTTGACTTTGTAATGCGGAAGTAGCTCAGCGGTAGAGCATCGCCTTGCCAAGGCGAGGGTCGCGGGTTCAAATCCCGTCTTCCGCTCCACTGTTCTTAAGGCGACGTAGCCAAGCGGTAAGGCAGAGGACTGCAAATCCTTTATGCGCCGGTTCAAATCCGGCCGTCGCCTCCATTTATAACAACATGCCGGAGTGGCGGAATTGGCAGACGCAAGGGACTTAAAATCCCTCGGTCATTATATGACCGTACCGGTTCAAGTCCGGTCTCCGGCACCAGTAAAGAAGGTTTTAAAACACCTTCTTTTTTTATTTTCT
>JBMNJR010000007.1:0-10049 GCA_050951765.1 bacterium | reverse complement strand
CTGAAGTTAATAAAGTTATGCTTAAATCTGTTAATTTAACGCGGCTTAATTTGAGGGGGGGAATTAACCTCTCTGAATGTTAATTAAACTCATACCAAATTTAACCTTCCCTTTGCCCCTCACCTATACAGGTCGAGCTCAGCACGGTTCATTTACTCGAGCTTTTTTATTTTGCCATAGGATTTAGTAGCGATAATAATATTTTCGAAAAGATAAGTGAAAACGCTTTGAGATGACGAATTTCTAAATTGATTGTGCGGGATAAGTTTGTCCACTTTTTTATGTTGTTAGTATGTAAACTCAAGTATATTTACCTTGCTTAGAATTGAAACCTCATCCTCCTTGATGCAATTGGATTTTATGAATTTTCATAGGAGGGTGCAATTTCCTAGCTCATACAATCCAGCGGGGTTGATAACTTTAGTGTCCAGCGCATTGTGGAAAAATAAAAGTTCCGAGGCCTTCATTTTATGAAAACCTCGGAATTCTTGTGTTTATCGGGTTTGGTGCCGAAGGTGGGAGTCGAACCCACACGGAGTTTGAGCTCCACTGGATTTTGAGTCCAGCGCGTCTGCCAGTTCCACCACTTCGGCTAGTTGCAAGTTTTAGTATAGCGGAAATATAGAGAAATGTCAAGGGGTTACGGGATGGTCGTGTTGTTAATCAGTGATAATGTCATAGCATAACTCATCAGGGAAAATGTCATCCCCCCATAAGAGTATAATGGGAGGATGAAAACAGAAATGAGTAAACAAGAAGCGAGAAAAATAACTATCATTGAAGAACTATTGGCGGGTAGATTTACCAACAAGCAGGCGGCAGAGCTTCTAGACCTCAGTGTCAGACAAGTACAAAGGATGAAGGCGGAGGCATCCAAAAATGGGGTCATGAGTATCCTGCATAAAAATCGTGGTCGTAAGCCTGCTAATGCATTAAATCCTAAGGTAGCTGCAGCAATTACTAGTATTTATCAAACGGAGTTATCTGGTTATAACTTTTGCCATACTACTGATGTTCTAGCTGAAGAAAAAGGCATCTTTGTATCTGTCAGCACTGTCTCAAGATATCTTAAACAAAGTGGGATTCGCTCTCCCAAAGCCAAGCGCAGGCCTAAAAAACATCGTTCCAGAGACGCCCGAGAACGGGAAGGAGAAATGGCTCAGATGGATGCTTCCAGTTTTGATTGGCTTGGTAATGGTTCTTACTTGCATCTGCATGGGGTCATTGACGATGCAACTGGCCGCATTTTAGCACTGCACTTTGACAAGGAGGAAACCTTGGAAGGCTATTGTGAACTGATGTTTCACATGAATCGAGATGGCCATTTGCCAAGAGAAATTTACACTGATGGCAGGACTGTCTTTGTCTATGACAGTAAAACGAAACAGAAGTTAACCCTTGAAGAAGAACTGGCCGGTAAGCTGGAGAAACAACCCCACTTTGCCCGGGCTCTTAAAGAACTTAATATTTTACATATCGTTGCCAGGTCTGCTCAGGCTAAAGGTGGTATCGAAAGACTCTGGCAAACATTACAGGATCGTTTAACCAAAGATATGAAACGTAACGGTATTTGCACTGTTGCGCAAGCTAATGAGTTCCTTAAAAAGTATATTCCTTACTACAATCGCAAGTTTGCTGTTCAGGCTAGTAACCCGGAAAAGGCCTACTTGCCTAAGCGAGATATGTTTGAATTACAGCTCATCTTCGCCAAGCATGAAACTAGAAAACTGGATTCAGGTCTTAGCTTTTCCTTTAAGAATCAAAAGTACAGGCTACCGGTTAATGTGGGAAATAACAAAGTACCTGCATCTCCTCATGATACGATTACCGTAGCCACCAGTAAGTACATCGGAGTGCAGGTACTCTACAAGGGTTTGGTTATTGAGCCTGAACCGCTTAAAACTAAACCCAAGGAAAGTATAGCACAAAAACCTAAGCAGCAAGACTCTTTGAAGGGCTTGCCAGCTCATCCCCAAAGTAAACCTAAAAACAAATCTCCTTGGTTTGGTTATAACAAAATGTTCTATTCCAAAAGAAATAGGGGTGACATTTCTGCTGCTCAGTTATCCAGGTAAAGGGGTGACATTTTCGCTGACTATTGACAGGGGTTACGGGATGGTCGGGATGGGGTCGTGTCAAATAGTTGTAGGACATTTACTTTTATCGTCCTTTTGGTTTTTGTCACTAGCGCCTGATATTACCGTCTTGAAGGCCACGTAAACAGGGAAACATCGGAACCACTTTACCCCTCTTTAATATGGGTATATTGGCGAACTTTTCATTAGATACCTTTACGTAGGCTCGGGTCATTTTTGCCGTCAAACTCTGATTAAATCTATATCTTAAACTTGTACCCTTAGATTTGGTATCACGAAAATGTTTTAGTTCTGTCTTCCCACCACTTGCCATAAACGCTCGTAGTTCCGCCATCTTTCGCAGCCCTTCTTGGCTCCAGCCCATGGGGCGGCTGCTTATTCTGCTCGAGAGAATATGGCTCACATGACCTCTGTACAGCTGCTGCCGCATTCTTCATGGTTATATATTACTATTGCTTCCCAGTTGTTGGTTATATATCTATGGAATTTGCGTATTTTCTCTTTCTCAGAGACACTGCCAGCCTTTTGGTATAGGCCTTTGATGATTGCTCTAAAGGCCTCTTTATCAGAGTTTGAAAGTGCTGTGTAAATAGCAGTTCTTGCTTCCGGGTGTTGGCTCGTAGCAGTCATGATTGCTTTATTCAGGTGGTAACGATCTAATACTAACTTAGCGTTGGGTAACCAATTTAGGCCTTCTTTTATCCAGGCCGCGCCATCACCATGTAGATAGATGTGTTCTATCTTCTCGGCTTCATAGGCCTCATATATCCATTCTGCCGCCTCTAACCATAGGTCTTCATTGTCTTTACCACTACTGCTTATGTAATGGGTATTGATGCAACTGCCGCGCTTTCCTTGCCTTTCTATCCCTTCGTGTATGCTTATCAGCGGTACTATGCTGTTTTTACCGCCTTGCATGGATGCATGGTCTTCATCTGCATTTATATATAATACCGATGCCTGGCGTTTTTCGGTGGGCAGATCTATCTTTAATTTTTTTACCTTGCGTAGCTTATTCATCACTGTTTGCCTGCTTACTTCGCCCTTTGTAACGTATTTACTGCTTTTACCGTACGAGTTTTCACTAGCACATTCTATGAGCCTTTGTGTAACAGCGGTGGATACTCGTTCGTATCTCTCTATCCCTACTGCTTTATCCAATAAATAGACATGCTCATCGTTCCTTTGATCATGAAAATAGGTCCTGCTGAATACTATCTGTCCAAACTGTGTATAAAGCTCTCGCTTATCTTTCCTACGCTCAATTACAATTCCTTCTTGTCTTCTACTTGCTTTATCATCAACTATGGATTTGTCCAGCTCCTCAAGGTACGCTTCTACAATCTCTACTATGAAATTATCGGCCTTTTCTTTAAGATTTACTTCCAGTTCTGCTATCGTTTTAGGTCCATCACCTTCAATGAAAAATTCTGCTACCCCCCTTATGAAATTTTCACAGATTTGTAGTAGAATAGTATCAAACAAGAGATCTCCTCCTTTGGTAATTGTTGTTGGCAACTTCATTTTACCAAAAAGGACGATCTCTTGTTTCTTTTTTCCTACAATTATTTTACACTAGGCGGGATGGTTTGCAGAGCGAGGGAGTATCTTTGACAAAGATATAACCGATCGAGTTCCTGGTAGCAACATTTTAAGGATAAATTATCTTGAATATGTTTTTGGTTATGATATTGAATTGGAGGAGAGTGTGGCACAAATTACTACTTTATGTGGATTTAATTTACAAATTGCTTTTTCCACCGGGTATTTGGCGGGGTTAAATGTTTAATTATGATTACTGAAGCAGACTCATAGCGGGTATTATTAATATAGGTATAGGTGAGCCTTTCTCTGCGTATATTTTAATGAAATCAGCGCAGAGGAGATGATGCTATGGGGGGAAAAAACAAGTTAATAGCTTTATTTGTTCTTATTTTTTTATTATCCTGCTCCGGAAGTGGGATAGGGGAAATTGCAGCCCAGGTGGAGAAGGAAGGAGTAAACAGCGAAGGAAAGCATTTAATTCTTAACATCCCTTCCTTCACCCTCAAATATTTTGTCGGCGGGCAACTGCTTAAACAATACCCAATTGCAGTGGGAAAATCAAACTCTCCTACGCCGGTAGGCGAGTTTCGAATATTAAACAAATTAATTAATCCCACTTGGCACCCGCCTGATGGCGGAGAGCCGGTTCCGCCGGGTCCCAGTAATCCTCTGGGGTCTAGATGGATGGGTTTTGCTCCCGGTTACGGTATACATGGCAACAATGCCCCCGCCTCAATTGGTGCTTCGGTGTCGCTTGGATGTGTGCGGATGTATAATGAGGATGTAGAGGAGCTTTTTGCGCAAGTACCAATTGGCACGCCTGTCACCATAAAATATGAAACATTGGAGAGTCATTGGAATCCGGAGCAGGGTCAAATAGGTTTTACCTTACATCCGGATGTTTATAACTTGGGCGTAAACACTGTGGAAAATCTGCATAAATGGCTTGCTGTTTATGATTTAGATGCTATTTGGCCGGAAACTGTACTGGCAAATCTGCTCAGCGACAGCCAAAAAGGGCCGGTTACATTTCCGGCGATAAGGCAGGTACAGGTTACATTAAATGGTGAGAAAATCAAACCGCGGCTCAGTCAAGATGGGAAAGAGCTTTTGTTGCCTTTGCGGGCAATTGCGGAACAGTTAGGTTTTTGCGTAGAGTGGGACGAAGTAAACAGAGTTCCTGTATTAGAGGGAGAAGTGATTACCGGCGGGTCTATTTTTGGGGGGAGAACATATCTTGCAGTTGGCGATTTTTTGCATCGATTGGGCTTGAAAACTCACTGGCATGAGGAAGAGCAGCATTTGGAGCTTTATCGCATTGTGTTATTCTTTGCCGACTCCATGCTCACTGATGATATTTATTGGGAAGGAGAAGACTTTTATCTAGCTGTTGATTGTTTGTCGGCTTTAGGTATCACTTATCAATGGAAACAGGAGCAAGGTGTAGTAGAAGTATTAGGAAAGGAAGTAGCAGGTTTTGTAAGGGACGATGGAATATATCTATGTTTGCAGGATTTGCTTGCGAAACTTGAACAGCAATACAATACAACAATGGAATGGGATGCGGAAAATTATTATTTATACTTGCGGCTAGTAGAAGACAATCCGGCTGAGGAGGATTTTCATTCTAGGTCAACGGCTGATTAAGCTTAATCGGTATGTTGCGACCGTTCTGTTTCAGGAACGGTTTTTTGCCGTGAGCAGGAAATTGTCCACCAATTTACGAAATATTTATTATTCTGCAATTAATCAGCGGAAGGCGGTGAGAGTTTTGTAATCTGTTGGGTAGGATAAATAGTAACATCTCATAACAGAATAAGGGCATAATAAATATAGGTTGAAACAATTATCACAGTTTAAGGAAGGCACTGATTGTTGATTAATTGCCTAGAACGCGATTTATCGTTTGGGTAGGGATATGATAGATTATGATATCTTAAGGAGGAAAAGTAAATGAAGGTTAGTAATGCAGGTTTTAGCACAAAGGCAGTTCATGCAGGGCAAAAGCCCTGTCCTGTGACCGGTGCATTGAGCACTCCTATTTATCAAACCTCTACCTTTGTTTTTCCCAACGTAGATGAAGGAGCTGCACGGTTTGCCGGCGAAGAAAAGGGTTATATTTATACCCGTTTGGGCAACCCAACGCAAACGGCACTGGAAGAAAAGATTGCAGCCTTGGAAAATGGAGAGGCAGGCTTGGCTTTTGCTTCCGGGATGGCAGCAATTACAGCGGCAATTTTTGCCATTGTCAGCCAGGGAGACCATGTTGTTTGCTGCGATACCATTTACGGTTGCACGCATGCTTTTCTTTCCTCAGTTCTCAATCGTTATGGAGTAGAAACTACCTTTGTTGATCTTTCAGATCCGGAAAAAGGGGCAAAGGCCATCCGTCCTAATACAAAGCTTTTCTATTTGGAATCACCTGCCAACCCAACGATGAAATTGGTGGATATTGAGAAAATGGTGCAGTTGGCCGCACAGGTTGGCGCGAAGGTAGTAATTGATAATACCTTTGCCACTCCTTACCTGCAGCGCCCCTTGGAAATGGGGGTTGATATAGTTGTCCATAGTGCCACCAAGTATATTGGCGGCCATGGGGATGTCATTGCCGGGGTTGCGGTTGGTAATAAGGAGGTAATGGAAACAATAAGGGTTACTACATTAAAGGATATTGGCGGGGTTATCGGGCCCTTTGATGCCTGGCTATTATTGCGCGGCTTAAAAACTTTGCCGTTAAGGATGGAGCGCCATTGTGCCAATGCAATGGAGGTGGCAGCATTTTTAGAACAGCATCCGGCAGTAGATCAGGTATATTATCCGGGATTAGCCAGCCATCCGCAACATCAATTGGCAAAGAAACAGATGTCCGGCAAATTTGGAGGAATGATGAGTTTTGAATTAAAGGGAGGGCTCGAGGCAGGCAAGCAACTGATGAATACCCTTGAACTTTGCTCGCTGGCAGTAAGTTTAGGCGATACGGAAACCTTAATTCAGCATCCGGCCTCTATGACCCATTCTCCTTATCCGAAAGAGGATCGGCTGGCAGCAGGAATCACCGATGGCTTAGTCAGGCTTTCGGTGGGGCTTGAAGATGTTGCCGATATTATAGCTGATCTCAAACAAGGCTTAGATCGGTTGGTAAAGTAACCTAATATTAACAGGTAGAAATTGGGATTATACTGGAGGAAGACAAGATAATATAACGAATTATATAACCGGGGGAACTTTCTCCCGGTTTTTTGCGTCTAATATCTAAGGGTTTTTGTGAAAGGAGGGGAGCCGGTGATTCCAGATCGTGTTTTAATTACTCGTTGTATAGAAGGGGAACAAGAGGCATATGGGCAATTGGTAGAGCGTTACCAGAAAAAGGTTTATAATATTGCGTATCGGATGTTAGGGGACGGTGAAGACGCCCGCGATTTAACGCAAGAAGTTTTTATAAAAATATATTATGCTCTGTCTGATTTTCGCGGTGACTCAACATTTAGTACGTGGTTATATCGCATAACTACTAATCTGTGTTATGATAATCTGCGGAAGAAGCGGAATCAGATTGCCTTTTCTTTAGATGAGCCGGTCCAAACTGAAAAAGGTGAACTGGGACGGCAGATACCTACTGCCGAAGAGGGACCGGAGGGATTAGTCGAACAAAAGGAATTCCAACAAATGGTCCAGCAGTTAATTAACACCTTATCGGCGGAACAGCGTTCGGTATTGGTGATGCGGGAATTTCAAGATCTAAGTTATGAAGAAATCGCACTGGCTCTGCAGTGTTCATTGGGTACCGTTAAATCCCGGTTAAGTAGGGCCAGAAATGCCCTTAAGAAAAAATTGCTAGCCACCGGGGAACCTTTCGGCTCCCGTTTGCGTCTGAATATGGAGAAGGGAGGGAGCAGGGGATGAGATGCAGTGAAGTTAAGGAGTTATTATCCAGTTATGTAGATGGCATGTTACCAGCATGGCAAATGCAGGCTGTCGATGAGCATCTATCTCTTTGCCCCAGTTGTCAGGAGGAACTGCAGCTCTTGGAGCAAACCATAAACCTTCTCCGTGATTTGCCGGAAATCGAACCTCCTGAGGACTTAACTGCCAGTATCATGGCTGGCTTACCACAGCCCAAGGTCAAAAATAAAGGTTTAGCACCTTTTTGGCGTAAGTTTAAGGGCCGGCCCCTGGGCGGTTGGGCGGCAGCAGCGGCATGCTTCCTTTTAATAGCGGTGATTGCCAGTAAGGGTCTTTTGCCTGGTTTTCTGCTCGGTGCGGGTACGCAGCAGACAGCGGATACTGCTATGCCTGAGCTTGCTTCGTCAGCTGCATCGGGAGCACCGGCGGCAGATGAAGGCGGGGCAGAGATAGGAATAATGAAGTCCGCCGCGGAACCGGAGGAGTATCCTATAATGGGGGAACGGATTCAAGAGCAGCGGGCTATGGTTATGACCGAGGATGCAGAAACGGAAGCAGTGGCAACGGAACGAAAGATAATTCAACGGGCGCATTTGACTCTCTTAGTAGAGGATTTAGATCAGGGGTTTGACAGTATATTGGCACTGGCAGAGGCTAATGGCGGTTTTATTGAGCATTCGGGAACATGGGAAAATGAGCAGCAGCGTTCCAGCGAGCTGACCCTGCGGGTGCCGGTCAATTATTTTTCTGTGGTCTTGAGTCAAATAGAAGAGTTGGGCAGAGTCGAGCGGCAGGAATTAGGCGGCCAGGATGTAACTACTGAATATGTAGACATCGAAGCCCGTCTGCGCAATTTTAAACGGCAAGAGGAACGTTTTCTGGAGATTTTGGAACGGGCGGACACTGTTGAGGATATTCTTAATATTGAGCGGGAGTTGGAACGGGTGCGGGGAGAGATAGAGTCCCTCAGTGCGCGCTTGAAAAATTTGGATAACTTGACCAGCTTATCTACAATAAATGTTCATTTACGGCAACTGAAGGTTTCCGGAGAGCGGATTACACCTCCCGATATGCAGCAGATAATTGACGATACTGTGCAAGCCTTTGTCAGTACTATTAACCAGTTTTTAACCTTTATGGGGCAGTTGGTGGTTTTCATCGGGAGCATTATTCCGCTGTTACCGATACCAATCTTAGCTTGGTTTGCTTATCGTCGGTTTAGAGGAAGAAAGAGTAGAGGGGAATAAGGCGCTGTGGCGCCTTATTTGCTTTTTGGGCGTTTCCCTTCCTTTTCGTTGTATAGTTTGTTAAGATAAAAGCAGATGTTTTATTTTACATAAGTTAATGCCATTAATAATTAAGAGGTAATTATACTGTACTTGGTGAAAACTATATGATAATAGACTCCATGCTGGTACCTGGCATCAGTAGAGGCTGAAGGCGAGTATTTCATGAAAAAAAAAGGGACTTATACGGAGGTCTACCACGATCGTGGAGTCCGGCGGTTAAATCGCTTAACCAACAAGCTGGCTGCTCCTTGCTGATTTCGGAGCAGATTTGTACAGACCACAGTAGCCGGGAATTATACGGGAGGTGAAAAATAGTGGGAAGAAAGTTGTTATTAATTGATGGTAATAGTCTAGTGCATAGGGCTTTTCATGCGATTCCCCCTTTGACTACTGCTGCAGGGGAAAATACTAATGCAGTTTATGGTTTTACGACCATGTTTTTGCGGTTGCTTGCTGACGAGAATCCTGATTATATAGCAGTGGCTTTTGATAAGGGGAAATATACATTTCGGCATCAAGAATTTGCTGCTTATAAGGCTAATCGAGCGGAAACCCCTGTTGATCTCAGAACCCAACTTCCCCTGGTAAAAAAGGTACTGAGTGCATATAATGTCCCCATTTTTGAGCTGGATACATATGAGGCGGATGATCTTTTGGGAACTTTAGCCCGCAAAGGGGAAAGGGAAGATTTTTCGGTTATAATCGTTACCGGTGATCAAGATGCATTGCAATTAGTTTCGCCTAAAATTAAAGTTTTGCTAACCCGCCGGGGGATTTCCGATTTGGCCGTTATGGATACTGCGGCAGTTAAAGATAGATTTGCTGTTACTCCGGAACAAATTATCGACTACAAAGGGCTGGTAGGTGATCAATCGGACAATATTCCCGGGGTACCGGGTATCGGTCCTAAGACTGCCAGCCGATTGCTGGGGCAATTCGCTAACGTGGAAGAAATTTTAGCTAATTTGGACCGGATAAAACAAAAGAATATCCGCAACAAGTTGGAGGAATTTAAGGAACAGGCTTTGCTAAGTAAAGATTTGGCCACAATTAGATGTGATGCACCCCTAGAGGTGAATTGGGAAGTTTGCCGGTTACAAGAACCAGACTGGGCAGCACTTGTTTCTCTTTTTCAGGAACTGGAATTTCGTTCCCTCTTACAGCGTGTAAAACCAGAGCAAGAAGAACCAAAGGCAGAAATTAATCCGGTTACCTA
>JBMNJR010000006.1:0-203446 GCA_050951765.1 bacterium | reverse complement strand
AAACCTCGCAAAAATCCTTAAAGCCATACGTCAGCTAATCACAGAAGATATGACTAAGGATACTCCCATGCTCTCATTAACACTTGAGCTTTTACAGAGCATCCCGGGTATCGGTCTTCTTACGGCAGCTACCATTCTTGCAGAGGCCGGTGACTTTTCTGCCTTCTCAAAACCGGGCAAGCTGGTCGCTTATTTCGGCGTTGACCCATCCGTCATGCAATCCGGAGAGTTTATCGGTACACGCAACAAAATGTCCAAAAGGGGACCGAAGTTGCTGCGCAGAGTACTCTTTACAGTTGCGCTTGCCAATATCCGAACCAAACGGGATAAGAAACCATGTAACCCTGTACTGATGGAGTTTTACAAGCGCAAGTGCCAAAGCAGGCCTAAGAAAGTGGCTTTGGGTGCTGTTATGCGTAAGCTTGTTTGTATCATATTTGCCGTTTTAAGAGACAGAAAGCCATATGAGCTACGTAGCCCCCAGGAACACGCTCAGATGCTTGCAGCAAAGCGTAAAGCGGCATAGTAATACTTGTTGCTTGATGTTTAGTTTTCAAAGAACAAATTGCTGTTTTAGACCGGCTATATTATGTCTACCTCGCTTAGGTGGTCTTGTTGTGATACCCTTTTTTGTGCTAGAGATTTCTCAACTTTTATAAATCTTTTTCTTCAAAAACCCTTGACTTTAATTAGCTGGTCTAATTATTATTCCTGCTCAGCACCCTAATAACCACAGGCCGCAGATATTAAAAACCCAGTTCTCGATATATCACCATAAACAGTAAAGGTGGCTTGAGTTGATGGGAATTGATGCCTCGGGGTGATTTTTAACTCGCTCGTATGCGAAAACGTATCAACCGTTTTTTTGTAGCTTCTATTGATATCGAGGGATGCGGGAACATATCAATTATTTAACATTGTATTCTGCTGATGATTAAAGGTGATGAGCGGAGAGAGTAACCTGCCACTAACACTGATCAATATAACAGGTACAGCTTTTCTGCTAATCCTGTTAAAATTTCTTGAAGAATATTTACATCCCATGTGTCAGCATTATTATCTAAGACATTTATGATAGAATAAATATTCCTGAGGTTTTATCATCTGCTTCATTATAATTGAATGGTTGAGAAAATTAACCCGATAACATCCACCTTCAGCTTTAACACCATTTAACTTATTCACAAGTAGAGGTTTCCCGTATAAGTCTATTATTAATTGTTGTATTCTTTGGGGAAATTGTTCCAATTGGTTCATATTACCGTAACCCTTTCTTGGTAGTTCTCCTTTATCCAATGTTTTGTATTATGCACTCTTTGACCTATTTTTTTAGAGATACGATAGGACATTTGGTTGAAAGCCGATCGAAAAATCGTTGACATATGTGCTAAAATTATTAGCTGCTTTTTATTACTTCAAATATTGATCCCTCACGGCTAAAACCTTGCTTTTCATAATAATTATCAACATCGGACATAACATATACAATCCGATCGGGATAGCCTTTATAAATGCACTCCATTAACATTCTTCCGATATTTTTACCTCTGTATCCGGACTTAACCAATAAGTCGCATACATAAATATAAAAGCCGCAGTCATCTATGGAACGTGAATAACCGCATAAAACGTGGCCTTCATAAGCTACATATGTTATTGAATTATTAAGGGCTGCTTTATACTTTGCAGAGAATTCATCTGCCCAATAGCAAGACCACTCCCGTCCTTCACCTTTGATAAGTGACATGAGCTTTTCTTCGTCGAGTTCTTTTTGGTATTTTCTTATTTCCATAATAAGACCTCCGATCTGCCGCAAAAAGTATTAACCTAAATTTATGTTATCTTATCTTCCAATTCTTTTGTAATCAATGATGATGCAATATGGAACGCTTTAATCCTGCGTACAAGGAGTGTGTGCTGAGAAGTACCTTGTTTTAGTTTTGGCAGTACCTTCTCACACTTATTAATCGTTGAAGCAATGGCTCGGAGCGCTTCTTTTAATTCTTGTTCTGTGTAATCATTCATAAAATCGCCTCCTATTGTTTCTGTAATTATCCGTGAGTTCCGAGAAGCGCAGGGACGGTTTTGTTTCTTCCCTGCTCCTATATGGGCTTAATACCTATAGAGCAGAGATAAATATAGGTTTCGTCATAATATTTTTTTGCCCTTGTCAAATCTTCGTCCGAACCATTGGGAATAAATATAACCATATCTTGTCTAGCTCTAGTTAAAAATTCCGGTTCAGACATATTGAAATTAGGCTTACCCTTTTTTTGAGCCATAAATTTTTCCAGCTGTCCCTTTGTCCAAGCCCGTTGAGCCTCATCAAAAATTACTACCTTTTCAATTGGCGCAGTATCTGTGGAAATAGCGTCATCCCGAAAATGGTGGATATTTTGGATGAAAGCCCTTGCTTTTGCATACGCTTCTGATTTCGGTAATCCTTTACGTTCGCTCTCATCGCGCGCCAAAGCTTCATATAGAACGTTAACGAGTGGTTGGTTCCCAGATAAGAAAACAGCATGCTGGAGTGGTAGGGGGCTCCCGGACAATTGAAAGCGTTCTTTTTCTCTGCCATTCTTATAACTACTAACTTTTTCATCATCTATATCAAGCGGCTATTAACCGCATATTGTTATAGTATTGCTGTTCAAATTCCAACGGGGACATATCATCAAGATAGCTATGAATTCTTTCGGAATTGTACCAGAGAATATGATCAATTACCTCTAGCCTTGCCCAGGAACGGGTTTTGAAACGTTTTCTATGTATCAGCTCTTTTTTGATGGTTGCGAAAAATGATTCACTGCAGGCATTGTCATAGCAATCGCCTTTAGCACTCATACTCTGTCTAATGCCATGTTCCCGCAAAAGGTCTTGATAGTCATAAGAGGCATACTGGGACCCTCGATCCGAATGGAATATAAGCCCCTCTGACGGCTTTTCAAGGCGTAATGCTTGGAGCATAGCATTAAATGACCAGCTGCTTTGTCATACGGGGTCCCAAGGCCCATCCAACCACTTTCCGGGAGAAAAGGTCAATAATAGCTGCCAGGTATAGCCAGCCTTCTTCTGTAGCTATATAGGAAATGTCTCCGACCCACTTCTGGCAAGGCTCACTGGACTCGAAGTCTTTGTTAAGCAAGTTTGGTGCTACTGGCAGTGAATGATTGGAATTGGTTGTTGCTTTGAATCTGCGGGTCTGGACAGGCACAAGATGCATGCTCTTCATCAGACGACGAACCCGGTCATTGCTGCACCTAATCCCATTTTTCCTTAATTTCTTCTTGATCCGGCGGTGGCCATAGGTGCGGCGGGAATCAAAAAATAGTTGTTTAATCTTCCCCGCCAAATCTCGGTCTTCCTGTTCTTTTTTGGTTAGGGGTTTCTTAAGCCATTCGTAAAATGCGCTCCGGCTGACTTGCATAACAGCACACATCCTCGTGACGGAAAATTCGGAGCGATAGTCCTTGATAAACAAGTACTTTACTTTCCGTCTTTGGCGAAGATGCTCATGGCCTTTTTTAGGATGGCATTTTCCTCTTCCAGTTCTTTAATGCGCTTATCCTTTTTCCGGATTGCTTCGTTTTGCTGGATGAAGCTTCCCTTTGCCGGGGAAAGCAGCTTCACCCTGGTTACCATACTGCTTTACCCAGCGTCGCACGGAGGTGGCCGTTACACCGATATCCCTGGCCACATCTGCGGGGGACTTACCTAACTCCTCCACCAAACGAACCATTTCCCTCTTATATTCGGGATCGAATTGCTTGTGATACTTGCTACCTGGCATTTGCTGAACACGTCCTTTCATGAATTAATTATAGAGTTTTTCTACGTGTCCGGCAAACCCGGTAATCTCCATGCTCATTTTTATAGAAGTTGTGTCGCTCATTAGCGATATTTAAACCTGCAAGTGTCTTTCCTGCGCCGGGAACACCTGTTATGAAACAAATTGATTTTATACTATTCAACTTACTGTACTCAATAATCTTATTTATTGCTTCAGAAGTTCTAGACAAGTTTATTGCAGAGGCATCATTTCTAGATATTTCATTGACGTTATGCCCTTTATATAAAGCCTAGGCAGCTTCAATTATAGTTGGTGTAGGCGCATATGATGCATTTATCCAATCACATGGTTCAAAATATTCAGCTTTCTCTTTGCCTAACACAAAATCAATAGCTGCCTTTATGTTGTTGGAATTGCATAAAAGCGGATTGAAAATTCCATCTTTTATCAACCCTGGGCTTGGCGTCATATCCTGTCCCTTTGTAGCAACCAGAGTAGGTACAAGCAATACCTTAGCGCTTTTACTATGGAAATTTTTTAAATCCAAAGCGTAATCAACAACTTGATTAATTGCATGCCTATCGTAGCTACTAGAACCGACTTTAAACTCCAAAAGAAAAATTATTCCTCTAAGAATGATAACTGTATCAATCCGCCTACCCATACGTGGTATTGTATGTTCAAATACAATCCAACCATCTTTGAATTCTGAAATTGCCGATTTTAGTATTTTAATTTCTTCTTGCCAAGTATTCCGCTGCAAATCAGTTAAGTAAAATGAATTATTCGAACTAAGAATTCCAAGAATTTCATCATTACTTTGTGCTAAAAAGTGCATTACCGCATCACTATAAAACGACCTTGGCATAATAATTCCCCCTTTAGAAACACAGGAACAGCTTTGTTGCTTTCCTGCTATACTTTAAATATAAAGCTAGGGGAAATCTCTAAAATTCTCGAGCCTGCCTTCGAGTAAACCTCATCACCATAATACCCAAGGCAACTACTCCATCGCCACTGTTCTGCTCTCTTCACTAATTACACTTTTATCGAGTCATGGTGTATATATCTTATTACTGTTAGCCTATATTCTATCAAAAGCAAATCATGGAAGCAAGAGGACCGTTCCTGCGCTTCATATTGAATTTAATGAAATATCGCGGTATGATAGCTACATAAGAAATGTTTATTATACCCTAACATAAACTTATTTCCTTCGGATTTGCAAAACCGAGGAAGCTAAGGGGGAGAAAAATTATGGTCAACAGAAGATAGTTTATAATTGGAATTATTCTAATTGTATTGACAGCAGCTTCTTTACAAGCAGTTGCCTTCGCAAGAAGTGCAGAAAGCATAAATGGCGAGGCATCCTGGTTAACAAGCACCTTAATTGCGCATAGGGGTATGTTTAGCGATGAGGAGAATATCCCTGAAAATACCATTCCGGCCTTTGCCAGGGCATTAGAGAACGGATATATCATTGAGCTTGATGTCGCCATGACTAAAGACAAGGAAATAGTAGTCTTTCACGATAAAAAATTAAAAAGATTGTTCGGGATCGACTCATACTTGGCGGATATGAGTTATGAAGAGCTGCAAGCACTAAAATTTGCCGACTCAGAAGAAACAATACCTTTATTCAGCCAAGTGCTGACTTTTATCAATGGGAAAGTACCCCTTCTTGTTGAGATTAAGAATGAAGGTAATGTTGGCGAAATGGAAAGTTTGGTATACGACCTGTTGCAAGGATATGAGGGAGAATATGCCATCCAATCCTTTAATCCCTTTACAGTTGCCTGGTTTAAAAAGAATGCCCCCCATGTACTGCGAGGACAGCTTTCAGGAAGTTTTATTGTCAGCGATTATGAAGTTGAATATGCGGGTACAAGTCGCTTGCCATGGTATAAAAGATTTCTACTTTCAAACTTGCTCCTTAATTTTGCAAGCAGGCCGAATTTTATTGCTTACGAGATTAACAATACCGATATTAAAACCTTAAAGAACCTGAAGAAACTAGGTGTGCCTATTTTAGGTTGGACCGTTAGAGAAAGGGCGGAATACGAAAAGATAAAGGATGTCTGTGATAATTATATTACTGAAATATTTGACTTATAGATGTAGCGGGGGACATATCAACATTGTTCCATAATAAAAAGAGTCCTGCCCATGGGCAGTAAAGCAGATGTTATAATGTCCCCAGTCTTTTTTACTGCCGATCATTCTAGAAAACACGAAAAGCCCTTGTTATAAGGGCTTTCGCATTATTGCAAATCTAAGTTTTCTCTGGCGGAGAGGGCGGGATTCGAACCCGCGGTACAGGTTTAAGCTGTACAATCGCTTAGCAGGCGACCGCCTTCAGCCTACTCGGCCACCTCTCCACAATATAAATTACTGCACTGAGTTTTGGCGGAAGGGGTGGGATTCGAACCCACGGAACCCGTGAAGGTTCAACGGTTTTCAAGACCGCCTCCTTCAACCGCTCGGACACCCTTCCCCCCGCGGTTTATACCCAAGTATAGCAAAATTCTAGGCTAATGTCAACCTCATGGCCGGTCGGAGGCTGCTGGATGCGCATCCTTAAGATATATTGCGGTGCCGTTTTCATAGGTTCGATAAAGCTTGTAATCTAGTACTTTTTCCTGTTGATCGCGAAAGATTTCCCACCAGGCAACATTCATCTCCGGGGTGTTCCATGTAATACGGTGAGAAATAAAAATTGCGGTAATGGGGGCATATTCTTCCATTTCCCGTAACATATCCGGATGATAAGGAATTTTTACCGCCGGGCGATCCGAATACCACGCTACCAGGTGCCCATCATTGGATACCACCACTTCATCTTTTCCGAGCAATTGGGTTAAATCGGCCAAGGGCTCGGCAAACTGATCAGCTAATTTGATGTAGACATTGGGTTCTGCCCAATCAGGAAGATTCGACCAGATACAAAAACCCGCTACAGCCAATATCAAGATACCTGCCGCCAGTTTTCTTTCTCCCCATACTTTCTCAGCTACCCAATTTACAACAGCTAATCCATACATAATATAAAAAGGCAGAAAGATAAAGAAAAGCCGGGGAATATAATGGATAACTACCAACGCTGCCAGTTGGGTGAGGAAACAAACCACACCTAATAAAAATAATTCTTTCGCCCGCTTCGCCAAGGGAATAAGCAAACTTAATAGTGCCAAAACAAGAAGCAGGACTGCTACACCGGTAAAATCGGGATTGAAAAAATCGGCTCCGAACATTTGCAGGCCGCCTAATATCTTGCGCAATAAAACCTTGGGGTAAGTACGGATAAAGCCGAGAACATTGGGAAGCTCCGGAATCATGTATAATGTATAGTTAGGATGCACTGAGGTAAACATCGGTATTTCAAATTTCTGCAGTGAAAACAGCGGATTGCCAAAGAGAATAAAGTTTCTGACAAACCACGGGGCAACTATTGCCAAAAAACTCCCCCCATAGCGCAGTACGGGGTGCCACCCTTCCTCCCGGCGCTTCAGCCACCAATAAACTGCCACCAATGGTGCAAACAAAAGGGCATTATACCTGGCTAAATAAAAGAGCCCGCCCACAGCACCAATAAAATAATCTCCCCTTGGCGAACGCATCTTGGGCAATGCCAGCAAATAAAACCAGAACAGCAGCAAAAATAGAGCAATGGTTTCTGTCATACCGGAAGTGCTAAAGTGGAGATTCAGCGGGCTAAAAATATAAACAAGAGCAGAACCCCAAGCCACGCCTATGCCAAATAATTCTTTGGCCAAAAGAAAAAACACAACTAAACCGGCTAAATAAAAAAAACCGGTTGCCCAAGCTATTACCCCGTCTGTGGAGGGGAAAAGGTACTGTACGCCACCCAGGATCAATGGCCATAGGGGAGCCCGCCACATATTGGGTTGAGGATAAGGATGGATCCGAAGGCCCAATGGAGTCATATACGCTGAGGTAATGCCTTGACCACGGGCAATATTTCTTCCTATAGAAGCATAGTCCATGGCATCATTGTAGGGAATGGCAAGAAAAGTAGTCTGGTAAGTATAAAACCAAACGCCAAAGCCAAGCAGGACCAACAAAAAAAGAAGAAAACGCCATCCTTTCATTCGGCTTTTCACTTCACTACCTCCCCCTGTTGTCGGCCTCACTGCTGCCAGGCCGGCGGATTATCAACAGCAGGCCAATAATCCCAAAGCTAACCCCTAGCCATAAGGTGGAAAACCTGGTAATAATAGTAGCTGCTCCGGCCACATCTTTACCTAGGCCGGTTAAGAGCAACAACCCTAAAATACTACCTTCCGCAGCCACCAACCCTCCCGGCAGCAAGGACAATGCTCCCACAATGGCGGAAAAGGAAACAATAAAAATTGCCTGCAAAAATGAGATATGCGCGCCAAATGCCTGTACCGCCAGATAAAGAACTATCCCCTCAAAGGTCCAGGAAAATAAACCCAAACTCACAGCAACAAACAAAGGAACCGGTTTTAATAATATATAACTGCCGGTATAAAGTTCTGCCAATACTCTTACCAGCCGCCCTGCCAGCGGCAGGCGGCCAAGCCGCTGAAAAAGCCACGCAAACATACCTTTATTGCGGAGAACGATTAAAAACAGTATTATGGCCCCGGCGGTGCCGCATAAAACAACACAACCATAGCGATATGCTATTGCCCCGAAGGATGCCAAAATGAGCATACTGATTCCATCGGTCAAACGCTCTGCCATCACCACCGGGGCGGTTGTGGTTATAGGAACCCGTTGACTCTCATACAAAAGGTAACACTTTAACAACTCCCCCACTTTTCCCGGGGTAAGAGTCATACTTAAACCGGCAATAAAAATCAAGATATTTTGCCCTTCCGGCACCTTTACCCCCAACTCTTGAAGATAATAGCGCCACTTCACATAGCGCAGGCAATAGTTAAGCGGTGCCAGACATAAAATAAAGGGTAAAAAACGGTAATTAAATTCTGCTGCCAAAAAATTTATATCCAGCTGCGCAAAGGCTGAAATTGCCCCTGTCACAGCCATGCCCAGTGCAAAAAATATTAATACCCAGCGTCTATATTGTTGCCAATTCATTGCTTTGTCCCCATTATTGCCATAGGTCCGTAAAAACCTTTATCTGACTCCATGCATGCGTCACCTCTATTTTTGCATATATGCGGCAAATAATTCTCCCCAGGGGGTGGTACGGAATTTATTTATCCTCTGCCTGCCGATAAGCGGATACCAAAACCAGTCGTGATAAATGTTGGAGGCCAAAGGAGCCCAACCCATCAATGGCGAATGGAGCGCTGCTTTTTCCAAAAACCGCAGCGGCCCTTTCCGCAGCATCTGGTCACCCCAGATAACAAAGCTCCGTTTCGCCTGAAAACCTAAACTTAAAGTGCCAATATCGTCCCCCACCAGCTTGACCCGTTCCGGATCACCATTACCTAAACCCATTTCGGTTGCCATGCGCAAATATGGAATACTCAAGGGATCAAAACCCATGATTTTTGCTGCGGTGGCATCAAGGGCAACAGGATCAGCCCCCGCCAAAAGGATATTGGCAACCCGCGGAATCATTGTGCGGGGTCCCGCCCCATCGCCGGCCACAGTTCCATCCATAACGGCAAAGGTTTGAGGGTGAAGCTCCTGCTGCAGCAAAATAAGATCTACCAGTGTTTCGTGCATATACTTATGGGCATAATGCCTGACTTCTTTCAACAACCCGCCGAAGGCATTCTTAATGGCCCCGGTTGTAATGGAATGTCCGTGGGTCTTAACCGTTGGTAAGTGCAACACCTGTTTGCCAATATACATTTTGGGTATTTCGATCCCTTCCGGAAATATCTTCGGCAACACCAATAAGGGCGCACGGAAGTCATACTTTACCCATTCCACTTCCGGCAGTGCGGTAAATGTAAGACCATAGTATTCTAAAACAGGTAACCATCCATTATTGGCAGCACCTTGCCAGGGATCGGTTACTACTGTTTTGTTCTCCACCGGATATAATTTGTTAGGGTCAAAACCGCCTTGCAACAGGGCTCTGACTACTCCTTCCACCTGCCACGGCTGGGAGGAGCAGGCGGGAAAATATTTAGTCCAAGAGAGATTTAACTTCAGTATAAGTTCCTGTTGGCGATCAAGATGTTCTCGATAACCTGCCAGTTCCATAACCCGTTTATAATCAGCCAAAACTGTTTCCGGTCGGGTATACACCACAGCAACCAGCGATTTTTCCATTAACTGTCACCACCATTTTTTTCCTTTGCCTGCTTACCCTGAGTAGGCATTATAAAGATGGCCTGCTTTGAAAACAAATACCCGCACTATGAATACCTTACAGCCAAGACAGCCAAATTTTACAAGCCGGCGACTGCACGCACTCTATAATAAATACAGAATCACCACCACACTGATCCCCCATACCAACACACTGCCTAAGATTCCCCAATCTTGCAAGAGCAGTTCCTCCGGTTCCCCCCCCTTACCCTCTTCATAAATTAGATAAAGATAGCGGAACATTCCATAAAGTACAGGAGGAATCGTCCACATCAGATCATGCTGATGCAATTTCGCAGCTTCGGAAAAGAAGGTATACAAAAAATAAGATATCAAAGTAGCGGTAGTAATCACACTGATCATTTGATCAAGGAACAGACGGGAATACAATCCCAATACCGCCCTGTGGTTACCGGCCTCTTGGTCCAGCAACATTAATTCATGCCGCCGCTTGCCTAAGATCAGCAAAAATGACAAAAGCACAGTGCAGAGCAAAAACCAGGGCGAGAGTTCTGCTTCCACCGCTGCCACCCCTGCCACAGCCCGAAAGACAAAACCGGTGGCCACAACAAAAAGATCGATTAAGGGTACTGCCTTCAATTTTGCGCTGTAAGCAAGATTGAGGGCAAGATAACCCAGCCCTAAATAGCCCACCGCATGGCCAGCAATAAAGGCAAGGACTAAACCAAATCCTGCCAAAATGGCCGCAACTACAAGGGCTAAACCGGGGGCAACAATCCCCGCGGCAATGGGGCGCAGGTTTTTTTTCGGATGCAGCTTATCTTTCTCCCGATCCAAAACATCATTATATAAATAAATGGCGCCGGCTAACAAACAAAAGGCGGCAAATACTCCCAGTACCAATGGCCAATAATCACTATTTAAGGCTTGTCCGGAAAAAACCAACCCAGCAAAAACCAATAAGTTTTTCGTCCACTGTTTAGGCCGCAAACTCTTGAGCAATCCAACAAAAACCCCATCTTTGGCTTTAGCTTCACCTATACTTTCTGCCCTTCGATATTGTCTAAGAACTCTTGCCAATACTTTTAATCACCACCTTGTACAATTAGTATAGTTGTTTTATCAGTGGTTTTTGCCACTGTTTAGCTCTGTTAACATAACGTTCTATCTATTACCCTTCTAAACATCAAGCACTTCTATGTGTCCTCTCCTAGGGGAGGGCAGCGGCCTCAAATTTCTGTCGTTTGCGGTTTCATATCTTTAGCCGCCTGCCAGCATTTGGCTGGCCTGAACCTTTAAAGTCATGTATAATACTCTTCGGACTTGGAAGGTATGTGTAACACCTCCTGGGACGGACCTTAGCGGGCCGATTACCCGTGAGTTAGAGTATTTATCCATTCCGGTAAGTCTACATGATTTGGCTGGTTGAGGCCGGCTCTTTAGCTGGTTCCTCGTGTCACATGCAAGGTTGTTTGCTTACTCGGAAAGGAATGGTGACTTTTAAGTCCATTAATCTTGTGAAGGAGGCTTTTAGATGAATTTAAGACCTATTGCAGGAATTGATGTGGGTAAGTTCTTCAGTGAGATGGTTATTCTTTCTCCATCCAATGAAGTGGTTGCCCGCCTGAAAATCCACCATGATTCCAACACTGACGTGAAAAGGGCCATTGAGCTGCTTCGAAAAATGGAAAAAGATTTTGCTTCAAGGCCTTTCGTAGTCATGGAATCTACCGGGCACTATCACAAAATCCTTTTCCATTCACTTTGTAAAGCTGGATTTGAGGTTTCTGTTACAAACCCCATCCAAACTGATTCTATCAAAAATATCGGAATCAGGAAAGTGAAAAATGATAAAGTGGATGCCCGTAAGATTGCACTGCTCTGCAGATTTCAGGAACTTAAGTCCACCAATATTCCCAATGAGGACATTGAGTGCTTAAGAAGCTTATGCCGCCAGTACTACAAACTAAGCGATGAGCTTACCGTATACAAAAACAGGCTTACCGGTATTATTGACCAAGTCATGTTAAGCTTTAAGGATGTCTTCCCCAATGCATTCTCAAAAGCTGCTATAGCCGTCCTGGAGCAGTACCCTACTCCCGAGCATATTCTTAAGGCTAATAAAGGCGACCTGGTTTCATTAATCCGGGATAATTCACACAAAAGCCTTGAATGGTCAACCGCCAAATATGAGCTTTTAGTATCCAAAGCCAGGGAATTCGCGTCCCTTAGTATCAATAACCCCTCGAACATTGCAATGATGGGTATATATATTTCCATGATTAAAACATTGGACGAAAACCTCGCAAAAATCCTTAAAGCCATACGTCAGCTAATCACAGAAGATATGACTAAGGATACTCCCATGCTCTCATTAACACTTGAGCTTTTACAGAGCATCCCGGGTATCGGTCTTCTTACGGCAGCTACCATTCTTGCAGAGGCCGGTGACTTTTCTGCCTTCTCAAAACCGGGCAAGCTGGTCGCTTATTTCGGCGTTGACCCATCCGTCATGCAATCCGGAGAGTTTATCGGTACACGCAACAAAATGTCCAAAAGGGGACCGAAGTTGCTGCGCAGAGTACTCTTTACAGTTGCGCTTGCCAATATCCGAACCAAACGGGATAAGAAACCATGTAACCCTGTACTGATGGAGTTTTACAAGCGCAAGTGCCAAAGCAGGCCTAAGAAAGTGGCTTTGGGTGCTGTTATGCGTAAGCTTGTTTGTATCATATTTGCCGTTTTAAGAGACAGAAAGCCATATGAGCTACGTAGCCCCCAGGAACACGCTCAGATGCTTGCAGCAAAGCGTAAAGCGGCATAGTAATACTTGTTGCTTGATGTTTAGTTTTCAAAGAACAAATTGCTGTTTTAGACCGGCTATATTATGTCTACCTCGCTTAGGTGGTCTTGTTGTGATACCCTTTTTTGTGCTAGAGATTTCTCAACTTTTATAAATCTTTTTCTTCAAAAACCCTTGACTTTAATTAGCTGGTCTATATGAACAGCATACATGGTATGCAAAAAACTCCCGATCTTATTTTTAATTCGCCCTCGTGTTCCCCACATCCTGCTTATTATGGGGTAGCGATATTTGCCTCCCATGGCTACTTATGCCAACAATACAAAACCGGAGGTTTTCAATCCCCCGGTTCTCCTAGCCGGATTTATTTTATTACGCTGCAGCCCATATAAGATTGTAAAATCTTGGGTACTGCCACTGTCCCAGCTTCCTGCTGGTAATTCTCTAAAATTGCCGCCACTGTACGGCCAACCGCCAATCCTGATCCGTTGAGGGTATGAACATATTCTACTTTCCCTTTCCCCTCCGGGCGGTATCTAATCTGAGCCCGGCGGGCCTGAAAATCCTCAAAATTACTGCAGGATGAGATTTCTTTATAGGTTTGATAACTGGGCAGCCATACCTCCAAGTCATAAGTCTTAGCAGAACTAAAACCTAAATCTCCTGTGGAAAGGGCCACTACCCGATAAGGAAGTTCCAACAACTGCAGTACCCGTTCGGCATTATTGGTCAGCTTCTCCAATTCATCATAAGAAGTTTCCGGGGTTGTAAATTTCACTAATTCCACTTTATTAAACTGGTGCTGCCTGATTAAACCTCTGGTATCCCGACCTGCCGCCCCGGCCTCAGCCCGGAAACAGGCACTATAGGCCACATAATAAATGGGTAGCCTGGAACCGTCTAAAATTTCCTCCCGGTGCAAATTTGTCACCGGAACTTCTGCTGTGGGGATCAAATAGTAATCTAACCCCTCCAGCTTAAACATATCCTCGGCAAACTTTGGCAACTGCCCGGTACCCACCATACTATCACTGTTAACAATATATGGTGGTAAGATTTCCGTATAACCGTGCTCGATTATATGTAAATCCAACATAAAATTAATAACCGCCCGCTCTAACCTGGCACCTAAGCCCCGATAAACAGTAAACCGGGCACCGGTTATCTTCCCGCCTTGGGCAAAATCTAAAATACCTAAACTTTCCCCCAAATCCCAATGGGGTTTAGCCTCAAAGGAAAATTGCCTCGGCGTGCCCACAGTACGGATAACCTGGTTATCGGTTTCATCACGGCCTACAGGTACGCTGTCATGTGGTATGTTGGGTATCCCTAATAAAATACTATTCAGCTGCTGATCAATTTCCTTAATCTGCTCATCCAGTTCTTTTATCCGATCCGAAACCTGCCGCATTTCCAGAATGAGTTCCGCCGCATCTTCACCGGATTTTTTCTTCACTGCTATTTCCTGGGAAACATTGTTCCTTTGGCTTTTGAGCTGCTCGACAGTGAAAATAAGTTCCCGCCGTTTCTGATCAGTTTCCTGAAATTCTGCCAAACTGGTTTTCATACCCCGTTTTTTTAGAGCGGTCTCTACAATTTCCGGGTTATTACGAACAAACTTAAGGTCAAGCACTATCTTTTCCCTCCTTTTATCACCGCTAGATTCTCCTATTGTCGGGAATCAGCCGGCAGATACCTTCCGTTGTGGACAAAAACGAAAAGCTTAGTGTAACCGTCAAATCCCTTCAGCAAGCACATCTGATAAATATCTCGATTATACTCTCTTTTTTTGTTTTTTTCCTTATTAACGAAAATTATACTAAAGTTTCCCTTATCCTGCAAGTTGTGGCATATATATGATAGCGTCAAGATACTATGGGTTTTAAAAATAAAAGTAATCTCCTGTTTACCTGCTACTTTAAGCATCCCTCACTGACTTAAGGAACTGGGAAGCCCAAGTCCTTTTGCCAATATTCAAAATGGTTATGTTACCGATGGTTTCGCGCGATGCTGTAAGCTTTCTCTTCCTAATAATCTCCCGGTCTACTTTTACCTCACTTGCTTCATTTATTGCTGCTTTTTTCTTTCGCATAAATATGTCATACACATCTCCGCCATTCGCTACAAAGACCCTTAACCTGGCCATCTGGTCCACACCCGTTCTACTCCAGCCCAGAGGCCGTGAGCTTAACCTGGACGACAAGATATGGCTAACATGACCTTCTGCACTGCAGCCGATGTAATCCGACACATACTGCCGCATTATCCCTTCCCAGTTGCCTAGTATATATCTTCTTGCTTCCTGCACAGCTCTCTTCTTTGTTTCCGGCTCAGTTGTACTTATGATTGCTTTAAATAGCTCTTTTACACTTTCCTTGTCTCCAGCATTTATATAATCCCACATAATTGGTGTGGTGTAGCTCATATGCGCTGTAGCTTGAGTTACATACTTTGATAAGTGATAACGGTCCAGTACAAAGATGCTTCCCTTTATCCAGCCTAGTCCATTCTTTATCCATGCAGCACCATCCCCTGAGAGGTATATCTTTTCAATAGAATCCATATCATAAGTCTTATCTATGTAGTCCAAAACTTCCACCCATAGCTCATCACTGTTTGCATAAATACCGCTGAAATACCTTGCATTTATTAACCTCCACCGATTTTCCCCAACCCGTTCCCTACCCTCATGTACATATACAAGCTTTGGTTCTGCGTAGCCCCCAGTCTGAAGTGGTACATGATCTTCATCAGCTTCTATGTACAGTACCTTTACCGCCTTTTTATCTTGCTTAACCTCCACTGCATCATTACTTACACTGCCAAGTTCACGGATGCTGTTCATTACTGTCTGAGATGTAAGGGTTACTGCTTCAGAAGCTTTTTCACCGCTTCTGCTGTAGGGCATAAATACTGCTTCTTCTATAAGTCTTGCCTTTAGTGAAGCATCCAGTTTATCATGGGCTTTTATGCCTACTGCTTCGTCTGACAGGTAGCTGTATTCGCCTGTCTTTTTATTCTTGTAATATGTCCTTTCATACCTTACTTCGCCAAATATTGTCATAAGGGTCTTCTCAGCTGCTTTCTCCTTTACTGCCCAGTTTCGTTTCCGGTCTTTACTGTTTCTATACGCCTCGTTTATTGTTTCCAAGGCTTCGGCTACTAGGGTTACTCCAATCTCGTCCAACGTCTTCTTAGTAGCTAGAATAAATTCGGATATGTCTCTTCTTTCACGTATCAGGTTCTCTAGTTCTTTTTCAAAACAACTACTGATTTTTTCTATGATTTCCTGTATAATTAGTTCCATAAGAGTATCTCCTTTTCTCTGTGATTATTGTGGTCCTTCACAAATTACATGATATCACAGGAGAGATACTCTTATCTTTTATTTTTTGGTTTTTCCCCAAAGTAATTTTACACTAACCATATATATAGCCTAGTGTAAAATAATTGTAGGAAAAAAGAAACAAGAGATCGTCCTTTTTGGTAAAATGAAGTTGCCACAACAATTACCAAAGGAGGAGATCTCTTGTTTGATACTATTCTACTACAAATCTGTGAAAATTTCATAAAGGGGGTAGCAGAATTTTTCATTGAAGGTGATGGGCCTAAAACGATAGCAGAACTGGAAGTAAATCTTAAAGAAAAGGCCGATAATTTCATAGTAGAGATTGTAGAAGCGTACCTTGAGGAGCTGGACAAATCCATAGTTGATGATAAAGCAAGTAGAAGACAAGAAGGAATTGTAATTGAGCGTAGGAAAGATAAGCGGGAGCTTTATACACAGTTTGGACAGATAGTATTCAGCAGGACCTATTTTCATGCTCAAAGGAACGATGAGCATGTCTATTTATTGGATAAAGCAGTAGGGATAGAGAGATACGAACGAGTATCCACCGCTGTTACGCAAAGGCTCATAGAATGTGCTAGTGAAAACTCGTACGGTAAAAGCAGTAAATACGTTACAAAGGGCGAAGTAAGCAGGCAAACAGTGATGAATAAGCTACGCAAGGTAAAAAAATTAAAGATAGATCTGCCCACCGAAAAACGCCAGGCATCGGTATTATATATAAATGCAGATGAAGACCATGCATCCATGCAAGGCGGTAAAAACAGCATAGTACCGCTGATAAGCATACACGAAGGGATAGAAAGGCAAGGAAAGCGCGGCAGTTGCATCAATACCCATTACATAAGCAGTAGTGGTAAAGACAATGAAGACCTATGGTTAGAGGCGGCAGAAGCCGAGAAGATAGAACGCATCTATCTACATGGTGATGGCGCGGCCTGGATAAAAGAAGGCCTAAAATGGCTTCCCAACACTAAGTTAGTATTAGATCGTTACCACCTGAATAAAGCAATCATGACTGCTACGAGCCAACACCCGGAAGCAAGAACTGCTATTTACACAGCACTTTCAAACTCTGATAAAGAGGCCTTTAGAGCAATCATCAAAGGCCTATACCAAAAGGCTGGCAGTGTCTCTGAGAAGGAGAAAATACGCAAATTCCATAGATATATAACCAACAACTGGGAAGCAATAGTAATATATAACCATGAAGAATGCGGCAGCAGCTGTACAGAGGGTCATGTGAGCCATATTCTCTCGAGCAGAATAAGCAGCCGCCCCATGGGCTGGAGCCAAGAAGGGCTGCGAAAGATGGCGGAACTACGAGCGTTTATGGCAAGTGGTGGGAAGATAGAACCAAAGCATTTTAGGGATACCAGTTCAAAGTATAGATTTAATCAGAGTTTGACGGCAAAAATGACCCGAGCCTACGTAAAGGTATCTAATGAAAAGTTCGCCAATATACCCATATTAAAGAGGGGTAAAGTGGTTCCGATGTTTCCCTGTTTACGTAGTCTTCAAAACGGTAATATCAGGCTCTAGTGACAAAAACCAAAAGGACGATAAAAAACAAATATCCTACAACAACTTGACACGATCCATATATAGCACCGGAAACATTCTGCCGTTTCCGGCTGCAAACCTAGATGTCAAACCACTTCCGTAACACTACCAAAGATGATACCTGCCTACTTCCTTTTTAGCCTTAATTCTCCTCCTCATACTGGACGAAAGATTGACACCCTCTATCCACTATTGCCGTACAATATGATAAGATTTTTTACCCACTTGCCTTTTTTATGAGGAGTGATTTTTATGCATGACCTGCCTGTGGCCAAGAAAAAACCCCTGATCGGCTTAGCTTTGGGCGGAGGAGGGTTGCGCGGTGCCGCCCATATTGGCGTATTAAAAGAACTATTACGCGCGGGAATTACTCCCGACATCTTAAGCGGTACCAGCGCCGGCAGCATTATTGGTGGCCTTTTTGCCTGCGGTTATACACCGGAAGAAATTGAGTCTCTCCTGCTTTCCGTCTCCCCGGCAGATTTATGGGATCCTGCCTTAAGCCGATGTTTTTTATTTTTCTTAGGCTTAACCGGGATTTTACCAAGAAATCGCAGTTTTAGCCCCCGCCTCATCCCCCGTCTCCCTTTAGGTCTGCTCAAAGGAAACAAACTGGAAAAACTGCTCTTGCAGGTAACCAAAGGGAAAAATTTTACCCAACTAACCTACCCCTTGGTCATAGTTGCAACTGACCTCAACGAAGGTAAACAGGTGGTTTTTTCCGCTTTGCAAACCAAAAAGCACCTGATCCCGTATTTTCCTGACACCCTGTTTTTGACGGAAGAAAAACTAGGTACTGCTATCCGGGCAAGCACTGCCATACCCGGTATTTTTACCCCGAAACAAATTGGTAAACGAAAATTGGTAGATGGCGGCTTGAAAAATAACGTGCCGGCAGATATTCTCAAGCTTTGGGGCGCCCGGGTTGTGATCGCTGTGGATCTGGAATTTGCAAGTCAGGCTGACGATAGGATCGGTAATTTATTGGAAGTCTTAATCCAAACTTCCGATATTATGGGGCAAACTATCACTAATCTACGTCTGAGCAATGCAGCCGACATTACTTTGCGGCCGCAAGTTTATGAAATTGGCCTTTTAGACCTGGTAAAAATTCCCGCTGCAATTGAAAAAGGCGCCCAAGTTACTAAGGCTGCCTTACCGGCCATAAAGCGCCTGTTAGCCAAAATTTGAAAACAACGATATTAAGGCAACCTCCAGGGTGCCAAGATGCCCTAAAGGTTGCCTTAAGCTTTACTTACATTGCCCGCACGCCATCTTCTGTTTCTACCAACTGCAGGATCTGTTCTTCATCACCGGTTAGGGCATTGATGTACACCAAATAGGTGCTGTCATTTAGCCTACCCCTAACCTCATAACAAAACTTTTCCTCCAAATTGCTCATGGGAATCACCGCCAACCGGGTCCTTTGAATATCCATACCCTCTGCCACCCTCGCTTCCGCTTCTTGGGCAGTCAACCGGGGCTCCGGCAGTTCCCGTTCTTGATGGGACGTCAAAAAACCTAACGCATTATAAGCCACAACCTCTCCATTATCCTGGGCAATAGTCACCTTAACCAAATCGGGATATATAACAACCCCATCTTGCTGATAAGCAAAACTAATGGAAAACTGGTTCCCTTCTTTTATGGAACCGGTGGGCACCATAGTATCTAAACCTTTTTCTGCCAGAAACTCTTCCGCCTTCATTATTGCCTGGCTTAAAGATATGTTGCCTGCTTCCGGAACCCGGGAATCAACCATATAGATAACATGCCCACCCTGTTGGGAAATATCGACGGTAACTTGTGTTTCCTCTTCTTCCCGGGTAAGCATAATGCTATAGGCGGGAATATGCCCCCGGGTCTTCCCAATTTTATCGATTCGATATCCTGTCTGGCCGTCCACCCCCAGAAATTCTAAGGCCTTTTCCCGCGCTTGCGCCTCAGTAATATTTTCTCCTGATAATCCCTTGGGTTCTTGTTCCTCCACATGATCGGAAAAAGGTCCATCATAGGTAAGGGTAGGTACTTGATCCCTGAGCCTCTCATCAAACTTGCCAAACCCGTCTATAATTTGCTGCGCTTCCGGAGTCAACCGGCGGGTACGGCTTTTATTGGCCAATGAACTCCACTGAAAACCTTGTTCTCTAATGCCGGCCATCATTTCCCGCATCCCCGTATGAATTTCCCTGGTCTGTTCATGCAGCTGGGTTAATTGCTGCCACTCCTCCGGGGTTATTCCCCTCCCCCGGGCAATTTTTTCCGCCAATACGTAACAATAATCCCCCAATTGAGCTAAATATTGCTGGCTGCGCATCATGTTGATCATCCCTAGAGGCATATTCCCCATATTGCTGCGGGCATTTTCCGCTTGATGCCAAGCACTGGTCAAAAGCATAATTCTTTGTCCCTCAGCACCGGAAGCTAAACTTTTCCCTAACAAGCTATCAAGATTCTCCATATTTTCCATCAGGTCAAAATAAGCCCTTTGATAGCTTGCCTCCAATGCGTTTTCCATGGCATTGACCCTATTAGTGGTGCGCCACCCCCACCAGGCTCCGCCCAACAACAATACGAGCGCCAACCCCAAAGGCAATAACCTGTTTTTCGCCATTTGTTAAACCTCCTTCTAGTTAAAGCCCAAAGACATGGTACCCGATACTAACAACTATGCGCCGTGTCCAAATCCAAGGGCTACTGGATGTAGCCGGATTCCAAAAGTAGAGAGACCCATAGGAAGGATCCCATCCGTTGAGGGCAAATTCCGCAGCCCGGAGGTGTTCGCCATCCACAGGAACAGACCAGAACCTGCCATTCATCACCGGTTCAAAGGCCCACGGTTCAAAAAGAACCCCCGCTACAGTGCTAGGGAATCTTGGGTTGCGCACTCGATTGATAATCACCGCGGCAACAGCCACCTGACCGCTAAAAGGCTCACCTGTAGCTTCTGCTGCCACCATGCGTGAAAGAAGCCAAACATCATCCCAAGTTATTTCACCGACCCCAGCAGCAGCAACTTCTGTACCCAGACCCATTGGGGGCCATTCTGACATACGTGTATATACCCCTATCCCTACTACCGCTATCACCAACGCCAAAGCCACACCTAAACGCAAACGGTTATCCTGCATAAATGCCGACAATTTTATACCCCCCTCTTCAGGCTATACTTTCTCCTACCATTGAAGGTAATATTTGTTCCCCTTTAGATTTCCCCAGAAAAGTACTAACCATTCCAGGAGATTTCCTTGTCCAGTTGATTACATCTTGACCCCTTCTCGAATATAGTGTATCGAGGTTTGACGAAGGGAGGGAGAAATGCATGGAACGGTTCCGCAAAGTTCTTGAAAAGGCAAAAAGAATCTTTTTGGCAAAACCCAGTGTAGTGGGTGTAGGGATAGGATATAAAGAAACTGAATTGCAAAAAACTGATCAAATGTCTTTAGTTGTATATGTAACCAAGAAAAAAAGACAGCGAGAATTGACACCAAAGGAAATAATTCCCCATGCCCTTGATTCGATGCCCACCGATGTAGTGGAGATTGGAGAAATCAAATTTTTGAGTGAACGCACGGGAAAAGTACGACCGGCCCAGCCCGGCATCAGTATAGGTCATCACCAAATAACAGCCGGAACCTTCGGCGCCGTAGTAAGAGATCGGAAAACCGGTGAACCCTTAATCTTGTCTAATAATCACGTCCTGGCCAATTCTACCAGCGGCAAAGACGGAAAAGCAGCCATTGGTGACGATATTTTGCAGCCCGGCCCTTACGACGGCGGCACTGCCGAAGATATTATTGGCGTCCTCCATCGCTTTGTCCCCATTTATGCTGAACAACATACAGCCGAATGTCGCGTGGCAAAACTGACCGAAAAAATCCAAAACCTTATTTTGCAAGTGGTGCGGCCGGCTTACCAAGTGCAGTTTTTTCGCACAGACAATAGCGAGAACTTAGTTGATTGTGCCCTTGCCAAACCCCTTGCTCCCCGTTTAATTACCGATGAGGTTTTTGAAATCGGCCCAATCACCGGCGTGGGGGAAATGAAACCGGGCATGATGGTGAAAAAAAGCGGCCGAACAACCGGACTAACTACCGGTGAGATTAAATCGGTTGCTACCACCTTACGGGTACAAATGGCTATGGACAGCTATGCCCTCTTCACTGACCAGGCGGTAAGTGACATGAAAAGCCAAGGAGGGGACAGTGGCTCAATAGTCCTAAATGAAGATAACGAAGCAGTGGGATTGCTATTTGCCGGTTCCGACAAATATACCATTATCAATCAAATTCAGCACGTACTAGAATTATTGGATATAACCTTTTAGAGGGAAGGGAGGTTTCTCAATATGACAGAAGGTGAAAAGCAAAAGCTAAATGCCAACCCCTTTACCCTTTTTTTAATCCTGATCCTCTTACTTTTGTCAACCGATACCATAATAGCTAGCCTTATTAATAGCCTGCGCACAAAGGATTAGCAATGTAAGCTACCCGGTATAATGCCGGGTAGCATACAGTTTGTTTTGAGATTCCAAGCAAGGGAGGGAAAATCAGTGCGATTCTCAGCATTAGAGCCAAAAGATGTCTCTTTTCTGCTGGCAGTCAAACCATATGTAAGTCCAAAATCACAACAAATATTAGATGCCCTACTCTATCTTTTAAGTCCACAGCCGCAAGACCAAAAAGACATCCTTGATCCTGTTGCTATCCTCAACTTGCTCAGCCTGATTAAAAATCTCACCCAATCCTCCAACCGCCCTACAACCCAACCGCCAACACCTGAATTGCCGGTTGTACAGCATTTACCTGCAACAGTTTCGATGGCAGAAGAAGCGCCTGCAGGGGTGGTTGACCAGGATAAAGAAAAGGAGGATAAGCAATGAAGAACATCACAATAGCAGAAAAAGATCTAGCGGTGATTGCTGCCCTTAAACCCTTTTTGAGCACACAAGGGCAAGATTTGGTAGAATTTATTATCAATGTTCTGCGCCTGCTAAATGCCAGTAACAGCGCAACCATTGACACCGAAGCCCTGCAAAACCTACTGGAAATAATGCGCCAGAAGTAAGTTGTATCCCACCGGTAGGGGAAAATGGCAACTTGCTCCGGCTAATGCAAAGGAGGCGAAACCATGGCCAATACTCCTCTAGATGCAAAGGATTTATCTTTACTCCTAGCAATCAAACCATTCATGACGCCGCAGGGACAACAGACCATTGATGGGATTCTCAAGATCCTGGAGGTTTTAGGAAAACCAAGCACAACCGCAAGAACCAAACCTGATACCCAAGCAGTGACAAGTTTAATTAGAATCCTAAGCGAAGAATAGCCCAAAGTTAAAAAACCTCTCTTCCGGCAAGAGAAGAGAGGTTTTTTTTCGCTATAGGCAAATATTGCGACGCTTATGAATATAGTTGTCTTGGGAGGTGTGATCAAAATGTATGATTTTATGGAAAATCTACGGGTAGAGCTGGAGGCAGTGCAAAACCAACTGCGGGAAAAAACTGTGAGCGGGGCCAGCGCCGACGGTTTAATAAAGGTTACAGTCAACGGCCATCAAGAAGTTACTGCTATTTACCTTAACCCCCAAACTCTCTACCCCAAAAATCAAACCCCGCTTCAAGACGCTATCATGGCTGCCACCAATGAAGCGTTAAAAAATTCCCGCGATCTCTTGCGGCAGGAGTTAAGCCGTTTAACCGGAGAATTTGATTTTTCCAGCTTGACAGATTCGTTTTAAGACATGAGCCGCTTATTTACTCGAGCCTTTTGCAAAACAACCCTAATCAAAGAGACGCAAATAATAAGTAATCAGCATAAACTCTTTTTTCAAAGTCCAAAACCCAGTAATTTACCAATAATTTCTCCGTCAAAGTCAACTTTCGTTAAAAAAGGACAGATCTCCAGAATTTTATCCAGAAGTGGGCCGAGACTTGGTATTTGTTGCTTTAGGCAGCTTGAATAGCCATATTAGCTTTTTCCCTATGCTTCTTAAGAGCAAGGGCCGAAGCTAATAACACTATAGCATTGATAAACGCATGAGTCCTTACTTTCTCTCTCCCGCCAACATGAATATCATTGGCAGTTAAGTATTCTTTTAAGCGTGAATTGCAGCGTTCTACACTACTACGTTGGCTATATAAATCATTCCATTTCCGTGTGTTGCGATGTGGAACAGAGAAGCGTCTTAAATCATTTTTAGCATTAACCTTTACAACCATACCGTAATTAGATGAAGAACACCATAGTGTACCATGCGGGCAATCTACTTTACCGAGTGCATGAGGACAGCGGAATTTTAAGTAATTGCCATCGCATCCCCAGTAAACCATATCATAGCCCATAGAACAACGTGGGGTTCCATGGGAAGAAAACCCTGCTGGTGGCTCCTTTTCGTTTCTGAGATTAAGGGGGATAATAGCTTGTGCATTGTAGCGATGTGCGATTTCATAGTTTTTTCGTTGGTCATAACATGCGTCTGCAATGATGAAATCGACCCTATCTATGAAGCCTTGTGCAGCAATAGTCTCTACCAGCGGTGGCCCCATATCTCCGTCATTAACATGGGCTGGTGTAACCTCTAATGCAATTGGTAATTCACTTTTGGTATCAACGGCTAAATGTATCTTGTAACCAAACCAGGTTAATTTGTTCCCGAAACTATCAAGCTTAGCTCCCCAAGTGGCATTAATACCGTCTTGTTTGGATTTAGGTTTCTTTTGCTCGTAAGCATCGATGGCGGTACTATCTATTGCAATGGTATCACCAATGATGATTTCTTCATAGTAACACTGCTTAACTAGGTCATAGAATAACTTCTCTGCCAAACCTTTGTGAGTAATCGCTTTAAAAACACGACTAATGGTTGATATTGATGGAGCATTACGTCTGATATCAAACCCACATTGATAACGAAACCTTAGATCCCTATCTAACCTGCGATGAAGGGCTGTAAAAGTAGTTATCCTTTCAAGAGGAGCTATCAATAAAGCTCGTAGGATTGCCTCACGGTCGTGGGGTGGAGCTCCTTGGGGTGATGAAGATACTAATTCTTTAGCGTAAGGACGTAAATCCAAGGAACAAAAAAATATCGGTAGCCGATTTTGATACTCAATTTTTTGCATTTCTTCAAGGGAAAACAGGTGTTGTTGGAGAATATACAAGTGACTTCACTCCTTAGGGGGATTTTGGGTTTGTCACCTGTAAATTCTCCACCTCTGGGGTGAAGTCCTTCTAATTTCCTTCTGAATGCTTGATATATATAGGCTGAGAATTATGCAAAAGGCTTACTCATGAAAGGATGTGGGCACAATGACCGAAAAAGAAAAGCAAAATTTAGCCAAAGCAGATCTTATGGAAGCAGTAATCCAACTTCTGAGCAAGCAAGGGGACAAGTTTAATCCTTCAGAGCTTTTGGCACTCCTTGCCCTCTGTAATACCCTGGGAGTAGTAAGTTTTCTGACCAGGGAAAAAAATACTAACCCCAAATTGGCAAATATCGCTGCCCTGGCAAAAGAGTTGACAGAAAAAGGAGATATTAAAAGCCGCGACAGTGGTGAAACCCAAGGACTGATAAATAATCTCATAAGCTTAGTGGCCACTAAAGGAGAGCGCCAGTTAAACCCTGCCACTTTATTGGCTTTAGTAAACATGCTTAGTGAAGCGGAAACAAAGAAAAAACCAACCCAATCAGAACTACCACCTCCTCCGGGGGCTAACCTTGCCCAAGATGATGCCAATTGACAATAATTAAGGGGCCGTAACAGCACGGCCCTTTAATTATCACATCATAATCAATACTCTGTTGACTGCTTTTTAGAACCAATCACCCATCAGTAGTAAAATCAAAATTAGAAAAACTAAAAAGGTTTTACTATTTGACTTGCCCGATGTAGTCATTTCAACCACAGGCCTTACCTCCTTTCACTGAACCGGCTACACTTTTTGAACCCAACGAACAGCTTTAAAAGACTAATATATGTTATGTTACTCATATGCAAATTGCTACTTGGCCGTAACGGGGCAACACTATAATTGCCTTGTTTGTTGACACATGCGCCAACAAAGAAACATACACTAAAAGGGATTAAATTATTTTACTTATTTTCTCTATTGAAGGGGGTGAAAAATTTGTACAGGTGGACACCTTCTTACCCGGTTTATCGATCAAACTTGGCCTTAGAACCGCTATGGCCTTACAAATGGCGTAAAACAGCGCATAATTTATCGCCAGCTCCCGCAACAGAGGCAAATGACGTTAAAGAGAAGCAACCGCCGCCCTCCGCAGCAGAAACCAATGCTAGGGGTAAAAAGCAACCGGCACCCTCCCCCCAAGAGCAAGAGCTGACTAATTACAAGCAATTTAACCAAGAAAATGAAACCACAGAAAGTCATGCAACTAATAAAGGACCAATTCAGTGGCGCTTCCCCGGGTAATTGTGAAAGGGATAATTGTACAGCAAGGAGGTGACCGGAAATGTTTTCCAACTGGTACCCATGGCCTACAGTTTCCTTTTCCCAATACCAGCTTCATTATAATAATCCCTTTTCCCAAAGGGTCATTCCCGGCTGGTACCAATCTTTATTAATTTATGCATTGGATCTGGGGGAGATAACGTCACCACCAGAAAATATAACACCGGCAAGCGTATATATTCCCATAACAGGTTTTGATCGCGAAGGAACTCCTCTGCCTGTAGAAGGACAGTACTATGTTTTTACCGAAATCCCCGCAAGCCGTAAATATACCGGTTTTTTCCGGGTTGTTTTTCCTTTGGTTCCAACCAAATTTCAACCCAATTCCTTACGCTCAAAAGCTGACATAGAAAAATCCGGATACCAACTGTTCAGTTCTGATCTAATCCTTTTACTTCCCCTCTTATAAAACCGGAAAATTAGCACTTCCTTTCCCCAACCACCGGCAAATATTGCTCTTAGCTCACATAATACTCCTACTTTGCTAAACCGCCGAACCCTTTACCTATTTGCCACATACCATAATTTAAGAACCAGGTGAAAGGAGGAAAAGCATGATTGATTACAGTAATGATCAATGGCAGCAAAATCCTTATGGGCAAAATCCTTGTCCTTATTGTGATACCGAACAACCTTGGGGCCCTTCCCCCTGGGGTGGAGGCGGGTATTATCCCTGGGGTGGCGGATGTTATCCCTGGGGCGGAAATATTTCTCCTATGGATGGTAATTTTATGCCTTGCCTGCAAATGGAACAATATTACTTGACTCGCGAAATGTATAATATTGTATCTCGTATACAACAAATGATGTTAGAAAGGCATAGAACGCAGACCAACAATGATAATTAGCTTTATATTAGATAAGCAGGGTAAGGTGAACCCCGAAGGGAAAAATCCAGTGGATTTTTCCCTTCGCTTTGTTAATATATAGTAATAAGCTTTCCCCATGGAAAATTAGCTATTATAATAGAAATAGAATTTTATATTATGGGAAAAGGAAGTGTCCACCTTTGCTGATCGGGAAAATACCACCTAATATTTTACAAAACCAAATCCTTCCCTTTGTGGGAGCAAAAAGGGCAGAAGTAATCATAGGCCCTAAATTAGGGGAGGATTGTACTGTTTTAGATCTGGGAGAACACTTAGCTGTTCTCTCCACAGATCCCATTACCGGGGCTGTCTCAGGTATAGGCCGCTTAGCCGTACATATTTCGTGTAATGATATTGCCGCTACCGGTGCCCAGCCCATAGGGATTTTACTCACTGTCCTCCTCCCACCGGATACTACTGAAAGGGAGATTCAGGAACTAATGCAAGATGTACATAAGACTGCCACACAATTAAATGTGGCTATACTCGGCGGTCATACGGAAATAACCGCCGCTGTCAAACAAGTCCTAATCATCACCACAGCCTTAGGCAAGGTGGAGCGAGAGTATCTGATCAGCAGTTCCGGCGCCCAACCGGGAGATGATATAATTCTTACCAAATGGGCCGGGTTGGAAGGGACCGCGATCTTAGCAACAGATCTGGCTCATCGGCTTAAAACCAAACTGTCAGAGTCAATTTTGACTGCAGCCCGCTCTTTTAGCCAGCACCTCAGCGTTGTCCCCGAAGGAATAACCGCTGCCCGTGCCGGGGCAACGGCTATGCACGATGTAACTGAAGGCGGTATCCGAGGAGCGCTGGTAGAAATAGCAGCCGCCTCCAATGTGGGCTTAGAGGTTTGGGCGGAAAAAATCCCTCTGGCTCCGGAAACCGAGGCTATCTGTCGATACTTACAAATTGATCCCTTCGGTCTCATCTCCAGCGGCGCAATGCTAATCACAGCTCCCCCTGACAGTAAAGTGATGTCTGCTCTAAAAGCAGCCGCTATTCCCGCTCGGATTATCGGCAGAGTCATCCCCGCCCCGGAACTATCCCTGATTGAAAACGGGGTAAAGCAAAAACTTACTGCACCGGTGCGGGATGAGCTTTATGTCGCGCTGGAACGGTTTCAATAATGGGGGGGAGTACAAATCTGACGATTTTCAAAAATATTTTTATCTGTATGCAAAACTTAAAAACCGATCTCCTAATTTAGGGAAGGGCATAAAAAACTACAGCACCTCAATTCTGTGGTTTTAAGTATTACTATTATGCTATGAAAGGAAATTTAACAAAATTATATTACTAGGTGTTCTGGATTCGTTGTATGTACTCTTTCAACCTCTTAGCTTCTCCCGCATTGCTAGGGTTTTGATAAACCTTTTCTCCAAATATATCCTTCAAATAGTCCCAAAAAGCCGCCGTCAGATTTGTCTCATTGATAGCAAGTATGACCGGCGGTGCTGATGTTTTGGCAACGATTACACCCAAATCTTCCTTGGCATATACCATATAATTACTTTCCAGCATTCCTTCAATCAAATTGACATGGAAATGATCGTATGTATTCAATAAATATACTAAATGCTCAAGGTGCCCGATATATTCTTCTTTCGTGTAGTAAACAGAACCTCCGCTCATGATGTCTGAAAATGAAATCTTGATTCCGTTCTCCTTTACCTCTTCCGAATCAAATACGGGCACTATTTCCCAAAATGTATTTAACTGCAGGTCCTTTTCGAAATTCTTTACCCTTTGCCTCTGATACTCTGCTAGTCCACTATTTTCACTTCCAATACGGGAAAATATAGCTGATGACACATTTTCCGACATAGTCAATATAGAAAGCGACTCCGTTTTTATAATGGAGGTGCTTTTTTCTTTCTCAAACTCCCTTAGGGTTTCTAAATACGGCTCTTTGTCCTTTGCTGTAAAGATTCTCATCAACGGTTTACATTGATTCAAATATTGATGGAATTCTTCCGTATAAGCGCTGATTACATCACGGTTTCTTACCAGCAGATTCGCTGCCTGATTGATGGATTGCCCTACTGAGCTTGATATCACAGCAGATACATCTGGGCAGATAAACATGGTTTGCTTGAATACCCCGTCTCGCTTTTTAGGGTAATGATACGGTTCAATCAAACCTGTCATGTATAGTGGCATCCATTGGCGAAGCGCATTCAACATCTCGTCCAGGTCGCGGCTGACCGTATGTATAATCTTTATCTTGTTTCCCTTTGACAGAACCGTAACCATTAACCCCGCCCATCTTGCGGCAAATTCGTGGTCTGATACCATCCATTCGGTAGATTCGTCACTATATAAGAGTAAGGTTTGCGGCTTGTCTTGTACAATTACTTCCTGTAAGAAGTATTCGGCAGCCTGACGCTTGCCATCTATGCCATAATAAACAGACAGTTCATCTTGCGGGAATTGAGACGACTCATATATTTTCTTATTTTCTTCTGCTTTATTTGTTGGTATCTTTGAAGTTAAATTTAACTTATTCATATCATTAAAAAAAACCCCAACAGCTTTTATTTCGTGGTTTTTTTCATTCTTGAGCCATTTTCCTATTAATGCAGAAATCTCATTGGTATCAAAGATTGACATACCTATTCTCAATGTATCCGACAATGCCTTGCGCTGGTAGTACGACTCACAATGCCTTGCGAAATGATCAGCCATTCTATTTATGACTGACTCATCTTTTGGGGCATTGCGTTGTCCTCTTCTGAGCCTGCTGATGTGGGACGGATCAAGCTTTACCTTATGCCCTAAAGTACTGTTGCTGGTGTTTGTTATATTCATAAGAAAATCAAGTTTTTCAAAAAATTGCAATGCTATCACCTCTGCCTAATTATACTAATTAGGTAATTCAAAATCAATCTACTTTGACATGATTCATGTCATTAAATTTGACACGGTCAGTTTCATGTGAACTATTTCATAATAGAACTTAAACAAGTATAATCTTCCAAGTAGGCTAATACCCAATAAAGCGAGGTGGTTAAGTTGGATTGTGAATTTCGTATGAAAACAGGTTTCTTTGAGACTAAAGTATACGATTTATTCATCCAAAAAGGGAAGCTGATTTTTTTCCAACAAGGAACCGATGATGGGTTAATTAAAATACCGGAAGAGAGTATTTTGAGCATCACACTGAAGAAAAGTAATAAGTCCTATAAAATTGAAATTCAAACAGATGAGAGGATTTATCATGGCCTATTGGACAATAAGACGGACTATGAAAAATTTATCAATCAAATGAAAGAGAATATCAACAAGAAAATATTATGTGAATATGAAGGAGGAAACTAAATTGAGGAAAAAGGTATTTGTATGGTTGTTGACTTTTTTGATGGCCTTAGGAATGATACCTGCAACCGCTTTTGCTGATGAAAGCGTACTGACCTATGGTTTTGCAGATATGCCCAACAACTGGTCAACTGCATCACTAACAAAAGCGGTGGATAATGGACTACTTAAGGGGTATGCAGACGGAAACAAAATCCTGATTAAAGCAGATGCTCCCCTTAAACGTGCGGAAATGGCAGCGGTGATCAATAGAGCATTTGGCGCTATTAAAGCCGCCGGTCTCAACGGAGTGACTGACGTGCCATCCACAGCCTGGTATGCAAATGATATGGCCAAAGCCATTATGATGCGTACATTTATGAAGGATATTAAAATGCGCCCGGAAGACAGCATTACCCGCCAGGAAGCGTTTGTAGTTCTGGCAAGGGCATTCAAGATAAGTTCTGATGCAGCAGGAAATAATGCGTTGGGTGGTTTTTCCGATAAGGATGATGTGGCAGCATGGGCGAAAAATGAACTAAATGGCATGGTAGAGGCTGGCTATGTTAGGGGTTCTAACGGTATACTCAACCCTAACGCCAATATAAGCAGAGCGGAATTTGCTACCGTTATGGATAATTTAGTCAAGCAGTACATAGACGTGGCTGGAGAGGTTACAGATGTTGTGTCTTCGGGCAATGTGCTGATACGTGTACCCGGCGTTACACTTAAAAACCTAACTATTAAAGGTGATCTAATCATTGCCGATGGTGTCGGCGAAGGGGATGTTACCCTGGATAATGTCACGGTGCAAGGACGAACTGTTGTAAGGGGCGGCGGTGAGAACTCTATCATTATCAAAGGCAATTCCAACCTTGGCAAGGTTATTGTCTGCAAGGTAGACGGCAAGATAAGGATAGCAGTTGAAGATACATCTGATGTTGAAATTATTTATGTTGATGATGGATCGGATGATGTCCTTGTTGAAGGCGTCATTGGAACACTTGAAGTGGCCGGAGATGGAATTACCGCCACGGCTACAAAAGGTAATATTGACAATGCCATTGTCAGCGGTGATAACTCTACTATTATACTAAAAACATCCGGAACCCTGAAAGAAGGGAAGATCAGTGGTACTGCTTCTAAGATTATCGTGGAAAAAGGAGCCATTGCTGATAAAATTTTTATTGATGGGGCTGATGCAGCGGTTGAGGGCACAGGCGTTGTAAAAGATGTTGAAATAAGAGATGGTGGTGACAATGCTTCTGTTATCACTCCAAATACAAGGATCAAAGCGGCAAAAGGCGTTGAAGGCATTACTGCTGCGGGGGGAGCGCCTGTTAAAAGCGGTACTTCGGTGATTAACAACAATGCTGGCACATGGATTGTTGCTCCTTCTTATAGTGGTGGAAGGTCTTCACGCCCAGTTGTAAGTGCCGCTAATATTGCAACAGATATTGATATCACCGGTGGTGTTGAGAATGATGCTGTGGTTGAAGTAACACTGACTACTGCTACCAGCGGTGCAGAAATTTACTATACTACAGATGGCTCGATACCGACAGCTAGCTCAACAAAGTATACAGGACCATTTAATATAGAAACAGAGAATACAGAAGGCGAAACAGTTACCATAAAAGCTATCGGAATTAAATCAGGAAGCAATAATTCGGCAGTAGCGGAAAAGAAAATTGTGTTTAGACCAGCAATCTTGCCCGTAGTTGCAATAGATATTACAAGGAATCCAGAAAAAATTACTTATTATGAAGGTGATACTTTAGATCTTTCAGGATTAAGGGTTAAGCTGATCTATAGTGATTGGTCAGAGGAAATTGTTGAATTACCTGATTTTGTAAGCAAAAGCATCACCACAGACCCTGTGAATGGAAGCACTTTGACAATAGTTGAACATAACGGCAAAAAAATAACCGTGAGCTGTAATGGTTCGTCTGACAGCGGCGATCCGTTAACTGTCCTGGCAGCAATTCCTTCAGAATTTGCAGGAGGTAACGGCACAATTGCTAACCCTTATCAGGTGGCTACTGCAGAGCAATTAGATAATGTAAGAAATCACCTGGATAAGCACTTTATTCAAACAGAGGATATAGACTTGGCTGAATATCTTGCTGATGGCGGTGCTGGCTATAACGACGGTGCAGGCTGGGAACCGATTGGAGTTTTTGTATCAGGTGACACTGGAAGTCCCTTTACTGGAAGTTATAATGGTAACGGTAAAACAATCAGCAACTTGAATATAAACAGTATTGATGAAGATTATGTAGGGTTGTTTGAATACAGTAAAGGCAATATTGACAATGTCACATTGTTAGAGGTAGATATTAGTGGAAAAGCCACAGTTGGTGGTTTAGTAGGTTGCCAAAATGGTGGTGCAATAGTCGATTGTAGCGTTTCTGGCTCTGTTAATGGAACAGGTAGCAGAGTAGGAGGTTTGATAGGGGAGAGTTATGAAGTTGTAGAAGTTATAGGTTGTTATTCAACTGCTTCTGTTGAAGGATTAAATGACGTTGGTGGATTAATTGGATACAATAGTTATTCTACAATAGAAAAGTGCCATGCAACAGGAAATGTCAAAGGCAATAGCTCTACCACAGGAGGTTTAGTTGCGTCTAATTATAATGGTGTTATTAAAAATTGTTATGCAACCGGCTCAGTATACGGTTTATATGATGAGGTAGGCGGCTTGGTTGGCTGGAATGCTTATAGCGAAGCACAAATCATCAATTCTTATGCAACAGGCCAAGTTACTGGGGGCGGAGAAAGAATAGGCGGCCTTGTTGGTAGAAACCATAGTTCTGCTATAGTTGATAAATGTTATTCAACAGGTAAAGTATCAGGCGGAACTAAGGTTGGCGGCTTGATAGGAGAAACCGTCGATGGTGCCACAACAACAAATAGTTATTGGGACATCCAGACTTCAGGGCAGGCTACTTCTGCAGGGGGGACCGGCTATTCAACCTCTGCCATGATAATGGAAACAAACAGTGTACCAATTTATGTTGACTGGGACTTTACTGACACATGGGCAATAAAAGAAGGGGTTTCTTATCCATATCTGACGTGGCAGGGGGATGCAAATATCCCGTATTCGCTGCGGGTTCAGCTAACTATATCTGAACCTACATTGACTAAGGAAAAGCAATATGACGGAACAACCTTAGCACAGGTAACAGCGGGTGAGTTAATCGGTGTTGATGTGGAAGATGAAGTCTTTATAAGTGCAGTTGCTAATTTCAATGACATAGCTGTGGGAACGGGTAAAACAATCACGGTAGTCTATACTTTAAGCGGAAGTGATACAGCGAAATACAAAGCGCCTGTCAGCTGGACAACAGATGATGGGGTGATTACCAAGAAAACACTTGGATTCAGCGGCTTATTATACAACACGATAAAAGAATACGATGGCACAACGGCTGTTACTTTATTAACATCTCCAACCTTAGCAGGGGTTGTTGACGGAGAAACGGTGGACGTAAATGTCGACATAAACTATGATACAGCCGACGTTGGCAGTGGTAAAAGAATTACAACCGTATTTACAATAAGCGGTGAGCATGCCGGTAATTACATTAAACCATCAGACCAGCATAACGACAACGGTGAAATAGTTGCGGCGGCGGACCCGATGCCGGGAAATAGCGGTGTAATCACATATGAATCAAATTCCGACACCATGTTAACCCTAAATTGGACAAAGGCATCTGATAATTATACCGCCGAAGCCGACCTTAAATATTTTGTATACCAGTCTGATTCGGATAATATCAGTACTGTTCAAAATGCGGAAGAAAATGGCACGTTATTAAATGTCGGTGGTGCAGCTGATATCAACACTTACAATGTTTCCGGATTAATTCCAGAAACTACATACTATTTTAATGTAATAGTTGCAGATGAAGCGGGTTACAAGGCTGCATACAGCTCATTGGATGCAAGAACGAAACCTAATCAAAGCGGCTCACCTGAATTTACGGCCGGAACGCCCGCTACTTATGGCACAAACCTCACAGTTGGGTTGGGAACACTTACAACAACGACTAATCTTAAGTATTGGTGGCTTCGATCCTCAGATATGTTTTATGGAGGGGATGAGTATATTTTAGGATATTCGACAAACAACTATACACCCAAAGAAGCCGATATTGGAAATTACCTCATTGTTCTCGTTGTAACACCGGATGCTAACGGTTCGGCAATATTGGTAACAGATGCGCCCGTTGAGAAGGCTCAAGGTCCGGCGGTTACTGCAGAGTATGCAGGAACATTCCCAATTGAGGCGACATCCATCAACCTCACCGGATTTGCTCCAAGTGCCGGAAATCTTGAAGCGGCTGTAGCTATTGATGGAACAAATTATACTGATTATGCGCCTTTGGTTATTGATGGCGAAGGAAAAGCCACAATCACGGATTTGGCTGGGATTACGACATCTACAAAAGTAAAAGTCAGAGTAAAAGAAACATCAACTCATAAGGCGGGAGCAGGTAAAGAGATTACAGTTACAGAAGAAATAATAGCCCCGGTTATACCGGAGGGTAAATTGCTCCATGCTGCAGCCGGTTCTGATTTTACAGGGGTGGTTTATGAAGATAAAAATGACAGCAAAATCTATTATAGCAAAGTAGGAACTGATGGTGTTTGGGGCACAAAAACCGAGGTGGTAAACGCAGGCGCAGATATAAGAATAGCTATTGACAGCGATGATATTGCTCATGTAGCCTACTCGACAGGCGATAAAATCGGATACAGAATGTATGACGGAAATGATTGGACAGCAGAAACGACGATTGAAAGTAATAATGGAGGCGAATGTTCAAAACCGGATATTGCCTTGGACAGTAACGGATACACTCATATTACTTATTCGGATACTAAAGGCAATATTGGTGATTATACTGACCGCTCGGATATAATGTATGCCGTAAACACTTCAGGTAGCTTTATTAAAACCTTAATCTACAATGGTTATTACGAGTCCTACGGCGGTGCAGATGCCGGTGCCGACTACTATGATAAAGGCTCTCTTATAACAGTTGATCTTGCCGGGAACTATTATATTTTAACCCATCATTATGATTTTTATAAATGGATGAGTGGTTCAGATAAAAATTACTCTCTTAATATGTCCTCTAACCTGAAACAGGATCAAACACTTATTTCTAATGCGGGATCAGATATTTTTGACATCTACGATTTAACAGAAAGCAACGGGAAAATAGTGGCCCTTTACAATCACAGCGGCGCCAAAACCGCAGAACTAACTGAAAGTGATGGAACCTTTGCATTGAGCGAAGTCCAAAGTCTAATAGGGGGCACAGTAAACTCCGTTTCCACCGACGGAACTAATATAGTAGCAGCAGGAGTAAACGGCGATAAGCTGCAAGCCTTTTACAATGGTACAGCTATGGTTTATAGTGAAATTACAGTTAAATCAGGAACAAAAGTCTCGGTAGTTCATCTGGATAGTACCTTCTACGCTATATATACAGACTCCGATGATAAAATTAAAGCAATGGAAATCGAACCGCCATTGGAACCTTAATCATATCCATTCGTAGAGAAATTCTTTGCTTAGGGGGAAACATAAAATATAAGCACTAAAGAACCAGCCATGTCAAGCATAATTGCTTGACATGGCTGGTTCTTTAGTGCGCCACCGCTTGAGGGCGGTCACTAAAAACTTATGTGTTATCTCGTAAATCCCTAAGTTGCGCCAGCATACTGGGGCGTCTTGTATCTGTGTTAATAATTTTTCTCTACCGCTTGCCGGCCCTTTCTTGCAACCAATCAATTATCTCCTTTTCATTCGGGATCCTTCCTGAAACCTTTACCTCGCCATCAATTACCAAAGCAGGAGTTAAAAGTACTCCATAATCAATAATTTGTTTTAAGTCCCTCACCTTTTCTACCTCAGCCCGGATCCCCAATTGATTAATTATATCCCGCACTTTTTCCTCTAAAGATTGGCACTTTTTACACCCGGGTCCAATTACCTTGACCTTCATCTTTACTCCCCCTTTTACGCTAACCGGCATGCGAAATCTTGCTCCCGAAAAAATGACCCACTGTAATATGTGCAAAAATTATCTATGTAAAAGGCTAGCTTTTATCATCCCTTTGCCGGCAGTTGCCACATGATCTTACTACCAAACCCAAGTCAGTGGTAATAAGGGAAAAAATCCGGTCCACCAACCTCTGAACCGCAGTTCTTGCTTGTAGGTAATCTTGAATAATATGATTTTCTTCATACTGTTTCTTCAGTATTGCAAAGTCATCGGATAAATAATCAGGAACAGAGTCACCTTCAAACAGCCAAACCCGCATTTTCCTCTTTGCCCTACCATAATAGCGTAAAATTCTTCGTGCTTCCAAATCCCGCTCTAAGGCTGCTTTTTTTTCAAAATATGTCTGTACTACCGGTTCCCTTTGTAAACACTCTACCAACTGCCTTACTATCCCTTCAGCCTCCACCACTGTTTTCAACCCCTCACAACTTACTGTAAAGAATGCTTTCCTTGTAATGCTTGCCAAAAATCTAAAAAATAATATGCCCTTTGTAACAGCCCACGGGACAATGGGAGTAAAGCATTAATTCTGTTCCCATGGGAAAAAGCGCTAATTCCCGCTATCAAGCGCTCCATTTCCGCAAAACTGGATCGCGACCAAATATCAACTAATCTCGTTTCTAAGCGAAAACACTTACCAAAAATATCTTGCAACTTCTCCCTATATGCATTTACATTACCTGTGCAAATGGCGGTAATAGCCTGTTCGCCGCTCACTAGGGCCCGGTCAATGCCGCCACCATGAAGGGGAGAGCACAAACCGGCGGCATCCCCTACTAAAATTAGATTATCCCAAACCAAACGGGGTAATACTTTAGCTGGGCAAAGACCGCCACAGCGCTTGAGCACCTTTGCCCCAACTAAGTTTTCCTTTACCAATATTTTGTCTACCAGTGGCCACAGGGCTTTCGTGTCCCTGGTTGCAGAAGTAGCAGGGAGCAGCGCAATTCCCACATTGGCCACGTTCTCTCCCTTGGGGAAAACCCAATAATAGCCAAAATAACCTGGATCTATACCTATCTTGATCTGATCCTGTAAGTAAGTGAAATCCCCTTCCACAGTATACTGGGCTGTCACCAAACTGTGGGGCAGGTAAAAGTCACTAAAGCCGTAAACCCGTGCCGATACTGGCGGCACACCGCTGGCATCGATTACCCAATCATATTCTTTCTGTAAACTTATTAAGTCTTGGGGAGAGATTCGTACTTTTTCCCGGAGTTCCACACCGTTATTAACCGCTTCCCTGGCCATATACTGCTGCCATACAGAGCGATCGATCATCCAGATCCGTAAATGTTCACCGGCAAGGTAGTATTCTTTGTTAGCATGAAAACATATTCCCTGCACCTTATACTTAATCCCGGCACCGGGAGGAGCAAGAAGCCCCAGAAAATCAAAATATCCTTCCGCACAACGAATGCCTGCACCTATAATTCCCTTTTCCCATAATGTAACCTTCATACCCTGCTGCGCAGCCATCTTTGCTGCCGCTAACCCGGCAGGACCTGCCCCAATAACGGCGATATTGCCCATCCCTTTACCCTCCAGTTTTCCCACCCCCTTGCTGGTTAGCTGCACATGTTCTCAGCTATCATGCGCGGTCAAGCCCTCCGCCTATGCTCCGGACAGGCCTTCTCTACTGGAGATAGAAACTGATGGTTTATCCTCCGATGCCCTTACAGGGTATACAGAGCTCACATCACCTAGTATCGAAAATTGCTTTAATAACGCAAAAAGCGAACTCAATATAATTTTAGCAGACAACAAACAACTTATACCATTTTTGATCGATAAAATAACCCGGGTTCCGGGTTAGTATAATAATTATTCAGCTGGCCGAAGGGCTGCCGCAGTATATTTATTCGCAGGGTTCCATAACAACCATTGATTAATACCTAAATCCTCCAACGCCTTAATCTGTGCCATTACCTCTTCTGACCCATAAGTATAACCGAGGGAAAAATCCTGTAGCCACGGCCGCAATATGCCGTCACCTTCCCGTAAGCGCTCCTGTCCGTCTTCTATAGCCCGGTAAACAGTTTCATAAGGAGCCTTATTGGGGTCTGGCAAACCAAAGGTTCTAAGGGCATAATGGGAAGGATAAACCATAGGGCTTATGTAGTCCACTGCTCCAGCCACATCTTCAAAATACTGGCCAATTCCCTGATCATTATCGACAGAGGTTATCAAACCGAAAATATCGGCAGAAATATAAACAGGATAAGGTTCAAGCTTTTCCCGGGCATAGGTAAGGAAAGCTGTAATAACTTCACTCTTTGTTCTGTCATCGGCTAATGGGTACTCAATATCCTTAATTGCCCCATCAGAGGGAAACCGTACATAATCCCATTGAATTTCGCGGAAACCCAATTCTGCAGCTTCCTGGGCCAAGGAAATGTTATAATCCCAAACAGTTTGGCTGTAGGGATCAGCCCACGCCAAACCCTTCCGATCGCGCCATAAACCACCGGTACGGCGGTTGCGCAATGCTAATTCCGGTTTAGCTGCGGCAAATATCGGATCTTGAAAAACTACAATCCGGGCAATTGTATATATCCCGCGCTCCTCTAACCGTTCTAAAAGCTCGGGTAAATCCCCTATTTTTCTTTCCCCGGCATTAATTTGTCCGGCTAAAGGCACTTCACTCATATATGAAATCTTTCCTGTAGAATCCTTATAATCAATCACCACTGTGTTTAGTTCAGTTTCCTCCACCAATTGAAAAAGGGCTTCCCTTTTTGCATGATCCCCGGCTACATAACCGGAAAGATAAATTCCCCGCACAGTTTCCGGCACCCGTTCCCGCACCTGTTTTGGCTCTTCCTGCTCTTCTGCCTCCACCTGTGCTTCTAATTCATCTCCTTGCTCGGGATCAAGCCCGCTCTCCGCAGCAAGCTCAATTCCATCCGGCAAAACAGGTTCTGAGGCAAAAGCCACAGTTATAAATAGGAGAATCAATCCGACCATCAGCATCAACAATAAGGGCTTGTACATCTCGCCCCAGAAAGCTCCCATATTTTTTCTCCTCTCCCTAACCTTAGTCCATTATCCGGTTTTTTCCTCTTATCTTTATTCTACCTTATCCACAGTTTTTTTCCTAGATCTAAAAAAAGTTGGCTTTATTGACAAAATCCGCCAACCAGTTATTTACTAAACATAATCTTCTTTGGAAACCAAAAAAACCCATGCTGTATTAAACAAGCAGAGGAAAAAAGCATGAAAGAAAAGCTAAAATAAACCAATCACCATCTGCGGACAGAGCCATTCGGTTTAGACAATGGATTAATATCCCTGTGCAGAACTCCCCACGAATGATTCCACAAGGAGTTCCTTTGTTTCCTTTTTACCCTCTAATAAACGGAGAAAAACAGCGACCAAGTCAGGATCAAACTGCACGCCGGCTTGATATTCCAGTTCTACTCTTGCTTCAGCTAAGGTTTTTCCCTTTTTATAAGGACGATCAGTGGTCATAGCATCAAATGCGTCAGCGATATTTAAGACCCGCACATTGAGCGGTATTTCCTTGCCTTTTAAGCCATAAGGATAACCTGTCCCATCCCAGCGCTCATGATGTAGCAAAACACAAGGCCGAACCGGATCAAGTGTTTTTATATTATTAATTAATTCCGCTCCAATCCGGGGATGTTCTTTCAGGATATTCCACTCTTCCTCGGTTAAGCGCCCGGTTTTATTTAGTAAATCTGCATCAATCTCAATTTTACCGATATCGTGTAAATAGGCGGCATACTGAAGCACATTCAAGTCTCTGCTTGTAATCCCAACGGCTTGTGCCAGCATACTGGCATAATTTAATACCCTCCCGGCATGGCCGTATGTATATTTATCCTTGGCATTGATGATCGATAGAAATGTTTTGACTGTATCAATAATACTTAGCTCAGAACTATCCAGTTCATCCCTCAGCTTATCTAATACAGAATGATAAAACATTACTCGATTGCGACTGATATATTTGGCCTGGAAAAGGGCTTCATCAGCCCGCTTAATCAATGTGTTCCGTGAACTGGCGTCCTTGGGAAACTCAGCCAAACCTACTGAAATGGTAATTTTACCGATGCTTTTATCCAATCCTGTTATACCGCCAAAGCTTTTTTGTACCTGTAGCCGTATTCCTTCTGTCACCATAGCTGCTGATTTTATATCCGTCTGTGGCATTATGATTGCAAACTCTTCGCCACCATAACGGGCAGGCAAATCGGATTCTCTAATGTTAGTATTGATGATTTGCGCAACTTTTTGCAACACTTGATCACCGGCCTGATGGCCAAAGGTATCATTATAAGCTTTGAAATTATCGATATCAATCATAGCTAAGACAACCGCATATTTCTCCACCGCTGCCTGCATTAATTCCTTTTCTAGCCTTTCTTGGAAAAAACGATGGTTATAAAGTCCAGTATTCTCATCTCTAGTGGCCAGTATTGCCAACTGCCTTCTGATATCTAGCTCCATATCCATAATACCGCCGATAAGCCAGGCTGAAATAAGAAATATCCCAACATTAACTAAAGCCGGTTCTAAAGTCATATCCTCCTGATTAATAAAAAATAAGTTAAACGAAATTAGATTACCGCCCGCCACTGCTGCCGCTATTAACCCCATCTTGCTACCATAGCGAATAGCTGTGACAATAATGGGAACAAAATATAGATTGCCAAACCGGCTGTTTACCCCCCCTGTCATGTATAAAATGACAGAGATAATAAATACTGAACATATTGTCTGCAAATAATCAATAATACCTACCTTCGTACTAAAAAGTTGCCCGCCTCTTTTAATAATAAATTGCCAAATATACCATACGCACCACACTAAAATCAATAAAAAAGGAAATAAACTTAGCCCAATATAAGTAGAGGCAACATCTACCTTCAAATAGCTAATCAAGGCAATGAAAACCATAATTAAGGATACAAACCGAACCACCGTTAAATTTTCCCGCAGTTTTTGCTCCCGAACCTGCTCAAACCGATCCATAAAACCACCCCAACGGGGAAAGGCAGCATCAGACGGTAACTGACACTGCCTTTCGGTTTAATTAATAGGGTGCTTACTTCCGCAACGCAGAGGGTAGCTCTGGTTGGTGGAAGAAAGCCATACAAGCTGACGCAGCGCTAACATGGGCAACCAAAGTAGCAACCATCACCACAGCCATCAAAAAAGCGCGGTTTAATTTTGTCATCCTTCTTCCCTCCTTCCTGATAATACTTTTTCTCCCAACAACATTGCCTGATCAAGAATATAAAAAGCCTTTTTCGTAAGAGGAAGCAATGTGCTTACTTGCCATACTCCCCCGATAAAAACAGGCCAAACCCAATCAACGTAATGTGGTTCTGATAATAACCACCATATTAACAACAACCATGTAAACAGGAAGGCTAGTGTCAACTTGCGGAGATATTTTCTTTGCGCTACTCCAATTGGCTTTTGCGGCACTTCGGCAGGAGCATAGAACCAGCTGGTTCCCAAAACATATACTGCACCGGCTAATAACACCCACCAAGCGGGAAAGGGGCTGATCTTAATTAAAAATTTCGCTCCCAATCCCAATAAAGGGAAAACAAAGCCGGCAGCTAGATTACACCGGAAAGGAGATGTGCAATGGGCACCGCCGGTAAGTGAACGTATGCATACGGCAACAATTACTACCCCTGCTGTAGGTAATAATGCATCCACTGCCATGGCGAATATAAAAATCACAATTGCGCCAAAGACAAAGGATAAGGCCACTTCCAAACCATAAGCAACAATAGCCGCTTGATCTTCTGATAAATCCATCACATTTGCTGCCATGCGGGCAACAGAATGGGATAATTTAGCCAGACTCATAGCGCATTATTCCTTTTAAGCCTTTTTTTTAGCCGATAATTGGCAAACCAGGCAAATATATATAACAATAACAAAGACGGCAGGCCGAACAAAAATCGAGTAACCGGGTCGTTAACTATTTCTGTCATTTGTCGTCCGGATATGAACAACAACGGCCCTAATGTTATCCATTCGGAAAGAATTAGTGCGATCATACTAATTAAGGCACCATAAATACTTCGATTGAAATTAATTTTGAAAAAAAACACCATGTAGCCAACTAATACCAATATACTTAATATGGTGTGGGTGCCAAATTTTATAGGCAATATCTTGATGATAAAAATAGAAATAACTGCAAGGGCAAACACATGTATGGATTCCTTTAATGAATACAAATATCCGGCTAAAGTGACGGCTAAAAACAAAGATACTGGTACTTCAATCAGAGCCCGCAAAAATAATAATGCGTATGCTTCATTCACAATAACATTGCCTCCTAAACATTGGGTAAAATAAACATTTCTCCATAAAATAAACAAATCCTCCCAAAATAGGAGAATTTGTCTATTTTTTTTTCATATTTTATTGAATCTTGCCATTCTATATTTCTTGGCGATAATACTTATACAAAACTTTTAACGTAGCTGCTACCGGAATACCTAAAAGGATTCCTAAAAAGCCAAATAATCTTCCGCCGACAAGTACAGCAATGATAACAGAAAAAGGATGCAGATCTACAGCCTTACCTAACAACAGCGGGGTGATAACAAAACCATCTAAACTCTGGACTATGATATAAAGCAAAATAACAAATATAGTGACTGCTGGCGAGATGGACAAAGCGATCAGTACAGCCGGGGCAGCAGCAATATATGGGCCAATATAAACAATAATATTCAAGACCCCAGCTAATACCCCTAACATTAACGCAAAGGGCATGCCTAAAAAGGATAAACCAAAACCGGTTAATATCCCTACCAAAGTGCAGCGGAGCAAATTACCCCGTAAATACGCTCCTACTTTCTCATCAATCACCCCCAAAACATAAATTGCTTCCTTGCGCCAGGAACGGGGTAAATAGGTTACCGCACTTTGTTTAATTGCCTCCAAATCCCGGAGGAGATAAAAAACCATAAAAAGCACAATTGCAACCTCTCCCAGGCGGGAGATAACTGCCACTGTAATTATTGTTGCCCGGTTCAATATCTGCTGCAAATGACGGGGTACTTGCTGCAAGAAATTTATAACTGTATTGGTAATGTCAGGCCTTGAAATGCTCTCCACAGCATCTTGAATGTAAGGGGTTAAGTAAGTACTATAGCGGGGGAGAAAATGTGCTAGATTACGGATTTCGCTAATAACAATGGGGATAATCAAATTTATTAGTAAAACTAACAACAACAGGAAACAGGTGTAAACAAAACTTACCGCTGCAAGACGGGGTAAGCGCTTTATCCGCGCCAAATAATCTACTGCCGGGCTGATGCTGTATACAATCAAAAATGACACTACGACCAAATTGATCACCCAGAATATTCGATTAAATAGAAGTATTAGCCCCCACACTGCGGCAAAGGCCACAGCCAGTTTAATAGCAAAACGAAATTGCCTGTCTAGCACTTATATCCCCTCGCATACGCTCATCTTTTTATAACAGATTTATTCCCACACCAACGAAATCATACATAAGCCGCAAAATACAGGCGGGCCCATTTCTCCTATTCTTGATTATATCCATATTTCTTTTGCATAAGCGGTTTAATTCCACCATTTTCCAAAATATGCAGTGCATGCCCCGAGAGTTCTTCACCTTGATATTCTTCTCCCTGGGTTAAATTCTTTACTCTTGCCGGTTACCAAATTTACTTCCAGTAAATCCCCTTCTTTAACCCTCGCCAGTATATCGGGACATACTAAAAGCGGCAGCCCTAAATTAATACAGTTGCGATAAAAAATCCGGGCAAAGGATTCGGCAACAACAACCCTTACTCCCGCTGCCTGCAGAGTAATCGCAGCATGTTCTCTACTGGAACCGCACCCGTAATTTGTACCGGCAACCACAATACCCGTCCGGTCAAATCTGCCGCCAAAAGTAGGATCCGCTCCCTCTAAGACATGTTGCGCAATTGCTTTGGGGTCGGTAAGCTCCAGGTAGCGACCTGGATATATTTGATCTGTATCTATGTTATTACCAAAAAGATATGCTTTTCCTTGTATAACCTTTTCCACCTTTATCCCTCCTAGTTACCAATATAAGGTCGGGGATCGACGATTTTCCCGTTCAAAGCTGCAGCAGCAGCAGTGGCCGGCGAAGCCGAGTAAACAAAAGCACCTGTGCTTCCCATCCTGCCTAAAAAATTGCGACTTCCGGTAGACACACATGTCTCACCTGCTGCCAACACTCCATCATGCACGCCTAAGCAAGGTCCGCAGCCGGGCGTAGCCAAGGTAGCGCCGGCAGCTAACAAATCATCTATATAGCCGGCCTTAATCCCCTCCCGCAACACAGCTGTTGAGGCGGGTAAAACCAGCAACCGGCAATGGGGGGCAATTTTCTTCCCTTTTAATATTTTAGCCGCTGCTGCAATATCCTCTAAGCGCCCGCCGGTACAGCTGCCTATAAATACTTGATCTACTTTTATCCCTTCCACCTGTTTAACATTGACCACATTATCAACACTATGGGGCGCAGCTACCTGCGGCTCCAATTGGGAGACCACAAAATGATACTCTGCTGCATACTTATAATCAGGATCAGTAGTATAGACGGTAAAAGGCCGATTAGTATGAGCCCGCACATACGCTAGCGTTTTTTCATCCGGCTGTATATAAGCAGTCTTAGCACCCATTTCCACTGCCATATTACAAAGAACCATGCGTCCAGCCATACTAAGCCGGTCGATAGCAGAGCCGGTATACTCGATTGCCTTATACACAGCCACATCCTGCTTCAATTGGCCCAGTATATGAAGTATTACATCCTTCGCCATCACCCCGGGCTGCAATCCCCCATCCACTGTAATCTTAATCACCTCCGGCACCCGAAACCACAGCTCCCCGGATAGCATAATGGTGGCAAGATCAGTTGCCCCTACACCAGTACCTAAGGCACCAAAGGCACCGTGGGTAGTAGTATGCGAGTCGCTGGCCACCAAAATCATCCCCGGCCAAACAATTCCTGCCTCCGGCATTACTTGATGACAGACACCGCAGTTGACATCAAACAAATGCGGAATTCCCTGTTCCCAAACAAACTCTCGCATCACCTTCTGATTTGCCGCAGCCTGCATGGTCGGTGCCGGCGCATAATGATCCAAGACAAAAACAATACCTTCGGGATTTTTTACCCTCTTTCCGCCCATTTCATAAAATGACTTTATTACCTGCAGGTAAATGTCGTTAACCTCTGCCATATCCACCTGGCAATTGACAATTTCACCACATTTCACACTTTCCTTTCCTGCATGGGCGGCAATAATTTTTTCCAAAGCATGCATCGGCAACTTAAAAAACCTCCTTACCGAACGGATTTTTACACCGTAAAAATACACTATTGTTATTATTCTTACTTACTATCTAATTCGGCAAAACAACTGTTATTTCCTTTATCACTGGATTTCTCAGCAAAAAATAATCAAAGGAAGCATGCAACTAAACAGAGTTGCTTGCTTCCTTTGCAAAAAATTAACTCCCGGCAGCGTCCTACTCTCCCAGGGCGAACCCAAGTACCATCGGCGCAGGAGGGCTTAACTGCCGTGTTCGGGATGGGAACGGGTGTGACCCCTCCGCTATTGCTACCGGGAATCATCATAATTAGGAAATCTGTACCTTCAAAACTGAACAGTGTAGAGGTTTTGAGCATTATTTAAGGTCAAGCCCTCGACCGATTAGTACCAGTCAGCTAAAGACATCTCTGCCCTTACACCCCTGGCCTATCTACCTTGTCTTCTGCAAGGGGTCTTAACCATTTTTATGGCGGGAAACCTCATCTTGAGGTGGACTTCGCGCTTAGATGCTTTCAGCGCTTATTCCTGCCGGACGTGGCTACCCAGCTATGCCCCTGGCGGAACAACTGGTACACCAGAGGTCCGTCCACCCCGGTCCTCTCGTACTAGGGGCAGCTCCTCTCAAGTTTCCTGCGCCCGTGGCGGATAGGGACCGAACTGTCTCACGACGTTCTGAACCCAGCTCACGTACCGCTTTAATGGGCGAACAGCCCAACCCTTGGAACCTGCTTCAGCTCCAGGATGCGATGAGCCGACATCGAGGTGCCAAACCTCCCCGTCGATGTGGACTCTTGGGGGAGATAAGCCTGTTATCCCCGGGGTAACTTTTATCCGTTGAGCGACGGCACTTCCACTCGCAACCGCCGGATCACTAAGCCCGACTTTCGTCCCTGCTCGAGCTGTACCTCTCGCAGTCAAGCTCCCTTCTGCCTTTATACTCTTCGGCGCGATTCCCAACCGCGCTGAGGAAACCTTGGGACGCCTCCGTTACTCTTTGGGAGGCGACCGCCCCAGTCAAACTGCCCACCTGACACTGTCCTCAAACCGGATTCACGGCTCAAAGTTAGAACCCCAGCACTAAAAGAGTGGTATCCCACCAGCGGCTCCACCAAGGCTTGCGCCCCGGCTTCTTTAGCCTCCCACCTATCCTGTACATTTAGTACCGAAATCCAATGCCAGGCTGCAGTAAAGCTCCACGGGGTCTTTCTGTCCAGCCACGGGTAACCTGCATCTTTACAGGTACTGCAATTTCACCGGGCCCCTCGTTGAGACAGCGCCCAAATCGTTACGCCTTTCGTGCGGGTCGGAACTTACCCGACAAGGAATTTCGCTACCTTAGGACCGTTATAGTTACGGCCGCCGTTTACTGGGGCTTCGGTTCGGAGCTCTCACCCCTCCCCTTAACCTTCCAGCACCGGGCAGGCGTCAGCCACTATACGTCGAATTTCTTCTTAGCAGTGACCTGTGTTTTTGCTAAACAGTCGCTTGGGCCAATTCTCTGCGGCCACCTCAGGCTCTAAGTGTAATACCCTTCACCCTACTCGTGGCTCCCCTTATCCCGAAGTTACGGGGTCATTTTGCCGAGTTCCTTAACGAGGGTTCTCCCGAGCGCCTTGGGATTCTCTCCCCGCCTACCTGTGTCGGTTTACGGTACGGGCACCCACTAACCTTGCTAGAGGCTTTTCTTGGCAGTTTGGGGTCAGTTGCTTCGAATTTATCTTTCTCCCCATCACCTCTCGGCGTTTACAGACTCCGGGATTTGCCTCGAAGTCCCGCCTACCGGCTTGGACGCACTCTTCCATCCGTGCGCTCAACCTACCCTCCTGCGTCACCCCTTCACTTATAACGGTTATGGGTGGGGCCGGAATCTTAACCGGCTGCCCATCGCCTACGCCTTTCGACCTCGGCTTAGGTCCCGCCTTACCCTGAGCGGACGAGCCTTCCTCAGGAACCCTTAGGCTTCCGGCGGACAGGATTCTCACCTGCCTTATCGCTACTCATACCGGCATTCTCACTTCCTACCAGTCCACCTGTCCTTACGGTCAGACTTCTACCCGGTAGGAACGCTCCCCTACCACTTGATTGGTGAAATGTGCCTCCCACCTCTCAAATCCGCAGCTTCGGTACCAAGCTTAGCCCCGGACATTTTCGGCGCAGGGCCACTCGACCAGTGAGCTATTACGCACTCTTTGAATGAATGGCTGCTTCTAAGCCAACATCCTGGTTGTCTGGGCAACCCCACATCCTTTTCCACTTAGCTTGAATTTGGGGACCTTAGCTGGCGGTCTGGGCTGTTTCCCTCTTGACCACGAATCTTAGCACCCGTAGTCTGACTCCCACAGTTAATGTTATGGCATTCGGAGTTTGAATGGGGGCGGTAACCTGTCAGGGCCCCTAGCCCAATCAGTGCTCTACCTCCATAACTTATCCTGTGAGGCTAGCCCTAAAGCTATTTCGGGGAGAACCAGCTATCTCCGGGTTCGATTGGCTTTTCACCCCTACCCACAGCTCATCCCCTGATTTTTCAACATCAGTGGGTTCGGACCTCCACGTACTTTTACGTACGCTTCACCCTGGCCATGGGTAGATCACCCGGTTTCGGGTCTACGACATGCTACTTCGCGCCCTGTTAAGACTCGCTTTCGCTCAGGCTCCGGCCCTGTGGACCTTAACCTCGCAACATGCCGTAACTCGCCGGTTCATTCTTCAATAGGCACGCAGTTGAACTAATATTGTTCTCCTACGGTTTGTAAACACACGGTTTCAGGTTCTCTTTCACTCCCCTCCCGGGGTGCTTTTCACCTTTCCCTCACGGTACTGGTTCACTATCGGTCGCTTAGAGTGTTTAGCCTTGGAAGGTGGTCCTCCCGGATTCCCACGGGGTTCCTCGTGTCCCGTGGTACTTGGGATGACGGCGAAGAGTCAGTACTCTTTTGCCTACGGGACTGTTACCCTCTATGGTGAAGCTTCCCAGCTCCCTTCGGCTAAAATACTGCTTTCTTACTCTTTGGCTAACTCTGCAATGTTCGCCCTGCCGCTCCCGCAACTCCCATTAAACAACGGTTGCAGCCTATCTCGTCTAATGGGTTTAGGCTCTTCCCCGTTCGCTCGCCGCTACTTAGGGAATCACTGTTGTTTTCTTTTCCTCGGGGTACTTAGATGTTTCAGTTCCCCCGGTGCCCTTCCGTATCCTATGAATTCAGATACGGATACTTGTGCATGACCACAAGTGGGTTCCCCCATTCGGGTACCTCCGGATCTACGCCTGCTTGCGGCTCCCCGAAGCTTTTCGCAGCTTACCGCGCCCTTCATCGGCTCTAAGCGCCTAGGCATCCACCGTGTGCCCTTTCTAGCTTGACCTGTATTGATGCTTTCCCTCTACACTGTGCAGTTTTCAAGGTGCAGTTGGTGGAGATGAGCGGATTCGAACCGCTGACCCCCTGCTTGCAAGGCAGGTGCTCTCCCAACTGAGCTACACCCCCACGGACTTTGTTGGAATTTAGAAGCTGGAGAATGGATATTCTCTCCTAAGATGGCTTGCAAGATACCTTGTCATTGATAGCCTATCCTTCTACTTCTTATTCCTTTTTTTATATTTACATTGAGGTGAGATAAGGAAAGTTAGATGCTGAAGTTTTTTCTCTAACTTCTAACCTCTAACGTCTACCCTCTAGTAAGTGGTGGGCCTAGGTGGACTTGAACCACCGACCTCACGCTTATCAGGCGTGCGCTCTAACCTGCTGAGCTATAGGCCCCCTTCTTTGGATGATGTTTGCGGCCGAGGTTTTATGTCTCACCTCTGACCTTTTTTCTTTTCAGAGACTGTCTCCAGTCCCTGAAAACTAAACAGTGAAAGTATGCCAGATCGACCTGGAAGATGTAAAGATTGTCTCTGCAACCTTTATCTTCTCCCTAGAAAGGAGGTGATCCAGCCGCACCTTCCGGTACGGCTACCTTGTTACGACTTCACCCCAATCATCGACCCCACCTTCGACGGCTCCTCCCTATAAAGGTTAGGTCACCGGCTTCGGGTGTTGCCAACTCTCGTGGTGTGACGGGCGGTGTGTACAAGGCCCGGGAACGTATTCACCGTGGTATGCTGACCCACGATTACTAGCGATTCCGACTTCATGCAGGCGGGTTGCAGCCTGCAATCCGAACTGGGACCGGTTTTTAGGGATTCGCTCAAGGTCACCCTCTTGCTGCCCGTTGTTCCGGCCATTGTAGCACGTGTGTAGCCCAGAGCATAAAGGGCATGATGATTTGACGTCATCCCCACCTTCCTCCGGTTTGTCACCGGCAGTCTCCTTAGAGTGCCCACCCATAGTGCTGGCAACTAAGCATAGGGGTTGCGCTCGTTGCGGGACTTAACCCAACATCTCACGACACGAGCTGACGACAACCATGCACCACCTGTGTTCACGCTCCCTAAAAGGGCACTACTTTATCTCTAAAGTATCCGTGACATGTCAAGCCCTGGTAAGGTTCTTCGCGTTGCGTCGAATTAAACCACATGCTCCACCGCTTGTGCGGGCCCCCGTCAATTCCTTTGAGTTTCAGCCTTGCGGCCGTACTCCCCAGGCGGGATGCTTATTGCGTTTGCTCCGGCACTGGAGGGGTCGATACCCCCAACACCTAGCATCCATCGTTTACGGCGTGGACTACCAGGGTATCTAATCCTGTTCGCTACCCACGCTTTCGCGCCTCAGCGTCAGGGTCAGTCCAGAGAGTCGCCTTCGCCACTGGTGTTCCTCCCGATATCTACGCATTTCACCGCTACACCGGGAATTCCACTCTCCTCTCCTGCCCTCAAGCCATATAGTTTCATGTGCAACCCCAAAGTTGAGCTTCGGTATTTCACACCTGACTTTTATGACCGCCTACACGCCCTTTACGCCCAGTAATTCCGGACAACGCTCGCCCCCTACGTGTTACCGCGGCTGCTGGCACGTAGTTAGCCGGGGCTTCCTCCAGGGGTACCGGCAACTATGAGGCATTCCCTCCTCTTAGCTTTCGTCCCCCTAGACAAAGGTTTACAACCCGAAGGCCTTCATCCCTCACGCGGCGTCGCTGCGTCAGGCTTGCGCCCATTGCGCAAAATTCCCCACTGCTGCCTCCCGTAGGAGTCTGGACCGTGTCTCAGTTCCAGTGTGGCCGTACACCCTCTCAGGCCGGCTACCCATCGTCGCTTTGGTAGGCCGTTACCCTACCAACTGGCTAATGGGACGCGGGCCCATCTGTAAGTGACGCATTTTGCGCCTTTCTTTACCTTAACATGCGTTAGGGTAAATGTATCCGGTATTAGCAACGGTTTCCCGCTGTTATCCCAGTCTTACAGGTAGGTTGCCCACGTGTTACTCACCCGTTCGCCGCTATCCTCGAAGTTCGAGGTTCGAAATTCGTTTATTCGAAGGCTCCGTTGGAAATGGTTTAACCGTTTCCTTCTCTGTTTCGAATCTCGAACCTCCAACCTCGAACTCCGAGAACCGCTCGACTTGCATGTGTTAAGCGCGCCGCCAGCGTTCGTCCTGAGCCAGGATCAAACTCTCCGTAAAAGTTCTATAACCCTTAAAAAGAGTTTGTTAGCTCTTCTTATTCTTACTCTTTTGTTCGGTTCTCTTCACTTCGCATCACCTGCAAAGCCCGAAAACCCGCACTGGCTTCTTCCACTGTTCAGTTTTCAAGGACCGGATTTATCGGCGTCACAGTTATACACTTTAACATAACCCATTTATAAAGTCAAGTATTTTATTCTTATTTTAACTTACGTTTTTTCCCTTTTCCTATAGGGCAAACCCTATGCCTTCCATATAGGACGATAGGACGGCTAGGAAAACCTTTTGTCTTCGTCCATTGAAAAGACTGCAAGTGCTACCGCACCATATCCTTCCGGCTTCACCTTCCATTTAGGCTGATCAGCCTAAAGGCAGATATAAAGACCTTCATTGTAATGAAAGACGTTGGCAAACATAAAGTTTTCATAAAAATAATACAACCTAAGATTTTCCCTCATAATATCCCTTGTCTAGTTTGGCTTTTTCAAAGAAGTGCACTAAAGCTGTTTCACCCTAATTAATTTGGTTTCATACAATATTAGAGCTGAAGCTTCTCTATAATTAGTTGTACTTTATGCAACCCTATTTGCACCTTATTCATTATATCGTTTTACCCAAGCTTTAATTACATTTTTCAAGAAAGGTGTGATTTAAGTTGCACCAAATATTAAATTGTATTGATGCCGGTTCTGAATATTGTCCTTGTTACTTAGCGGCTGCCGGCGAGTGTATTATGTGTTCGCAACTGCAAGGAAAAACTTTTTGTGATTGTAACAGCTGGAAAGGAGTATGTGTGTACCAAGAATATATTTTAAATCGGTCGCAGATTAAAGAATGTAGAAACGCTTCTGTCTGCCAAATTGTCAGCAAAGAGATGATATCTTCTACTGCTTATCTCCTCACTATTTTAGTAGGGAGAAAGATGGCGCGGGAATTAAGTCAACCGGGATCTTATGTTTTTGTCCGCAATTTAGAAGAACCTGCCTATTTTGACACGCCGTTGTCTGTTATGACTGCCTGCGAACAGGAAGAATACATTGTAGTTGCTGTGCAAACCAGAGGCGTAAAAACAAAGGCTCTCGGAAAAACCGGCGATCAAGTCTATATCCGTGGCCCTTACCACAATGGTTTGTTAGGTCTTAAATATTTATTGGAGTTGCGCAACCAGCGAGCTTTAATTATCGCCCGCGGCATCAGTCAGGCTCCTGCGCTCCCTGTGGCGCGCAAACTAGTCTTAGCCGGAAACAAAGTGGATGTAATACTGGATCCGGGTCGGGTTGGTTGTAATTTTACAGAATCTGCTTTTCGAGACTTGGGCTGCAATATTATTTTGAGTGATGTCTTTAGCCTGCATACTTTAACTATAACCGAAAATGCACTTGAAATAGTTAAAGATTATTTAACGACAAATAAAATCAAGCTGCTTTATTGTGCCGGGCCGGAAAGGTTATATGCGGAAATCTGTCACTTAATCAACCATTTATGTCCTGAAGTTTACTTCACTTGTGCAAACGATATCGTCCTCTGCTGTGGGGAAGGAATTTGCGGCAGCTGCCATACGCGCTTAAAAGACGGTAAGCGGGTAAAGATCTGTAAAACCCAATTAAATCCTATGGAAATATTTGAGGGGAGGTAAAAACATGGCAAAGGTCGTTATTATTGGTGGCGGCTGGGCAGGTTGTGCGGCAGCCGTAACAGCCAAATTAGCCGGTGCCGATGTGCTTGTTCTAGAAAAAACCGATTTGCTTTTAGGTTTGGGAAATGTCGGTGGGATCATGCGCAATAACGGGCGCTTTACCGGCGCAGAAGAATTAATCGCTTTGGGAGCGGGAACCTTAATTCGTCTTACCGACACAGCCGCCAGACACACCAATATCGAATTTCCCGGCCATAAACATGCTACTTTGTATGATGTCTTTAAAATAGAACCCTTAGTGCGACAAAAACTGAAGGATTTAGGTATTAAAATCATGTTCGAAGCCCGGGCAATTGATGTAAAAATGTCCGGCAACAATATCAAGAGTCTTTTATTAGCTGACGAAACATGGGTTGATGGAGATGTTTTTATTGAAACTACCGGCTCTACCGGACCAATGGGCAACTGTCTTCGTTATGGTAATGGCTGTTCTATGTGTATTCTGCGCTGCCCTGCCTTTGGTCCCCGCATTAGTATCAGTCAAAGGGCAGGGGTTGCCGATTTATTGGGACAACGGGGTGATGACTCTTACGGTGCTTTCAGCGGTTCCTGTAAATTAGCCAAGGAATCATTAAGCACAGAAATAGTAGATTTGTTAAACGAAAAAGGCGTAGTTGTTTTGCCTGTGCCAACAGAAGATATCAATTTTGCCAAACTTGATCTTAAGGTTTGTCAACAATACGCGCTGAAAGACTTTGCCGAAAATATTATTTTACTGGATACCGGGTATGCCAAATTAATGACTTCTTATTATCCTTTAGAAAAACTGCGGAAAATACCCGGCCTGGAATTTGCCCGTTTTGATGACCCTTATGCCGGTGGGAAGGGCAATTCTATCCGCTATCTTTCCATGGCTCCCCGTAACAACGGCTTAAAGGTTGATGGAATAGGAAACCTGCTCTGTGCCGGCGAAAAAGCTGGTCTTTTCGTCGGCCACACCGAAGCTATAGCTACAGGTAGTTTAGCCGGACATAACTGTATTCGCTTGCTTTTAGGAATGCCTTTATTAGAGCTGCCCCGGGCAACTGCCTTAGGTGATATTATTGCCTTTACTAATGAAATGGTACAAACAATCGCCGGTAGAAAAAACAGATATACATTAGCCGGTGGCATCTACTTTGCACGTATGCAAACAAAAGGCCTTTATACTACTGACAAAGAAATAATTAAAAAACGTATGGATCGGTTAAATCTAACAAATATTTTCCAGGAAAAACTCCTCTAACTATAAAACCGGGTAATGGACGCTATCAGCTTCCACCCCCGGTTTCCCTTTTATACGTTGTTTTCCTTCCCGGCTCCCATAATCCTAGCCACCGCAACTACAAAATGTCCTTCTTCCAGACGCATCAAGGTTACACCTTGGGTATCCCTTCCTTGTCGAGAGATATCACTAACCTTCAGCCGAATCATAACTCCATGATCAGTTACTAACATCAACTCATTACCTGGTTTCACAGCTTTAATATCCACAATTTCGCCAATAAAGGGATTTAAACGCATAGTCTTGACTCCCTTACCGCCTCGGCTCTGTCGGCGAAATTGCTCTATAGGGGTGCGTTTGCCAAAACCACCGGTAGTAACTAATAAGAGATCAGAATCTCCTTGCACTCGCTCCATACCCACTACCACATCATCACCGATCAAATCAATGCCCTTTACGCCCCTCGTTACTCGTCCCATACTGCGGACTTCCGCTTCGGAAAAGCGAATTGCTTTGCCAAGTCTAGTTCCTAAAATCACATCTTGGTCGCCTGTGGTTAATTTTACGGCAATCAGTTCATCGCCTGCATCCAGTTTAATGGCGATAATGCCGGTCTTGCGCGGTGTATCATACTGGGCCAGCTCTGTCTTTTTCACAATGCCCTGCCGGGTAGCCATGAGAATATACCCATCTCGCTTAAAATCCCGCACCGGAATAACAGCTGTAATCCGTTCTCCCGGGGCCAGGTTGATTAAATTAACCACTGCAGTACCACGGGCCTGACGGCTAGCTTCCGGAATCTCATATACCTTCAGCTGATGACCTATGCCTTTATTGGTAAAGAACAGAATATTATGATGGGTGGTGGTAATAAAAAGATGTTCAACAAAATCTTCTTCCTTTGGCAACAACCCAACTACTCCCTTACCGCCTCGATTTTGGCTTTTGTACGTTGAGATCGGGAGTCTTTTTATATAACCGGTATGGGTAAGTGTTATAACAACATCTTCCTGGGGAATTAAATCTTCCTCTTCAATCTTGGCGTCTTTAGTAATAATCTGCGTCCTTCTCTTGTCCAAATACTTTTCTTTCATCGCCAAAAGCTCTTCACGGATGATTCTCTTTACCAAGGCTTCGCTGGCCAAAACAGAACGGAAATACTCTATTTTAACTATCAATTCCCGGTACTCCTCATCGACTTTTTCCCTTTCTAAACCAGTCAGCTTCTGGAGGCGCATATCTAAGATTGCTTGCGCCTGATCTGGCGATAAAGCAAACTTTGTGATCAAACCCTCCCGGGCTTCCGCCACTGTGCGGGAGCCCCTGATCAGGGCAATAACTTGATCCAAATGATCTAATGCAATTTTTAAGCCCTCTAAAATATGTGCCCGTGCTTCAGCTTTGCCGAGATCATATTTGGTCCGCCGAATGACAATCTCTTTTTGATGTTCTAAGTAGTGCCAAAGCATTTCTTTTAAGTTGAGGACCACCGGTTTACCATTAACTAAAGCCAACATAATAATCCCGAAACTATCCTGCATTTGTGTGTGCTTATAGAGGCGATTTAGAACGACTTTAGGATTTGCATCCCGCCGCAATTCGATTACAACCCTAATGCCATCCCGATCTGTTTCGTCGCGCAAATCGGTTATCCCATCAATTTTTTTATTGCGCACTAGATCGGCAATTTTTTCAATTAACCGTGCTTTGTTTACCTGGTAGGGAATCTCAGTGATCACGATCTGGCTCTTGCCGTTTTTTAAGCGCTCAATACTAGATTTGGCTTGAATTTTAATTGTCCCCCGACCGGTTTTGTAAGCTGATTTTATTCCCTCGCGCCCGAGAATAATGCCGCCGGTAGGAAAATCCGGCCCTTTTATTACCATCATCAATTCTTTTATGGATACATCCGGATGATCAATTAATAAAACCAAACCATCAATAACCTCTCCCAGGTTATGGGGAGGGATATTGGTAGCCATACCAACGGCTATCCCAGCAGAGCCGTTTACCAATAAGTTAGGTATTTTAGCAGGTAATACCGCAGGTTCTTCTAGACTTTCATCAAAGTTAGACACAAAATCTACCGTTTCTTTTTGGATATCTGCCAGTAATTCCATGGCAAACTTTGACAACCTGATCTCTGTATACCGCATCGCGGCAGCGCTGTCCCCGTCGATAGAACCAAAGTTTCCATGCCCGTCAATAATAGGATAGCGGGTGGCAAAATCTTGAGCTAAGCGGACAATAGCTTCATATACAGCAGCATCCCCATGGGGATGGTACTTCCCCAGCACTTCTCCTACAATCCGCGCTGATTTTTTATGGGGTTTATCTGGGGTTATGCCCAGTTCATGCATTGCATATAGAATGCGCCGGTGTACCGGTTTAAGACCGTCGCGCACATCAGGCAGAGCCCGCCCCACAATGACACTCATGGCATAATCTATATAAGACTTTTTCATTTCTTCTTCAATATCTATGGGAACTACCTTCCCATGGGTATATTCTTCCATCTCTTCTTCCTCCTTTAACTTTATTGTCATTCTGAAAATTATCAAAGATTAAATATCACCCGTAGAATTTCCCTCCCACAGGAACCTTTTAGTTGAACAAACTCATACTTCTGTAGAAACAGCGTAAATTTATTTTCCGCTTTAGATATGATTGTCATTGTTTCGCTTATCTTTTTCCCCCAAATATGCCTGCAGTACTTTTGCCGGCCGCAGCAATTCCAAAGCACCTGTGATTTTCGCCGTAAAGAATTCCCGGTCATCGGCAGGGCTTATCCCTATGCGCCGCAAATAATAAGGGCTGATTTTTTCCTGGCGATTATCGGCACTATAGACTGTGGTCACTGCCCCACTAAACTTTTCTTGGATCAGCTGCAAGCATTCTTGCTTAAAATCAACCGGCTGTCCCCAGGGATAAGCAAATGTGCTGGGTTTAATACCAATCCTTTGGGTCAGTAATTCTATATTTGTATTAATTTCCCGCTCTAATACATGTGGATCCAATGCCGATACTTGCACGTGGGAATGGGTATGTGCGCCAAATTCTACTAGATCGAGCATCCTTTCCGCCTCTTGCCAGGTTAATGGAGGTAAATCTTTATATAAGCCAACCTGCCTGCCAAAGGTTTTATAATCCTTTGCCTCAATAAAACCGGTGGCTATAAAGATAGTGGCTGGACAGGCATATTCCTGTAAAATCGGATAAGCATATGTGTAATTATCTTCATAGCCGTCATCAAATGTAATTACCGCCATGCCCGGTTGAAGCCTTTTTTCTTTTTTTGCAGTTATATATTGACTTAAACTAAGCACCTGAAAATTATCTACCAGAAATTCCACTTGCTCTCGAAAAGCCCCTGGTTTTATCGCCAGGGGGTGTTCCGGGTGAATAGAATGATACATTAAGATTGGGGTTGTACCATCTTTGATTGCAAAAATCTTCCCCAAAAGTGCAGCCGTTTTTTTTATATATTTGCGCAGCCTCTCCACCCCCAACTCAAGCATAATCAGGATCACCAGGAGTAACCCGCCAGTTTGTGTTAACTTCTTTTCCGGACAATGGTCTGATAGCCAGTGTTCCTACGCGGAGCGGATTTGGCAAATACCCTAAAAGCAAAGGATGCATCGGTAAATCCTGTGGTGGCCACATGGTCACAAACTTGATTCCGCAAGAACAAAGATATGCTTCTACTTTTTTTAATAAATTGCCTGGGTCTAATGATCCGGGCATAAATTCTAACAAATGCCCCCGATTGGCTTCTCTACGAACCACTACAAAAGCCTGCAGTTCATTGTTTTTTATTACTGCCAATAGATCATACTTTTCACCCGGTTTATCTTGATAGCGCCATTTTAAATAAGTTCCATCTTTATGTATACCGGCAGCAGCAATCCCGTATTTATGCCAAAATAAAGTAAATTCTTCTCCCACTGTCAGTACTGTTTGTAAATAATTTTGTTCTTTACTTTTATTATAACCACCTTTGGAAAAACAAAGAAGCGGTTTTACCCATTTACGTAGTTTCTTCACTGGCTCCCATCCTAATTTTTGATTACCAGGGAGAGATTGCTCATTGGGAAAGCTAAAAATAAACTTCCACCCTTTGCTTTCCGCTTCTTTAATTACAGCCTTTGTTAATTGCGTAAAAATTCCTTGACCCCGATAGTTCTGGTCTGTGGCTGCATCGGTAGCTTGACAGGCAATACTATATGTTTGTCCATCCCAAAAGCGGTAAGGCACCAAAGCTCGATGGCCGATAATCTTATTATCTGCTTCTGCAACCCAAATAATTGCTTTTCCGGCCGGGTTGGCCTGATAGTACCACTGCCACCACGCTAGACTTCTTTTAATTCCATATGTTTCTGTAAAAAGCTCTAGTATTCCTGCTTCGTCTCCTGGTTGATATTTTCTTAATTTCATTTTCTTGCCCCCTGTAGCCACTACAATTATTTGGTAATTTTCACGACAATTTTAACAATATCCCGGATATCAGTCAATATTGGGATACCGAATATAATCGCGAGTAAGATGTTAGGAAAAAATAAGATTAGATCATCTGTAGATCTAACCGTCATAAAAAATAATGTTGGTGCCGGAATAAATCACAGCTATGATCAAAATCATCATCCGTCTCAGATAAGGTAAAGCAGTAAATCAAATTTATCTAAACTAATCTTATCTTTATTGTTAATCAGATATCTAAGTTACGTACTGACCTTGCATTATCCTGTATAAATTCCCGCCTTGGTTCTACCTTATCGCCCATTAAAATCGTAAAAATCTGATCTGCTTGGATAGCATCTTCCAATGTCACCTGTAATAAAGTTCTAGTGGCAGGATCCATGGTGGTTTCCCAGAGTTGTTCTGGATTCATTTCCCCAAGACCTTTGTAGCGCTGAATAGTGAAATTAATTCCATTTTGTTTATTTTCTTTTAAGAAACCCTGTAACTCTTCGTCACTATAAAAATATCTATCTTGGTTACCTTTTTTAATTTTATATAAAGGCGGCTGGGCAATATAGACATATCCTGCTTCAATTAAAGGTTGCATATAACGATAAAAAAATGTCAGCAGCAGTGTGCGGATGTGAGAACCGTCTACGTCAGCATCAGTCATAATCACACATTTATTATATCGGGATTTTGTTAAATCAAAATCCTCATCAATTCCTGTTCCCAAAGCAGTAATTATAGTTCTGATCTCTTCATTATTTAAAATTTTATCCAACCTAGCCTTTTCCACATTAATTATCTTTCCCCGTAAAGGTAAGATAGCTTGAAAACGTCTATCCCTTCCTTGTTTAGCTGAACCGCCGGCCGAATCACCCTCAACTATAAACAATTCACTCAATGCCGGGTCTTTTACTGTACAATCCGCTAATTTTCCCGGTAAAGCTGTTATTTCCAGTGCATTTTTTCGCCGGGCTAATTCTTTTGCTTTCCGGGCCGCTTCTCTTGCTCTGGCAGCGTTGAGAACTTTTTCGACTATTCTTTTTGCTGTCTTAGGATTTTCCTCCAGATAGTTAGTTATGCCTTCTGCTACTACCGAATCAACAATTCCTCGAATTTCCGTGTTTCCTAATTTCATCTTTGTTTGTCCTTCAAATTGGGGTCTGACCAATTGCACACTAATAATAGTAACTAAACCCTCCCTAATATCATCTCCACTTAAATTAGGCTCATTATCTTTAAGAAATCCTTGTTTACGCGCATAATCATTAACTGCTCTTGTTAAAGCACTTTTAAAACCTGCTTCGTGGGTGCCTCCTTCATAAGTATGAATATTATTAGCATAAGATAATATATTATCCACATAGCTGTCATTATACTGCATAGCTATCTCAATACGACATTCATCCTTTTGTGCTTCAAAATAAATAGGTTCTTTGTTTAATACATCTTTATTTTTATTTAAGTTAGTGACAAATTCTTTAATTCCGCCATTATATTGATACTTTACTTCTTGTCCTGTTTCTTCGCTGCTCATAATAATACGGATACCTTTATTCAGATAAGCCAATTCCCGCAAACGCTGGGATAATATTTCAAAACTGTATTCTGTTTCTTCAAAAATCTCCGGATCTGCTTTGAAAGTAATTTTTGTTCCTTTACTATTGGTTTTTCCTATTATCATCAGTGGTGTAACCACATTTCCCCGTTCAAACCTTTGTTTATATATTTTCCCATCCTTATATACTTCAATTTCCAACCATTCAGATAACGCATTAACTACCGATACTCCTACACCATGCAAGCCGCCTGATACTTTGTATCCCTCGCCACCAAATTTCGCACCGGCATGCAAGGTGGTTAATACTAATTCAACCGCCGGTTTGCCTGTTTTCGGATGTTCGTCCACAGGGATACCTCTACCATTGTCTTCAATTGTCACTGAGCCATCTTTATTTAATATGATCTGTATTTCATTACAGTAACCAGCTAAAGCTTCATCAATGCTATTATCAATCACTTCATATACTAAATGATGAAGTCCTTTGAGTCCGGTGCTGCCAATATACATTCCCGGTGTCCGCCGAACTGCTTCTAAACCTTCTAGAACCTCTATCTGACTGGCATCATATTTTTGTTCGTTTTTTTTCTCCATTCCCGAAACCTCCGTTCCCAAAACATTTATAAACAAAACGATTATACCATAAATTGTAACTAAATACAGCCTGCTTTAATAAACGCAGGTAAATACCTGCGTTTATTAATAATATACTATAAATCTGAATCCCAAGACCTGAGACGGTTTTTTAGTGTTAGGGATGAAATTGGGGACAGATAAGCTTTTTCTTTAGTAATTGCCAGCGATTTATATTCTCCTTCAATCTCTTTTTCTAACATACCCTCTACCCGCATAAGCTCTATTAATTCGCCGTATATTTTTGATTGCTGCGCAGTTTTTAGATTTAAGATCATAATTATATCTTCTGCTGGAATTATTTTTGTTCCTCCTAAATGTAAAAACATCTTATCCCCCCTTATAATTCTTGATAGTTCCTTGTTTTATCCTAAACCGATCTCCATTTATATTATAGCCAAAAAATTTATTTGTTGTTGTGATAAAGGTTTGAAAATCTTGCTGGAGAATTTGCAAAATAAAACGGCACCTTTCTTGATCCAACTCTGACATTACATCATCCAGCAAAACAATCGGATATTCATTGACCTCTTTTTTTACATAATCCATTTCTGCTAACTTTAAACTTAAGGCTGCCGTTCGTTGTTGGCCTTGCGAACCAAAAATACGTCCATCTTTGCCATTAATAGTTATAGTAAAATCATCTCTATGGGGACCGATTAATGTAATACCTCTAAATATTTCTTCTTCTCTTTTTTTAATTAAAACTTTCCGGAAAATATCTTCTATTTCATCAACTTCCTTTGTTTTATTTATTGGTACAGAAGGATCGTAACTAATTGATAGTTTTTCCTTTCCTCCACTTAAAATTTGATGATAATCAAAAACCAGCGGGATAAGTTTTAAAATAGCTTCTTTTCTTGTATATGTAATAATACTTCCTATTTTTATTAATTGATGATTCCATATTTCCACATCCTGTTTATTATTTTTATAACTTTTCCGCATTTCTTTTAGTAACTTATTTCGCTGTTGAAGTACACGCCGGTATTGATTTAAATAAAAATAATAACGCGGGTTTGTTTGGGAAATTTTTAAATTTAAAAATTGACGTCGTTGTGAAGGTCCTCCCTTCACCAATTGTAAATCATCAGGGGAAAAATAAACTACATTTATTTGACCCAACAGCTGAGTTAATTTTTCCTGTTTATGACCATTAATAGTCAGTACTTTTCCAATTCCATTTTGATAAGTTATTTCTATTTGCAAGGAATAGCTTTTTTTTTCAACTTGCGCAGTAAGGCGAAAGCAATTTTCTTCCCATTTAACTAAATCTTGATCTCTATTTGTTCGGGGTGATTTACCTGTGCTTAAAAGAAAAATAGACTCTAATAAATTAGATTTTCCTTGGGCGTTTTCACCATAGATTAAATTCAGATGCGGATGGAAAACAATTGCTTCTCTTTTATAATTACGATAATTATAAAGTTCAAGGTGAGTTAAATACACAACAATATCCGCCCCTCTATTCTGCTGTTACAACTATAAAATGCCCGATTCCATCTATTTCTACCATATCTCCTAAAACTAATTTTTTATTTCTTCTTTTTTCTCTTTTGCCATTTACTTTTACCATTCCAGCTTGGATTAAATATTTAGCTTCTCCTCCGCTTTGAACCATATTAGCCCATTTTAAAAATTGATCTAGACATATATCTTTGGTTTTAATTTCTATTTCTTTTATCGTTCCCATATTTTTTCTTACCTCTGATTAAGGTTTAATTCCTGGTAGTAACAGGCATTATGAGATGAATAATATTTTCATTATCAACCGGTTTAATTGTACATGGACTAGCGGAACCGGTAATATCAAAATATATTTCCGGTGATTTTGTTACCCGTAGAACATCGATCACATAACGAGCGTTGAAAGCAATATTATTATTATTCTCTCCTTCAACCTCCGTATAAATTTCTTCTTCTACTTTCCCTATTTCCGGCGTATTTGCTGCAAGCTGTATTCTATCTGCAAAAACATGCATATGTACTGAATTTACTTTATCTTGACTTAATACAGATGCTCTTTCTAATGCCGTCAATAATGCTTGGGTATCAATACGTATTCTCGTTTTATAAGTTTTAGGCAATACTTTTTGATAATCAAAAAAATTTGCTTCTATTAAACGAGAGATTAATTTTACTTTTTCCGTTGTAAATGATACCTGGCCGCCTTCGGTTTTAATTTTTACAATTTCTTCATTATTATCTTTGTAAATGCGGGCAAATTCTTCTAGAGTTTTCCGCGGTACAATAATTTTTTGTTCCCCTTCAGCCTCTATTTCTCCTCGACAATAAGCAAGCCTGTGACTGTTTGTTGCCACCATTACTAAAATGTTTTGTTTTACATGCAAGGAAACACCATTAAAGACAGGACGGATATTATCTTGAGCTGCGGCAAAAGCTGTTTGATTAATCATTTCTTTTAAATTATTTTCTTTTATTCTCCATACATTTGCACTTTCCAATTCTTTTCTTTGGGGAAAATCCAGTGCCGAATAAGCATAAAGTAGCAAATTCACTTTCCCTGATTTAAGAATAACTTTATTATCATTTTCATCTATTTTTACATCAATTTCTCCTGGTGAAAAACGACGAACCATTTCCACTAAATAACGAGCAGGTAAAACTGTTTCACCTTCTTCAATTGTATAAACTGGAAGGATGCATTCTATTTCAAATTCTAAATCAGTTGCCCGCAAATACAATTTCTCTGTTCGCGCTTGCATGTAAATACCTTTTAGCGCGGCATTATTTGTGGACGTAGCAATAGCCCTTTGCACGTTTAAAATTGTATTCAAAAATTCTTGTTTGTCGATGCGAAAATGCATAATAAACCTCCTTATCCACAAAATATATTATTATTTATCTATTATTTATTTTTTAGATCTTAGATCGTAGTAGTAATAGGTAATGTGGATTTGTGGAAAAAAGCAACTAACTTATAAATGACAAGCTGTAAGGTTATGCATAAAATGTGGATAAAAATCACAAAAAAATAACTTGTCCACAAAAAAATAATAAAATAAAAGTTATACACATTTTAAAAGAGTTTGTCCAAGTATTTTCCCCAACAATTTTGTTATTGTATAATTCTCTTTTTTAGTTCGTTTATTTGTATTTGTAATTCACTGCTTTCCGTTAGATCTTGTTTGATTTTTTCATTCCCATGCAATACAGTAGTGTGATCGCGACCGCCAAATTTTTCTCCAATTATCGGTAATGAAGAATCAGTTAATTCACGGGCCAGATACATGGCAATTTGACGGGGATAAGCAATAGCTCTTGTTCTTTTTTTGCCGATTAGTTCATTAAGGTTGATGTTAAAATAATCAGCTACCACCTGTTGAATGAGTTCAACGGTGATAACTTTCGGTTTTGTTTCCGGTAAAATATCCTTTAATGCTTCGTCAGCTAAGGCCAGTGTGATCTTTTTGTTATTAGTTAAAGAAGAAAAAGCCATAACTCTAATTAAGGCACCTTCTAATTCGCGAATATTAGTCTCTATTTTGGAAGCTATATAATGAATTATTTCATCATTAATTTCCAATTGATCCAACTCTGCTTTTTTACGCAAAATTGCTATTCTTGTTTCTAAATCTGGTGGCTGAATATCAGTAATTAAGCCCCATTCAAAACGGGAGCGAAGTCTTTCTTCTAAAGTAGGTATTTCTTTTGGGGGACGATCACTGGAGATGATAATTTGTTTTCCTGCCTCATGGAGAGTATTAAAAGTATGGAAAAATTCTTCTTGGGTACGTTCTTTTTTAGCTAAAAATTGAATATCGTCGACCAGAAGAACATCAATATTGCGATATTGATTACGAAAATTAACTGTATTATCATCACGGATGGCATTAATTAAATGGTTAGTGAATTTTTCGGTTGTAACATATACTACTTTAGATTGCGGATAATTTGCCAGTATATAATGACCAATAGCTTGCATTAAGTGAGTTTTACCTAAACCAACGCCGCCATAAATAAAAAAAGGATTATAGGCTTTAGCCGGTGCTTCGGCCACAGCCAGGGAAGCTGCATGAGCAAAACGATTGCTATTTCCCACAATAAAAGTATCAAATGTATATTTGGGGTTAAAACAAGGAGTAATAGTAAGTTCTTCTTGGGTAGTTTTACTTACTTGGTTATTATTTGATGATAACTTTATTTGGTCTTGAGGAATAACGAATTTTACCGCTAAAGGAAGTTGGGTAATTTCTTGCAGTGTTTCACTAATTATAGTTGCATATCTGGTTTCTAACCAATCGCGGGCAAATTCATTGGGAACAGCAATAATAAGCGTGTTATTAGTGATTTGGAGAGGTTGTGTTGGTTTTACCCAGGTTTCGAAACTTGGTTTACTAAGTTCATTTTCTATTTTGTTTAAAGTTTTTTTCCACAAAGCATCTAAGTCATTCACATCAGGTAATCCTCCTATAAAATAATTGATTATAATAAAAACTGTAATCAATAGATAAAATATAAATACTATTTTATAATATAAAAGAAAACTGATGGGAATAAAATAAAAAAAGAAAAATTATACACAAACTTATCCACAGGATGTGTATAAAATTTAATATATTGTATTTTGTCCTTAGCTCTAAAACCGTAAATATATGATAACAAATTATCCCCAAACTATCAACACGGAATAAGAAATATAACTTGTGGATAAGTTATTATTAATCAGTCTTCTTCATTTTTTTTCAAAATTACTATCTTATTGGTTAGCCTTGACAGTTGTACAGAGACTCAAGTATAATTTTTTTAAAGTATAAAATGGACAAAGGTGCCTACCTTTCTTTTTTGTCTATAGGAGGTGCTATAATTGAAAAGGACTTTTCAACCTAGTAAGCTTAAACGGAAAAGAAAACATGGTTTTTTGAAGCGTATGCAGTCAACTAGCGGTAGGAGAGTATTAAAAAGAAGGCGCCTTAAAGGTCGGAAAAGAATAAGTGCTTAATAATATTTCCTTGTAAGGGGCAAAAGTGGGGTTTGGATACTGGTATTGCTGTCCTAACCCCTTTTTGTCTACTCTAGGAAGTATAAGAAAAAGCAAAAGGTGGAGCTAATTTGCGTAAAGAAATTCGCCTGCGGGAAGAAAAAGATTTTCGCAGAGCTTATCACCAAGGTAAAACATTTGTAAATAATTATTTGATTTTACATCTAGTAAATAATAGACTAAATATAAATAGATATGGTTTTGTAATTAGTCGCCGCTTAGGTAAAGCGGTGGAAAGAAATCAATTAAAACGGCGCTTAAAGGAAATTTGTCGTTTACATGATCCAATTATAAAGGCAGGTTTTGATTTAGTGATTATTCCTCGAAAGACTGCTAAAACTGCTGATTTTGATACATTAAAAAGAGCTTTTAGATATTTATTGCATAAAAATAACCTATTTCAAGAAAAGGATTAATAAAGAAAGGAAGGAAGCAATGAGGAAAATAATTATCCATTGTTTATTATTTTATCGCCGTTTTATTTCTCCTCTCTTCCCTCCCCATTGTCGATTTTACCCAACTTGTTCTGCTTATGCTCTTGAAGCTTTTTATAAACATGGTGTTATTAAAGGTTTTTTTTTGACTAGTAAAAGAATAATTCGTTGTCACCCTTTTAATTCCGGCGGATATGATCCTGTTCCTTGAAATTTATGAGCGGGTTCGACATGAGAGGAGGAAAGATGATGCAATTTATTAGCGGAATAATGCTAAGCATTTTGAAATTTTTCTATACCTATTTGGGTAATTGGGGATTTGCAATTATTGGTCTTACTTTTATTATTCGTTTGGTTTTATGGCCTTTAACGCAAAAACAAACCAATTCCATGCGGCGGATGCAAGAGATCCAACCCAAAATTAAAAAAGTTCAGGAAAAATATAAGAATAACCCGGAAAAAATGAATAAAGAAGTTATGGATCTGTATAAAAAGCACAATATAAATCCCATGGCGGGATGTTTACCAATACTAGTGCAATTTCCGATTTTAATTGCGTTATTTAGGGTTTTACACGATATGGAATATATTGGTGATGGTTCTTTTTTCTGGATAAAAGATTTATCCCTACCTGATCCCATATATGTTTTACCAATATTAGCTGCAATTACTACTTATATTAGTCAAAAACAAATGACTACAGATCCCAAACAAGCGCAAATGATGGCTTTTATGCCGCTATTGATCGGGTGGTTTGCCACCCGGTTTCCGGCGGGACTTGCTCTTTACTGGGTAGCCAGTAATGTTTTTGCCATTATACAGCATATTTTAGGCGGTGGAAAGTTACAAGTGAAAGGAGAGCTTGCCTCAGATGAAAACCGTTGAAACCACTGGACGGACAATAGAAGAGGCTCTTCAGGCTGCACAAGCGGAACTGGGTCTAGAAGAAAAAGAAGATATTGATTTTGAAGTTTTGGAAGAACCCAATAAGGGTTTTCTCGGTTTACTAGGGGGGAGACCGGCGCGCATAAAAGCTTGGGTAAAAGAAACTCCTGTTGTGAAAGCTTGTGCTTTTGTGGAAACTATTTTACAAAAGATGGGTATTGCAGGTAAAATTGAAACTGCAGAAGAAGATGGATATCTACAAATAAATATTATTGGTGATGATCTAGGTATACTTATCGGTAGAAGAGGGAAAACATTGGATGCATTACAATATCTGACCAATCTGGCAACTAATCATCGCAGTAAGGAACAAGTAAAGGTAATTGTTGATGTTGCCGGATATCGGGAAAGAAGAATGGAAACCTTAAGAAATTTAGCCAAAAGACTAATTCAAAAAGTGAAAACCCAACGACAAAGTGTTGTTTTAGAACCAATGACACCGCAAGAGCGAAGGATTATTCATTTAACTGTGCAGGAAGAAAAGGGTGTAATTAGTTATAGTGAAGGCGAGGAGCCCTTTAGAAAGGTAATTATAGGGCTGGATAAATAAGAGTTGAAACTTTTCACAGAAGCCCAGTAATGAAGTATATTACTGGGCTTCTGTGTGTATGCTCTGTCCGATGAAAGGGTATGGATAAATTAAATTAAATGGAGGTGGTAAGTCTTGCGGGAAGATACCATCGCTGCCATTGCAACACCCCTGGGTGAAGGGGGAATTGGTATTGTACGGATCAGTGGACCTGAGGGGATTGAAATTGTAAATAAAATATTTCAAAGCCCCAAGAATATAGACTTAAAAAAAGTGCCTACATATAAAGCTCATTATGGCCATATTTATAATCCGGAAAGCAAGCAGGTGATTGATGAAGTTATTGTTTTAATTATGCGCTCTCCTCGATCTTATACTAGAGAAGATGTTGTGGAAATACATTGCCATGGGGGAATTATGCCCTTAAGGCAGGTTTTTGCCTTAGTGATAGCAAAAGGAGCCCGAATTGCGGAGCCTGGAGAATTTACAAAAAGGGCCTTTCTCAATGGCAGGCTGGATTTAGCCCAAGCGGAAGCGGTTATTGATGTTATAAGGGCAAAAACAGATGTTGGTTTGCAAGTTGCTATGGGTCAGTTAGGTGGACATTTATCAAAAACAATTAGTTATCTCCAAGATCAATTATTGAGCCTGCTTGCTCAGATTGAAGTCAGTATTGATTTTCCCGAACATGATCTACCGGATGTTACGAAAGAAGAAATATTAAAAGGCAGTTATACTGTTGCTAGCCGCATCAAGGAGCTCTTAGCGACAGCCCATCAAGGCAAGGTGTTAAGAGAAGGCTTGCGGACAGTTATTGTGGGAAAACCCAATGTAGGTAAATCCAGTTTATTAAACGCTCTTTTACAGGAAGATCGGGCACTGGTTACTAATATTCCCGGCACTACTCGAGATATAATTGAGGAGATAATCAATATTGAAGGAATTCCCTTAAAGATTATCGATACTGCCGGAATCAGAGAAAGTAATGACCTGGTGGAAAAATTAGGTATTGAACAAGCTAAACGTTTTTATGCTGCCGCTGATTTGGTTTTAATGATGTTGGATGCTTCCGCTGGATGGACAAAGGAAGATCAAATTATTGTGGATATGTTGGGTGAAAAAACAGCCATTGTGCTTATTAATAAAATAGACATTGGAAATAAAATTTCTGCGGAAGAAGTAAAAAGAAAAATTCCCGGACAAGAAGTTTTATGCATATCAGTAAAGGAGCAAAAGGGATTTGATCAATTAAGGAGCATTATTAAGCAAAAGGTTTTTCAAGGGGAAATAGTTATTGGTGAGTCTAACATAGTTTCTAATGTAAGACATCAGGAAGCATTGGATAGGGCATATAAACACTTGCAAGAAGTTATAAATGCTCTAACAGTAGGAATTACTGTCGATCTGGCAGCAATAGATTTGCACGCTGCTTGGGAAAGTTTGGGAGAGATCACAGGGGAAACCATGGGAGAGGAAGTAATTAATCGTATATTTAGTGATTTTTGTTTGGGAAAGTAATGTGTGTCGGTGTGGGGGTGAGCTAATGATTTATCCAGAAGAGTATGATGTAATAGTTGTAGGTGCCGGACATGCAGGTTGCGAGGCTGCTTTAGCATCTGCTCGAATGGGTTTGAAAACCATGTTGGTTACGCTTAACTTGGAAAACATTGCTTTATTGGCATGCAATCCTTCCATCGGCGGTCCGGCTAAGGGGCATTTGGTGCGGGAAATAGATGCTTTGGGCGGGGAGATGGGTCGCAATACAGATCGCACCAGATTGCAAATAAGAATGTTAAACACCACCAAAGGACCGGCTGTTTGGGCATTGCGAGCACAGGTAGATAAAATTCGCTACCAGTTGGAAATGCGTAAAGTTTTGGAAAAACAACCGCATCTGAGATTAAAACAAACCAGTGTAGAAGAGATAGTTGTAGAGAATTGCCGTGTCACAGGCGTTCGCACTAATACCGGTTTGTTTTATCCTGCCAAGACTGTGGTTTTAGCATCCGGTGTTTATCTGCGCTCGGAAATCTTTTTAGGTGAAACTAAATATAGTGGAGGGCCAAACGGTCAACTGGCAGCTGTAGGACTGGGAGAATCTTTACTAAAATTGGGGCTCCCAATGGGGCGTTTTCGCACAACTACTCCTCCGCGGGTAAATGGCGATACGCTGGATTTTAGTAAAATGATTGAGCAGCCAGGTAGTGATAAACCATTGCAATTTTCTTTTATGCCCATAGAGGAATCAAATTTATTGAAGAGAAAGCAACTGTCTTGTTGGTTAACCAATACCACTGCAGAGACACACCGGATAATTAGAGCCAACCTGGGACGCTGTCCTTTTCGCTTGCAACCGCTTGTTGGGGCTGAACCCCGGTATTGTCCTAGTATTGAAGATAAAGTTACCCGTTTTGCTGATAAAACAAGCCACCAAATTTTTCTGGAACCAGAGGGGTGGGACACCAATGAGTACTATGTTATGGGTCTTTTCACCAGCATGCCGGAAGACGTACAATTAGAAATCATCCGTTCTTTGCCCGGTATGGAAAAGGCAGAAATTCTCCGTCCGGGATATGGTATTGAGTATGATTATTTATTCCCCAATAATTTAGAGCCAACACTGGAAGTAAAAAAAATTAAAGGTTTATTTTGCGCCGGACAAATTAATGGTACTTCCGGTTATGAAGAGGCGGCGGCGCAAGGTTTAATGGCGGGGATAAATGCTGCTTTACAGGTGCAGGGAAAGGAACCATTGATCTTAGATCGTTCGGAGGCATACATAGGTGTGTTAATTGATGATTTGGTCACTAAAGGAATTCAGGAGCCTTATCGGATGTTAACTTCACGGGCAGAGTACCGGCTCCTTTTAAGGATGGATAATGCAGATTTAAGGCTAACAGAAAAGGGTTATCAAGTGGGTGTTGTTTCACCGGAACGATTTGCCCATTTTACCCAGAAAAGAAGTATGCTGGCGGAAGTAATGACACAATTTAAGCAAAAGCAGATTTATCCCACAGCTGAAGTCAACCAGTATTTAGAAAAAAAAGGAATCAGGCAATTACAAAGAACGGTAACTGTAGCAGAACTGTTGCGTCGCCCGGAAATTGATTATGAAATAATAGCTGCACTTACTGATGTGCCTAAGTTAACAGCAGAGATAAAAGAGCAGGTGGAAATTCAATTTAAATACGAAGGCTATATTGTAAAGCAAGAGGAGCAGGTGAAGAGGTTTCGCCGGTTGGAAAAGAAATTATTACCTGCAGATCTCGATTATGGCCAAATAATCGGCCTTTCGCGGGAAGGCCGAGAGAAAATGTCTGCCCTCAAGCCCCGATCTATAGGTCAGGCATCTCGGATCCCCGGTGTTAGCCCGGCAGATATAAATGTTTTGCTGGTATACTTGGAGAAAAGGCGGCGGCAAGGAGGAGCAGATAATGGATGACTTGGCTGTCTATGGGCGCCAGATTGGTCTTGCAATAAATGAAACGGCAGAGATGCTCTTTAACCGTTATTTAGAGGAACTGCTGTACTGGAATCAGCGCATAAATCTAACCCGCATTGTTGAACCGGAAGACATTGTGATTAAGCATTTTTATGATTCTTTGACTTGCCTCAAAGTATTAAACTTAAGCCCCGGAGAACCTGTGTTGGATGTGGGTTCCGGTGCAGGGTTTCCCGGGATACCACTGCGCATTCTACAGCCGATAAAACTAACGGTACTTGATTCATCACAAAAGAAAGTAAAGTTTTTACAGAATTTATGCAGCAAATTAGGGTTCACCAATGTTGAGGCTATCCATGGTCGGGCGGAGGACTTGGGTCGCACACCGCAGTTCCGGGAAAAGTTTTCCGTTGTAGTTGCCCGGGCAGTTGCCCGCTTAGATATTTTAGCAGAGTTATGTCTCCCCTTTGTCGCAATTGGCGGAGAATTTTTAGCACAAAAAGGACCGGAAGCAGGTGCGGAATTAGAATTAAGCAACCATGCTATTGCACTGTTAGGTGGGAGAGTGGAAAAGGTGGAAAAAATTATTTTGCCACAAGATAAAGGCGAACGACAGTTAATCTTGGTAAAAAAAATAAAAAACAGCCCGGAGCGCTTTCCCCGCCGGCCTGGCATCCCCGAAAAAAAGCCCTTAGGAAATTAAACCATAGCTAGCAGGAATTTTTTTACATTTGCCGAAATATGTGAATAAATAGATGCAAAGCAAGTGATGTTGGATAAATGCTTTCAGAACATTACTGAAAAAACATATATTAAGAAGAATTTCTGACAGCACATAAGGACAAGCCCCTTTAACCGCATAGTGTATTATTTGTGGTATAGAGAGAGGATGGTGAAGGGTAGTTGAAGGAGCAGTTAGCTAGGCTGCTAGGTTTAGATAATAACATCAATCCTAAGGATGAAATTAAAGAAATACCATTACAAATGGTGGCGCCAAACCCTTATCAGCCAAGGATTTCCTTTGCCGATGCGGAGTTGGAGGAGTTAGCCGCTTCTATTAATAGATATGGCGTTTTACAGCCTGTGGTTGTGAGAGCTGCAGGTAATGGGTATGAATTGGTGGCCGGTGAACGGAGATTGCGGGCATGTAAATTACTTGGTTTGGCCACTATTCCAGCAATTATCAAAGAGCTTTCTGATCAAGATTTAGCGCTTTTAGCCTTGGTCGAAAATTTACAGCGGGAAGATCTCAAGTTCTTAGAAGAGGCGCAAAGCTATCAGCAATTATTGACCGAGTTTGGTTTTACCCAAGAAGAATTAGCACAGAAGCTGGGGAAAAGCCAGTCAACCATAGCTAATAAATTGCGTTTATTAAAACTTTCATCTAAGGTACGGGCAATTATTTCCCGGGAAATAATCACCGAAAGACATGCGCGGGCGCTATTGAAATTGAATCAGGAAGATGATCAATTGTTGGTAATATCTAAAATAGTGGCGGAAGGTTTAACTGTACAGGATACGGAAACATATATCACAAAACTGCTGGAAGATAAAAATAAAAGCAAGCCGGAACCTAAACAAAAGGTGATAAGGGTCTACAAGGATATACGGATTTTTTTAAACACTATACGCCGGGCAGTGCAAGAATTACAGCAGGTCGGTTTCCCTGCCCGGTTTCACCAGGAAGAAAAGGAAGATTGTTATGAGATTACAGTCGTAATCCCCAAAAACAGAAGGGTAAGTAAATAGTTTTTAACTGAGAAGATTGTTCTGAGGCAGATTAAGCCTCTTTTTTGTTTGTCTGCTCTGACACTTTATCTGGGACTAGCCTAATTTTGCCGTTAGCTCCGGATATCGTTGCCGCACTTCGACAGAATAACTACATAAAAGGTCGGGCGGCAATACTCATAGGCTAGCCCATCCCATTAGCGCAGCACGAGGATACAGTGGACTAAGGACATCACTTCTGGCAGGGGACATTGCGACGAGCGGCAAAGGGCGCAGCGACGGTTCCGCAGGAAAGCGGGGCGAAGGGCAGGAGATCCGTAATCGTCCCTGGGATATAGAAGCCTCGTGGGCTCACGACCCGCTGGAGAAGAAACCGAAGCGTTAGTGCCCGTCGCCTTCGGCTTTGGACAAGCCCGTCGCCTTCGGCTTTGGACAAGCCCGTCGCCTTCGGCTTTGGACAAGCCCGTCGCCTTCGGCTTTGGACAAGCCCGTCGCCTTCGGCTTTGGACAAGCCCGTCGCCTTCGGCTTTGGACAAGCCCGTCGCCTTCGGCTTTGGACAAGCCCGTCGCCTTCGGCTTTGGACAAGCCCGTCGCCTTCGGCTTTGGACAGCCCTCTGCGAGGAGAACAGAGAGCGAAGCCAGAAGTGATGGGCAATTAATTTTCATTCCTCTGCTTGTGCCGTACCGTGCCGTCGGATGGTCATGCTCAGTCTTGGTTTTGCCAAACGCGACTTCATTTAGAGGGTTTTAACCCCATCTAATAGTAATCAAGTCCATGTTAAACCAAGTTAAACCAAGCTACCCTATGACATCCGCTGCTTATATTTGCAGGGAAACTAATGGTTGGAAAAGCTGATCTACATAGAAAAAAGGATAGTGCTCGGCAATCAGAGCACCATCCTTTTTTAATATAGCTAAGGTGTATTACTTATTTTTCAAATAATCATCAATAGCGCGGGCGGCTTTTTTCCCGGCACCCATAGCTTGAATAACCGTTGCTGCTCCGGTGACGATGTCTCCGCCGGCGAACACGCCAGGTTTAGATGTGGCGCCAAATTTATCAGCAACAATATTGCCTTTTTTTGTCAGTTCTAAATCCCGGGTTGTAGAGGGTATTAATGGGTTTGGCCCTTGGCCTAAAGCTAATACCACTGTGTCAACTGTAAGTTCATATTCAGATCCATCTATGGGTACTGGTCGTGCCCGTCCGGAGGCGTCAGGTTCGCCCAGTTCATATCTAATACAGGTCATACCGGTGACAGCTCCTTGCTCATTGCCATGGAAAGCTATAGGGCTAGTCAACAAGTGGAACTGAACTCCTTCTTCTGCTGCGTGTTCAATTTCTTCCCGGCGCGCAGGCATTTCTTTTTCTGTTCGCCGATAAATTATATAGGATTCTTTTGCACCCAGGCGCAATGCTGTGCGGGCCGCATCCATGGCAACATTGCCAGCACCAATTACCGCTACCCGTTCCCCTACTTTAACCGGAGTATGATATTCGGGGAAACGATAGGCTTTCATTAGATTGGTTCTGGTAAGAAACTCATTGGCGGAATAAATCCCATTTAGATTTTCTCCCGGAATATTCATAAAGTACGGCAGTCCGGCTCCCGTACCGATAAACACTGCATCATAGCCGTCTGCCAGCAATTCATCAATAGTAAACAACTTACCAATTACATGGTTGGTTTTAACTTCAACCCCTAGTTCTTTAATTTTTTCAATCTCTGCTTGGACAACATCTTTTGGCAAACGGAACTCGGGAATACCGTACATCAATACCCCGCCGGGAGCATGCAGCGCTTCAAACACAGTAACATGATGTCCCATTTTGGCCAGGTCGCCTGCTGCCGTTAAGCCTGCTGGTCCCGAGCCAATAATGGCAACTTTTTTCCCGGTAGGAGTTGCTTTTTTTATATCTATGTCAGTTGTTTGCTTTGTTGCTTTATTGATAGCAGTGGCTAAAGTTGCCAATTCGTAATCTGCAACAAAACGCTCCAAGCGACCGATTGCCACCGGCTCCCCCTTTTTACCGCGCACACACAGTTTTTCGCATTGGTTTTCTTGCGGACACACCCGGCCGCACACAGCAGGCAAGTTGTTTTTTTCTTTTATCTTTTTTATTGCGCCTGCATAGTCCCGTTTTTTTATGAGGGAAATAAATTCCGGGATAGGTACTTCTACCGGACAACCTTCTACACATTGGGGCACCTTGCAGTTTAGGCAACGGTCGGCTTCAACAAGAGCCGCTTCTTCACTATAGCCAAGGGCAACTTCATTAAAGTTTTCTTTTCTTTTTTTTGGATCTTGAGTAGGCATTTTTTGTTTTGTCATGATTTTTTTGTTTGGCATTGACAATCACCTCCGCAACCACAATTTTCAGCAGCTTCTGCCCCCTTTTCTTCATCTTTATAATAGGCCAACCTGCGCATAGCCAGATCAAAATCAACTCTATGGGCATCGAATTCCGGCCCGTCAACGCAAGCAAACTTTGTTTCTCCGCCAATACTTACCCGGCAAGCTCCGCACATACCCGTCCCGTCAACCATAATTGGATTTAAACTAACTGTGGTTTTGATCCCGAGGGGTTTTGTAGTAGCGGCCATTGCCCGCATCATGGGCATTGGGCCAATGGCCCACAGGTGTGCAATTTCTCCTTCGGAAGCCAAGTCCTTTACCGCATCGGTGACAAATCCCTTGCGGCCATAGCTGCCATCGTCTGTGCAAACTACTAATCGATCACTTACCGCTTTTAGTTTATCTTCCCAGAATAGCAAGTCTTTAGTTCTGGCGCCGATAACAGTAAATACTTCATTGCCTGCTTCCTTTAAGGCCCGAGCAATTGGGTAAATGGGAGCAATTCCCACACCGCCGCCGACACATACTGTCCTACCGTAATTAGTAATTTCGCTGGGACGCCCTAGAGGCCCTACTAAGTCGGCAATATAATTGCCGGGATTTAATTTCCCCAGATCTTTTGTTGTGCGGCCAACTTCCTGAAAAATGGTAGTAATAGTACCGGTAGTGCGATTATAGTCTGCAATTGTTAGCGGTATACGTTCTCCTTTTTCGTGGAGTCGCAGAATAAAGAATTGTCCTGCTTTAGCCTTTGCCGCAATATTTGGCGCCTCCACTTCAAATAGTTTAACAATTGGCGCAAATACTTCTTTTTTTACGATCTTGTGCATTACGCTACCCCTTTCTTTTATATTATCCTCCATGGCTAGCCAATTAATAACAAATAATTAACTTGCAAAATTACCGTTGGCTAAAAGCCTTAACATCCGATTTTCTTTACAAGCCTCATCTATTATAACATTATAACATAATTGTAAAAAGGGATTATTTTAAATAATACAGGAGTCATGCTAAGATTCGCGGCATTATTATGATATATTCTTTCATAACAATAGTGGGATAAAAAGCAGTGAAATAGTACTTGATGCTTGTAGTATCTGGAGAAAAAACGGATATAATCCAATGGCACCTTGATTTGAGCACAGGAAATTGACTATAGATGAGACTTCATTGGAGAAGGAACTAAGGTTATAATGTGGAATTACTAGGGTTGGAGGTGAAGTAATTTTATGGGACGTGTTATGGCCGTTGTGAACCAGAAAGGCGGGGTTGGGAAAACCACTACAGCTGTTAATTTGTGTGCTTGCCTGGCCCAATTGGGGAAAAAAATATTGGCAATTGACATTGACCCACAAGGCAACACTACCAGTGGGTTGGGTATTGATAAAAAGCTAATTAATCATTGTATTTATGATGTATTGATCGATGATTTGCCAATAGAACAGGCACTGGTGGCGACCCAGGTGGAAGGGCTTGATTTAATTCCTTCTGCTATTAAATTAGCAGGTGCTGAGATTGAGCTTGTGCCAGCTATATCCCGGGAGTTAAAGCTTAAAAATGCTCTACTGAGGTTGCGGGATAATTATGATTATGTATTAATTGATTGCCCGCCATCATTGGGTTTATTGACAATCAACGCTCTCACTGCCGCTGATTCAATTCTTGTTCCCATTCAATGCGAGTACTATGCTTTAGAGGGATTGAGCCAATTAATGAATACAGTGCGGCTGGTACAAAAACACCTCAATCCAGATTTAGAAGTGGAAGGCGTATTATTAACCATGTTCGATGCGCGCACAAATTTGGCCATCCAGGTTGTTGAAGAAGTTAAAGGGTTTTTTCAAAACAAAGTATATCGCACAATTATACCCCGAAACGTGCGATTAAGTGAGGCTCCCAGCCATGGTAAACCTGTTATTTTGTATGACCCTAAATGCAGGGGTTCCGAGGTCTATTATGATCTGGCGAAGGAAGTGATTGAGAGTGACGACGAAGAAGAATTCTAAACGGGGTCTAGGGAAAGGCTTGCAAGCACTTTTTGCCGAAATTGAAGAAAAGGATTCCAACTTGGCGCCCGTGGAATTGCCGCTTAAGGACATTCGGGCAGGCACGCTGCAGCCGAGAAAAGAATTTTCCCAAGAGCAAATTGAAGAACTGAGCCGTTCCATTGCTACATATGGAGTACTGCAGCCCATAGTTGTGCGCCGGGTTATCGGCGGTTATGAATTAGTGGCAGGGGAGAGGCGTTGGCGTGCCGCCCGAATGGCCGGGTTATCATCTATTCCTGCTATTGTCCGCGAATTTAACGATGGAGAGGCAATGGAGGTTGCACTGATTGAAAACCTTCAAAGGGAAGACCTCAATCCTTTGGAAGAGGCGGAAGCTTTTCAAGTTTTGCTCAACGAATTTAATCTCACGCAAGAAGATCTCTCTCACCGCATTGGTAAAAGTCGTTCTCATATCGCGAACACGATCCGGTTATTAAATTTGCCGCAAGAAATACAAAAACATGTTTCACGTGGAACAATCACAATGGGGCACGCCAGAGCCCTGTTGGCATTAGAAGAGCCGGTAAGGCAGTTGGCAGCTTGCCAAACCATCGTGGATAAGAGTTTATCTGTTCGAGAAACAGAGGCTTTGGTTAGGAAAATGGTGGGAGACAAGGAAAAAAAGAAAAAACGGTCTAAAAGACAAGAAAAACGGGAACCATACATAGTCGAAATAGAGGCTAATTTGCAGGAAATTTTGGGAACAAAGGTGGAAATACGTGCGGGGAACAAAAAAGGACGGATTGAAATCGAGTATTATTCAGAGGAAGACTTGGAACGAATCTATCGTCTGTTGGGTGCATGTAGGAATAATTGATTTTGGATTGAGTTAAAACACCGACTTCTGACTTCTAGGAGAGGATGGCCGTTGAGCAAGGAGATAGGCGTTTATACAGGTTGATCTGTAGCGTGTCCCAATGCTAGCGTTCGTTTTTTTAGCGATTTTGAGAGCCTAAATGGAGGCGAAGGAGGCAATAACTTGATCTATTTGGATAATGCAGCGACTACCTGGCCTAAACCGGAAACAGTGATCGCAGCAATGGGAAAATGCCTGCGAGAATATGGAGCTAATCCCGGAAGGGGAGGGCATAAGCTTTCGCTGGCAGCAGCAAGAGTGGTGGCGGAAACTAGAAGGTTGGTAGCAGATTTAATCAATGCCGAAGACCCGATGCAGGTTATTTTTACAGCCAACGCAACAATGGCGCTTAATCTGGCAATTAAAGGCTTGCTATTGCCGGGAGATCATGTGATTATTAGCAGCATGGAACACAATAGTGTAGTCCGCCCCTTGCGAGTGCTGGAGGAACAAGGGGTTTTAGTTAGCAGAATTAGATGTTTATATGATGGTACGTTTCCTATTGAGGAACTAATGATGGGCATAAGGGAAAATACGCGGTTGATTATTTTAACCCATGTCTCTAATGTTACCGGAACCGTCATGCCTATTGCCGAGGTTGGAGCTATAGCAAAAGAACAGGGAATTGTATTTTTGGTCGATGCAGCTCAAAGCATGGGCATCCTTCCTGTAGATGTCCAAGAAATGCATATAGATCTTTTGGCTTTTCCCGGCCATAAAGGGCTTTTAGGTCCGCAGGGCACAGGCGGGCTTTATGTGCGTCCGGGGCTTAATCTGCGCCCGCTTTATGAAGGAGGGACAGGTAGTCAATCTGAGTCGCCCTGGCAGCCGGACGTGCTTCCTGACCGTTATGAAAGCGGGACACTGAACACGGTAGGTTTAGCTGGGCTGGGTGCAGGAATTAAATTTTTGTTGGAGCGGCAAGAGGAGATTAGACAATGGGAAGGCGAGTTGACTGCGCGCTTGCTTCAAGGCCTAAAACAAATCCCCGGGGTGCATGTATATGGTAAAGTGGATGATAAACACCCTCTGCCGGTGGTATCAATCAATATAAAACAATATGATCCGGCAGAGGTTGCCGTTATATTAGATCAGGTCTTTGGTATTGCTTGCCGTTCCGGATTGCATTGTGCACCTGCTGCACACCAAACAATTGGAACATTGGCCAATGGTGGGACAGTAAGATTAAGCCCTGGTTTTTTCAATACAACTGGTGATATCGATCAAACATTGACAGCTATTGCTGAGATTGCGAGTAAAGCTTAAGCCAGGAAGAAGGTGGTAAGAATGAATATAATGCTGGACAGGCTTTGGCGGCAAATAGCACAAATACCCGATATTATGTTAATAATTGGGATTATTTTTTTATTACTATTATTACTACAGATTGTTTTGTTTGTGCGTTTGCATCATCTCCAAAAAAAGTATAAGCAATTATTGGGAGGATTAATCGAAGGAAAACCGATGGAAGAAATGCTGCTCACTTATTTTCGCAATGTACAAAATGCTTTACGACAAGTTGGGCAATTGGAAATAGATGTCAGTGAGATGGGAAAAAAAGTAAAGTTATGTGTACAAAAAGTGGGCATAGTTCGTTTTAATGCATTTCCGGATACAGGAAGCGATCTTAGTTTTGCCGTTGCTCTATTGGATGAGGGAGGCAATGGAGTGGTTTTTAGCAGTCTTTATGGCCGCAATGAGTCTCGTATTTATGCTAAGCCAATCCGAAATGCTGTTTCCACCTATCATTTAACAGATGAAGAAAAGGCTGCCATAGAACAGGCATTGGGGAAAAAATAGAAGAAGTTGAAGAATTGGCAGGAATTTTACCTTAAATAGCGAATGAATACTGATGAAACATGAAACGATTATTTGGTTCCGGGCAAGCTTTATATAATCGTATTTATCTTCTCTTGAGTTCTATATGGGAATTCGGCTAAATGCCATGTTAGTTAACAAGGTGGTGTATTGCTTTGTCTCCGAAAGAGAAAAGGAAATATTTTACATTAATGATTATTCCCCATTCAGAGGCTAAAGTGCGGCAAGTAAAAATACCATGGTCATGGATACGAGGCAGTGGTTATCTGCTTGCATGCACTATCTTAATAATATCTTATTTTTACTATGATTATGGGCAAGTAAAAGCTAATTTACCGGAACTGTATCGTCTCCGGGAAGTAAATCAAATGCAACAGTCTGAGATCGAAAAGTTGGCAGATCAAGCCGCCGATGTACAAGAAAAAGTATCTGAGCTGGAAGCTTTGGAGCACGCGGTGAAAGAGTATTTAAGCGGAACATCGCTAAGTAGTGTGCAACAGGATGACAGGGTTGTAACTACCTTGGCTTCCCGCTCCCGGGAGTACGAAAGTCGTGTTCGCATTGCCGGCGGAACTTCCAGCAATGTTACTGCCCGTGGAGGTGCCCCTGGCCGTGATTCGGCGCCAGCAATGGTAGAAAATATTGCGGCTACTTTCTCCAGTGCAGAGCAGCAACTTGCCAGCGCGAAAGAAGGTTTCCAAGAGCTGTTAAAGTCTTTGGAAGAATGGCAGCTATATCTTGCTGCGAAGCCTTCAATTTGGCCGACTCAGGGGAGAATATCTTCCCGGTATGGGTATCGTAAATCCCCCTTTGCAGGGAGAAGGGAATTTCATGAAGGTATAGATATTGCTGCTTCAACAGGTACGCCTGTGCGAGCAACAGGTACCGGTGTTGTTATCTTTGCCGGATGGCATTCCGGGTACGGGCAAACAGTAATGATTGATCATGGTTATGGTTTTAAAACCAGGTATGCGCACAATAGCAAGCTGGTTGTAAAAAAAGGGATGCGGGTGGAAAAAGGGGATGTAATTGCCTATGTAGGTAGTACTGGGCGAAGCACCGGTCCCCATCTTCACTATGAGGTTCATCTCAATGGGAAAACGCAAAACCCGGCAAACTATTTATCTTAACTAAGTCGGGGAAGTAGTTTAAGGAAGAGGAGCTGTCTAGGGGGACAAGTAATGTTTAAGAAAAAAGGTAGAGATGAGATTAATTTTGATCAAATTGATACACTCATCGGTAGTGGTGCTGATTTCCAAGGTACATTGCTGGCGCAAGGCACTTTACGCGTAGACGGCAAAGTAAATGGGGAAATCCAGATTCAAGGCGATATAATTATCGGGGAAAAAGGCCAAGTAAATGCCAATGTTAAAGCGCGAAATTTGATGTTGGCTGGTGTATTGAAGGGTAATTTGCAGTTAAGTGGTGTCTTAGAGATATATAATACGGGCAAGATGTATGGCGATATTGTAGTTGCCAACCTTATCATTGCGGAAGGGGCAACCTTTCAAGGCAACTGTACGATGCAAGTTGAGACCAATGACAAGCAGATTAAGGTACAAAATAAAGTTGCAGAAGCCACAGAATGAGCTCAGTTCGGTTTGCCCTAAGTTAATTTAAATACGGCATTAGGACCCCATGGCTGCACATGGGGTTTAATTGTCTACTCTGAAGAATACGCTAACCCCCAGCTATGCTCAGCTTGTTGGTTAAGCTATTTACCGCCGGCCTCCTTGCTGGGCGGCTACCCTCTGATTAATTAAAACACTAAGCTGTCGGTGGACGCTCAGTCGCCGGCTTTGTCGAACGCGACTTCATGTAGAGGGGTTTAACCCCCTCTAAATGTTAGTCCAGTGTAAATAGGTTAACCTTGAGATAAACAATACGTGACTCCATAGTGACGGTACTAATTTTTCATCCCTCTGCTGGTGCCGGGAATCGGTATGGACTCCTCTGAAACAGGCCATCCGCTTGGGAAATATGAAAACGCTGCTAGGCGTGCTGGGTGCATACATAAAAATGGCTTCTTAAGGGTGAAATGCAACCGGATGAGGAGTGAAAATAAATGAAAGTTAAATATATTGTAAACCCGGCGGCCGGGCGGGGGAAAGGTAAGCGTGTATGGCGGCAAGTGGAAAAATTTTTAATACAAGAGGGATATCGGTACAATGTTGCTGTAACAACTAAAAGCGGCGAGGCTACAGAACTGGCAGCGCAAGCGGCGGCAGATGCATATGAGGTGGTAGTTGCCGTTGGAGGCGATGGAACAATTAATGAGGTGGCCAATGGGATCATAGGCAAGGATGTCGCCTTAGGGATCATTCCGGCAGGAACCGGTAGTGATTATGTTCGCACTATGGCTATCCCTGCGAATCCATTTGACGCAGCGCGGGCAATTTACACGGGTAACCGGGTCTTGGTGGATGTTGGGTATGCCAATGGCCGTTATTTTTTAGGCGTAGTAGGAGTTGGTTTCGATGCGGAAGTATGTCACATCGTCAATAATAAAATTCCCTTATTATTCGGCAAAGCAGCTTATGTGGCAGGGGTTTTAATGGCACTGGCTAAGTTTGGTCCCAAATGGGTAAGAATTGATATGGATGATATGGTTGTTGAAGAAAAAGTTTATTTGGTAGCGGTAGCCAATGCCCGCTATTTCGGTGGCGGGATGTTGTTGGCTCCTCATGCCAGGATAGAAGATGGGCTATTAGATCTATGTATAATTAAGGACGTATCAAAACTAGAACTCTTACGGGTGTTCCCCCGGGTTTTTACCGGGGAGCATTTAAACCACAAGGCATTTCAAACGATTCGTGTTAAGCAGGTTAGTATTTCCGGGCCGCAGGATTGGCCTATACAAGCCGAAGGAGAAATAATTGGCAATTTACCTTTAATGGTGTCAGTTTTATCTGGAGCTCTATCGGTAATAATTCCGGCTATTTAGCAATAAAGACATATTGAAAAGAACCAGGAAAACTTTTTTTAATTTTTACACAATACCAATATTTACCCTTTGACAAAAGCAAATAAAACGTGATATACTCTTACACAACTTAATATTTAATGCCTCATCTCTCTTAGTGTTACATAACAGCTATATAGCAGCAGTACAGCACTTAAAAGAGAGAGATGAGGTAGAGGAGCGAACGGTCAAGAGTACCTCCTATGGAGCAGGGCAGCGATGAATAGGAGGGGAAGGGGCCTTCGCCGAAGTTCGTTGTTTGTGCCGGGCAGCGGGCTGGGTCTGCATCGAAAAGGTGCAGGACTGTCACCAGGTAACAGTCCCAATTATCTGGTGGAGCGCTATCTCATTGTTGCGGGAAGAGGGATGAGGAACAATACTACCCTTTTGCATGATAAAGGCTAGGAGAGGTGTATTATTTCCTCTGCTGGCTTTATTTGTTTTTTGGGTAGCAGGTCCCGCTCTACTTTTTGCTTGGGGAGTGGGGCTTTTTATGTCTTTGGCTAAAAGATGTCATTAGACTAAGCATTTAAGCCCTCTACCGGTTTGTGCGGCACGGGTAACTAAGTTTGTTCAGAGAGAGGGGAGGAACCCGGTGCAAGTCTTGGACTAAAAGGTTATGGAAAATGGTAACGAGGAGAAAAGAGAGGAGGAACATTAAATGCTTGGTGTTGTAATTCCTGTATTGGCGTTGTTTGCGATCATATTATTGCCGTTGCCCCGGATTGGCGGCGATGTCAGGATAGCACTGCTTGCTTCTGCGGTGTTGGCGTTACTGCTGGGCGGGGTTGGACCGGTAGATGCAGTTATTGCTGCGGTAGATGGTATTAATCGCATCGCCTGGGTAATTGGGCTTTCCATTTTTGGCAGTATTTATGCCCAATCCCAAATTGCCTTAGGGACAATGGATACTGTTTTAGATACATTTCGCAGTCTTTTTGGGCGTAGTCCCAAAGGGTTAGTTGCAGCCGTTGTTCTTTCGCTGGTGCTGGCCGGCTCCCTTATTGGCGATGCCATTGCTTCTGCGACTGTTATCGGTGTTTTAGTTATTATGGCATTAGCGGAATTGAAGTTAACTCCGGAGCAAATTGGCGTCACTATTTTGACAGGTGCTGTTTTAGGCTCCATTATGCCGCCCATTACCCAGGCAATATTTCTTGCATCCAGCTTGATGGGTATAAGCTCTGATCCGGTGATGAATATTGGGTATTTTACTGTGGGTGCTGGTGTAATTATAGCCCTGATCAACAATTTCCGTTTTGTCAAGATTAAAGAATTGCCGGCGGAACTGATTCCTAGCCAAAGTGCAGGAGAAATTTTACGCACCCAATGGTATAATCTTGTACCGTTATCAATTCTAGCGGCAATTGTAATATTACGTTCTGGCTTCCAAATAGAAGTATTGGCCAGCTTAGATTTCTTTTGGAATATATTTAAGGGTGTGCCCATTTTACAGGGATTTACCAATAGAATCCTGCAGGCTATTATTATCGCTACATTAGCAAGTACAGTTTATCCGCGGGTAAGTAAAAGGGCGGCAGAAATAGTAACTAAAGGGTTAAGCTCTGTATCAAAAACCGTACAAATACAGCTGTGCGCCGGTGTTATGATTGGTTCTTTCATGGCTTCGGGGATGATTGAAAAGGTTGTTATATATACGGAAGGTCTGGCACCAGCCGCCATGAAGCTGGGTGGCGGATTTGCGATGATGTTAATAGGGATGCTTACCGGTTCTCAGACTACTGCTCAAACCACATTGGCACCTTTTTTAGGTCCTATTTTAACTGACACTTTGGGGATTGAGCCTACCAGTGCAGCCTTAGGTATTTCCCACCTGGCCATGGCGGGACAGTCGATGCCTCCGGTCTGCTTGACTACCTTTGTTGTAGTTGGGATCGTCGGTGGAATTATCGGTAAAAAAGTCGATCCGGTGCGCGTAATGTTTTTGGCTTTCCCGGTAACAATCTATTTTGCCTTAGCAGGTTTTGCAGCCTTTTGGGGTTTAATTTAAGGAAAAAGCATAAAAATGATCTCCAGAACAAATAGTAAATATATAATTTCTTTTGTGGGAGGTCAGAGGGTTGATGGGCAAAAGAATTGCTGTTGCGCGGCAGTTGTCTCCAGTTAAGGCTTACCTGCAGGCAAAGGGGTATGAAGTAGTTGAGTTGGGAGCAAATGTGGAAGCAGATGCCGTTGTGGTCAGTGGTCAAGATGAAAATATGCTGGGAATGGAGATAATTGATATACAAGGGCCAGTAATTAATGCGGAAGGGCTAAGCCCGGAAGAGGTATACCAAGAAATAAAAAGCCGGTATATACCGGAGGCAGAGGAATAAGCGGCCATTATGGCCGCTTATTATATAGCTCCAGTTTCTTTTTGGAAGTTTAGCAGGCTATGGTGAATAACATCGGCAATATTCATAGCCATGCGATGGACAATGCTTAAACGTGTATTTTGGAGGACAAAATACTCCATAAACCCACCGACATTGACAATTCCGGTAATATGCAGCTGACCTACAGGAGGCAGTTCTTTTTTCACCCCAGCCCCAGGTTTTAGAGGTCCCCGGGCTATGGTAATGGTACCAATGTTTTCCTTGCGGCCTAAACAGGCGTCTAAAGCCAGTACCAAAGGATTTTGAGGATTTTCTTTTATACGGGTCAGATATACCTGGAGATTAGCGGCATGAACCGGTTCCTCCAGTGTACCTAATACTGTGGCCATCGGCGGTCTTAGCTCCATTAATCTGGTACCAATTAAAGGCCCCAGGGAATCGCCGGTCGAGCGATCAGTACCAATACATAAAACAACTAAGGGGCGTGTGCCCAATAGCTGGCGGAAATGCCAAGAGAGAACGAAGGTTAGTTTTTGGATCGCCATTTGATCATAAATGTTTATCCGAAATTCCTGCTCCCAATCATTCTGTTTAATGGGATTTGGGGCAGGGAAGAAAAATGTTGGCATAATTAGCCCTCCTGAGCAGCCATCGGCTTTTCTTTAGTGGCTAGGTTTCGGTAACAGTTATAACAAAGCACACCTTCATTATTAGATAAATTCAAGTCAAAAATTTTAGCTCCGCAGATTGGGCATGAGGTTTCCTGGAGACCGGGCATAAACATTCCTCCTTGAGGTGAAGTTTATTACTGTCCAAGAATAATATCTGTTCTGTTATGAAGTATATGGGATATGTGGAAAATCTATGCATAATTGAGCAGGATTTCAAGAAAGAAAAGAGAATAATTAAAAATAAGTGAACAAAGGAGGAGTTTTGTTTTTAGTGCAGAACAAAGTTGTAAAGATATAATTCAATTGCAGAAGGCACAGAATAATTAAGGTGCCAGTTGACAAAAAAATAAAATCCCGCAGGAAGCCTATGGGAGAGACTCCATTGGAGCGCCGAAGGAGCAAGGTTTGCTGGGTTGCTACTCCGGCAGCCGGAAACTCTCAGGCAAAAGGACCGTAGGGGGACGGGACTCTGGAGAGACCTAAAGGACGATTAGTCTGGGCGCCGAAGGAGTAATTTTTTGCCGGTTAAAAAAGGACCGCAAATAGTAATCTCTCAGGTAGAAGGGACAGAGGACATAAGGTAGCCATTAGCTATTCTGTTGTCTTACTGTCCTGTTTTAATGTATATAGCATAATTAGGAGGTAAAGAAATGAGTTTTACTTTATTGTCCAATAATTTTCAGCTGCAAAAAAAATATCCCGATTTAGAGATTAAATACATTGAAGGCTCTGTTTTGCATCTTTTTACCTATGCCAGGGATTTAGTGCATCAAGGATATCGGCTCATAACCCATCCTTTGAGTGGTAGTTTAAAACCAGGTTCTATTCCCTACAAAACAATATTTATCAGTCGGGAAAGGGGTGAACTTGATTTAAAATCGCTTCATTACATAGAAAACAGTATTGAGGCGTATTACAAAACAAGGCCGGAAATTATGCCACAATGGTCGGAGGAAATGCTTGCCGACTATGCGGCAGTCGACCTCGCACAGGTAGAGGCTGCACTGGCCAGTTTGCAAAGCGGAGCAGTTTATTAGCTGGAATAAAAACCAGGTGCAGTTAAATACTAAAGTTGGCATGCACTATATGTTTATAAGCAAATAATTTATTTTGACAGAAATGGGATCAATATTGAAAAGAATTGGGGTGCTGAAATGGAAACATATGATGTAATTATTATTGGAGGGGGTCCCGCAGGTCTTACTGCCGGTATCTATACCTCCAGGGCAAAATTAAAGACCCTTCTTTTAGAAAAAATGCTGGCAGGAGGGCAAATTGCCACAACAGAAAACGTGGAGAATTATCCAGGTTACATCAGTGGCAGCGGTCAGGAACTAACAGAGGTGATGGAGGAGCAAGCGAAAAAATTCGGTACTGAGTTTGTTATGGCCGAAGTCACCGGCGTTGACTTATCAGGAAGGGATAAAATAATTACTACTACCCAAGGTGAGTATCGGGCACCGGCAGTGATCATTGCTACTGGCAGTGATTCGCGCAAATTAGGCGTTCCAGGGGAAGCGGAGTTCATAGGGCGTGGTGTTTCTTATTGTGCTACCTGTGATGGCGCTTTTTATGAAGGGTTACCGGTAATGGTGGTTGGTGGCGGGGATGCCGCCGTAGAGGAGGCAAATTTTTTAACTCGTTTTGCGGAAAAAGTATACTTGGTACACCGTCGGGATGCCCTCAGAGCTACGAAAGTGGTACAAGAAAAAGCCTTTGCCAATAAAAAAATAGAATTTATTTGGGATAGCGTGGTAGAGGAAATTCAAGGCGAACAGATGGTGGAAAAAGTCCTTGTGAAAAATGTAAAAACCGGCGCAATACAGGAGGTTGCAGTAAACGGTATCTTTATTTACGTTGGCTTTATCCCTAACACCAAGTGGTTGGAAGGTAAAGTTGAATTGGCGCAATCAGGTTATATAATCACCAATGACCGGATGGAAACTTCAGTACATGGAGTTTTTGCTGCCGGCGATTGTCGAGAAAAGTTATTGCGGCAGGTAGTTACGGCTACAGGGGATGGGGCTACCGCAGCTTTTGCCGCCGAAAAGTATTTGGAGGGTTTGGATTAATTTGTACACCTTGTTGTTGTGAACATGGGAAGAACAACTAATGAAGGGAGGGAACTGAATGGGTGGAGAGATCATTGAATTAACGAAGGAGAATTACCAGGAGGAAGTGAATAACTCCGATCGACCGGTGGTGGTTGATTTCTGGGGCCCCCGGTGCGCACCTTGTATGGCTTTATTACCCGAATTTGAAAAAATGGCAGCATCCTATGGTGATCAGATCAAGTTTTGCAAGTTAAATTCTGCCAATAACCGACGTTTATGTATTGAACTAAAGGTAATGGCTTTGCCAACTTTCCTCTTTTATCAAGGAGGAGAGGTCGTTGCCACTCTATCCGGAAATGAGGCTACTAAAGAAAATATTGTGGCGGAATTAGATTCCCTTTTAGGGAAGTGAGAAATAGCATAAACTAGCAGAGAGGAGGGAAAGAAATGCGATTAGAATTAGGGAAAATTAGGATTACCGATATTCAGTTTGGGGACAAAACACAGGTTCAGGGCAATACTCTTATTATCAACAAACCGGAGCTGATTGCCCATCTAATGGAGGACCCAAATATTAAGCAGTTAGAGCTGGAACTGGCTAAACCGGGGGACGATGTGCGGATTATTCCGGTTAAGGATGTAATTGAACCGCGGGTAAAAGTAGCTGGGCCAGGATGTATTTTCCCCGGTTTCTTAGGCAAGCCGGAATCGGTTGGTAGCGGCCGCACCCATGTTTTAGCAGGGGCTTGTGTGGTAACCACCGGTAAGATTGTTGGTTTTCAGGAAGGGATAATTGATATGAGTGGGCCAGGGGCACAGTATACGCCCTTTTCGCAGACATTAAATGTGGTCATTAATATTACGCCGGTGGAAGATCTGCCTCAACACCAGCATGAACAGGCAGTTCGTTTAGCGGGCTTACGGGCGGCAGCTTATTTAGGCGAAGCAGGCCGGGAGGTTGAACCTGCCAGTGTGGAGGTCTATGAATTAGGTGATCCAATGGAAACGGCAGCAAAATTTGGTCAGTTGCCCAAGATAGTTTACGTCTATATGCTCCAATCGCAAGGACTCCTGCATGATTCCTATGTTTATGGCGTTGATGCGAAAAGAATAATTCCCAGTATAATCAGCCCTACGGAAGTCATGGATGGAGCAATTGTGAGCGGCAATTGTGTTTCAGCCTGTGACAAAAATACTACCTATCACCATCTAAACAATCCGGTAATTGCGGAATTATTTGCCCGTCACGGCAAAGAACTGTGTTTCTTAGGGGTGGTTATTACCAATGAAAATGTAACCTTGGCAGATAAACAGCGTTCTTCCAGTTATGCGGCAAAGTTGGCTAAAATGATGGGAGCTGAGGGTGCCATAGTCACTGAAGAAGGTTTTGGCAACCCTGATACTGATTTGGCCATGAACTGCCAGAGGTTAGAGCAATTAGGAATTAAGACAGTTCTGCTCACAGACGAATATGCCGGTAGGGATGGTGCTTCCCAATCATTGGCCGATGCGGTAACAGAGGCCAATGCAGTGGTAAGTGCCGGTAATGCCAATGAGGTAGTAGAATTACCGGCCCGGGCAAAGGTAATAGGAGATCTGTCGGTGGCGGAAATTATTGCCGGCGGTTTTGCCGGATCGCTCCGTCCTGATGGTAGTCTGAAGGTGGAATTGCAAGCTATTACCGGCTCTACCAATGAGCTGGGATTTAACCGGTTGCGGGGTATGGAGTCGTAGGTAAGGGAAGATAGGATATTTTATAAAAATTTGTGCAAAGGAGGAAAAGAAATGGAACTAAAAGGCAAGAAAGTAATTGCCATTGGTGATCGCGATGGAGTTCCGGCACCGGTTATTGAAGAATGTATGAAGACAACCGGGGCAGAGATTCTTTTTGGCACTACAGAGTGTTTTGTCTGAACTGCTGCCGGAACAATGGACTTGGAAAATCAGGCACGGATCAAGGAATTGGCAGAGGAAGTGGGAGCGGAGAATCTAGTAGTACTGCTCGGTGCTTCGGAACCGGATTCTGCCGAGTTGGCGGCGGAAACGGTAACTGCCGGTGATCCGACCTTTGCCGGTCCATTGGCTGGAGTCCAGTTAGGACTCCCGGTATATCATATTATGGAGCCTGAAATTAAGGAGCAGGTTGACCCTGCAGTTTGGGAAGAGCAAGTTGCCATGATGGAAATGGTCTTAGACCCGGAAGCATTGGCGGAAGCAGTAAAGAAAATGCGGGAAGCCCATAGTAAGTTTTAATTAAACCATGTTTGCTTCTAAAACAGTCATTAACTCTAAATCCAATGAAGGAGAGGAGGGGAAACATGGTTGCCAACAATAAGTTGCGGGTGGTTCACTATGTTAACCAGTTCTTTGGCCAAATCGGCGGTGAAGATAAAGCTGGGATAGCGCCGCAATTACGGGAAGGCCCGGCAGGTCCGGGGGCTGCACTACAAGCTGCTATAGCAGAGTTCGGCGGTGAGGTTGTAGCTACCGTCATCTGCGGGGATAATTACTTTGCCGATAATATGGAACAGGCAAAACAGGAGATCTTACAATTGATTGTGGAGCAGCGACCGGATGCTTTTGTGGCAGGACCTGCATTTAATGCTGGCCGGTACGGTACTGCCTGTGGTGCTGTTGCGCAAGCAGTAGGGAAGGAAATCGGAATTCCAGTTATTACCGGTATGTATGTAGAAAACCCTGGCGTTGAGCTATACCGTAAGGACGTTTATATTATTTCCACCCAAGATTCTGCCCGCGGCATGCGGGAGGCTATTGCTGCCATGGCCCGCCTGTTGGGAAAACTAATCCGGGGAGAAAAACTGGGGTCTCCGGAAACGGAAGGTTATATTTCCCGGGGAATAAGGCGTAATGAATTTGCCGCCCAAAGCGGCGCCCAAAGGGCGGTAGAGATGCTGCTGGCTAAGTTAAAAGGCGAGCCCTTTACTACGGAATTGCCCATGCCCGATTTTGACCGGGTGCCTCCCAGTCCAGCGGTAGCCAACATGAAGGAAGCCATATTGGCGGTTGTTACCTCCGGAGGAATTGTACCGAAGGGCAACCCCGATCGAATCGAGTCCTCCAGTGCCTCCAAGTATGGCAAGTATAGCATCGAAGGGCTTACCGATCTAACCAGCGAAACCCACGAAACAGCACACGGGGGCTACGATCCGGTATATGCCAATCAGGATCCGGATCGGGTTTTGCCGGTAGACGTACTGCGGGAGCTGGAGGCAGAAGGCGCTTTTGCAAAATTGCATCCTTATCATTATGCGACGGTAGGGAATGGCACATCTGTAGCTAATGCAGCCCAATTTGGAGCCAGCATTGCGGCGGACTTAAAAAATGCCGGGGTCAATGCGGTTATTCTTACATCCACCTGAGGCACCTGTACTCGCTGCGGTGCAGCGATGGTCAAAGAGATTGAACGGGCCGGAATACCGGTGGTTCACATGTGCACTATTGTTCCCATATCTCTCACAGTAGGTGCCAACAGAATCGTACCGACAGTTGCCATCCCACATCCTTTGGGAAATCCGGAAATGGATCCGGCGGAAGAAAAGAAACTGCGGCGCCGGTTGGTGGAGAGGGCGTTAGTTGCTCTCCAAACCGAGGTGGACGGGCAGAAGGTTTTTGATGAATAATAATTGATTTGCCTGCGGGGGAGCTTAATTAGGGTTCTCCCGCAAAACATCTTTGGGATTAATTTAAGCCTGATCTTGAATGGAGGTGTAAAATTGGAGCCTGTAATTAAAGGTACTGCTTATATTTTGGTCCATACACCTAACTTACTGGTTCGCTATGGCACCACACAGGTGTTAGAGAGGCGTAAAGAATCTCCTTACCTCAAAGACATATATAATCATGTACGTCCTTATGCAATGGCTTTAGGATATGCCCCTTTCCAAACTTATATTGGTAATTTACACCCCGATGCATTGGCCCAGCTGTCCCGGCCGTGGTTTACAGGGGATAAGGTTGAACCCAAGCGTTTTGGTTCTTACGGTGAAATTATGCCGGAGGATGAGTTTTATGCCTGGATGTGTATGACCGATGTTTTTGATTTGGTTTGGTTAGAGAGGGATTTTGTGGAGGAAATAAAGGAGAAACTGCAACAGCACCCGCTCTGGGGGGAAAAAGATACGATAAAATTGGGTGAGGGCAAGGAAAAAGAGGCGATTATGAAGCGATTGGATGCCGGTAGTGCCGAGCCCTTAACCCTGGGCGACAGAATAGTTGGTTGTGTGCGTCGCGCCCATGAATTTGATGAGAATCTTTCCAGTCATATTATAGCGGAGAATACAGCTGCTAAGGCCTCCGGTGTCGTGGCTCTGCGTCACCTGCTGAGCCGGGAAGGGATAGCAGCAGAGGAAATTGATTATATTATCGAGGCTTCCGAAGAGGCAACAGGCGATATGAACCAGCGGGGAGGAGGGAATTTTGCCAAGGCCATCGGTGAACACTGCGGTTGTATTAACGCTACCGGTGCTGATGTCCGCGGTTTTTGTGCAGGACCCTCCCATGCGGTTTTACAGGCCGCCGGTCTGGTGAAATCGGGAATATTCCGCAATGTGGTTGTCTTAGGTGGCGGGGCAGTCGCCAAATTAGGTATGAATGGAAAAGAACAGGTAGCTAAGGGAATGCCTATCTTGGAGGATGTATTAGGCGGTTTTGCCATCCTGATCTCCCAAAATGATGGAGTGAATCCTATTATCCGTACTGATTCCATTGGCAAACACAAAATTGGTTCCGGTTCTTCACCGCAGGCAGTTATGCAAGCCCTAGTTGGCGAGCCATTGGACCGACTGGGTTTAAAGTTGACTGATGTGGATAAGTATGCGGTAGAAATGCAGATCCCGGAATTCACAGAACCGGCGGGAGCCGGAGATGTGCCGGCTGCAAACTATCGCCTTATTGCAGCCTTGGCAGTTATGCGCAAGGAAATTGAGCGGCAGGAGCTGCCGAGTTTTGTCCAACGTCATGGAATGGTAGGTTTTGCGCCCACACAAGGACATATTCCTTCGGGGGTACCGGTGATCGGCCACGCCAGAGATGCAATGCTGGCAGGAGAATTGCACAGAGTGATGATTATTGGGAAAGGCAGCCTTTTTTTGGCGCGGATGACTAATCTTTTTGACGGCTTGTCCTTCTTAATGGAGTCAAATCCAGGGATTGTACAAGAAGAGATTGGTGTTGACCGGGAAACAGTACGGAAGCTAATCGCTGAAAGTATGCGAAACTTAGCTGAATCCTACATCAAGGAAGAGTAGGGGGTGTGTGACATGTCTGCTACCCCGGCACTAAAAAAACTGCTTGCGGAGACCTTTTTAGAGGCAGCGCAAGCATTGGAAACAGGCAGAGTTGGGCGGAGGCTCCGGGTGGGTTTGACTATTCTGGGCAGCGAACACGGTCCCGATGAGGTGATCAGAGGGGGTTTGTTGGCGCAACAAAATAACCCTGATCTGGAGGTCGTCTTTATTGGACCTGATCTCCCCGCTAATCTCAAGCAAGTCGCTACCAGCCCTTGCGTTGATGAAGGGCACCAACAGATGGAAAAACTGCTGGATCAGGGGGAACTTGATGCTGCCGTTACCATGCACTATAATTTTCCCATTGGCGTAGCCACTGTGGGGCGGGTGGTTACTCCCGGTCAGGGGAGGGAAATGTTTTTAGCCACAACCACCGGTACTACTGCAACTCAACGGGTTGAAGCCATGGTGTACAATGCCCTGCACGGAATTGCCGTTGCCAAGGCTTTTGGGATTGAAAATCCTGCTGTGGGCATTTTGAATGTGGATGGTGCGCGCCAGGTAGAACGGATCTTGAACCAGTTGAGGCAGCAAGGATATGGGCTTACCTTTGCTGCTACAATCAGGGCTGACGGCGGCTCGGTTATGCGGGGGAATGACCTTTTGGCTGGCACTCCTGATGTTATGGTTTGTGATACATTAACCGGAAATCTGTTGATGAAGGTTTTCTCCGCTTATACTACCGGCGGCAGCTTCGAGGCTACAGGTTATGGCTACGGTCCCGGTGTGGGGCCAGGCTATAAGCGGATTATAAATATTATTTCCCGGGCTTCAGGAGCACCGGTAATTGCCAACAGTATTGCTTATGCGGCTAAAGTTGCCCAAGGCGGATTGCTGCAGCTGATGGCGCAGGAATGGGAGGCTGCTCAACGGGCAGGGTTGAATAAACTGGTACAATCATTACAGCAAGCGCCGGAAAGCAAAGAAGTAGAACCGCCACCGGCAAAGGCGGTAACGGAAGAAATAGCCGGGATAGATGTATTGGAAATTGAAAATGCCGCACGGATACTCTGGCAGGCGGGTATTTATGCGGAAACGGGCATGGGCTGCACTGGGCCGGTAATTTTAGTGGCAGCAGAAGATTTTGCAGCAGCGCAAAAGCTCTTACAAGAACGAAACTATATAAGCAATTAATAGTTTTTCGCGTTTTGATTTGTCGGGCACCCAGGGCTTTTGGCTCTGGACAAGGCGAACAAAAAACGCTCAAAAACGGCGGTGTTGTTATTATGAATAGGGGGCAAAATAGCCCCCTTTTTTAGCATGCCAAGGGAATGGCAGGAGGGATTTAGCGCCATACCTTGAATATTACCCGTAGGAAATATTAAGGATTGGAGAGACAATTATGCCATTAGCGGTTATTGACAATAAGGGAGCACCGGTGGGAATTATTGTCGGTCGCTATGATAAGTTTTTTATTGTTGCCGGCAATAAAGAGAGATATTATTTAGAAGAACTCTGCCCCTTGGATAAACTGCAACAAATTGCCGCAACACATTTAAATGCGAAGGATTTTCTCGGGCGGGTGCAGCAGGGCATATTGGAGGAAAAGCTGCAGGAGTGGTGGGAAAAGGAGCAGGGTTTGGTACCGGCTGATTTTGAGCCCCATTTGGCACTCAGGGTTTTAGCGCTGGTTAAACATGCCCATTCAACATTCCAATTGTGTCAAAAAGTGAACGCTGACTATTACTTTTTGTGCCAGAGTAAAACATTGGATAAGGGAAGCATTAAAATGGAAGCAGCAGGCGAAGAACTGCCGTTTTTTGCCGGCGACCTTCCCTTTCCAGCTTTGGTGGGGAGAGTTGTCGGGTATCCGGAGGTGGAGATGGTGGTACAGGGGATTGGCGAAGCACTATTTTTAGGCGGCGGATTGAATGATTTGGGCGGGTACAATCATACCCATGTCACCAGGCTATTGCTCCGCTCCGGCGACGTGGAAACAACTTTTGATTTACCGGGGATAATACATACCCGTAAAGGTGAATTGATAGCATTGGAGATTAAAAAGGATAAAGATATTGATTTCTCTGCCGGCCGGATTTTTACAGCCGGGGTTGTGTATAAATATCATGGTTAACTGGAAAAAGAAGGAAAATTGATCATAGGTGGCGAATTCTTCCCTGAAACTAAATGAGGTTGGAAACTTTGTCCAGCTGTAAAGGGGGCAGGGAAGTGTCAAAGCGTCAGTGGCCTTTGCTTTGGGGAGGGATTTTTTTAGCCTTAGTTCTCTTTTTTGGTTTTGCCCTTTGGGGTCAGGAGATTCCTCTGCATTATCCCAGCAGTGGACTTAAATTTTTACAGTGGGCTGGGCTGGCTCAATTTAAGAAACCATCGGTACTGTGGGAGTATGCCGCCCAGTTGGATGATATTGTCTTGATTAGGTGGGATGACGGGAACTTTGCTTCCCTAAGGCAAAAGGTTGCCGGTACTAAATTGATAACTCTTGCTCCTACAGGGGAGGAAATTTGGCGGCGGGAAGTGCCCAGTGGCGGGATAGTGGTATCGCAGGGGGATATGTGGGCGGTAATCGATGGAGAACAGGGAGAAGTAGCTCTTTATCAAGTGGATGGTCATTTGGCGTGGCGGCAGAAGTGGAGTTGGCCACTGCAAAATGTTGTTATTTCCCCTGCGGGAGAGGTACTTGCCTTTTTAGACCCGCTGCAGGAATCAGATGGGAATTTAGTGGAAAAAATGGTATTTGTGAAGGCTGACGGGCAGGCAGCCTGGGAACATATTGTCCGCAATGGCAGCATCCTTACCGGAGGGTTCACAACTACCCACGTAGGGGTAAATCAGTTCATGTTCCACCAGGAATCATTACTAAATCAGTTTATAATTTTAGATAAGGAAGGGAATTTGGAGGGAAAACTTAATTGTAAAGAGGAAACATTTTTCCTTGATGTATGTCCGGTGGCAGAAAATACTTGGGTCTTAGCCGGGCAGAAGGTACTTTACTATGTTACCAATAGCGGGGAGGTTTGCCAAAAGTTTTTTTCCGATCGTTCATTACAAAGGCTGGTTCCACCGCCACTGCAGCCAGGTGCTTTAGTAACTGTAACCTTTGGAGATGGTTTTGGGTCCGGCTCTGTGGTAGCTTTTCTCGATACACCGGGCAATTCGGCTTGGGAGCGTGGGTTTTCCACCCCGGCAAAAGATTTACTGGTAGAGGTTACACCCACAACAATTATTGTTGCCGATGGGAAAGGCATATATGGTTTTAATTATGCAGGGGAAATAAAATGGTATTACCCTGCTACGGACGTAATCAATATTGCGGTAGCACCTCTGGAGGAACAGCTTTTGGTGTATACAGAAACTGGCGTCATAACTATGTTGGAGCTTCCTGTTGTAACCGAGGGAGTATAAGGAGGATGGATATGGTGGAGCAAGATCAGCAGAAGCTTTTGCGGCAGCTGCCGGGAGTTGATGAAATGCTTAAGTGGAGTGAAGTTGAAATGTTGGCTGCCACTTCTCCCCGCAGTTTACTTGTGGCAGCTGTTCGCAGGGCAGTGCAGGGAGTGCGGCGGGAAATTTTAACCGGACAAATAGAAACAGTGACGGAAAAAATAGCGCCGGAATACTTGGTTGCTGCCATTAAAGCAGAACTGTTAGACATGACAAGGCCGCAATTACGGCCGGTTATTAATGCTACCGGAGTGGTTTTACATACAAACTTAGGCCGTGCGGTGCTGGCAGAGGCTGTGCAGGAGCATTTGTCCCGGTTGAATCAAGGCTATTGTAATTTGGAGCTTGATCTGGCCACCGGCAAACGGGGCTCCCGCTATAGCCACGTAGAAGATTTGCTGCTTCACTTCACTGGAGCGCAGTCTGCCTTAGTTGTCAATAATAATGCTGCTGCCGTGCTTTTGGCCCTCAATACCCTGGCACGGGGCAAAGAGGTGCTTGTATCCCGCGGGCAGTTGGTGGAAATCGGCGGTTCGTTTCGCGTGCCGGAGGTGATGGAGTGGTCCGGCTGCCGCTTAGTTGAGGTGGGCACCACCAATAAAACCCATTTGTCTGATTATGCAAAGGCCATTGGCCCGGAGACCGCCCTACTGTTAAAAGTCCATACCAGTAATTATCGGATATTAGGTTTTACTGCTGAGGTAGAGGCAAATGAGTTGGTGCAATTGGCGCAACAAAACCACTTACCTGTACTGGAGGATTTGGGAAGCGGTATGCTAGTTGATCTGAGCAACTACGGGCTGCCTGCGGAACCAACGGTGCAGGAATCGGTAGCAGCGGGTATTGATGTAATAACTTTTAGCGGTGACAAACTCTTAGGTGGCCCGCAAGCGGGAATTATTGTAGGAAAACAGGAATATATTGAGCGGATGAAAAGAAATCCTTTAACCAGGGCCTTGCGGATTGATAAACTAACATTGGCAGCATTGGAAGCCACATTGCGCATTTATCAGGACCCAGCGGAGGCCTCACGCAAGGTACCGGTTTTGCGCATGTTAACTCTCAACCGGGAAGAACTAAAGGTCAGGGCGGAGCAGTTGGCAGCAAAAATTACCGCTGCCGTAGGAAAGTCCCTGCAAGTAACAATAGAACCGGATCAATCACAGGTAGGGGGCGGCGCCATGCCTTTGGCTGAGCTGCCCACCTGGGCAGTTGTTTTGGAGACAAGTTTGCTGACAGCACAGCAATTGGAGGAAAGGTTGCGCAAAGCAGAACGGCCTATTCTAGCCCGGGTAGCCAAGGGACGGGTTTTGTTGGATGCAAGGACACTGCAGCCGGGGGAAACGGAGGAGATCTGCCGGGTTTTGGCGAAAATATTTAGCAACAGTTAATATGGGAGGCAGAAAATATTGAGCCGGTGGGGCCTTTTGTTAACAGGTGCAATTCTGTTTTTATTGATAAACCTTGTTCCGGGGTGGATTGCCTTTTATTTTCCCACTATATCATTATGGGTTTTACTTCCCCTGCTTTTTGCCCTCACCAAATTGCTGGGAGATACTTTTATTGCTTTGTTTTGGTATGAATCTACGTGGATGTTTTTTCGCCACTTTGTGCGGGATACGGTTTTATTTACATGCTTAGGGGTTGTAGCAGCCGTCGCTTTGCTTTTGGCGGAGCAGTATATAGGGGGAGCAGTGTTACCGGCTATACCTGCAGTGTTTGCCTATATTTTTTACCTAATTTTGGTCCAGAGAGAGTTTAGGCGTAAGTGAGGGGGAGTACCGGTTGAAGCATATAATTATCGGGACGGCAGGCCATGTGGATCACGGGAAAACCGCGTTGATCAAGGCATTGACAGGACGGGAAACCGATCGGCTGCGGGAGGAAAAACAGCGGGGTATTTCCATTGAATTGGGTTTTGCTCCCTTTGACCTGCCCAGCGGGCGTCAGGCAGGAGTAGTGGATGTGCCGGGGCATGAGCGCTTTATTCACCACATGCTTGCCGGGGTGAGCGGTTTTGATTTGGTTCTTTTTGTGGTGGCTGCTGATGAGGGGGTAATGCCCCAGACCAGGGAACATCTGGATATATTAAATCTTTTGGGTATTAAAAAAGGCATAGTTGTGTTGACAAAAAAAGATTTAGTGGAGGAAGAATGGCTGGAATTGGTGACTGAAGAAGTGAAAGAAACTTTGGCGGGAACATTTTTGGCAGAGGCGCCGCTTTATCCTGTTTCTTCCATTACCGGTGCCGGAATCCCGCAACTGTTGACGGCTATTGATGAGCTTACGCAGGAGGTGGAGGGAAAAGACCTGTCTATCAGCTTCAGGCTTCCCATTGACCGGGTTTTTACCATCACTGGATTTGGGACTGTGGTTACCGGTACTTTAGTGGCTGGAACAATTCGTACCGGCGATAAATGCGATATTGTGCCGGGAGAGAAACAAGGCCGGGTACGGCAGCTACAGGTGCATGGCCGGGAAGTGAAGGAGGCTTATGCCGGTCAGAGGGTGGCGGTAAATATATCGGGGATAGATCTGGATGATATTTCCCGGGGTGACGTATTGGCAGCCCCGGGAAGTTTGCGCGAGTCCACCATGGTAGATTGCCGGCTATACTTATTGGAGTCCGCCCCCCGGCCATTGACACATCGAGCCCGCATTCGCTTTCATGTAGGCACTGCGGAAGTGCTGGGCAGGGTCTATTTATTGGATAGCGAAGAATTGGCACCGGGAGATACTGCTTTGGTGCAATTTCGCCTCGAAGCACCGGTAGCTGTGCGGCGGGGCGATCGTTATGTGATCCGTTCCTATTCACCGGCTGTTACCATCGGCGGTGGGATGCTGATTGAAGGGACACCGCCACGACGGAAACGCTATAAAAAGAATGTGATTGCTGAACTTGAGCTAAAGGAGAGGGGTAATCCGGCGCAATTGGTGGAACAAGGAATTTTAGAAGCCGGAATAGAGGGGATCGGGAAGCAGGATTTAGGGCGAAAGTTAGGTTTACCCTCGGAAGAGCTGGAACAGTTGCTTGCCGGGCTCTTGGAAGATAAGATTATGAAATTCAATTTAGATGCGCCTTATTACCTGCACCGCTCCTTATATAAAAAAATCCAAGAGCAAGTGGAAGAGCGGTTAGCACAATTTCATCACCGCTTCCCCTTTCGCTGGGGGATGGCGAAGGAAGAATTGCGAACCAAAGATTTCCCTAAACTGGCACCCCGTTTTTTCCAAGAAATATTGCAAGCATTGGCTGCAGACAGGGTAATTGAGTTGGAACGGGACAAATTAAAATTATCATCGCACCGGATATCCTATACTCCGGCACAGGAGGCAATCAAGGCAAAATTGGCAGCAGCTTTTTTAGACGAACCCTTTGTTCCTCCTTCTTTAGGCGATGTATTGGCCTCAATACCCGACCAAGAGGCGGAGCAGATTCTTCTGGCAATGATGGATGCCGGGATTTTAATCAAGGTGGCAGAGGATATTATCTTTCATAGGCAAGCACTGGAAACAGCCCAGGCAAAACTGCAAGATTATATTCAAACTACGGGAAGTATCACAGTAAGTGAATTGCGGGATCTTTTGCAGACCAGCCGCAGGTATGCCTTGCCGCTGTTAGAGTATTTTGATACCCAGCGCTTGACCAAACGGGTTGGTGATCGCCGGGTATTGGTGGATAAGGGTTAAAGCGTCATTATTCTCAAGGTCACGGGAGTGGCCTGTTTTTTATTAGGTAAATTGCCGATTCTGTGATGAGCGAGTTTTTCATCGAAGGGTCATGGCATATACTAGTAGCAGTAGCAGAAAGAAGGAATGTTTGTCATCGTGCAGTTGGGTATATTTTGATTACAAGCTATCGCCTCATCGTGGCATTTTATGCAACCGGCAAATTGGGAGGTATGGATAAAATGGGACTACTTACCATGGAACAAAAATAAGGGCTTTTTCGTCATATTCGGTGAGAATATAAAGTTGGGGAAAGGATGAATAAACAGTGAAAAAGAAAATTCCGGTACTTGTCATAGCATGCTTGGTATTGGTAACACTCATTGTATCCGCTCAGAATCTAACTCCTGTACAAATAATTTTCGATGGGATTAAATTGGAATCGGACGTTGCCCCCATTATTCAAGACGGGAGAGTGTTAGTTCCCATCCGGGTTATTGCGGAGAAGTTTGGGGCTGACGTAAGTTGGGATGGCGAGAATAATACAGTGCAAATTATTACGAAAAAAGAGGAGAGCGTAAGCAGCGGAGATTTAACGGAGGAAATTGTATTCCAACAGGGTTTTTTCCGGCCGGATCTTAATAAGCTGCCTGTAGAGATTACCCACTGGATTAATTGTTCTCGGGAAATACCTGCTGTACAGGAAAGAAATTACGATGGCTATAGATATGTGCTGATAACCGAAGGAATGAAACCTACAGGCGGTTATGGGGTAGAAGTGGAAGCAGTGGTAAAGCATACGGACAAACTGGAGGTAAAAATTAATTCAACTGCACCGGAGGAAGGTCAAGTTGTGACCGAGGCAATTACCTATCCCTTTGATTTGATTATTGTAGAGGAAACTGAGTTGCCCCTAAGCTTTACCGATGTAAATGACCCGGACAGATACTTCATGCAGGTGTTAGGTATGGAAGCGGGGATCAATCGGCCTATAGTCGCCGCTTCCGAGTGGATTAAGGTTTTTACTCCTCAACCCAATGCAAAAGTGGCGGAGACTATTTCCCTGACCGGAATTGCCAATGTATTTGAAGGTACAGTTAGTTATGAGCTACTTACAGAAGATAATGAGGTGCTGCACAGCGGTTTTACCACAGCAGCCATGGGCGATTGGGCTTATTTTGCAGTAGAAATACCGGTGCCGGAGGAACTTGAGACAGAACAGCTAAAGCTGCAGCTATACAGTGTAAGCATGAAGGATGGTTCCAAGATGTTTGTGATAAATATCCCCTTGGTGCGCATAGAATAATGTAGATAGATTGCTGGTGACCCTTTATCAAGAGCCCTGGATATTCTATCCGGGGCTGTATAATGTAACGCGTACAATGGCAAAGACAACGGGGAGAGGATTAAAATGGCGCCTGCTTACTTGTACGTTATTACTTCAATATTGGTATGTTTAACAGCATTATTTAAACCATTATATTTTCCGAATGCTGTTGAAGCTGTACAACCCCAAACAGGGTTTGAGCTGGTGCAAACTGAAAAACAGGAACAATTGCGGAATATGATCGGAGAAAGCATTGTAAATAAAAATCCTGTTTTTGGATTAGGTGCTTCTTTGCCAGTTGCAGCAAAAATAGATCAACCGCCGCTAGAACTGGCAGAGTTGATTTACCACGGCGACGCGGTAGATAAAGTTGCCCTAACCTTTGACGATGGGCCTTACCCTGAAAGAACCGAACAGTATCTGAAGGTGCTAGCGGAATATGGTGTAAAGGCTACATTTTTTGTCGTGGGGGAGCGGGTTGAGATTTATCCTGAACAGTTACAGAGCATTTATGCTCAAGGATGTGAGATTGGCAGTCATTCTTGGGATCATAGTCGTTTAGATAAAGCCCAACCGCAGGTATCAATGGCAGATCTAGAAAAGGTAAGGAAATCGGTTTACCGGTTTACAGGACAAGATATAAAATTTGTGCGCCCTCCCTATGGCTGCTATTCGCAAGCGTTGATTGATGCAGCTAGTGAGTTAGGTCAACATCTTGTCCTTTGGAATGTTGACCCGCGGGATTGGGAGGATCCGAAGCCGGAGGAGATAGTAAGCAGGGTGATGGGGCAGGTAAAGCCCGGTTCAATTATTATTCTGCATGAAGGAAAAAAGAATACACTGGAGGCATTGCCTGTTATTATTGAAAAACTAAGGGAGCGGGGGCTGGAACCGGTGTCTGTTTCCCAATTATTGTTGATGGGAAAAACGAATTAATTCTTCTTTCTAAAACATAATTAACCTGTTTTATTCCTGCTTTCTCCGTCCGGTTTCTGTCAATAAAAGGAATAATAACAGTCCAAAACCAGGCAAGAAAAATACCATTAACGTAGCCACTGGCACAAAAGATTCTTCTACGGCAAAATAGGTAACTGTTGATGCAAAAAACCCGAAAAGCAGTATTCCTGTTGATAGGCCATAGAGCGCGGCACGAATCTTGTTCATGGTATATCTTGCTCTAGTTTCCCTGGTCAGCACACTGTAGGTGAGCAATGCTCCGCCGGCAACAATAAAAATTGCGCTGCCTGTAACCTCTACCCCGGAAGAGCCCATCAAGTATTGCATTACCGTTACAAATATAGCAAATAAGATAAGCAGCGCTCCAGCGACTATGCCCGCCGTAGAAATGCGTGCTGTCATCGTTGAATAAACTGATTGCTTGGCAGCATCCCGACCGAGTTTGCGCATATCATCTACCAGTCCGCTCAGGTCGCCCATAGAAATTATCGCTTCCTTAAGGGCCTTTTCCTCATCCATGCCCCGTGCTTTATAATCAGCGGTCTTTTCCTTGATATTTATGGCCAGCTCTTCTTTCAGTTCAAACAGCTGTTGAGTTGCTCCCACATTGGAAAAAAGGTTATCAATGTATGCATATATTTTTTTATCCAGGCCATCTTTAAGCTTTGTCATTATCCAGTCCTCCTTTAATAAGTTTCTCTAAAATATCCTTGGCAAAGTCCCATTCTTTTTTAGTCTGTTGGTAAAATTCCTGTCCTTGGTCAGTGATGCGGTAATACTTGCGTCTGCCACCCTGTGTTTCATCTCCCCAATAGGAGACAATATAACCATCCTGTTCCAGCCGGCGAAAGGCAGAGTATAAGGTTGCTTCTTTTAACTCATACTGATTTCCACTTAGGGCAATGATTTTTTTATAGATTTCATATCCGTAACTGTCACCTTGGCGGAGCACATTCAGTATGATCGTGCCAGTATGACCACGGATTAGATCCGTAGGAATTTTGACATCCATAGTATATCACCTCTTAGTATACATGATAATACATATTACTATGTCTGTCAATATAATTTTAGCTGCAATAGCAGTTACCGTTTTTATGTTAAATTTGCAGACACAAAGAGAAAATCCTAGTGTAAAATAATTGTAGGAAAAAAGAAACAAGAGATCGTCCTTTTTGGTAAAATGAAGTTGCCAACAACATTACCAAAGGAGGAGATCTCTTGTTTGATACTATTCTACTACAAATCTGTGAAAATTTCATAAAGGGGGTAGCAGAATTTTTCATTGAAGGTGATGGGCCTAAAACGATAGCAGAACTGGAAGTAAATCTTAAAGAAAAGGCCGATAATTTCATAGTAGAGATTGTAGAAGCGTACCTTGAGGAGCTGGACAAATCCATAGTTGATGATAAAGCAAGTAGAAGACAAGAAGGAATTGTAATTGAGCGTAGGAAAGATAAGCGGGAGCTTTATACACAGTTTGGACAGATAGTATTCAGCAGGATCTATTTTCATGATCAAAGGAACGATGAGCATGTCTATTTATTGGATAAAGCAGTAGGGATAGAGAGATACGAACGAGTATCCACCGCTGTTACACAAAGGCTCATAGAATGTGCTAGTGAAAACTCGTACGGTAAAAGCAGTAAATACGTTACAAAGGGCGAAGTAAGCAGGCAAACAGTGATGAATAAGCTACGCAAGGTAAAAAAATTAAAGATAGATCTGCCCACCGAAAAACGCCAGGCATCGGTATTATATATAAATGCAGATGAAGACCATGCATCCATGCAAGGCGGTAAAAACAGCATAGTACCGCTGATAAGCATACACGAAGGGATAGAAAGGCAAGGAAAGCGCGGTAGTTGCATCAATACCCATTACATAAGCAGTAGTGGTAAAGACAATGAAGACCTATGGTTAGAGGCGGCAGAATGGATATATGAGGCCTATGAAGCCGAGAAGATAGAACACATCTATCTACATGGTGATGGCGCGGCCTGGATAAAAGAAGGCCTAAAATGGCTTCCCAACACTAAGCTAGTATTAGATCGTTACCACCTGAATAAAGCAATCATGACTGCTACGAGCCAACACCCGGAAGCAAGAACTGCTATTTACACAGCACTTTCAAACTCTGATAAAGAGGCCTTTAGAGCAATCATCAAAGGCCTATACCAAAAGGCTGGCAGTGTCTCTGAGAAGGAGAAAATACGCAAATTCCATAGATATATAACCAACAACTGGGAAGCCATAGTAATATATAACCATGAAGAATGCGGCAGCAGCTGTACAGAGGGTCATGTGAGCCATATTCTCTCGAGCAGAATAAGCAGCCGCCCCATGGGCTGGAGCCAAGAAGGGCTGCGAAAGATGGCGGAACTACGAGCGTTTATGGCAAGTGGTGGGAAGATAGAACCAAAGCATTTTAGGGATACCAGTTCAAAGTATAGATTTAATCAGAGTTTGACGGCAAAAATGACCCGAGCCTACGTAAAGGTATCTAATGAAAAGTTCGCAATATACCCATATTAAAGAGGGGTAAAGTGGTTCCGATGTTTCCCTGTTTACGTAGTCTTCAAAACGGTAATATCAGGCTCTAGTGACAAAAACCAAAAGGGACGATAAAAGTAAATGTCCTACAACTATTTGACACGACCAGAGAAAATCATAAACTTGCAAAAGGTTAAAAATACTGGTATAATGACGTTTGTAGCTTATGTGGGGGTGGATTAGTCCTGGTGGGCTGCCTGGACTTCAAATCCAGTGGCAGGAGCGGCCCTTCTGCGGTGGGTTCGATTCCCACACACTCCCGCCAATAAAGAACTATCAGTGCTAGTTTAAATAAACCAATACACTTATTGCCCCTTTCGTTAATAAAGCGAAAGGGTTTTTTTACGATCCGGGGTTGAAAAGTTAGAGAAGAGAATTAGCCGCCATATCCAATTTCCATAAATAGGGAGAATATAAGTCTACTTTTCTAACACAATAATAGTAAAGCGCTGCAACATAGTAAAAATATAGTAATGGAAGGTGATTATATTTCCGATGAGAAAAGTGTTAGTTCTACTTTTGCTTGCTCTATTAGTGATAGCAGTACCGTTAGGTGGTTGTCTTCGACAGCCGCAAGAATCCCCTCCTCCGGCGAAGGAAACTCCTAAGGAAACTCCGCCCACTGATAATGGGAAGTATGAAGATGGTACTTACACAGGGGAAACAGAGTTTGATGACAGGGGTTGGAAAGGCGTTGTGGAAATAGTAGTAACCGGAGGAGAAATAGTGGAAGTAGACTATGATGAAGTAGATAAAGAAGGTAATGCTAAATCAGAAGACGAGAAGTACAATGAAAACTGGGAAGCACAGGCAGGCATAAGTGCTGGAGAAGCATATCCGGCTTATGAAGAGGAGCTGATCGAAAAGCAACATATTGAGGGAGTGGATGTAATTACCGGCGCCACCGGTACCCATGAAAAATTCACTGAAGCTGTGAAAAACGCACTGAAAGATATGGAGGAATAGAATATTTGTTGGGAGGGTCCTGCTGACAATTACTGTTAGCGGGACTTTTTTGTGGAGTAATAAATTATGCATTTTATTTCCCATGGTAAGGTTAAAGGCAATAAAGTAAGAAAAGCCGGAACCGCTTCTTAAAAGGTTCTGGAGTTTTTCGGCGAATATATGATATTTATATATTAATAAATATCTGTTTGCCTATTTAGTTATTTTGTTTAGAAAGGGGGAATTGCGCATGTCTTTTCAAGGTAAATTACATAGGGCAGTATTAGGCAAACGAGGCATGGTGGCAGCAGCACATCCGCTAGCTGCTTATGAAGGAGCTAAGGCTTTGGAACAAGGTGCCAATGCCATGGATGCTTGTTTGGTAATGGCGGGAGTGACCGGTGTGGTTTTACCTGCCATGTGCGGTTTGGGGGGAGATGTTTTTCTTCTCTATTATGATCATAAAAAGAGGACTGTAACCGGTCTCAACGGCAGTGGCACTGCCGGAAATGGAGCGACTTTGGAGTATTTCATCTCCCGTAAGCATGCAATCTTACCCCAAGAGGGGATTTGTTCCGTAGCGGTTCCGGGGGCGCCTTTGGCTTATGAGGATGCTAGTAAGCGATGGGGGACTTGGAGTTTGAGACAATGCTTTAATCCTGGAATCAGGATCGCACAAGAAGGATTCCCGCTGACGCCCTTTTTGCACCTTTTCACTGAAATGGAGAAAGATAAACTATGTCGCTATCAAGAAGGTGCCAAGATATTTTTAGTCAATGGCAAGACTCCCCGCTTAGGTGCAATAATGCGGCAGCCGGATCTAGCCCGGACAATGGCGGAGTTTGCCGATGGCGGAGCGGAGTATTTCTATAATGGGCCTTTTGCCAAAGCTTTTTATGCGCTGAATGAGGCAATGGGAGGGCTATTTACAGGGGATGAATTTAAGGAGCATAAATCTGAGATCTATGCGCCATTACAAACCGATTATCGAGGTTTTACAGTCTATGGGACAAGACCTGTTTCCCAGGGCTTTGTGCTGCAGGAAGGATTAAATATTATTCAATCCGCTCCGATAGGGGAAATGGATCCACAAGGGGCGGAAAGTATCCACATTATGGTTGAGGCTTTGAAGTTAGCCTTTGATGACCGGAATCAATATGCCGGTGATCCGCGGATGACGGGTTTTGATGTAAATATACTCCTTTCCACTGCATGGGCGCAAGCTAAGTTTAAGGAGATTGATCCTAAAAATGCGAAAAAGCAGCAGTATGTTCCTCTCAATCCCAGTGATGGAGATACTACATCCTTTGTGGCTGTAGATGCAGAGGGTAATGCTTGTTCCTTTATCCAAAGCGTAGCCTTTGCCTATGGTTCTGGAGTGGTTGTGCCCGGGACAGGGGTTGTGCTTAATAACAGGGCAGGCAGGGCTTTCAATTTGGTACCCGGCCATCCCAACTGTATTGCGCCGGGCAAACGGCCAATGCATACTCTCAATTGTTATATGGTCTTTAAGGGCAATGACTTGTTCTTAGCTGGGGGCACTCCCGGCGGTGACGCTCAACCCCAGTGGAATATGCAAATTATTTCGCTGATGATAGATCATGGGTACGGCCCTCAGGAAGCTGTGGACTTCCCCCGGTGGCGTTCCTTCCCGGGGACTGACCTGAAAGATGTAGGGAAGCCATATGAAGTCAGGCTGGAGGCTGGTTTCCCTGCAAATACTTTTATAGACCTTGCTCGGCTCGGCCATAAGGTAGTGAAATTAGACGCATGGCAAGGAGGTGGTGACGTGCAAATCATAATGGTAGATCGGGAAACCGGGCTTTTGGTTGGCGGCTCAGATCATAGGCATGAAGGACAGGCCATTGGTATTTAAGGTGCTATCCGATTGCTATTATATTGGGAAGCAGCAATAAAAGTATGGTATTTTTTTGCCATGCCTGTGGTAATGGCATCGGGTTACCGGAAGGAAGCAATTGGTGCTTACATTTTTAATGGCTGCAAATTATCTTGAAAATTTGCCCATCATTATTATAGGATATAGTATAATGGAATAAATATACATATGAATGGAGGGTGTGAATATGCATCAATTGGTTAAGGAGTTTGTGGACCAAAGGGAAGAAATGATTAATCTTTTACAGAAGCTTGTAGAATTGGAATCCCCTAGTATTGATAAGGAGGCAACGGATAAGCTCAGTAGTTTTCTCGCCAACTATTTACAACAATTGGGTTGTCAGGTGGAGATTTTGGAGCAGGAAAACTATGGGAACCATGTTTTGGCAACCTTTGGGGAAGAGGGACCACCGCTTTTAGTTTTATGCCATATGGATACTGTTTGGGCAACAGGTGAAATCAAAGAGCGTCCCTTCCGGGTTGAGGGTAACAAGGCTTATGGCCCTGGGGTTATGGATATGAAGGGCGGTATTGTACAAGCCCTCTTTGCTTTGGCAGCGGCGAAAAAGCGGGGGTTAAAACGGCAGATAAAGATCCTGCTCAATACTGAAGAAGAAATCGGTAGCCCCAGCTCCCGGCCTATTATTGAAGAACAGGCGCTAAAGGCCAAAGCTGTTTTGGTATTGGAACCGCCGGTTGGTACCCATGGAGCGCTGAAAACCTTCCGCAAGGGAGTAGGCATGTTCAATATTAAAGTTAAAGGCAAGGCTGCCCATGCGGGGGCAGATCCGGAAAAAGGGGTTAGTGCTGTTGAAGAGCTGGCACGGCAAATCATTAAACTCCACAGTCTTACTGATTTAGAACAAGGCACAACAGTGAATGTAGGTGTCATAGGCGGAGGCACCCGGTCCAATGTGATTGCTGCCGAAGCTTGGGCAGGCGTAGACTTACGGGTTCCTTCAATGGCGGAGGTAGAGCGGGTGATGCCGATTATTCAAAATCTGAAACCGGAGCTTACCGGCACAGAGGTAGTGGTAGAAGGGGAATTAAATAGGCCTCCCATGGAACGGACTCCTGCTATAGTCCAATTGTTTCAACATGCTCAGCGGTTAGGCGAGGAAATGGGCTTTAACTTAGAAGAAATAGGCACCGGCGGAGCCAGTGACGGTAACTTCACCGCTGCCTTGGGGGTACCTACCTTGGACGGGCTGGGTGCAGTTGGTGAAGGCGGCCATGCTCACCATGAATATATTATTTTGGACTACCTGCCGGAGCGGGCGGCCTTGCTTACCAGACTCTTTGAAACTTTATAATTGGTGTGGTGAGTGGATAAAGGTTTGCCAGTAATAAAAAAAGGGAGCACCGGTGAAGAGATAACCCTCTGACTGGTGCTCCCTTTTTAGCGAGCCGAATTAGTTGGCTTTAGCCAATTCAAAACCTTTTTCGATGGCTTTCATATTTAGTTCTATTGCTTTTTCTTTCGGCCATTGTTTTTTCACGGCTGCGATTAAAGATTCGTCTTTTACGATACCGGTCTTTTTCACAATGAAAGCAACAGCGAGTACGTTGGATGTTTGTATGGAACCGATTTCGTAAGCCATCTGAGAAATGGGAAACTCATATACTTTACCTAAGTTTTTATCATATTCAGTCACATCATCGGTATTAATAACTACGATCGTATCTTCGCTGATTCTGTTTTTGATTCGGGGATAAGCCCTGTTGTGGAGAACGAGAATAACATCAGGGTTAAGTGCTTCAAAGTAGGCCACAAATTCTTCGCCAATCAGAACGTCGGATTTTGCAAACTCTCCCCGGGCAGCAGCGGTATAGTCAGAAGTCATTGTTGCAAACTTATTGTCATAAATACTGGCTGCTGCTCCTAATAGCTGTCCGCAGGTCACAGTACCCTGACCGCCGACACCGCTGAAAATAAACTCATAGTGCTTTTTAGCCATTTTATCTCACCCCATATTTAAGCTTGGCCGGAAGCCCTGCGCTGTATTTCCGCATAACGTTTAATGTAACCGTCGACATCTTTGTCAACATATTCGCCCACAACAATCTTTCCTTTAAGCTCTTCTTCAGACATTTTTTCTGCAGCTTTCATGTTAACGGTATTTTTCTTCATGGTTTCCAGCATATTAATAGCATCACCCAACCTATTGTTTCGGCCGAAGTGGGTTGGGCAAATATTGACTACTTCAATAAAGCGGAAGCCCCGTCCTTTTTTGAAGGCTTTTTCAAGATAGCGTTGTAAAAGAACCGGATTTGCTACAGCGACTTTTGCTACATATGCAGCTCCTGCTGTCTTAACTAATTGGGCGATATCAAATTCATCTTCCACATGGCCGTACCGGGAAGTTGAAGTTATAGAATCAAAAGGAGTTGTGGCAGAGTATTGACCACCTGTCATTCCGTAGTTGTCGTTATTAGACATGATAACCGTCATGTCAATATTTCTCCGGGCTGCATGAATGAGATGGTTGCCGCCGATTGTAGCACCATCGCCATCTCCTACCATGGCAACTACTTCCAAATCCGGGTTAGCCAATTTAATCCCGGTTGCTGCTGCAATAGCTCGCCCGTGGGTACCGTGGAAGCTATGGGTTTTTAAATAATCATCAGCTTTACCCCAGCAACCGATACCGGTAACAGCAACAACGTTTTCGTTTTCAAAACCAACCGCTTCCATGGCCCGGGCAATGGCGGCAATCAAAATACCATTACCACAGCCTGGGCACCAGAAGACAGGGTATTTTGCCAAATTAAGAAACTTTTTACCCAGGTTTTTAGTCATTTTTTACCGACCCACCTTTACAGTACTTTAAGAATATCTTGTGGAGTAATGTTGACACCGGCGAAACTGTTTACTCCTACAAGAGGAATATCTTTTACATATTTTTGTAATTCCATCCGCAATTGCCCGACACTAAGTTCTGGCACGATTACTTTTTTAACCCCGGCAGTATACTTTTCAATGAGATGATCCGGGAAAGGCCAGATGGTTTGCAACTGTAACAAGCCTAACTTGCGTCCCTCTTCCCTTGCGATTTCCACTGCCGCTAAGGCAGGGCGAACACAGCAACCATAGGCCACGATTAGGGTATCGGCATCTTCTGCATTAAAAGCTTTATAAAGGCAAATTTCTTCCTTAAAGTTTTCAATCTTGTCAATTAATCTTCTGACCCAGGCAGTGTGGTTGTTCGGGTCGTTATTGGTCATACCATCAATACCGTGACCGGAACTGGTTGCCCTGCTTAGCCGAGGGCCGCCATATGGAGCAAAATGAGGAACAAGACCTCCGTCGGGACGGTCATAAGATAAGAATTCTTCCGGTGGTACGGTAGCTAGAGTACGGTTGACAATTTCGATTTCATCCGGGTCAGGAATCGAAATTGTTTCATACATTTTACCAACTAAGCCGTCCATCATCACAAAGACTGGGTTGCGGAACCGCTCAGCATAGTTAAAAGCTTGCACCGTTAGATCAAAACATTCTTGTACGGTAGCCGGGGACAAAGCGACAACTGCATGGTCACCATGGGTTCCCCATCTTGCTTGATAAAAATCTCCTTGGGCAGGCTTAGTGGCAAAAGCAGTAGAAGGGCCAACCCGTTGTACGTTAATAATGACACAAGGTGCTTCCATCATAACAGCCAGGCCGATATTTTCGTTCATCAGTGAAACGCCGGGTCCGCTGGTAGCTGTATAAGCTTTTGCCCCGGCCATACTGGCACCGACAATAGCAGCCATACTTCCGATTTCATCTTCCATTTGAATATATCTACCGCCTACCTTGGGTAGGTTAATAGAGGCATGTTCCGCTATTTCAGAAGAAGGTGTAATGGGATATCCCGCATAAACACGGGCACCGGCGGCTATGGCGCCTTCTCCGGCAGCGATGTTTCCTTGCATAAAGGCACGTTTAGCCAACTTTCTCCACCTCCTCTTTATCTACGGTAATTGCAAAGTCTGGGCACATAATTACACACATATTGCAATCAATACAATCTTTTGTCCTTTCTGGCTTTGGCCCCTCAAGTTCATTAAAGGAATAGACATTTTTGGGGCAAACTGAGGCGCAGATACCACACTTTTTGCACCATTCATTGATGGTAATTTTCATAATCAATTCACCCTTTTACATTAGATTCATAAATTCCCCAAACGAGGTTCCTGCTATTACTTCTAATGGTCGGACTTAGGTTACCGGCTACACCCCCTTACGTGGATTAAGGTTATCTGAAGCTAATCCTTGTGTGTTGTTATTTTGGCGACAATCTTTGCAGCTGCCATAACCTATGTATTATTAGGGCATTAAGGAAGTTTAAGCTAAATATACTTGGACATAAATAGCTGCATTTAACATTTTCGACACTTTATTAGACTTTTCCTGCCGGCAGTGCAAGACAAATTGAATTAATTCTCTTAAAAAAAGTGGCAAATCCCAAATTTATGATAAGGTTATGTAACAATGCAGGCTTTAATTAAACTAAAATAATCTTTTTCTTGCCCTCGCGGAAAATAAATGCGGGCAAAAGCCTCCTGCTTCCGGGCAGATTTCTAGTGGTTTAATGAATTGTTAAATAGTTATCAATATTTTAATGCATTATTATTGAGCTTTAATTGCGCAGCAGGAAAATCAAACTAACCGGGAGAATTTTTTGTTAAAATGAGATCAATCCAAAGGAGTGAATGGGGTGAAGATAAGCCGGAAAATGCGCCGTCAAGATCGGACGATGTGTAAAAAGGAAACAGAGGAATTCGTCAAGGCAAATAATTTAGGTCATTTGGGAACCCTTGGTATTGACGGTTATCCGTATGTGGTTCCGATCAATTATTATTATACTGCTGGTAAATTTATTCTCCATAGTGCCTTGCTGGGAGAAAAGGTAGATAATATCAGAGCCAATCCGCGGGTGTGTTTCACAGTAACTAATTATAACGATATTATTCCCGGAGATAATCCCTGCGCTTATGCAGTAAACTATCAGAGTGCCATTGCCTTTGGTCAGGCTGCCATTATTGAAGGCGAGGAAAAACAAGCATTATTACAACAGTTTGCTGCCAGTTTTATCAAGGAAACCGGGGAAGTTCAATTACTACCGGAATCTATGGAGAAAGTGGCTGTGATCGTGATAGAAATAGAAACAATGACCGGAAAGAAGTGTTGCAGATAATAAAAATGGGCTTATCCATAATAAGATTGGACAGCCCGTTAATGTGCGCCGGAGTTTAGATTAATTATGCCGGTGAGTATTGAAAACCTCTGATCAGGACAATCGGTGTACCGGCATCTGCGGAACCGGCAATTAGATCAGCCAATGTACCCAGAATACTGGTGACGCTGCGGGGTGTGGTTCCCAAACTTTCCTGGGTTATTTCGTTCTCTTTGTTTGTCAGTATTTCAGCAATTTCCTCCTTGGAATAGCCCCGGCGATGGAGAGTATCTACCTGCAGTTTTAGTTTAGTGCCGGTCCGGAGGGCAACATGCCGTAGCCCGGAGCTGACGCCAATGGCCGGATGCGGGTCCGCCAGCTCATAGATACCGGTATCAGGATCCTTGTAGGCACCGTCGCCAAAAATTAAGACTTCCACATTTTTGCCGGTTTTTTCCTTGATGCGGTTTTTAATCCGGTCGGCGGAGCCGTCGGCATCTTCTGGCAATAATTTCAAAATACCCTTCTCTGTATCAGAGATATTTGAACCAATTACTCCCCAGTGGCCGGGACCAATATCTTGCAGGGTGATTACAGGCACCATGGCGCCAAAGGAGTGGAATAGTTCCAGTAGTTTTTCCCGTTCGTGTACTGCGCCGATACAGATCCCGTCTATATAGCCAAAATCGTATACCTTTAAGGGATTATTGGTAAAAATCATTTCCCCTCTGGCCCCTGCTTCGGTGATCATTTGCAGGTATAGCTCCCGGTAATCCATTTTTGTAATGGGATGGGAGAAACTGCGCTCACCTAATTCCGTTGGATAGATCACATCCGGTTCATAGTAACTTGCCAATTGGGGTCCGTAATCAAAGGTAGTGGGTTCAATCTGTTTATTGGTTAAGTATTGGTTTGCATCCACAAGGGTTAATCGTTTGTGTTCAAGATTTACCGCCACAGCCAATGCTTGTTCTGCACCGGGGACATCTTTTTGAATCCCTAGTGATTTTGTTGCTGCCTTAGTCAAGTCTTCAAAGGTTACTTCGATCACTGCCAGTTTTCCATCGGGGGTACGGACAGTGAGGTCGGCAATTCCTTGGCCGGTAATTTTACGAATGCTGATGATGTTGTAACCCATTTCTTGCAGTTTGAGCCCGGCGATAATTTCCCGAATGAGAACATTGAGTTGCGGCGTGTTTCCTCTCGCCGCCAATAAGCTCTTGAGGGTCTTTTTCAGGCGCAGGCGGGTGGTGGCGAATTCTTCGTCCATAATTTGATTTCCCACTTCATCAAAGGGGGTAGTTAATTGAACGATTACTTTTCCGCCTTCAGTTGCCAGGGCTAAGGCTTTCATGATGAGGGAAAAACGGTTGCGGCTGGCAATGGGGCTGATCACTGCCAGGGTACTGCCCGGTTTTAATTTTAATTTTTGCCTGATATCTACTGCTAATTCAGAGCAGGAGACATAATGATTTTGCGAGCGGGCAACTACAGCCTCAGTAACGCAGATAATATCGTTGTCGGCAACGACCTTTGCCACTGTGTCTGCAGTAATTTCTGCAATATCGTCATTAGGTACCACCAAACCGGTTTTGAGGCCAATGGCTGCTACACCAACATCTTGCGGCAAAACTAAGTCGCTCATAATTTCCACCCTCTCTATTCTATTTTTGCAATCTAATCCCATGCCAGAAGGCTGGGAAGAGTTAACTTAAGTAAAATTTACTAATGTTTAGTATCACCATTAGATTATAGCATTACCAGCTTATTTTGTCTGCTGTGAGATAAATAGTCGCGCAAAATTTAAGGTATGCCCGGGTTTAGTGGCTTATTCCTTTTCGGGCAAAAGGTGTCAGTAAAATAAAAGTAAATATTTCCAATAAATAGGAAGGAATTTCCAGATAAACAGCGAACTTTCCTCTGGAAGATTGGAGGGTATTGCTGTGAAAGAAAACAAAATAGAAATCTTATTGGAGGAAATCTATCGCTTGGTAGAAATTGTCGCAGAGGGAGTTGGTGAAAACAGACGGAGAATCGAACACTTGACTGTGGAAATCAATAAAATTAAAGAGAATCAGGCGCGGATGGAAATAATTCTTCGCCGCCTGGAAGGTAAGGAAAAAACAAGCCTCCCTTTACAAAGCGTGTTTTTTTCGGCCAATAGTTAATGCTCAGTTTTTTCCTATATTGTTAACTCATAGACGCGATATTTGGCGGTAATTTGTGCATCTACAAGGTTTTTCCTGATCAGGCGGTTTACCATAGTATTATTTTCCGCAATCAGCGAGAAGTTTATTTCCAAATAGCCTTTCCTCTGAGCCAGGGCTAGTGTCTTTAGTATTAATATTGATTCTACGCCGCGGCGGCGCGCTGATGGAATTACACCTAATATAGCCAGCCGCAGTCTGGTAATCATATTTTGCCATTCTCGGCCCCGGGGTATAATGCCGCTGTTTTGCAGTAAGATTTGATTGAGATCAGGGAAAGAAAAGCAAAAGCCAACAGGGTTTCCATCCAAATATGCTAAAAATAGCAATTCTTGGTCAGCGTAGGAGCTTATCCTGCGGAGAAGGGTCTTTGCTTCTGCCAGTGTGAGGGGAGAAAAGTACCAATTATCTGCCATGGCTTGGTTATAGAGGTATTGAAAGATTACCGCTCCTTTGCGAAAGGAATGGTGAGCAAGGGAAGATATTTTAATCATACCCTTGCTTTCTGTTCGTTCAGCCACACGGATGAGTTTTTCCGGCAATGGTTGAAAATTCCAGGTATATGAAAAGAAGTCTAGGGCTTTGGTAAGATTTGACTGTGTCAAGAGTTGTTCATAATAAGGAGGGTTATAACTTAATCCGATTGCCGGTGTAGTACTAAAACCTTCTATGAGTAAACCGATTTCTTCATTACTGGAGAGGGTAAAAGGCCCTAAAAGTCTGTTTTTACCTTGGCTTTTCAGCCATGTTGGCACTTGAGTAAATAGTTTATTTACCGCCGGCGGATTATTTTCTGCTTCAAAGAAGCCGAAAAACCCCGTATCAATAGCAGGGTTATTTTGATCAATAATAACTGACAACCTTGCCACTGCCGTACCTTTTTCCCAGGCTAGAAAGGAAAGCACATGGGCATGGGCAAAGAAAGGATTACAATTTTCGAGCAGGCGCTTTCGGGTGATCATTGGGTGGGCGGGGATCCAATAAGGGTTATTTTCATATATTTTGCGAGGCAGTTGCAAAAAAGTTTCCAGTTCCCATTGGGACACAACAGGTCTCACTTCCACAGACATAAACTATACCTCCCACTAAATCTTAGCATCATAGTTTATGCCGATAATTACACAGGGGGAACATTTTTAAGAAATTGCTTTATCCTTTAACCTCTCATTATTTTTTGCATAGTATATAGCAGGGTAGAGTAACTTAAATGATCTATTTTGGGATAAGGAGGGTTAAATATATGGGAGGCGGACTCGGTCCTGGCGGCAAAAAAGAAAATAGTTCTTTCATAGTGTTTTTGATTCTGATCCTATTGTTATTAGGTGACTGGTGGTAAAATTAATAAGCTACTAGTTTCCCGAGGCTGTTGAAAAAATAAATAGCAACAGGAGACCGGTTCGAATTATAATCGGTACAATTATATGAAAGCGGGCTGAATTGGCAGCCCGCTTTCATATAATTGGCTTAATTATTTCTGTTGTTGATTTTGCTGTTTAACCTTATACTGGGGTTCTTGTTGCTCAACAAAGTTGATACGAGCCTTGAGGGTACTAACTATACTATCCAGTTGGTTAACGCAGGTATTAAAAGCCTGTTTTGCTGTTTGATCTTGTGTGTCAAGAGCGAAACTACTCAAATCAGCCCGGGCACTCTCCAAGGAAGCCAATGTTTGATGCATTTTTTGGCCAACTGTCATTGAAAAACCTCCTTAATATTGTGAATTAGTTGGGTACATTTTTAGTATCACCCATTTGGTGCAGGATTGTACTGTTAATTTCTACAATAGATAAAAAAGTGAGGAGTTTATTAAGAGAATAATTATGGTAAAATACTGGCAGTAAGCCATGGGGATTTTTAAAGCAGGAGTTTATCTATATGCTGGAGAAAAAATGAACAAATGGCAGAAAAGGACAAGGGGACGTTTCTCCTGGTCCGGCGATTATGCATAAGGGGGTGTAATCCATGGCAAAGGATCATATACGCTTAACAGAGATGACAAAGGCTGCCGGTTGAGCTGCGAAAATTGGTCCTGGGACCTTATCGCAGGTGCTGCGAGAATTAACCCAATTTAATGACCCGCGGCTTTTAGTCGGCTTAGATACCACTGATGATGCTGCGGTCTACCAGTTGAACTCAGAACAGGCTTTGATTCAAACCCTTGACTTTTTTACCCCGGTAGTTGACGATCCTTATCTATTTGGTCAGATTGCCGCTGCAAACGCTTTAAGCGATGTTTATGCTATGGGTGGTACTCCTTTGCTAGCTTTGAATATCGCTTGTTTTCCCACATGCTTACCTGTGGAAGTATTACAGGCAATTCTGCAGGGTGGGGCGGATAAGGTAAAGGAAGCGGGCGCCATTCTTGCCGGCGGTCATACAGTGGAGGATGATGAGCCTAAATATGGGCTATCTGTCACCGGAATTATTCATCCTGCGAAAATAATTAGTAATGCCGGAGCAAAGGCAGGGGATCTTTTACTTTTAACCAAACCGTTGGGAACCGGCATTGCCCTCACTGCGCTGAAGGCAGATTTGGCGGAAGCAGAGCTGGTAAATAGTGTCCAACAGAGTATGGCAACCTTAAATAAGGACGCTGCTGCAGTGATGGTGGAGGTGGGGGTTTCTGCATGTACGGATATAACTGGCTTTGGTTTTCTCGGTCATCTTTATGAAATGATCGTGGCCAGTAAGGTTAGCGCCACTGTTGCCACTTGTAACATTCCGGTTTTCCCGGGAGTTGCTGCTTTGGCGCAAATGGGATTGATACCTGGGGGAGCCTATCGGAACCGAGATTACTTGGTAGATAATGTGACCTTTACTCCCGGGGTAAAAGAGGAAATGGCCGATATTTTATTTGATCCGCAAACTTCCGGGGGGTTATTAATTAGTATATCTGCCGCCAAAGCATCGGTTCTTATTGAGAAACTGGCCAAATATGGCGTAACAACGGCGGCGATTGTTGGTGAAATAAGCGGCGGTGCACCGGGAAGGATAAAGGTTGTGCAGGAACTAAATCGGTCATAAATATATATCACATGCTGTGATTTTGAGGAGGGGACTGGGGTGCAAAGAACAGTTGATGCCAGAGGCATGGCCTGTCCGCAGCCGGTTATTTGTGCGAAAAAGGCTTTGGCTGAGGAAGGTGTGCAGCTTGTTACAGTTATAGTTGATAATGATGTGGCACGGGATAATGTGGCCAAGTTGGCTAAGAGTTTGGGTTACGAGATCAATGTGCAAAAGCAAGGGGAAGATTATGTTTTGGAGATAATCAAAGGAGAAGGCGAAAAAAGTACTATGATTTCTCCGGAGGAGAAGCATCCTGCGGAAGAAAAAGGGACAACGGTTTTGTTGGTCGCCAGTGATTCTTTTGGCAAAGGGTCTGAGGAATTAGGCGGCATTTTATTAAGAATGTTTTATTATACCTTAACAGAAGTAGATTCTCCGCCTGATACGCTGCTGTTACTTAACGGCGGGGTAAAAACTGCTATCCGGGGAGCAGAAACTTTGCCTTTGCTGGAAAATCTTGCGGCATCAGGGGTGAAAATATTTGTTTGCGGTACCTGTCTTGATTATTTCGGTTTAAGAGAAAAGTTAGGTGTAGGCAGTATTTCCAATATGTATGCAATCACGGAAATAATACTGCAAGCGCGGAAGGTTATTAGTATCACATGAAAGAATACTGTCTGATCACCTTTGCTGCAACGGAACATGCGTTGAGGGTGGAAAAAGCCTTAAAGGAAAAGGATGTTCCTTTTTTGCTTATTCCTATTCCCCGGGAAATAACTGCCGGTTGTGGTTTGGCCGTTCGAATTAATTGGCCGGATGCGCAGCGGATAGAGGAGTTAATTAATAAGATAGGCATTACTCCGCAAGGGGTTTACCGGATGCAGAAAGACAAGGATAAATCTCTTTTGGAGAAGTTTTCTCTGGGTGTAAAAGAGCAAAATAGATAAGGGGATGTTCTCCTCTGCCCAGAGGAGGATTTTGATTAGCAAAGGAGAAATGATTGCATGTGGATTTCCGGAGGTGATTAGGGGTGGAGAGAAGACAATTTGCCTTAGGTGACATTGTGCGCCTGAAAAAAATACACCCTTGCGGCAGTGAACAGTGGGAAATTATTAGGGTAGGTATGGATTTCAAAATAAAATGTTGCGGGTGCGGTAGACGGGTAATGTTACCCCGGCCTAAATTTGAGAAGAGTGTAAAAGAGATTGTACGCAAAAAGGAAGATGCGGGAGAATAAAACTTGTTTATCCCCAAGGGACATGATATAATTCAATACAGGTAGCATTATATTACCTGTTTTGCTTCCCTGCTCTGTATTTGGTACAGAGCCGTTTTTAGTCCAAAGGGAGGAGGTGAAGAGTTGTGGTTGCATATGAGTTAATGTTTATTCTCAACCCCGAATTAGATCAAGAAGCAATTGATGCTGCTGTTGAGCGGGTGGAAAGCGTCATTAAAGAAGGCGGCGGCGTGATTTCCAAACTGGATAAGTGGGGGAAAAGGCGCCTTGCCTATGAAGTGAAGAAATTCAGGGAAGGCTTTTATGTTTTGGTTAAATTTAAAGCAACACCCCAAACAGCTTCTGAAGTCGAACGAATAATAAAAATTAACGAGCATTATATTCGCTATCTGTTGATCAGGGATGAAAAGGCTAAGGATGAGATAGTCAAAGAGAAACAGGAAGAGGAAGTCAAAGAGATACAGGTGGAAACAGCCCAAGAGGGGTAAATTCCGCATAAGGTGGTGCAAACCCAATGTTAAACAAGGTGATTCTCATCGGTCGTTTAGTCCAGGACCCGGAACTAAGGTACACTGCCAGTGGTGTGCCGGTAGCTTCTTTACGGCTAGCAGTAGATCGCCCTTTTACCAATAGGCAAGGGGAGCGGGGAACGGATTTTATTAATATTGTCGCCTGGCGCCGCTTGGCTGAGATTTGTTCCCAAAACCTGGGCAAAGGAAGGTTAATTGCGATTTCAGGTAGGCTACAGGTTCGTTCCTTCGATACCGCAGAAGGGCAGCGGCGCTGGATAACTGAGGTAGTGGCTGACGAAGTTCGATTTTTAGATCGGCCCCGTCAGCAGCAGGGTCGGACTGAAGAAGGTAAGGGGTTTGACAGCACTGATTTTGGCCCCCCTGGTTTTGACAATGATCTCGGTGCAGATGATTTTGCCGGTACTGATTTAGGCGGTGAACTTGATTTTAACGAAGATGATCTGCCTTTTAGTTGATAAGCTTATATCCTGCTGAGGCGATCGTCAAGGAGGGATGTAGCAGGGATGGTGCGAGACCGAAAACGGAAACGTAAGGTTTGTAATTTTTGTGTTGATAAGATCGATTGCATAGATTATAAAGATATAAGCCGGCTGCGTCGTTACGTAACCGAGCGGGGAAAAATTTTACCGCGGCGGATAACCGGTAACTGTGCCCGACACCAGCGGCAATTGACCAGGGCGATCAAGCGGGCCCGGAATATTGCGCTGATGCCTTATACAGTTGACTAAAAAAAGGGCGCAGGCTACTGCGCTCTTCTTTTATGGCAGAGCGTAGTTTGACTACATATAAATTATGCATGGGCATAAGCTACTTATGACAAAATCTTTGGTCAAAGGGGAGAGGAATATGAATAAAAAGACAGCCCATATCCGTACCATTACCAATGGAACTCTGCAAGAAACCTTAGCTGGAGGTGCTTGCGGTGCTTGCCAGAATTCCTGCCAGTCGGCATGCAAAACTTCTTTGACAGTTAGTAACCAGCCTTGTCAAAGACAAAAATAGGAAATACAATAAAGTTACTGACTTAAGCTGCCCTGTATGGAGTTATCACAGGGCTGTTTTTTCGGAGGTGGGGCATCGATGAAACCAAAACCTCAGGTACACAGGTTTAGTTTGGGTGACATGAAGCTGGCTCTGGATGTTAATAGCGGTGCTTTACATCAAGTTGATGACGTTACTTGGGCTATATTGGAGAATTATCCGGAGGAAACGAAACAGCAGCTTCTGACCCGTTTATCCGGGCAATTTACCCCAGTAGAGATAGAATCAGCCTGGGAGGATTTAGTAGGTTTGCAGCAGGCAGGCTTGCTTTTCAGCGAAGCCCCTGCACTGCCGGCAAATCTATGGCCCCCAAAACTGCAGGTTAAGGCTCTTTGTCTACACGTTGCTCATGACTGTAACCTGCGCTGTCCTTATTGTTTCGGCGATACAGGGGAGTACTGCGGGGAACGGGGTCTAATGACAAAAGAGGTGGGGCGGGCGGCAATTGATTTTATGCTGGCTAATTGTGCCCCGCGGAACCTTTGCGAGATTGACTTTTTTGGTGGAGAGCCTCTTTTGAACTTTGAACTAATCAAGGAGTTAGTGGCTTACGCCAGGGAAGAAGGAGCCAAATATGGCAAAGAGCTTATGTTCACTGTGACAACAAATGGGGTTTTATTAAACGAAGATGTTTGTTCTTATCTAAATGCCAATAGGATTAAAGTTGTACTGAGTATCGATGGACGTAAGGAAGTGCATGACCGGATGCGCTTTTTTCCCGGTGGCAAAGGTTCATACAACCATATCTTGCCTCGCTTGCAAGCAATGGCTGCCGCGCGGTCGGAAGAAGACTGCGTCATCAGAGGCACCTTTACCCGGCATAATACTGATTTTTTGGCTGATATCCTGCATTTGGTTGACCAGGGTTTTACTTATCTTTCGTTGGAACCGGTCGTGGCTAAAGAAGCAAGTTATGGGCTGCGGGAGTCGGATTTGCCGGTTATATTTAACGAATATGAAAGACTTGCCCAAACATATATACAAAGGCACCGGGAAGGAAACCCCTTTCGTTTTTTCCATTTTGATGTTTACCTAAACCAGGGGCCATGCCTAGCCAAGCGAATCGCCGGATGCGGCGCAGGGCATGAGTATTTTGCGGTCACCCCAACGGGAGGAATTTACCCCTGCCATCAGTTTGTTGGGCGGAAGGAATTTTTGTTGGGAGACGTCTGGCAAGGGATCAGGCGGACAGATATTTGTACGGATTTCCAAGCGGCTCATGTATATAATAAAGAAGAATGTTGCTCCTGTTGGGCAAGATTTTTTTGTAGTGGCGGCTGCAATGCCAATAATCAGCTCTTTACCGGTGATATCTGCGTACCATATAAACTGGGTTGTGAATTGAGTAAAAAACGGATCGAATGCGCCTTGGCGGTGCAGGCCGCTCTTTCTTTGCCTTCTGGGGGCTGATAGATTTTGGCGCATTCTATTGACAAAATATGTAAATTTGTATATATAATGGGATATGGAGCTGTGTGTGCTTGGTCTCGGTAGGAGAGCTTGGCATTTCCGGTATCTGTTATTATTGTTCAGCCTGTAATAATGCGCTCATCTTTTTCATCGTAGTTGCGGCAACGGTAACACAATATCTATTTAAGGGGGAAAACCCATGGATGTTTATAAGCGTCTGGGCGAGTTGGGCATTGAACTTCCTACCATCACGGCACCTTTTGCATCATTTTTGCTCGCGAAAGAATTTGGTGATAAAATGCTCTATCTTTCGGGAACAGGGCCGGTTTTTCAGGATGGCAAACCACTCTTTACCGGGCAGTTGGGTAAAGAACTAACCGTCGAAGAAGGGCAACAGGCCGCCCGTAGCGTTGGACTTTCGATGTTAGCCAACCTGCATACTGTCACCGGTGACCTCAATCGGGTAAAAAGCATTGTCAAAGTATTAGGTTTTATTTCCTCGGCACCGGGGTTCTTTAGTCAGCCTGCGGTCTTAAACGGCTTTTCCGATCTAATGGTAGAAGTCTTCGGTCCAGAAATCGGGAGCCATGCCCGTTCGGCCATCGGTACTTCAGTGTTACCTTTTAACATTCCGATTGAGGTGGAAATCCTTGTTGAACTCAAATAATACGAAAGGTGGTTTTGTTATGCGTACATATTTGTTAGAGGAAATGACTTGGCCGGAAATAAAGGAGGCATTGGCAGAAGGGTATCGTACCGTAATCATAGTCGCCGCTTCCATTGAACAGCATGGCCCCCAATTGGCTGAACTAACCGATACGGCCATAGGGCAAGCCTATGCCATCGACTTGGCAAAGCGTCTGGGCAAAGCTTTGGTGGCACCGGTAATCAGACCGGGACTTTCAAAGCATCACTTGGCCTTACCTGGGAGTCTTTCCTTGCGGCCGGAAATCTTTGCCGGTGTTGTGGAAGATTATGTTTCTTGTTATGTGAAACACGGGTTTGAGAATATAGTTTTATTTTCTTCCCACGGCGGCAATGTTAAAGCCTTAGAAACGATCGCTGAAAACCTGCGGGGAAAATACCCTGAGGTGAAAATTGTTACTGGCATTTCATTGCAGGCTTTGGGAGAATTGCAACGGAGATTGGAAAAGATGGAAAATGTGCCCGCCGGAGCCTGCGGCGGACATGCCTGCGATTTTGAGACCTCTGTCATGCTGGCTTTACACCCTGAACATGTGCGCATGGATAAGGCGCAACCGGGTTATGTTGGTACGCCGTCGCCGGAGCTATTAGAGCGCTTCTTTACCGAGGGGGTAACAGCAATTTCCCCCATTGGCGTTATGGGTGACCCCAGCCGAGCTGATGCTGAACGGGGCCGCCGTTACTTCCAACAAAGGCAGGAGTTGTTGGCTAAAACTGTTATGGAGAAACTGGCCGAAAAATAGAGCCATTGGGGCTATTAAATAGGCAATCGTTGGTTTTTTATTTCCCAATGTGCAGCCTGTGTTTTCATCATTATATTGAATATCTGTGGGACGGTAGGCAAAAAATCTCACCGTTATGGTCTTATACTGGATTAAACCGCCCCAAACACCTCGCCTCTACAGGCGGTGGGCGCCAACAGGGCGGTTTAGTTCAGCATGGGCGCGACTACATTTGGAGGAGGTTGAATCCCTTTCCAATGAAGTCTTGTTTCATCATAACGGTGAGATTCATTTCTTATTTTTAGTAGATCCTCGCCAAGTGCTGTGGAATAGTTTAGTTGATGTTTTTCCCGGTATGGCTGGGATTACCAAAAACGGATTTGCTAAATAATCAGTGGTAACTATTGGCGATGGCAGGAGATTTCTTAGAATCTGCAGAATAAAGTACCAAGGAAAAGAAGTAGTGAATCAATGATCAATCTATGCTGTGCCTTTAGTCCAAAGGAGGGTTAAGTTGTGCCTTCTAATGGAAGTGAAATTGATATTGCTCGTAATTTGCGAATAATCCAATGGTTAAAGGCCGAGCTGTTAGAGAATATTTCTACCCTGTTTAAGGCTATGCTACGGGGTAGCGAGGAATATATGCTGGAAGCATTGGCCGGGTTAATTATAACAATTTATGTACTAGCCAGGCGGCTAGGGTTAAGCTTTGCCCGGTTGGAAAAAAAGGTTGTTAATTTGATTCAGATGAGCATATCAGAGGATCATGAAGTAGAAAAATGGTATAGTGACCTTTCGGTGCTCTTAGAGCATTTTTCCGCGTCAAAGAGGTGATATTTTTGCCAACTCAGGAGAAAACCAGATCTTTAGTAGAGGCGGCCGTATTGGCTGCCCTTACAGTTATTTTGCTTTTGCCCACAATTTACCTCCCTTTATTGGGGATGTTAACGTTGTTTGTGTGGCCGGTACCGATCACAATATTGGGCGTGCGCCATGGATTTCGTCTTAGTTTATTAGCCATGATCACCGCCGGTTTTATTGCCGGCATATTGACACATCCTATTACTGCCGGAACTATGGTTATCTGGCTGGGGTTTCTTGGTTTGGCCTTAGGGTATTGTTTCCACAAGCGTTATGGTGCTTTTAAGTGTCTCGCCATAGGCAGTATGACGGTACTGGCTTCAACTTTACTTTTGTTTTTAATTTCCCTGCTTGTTTTTGGGGTTAACCCCTTTACCCAATGGCAAAATATTTTTACTGAATCTAGCGCAGGGGTGTTGGAGTTTTATCGTTCCATAGGTGTTGCTGAAAGCCAGTTGGCGGAAATGGAAGCCATTTATGGGGAAATGATCGAGAGGTTTCGGTATTTATTGCCTGCCACCTTACTTATGGGGAGTGTATTTACAGCCTTTCTTAATTTTAGTGTTGCCAGTATGGTGATGAAAAAATTAAAACAGCCAGTGGCTGATTTACCTCCCTTTACTCTCTGGAGGTTCCCTCGCAATCTAGTTTGGGGTTATGTTGTCGGTATAGCCTTTTTGTTTGGTGGTATTTACTATGATGTTTCCCTTCTGCTGGAAATAGGTGAGAATATTCAACTGATTTTTAGTTTTATTTTTGGTTTGGCCGGCTTGGCAGTTGTACAATACTTATTGCAGCGTTATGGAGTACCTAAGTTTTTCCGGGCAATAGCTGCCTTTTTCATTCTTATTAATCCCCTTTTCTTTCAATTGGCAGCCTTTCTAGGAATCCTGGACATCTTTTTTGATTTTCGCAAACTGGGCTAGATACCGATTGCAGGGGGGTTAACTTAATGGCCAAAAGGTATCAGGTTAGACTTGCCGCAGACCAACGGTTGTATTTAGGTGTTATCCTGATCCTGGTGATGTTCTTAGGTTATTATAACTGGAAGATGGCTTTAATGGGCATTGTTGTTTTAGGCAGTTTACTTTATTATAGTTGGGAAACCGCCAGCCGTCAGCAAAGAATTATGGAAGATTATCTAAAAAAACTGGATCTGCAGGTGGAAACAACAGCCCACGATATAATTTATAACTTGCCGTGGCCAGTAGCAGTGTCTGATCAAGAGGGGATTATTCACTGGTGCAATCCCCAGTTTGTCGATTTATTTCCCCATACAGAAATTCTGGGCAAACCGGTGGGGGAATTGTTTCCGGGGATAAGACTGACAGAGCAAACTGCACCCCAAAATTTTAATCGTAATGATCGCTGCTTTGCTTTATTTATTAATCCCCTGGAGGAACAGCGGGGGTCTAATAATAGTTTTTTACTTTTTCTGCAGGAAATTACGCGGGAAGAAGAACTGGAAATTAATCAGGAGTTGCATGCTCCTTGCATTGGGCTTATTCAGGTAGATAATTATGAAGAAGTAAATCAGAGTGTAGAGGCAGAAAAACGCCCCTTATTGGTTGCTGCTGTTGATCAGCTGCTTTCGGAGTGGGCGGCAAAGAAAAATGGGTATTTACAAAAATATGGCCAAGACCGCTATCTGGTTTTTTTGCAGCAAGGAAGGTTGCAAGTTAGCATAGAGGAGAAGTTTCCTATTTTGGATCGGGTGAAAGAAATCAAAATGGGGAACAAGCTGCCTGTGACTTTAAGTTGCGGCTTCGGCACCGGGGCAGCAAGTTTTTCCCAATTGGGAGAATTGGCCCGGGCTGGATTGGATTTAGCTTTAGGTCGCGGCGGTGATCAAGTAGTAGTTAGAGATCCAGAACGTTTCCATTACTTTGGCGGCCAGACTAAGGCCCTGGAAAAGAGAACTAAGATTAAGGCCAGGGTTATTGCCCAAGCCCTGCAACAATTAATTGAGCAAACAGATCAGGTTTTGCTTATGGGACACCAAGGGGCAGATATGGACAGTATTGGGGCTGCCATAGGTATGGCGCAGGCAGTTCGCTGCTTTGGGAGGCAGGCGTATATAGTTTTAGAATCGGCCGGCTCCGGTGTGTTAAAGCTATTGGATTATGTGCGGGCACAAAAAGATTACCAAGAGAGCGTGCTGGGGAAAAATGAGGCTTTACGGTTAATCAAACCCGCTAGCCTTTTGATAGTGGTTGATACACATAAGCCCACCTTGGTTGCAGTGCCGGAGCTTTTGGCGAAGACCAATAAAATAGTGGTGATCGATCATCATCGCCGGGGGGAAGAGTTTATTACTGATCCAACTTTAGTGTATCTCGAGGCTTATGCCTCCTCTGCCAGTGAGATGGTGACCGAGCTGCTGCAATACTTGGGGAAGGAAATAGAAATCGGGATGCGGGAAGCAACAGCTCTCCTGGCAGGGATAACGGTAGATACAAAAAACTATAGTTATCAGGTGGGGGTTCGAACCTTTGAGGCAGCTGCTTTTTTACGCCGCTTGGGCGCTGATCCGGAAGTAGTCCGGCGGGTTTTACAGGCCGATCTGGAAACCTTTGTCACCCGAGCAGAGGTAATAAAAAAGGCGCAAGTATTTTATCAGCGGGTGGCCTTGGGTGTGGTCCCCCAAACGGGGGAGAAGGCGCAGCTTGTAGCTGCTCAAGCTGCCGATGAACTACTCACCATAGAGGGGATTGAAGTATCCTTTGTCCTGGCAGAGGGAGAAAATGGAGTAATTATTAGCGCCCGCGCCAGCGGTGATGTTAATGTACAGGTAATAATGGAACGCCTCGGCGGTGGCGGCCATATGAATATGGCAGGCTGTCAATTGGAGGATGTTACCCTTTCAGAGGCGAAGAAAATGGTTGTAGAACTTATTCATGAGTATTTTGCAGGGGAGGTTTTGGCATGAAGCTTATCTTAAAGGAAAAGGTAAAGGGCTTAGGCAATAGTGGGGAAATAGTGAAGGTTGCTGATGGTTATGCCCGTAATTATCTTTTACCCAAGGGCTTAGCAGTGGAAGCTACGCAAGCAAATCTGAAAGAATTACAACAACAGCAGCAAGCTCGCGCTCAGGCTAAAGCAAGGGAAGAAGCAGAGGCGAAGGAATTGGCGCAGAAACTTAAAGGGAAGATCATTAATTTGGCGGCAAAGGCCGGGGAAAATGGAAAACTGTTTGGTTCTATTACCGGTCAGGATGTGGCCAAGGCAATGGAAGCACAGTTGGGGATAAAGGTAGATAAGCGGAAAATAGAATTGAAGGAACCGCTGAAAGCCCTGGGGGAATATTCGGTTCCTGTCCGGTTGTATAAAGATTTTACTGTTGATGTAATGGTAATAGTTACAGGCAAAGAATAGCTACCTTAATTATTTTAGGAAGAAACAATGTATTACATACTATTAGTTCCGGCGCAAGAAAGGAGTAATTTTGGTGAAAGAGCTACGTACACCGTTGTTCCCAGCTGAATTTGGAGAAAAGGTTGACGGCGAGGGTCTGTTGCGGCGCCGGGTTACGGCTTTATACGGAATTTTAAATAATATCTATGGCAAGGACAAGCTCTTAGTACAGGCAGGAAAACTGGATGCTGTTAGTTTAATGCGTTCAGGCCAGTTGCCTAAAAGAGTTTTGGCTCTCCAGCGGCTTATCCATAATGAACGGAGTTTAGAAGCATTGCCGGCCATAGAGGATATTCCGCAAATATTGGCTGACTTGGAGGAAATAATTACTGATCGCATGGCCCGGCAGGCGGTAGAGAAGGAGTTGGAGGAAAAGGTTGCATATAAGGTGCAAGAAAGCCATCAGCGCTTTTTGGATGAGATCAAGCTTAATTTGCTCCAGGGAGAAACCCCGGAAAACGCAAGCACATTAAAAAAATATGCCATTTTAGAGAAAAAGGAGCAGGTGAGGTTATCAGGCACAGCTCAAGAGCAATTGCGCCCCCGGAAATTGCAAGAGGTGGTGGGCCAGGCTGAAGCAATACAAGCCATACTGACCAAACTGGCCTCACCTTTCCCGCAACATATGATTCTCTATGGACCGCCTGGCGTTGGGAAAACCACCGCCGCCCGGTTAGCCTTGGAAGAAGCGAAAAAAAGAAAATACACTCCCTTTCATAGCGACAGCCCTTTTGTAGAGGTAAACGGAGCCACCCTCCGTTGGGATCCCCGGGAGATTACCAACCCCCTGTTGGGGTCTGTTCATGACCCCATCTATCAAGGGGCACGGCGGGATTTGGCTGAGGGAGGAGTGCCGGAGCCAAAACCGGGCTTGGTTACCGAAGCCCATGGCGGAGTTTTATTTATTGATGAAATTGGCGAGCTTGATCCGATGTTGCAGATAAAATTGCTGAAGGTGTTAGAAGACAAGCGTGTTAGTTTTACCTCAGCGTATTATGATCCTAGTGATCCCCGGGTGCCTAAGTATATTAAAAAACTCTTTGCCGAAGGGGCGCCGGCAGACTTTATTTTAATCGGCGCTACTACCCGTGACCCGCTAGAACTAAATCCGGCAATTCGTTCCCGTTGTGCGGAGGTATTCTTTGCGCCGTTGACCAAGGGCGACATCAATAAAATTTTGCAAAATGCGGCCAAACGCTTAAAAGTACGCTTATCCAGGCATGCTGCCGACCTTATTAGTTCTTGCACAGTGGAAGGGCGGCAGGCAATTAATATACTGGCAGACGCCTATAGTATAGCTCTTTATCGGCATGAGCATAATGCCGCTAAACACTTGTCCATCGGTAAAACTATTGTGCATGAAGTGCTACAACTGCGCCGCTTATCGCCTTATTCTGTACAAAAAGCTTCCCGCCACCTCGAGGTGGGGAGAGTTTTTGGCCTGGGAGTTAATCATTATCTGGGACGGGTATTGGAAGTAGAAGCTGTGGCATTTTCCGCTCCGATAAAGGGAAAAGGGCAGATTCGCTTTAACGATACCGCAGGTTCTATGGCTAAGGATTCCTTGTTTAATGCAACCGCCGTAATCAGGCAGGTGGGTAAGGTGGAAATAGCGGATTATGATCTCCATGTCAATGTTATTGGCGGCGGGATGGTGGACGGACCCTCTGCCGGTGCGGCCATCTTTTTAGCCCTCTTAAGCGCCATAGAGAAGCGTCCTTTGCGCCAAGATATAGCAGTAAGCGGTGAACTTTCCATCCGGGGACGGTTGAAAGCTGTGGGCGGAATTCCGGAAAAAATTTATGGTGCCCGCCAGGCTGGGATGGCAAAGGTCATTTTACCCCGGGAAAATAAAGAGCAGGTACCGGCTGATTGCGGTGGTATTGAAATTATTTTAGTGGATACTGTGGATGAATTGCTCCAACATATGTTGGGGGAGGAGATTTAATGGGAAATATATTTGACCGTGTTCCACCGTACAATTTGGAAGCGGAGCAGGCAGTATTAGGGGCATTGTTTTTAGAACGGGATGCCATCCTTATTGCTGCCGAAATTTTGCGTGGGGAGGATTTTTACCGGGACGCCCATCAGGTAATCTTTCAAACCATTATGGAACTGGAACTGGGCGGGCAGCCGGTAGATTTGGTTACTGTAACCGAAAGCCTCAGACAGCAGGGCAAACTGGATGGAGTAGGCGGTTTAAGCTATATTACCAGTTTGGCCGAAAGCGTCCCTACAGCAGCTAATATAGAACATTATGCCCGGATTGTGCAAGAGAAGGCAATTTTGCGGCAATTAATTCGAGAAGCAACTAATATTATTAAAAATAGTTATGAGGCCAGCCAGGATGCTGCTATTGTTTTAGATGAAGCGGAACAGGCAATTTTACGGGTTGCCCAACATCGCAATAATACTGGCTTTATTCCCATTAAAGAGATTATTTCTGCTACATATGATCGGATTGAATATCTTTATCAAAATAAAGGAAGCGTATCCGGAATTCCTACAGGCTTCAAGGATATAGACCTGATTACCTCCGGTTTGCAGCCTGCAGACCTGATTATTGTTGCCGCCCGCCCGGCAATGGGGAAAACAAGCTTTGCCCTTAATATTGCCCAGTATGTGGCCTTGGAGGCCAATATCCCGGTGGCAATTTTCAGTTTGGAAATGTCCCGGGAACAGTTAATTCAGCGGATGCTCAGTAGCGAGGCAGGGGTTGACGGGCAGAAATTGCGGACAGGCTTTTTGGATGAAGAAGACTGGCTGCGGTTAACCACAGCCATGGCCCGCCTCAGCGAGGCACCTATTTTTGTTGATGATACCCCTGGTCTGACGGTGATGGATATTCGGGCTAAGGCCAGAAGGTTGGTTCAGGAACAGGGTAGGGCATTGGTCTTGATCGATTACTTGCAACTTATTAACAGCCGCCGTTCCAGTGAGAACCGGCAGCAAGAGATTTCGGAAATTTCCCGCTCGCTAAAGGCTACAGCCAGGGAATTGGATGTCCCGGTGGTCACCCTTTCCCAGTTAAGCCGGGCAGTGGAGCAGCGGCAGGATAAACGTCCGGTTCTTTCTGACTTGCGGGAATCAGGGGCCATTGAACAGGATGCTGATGTGGTGGTTTTTCTTTACCGGGACGAATATTATCACCCAGATAGTGAAAAGAAAGGAATCACCGAGGTAATAATCGGCAAACAACGCAACGGACCTACCGGCTTAGTGAAGCTGGTTTTCCTAAAAGAATTTACCCGTTTCCGCGATTTTACCGATATATCTGAATATTGATCGCAGGTAATGTCAGGGGACGGGTTGCACTGCTTGCAAAAGCAGCCACCGCCCCTTTGCCTTTATAAAAAATGGGAGAAAGACTTATGTTGGAACGGAAGGGAAAATGCGGTGCTAAAGAGAAGATTGATGTAGGCTCAAAAGGGAGGCAGGATTAATAATGGATTCCCGACGGCAATTGGATCAAGAAATTCATGAATTATTATTGCAATATTTAAAACAAAAACTTACGGATTTGCGGCCACTAACATATGATCGGCTTTTGGCCTTACCAGATGATTGTGCTAATGACCGTGAAAAACGGATCTTAAAGACAGCAATTCAATACTGTCTTAGCGTAGATGGACGGTCCTTAACCTTTTTAGAGCGTACGACCCTCAATTGGTTGCAAAAGGGAGTACCTCACTGGGTATTACCTAAAATTGAGGAGGCCGGATTGACTGTTGATCAAGATTTGGCAAAGGAGATGGGTTGGCATGGAAAGGATGAAGGACCTCTTGACTTCACCCAAGATCGATACTACCACCTCTACCGCCGCTCCTGAGGCAGCGGGATTCGCCCGGCAGCTTGCAGAGGCTAAACGGCGGGCAGAAGCAATAAAGCAAGAACGGTTAGCTTTGCAGGAAGGGAAGAGTGCAGAAACCAGGGCTGAGCATTATGTTAAATTTGAAATTAACGGCCAGCTGGTTTATCGTCGCTTTCAAGGTGCCAACTATTATTGTTCTCGCTGTAAGGATTTTGAAAAGATTTATTATCAAGATGGCGGTGAGATCAGGGCTACTCCTTGTTCATGTACTCAAAAACGCCAGCAGGAAAATCGGTTGCGGGAGTGGGAACAAAAATTGGCTTCTGCCCGGCTGCGAAAGAAGTTTCGCAAACGAACATTTGCCAATTTCAAAGTTGTTGCAGATAACCGTATCGCTTATGAGGCTGCTTGGGATTATGCCCAAAATTTTACCGACTACCGGGAAACCGGCCGCAGTTTGCTTTTTCTTGGCGATGTGGGTCGCGGTAAGACACATTTGGCAGCAGCAATTTTGCAAGAAGTTCTCCGGCAGGGCTATGATGGCGTTTTTGTCGTAGTTATTGAACTTTTAAATGAAATTCGCGAAAGCTATGAAAATCTCGGCAAAAAAGAAAGCGACCTGCTTAAGGTGGTAAAAGAGGTTGACCTCTTAGTTTTAGATGACCTGGCAGCGGCGGAGCGGTTTACAGAGTGGGAAAAGGGGAAACTGTATGAGATCATTAATGCCCGGTACGAAGATGAAAAACCAACCATAATTACTACCAATAGGACTATCTCCTGGATTGAAGAACGCTTAGGGAAAAAGGTAGTAGATCGGCTCATGGAAATGTGTGGTGATATTATCCCAGTAACCGGTGATAGTTTTCGGGAAAAGATTGCCGAACAAATGCGCAAAGGGATTAGTTAAAGAAGAGGGCGCACCTTTGCTTTTATTGCCTAGGCGCGCTCTTTTGTTTGTTTTACCGGTATAAAAGGCTGGCAGGGCTCGTGTTATGCTTTAATACTTGCTATACTTGCTAAGTACCCTTGATGGCAGTACGCGTTTCATTCGCATTGCAAAAGTATAATTTTCCTGCTCTATTGCGCTTGACAGTGGGGAAGAATTATAGTATCATTAGATACCGTGGAGAGCAGAAACTAAGGGCCATTAGCTCAGGTGGTAGAGCACCTGACTTTTAATCAGGGTGTCCCAGGTTCGAGTCCTGGATGGCTCACCATTCCAAAATTTTAATATACCCGGCCCTATGGTCAAGCGGTTAAGACACCGCCCTTTCAAGGCGGTAACGGGGGTTCAAATCCCCCTAGGGTCACCAAGGGCGAATAGCTCAGTTGGGAGAGCACCTGCCTTACAAGCAGGGGGTCACAGGTTCAAGTCCTGTTTCGCCCACCATTTTTTTATGGAGCTGTAGTGTAGTGGTGAACATGCCGGCCTGTCAAGCCGGAGATCGCGGGTTCAAGTCCCGTCAGCTCCGCCATTTTTTAGCAAGTACAGCAACCTGAGCGCAGGTTGCTGTTTCAGATATAAGCCGCGGTAGCTCAGTCGGTAGAGCAGAGGACTGAAAATCCTCGTGTCGGTGGTTCGATTCCGCCCCACGGCACCAGGTTTATTAATAAGCACCAGACACTTTTTGCGTCTGGTGTTTTTATTTTTTCAAAATAAATGAGGGAAGCTGTTCATATCTTGGGGGGAATAATAGCAAGCGGAAAAGAAGAAAACTATCCTATGGAGGGACTATTATGGACAATCCACAGTTGTGGCAGATAGCTTTATATGGATTGCTGGCAGGCGTAATCGGCACCGGTACCGGCGGTCTCCTTGCATATGTGATACCGCAGCCGCGGCCTGCTGTTTTTAGCGGTATTCTTGGTTTTGCTGCCGGCGTAATGATGGTGGTTGTCTTTTTAGAATTATTGCAACAGTCCTTGCATACTTCCGGTCTCTTAGTAAGTGTTATTGGTTTGGTTTTCGGTTTGGGTTTATTCTTTTTTTTAGATAGCGCTTTGCCGCACAAGCACGCGATAACAGGTAAGCTGAGTGAAAAAGAAGGGGACTTGCTAAAAAAAGGATTAATGTTGACAATTGGCATTGCCCTGCATAATTTGCCGGAGGGAATGGCGATCGGATCCGGTTATGCCGCTTCTGTTCAGACCGGTTTCGCTTTGGCTTTAGTGCTGGCTCTCCACAATGTTCCGGAAGGATTAGTTGTGGCAATGCCCATGTGGGCAGTGGGGCATAATTTGCACGGATTAGAAGTTTCCCTGTTGGTCGGTATCCCCACGGGGATAGGAGCCGGGCTTGGAGCTTTATTGGGAAGGATTTCCCCCGCTTTTTTGGCTTTTTCCCTCAGTTTTGCTGCCGGGGCAATGTTGTACGTTGTCTGCGATGAACTGATTCCTGACGCTTACCAGGCCAGCAATAGTCATGGGGTAATTGTCGGCATCGGTTTAGGCGTAGTTTTAGGGCTTTTTCTTACCTCACTGTAATATTGGCTGTCTGGCAATCAATAGGTAAAATTTTTCCGTTGCCTCCACCGGTCGTTTTATGTTCTCTCTGCAGGCTGACAAAGGTTTCCTGCCGGATGGGTTTGCTTGACGAATTCTTAACTTCAGGGTATAATATGGGCAGAAAAGCATAATATTTGAACCGGGCGGAAGTAGCTCAGTGGTAGAGCATCGGCTTCCCAAGCCGAGGGTCGCGGGTTCGAATCCCGTTTTCCGCTCCAATAAGAAACACAAGAACGACAAGGGGATCCTTGTCGTTTTATTGTAACTCGCAGTCTTGATTTCGGATTGATGCCATATATGCTATTTATATCTAAAGCACGTTACTTTTTGTAAAAAGAATTTAGTACGATGCTTGCAAGCCATTATCTAATCTTTCTCAATATAACTTCTTCGTGTTTTGCCACTTCTTGTTCGATCCGGTCAAGTTTTTCAGAGTTTAGTTTATAGCCGTCAAATAGAACTCTTAATTTTTCGCCATGGTTATTTTCGATCCGCGCAACTGTTTCTTCAACAGTGGATAATCTGGTTTTTACATTGGACATATCTGATTTTAATATAGATACATCTGATTTTAATATAGATACATCTGATTTTAATGTAGACACATCAGATTTTAGCGTGGCTACATCTGTTTTCAGTGTAGCTACATCTGTTTTCAGTGTAGATACATCTGTTTTCAGTGTAGATACATCTGTTTTCAGTATAGATACATCTGTTTTCAGTGTAGATACATCTGATTTAAGTGTAGACACGTCTGATTTAAGTGTAGACACGTCAGATTTCAGCCCCGACACATCAGATTTTAGTGTGGCCACATCTGATTTAAGTTCAGACACATCTGTTTTTACGCCGGATATATCTGTCTCAAGAGATTCAAAACGTTGTGTAAAGTCAATGTACATTTTCTCCAATAGGGAAAAAATTTTTTCTTCGTTGTTCATATTAGATCACTCTTTTCTTAATTATTGATTATTAATCCCTTTAGCTTGTCCCTTCTCAACTTAAAACGCTATGGAATTTCTGCAAAATATCCATGGCTTTTTCTGCTTGGTATGGCATCTTAAGTTTCCTAATCATCTCTATTATTCGCTCTCAGTAGTTACAATCCTGCCACGGCAGAGGAAATGTAGTCATTGAGCAGGTAAAATTTAATAGTGTAATGAGATCAAAGCTCTAGCGCAGATGCAGTCCTTGGGGTATCTTATTAGTGGGCGTTACTTTATTTTTATAATGCAGAGGTGAGGAAAAATGTGTGGGCGCTTTGCACTGTCTAGTGTGGCAGACCTTAAAGCCCGGTTTAACATTGATCCAGGGGATGATATAAAGCCTCGCTATAATATTGCGCCTTCGCAACAAATCCTGGCGATTGTTAATCAAGGGGGGTATAAATTAGTTGAATTAAAGTGGGGATTAGTGCCTTTTTGGACTAAAGACAAGGCTAAAGCAAAGGGTATTATCAACGCGCGGGCAGAGACATTGGATACTAAACCTAGCTTTAAACATTGTTTGCAGAGACAAAGATGCCTAATTCCTGCCGATGGTTTTTATGAATGGAAAAAGGAAGGAAATAGAAAAAGGCCTTATAGAATTATCATTAATGGTGGGGAATTGTTTGTTTTTGCAGGGTTGTGGGATAGATGGAGATCACCGGCAGGGGAGGTGATTAATACCTGTGCCATTATCACCACAACAGCCAATAAATTTATGGCACCGATCCATAATCGCATGCCTGTGATTTTGCCCAAGGAAAGAGAAAAAATCTGGCTTGCTTCTAACACTGATGTCGGAACACTTAAATCACTCTTGCAGCCCTATCCGGCTCAGTTGCTAGATAGCTATGAAATTTCAACATTGATCAACTCACCCCATAATGATATACCCCAGGTGCTGGAACCTGTAAACTAATTAAATGTGGGCATGTACTGCAATTGTCTGGGAATGGCGGCTTTGCATAAAGGGTATTACCTGTCCATGGCGAAGTAAAGAACAAAAAAAGGAGGTGTAGGCATGGGTTTGTTGGACGGTTTAATGGGGAATGCATCGGAGTGTAATGCGCAGCAAATACATGAGGAATATGCCCATGTTTTAGCCAAGGGTGAAAATGTAGAGAAAGCATACAAGTTAATCAGGGATATGTTTATCTTTACTAATAAGAGACTTATTCTGGTGGATAAGCAGGGAGTAACAGGGAGAAAGATTGAGTACCATTCGATTCCTTATAAAAACATCACCCATTTTAGTATTGAAACAGCGGGCCATTTCGATTTAGATGCAGAATTAAAAATCTGGTTATCAGGGTTATCGGTGCCCATAGAAAAGAAATTCAATAAAAGTTTAAACATATATGAGCTGCAATCCTTATTGGCAACTTATATATTGGGTTAGAGGGGCTGTAGGGCATTAATATTACAGCACCTCAGGGTAGTACTGCTTATGGCGGATAATCGCAAACTGTTGTAAAATCGCAACGACAAGGGCCTAATACCCTTGCCGTTGCGATTATTTTTATATTGGGTTAATTGAGTGTTGATATTTATTACAGGTAGAGGAAGCCTGTAATTTGTACCATTCCAATTAGCCTCATTGTTCCACATGGGCGTCTACTCCCACTTCCCGGCTATTATTTTACCGGCGCTCTGCCAAGCTTGTTCGTTTTTCCATTTCAAATATTCTGTTGCATGCCAAATACACTTGCCCCACTGCATAGCAGTCGTTTAATGCCCGATGGTGGGTTTTGTTAATTATTTTGAGTTCACTACAAACGGTTTTTAGTTTGTTATCGGGGAAATTAAAATATCTCCGGCAAGCTTGCACTGTATCTATAACAGGGTTGGTGATTTTTGCCCTTGTGTTAGCCAGTAGGAAACCCATATCAAAGGGGGCATTATGGATCACAAGGTGATATCTTTCGATAAACTGTAAGAACTGGGGAAGCACTACTTCAATGGGCGGCGCATTTGCCACCATTTTATTTGAGATGCCGGTCAGTTTGGTTATCCTGCTGGGTATGTATTTTTGCGGTTTAACCAGCCGGTTAAATTTCGCAACCGGGGTGGCGTTTATGTATTTTATTGCCCCTATTTCAATGATTTCGTTGTATTGGGGGCTAAGACCTGTAGTTTCCAGGTCAATGGCAATAAAGTTTTTCTGATCCGGGATATTGTGTTTATTAAAACTGGCTTTAGGCGGGGCAGTAATGAGTAGAGGCTGTTCATGGGAATCCAATATCTTGTTAATGCTGCCCGACATCTAGCTCTCCCCCTTTTTTATGTGTTGCTTAGGTCGCAATTAAGGGAAAGGAGAAAATGCATCCCAGTGGGTGAAATTCTTACTAATATAAATATACCAAATTATTGGAAGGGAATATAGATTTAAAGCAGTAATATATAGTTATTTATCAAAATGAGAGTCTGGTTGTTAAGACTAAAGAGATAGGGGGGAAGTTGAAGATGAAAACCATAGGTTTATTAGGGGGAATGAGTTGGGAGTCTTCTATAGAATATTATCGCATTATCAATGAAGAAACAAAGAGGAGATTAGGGGGTTCACATTCAGCTAAATGTTTAATGTATTCCTTCGATTTTCAGGAGATTGAGGAACTTCAGCATAAAGGGGATTGGGAACAGCTTACTAGGGAAATGGTCTTGCAAGCTACTGCCCTCAAAAATGCGGGAGCGGATTTCATAGTGATTTGTACCAATACAATGCATCTAATGGCAGCGGACATTGAATCAAAAACAGGGCTTCCTGTGCTCCATATTGCTGCTGTAACAGGGGCAGAGATTAAAAAGCAGGGTCTACGCAAAGTAGCATTGTTAGGGACCAATTTTACGATGCAGAGTGGGTTTTATCAAGATATCTTAAAACAAAAATATGCGCTTGATGTTATTGTCCCCGAAGCTAAAGATAGGGAAGTAATACACACTATTATTTATAACGAACTTGTATTAGGGATGATAAAAAAACAAAGCAGGGATAAGTACAGGGAAATAATCACTAAATTAGCTGCTGCAGGCGCAGAAGGGGTAATTTTGGGCTGTACGGAAATCCCCTTATTAATCAAGCAAGAACATGTTTCCATACCGGTTTTTGACACCACTGAAATCCATGCGAAGGCTGCAGTAAGCTATGCACTAAAAAAAGAAGAATAAGGCTAATAACGGGGAGAGTTGTTCAGGGAAGGGAGATGCAAGGGAGATGCCTGGTAAAATTGCCGAAATAAAGTTTAGGCAGAGAGTGGAACCAGAAGATTTGGGTAAGATCCTTTATCAACATGGGCTGCTTTACAGTCGCGAATACGGGTATGGGCTAAAGTTTGCCGGTTATGTAGCCCAATCATTAGCAGAATACGCCCTGTTGGACGACTTTACTGGCAGCGCTTTGTGGCTGGCGGAAAAGGATGACCAGTTGGTGGGCACCATTGCCATCATTCGCCGTTCCGATAAGGTGGCGCAGCTTAGATGGTTTCTGATCCTGCCGGATTTTAGAGGCCTGGGGTTAGGCAAAATTCTCTTAAACAAGGCCTTGGATTTTTGTAGGCAACATAATTACGAAAAGGTATTTTTATGGACAGTAGAGGATCTCCATGCTGCCTGTCATCTTTATGAAGCTGCCGGCTTTAAACCTACAGAAGCTAAATCCCATGATCTATGGGGACAAATGCTTACTGAGGTTCGATATGATTTGGGATAGGAGTATGCTGTGTTCTAAGGAAGGAAAATGAAAGGACCGGGGAAGCCGAATTTCTTGGGTGTGTAAGCGGGGTCTAAGGTTGGTGATTAGGGAAGTTTAAAATCTTAAAGGGGGCGGGAATGATGATTAACATTGGCATTTTAGTTTTTCCGCAGGTGGAAGAGTTAGATTTTATTGGGCCCTTTGAAGTGCTGTCATATGTGAATAAAATCAAGCCTGACAGCACCAATGTTTGGTTGGTATCTGCCGGCGATAAAATTATCCAAGGGTATAATGGGCTGCGCTTTTTTGCTGATTATCATGTTGCTGAGTGCCCGGATTTAGAGGTATTGGTAGTTCCTGGCGGCCAAGGGCGGAAAGAGGCAATGCATAATGAAACGATTTTAAACTTTATTAAAGAGCGGTATCAGCAATTGAGATATCTATCCTCCGTATGCACAGGAGCGTTAATACTTGGCGCCACCGGTTTATTGGCAGGGAAAAGCGCTACCACATATCATACTGCTTTTGCTGAACTAACCGGGATGGGGATTTCAGTCAAGGCAAAGAAGGTCGTACATGACGGTAAGATTATTACCGGTGCCGGAGTATCATCGGGGATAGACTTGGGTTTATACCTGGTGAGCATGTTATTTGGGGAGTCTATGGCTGCGGAGGTAGCCAAGCGGATAGAGTATAATTGGCAAAAATAATTGTGCCCCGGCAATTCCTTAGCATGATAAAGAGAAAGGAAATCTCGCTCGCTTGTCAAAGAATTAAAAGGACTTGTTGCAAGGAGTTGTTATCATGCAGTCATTGTCAGAGCAAAATACAAAAGGCAATGGAACCCGCAGGCAATATAGCCCGCCATTGAAATGGGCGGGGGGCAAAAGATGGCTTATTCCCCATTTGCAGCTGTTGTGGAAAAATCATTGTCAGAGGCGCTTGGTCGAACCCTTTTGTGGCGGGTTGGCCATTGCCTTAGGTTTATTGCCGGGCAGTGCCCTGCTTAATGATATTAACCCCCATGCCATTAATTTTTACCGTTGGCTGCAAAGGGGGCTTTTTATCAACATTACTATGGAAAATGATGCGGAGCTTTTCTATGCCCATCGGAAAAGGTTTAACCGGCTCATCTTAAACGGTAAGGCGGATACAATAGAAGCAGCGGCACTGTTTTATTACCTAAACCGTACCGGGTACAATGGACTATGTAGGTTTAACAAAAAGGGGGAGTTTAATGTTCCCTTTGGCCGGTACAAGCGGATCAAATATATAAATGATTTTACCTTTTATCGCCCTGTATTGGCAAAGTGGCAGTTTACTGCCGTTGACTTTCAGGCTTTGCATCTTGAACCGACTGATTTTATTTATGCTGATCCCCCCTATGATGTGGAGTTTACCCAATATGCCAAGGAGGATTTCACCTGGGATGACCAAGTCCGGTTGGCAGAATGGCTGGCTAAGCATTCTGGGCCGGTGGTCATATCCAATCAAGCTACCGAGCGAATTGTAAAGTTGTATCAAAGGCTGGGTTTTGCAGTCAGCTTTCTCAGCGGTCCCCGCCGCATTAGCTGTAATGGTGATCGCACACCGGCGCGGGAGGTATTGGCGACAAAAGGGGTAGCAGGGTAATGCTTTAAGTTGTCGGAGGGCAGATTCAAATTTAGCCCACTTGAAAATAAAGCCATATATTTGATTATCTACCGTTTTCGCTTATTTTTCTCTTGCACCCTTTATCTTTCAGCGACGCATTTTGTTTTTTGTAAATTGAAAAAAGCAAATTATTTATTATAATAGTTATTAGCACTCTAATGGAAAGAGTGCTAATAACTATTATAATCAAGGGGGTCTGGTTCGATGGCAAAAAGCAGCTTGAAGCTTGGGCGCAATGTGTTGCTATTATTAAGTTGTTTTTTATTAATATTTATGCTTTTCCCGGAAACATCTGCGGCACAAACTGAACTATTGACCCAATATCCCAGTGTCAGTGCCACAGCAGGCGAAAGTGTAACCTTCCCAATTAGGATTAAGAACAGCAGCAGTCAAAGTGAATTGGTGAATTTAGCAATTAGTTCCCAGCCGGAAGGATGGTATGTGGCTTTAAGGGGCAAGGAACGAAATATTCAGCAGGTATTGGTAGAGGGACAGGATAGTGAAACCGTTGATCTGAAAATAAGTTTACCGGAAAATGTAGAAGTGGGTAATTACCCTATTACAATTACCGGCACAAGCAGCAGGGGCCAGAAAAGCCAATTGAACCTATATATTAATGTTTCCGAAGGCAGGCAGGGAGATGATGCCCTGGCAGCCAGATATGTTGAACTAAAAGGGCCCAATGACGCCACTTTTAATTTCCGGTTGAGCTTAACTAATAATGGCGGCTCTGAGCAGCTTTATAGCCTAGGAGCGCAGCTGGAACCAGGTTGGCAAGCCTCCTTTACCCCCTCCGGTGAAACCCAGCAGGTTGCCAGTATTAGTGTTAAACCGGGCGAGACCAAAAATATTGATGTAAAAGTGAAGCCGCCCATAACTGCCAAGGAAGGAGAATACACGATTCCGGTGGAGGCAATCAGTCCCACCAGCAGAGTCACAGAAACATTAAAGGTCATCATCAGTGGAACTTATAATTTGGAGTTAAGCACCAGCTCCGGTCGTTTAAATGCTGACGTTATTGCCGGCCGCGAAACCAAGATAAATTTAGAGGTAATAAACAATGGCAGTGCAGTGCTAAATAATATTAATTTTAGTTCAAGTCAACCAAAGAACTGGGCAGTAACCTTTGAACCGGATACTGTGGAAACATTACAGCCGGGCGAAAGCAGGCAAATCACTGCAATCATCACTGCCGATGCTAAAGCCATATCAGGGGACTATATAGTTTCGTTAAGCGCAACTACCAGTGAAGCAAAAAGCAGCGCCGATTTAAGGGTGACGGTTAAAACTTCTACCCTCTGGGGGCTTGTGGGTGTCATTATTATAATTGGAGTTGTTGCCGCTCTTTATCAGGTGTTCCGTAAATACGGGAGGCGATAAAGATGGCTGCACAACAGCAGGTGTTAGTTGAAACCATTAACCTTACGAAAAAGTATGGAGAATTTGTCGCTGTTGATTCCTTAAATCTAAAGGTGGAAAAAGGCACGGTGTTTGGGCTCCTGGGGCCAAATGGTGCCGGGAAAACCACAACCATACTGATGCTGCTGGGGTTAACGGAACCGTCGGCAGGTAAGGCAATGGTGGCAGGGTATGATGCTACCAGGAATCCGCTGGTAGTAAAATCCTTAACCGGATATCTGCCGGATAACGTGGGTTTTTATCAGGATTTAACCGGCAGGGAAAACCTGCGCTATACCGCTTATTTGAACGGTTTGCAGGGGGATGAGGCTGAAAAAAGGATCAACTCAGTATTGGAAAGGGTTGGCCTCAGTACTACTGCCGACAAATTGGTCGGTGAATATTCCCGGGGCATGAAGCAAAGGTTAGGGGTAGCCGACGTGTTGGTTAAGGACCCGCAGTTAATAATTATGGACGAACCTACCTTGGCAATTGATCCCGAAGGTGTGCAGGAGCTGTTGGGAATTATCAAAAGCCTGGCCAAAGAAGACGGGAAAACCATATTAATTTCCTCCCATTTGCTCCATCAAATCCAAGAGATATGTGATCAGGTGGGGATATTTGTCAAGGGTAAATTAATCGCAGTGGGCACCATCGAAGAATTGGGCAGGCAGCTTTTACAAGGCAGCCCATGGGAAATAGAAATTCAGGCGGAACCCGGCGGCGAAAGGCTGCATGAACTGTGTGCGAATATTGCCGGCGTAGATTCCGTCAGTAAAGAAGGGGATTTCCTTATCCTCCATTGTCATACTGATATTCGCGGGGCGCTTGTCCGGGTCTTACAGGAAAACAAGATCACGCTATTGCATCTTAACCTGCGGGGGATGTCCCTGGATAGTATTTATCGCCAGTACTTCCAAGGGGAGGAGGCACGGTAAAATGGCTAATAAAATAGATTGGCAAAAGGTTTTGGAGGCTGTTAAAAGTGTCTCCCAAGCAAATACCGGCGTATCCGTAGTTTTACGCAAGGAACTGGCTGACTATCTCAATGGCAAGAGATTTTTAATTCTTGCCCTTTTGGTGGTATTTACCTGTCTTGCAGCCCTGTATACAGCTGCAGCTACCATTAGAAGCACAGTGGGAGGAGATCCGCTGGAGTTTGTGTTTTTAAGGCTCTTTACTACCTCTGGAGCGTCACTCCCCTTTTCTTTTATTTCCTTTATCGCTTTTTTGGGGCCCCTGGTCGGGTTGATCTTAGGCTTTGATGCCATCAATGGGGAACGGGACCGGGGCACTTTAAGCCGCGTCTTGTCCCAGCCTATTTATCGTGATGCCTTGATTAACGGCAAATTTTTGGCCGGAGTAACAGTAATTGCCATTGTTATTTATAGTCTTGGACTGTTGGTAGGCGGGTTAGGGTTAATTATGATCGGAATCCCCCCCACAGTGGAAGAATTACTGCGGATTTTAGCTTACTTAACCCTAAGTGTAGTTTATATTTCCTTTTGGCTTGCTTTATCAATGCTATTCTCCGTTCTTTTCAGGCAGACTTCCACCTCAGCCCTGGCGGGGATAGCAACCTGGTTATTCTTGGCCATTTTTGCCGGCCTTTTGGCAAACTTGGTGGCAGAAGGGATTTATCCCTTGACCGATACAGCGGACATAGATACGGCAATTGCCCAAACCAGGTTGCAGCAGAACTTGAGCAGGCTCTCTCCCACCACGCTCTATGATGAGGCGGTGACGATCCTATTAAACCCTTCGGTGCGGACATTGGGCCCGGTTATGATTGAACAGATCATTGGAGCAATCAAAGGCCCGGTTTCCTTCGGCCAAAGCTTATTGCTAATTTGGCCCCATGTGGTTGGCTTACTGGCAGTGGTGTGCCTCTGTTTCGCCGTCGCTTATATAAATTTCATGAGGCAGGAAATCAGGGCATAAGGTTAATTTAGGCGCTCAGTGCGCCTTTTTCTTTTTGGTTATCTAAAATACCCCTTTTGCCTAAACATTAAACATTCATATCCATTTCGCATAAAATGCAATACAATCAGGCGTAACCATAAGGGGTGAAAAATTGTGACAGACCCAGGAGGTACATTTTCGCGGGATTTCCGCTTTTGGATAGGAATAATGCAGGAGCATACCCTATTTATACGTATGGGCATACCCAATAATCGGCCTGACTTAATAGCAGAGGCGCAGCGGTTTGTCGATTTATTCACGCGGTTAAGACAGGCAGCGCAGGCAGGGCCCATACACCGCAATCTTGTAATGGAAGTACGGGAAGCCACTCTGGCCCTTTTAGGCTTTAAAAGGCGGCTGTTGGCAATGGCGATTCAATGTGAGATCTTAAGTGGCAGTAATTTACCCCTGCTTTTGGATCACATTGCCCGGGAAGCCGTAGAGTTTCTGCAGCTTATCGACCGCCGCCCGCTTGCTTCCGCTGGAAGGTTTGCTGCCATATTGGAGAAGGAAGTATTTTGGCTGAAAATAATGGGTGATCATGCTAAATTTATTCATCACTTACTAGACCCGTCAGAGCGGGAATTATTAAACACTGCTGCTAAATTTTCTGCCGAATTTGATCAGCTTTTCTTACAAGCATGGGAATTGCGGTCAATGACTCAAGCCCGGCCGGCAGAGTTTTTTACTGTTGATCGCTTTACAGAACTGGTGATCGAGAAAACCAGTAGCCTGAGAGACTTTAAAGTGCAGAGCAGAGAATTAATCGCAGCTTGTCGGCTGTTGGGTTTGATACCGGAAGAGCTGGCCGCGCATGTAGCCCGGGAGGCTGAATATTTTATCACCATCCTGAAAGAGATGTAAAGGTAAAAGTAATGTTAAGTTCCTTTCTGCGGGAAGGAACTTTTCCTTTTTGGAGAGAATTATACATAAATGGTTTCATTACCGCCTTCCAGCTGGCCAATTGCACATTAAAAGGATAGTAGCTGGAAAGTATATCTTAAAATATATTAGGGGGGATGTAGGTGGTAATCAATAATGTACATAAGCATATTGAATCCATGCAGGAACAAGATCTTAATACTTGGAAAAAGCTTGTGGCTCAGCCCAGTGTCAGTGCCCAGAATATCGGCGTCCGTGAGTGCGCCCAAATGGTAAAAGCATTGATGGAGGATTGCGGCTTAACAACGCAAGTTTTTGAAACCCCGGGGCAACCGATTTTGTATGGCGAGCTTATTACCAACCCTGCAGCACCTACAGTACTTTTTTACGGCCATTATGACGTGCAGCCGCCGGAACCCTTAGAGGCATGGAAGAGCCCGCCCTTTGAGCCCACCATCCGGGATGGCCGCCTTTACGGCCGCGGTGCGGCGGATAATAAGGGGCAATTGCTCGCCCATTTATTGGCTGTGCGTTCTTATTTAGCGGTAAACGGTTCTTTACCCATTAATGTCAAGTTTGTCATCGAAGGAGAAGAGGAAAGCGGCAGTATCCATATTCCCCAGTTTATTGAAGCACAGCGGGATTTGCTAGCAGCTGACCTGGTCTATACCTCTGATGGCCCGCTGCAAAGCGATGGAACACCGGTGGTGTTTTTTGGCGTGCGGGGAATGCTGGCCATAGAACTGGAGATTGAAACCTCCAGCCAAGACAATCACTCCGGCAATAAAGGCGGCGTGATCAAAAATGCGGCGTGGGAACTGGTAAAACTGTTGGCTACAATGATAGATGCCCAGGGCAATGTTACTATTGACGGGTTTTATGACGATGTGTTGGAACCCAGCGAATTTGAATTGCAATTGCTGGAAAAACTCCCCTATGATCCGGAGGCTTTGGCGAAGGTTTTTGGCGTCGAAAAAATTGACCTGGAGAAGAAAGAATTTTATCTCCGCAACTGCCTGCAGCCTACTTTAACCATTAACGGGCTGGTTAGCGGCTATACCGGTTCCGGCGTAAAAACAATCATTCCCGGTCGCGCAGTGGCTAAATTAGATATGCGGCTGGTCAATGATCAGGACCCCATGGACATTTTCGCCAAAATACAAGCCCATGTTGCAAAACATAACCCGCAGGTGAAAGTCACCCATATGGGGAATATGCCGCCATCCCGGACTCCTGCTGATATTCCCGTAGGCAAAGTTGTTGTGGATGCGGTACGGAAAGCCTCCGGCAAAGAGCCGGTTGTCTTGCCTTCCTTAGGTGCCAGCCTGCCTGATTACCTGTGGACGAAGCTGTTGGGATTGCCCTCTGTGGGCGTACCCTATGCCAATGCCGACGAATCAAATCATGCACCCAATGAAAACATGAAACTGGAATGCTTCTATAACGGTATTCATACAACAGCGCAGGTTATCTATGAATTGGGCAACATGCAGAGGTAATACCTGCCATAGTCGGCCTAAGATCTTGACTTGCCTCTCCCAGCGCTTTATAATAGCATAGGTAGAGAAGCAATTAGCCGGTGTAGCTCAGCGGTAGAGCAACGCATTCGTAATGCGTAGGTCGCGGGTTCAAATCCCATCACCGGCTCCAGTGCAATAGACAGTCCCCGCAAGTGTTTGCGGGGATTTTTTATTTTCCGCTAAGGCAAAGTATTAGTTTGTGGGGACAATTGGGGAGGCAGTTGCTAAAATTTTCATGGAGGGCAGGGAAGTCGGAAATAATAGAGAATTGCTAATAATGAAAATATTATTTTACAAATTAGGTTTTCGATTGACGGGAAAATGCCTCAAAAGGAGGGTTTGATTCGAAAAACAGAAGAAAATCGTCTTCAAGCCGGGCGGGGAGTGGGTTTAGAGCAATTTGCGGCATAGCTATGAAAGAAGATTGAGGGTGTGAATTTGTTGAATTTATCGCCTCCTTCGAAAACCCGTTTTTAAACTGCGCCATTTCTGGGCTGGAGGGGCCCGCGGTTACAAGCCATGCCCTGATGAAAAAGGGATTGCGAGAAAGGAAGAAAAGGGAAATGAAGCAAGACAATGGCAGAAAGCTGGTTTGCATGGTTAGTTACGAAGGGAAATCGACGGAAAACAAGCGGATAGGATTTGAGTCAGCGGCGGTTAAGGCCAGGGAGAAATAGAAAACGACCCGCAAGCTATTGCTTGAAGGTCGTTTTTGTCAATGTTCTGAAACCTCCCCGGCAGGGGGGGATTTTTCCATATGTTGCTTTTATCTGAGCCTTTCTTTGATTTCGTCGTTGTATTTTTTAAATATTTTATATAGTTCCGGTTCAATCTGGCCCCAGATATAGAAGTCTCCGTCGCCTTTTTTCCATTGCAGCGCGTTTTCATAGGAGAAGGCATAAACACCGAGGTATTTGTTGTATTTCCTCGCGATCTCCGCTACTTTCTTCAAACCTTCTTTTACCAGAGGATTAGTAAGGTCTCCCGGGATGCCGAGCGCAACGGAAAGGTCAACCGGTCCGACGAACAAAGCGTCAAACCCCTCCACCTGCGCTATTTTTTCGATATTGGCAACGCCATCCGGTCCTTCGATACAAAGCACCACAAAGTTTTCTTTGTTTGCCTTTTCGTAGTATTCCTTATTGGGCAGTGCAAGGCCATAATAATTGCTTCTCGGTAAAGGGCAAGCGCCTCTTTTGCCCAGAGGAGCATAACGGGAGAAAGCTACTGCTTTTTGGGCATCTTCTACTGTGGAAACACCCGGTATGGTAATGCCCGACGCACCCATGTCAAAAGATTTTTGGATGCATATTTCATCTATACCCGGCACTCTTACCAGAGTGGCGAGGCCCATGCTGTCCGCAGTACGCATAAGGCTTACTTTTTGCGCATCGGTCATCTGTCCATGTTCATCGTCCAGGATAATGTAGTCGTAACCGGTCATACCGATTACTTCAACAAGCACCTCGCAGGGAGTACGCATAAACATACCTAATACGGGTTTACCTGTGGCAAGCAGACTTCTGAAGGCCTTTCGCATACCTGAACTACCTCCTTAAAATATTATTATATTTAGTTATTAATGGGGCTCCGGATAAACGGAGCGGATTATATATCGATCCTATCACAGAAAGTGGGCAATATTCAATATATAATAACATTATGTGCTAACATTTATTTTTGCTTGACGTGCTGGCATCAGGGTAGAATATCCTTCCCGTTTTAGGCATTCTATGTTTAACTCACCAAGCTCCAATGAGAAGGAAAGTAAGGTTCTGGTATTGAAATAAAGTCAGGGGTAATTGCTTCCAAAATAATATATAAAATTGGTTATTAATTGGAAAGGGGTAAGATCTATGGCGATGAAAGCTGCAAGAACCGATTATCATATCCATCCCAATTATTCTCTAGACGCTTCTCCGGTGAGCATAAAAGAGTATTGCTACAGGGCTGTCGAATTGGGGCTTGTGGATATTTGCTTTACCACCCATCTGGAGCTGGATCCTGTGCGCCAGGATATTGATAATTATGCTGTTTTAAATGGGGAAAAGATCCCGGTACATAACTATGCATGGTTGGATAATTATTTTGCCGAAATTGCACAAGCCCAGGAAGAATTCAGGGCAGACGGCCTTAAGGTTAAGGCCGGCATCGAAATCGGATACTGCAGGGAAGCAGAAAAGGATATGGAAAAAATAATAAACAATTACCCCTTTGATTTCGTCCTGGGGGCAATCCATTGCATTAACCACATTGCTATTTCCTCCATGCAGGAAAGCCCACTATATTTCCAGTCCAGAAGCTTGTCCCAGGTCCGGACAGACTACTTTTCCATACTGGGGGAATTGGTTGCATCGGGGCTTTTTGACGCGATAGCTCATATTGATTTTTACCGGCGCTATGGCATTAACCAATTTGGTCCTGAAATCCTAACCATCCATCGCGGTGCAATAGAACCGATCTTTATGGAAATGGCGCGCAGGAAGATGGGATTGGAAATTAACTCTTCCAGCTTACGCAGGGGATTAAAAGAATTTCACCCCTCCAGGGAAATATTAGCCTTGGCCGCTAAATCAGGGGTGCAGATTTTTACCATTGGCTCCGATGCCCATTCCCTTGAACAACTGGGCGGCTATTTCGATGAAGCATATGCGTTGCTGGAAGAGTATAACCTTGTCAATCATGTCTACAGCCGCAGGCGGGCTGTCCCGTTAACATGAGGGGATGGCCAGGGTAATGGTTCCGGGCAGGTTATGCTGTCAAGGAGCCATGGTACCGGGAAGAAGAGCCCTTTGAAGGTTATCGCCGGGTTAAATGAGCTTGTGGGCCTTGTAAAGGCGAAAGAAGGTTTGCAAATGAGTAACAACCGCAAGCATAATCAGGGTTACCGGGAGCAGGTTAAAGATGCCGCCGAGCATAACAATAAACAGCCTGCCGTCACGGTTGGCCGGGAAGTAGCGAAATACACCGTCGTGCAGTTCCGGCAGAAAGGGTTTTCCGGTAAGGGAATGGTATTTTTCCTTAACAAGCATGGACATGGGCATTCCCGTCAGGGCGGCTGCGGAAGCAAGCAATGCCGCGGCGTTGTTTGTAGTAGAATACCATGCGTATGCCATTCCAATGACAATGAAATAATCTGCATAGCGGTCAAGTATGGAGTCGAAGAGGCCCCCGTAGTTGCTCTTTTGGAACTTTAAACGGGCGATCTCCCCATCAACCCCATCGATTATTGAACTGAGCTGGGCCAATAGCCCCCCGTAAAGGGGGCTCCCTGCGGCAAAGCAAAAAGCTGCGGTCACAGCGAGCAAAAAAGAAAAGAGAGTAATCCGGTTGGGTGTGATCCTTGTTGGGGCCAGGAATTTTGTAATGATGAGGGAAAACCGGCGGTTCAGGATCCGGGAAATAAAACCGTCCTTGGCAGGCACCAGAGACTGCAGGAGAATTTTTTCCGCATAATGATAGCTGGCTTGATCGTCTACATCAACCCACCGGCCTGCTACAAAATGCAATTTTACCTTGCGCAGCCCGGCCAAGATGTTTACTCCATCGGTAAGGGTGTAGCGCCCCTGGGAGATGGCTTTGGACAAAGCATTCAGGAGCGCTCCTGTAGCGATGAAAAGACCGCAATCCACAGCGTTAAAATCTTCGAGTTCTTTGCCCAGTTTCAGGGCATTATTTTGCTCCGCCTTTACTTTGGTGCATTCGTCCAGGGCATTTACTTTTTCCAGCTGCCTGTCTGCAGCGAGTAAAATTTCATCTTGCCCGATATTTTGTGCCCGGGCGATAAAGGCCTTTAGAAAATCAACAGCAAATAAATGATCCGACATCATTAAAATAAATTTTTCATCTTGGCGGTAATCCCTGTGAAAGGTATATGCGCTTACGCCGTTGCCCAGTTTCCAGTCCCCATTATGCAGGTATTTAATTTTTATTCCAAATCTTTCCCCGTTGCTTAAGTAGTTTTGTATTTCGCCTGCATAACAACCTGTAATAATGACAAATTCATTGATGCCGCACTCCCGTAAAGACAGTATATTCCGTTCTATTAAGGAAAGGCCTAGTAAAGGCACAAGAGGCTTCGGCCTGTTAAAATAAGGCCTGATTCTCTTTCCTTCACCGGCGGCAAGAAAGACAGCTCTCATTAGCTTTCTCTCCTGCCTGCGATAAATTCCTCCACCATCTTCTGGGCTTCAGTGTCGGTGTACTGAACCGGTGGCGACTTCATGGAATAAGCGGAAATCGCCTTTAAGACGCCGCCGGTTTGGCGATCGAGAGCCAGTTTCATGCACCTGATGGCATCGATCATGACGCCACCGCTGTTGGGAGCGTCTTCTACCGATAGTTTGACGTCCACAGTTAGGGGTACATTGCCGAAACCCTTTCCCTCCATGCGTATATGGCAAATTTTATTATCATTCAACCACGGGATATAATCGCTGGGACCGATGTGAATATTATCATCGGCTAGAGCGACTTTTAGCTCCGATTGCACAGACTGGGTTTTTGATTTTTTCTTGGATTTTAGCCTGCTGCGGTTGAGCATGTTCAAAAAATCGGTATTTCCCCCGAAATTCAACTGGTAGGTACGCTCGAGAATTACGCCGCGGTTTTCGAATAATTTGGTTAAAGTGCGGTGAATGATGGTGGCTCCTAACTGGCTTTTTACGTCATCGCCGATCAGCGGAATGTTTTTATCGCGGAACCTCTTAGCCCAGTCGTCATCTGAAGCGATGAAAACCGGCATGGCATTAATGAACCCGACATTGGCCTCCAGGCAGGCTTCGGCGTAAAATTTTACCGCCTTTTCAGAGCCTACCGGCAGATAGTTGATCAGTATTTCTGCGCCGCTTTCCTTTAAAACCTTAACTACATCGCAGGGCTCCTGTTCGGCAACCACAAAGCTTTTATCCTGATTATAATCCGCCATGTGTTCCGATACACCGTCCAAAACAGGCCCCATATGTACCTGAACCGGGTAATCCGGCAGCTTACCATAGAAGACGGTAGTGCAGTTAGGTTTGGAGAATACCGCCTCTTTAAGCTTTTTTCCTACCTTGCGCTTATCCACATCAAAGGCGGCAACTACATCAATATCGCCCGGTTTATAGCCGCCGAGATCGTAGTGCATAAGCCCGGTGATGTTTTCCGGGGAGTTTTTATACATTTCGATCCCCTGTAATAAAGCGCTGGCACAGTTTCCCACACCTGCAATGGCTATCTTTACGTTGGACAATAGAATCTCCTCCTTATATAAGTGATTTAATTTATATTGAAGAAGAGAGTATCCATTGTTTCCATAGAGGCGAAGGCCCATAGAAACAACAAACACTCCCGGCACAAGCGGGAGCGTTTGTTTTGCAAGCGGAATACTTATATAGAAATCACTCCCGATTAGTGAAGCATCATTGATTAATCAGAAGTTTCCTATATATTTTGTCTTTTTATTAGCATCCATTTCGAAATGCTGCTAATTCTTTGGTGTTAATTATTATACCGAATCTGTTTTTTCTGTCAAACATAGTTATCCGGTATAAAATAACTTTCAGCCGTAATAACCAGCTGTTTTACTGGAAAAATTCCTTTTTTCTCCATCTTTCCCTTTCAGGAGGGGGAAGGGAAAGAGTGATTATACACCCTTCCTCCCCAACTGCGGGAGCAGGGAATAGGGCCTCCCCGCAGAAGATCTAAGGGCAAGGTAAAAGAATGGCTCTCAAGGGAGGGAGATAATTGTGGGGCAAGAGGGGATCAGGGGTACAGATGTGTTTAGGGTGGCAGCTTTAATTGTAATTATTTGCCTCCTGCCAGTAACGGCTTGTTCCAACCGTAACCATACAAGCCCAGAAGGCGATGAACCAGGGGTAGAATTGGGGGAGTTTGAGGAACCGGGAGATAGTTCCCAAAGAGATAAAGAAGCCAAAGGACAAATGAGCACAGGGAATGGTGTTCAGGCAGCGCTGTTTAGAGCCAACCGGGAGAGAACCGGGGTTTTTCAGCAGGTTGGAGGCGAAAAGGGTGAACTTCTCTGGGATGTGGAAACGGGGGAGATTGTTTACAGTACACCGGCTGTAACAGAAGAGGCAGTATTCTTCGGCAGCGTAAATGGGAAATTTTATAAAGTGGACAGGGCTACCGGTGAGATTATCTGGACTTACGATACCGGCAATGCTGTACGCTCATCCCCTTGGATTGCAGGTGACACTGTCTACTTCGGCAACCACGGGGGAAAGGTATATGCACTGGATATAATAACGGGACAAGAACGGTGGGTCTTTGCCGTGGATAGTGTTAATGCTCCTCCAAATAATACCTTAGCATTCGAAGTAGCATTCGAATCTTCGCCGGTGGTAGTGGACGGGCTGCTTTACTGCGGCAGTTACAACGGGAGTATCTATGCTCTAAATGCGGAGAGCGGTGACATGGTATGGGAGTTCAAAACCGGTGCTCCGGTTGGCTCTTCACCTTGCGTTCAAGCAGGCGTTGTTTATGTTGGCAGCTATGACAATAGTGTTTATGCCCTGGACGCCGCATCAGGCGGCCAGATCTGGCAGTTTAAGACCAGGGATAGCGTTTATTCCACCCCCGCCTGCTACGGAGGGATGGTCTATTTTGGCAGCATGGATGGGAATTTTTATGGGGTTGATGCGGATACAGGTGCAAAGGTATGGAAATTTTCCACTGCCGGAACCTTGGTTTGGTCTTCACCGGCGGTTGAAGCTGACACGGTTTATTTCGGTTCCTATGATGGCAATCTCTATGCCCTGAACAGGGAAACAGGGGAGATCAAGTGGCGTTTCTGGCGGGAGAGGGCTATTTATTCATCTCCCGCCTTGACCGGGGATATGATTTACGTAGGTTGCAATGATGGAAACGTTTATGCCGTTGCCAAGGAAACGGGGAACATGGTGTGGGAGTTTGCAACCGGCAATGCGGTTGAATCTTCCCCTGTGCCCTTTGAAGGCACCTTATATTTCGGCAGTGACGATGGCCGTCTTTATGCCTGCAAATAAAAAGGGAAAGGGTAACATTTTCCTCTTATTATCATCAGTTATTTTCCCTGGATAGATGGTAAATACTAGATATAATTGCATTGGAGGCAAGGAGGGGTTTACCATGACAGGGAAAGAAAAGGATCGAGTTCTAGAGCGGCGAGTGCAGGAGGCATTGGCAAAGGAAAAGGATTTCTCCGGGTATGATCTTAATACCAGAGTTGTAGACGGTGAGGTAAATATCTATGGTATTGTAGATACTTTGGCGGATAAGGAACACGCGGAACGCGTTGTTTCGGCAGTGGAGGGCGTCAGGAAATTGGAAAATGATTTAACTGTATCTACTGACGGCGCTGTGGATGACCGGCAAGTGTATATGGAGGTGCGGCAGGAGTTGGATGGTGACCCGCGCCTGCAGGGAAGCATGATTAAGCTTAAAGTACAGAAGGGTAATGTTACTCTTTCCGGTCAGGTGGAAAATGCCGCCTTGAGAGCAGCAGCTGCGGAGAGTGCCGGTAAGGCCATGGGCGTGAAAAAAATTATCAATAATATTCAAGTTGACAGTAAATAGATTTATGATGATGACAGTATTGTAAATGAGGTTGCGCTCCGTTTGGTTGGAGAAGGGATTACAGGCATGGTAGAGATTTTTGCTCAGCAAGTAAGCTTACGCTGTAGGGGAATCCGGATTTAAGCCGCCAAGCGGGGTAAAGGGGGTTAAGTCCGGATAACGCCAAAGATAAAATGCTAGAGAAAGGTATCTGGCTGCATTATGCAAAGGATGACTCCTCAAGTTTGGGGGGTTCTTTTGCATAGCAAGTAGTGAATAAAGATGTATAATAATTATAGAAGCCTTATCGCCGAAGGGAGGGATAGGCGTGAAAAACTTAATAGAAGGGGTTTTAAGCGCAGCAAGAAAGTATAATGTCTGGGATTATGCTTGGTTTAAGACGTGTCTTGTTGCTCTAGGTATACTGTTGGGAGTCTATTTTTCTGAATTTTTCTTGCGCTACATTTCATTAGTATGGTTGATAGCAATTATTAGTTATGTATGGATTATATATAAAACCTTTATCAAATATCGGATTCAATAACCAAAATTTTGTTAATAAAAGGAACTTCTTCAACTGAAGGAGTTCCTTTGTTGACTAGAAGGCGGGCCTTTAATTGACTAAGAATAGGATAAAAGCAAGAAAAATTACTCCCTTAGTCTTGATCTGTGCCGGATTTTTCGGTATAATATAGTTAGATATTTATCTAAATATCTAACTATATTATACCGCACTGCTTGGGGCAGGAGGTGACCGTAATGACACCACTAAATCTTACTTTTAAGGCTCTTTCCGATCGAAATCGGCGGGAAATCCTACGTCTGCTTAGTGGTGGCGATCTGACGGCAGGTGAAATAGCTGAGCGTTTCAATATCTCAAAGCCCAGTATTTCCCATCACCTTTCCATCTTAAAACAAGCGGGGCTGGTTAGTGACGAACGGCGGGGTCAGAATATTTACTATTCCTTAGAGACTACCGTTTTCCAAGAAGTAGCGGCCTGGTTGCTCAACTATGTTAATGCGGCTAGGGAGGATGAGCAAAGTGAAGATGAATGAGCGGGGTGCATGGCTAAAAACCATGAAACAGGATTGGCCTTTGATTGTATTGATTTTTATTGCTTTTCTTGCATCCTTGGCAGTATATCCTCAGCTGCCGGAACAGGTGCCCAGCCATTGGAACTTACAGGGGGAAGTAGATGATTATACATCTCGTTTTTGGGGCGCCTTTCTCGGTCCGGTTGTTGCTGCGGCAATTTACCTGGTCATGATTGTTTTGCCCAATATTGATCCCAGGAAGCAAAATTATGCCAGGTTTGCCTCTTCGTATCGGGTCTTGAGCTTAAGTATGCCGGTGATATTTCTGATCATCCATGCAGTAGCAATAGCCGTTGCCTTAGGGTATCAGCTTAATGTCGGCCTATTCGTTCAAGGTGCGGTTTCAATCCTGTTGATCATTATTGGGAATGAGTTGCGGCGCGTGCGGTCTACCTATTTTGTGGGGATCAAAACTCCTTGGACTCTGGCTGATGATGAGGTTTGGCGAAAAACCCATCGTTTGGCTGCCCCCCTTTGGGTAGGCGCAGGTTTTACCGGTTTGGGAGCTGCTTTTTTAGCACCACCCTGGAATGGCATCATATTTTTTGGCGCGATTATGGTGGTGACAATTGTGCCCGTAGTTTACTCTTATCTGTTATATGCTCGCAGGTAAAAAAGCTTGGGTATGAGGGCAGTTCTTTTGTGGCACAAGAGAATTGTCCTTTTTATATTCTCTTTATTTTGTAAAAAATGTTTGAATAACTTGCTAAAGTGGCAGAATAAAGAAAAAAGGTATAAAGGGAGGGTCTAAATTGGAAAAGGACTGTGTCATTTGCGGGCAAATGGCCAACGGTAGTAGTAACATATGTAGTGATTGTGAACAGGAAATAAGCTTAAAGGCAACCAATTTACTTAGTAATATGCGCTATCCGTTTCATAAGCGGGGTAAGGCAGGCCCCAATGTACCGGTTACATGGAACTATTGATGCCGCGAGCTTTCGCGGTTTTTTTATGACTGTATTTAGCCCTCCTTGTATAATGTATTTAGGTTATTTATTAGGAAAACCTATAAACCTATTCTTTACATCTTCTATCTGTCAGGAGATAATTGTCTTATTAGATTGAGAGAATTATCGTTGCCTCCTTGAGCTTTTATGCTCGTACTTGAAAGACTGATACCTCTCTCTAATAAGCAGTTCGCGTATGAGTTGGATGTTGGTTGCCAGTTTGGCTTCTCTCCGTATTTAACACAAGGTAGTGACGCTTATTAGATGAGTGGACTCCCAATCTAAAATAATTTGTTTGAGGTGTATTTATGTTTTTTGTTGGTATTGATATTGGAAAAAATAATCATGTAGCTTCTATGATGGATGACAGTGGGAAAATAATTTTTAAGGCTTTTTCTTTTTCAAACACTTCTGATGGTGCAGACGCTCTCTTATCTAAGCTTTCCTCTTATTCTTCCAACACTGCCGATTTTGAGATTGGCATGGAAGCTACTGGCCATTATTGGCTTTCTGTTTACTCATTTCTCTATGGTAAAGGTTTCCTGATTCATGTTATTAACCCCATACAGACCGATGGCTGGCGCAAAGGTGTTGAGATTAGAAAACGCAAGAACGACATCATTGATTCTATCCTCATTGCTGATTTAATCCGCTACGGACAGTTTGTGGAAACCCGCCTTTCTGACGAGGATATTTTTTCCCTCCGTAACTTGACCCGTTTCCGTTCCTATCTGGTGGAGTCTATCAGTGATTTAAAGCGCAAGGTGGTCTGTGTCCTTGATCAGGTGTTTCCTGAATATCAATACATATTTTCAAACATTTTTGGTAAGACCTCAAAGGAGATTCTATGCCAGTTTTCTTCACCAATTGATTTTGAATCCGTTTCAGCAGATGCTTTGGCACAACTGCTTACACAGCTAAGTCGCCAAAAGGTTGGTGCTGAAAAAGCAAAGCAACTTAAATCTGCTGCTTCTAATTCTTTTGGCATCACCTTTGCCAAAGACAGTTTTTCCTTTCAACTAAGGGCTTTAATTGAGCAGATTTCTTTTATTGAACAGCAAGTAAAGGATACAGAACGCGAAATCAACCGTCTGATGGAGAAACTAGGCTCTCCCATAACAACCATAACTGGTATTGGAAACGTCACTGGCGCTACGATTATCGGTGAAATCGGTGACATATCTAAGTTTAACAGCCCCAGAAAACTGGTAGCATTTGCAGGTATTGATGCTTCAGTTAGTAAATCCGGTGAATACGAATCTACACATAATGTTATGAGCAAACGCGGTTCACCATATTTACGTAAAGCCATTTTTCAGGCTGCCTTGATTGCTTCTTTTAAAGACCCTGTATTAAGCGCTTTCTATCAAAAAAAGCGGGCAGAAGGTAAACATCATCTTACCTGTGTTGGTGCAGTTTCTAGAAAAATGTGTAATATCATTTATGCTGTCCTAAAGAATAACCAACCTTATGTGCCCAAAGCTTAATTCCATGTAATTATATATTGTTTCAGGTTTGTAATAATACAAGCCTTTTTGTGATGCCTGTTTTTAGTTGGATCTCATTTATAGTTTTTTTACATATTTTATTTGACTTTTAATAGTTGGTCTTTCCCTTGTAATTAAGGGCGGAAAAGGATAAAATAAATAAAATACCAACTTTGGTTATTATGGGGATAAGGAGGAATTTATATGGATCCGATTTTGGCTCGCAGAAGTATCCGTCGGTATACGGAGGAACAGGTAGGAGAAGCGGATATCATTTATCTGTTAAAGGCAGCCATGAGTGCGCCGTCTGCCCATAATGAGCAACCGTGGCATTTTGTGGTGATCAACGAACGTCGTATTCTTGATGAAGTTCCCAAATTTCATGAGAATGCTCAAATGTTAAAGGGCGCGCCCATGGCAATTTTGGTTTGTGGAGATCTAACGCTGGAAAAGGCAGAAGGTTATTGGGTACAGGATTGTGCCGCTGCCACTGAAAATATTCTGATTGCTGCCCAAAATCGGGGCTTGGGAGCAGTTTGGCTGGGGATTTATCCACGGCAAAACCGGGTGGAGATTCTCCAGGAGATGTTAAATCTTCCCCAACATGTTATTCCCTTTTCTTTGATCCCTGTGGGGCATCCTGCAGTGCAAAAACCTCCGTCGGAGCGTTTCGATCCGGCACGCATTCACTATAACAGCTGGTCTAAATAAGAGGAGAGGGACAAGGATGGCACCTTCTCCCTCTAAGTTTATTCATTTCTTATGGCTACCACTGGGCTTAATTTCATTGCCCTCCGGGCTGGGTAAAGGCCCGATAGTACACCCACTAAAAGGGCAAACCCTACGGCAAATAGAGCCAGGGAAAGGGGAATAATGGATATTGATACTTCTTCTCCCGGCATAGCCCCGCCGCCAAAGATAAACCCGGAACCAAAATGGTTAAGTAAAAAGGATATCAGATAACTTAAAACTAATCCTATCACACCGCCGCCAAAACCGATAAGGCCGGCTTCGCTTAAAAATAAAAGTTGGATATCATTAAAGGAAGCGCCAATAACCTTCATAATCCCAATTTCTTTCGTCCGCTCATAAATTGACATTACCATTGTATTGGTTATCCCTATGGCTGCCACAAATAGGCTGATACCGCCGATACCGCCTAAGATGGCCTGCATAATTCTGGCGATCCGCTCAATGCCTTCCAAGCCGTCAGCCATAGAATAAGCGTTGTACCCCATATCCCGCAGTGTTTTCGATAATTCTTTGGCAGCTTCCACATCCTTGGCTTGGGCTAAAATATAGGAATAATCGTTTTGTTGTTGGTTGGAGTTGCGGCTTGATGTTCCTTGTTTAACTGCTATCTCTCTTATTGTCTGAGTAGAACCTCCTTGATTCATAAAATCATTAATGCGCCGCACATCTTCAATGGGGGCATATACCTGCCATGCTTGTTCCATATTACTGTCATCCAAAACCCCTACCACTTGAAAATTAAAGATGCGGGTGCGGGATTGCTCGCCGCTCATTCCGCGGACAGTAAGGGTGATCCGCTGGTCCAGCATTTCCGTGGAATCGGTTCGCTGTTGCTCCATTGGACTTCCGCGAAACATCATCCCGTCCCTTTGCCGCATCTCCCGCTCATCCCAAAAATTATCAGCCACCAGCGAACCGACAACAATTGCATTCCGGTCATATTCATCTAAAAGACGGCCGGCAGCAACGGAAAAGTCCAGGGCTTCCATCTGGGTCGGGTCTAAGCCTATTATGTTGATGTGACCTTGTTTTCTTCCCCATTTGGCTTCACCCCAAGCTTCCACAACCGGAGATACCGCTGCCATTCCGGCCAGTGATCTTAATTCCGCCACCGCTTCGTCATTGAGGGCTTTTGCCTCTCCAATGGGGTTCCCTTCTTCGTCCCAACGCATTCCTGAATGGACTCTGATGGTGTTCAAACTCCCCCATTGTTCCATGCTGCGGCGCTGTGATTCGTTCATGCCAATACCTAAGGAGATCATGACCACAATGGAGGCGGTGCCAATCACTACCCCTAAGATGGTCAGGATAGTTCTGGCTTTCCTTCGCATCAAGCTCCGGTATGCCAAGCGTAAAATGTCATCCTTATTCATAGAATAACTCCTCGCTTTTTTGCCGGGCTTTCTTTTTCTTCCAGTAAATAAAACCACCGGCTGCCAAGGCCAGCAATAAGAGGGCGATCCACCCGGCTGACATCTTAGAACCTGTACCACCGTTACCGGGAAAACCTCCCGGCGGTCTTTCTCCAGGCATCACTCCTGGCCCCCCGGGTCCTTCCATCATCTCTTTCGGCATTTCCTGCACGTCAATCGTAAAGGGCTCTTCTTGCCGTACCTCTTGATTGTTATTATCGATGTAGCTAAATACTATTTTCCCTTCTACGGGTTCCGGTTGCTGGGGAATAACCAGCCCTTGGAAATAGTCGCTCATTCCCGGTTCCAATGTTCCCACAAAGTAACTGGCATTTTCCTTGGGGAAATCACCTTCCAAGGTGACAATAAAGTTGCTTAAGGTTACTTTACCGACGTTGACAAACTCTGCCCCCACGGGAACCGGTTGACTGGTGAAAGTCATGTGGGGCACATCTACGGATATAACCTGCAGCCGGGATTCCTGGGTAACAGGAATGGTAACCAATTCTTCCACGGCTATGGGGTTCCCGCTATCGTCTTCATAGTTTATATTAACCGGGACAATATAAGTACGGGCATTGGCATTGGGATCCACAAAGAGATCAATTTTTTGAGTTACCACTTGTTTGCCCGGAATCGAGTCAATGTAAAAGCTGTTGCTGCTATCGATGGGAGAAAAGACCGTGTCTCCCCGTTCACCCTCGAGCATTTCCACGCCCAGGGATATTTTCACATTATGAACCGGTTTCTGGTTAGTATTTTCAATATCAAGGCTTAAGTTTAACACGCTGCCGCCGTAAACTTTTTCCGGGTTTAATTTATACTTGCTGATAATAACCCAGGGGTTGCTGCCTGTAGCCCCAATTTCGGCGCTGGTTAAGCCGAAGGTCCGTTCTAAATTATATTTTCGTCCTGACCGATCACTGTATTCCAAACCGATGGTCATAGGATACACTGTGGTATCGCTGCGGTTGAGCCCCATGGTATACTCAAAGATGCGGCTTTCCCCGCCGGCCAAAGGCGCAATTTCGCTGACAGTGGATGTGTTTAAAGGCAAGATACTGTTATTGCCGTCAAGGTTTAGTTTGATGTCTTGAGCCGCTCTCTCCCCATGGTTGGTGAGGGTAAAGGAGAGTACAAACTCCCGCCCGGGAATGGACTGCCGGGTGGTAAAGTTGGTCAGTTCCAACCGGGGCCGGGTGCCGGTTTCTGCAGCCAGAGGCAAGTTCAATGTCTCTGTTTGCTCCTCCCGCTGGTTCCCCAGATAAGCATATGTTATTTTTAACTCAACATTATTGCCGGTTCTGGTATCCTTCGGCGACAGGGTAAACCCAATACCACTGCTGGTAGTGCCGCCGGCAATTGGCCTGGTTAAAGCTTTCTTATTGCTTACATCTTCTACTGTAAAGTTATCCAATCCGTTTAAAGTTAAAACCACATTATGGGCATCTACCCGGCTGATATTTTCAAGGAAAAAATAAGCGGTAAATGTTTCCCCGGCTTTAGGTTCACTGGGGTCAAATCGCACTGTGGAAACCAATAACTCCGGCTTTGTGAGATCATACTTGACCGGTACGGTAATTATGGCTGTAGCCCGGGGCGCACTTTCATAAAGCGCATTATTACTCAGAACAGAAATCCGTAAGCGGTAATCCCTGCTGACAGTATCTGCGGCCACTTTCAGGGCAACCGTTATAGTTGTGGATTCGTCCTTATCCAGCTTAGTCAGTTCCGGTGGCCCGTCTTTGAAGGAAAAAGGGTTATCGTCATGGTCCAATACATCTAAGTCAAGGGTAACATTTAAGGCAGGGCCGTTTCCCATGTTGCGCACTACCATCGATAGATAAAATTCCCCGCCGGCAATAGCTTCATCAACTTGAATCGACTCAATAACCAGGGAGGGTTGCAGTTCGCTCATATCAATAGATGCTTCTTCCTCATCTTCCTCCTCGGCGTAGGCTGTTGGCAGCCAAACAGATGTTAAAAGCAAAATAATCAGGCCAATGGTTAGTAATTTCTTCACCTGCTACTCCTCCTTAACAGTGATTTTTGTAATTTTGCCGTCAATCATATGTATAATCCGGTCGGCATAATTGGCAATTTCCAGGTCGTGGGTTACTAAAACCAGCGTTTGTCCGTTTTCCCGGATGGTGTTGACAAAAAGGTTCATGATTTCCAGCGTTGTTTTGGTGTCAAGGTTGCCGGTAGGCTCATCGGCAAAGATAACCCGCGGATTATTAATCAGTGCCCGGGCGATACTGACCCGCTGTTGCTGCCCACCGCTCATTTCCGTAGGTTTATGTAATAAGCGTTCGCCTAGTCCTAGCTTTGTCAAGATTTCCTTCCCTCTTTTTTCCCGTTCAGTTTTGCTGACTTTGGCAAAAATTAAGGGCAAAGTTACGTTTTCCAAGCTGGTTAAAGAGGGTATAAGGTTATAAGATTGAAAAACAAAACCGAGATAACGACGACGAATGGCAGCCATTTGTTTTTCCGGGATCGAATGTAGTGGAATTTTATTCAAATAGATTTCTCCTTTGGTGGGGCGTTCCAAACCTGCGGCCACATTGAGCAGAGTTGTTTTGCCACTGCCTGATGTGCCTAATACGCATAAAAATTCCCCTTTTTTAACGGTAAGGTCGATGCCGGCAAGGGCAGTGACAATTTCTGAGCCAACCCGGTATTTTTTTACCAGGTTTTTCATTTCAATAACTGCTGTCAATAGCTAATTCCTCCCTGTATGTATTTGCAAAGATGGTATTTTCCCGCTTGAAGTACTTTCCTTAACTAAAATTAGACGGGTTTCAGGAACCAAAAGTTTCAAGTCAACACAATTTCTTTCTGTTAATTTCCATTCGCGAAGGGCAGGTAGATTCCCTGCCTTTTCCTTGGCTGCCGGCAACTATTATTTTGATAATAGTTGCCAAATGCAGGAAAACTGGAAAAGGTTTATTTTTTTTCCCATTCTGCTATAATTAGGAGGAGCAAAGAAAAATTTCTAGCATAGTTTGGTAATGATTATACCTTGGAGGTGTTTCTATGACTTTGTGGTTTTATGAAAAGCAAACCCCGCATTTAGAATTTTGTACACACGTAAAAAAAACATTATATACGGAAACAACTGAGTTTCAAGACCTAAAGGTCTTAGATACACACGAATTTGGCCGCACGTTGGTGCTTGATGGTGCTATTCAAACTACAATCCGCGATGAATTTATCTATCATGAGATGATCACTCATGTGCCCCTTTTTACCCATCCGAATCCGGAAAAAGTTTTAGTTATCGGCGGCGGCGACGGCGGCACCGTTAGAGAAGTGTTAAAACATTCTCAAGTGAAAAAGGTTCACCTGGTAGAAATTGACCGGCGGGTAGTGGAAGTTGCCAAAGAGTATTTGCCGGAAATCAGTTGTGCAGTGGACGATCCCAGGGTAGATATTTTCTTTGAAGACGGCATCCAGTATATCCAAAAGAGCAGCGAAAAATATGATGTGGTCTTGGTGGATTCTCCCGACCCGGTAGGGCCGGCGGTGGGTTTGTTTAGCCATAATTTCTACCGCAGTATATACGACATTTTAACTGCTGACGGTCTTTTTGTCGCCCAAACCGAATCGCCTTTCTTTAATCAAGAATTAATCCGCAGCGTATATCATACCATTGATTCAATTTTTCCTGTTGCCATGCTCTATCTCATTTCCATACCTACTTACCCAGGTGGCGCCTGGACTTTCACCATGGGCTCAAAGGAACATCATCCCTTGAGTTTTTCCAAACAAATGACAACTATCCCTACCCGTTATTATACTGCCCGCCTACACCGCGCTGTCTTTGTTTTGCCGCGGTTTCTGGAGGATTTAATCGCGCAAGGCCCCTCAAAGTGAGAGCGGCGCTTGAGCTTTAAGTGGGACCGGGCATGTTTGAAGGAGGCAGAGAGGTGACAATACCGCAGGAACTGGGTACAAGAATAACCGGCTTTATGGGCAGTTTGGATGATTATGAAGCTGCCGCCCTGGTAATTTTGGGCGCGCCCATGGACTTTACCGTCAGCTTCCGCCCCGGTGCACGGATGGGTCCGCAGCAAATTAGAGATGTTTCCTTCAGCTTGGAAGAATACAGTATTTATCAGGAGCGGGAACTGGCTCAAGTGCCATTTTATGATAGCGGTGATTTATGTTTACCATTTGGAAATGTAAAAAAAAGTTTGCAGATGATCGAGTCGGGGGTGAAGCGGATTTATCGCGATGGCAAATTTCCTTTACTTTTAGGCGGCGAACATTTAGTAACCATAGCGGCAATAGCAGCAGCCCATTCTGTGTATCCCGACTTGGCAGTTTTACAGTTAGACGCCCATGCCGACCTGCGGGACCAGTATGAAGGCGAGCAATATTCCCATGCCACAGTAATGCGGCGGGTGGTTGAGCTGGTGGGCAGTAAAAATGTTTATCAAGTTGGCATCCGTTCCGGCACCAAGGAAGAATTTCAATATGCCCGCAAGCATACCAACTTATGGTTAGACCAAATAACCCCGGCAGTGGAGGAAGTGATTGCGCAAGTAGGCCATCGCCCCTTGTATATTACCTTAGATATTGATGTGGTCGATCCGGCCTTTGCTCCCGGCACCGGCACTCCCGAACCGGGAGGCATTAGTCCCAGGGAACTAATAACCTCTTTTTCCTACCTCAAGCAAGCACATGTTATAGGGTTTGACCTGGTAGAAGTAGCTCCAATTTATGATCAAGCAGAGATCACTGCGCTTTTGGCGGCAAAGTTGGTGCGGGAAGCGATCCTTGGTTTTGGTTTTTTTCATTTCCAGCAGGGTAAGTTAAATCCAAAGCAGGAATAATTTAGCAAAGAGCGTATACACTATAAAATAGGCTCAACAAATTGCCCCTTGGGCATAAAATTAAGGAGGTTCTCATGGTACCCTCCTGGTTTGATGCTGTCTATCAACGTTCAGGAAAGCAGATCGGGAAAAAATTATCCCCGGGTCAAATGCGTTTTTTCCTCGGGGCAGTGGTTCTCCTACTGGTTTGTGGTTTTTTCGCAACTCAAGCTTTCCGTCCCCCGGTTCTCTGGGCAGTGAAGCTGGATGGAAAGACTGTGGGCTGGGTAGAAGATCGGACTGAATTTACCGACGCCTTTAGCCGGCTTCAGCAGACGGAAATAACTACTCTGGGTGCTGGAGCCCAGTTGGCTTCCGAAATAGAATTTATTGAGGAATCGGGGCAGGGTTTAGAGCCTTCGGATCCTGTGGAACTGGCGCAAGAATTAGCAGCATTGGTTGCATATACCGTACCAGCCGCGCAGATTAATGTGGATGGAAAAGCGGTGGTTACCTTGGCAAGCGAGGAAGCCGCCCACAGAGTGCTGGAGATGCTTACCAAGAGTTACTGTCCAGAGCAGGAAGGGACAACCTTGGCAGAAGTTAAAATCCGCCAGCAGGCGGAAGTAGTTGCTACCTGTGCAGGAATTGATGAGTTAAAGAATGAAGAGGAAGCACTGCGGATATTGATGCGGGGAACTGATGAGGTTATTACCCATCAAGTGGCACAGGGAGAATCCCTCTGGAGTATTGCCAGAAATTATGATTTGCGGGTTGATGACCTGCGACAAGCTAATCCCCAACTGAAATCAGATGTACTGCAGATTGGGCAAGAGTTGGATCTGGTAGTGCCAAAACCATATCTTACAGTAGAAACCAGAGAAATTGTCACCCATGAGCAAACAATTCCCTTCTCTACCAAGACCATAAAAGACGACAGCCTTTATATATGGGAACGGCAAATCCGGGAACAAGGTAAAGCAGGCAGTAAAGAAGTAACATGGGAGATTGTTAAGGAAAACGGCCAGGAGAAAGAGCGGGAGCTATTGCAGGAAACTGAACTTACTGCCCCTGTGACGCAAGTTGTGGCTATTGGCACCAAGATGCCTGAGGCGCAAGGGACTGGGGAGTTCAGTTGGCCTATGAGCAGGGGGACAATCACCTCCCGTTACGGCAGCCGCGGTGGACGGCTTCATGCAGGGGTAGATATTGCCGCCCCTACAGGTACGCCGATTTATGCTGCTGACAGCGGTGTGGTAACCATGGCCCAATGGTATAGTGGTTATGGGAAAATAGTAGTCATTGAACACGGGAACGGTAAATCCACCTTGTATGGTCATTGTTCGGAAATCTTAGTGCGGCTGGGCAGTAAGGTTGAGAAAGGGCAGCTTATTGCCCGGGTGGGTAGTACCGGACGCAGCACAGGCTCCCATCTTCACTTTGAAGTGCGGGAGAACGGCCGCGCCCGCGACCCCTTAAGCTACTTCCAACAATAACATGTGTAAAAACGAGACGCGCCTTATCGGCGCGTTTCTTTTGGGCGTGATGGAGTTCATCCTGCTTATCATTGAGAATTTTATTCGCAATGGAGCGTAGCGGGCGAAGGCTCCAAAGGCGGCTCATTGTATGGAGGGGAACCTTCAGGTATAAAGAATTGTATATGGCCTGGTTACTCCGCAAGCAATTCCGTCACTGTAACCAGTGCAAATCCTTGCTCCTTAAGCCCAGCTATTATTTGGGGCAAAGCATCAACTGTTTGTTCTGTGGGGTGAAGGAGGATAATGCCGCCACTTACTGAGTTTTCTAAAACCCGGCTTATAATTACTTCTATCCCCGGCCGTTCCCAATCAATTGTATCAACTGTCCACATAATGGTTTTATACCCCAAATCTGCCGCCGTTTTTACCACATCCCGGTTCCAATCGCCATAAGGGGGGGCAAAGAGGGTTGGCTTCACTCCAGTCAAATTTTCTAAAATCGCTTCTGTCTCTAATATTTCACTGCGGAGTTTCTCTAGGCTAATTTTCGTGGGATAAGGGTGTGAATAACTATGATTTCCCAGTTCGTGGCCTTCGTTAAAGAGGCGGCGGGTCAGTTCCGGGAATTGCTCCACCCACCTGCCCTCCATAAAAAAAGTAGCCTTAACATCATATTCTTGCAGGGTATCCAGCATATCAGGCAGGAATTCCGCTCCCCAAGCCACATTACAGGTGATGCTCATTTGTGCCTTGTGAGGATTGCCCTGAAAAATAGGATCCGGTTGCGGTGCATATACTTGTACCAGTTGTTTTACCCCCAGGGTAGAAAATATTCCAAAGCCAGCTAAAAATAAAACCAAAAGTAGAACCATTACTTTGGGTATCCAGGGTTTCCAGGGGAAGAAAAAATAGTGCACATGCATTTTTTCCCACTCCCTTTTTTACAGTTCTAACACAACTTATGCACCGGCACTACATTTTATACGGTATCGCTGTAAAACAAGGGGCGAAGCTTGTCAAAATGTAATTGAATGGTAATGGGCTTGTAATAAGCCTGTAATCTTGGTCTTTCATAATAATAGTTGCAAAATCGAAATTATTCAGAACCCCCACTAAATGCGCGGCCTTGCCGCGTATCTTTTTTTTCATGGCAGCAATTACCCTTGTTCCGCTTTCTATAAACAGCTATACTTTAGATAGGAGAGGCTTTACGAAGGGGAGGAGAAGCAAATGCAGGAAAAAATAATGGTAGTGGACGATGAACCTACTATTCTGGAATTGCTGCAGATAAATTTAGAAAGATCAGGTTTTGCCGTGGTTACTGCCAATAATGGAGAAGAGGCATTAAAACTTGCCCGGCAAGAGCAACCGCAGCTAATCATCCTGGATGTAATGATGCCGGGATTAGACGGCTTTGAAACCCTGCGGGAATTAAGGAAAACTATTGAAGTACCGGTAATTATGCTCACTGCCAAAGGTGATGATATCGACAAAATATTAGGGTTGGAATTGGGTGCCGATGATTATGTGACTAAACCCTTTAATCCGCGGGAATTGGTAGCCCGGATCAAAGCTATTCTCCGGCGGATGGACAAGGTAATGTCAACGCCTGAAGTCGAAATTATTAAGATCGGCAATCTTAAGCTTGACTTAGAAAGGCATCATGTGGAGATTGCCGGCCGGATAGTTGCGCTGACGCCGAAGGAATTTGAATTATTAGAACTTTTAATGTCAAATCCGGGCAAGGTTTTTTCCCGGGAAACCCTGCTTGATCAGGTTTGGGGTTATGATTATTATGGCGATTCCAAAACTGTAGATGTCCATATTCGCCGTTTGCGGGAAAAAATTGAGGCAGACCCCAGCTCCCCGGTAAATATCCTCACCGTTTGGGGGGTTGGTTACAAATTTAGGGAGAAGACGGCAAATGTTTAGTAGTATTAAATGGCGGCTGACCTTAGTATATTTGATTTTGATTCTTCTTTCCCTGACCATAATGGGGGCTTTTCTTTTAGAAGCTATGAACCGGAGTTTTGTGGAGGAAACGGAAGAAAACCTTACCGCCCATGCTCGGGTTTTTTCCCATTATGCGGAATTGACCTTTCTTGGCAATGACCTGGCGAAAAAATTTGGCACAGATGTAGATGCCCGTGTGCAAATTTTAGATGACCGGGGTGTGGTGGTCGGCGATTCTTTATGGCCGGATGTACCTATCGGTGAGCCGCTGGCAATACCGGAAGTAGAGGCTGCCTTGGCCGGTGAGGTACTGAGCCATCTGGAAACCCTGCCGGATGGCGAAAGGATAATGCATGTAGCCGCTCCTCTGCGCACCGGGGGCAGTTCTGATATTATCGGTGTCGTTTATCTTTCATCCAGTTTAGAACGGGCTGATCAAACATTGGAATTAGTCCGGAATTTACTAATTTTTGGTATTATTCTGGCTCTGTTCTTTTCCCTTTTGGTTGGATTTTATTTGGCAGGTACGGTTACCGGTCCCATCCGGGAGGTAACTAAAGCAGCTAATCAGGTGGCCAAGGGTGATTTTGAATGGAAACTGCATCCCCATGGTAAAGATGAGTTGGCTCAGTTGGCAGCTACCTTTAATTATTTGACCGGCAGGCTAAAAGCTACAATTGCGGAAATATCGGACGAACGGAAAAAACTGGCAGCAGTTATGGCCAGTATGGGCGATGGCCTGGTAGCTATTGATCAAGAGGGTAAAGGTCTATTGATCAATCCGGCGGCTGAGGTTATTTTCGGCATCAAACAGCCGGAGGTTATCGGTCAACCCCTCCGGGACAAATTGAATCATCAGTTATTGTGGTCGTTATTTCAAGAGGTTTTGGCACAGGGAGAAACACTGGTGGCGGAGCTGCAAACTGCCAGACAAAGGGAAGCTATTTTTAGGGCCCAAGTCTCACCAATCCTTGCCGCCGAAGGGAATGTAACCGGTGCGGTGGCAGTATTGCGGGATATTACTGATCTGAGGCGGTTAGAACAAATGCGACTGCAATTTTTAAGCAATGTTTCCCATGAACTGCGCACTCCTTTGACTTCCATCAAAGGGTTTGCCGTCACCTTGGCTGATGAGCTTTCTCCCTCGACACCTGCCCAGCGCTATGTGACGATCATTGAGCAGGAAACAGATCGGCTTACCCGGTTGGTGAACGACCTGTTAGACTTATCGAAGATTGATACTTTACAGCTGACTATGGAAATGGTATCACTGCAACCGCGAGAATTGCTGGAAGGCTGTGTGCAGCAAATGGTGCCGCGGGCTCAACGTGCGGGCATTGCATTGCAGGCGGAAATACCGGCAAATTTACCCCGGTTTTTAGGTGATGCGGACCGCCTGAAGCAAATCTTAATTAATCTTTTAGATAATGCCTTGAAGTTCACACCGGCCGGCGGCCAAGTAGTGGTGTCCGCTTGGGCTGACGCACAACAGTTTAATATATCTGTGCGGGATACCGGATGTGGCATTCCGGCAGCAGATATACCCCATATTTTTGAACGTTTTTACCGGGTAGACAAAGCCCGTTCCCGGGCGCTGGGCGGTACCGGACTTGGTTTATCCATTGTCAAAGTATTGGTCGAACAGCATGGGGGGTCAATTACTGTTAACAGTGAAGTGGATATCGGTACAGAATTTATTATTCACCTGCCTCGTAACTAAAAAAATTTCTTTTTACACATTTGTTACTTCTTAATAACAATCTTGTAATAAGGCAGCATTATACTTAAACTAACGTAAACTATTGCTTGGCAACATAGAGGGAGGAGAAACAGGATGCCACGCAAATTGTATCGGTCGCAAAAGTTCATAGCCCTGCTCCTGGTGGCGATCCTGCTCCTTGTGCTTGTGGGTTGTGAGGAACTTAATGAGGAAATTCCTTCGGCAGTGTTAGAGAATGAAGTAAAAGAAGCGGAAGTAGAAAGACAGCAGAATGAGCAACTAGAAATTAAGGTAGCGCCACAACCGTCACAAGGCGAGCAAACAGAGCCGGAAAAACAAGCTGAAAATATGACTGTTACTTTAAAATACTTCGTTGCCGGAAGGGAACACCTGGTGGAGCGGGAAATCCCGCGGACTGAGGCAGTGGCCAGGACGGTAGTAGAGGAGATGTATCGTTTTGATCTCTACGGGGTAACCCATCAGATTTTGCCCCCCGGCACACGGCTTTTAGATGCCAATATCATTGATAAGATTATTTATTTAGATTTTTCCCGGGAGTTTCGGGACAATCACTGGGGCGGACTGGAAGCAGAAGTGAACACCATCTATTCCATAGTCCATACATTGACCCAGTTTCCGGCAATTGAACAGGTGCAGTTTTTAATCGAAGGCCGGCAGATTAAGACCATTGCCACCGGTGCCATCGATTTGCGGGAACCGGTTCGTCCGCTCAAGGGCAGCACCGATGATATTTATGAAAGTTTGGGAGCAAAAATAAATACTCCGGCGCAGGAAGTATTTACATGGGAACAGATAGTCAAGGAGGAAGCTGTGTTTGGTTTGCCCTTAGGTAAACCGGACGATTTAGCCTGGGGTGATTTAAACGGCGATGGCAATCCGGAGTTGGCAACCATCAATGGTAAGCATCTGATTGTTTGGGAGGAAGAAGAACAACAACAAGGTTATACGACGGTATGGGAAACGTGGCTGGCTGGGTCGGGGTACCTTACCTTGGGCGATACTACCGGTGACGGACAAGCAGAGATTATTGCTTATACAGACAGCCATATCTATGTTTTTGCCTACGGCGAAGAAGGCTATTATGCCTTGGGTTGGCAAGGGATATCGGGGAGGATTTCCAATATTATCATTAGCGATACTACCGGTGACGGGCGGAGTGAAATAATCCTCTTATATGGTAGCGGCAATCCCTTTGGCGATGATTATCAAGCGGTAATTGAAATCTGGCAATACAACGGCAGTTCTTATACCCTGGCTTTCCGTTCCACCGGGTTGCCCTTCCGGCGCCTGCAGGCTGCTGATATTATGAGCAACGGCCGCAATGAAATAATTGCCTTTGCCCGGGAAGGGTTAACTGTCTTTACTTGGAATGGCAAAGCCTATGTGGAAGTATACAAAAACCCCATTATCGGCGGTTCATATAGTGATATGGTTGCCGGCGATCTGACCGGCAATGGCCACATGGAAATTGTTTTGGGTGATGGTATGGGCCAGGGTATTTATATCTATACCTGGGAGGATGGCCGGTTGCAAAAAATTTGGCAGATGGATAATCTGGTGGGCGATGTTTTAGCCGGGCCCTTTATGGCACGGGATTTAGATCATGACGGTCGGGAAGAGCTTCTCTTGCCAACCCAAGCTGACGGCAGTTATGTAATTCTTGATTGGGACGGGTCCGGTTTTGTCCGTTATTTAACAGAAGAAAGCGGTGCGAGGGAAAGGGTTATTGACATCTTACCGGCAGAGGAGCCAAGGGTTCTTTATACCCGCCAGCAGTTAGCCAGTAATCCCGAGTATCAATTATACCTGGGGCGGTGGCAGCAAAGGCAACTGCAGGAGGAAGAAGGGGTAGAGGATGCACAAAGCTAATTACCAAGCTAGGACCTTAATTACCCTTGTTGTTTTTGTTGCCTTAACCGTAGTAGTTGTTGCCTGCGGTGCTCCTGCGTATCGGCAGCAGGAAACGCCGCCCCAAGAAGAACAGGTGCTTGATGCTTTAGGTTACACCAAAGTTGAAGTTTTGTCCACATTGGCAGGCGAGCCATTACTAGATCCAGCGGGGGTTGCTGTAGATAGTGATGGCAATATATTTGTCTCCGACGCGGCAAAACATCAGATTTATAAATATAGTCCTGAAGGCCGGCTGTTAGCGGAAATAGGCAGCCAAGGCAGCGGTGCAGCAGAATTTACCGAGCCGACTGCTTTAGATATTGATCAGGCAGGCAATCTGTATGTGGCTGATCAGGGTAATAACCGGGTACAAGTTTTAACTTCTTCGGGAAAATTTTTACGCCAAGTGGGCAGTCGTGAGGAGTTTGCCCCTTTTTTTGCCTTGATCGACGGGTGGGATACACCGCTTACCGGAGTGGCGGTTGATGTTGCAGGTAATATTTATCTAACTTTGCGCGGTGCTTATTATGATATTTCCGAAAATGCCCTGCGCAAATATAACCCTTCCGGCCAGTTGATCTGGGAAATGAAGAGTATGTTGGAAGGTGATGTCGACTTTTTGCCATTTACCTGGCCGGCTGCGGTAACGGTTGATCAGGACGGGACAGTATACATGGTTCACGGAGCCAATGGTGCAGGTAAAGTGCTGAAAATTCCCTATGATGGCGATACCATTTTGGCGGATGATGCGCTGCAGTTTGGCAATTTAGGCAAAGAACAAGGAGAGCTTATGCACACCCCCCAGGGAATTGCGGTGGATGCTCTAGGTTACATCTATGTGGCTGATACCCATAATAACAGAATTCAGATTTTTACACCAGCTGGGGAATGGGCAGCTATGATTCGGCTCCAAGGCAGTGCTGCCGGTGCATTGACTGAACCGACAAATTTAACCCTGGATCAAGCGGGATACCTGTACGTAGTTGACAAAGGTAATGCCAGGGTATTAAAGCTTTCCAATCCCATCAGGTAGCCAGTTTAGGATGGCGCGGTTAAGACCTGTCACCTCCGCAATTGGCATACAAGGCTGCTCGCATTGTGTATGGGGGGGGAGAAGATGGAAGCTCAAGTTGCCACGAGACCGAGCAGGCGAAAAATAATTCGTCCATTATTAATTATTATCGTACTAATTATCATAATATCCTTATTTCTCACTTTTTTCTCCATAAATCCTCGGGACTACGCTTATTCCATTGCCCGGGAAATAACCCGGGCCAGAGTATTGCAGGAATTTAGTGAGTGGGAGTTATTAACCAGTTCAAACTTTGAAATATATTATGATTCCGATGACGCTGCCGCAGGAACACTGGTATTAGAGGCAGCAAAGTCTATCTACCAGCCGGTGGTGGAAATCCTTGACTTTGAACCACCTCAGGCAACGGCAATTGTCGTCCATCCTACCCAGCAGGGGCTTGCCGAATCCTTTGGTTGGTCTTCTCCCGCTGAAGGGGCAATGGGAGTATATTGGGCCGGAGTAGTGCAAATTTTATCTCCCAGTACTTGGCTTCCGTCCGGCAACCCAAAACGGCAGGCCATGCTCTTCTTGGAGAACGGGCCGGTGACCCATGAGTTTGCCCATGTGGTAATTGACTATAAGGCCAGAGGCAATTATCCCCGTTGGTTAAGTGAGGGTATTGCCCAATATATTGAGTACAAACTTCATGGCGTAATCTGGTTAGGGCCGCAAGCTTCATTTGATCAAACTCTCTATACCATTAATGAGCTGGAAGATTTTTATCGGCTCGAAAACCGGAGCTTAGCATATCGCCAGGCATTATCCATAGTTTTATACATAGTGGAAACTTATGGTGAAGAATATTTACCCTTGTTGTTAAGTGAGCTGGGGGCAGGCAGCAATTTCGATGCAGCTTTGACCAAGGTGATCAATTGCTCGCTGTTGCAATTGGAAGCAAATTGGTTAAATTGGGTTGCAGCAGATTCCAAACGCTGGCACTGATGCCGGCGTTTTTTGCGTGATGGAGCCGTGACCCCATTAATCACCAGGTATTGCTGGGCAGGAATTTGCCCGTGTTGAAGAGAAACAACCTCAATAAGGTGTAATGTGTCCGGAAGGAGGAATTAAAGTGGCGGAAAAAATTTTAGTTGTGGATGATGAAGAACCAATTGCCGATATATTGCGGTTTAATTTGGAACAGGCCGGATTTCAGGTGATTGTGGCCAATGATGGCGAAGAGGCGGTAAACAAAGCCCGGACTACCAAGCCTGATTTAATAATTCTCGACATAATGCTGCCTAAACAAGATGGGTTTAGTGTCTGTCGGCAGATCCGCAGTTTTTCCAAGGTTCCGATTTTAATGTTGACCGCTAAAGAAGAAGAGGTTGATAAAATTGTTGGCCTGGAATTGGGGGCTGATGATTATGTAACTAAACCCTTTAGCCCCAGAGAAATTATAGCCCGGGTCAAGGCGATCTTACGCCGGGTGCAAAATTTTGGCGACCAGCAAGAGATCAAAGAACCGGCTAATATATTAACTTTCGGCGAATTATATATCAATCTGGATCAGATCGAAGTGCGGAAAGGCTCCCAGACTTTAGAACTAACGCCCAGGGAATTTGAATTATTAAAATTCATGGCTCTTTCTCCGGGGCGGGTGTTTACCCGGGAACTGTTGTTAGAGCAGGTGTGGGGTTTTGATTATTACGGCGATATCAGGACAGTGGATGTTACTGTGCGCCGCCTGCGGGAGAAGTTGGAAGAGGATCCTAGCAATCCCAGTTATATTCAAACCCGCCGGGGAACAGGTTATTTTTTCAGGGGGAATTAAAATGTTTCGCAGTATCCAGTGGAAAATGGGGATAATTTATTTTCTTCTGATCCTGATCGCCATGCAGGTTATTGGCGTACATCTGCTGCAATCGCTGCAGCACTACTATGAAGATAACTTTGCCTCGGGCTTGCAAACCCAAGGGGAACTTATCGGTGGCCTGCTGCAGCGATATTTAACAGAAACCCCCTCAGAAGAATATATCGCCAGCCTGGTGGGTGAATTTCGCTTAGAAACCGGGGCTGAGATTATTATCCTTGATAGCCATGGCGTTGTCATTGGCGCCTCCCAAGGCCGCACCGATATGATCGGCAAGCGTATGGCCCAGGCGGAAGTCACCAGGGCTCTGACCGGCGTTACAGGGGAGCAAATCCGCTGGGATGCAAACATTGAAGAACGGTTCATGTCTGTAGCCACTCCTGTTGCCATGGGAGATGGGGAGGTTTTAGGCGTAGTTTATCTCACTGCCTCCTTGGGCGACATAGACCGGATTTTGGGTGATATACGTTCATTTTTACTCAATGCAACCTTATTGGCCTTGCTTTTTACCGGTGTGGTGGGGACGGCTTTAGCCCGCACCATTACCCGCCCCATTCAAGCGGTTACTGCTAAAGCAGCGCTCATTGCTGCCGGGGATTTTGACCAGCGCATTGAAATCCATTCCAATGACGAGATCGGTCAGTTGGGTGAAACCTTCAATTATCTAAGTACCCGGTTGAAGGCTAATCTGAGGGAGATTGCCCACCAAAAGAATAAGGTGGAGGCAATCCTAACTTACATGAATGACGGGGTTTTAGCTCTGGATCCTGCGGGAACTATCATTCATATTAACCCAACTGCCTGTAAAATGCTTAACCTAGACCAGCAGGAAGCAATCGGGCGGTCTTGGCGGGAAATACCAGGATTAGAGAAACTGGAAACCGGGCTGCACAAAGTATGGCGCGAAGGACGCAGTTACACGACCCAACTATTTATTTCCGGGGATGTTTCATTGGTGCTGCAGGTTCATTTCACCACATTGCCGGACGTAGAAGAAGGGATCAGCGGTGTGGTAATTGTATTCCAGGATATTACGGAATTGGAAAAGTTAGAGGCCATGCGCCGGGAATTTGTGGCCAATGTATCCCATGAATTACGCACACCAATAACTACCGTGAAAAGTTATGTTGAAACATTACTGGATGGTGTTTTAGAAGATGAAAAGAATGCCCGTCGTTTTCTAGAAGTTGTGGACAGGGAAACAAATCGCATGGCCCGTTTAGTGCGTGATTTGTTACAGCTTTCCCAAATAGATTATGAAGAGGTCAAATGGAAAAAATCTGTCCTTGATCTGGCTGATTTACTGCAAGAAGCCTGCCGGCGGTGGCAGATGGAAGTAAAGAAAAAGGAGATTAACTTAACTTTAGATATTCCTCCGGTCTTACCCTCAGTTCTGGCCGATAAAGACCGGATAGAACAGGTGGTGGAAAACCTCTTGAGCAATGCGGTTAAATTCACCCCTGAAGGCGGTAATATCATCCTCTCCGTCGCCGAAAAGGGCGAGTACGTTTGCGTACACATTGAGGATTCCGGGATCGGCATTCCCCGGGAATACTTGCCGCGCATCTTTGAACGGTTTTACCGGGTGGATAAGGCTCGCTCCCGCAGTATGGGCGGTACAGGTTTAGGTCTTTCCATCGCCCAGCAGATTATTCATGCCCACGGCGGTGAAATAACTATTGACAGTGAACTGGGCGCAGGAACTAAAATTGCCTTTACTTTGCCGGTATTTCCCGGTCAACAGGCCGGTTAGGCGATGGAGATGAACTGTGGTTAATAGCGGGGGAGTGTAATGTATGCTAACAGAACAGGTAAAAAGCGTAATTCTCATTTTTCTTATTGCCTTAAGCGCCTTTTTAACCGCAAAGTTATGGTTTGAAGAGCGGCCTTATCCGGTGTTCACTTCCCGTGCACCGGAGGAAGAGCGGGTGCAAATGGGCGAACACAAGGAAATCGGAGAGCTCATAGCCCCCGATCAAGCGATTATTTCCTTGGGTGATGATAAATATATAGCATTAGACCCATTGTTTTTGCATTTTCAAAGAGGCTGGCAGCAGATTGTTGCCGTCATAGCGGAAAGCCCCGTTCGGGAAGGGGATTGGCAGGCAGTGGAACCGCCTGATTTAAGTGCTGCCGGTGTCTGGCAGTGGAGTTTTCCCGTAACCCTCAATTTAACCCAATGGCAGGAACTCTTCGCCCGGGAGGGCAAGAAGAATGAGGAAACTCCGGTGTTAGAGCGGTTGATCATCACTCCGGAGGGGGATGCTTTTGTTTATGACGGTGAAGGGAATTATTATTTGTGGCACACGCAGATAGCCTTAGACCAACCGCTGCCGGAAGGCCTGCCCATTTACCAACAGCCGCAAGATACTGGCAATGTAACCTTTGACCCCAGTATTTACCTTCCCACAACAGCGATCCACTTGCCACAGCTTGTGGCAGCGCCGGAGTTTATGCCGGCAGAATCCATAGCCAATACATTTTTTGCCGATATGTCCTTGGTACGGAAAATTCACGAGCGGGATGGTGCGGAAATTTTTACCGACGGGCAAAGGGCATTACGCATTTATCCTTCAGGGGCAATTGAGTATAATTTTCCCGGTGCAAAAGCTAAAGAGAGCAGGCTTCAATTGGCCACAGCTTGGGACCGGGGGCATTTATTTGTGGAACAACACGGCGGGTGGCCGGACATAGTTCGGGTGGAGAATATTGCCAGGAAAATCGATGGCGGCGAGGAACAATATCATTTTACCTTCCGGCAATACTATAACGGCATTCCTGTATTTCTACACCAACCGGCTTTGGCTTTGAGCATAAACAGCAGTGCTGTTTTTCTCTATGAACGGATGGTGATCACACCCTTATATCCTGATGATGTTTTACGGCCGGTGATCGCTCCGCAAGATTTATGGGAAGATGTTTATGCTTACTTTATAGAAAAAATTGCCTCCGCCGAACAGATTACCATAACTGATTTATTTTTGGCCTATCGCGGCCGCCAGCGCAGCCGGCGGGAAATAGTTTTAGAACCGGTTTGGGTGCTTGAGGTTAATAATGCATCGCAAATATATATCAATGCTTATTCCGGTGCCATCGAAGCCTTTCCCGCGGCAGGATTAGAGTAGGGGGGATTGGTATGGAGTGGAGCCGGGCAAAAAACATCCTGATCATGGCCTTTCTTTGCCTTAATCTCATATTGGGTTACCGCTTGTGGCATGTAATCGCTGCTTATCCGGTGGGTACAGCCCAGATTCCACTGGAGGAAGTAATAAATACCCAACAATATTTAGCTGAGGTTGGGATCAAAATTACTCCGTCCATACCCCGGGAAGTAGCCTCACTGCCGCTGCTCAATGTCCAGGTTGCACCGTTTAATAACCAGCAAGTTGCCGAGTTTTTTTTGGGCACAGTTGAAGATGTGGAGATTATCTGGGCGCCCGAATCTCCAGGGAAAGTAGTTTTTGTCCGCAATGGGGAAGAGTTAAGTATCTATCCCGACGGCATCGTTTCATATCAATATACCGGTTTTTATATTGGTGCTGACAGTATTAAGAAGACTAATTATAGCCAGGAGGCCAACCGGTGGGCGCAAGCATATGTGACTGGACAAGGGGAATGGGGGCAGGAGCTTATAATAAAGGAAATTCGACCTTTGCCAGGGGATGGAAGGTACGTCATCCGCTTGGAACAGGTTTATGAAGAAATCCCTCTGGTGGGAAGCGCAGGGGTTGAGGTAGTGTGGAATAAGGGGCAGATAGAGTTTTTCTGGCAACGCATGTTAGAGCCTTTAGGCCCGGTGGGAGAGGCGAAAACTGTCATTCCGGCCACGGAAGCGTTGCATAACTTAGCTGCAGGTTTACAAGAACTGCCGGCAGGAGATTTTATTGTTATTGACGAAATAACCCTTGGCTATTACAATAAATTGTACGATGCCCGCCAGTGGGAGGCAGTACCTGTTTGGGCCTTCAAAACAGATGCAGGGCATTGGTATTATATTAATGCCTTTACCGGTGAGGCGGAACAATAAGTTGTCAATTACGGCAACGTTGCCGGTTGAAAGGGTGAAAAAATAATTGACTATGGTCAAAGATAACCAGTATAGTGATCAGGAACTGCAGACAAAGGTAGCGATCAGTTTGCGAAAACTGCAGCAGGCAGCTGATCTTAAGGTTACAGTTAAAGCAGGGATCGTTTATTTAGACGGACAGGTGGCAAAGCCCGCAGATGAGGAGCTTGCCCGTCATCTAGTGGCGCGAATTCCCGGCGTCAAAGAGGTAATTAGCCGCCTTAAACCAGCTATCATTACACATGTGGATGATCAGACTGTTACTAGTGAAGTTGAGAAAGCTCTTGCAAGCACCCGGGATTTTGTGGACGCTAATATTATCATTCATTGTGAACAGGGAACAGTTTATCTCAACGGTTGGGTAGAAACCCAGGAGATGCGGATTAAGGTTGCCCAGGTAGCAGCTCAAGTGCCAGGAGTGGTCACAGTAGTGAATAATCTCTTGGTGGAAGAAGAACAGACAGAAACTGATGCTTATTTGACTAATATCCTCAGGCAAGCCCTTAGTCAGAGTGCTGATATTCCCTCCGGCCAAATACAAGTATTTATCCTGCGGGGGTGGGCATATCTTACCGGTGAGGTGGACACAGTAGAGCAAAAAGAGGCACCGGAGGAGATTATCAGTTATATAAATGAAAACTTAGAGAGCTTAGAAGGGTTAAAGAATGATATCAGGATCCGCTTACATTGAAAACAGGAAACAGGCTATTCAGTTGAACAAAAGCAGCCTGTTCTTTTTTTATTTCTTTATGCTAAATACCATTTATATCCTGGAGTTTGCCGGCACTTTTTTTGTTTTTTGGACAGGAAATAAGGCAAAGTGGGAGAAGTAGAGTATCATCGATAATTATGCCATATTAGGTGAAGCAGTAACCATTTTGTCATAATACGGTTTATTTGCTAATATTTAGGGGGCAGGGGAATTGAAAAGGCTAGTAGTTAAAGGGGGAACCAGACTTAATGGTCGGGTAACCATTGGCGGCGCCAAAAATGCTGTTCTTGCTGTTATGCCTGCTGCTTTGCTGGCTGAGGGAGAAACAATAATCGAAAATGCGCCTGTTATTAAGGATGTGCAAATTTTAAGTGATATTTTAAGCGTAATGGGAGCAAGAGTGACCAGGAATGGAACCGGTTTTAAGATTAATCCTGCTGGTATAACCTCAACGTGCCCTCCTTTTGAATTGGCAAAAAAACTGCGGGCCTCCAGTCTGTTTTTAGGGCCGCTATTGGCCCGGTATGGCCGGGCGGTAATAGCCCTACCCGGAGGTTGTAATATCGGTTCTCGGCCCTTGGATCAGCACATTAAAGGATTAGAGGCCTTAGGCGCAAGGGTAGAACTGAAACATGGACACATTGAAGCTACGGCAAAAAAACTCCGGGGCAACCGGGTTTATCTTGATGTGACCAGTGTTGGGGCAACAGAAAACATCATGATGGCCGCTGCTTTGGCTGAAGGACAGACAGTGATTGAAAACGCGGCCAAAGAGCCGGAAATAGTCAACCTGGCCAATTTGCTCAACGCCATGGGGTGTAGGGTAATGGGGGCAGGTACTGATATAATTAAAATCAAAGGTGCGAAAAAGTTACAGGGAGTGCGCCATACCGTAATTCCCGATCGAATTGAGGCCGGCACTTTTATGATTGCCGCTGCTGCCACTGATGGTGATGTATGGGTAGAAGAAGTTATCCCCGAACACTTGGAGCCTTTGATTGCCAAACTGCGAGAGGCGGGTTTCCTTGTAGAGGTGGAGGATGAACGGATTAGGGTTAGAAGTCAGGGTAGAGCCCCCCGGGCTTTGGATATCAAGACCCTGCCTTACCCCGGCTTTCCCACTGATTTGCAGTCGCCGATGACCGTGCTTTTGACCAGGGCAAAGGGAACCAGTTTTGTGAAAGAGAATATTTTTGAAAACCGCTTTCAACATGTAGATGAGTTGCGGCGCATGGGAGCGCAAATTAAGGTAGAGGGGCGGACAGCAGTAGTGGAAGGAGAAACTTCCTTAAGCGGTTCCAAGGTAAAGGCAACAGACCTTCGAGCCGGTGCCGCCTTGATAATCGCCGGTGTCATGGCCACAGCAGAAACTGAAATTTACGGCATTGAGCACATCTACCGCGGTTATGAAAATATTACCGCAAAATTCCGCAGTCTGGGTGCGGAAATTAACGAGGTGGATGAATAAAAATGCTTGCGCAAAAGCGCCTCCTAGCAGGCGCTTTTTGTTTTAACCAAATTTGCACATACTATAATACAAATATCGAACCCTGACAACAGGACAAGGGGACGTTTCTCCTGCCCCGGCTGTTGTGGGACAGGAGAAACGTCCCCTTGTCCAGGAGGATTTTGCTATGCGCAACTATCAAACATACCCAGTACCACCGGGAAAGAACTCCCTTCATTACTGGCCGCAGGCGGTCAGCTATAGACGGGTTATATTTAATTTTCTCATAATCCAAGTGTGCCGCTATTCTCCTTCCTTTTGGTTTAAAAACCTTTTGTATCGTCATCTATTAGGGATGAAGGTGGGCAAAAATGCCGCCATCGGGCTGATGGTGATGGTGGATGTCTTTTTCCCCCAAGAAATATCTGTCGGCGAAAATACGATTATTGGCTATAATTGTACTCTTTTGGGCCACGAATTTTTACAAACAGAATGGCGCCGCGGCCCGGTTAAGATCGGACGTAATGTTCTGATCGGAGCCAATACAACTGTCCTGCCGGGAGTAACCATTGGCGACGGTGCCATTGTTTCCGCCTGTTCGCTGGTGAATAAAGATGTTCCTCCCGGTGCAAAGGTAGGTGGGGTACCGGTCAAAGCTTTAAATTGAGTAATTGTTAATTAGATAACATTATTCGGTAAGTTTAGTTTAGTTTCATAATAATACTAAAATTGTAGCGCTGGGATTGGGAAAAATTATTGCAGAAGGAGGAATTGTTTTTCTGTTTAACGAATAGAGAAACATTATAGTAACATATATAATTTGTATTTAACATTTATTTTAAGTAGTCTTTGCCGGTGACCTTTGATTAAATTCTATCTTCCCCATTAAAGGTTACCCAATTTATCCCCAAGCCATTTGAGTTATTAGGGTTTGGGGCAAAATAATTATATTTTTTCAAAGGTGGTGAGGCTGATTGGTTGAAGAATTAATCAAAGGCATCAAAACCGCTGAATTGAATGCAGAAGAATTGATTAAAAATGCCCAGGCGGAAGCCCGACAAATGCTGGCTGCTGCAGAGGCCAAGGCGGAAGCAATGCGGGCCGAGGCATTAAAAAAAGCGAAGGAAACAGCACAAGTTTTGTTAACAAAAGGAGAAGAACAAGGACAAGCAGAGGCTGTACCTATTGCAAAAAAGCGGGAACAGGAAATTAAAGCACTGAAGGAAGCTGCCGCAGCTAAGATGGAGGCAGCTGTAGCCATGATTACAGAGAGGATTGTGAAGAGCGATGGCAATAGCTGAGATGAAAAAAATCTTTCTCTTTGCCCACCAGGCGGAGAAGGATAAGATCATGCACGCTCTCCACTCCTTGGGGATGGTCGAAATCCGCGACATTCAGGAAAATCCATCTTGGGAGGAGTGGGAACAATACTTAGCTGCCGGCGGGGAGCAGGAGAGTGTCAGCCGTTTGGAAACCAAGATTGGTGAGGTGAAATATGCCTTAGACTTCCTTGCCCGCCATTTTCCGGTGAAAAAAAGCTTCGTGGATCAGTTCACCGGTGGAAAGCTAAAACTCACTCCCGGTGAGTTTGCAACATATTGCGCTGAACAAGAGCGGGTACAGGCAATTTACCAAACCTGCCGGCAGGTAGATGAAAGATTGGTAGCTTTACGGAACGAAGAAACCAGGGTCAGGAACCTCATGGAAGCTTTACTGCCTTATGGTGATTTTCCCCTACCCTTGGAGGAATTAGGGGAAACAAAACGTCTTTCCATTAAACTAGGTTCCCTACCGGCAGAAGAGGCAGAAGCCTTCCGGAACCGGTTAGAGGAAACAAAAGCAGAGGTATTTTTCCAGACAATTAGCCAAGGCCGGGAAAAGGCTCATCTTTTCTTGGTTCATTTCCAGGACTGCCCGGAGGTGGAAGCATTACTAAAGCAATTTAGCTGGACTACCTTTGCCGGAGCAAAAGAGTTTAGGGGTACCCCGGCCCAGTGTATTCAAGAGCTGGAGGGGAAATTGGCCCAAGTTGAAGCCCAGCGGCAACAAGCTACTAAAGAGCTTGCTTCATTGTTAAGCGATCGCCCACGGTTGATGGCATTTTATGATTATTTAGTCCAAGAGCGTGATAAACTGGCGGCTGCCGGTTGCCTTGGCCGCAGTAACCAGGCTTTTTTCCTAACAGGGTGGATCCGCGCAGAGGACCTTCCCCAGCTGGAAGCAGAATTAGGCAAGGTGAGCAACACAGTTGCCTTAGTGGGTAGAGAACCGGAGGAAGGGGAATCTTTCCCCATCTTTCTAGAAAACAATACCGTAGTTGATCCCTTTGAGGTGGTAACGAAATTATATAGTATGCCAAACCATAAAGAATTAGACCCCACACCACTGTTAATGCCTTTTTTCTTTGTCTTTTTTGGCATCGCGCTGGGAGATGCCGGCTATGGTATTTTGCTTTCTCTGTTGTCCCTTTTTCTGTATCGCAAATTGAAGCCCGTAGGTATGGGAGGGCAGTTGATCAAGCTCTTGTTTTTCGGTGGGATCGCCACATTAGGTTTTGGGATCTTGAGCGGCAGCTGGTTTGGCGATTTGCTTCCCATAGCACCGCTCTGGTTTAACCCCCTTGATGATCCCATGAAGATGTTGCTTTTCTCTTTTGCTTTGGGGGTAATTCACCTATATGCGGGTATGGGCATTCAAGCCTACCGCAGTATTAAGGCAGGTAAGGTATTAGATGCAATTTTTGATCAAGGTTTTTGGTACCTGCTCTTGACCGGTCTCATGTTATTGGCGGTTCCCGGTGTTCAAAACATCGGGTCTTCAATGGCCGGTATTGGGGCGGTAGGGTTAGTGTTGACCCAAGGAAGAGCCCAGAAAAACGTGGTGATGAAGTTTTTGAGTGGCCTCTTGAGCTTATACAATGTAACCAGCTATTTAAGCGATGTTCTTTCTTACTCCCGGCTTTTGGCCCTAGGCTTGGCAGGTGGCGTAATTGCTGTCGCTATCAACACCATGGGCCGTTTATTAGGCTCAGGGGTGATTGGCATCATTTTTATGGTTCTCCTCTTAGCAGGGGGACACACCTTCAACTTAATTATCAGTACATTAGGTGCCTTCGTACACACCAGCCGTTTGCAGTACATTGAATACTTTGGCAAGTTCTTTGAAGGTGGCGGTAAAGCCTTTACACCTTTTACCATTAAAAATCAATATGTGCAAGTAGAAAAAAGGGAGGCGTAAGAAAATGTTTGAAAGTTTAACAGGGATAGTTTTGGCTCTTTCGGGGGCGGCTCTTGCAGTAATTTTAGCAGGTATTGGATCTGCAATTGGAGTTGGGACGGTTGGGCAGAGTGCTGCCGGAGTTGTGACTGAAGATCCGGACAAATTTGGGCAAACACTGCTTTTACAGGCTCTCCCAGGTACCCAGGGTATTTATGGATTATTAACTAGTTTTTTAATTATGCAGCGAACAGGAGTTATTGGTGGCGGGATGTTAAACTTAACCATTGAGCAAGGTTGGGCTTTCTTTATGGCAGCAATGCCCGTTGCCATTGTTGGCCTTTTATCCGCAATATACCAAGGCCAAGCTGCTGCTGCCGGTGTTGGCCTGATTGCCAAACGGCCCGAAGAATTGGGTAAAGCAATTATTTTTGCTGTTATGGTTGAAACCTATGCGGTGCTTGCCCTTTTGGCATCCATCCTGCTTCTCTTCGGGATCAATGTTTAAGGGAGTGACTAGATTATGGCGGGAGCCGAAAAGATTGTAGAACGGATCTTGGCCGATGCCAAAGAGCAGGCAGAAGCCATAAAAAAAGAAGCAGAGGAAAAGGCTGCCCTCATTATTAAAAGGGCTGAAGCTGAAGTAGAGAAAATGCAGCGGCAAAGTGAAGCAAAAGCCAAGGCTGAGGCCGAAGAGCGCCGCCGTCGTATTCTTACCATTGCTGAACTGGATGGCCGGAAAGCGGTTTTGGCCGCTAAGGAGGAAATGCTGGAAGAAGCCTTTGCTACCGCTTTAAAACAACTACAAGCATTAGATATTCCTTCTTATCAAGCGATAATTCGCCCCTTACTTTTAGCCAGCAGTGAAACAGGGTCAGAAGAAGTTATTATCTCTCCGGCTGATGTAGAACGGATCACTCCGGAATTTATCGCCGGGGTAAACGCAGAACTAAGAGCACAGGGTAAAGGACAAGGGCTGACCTTGAGTGAAGAAAAACGGCCCCTGCCAGGGGGAGGCTTCATCCTTAGGGCAGGCGGGGTTGAAATTAATAACTCCTTTGCAGCCCTGCTGAAGTTGCAGCGGGAAGAGTTGGAGCCCCAGGTGGCAGCCATACTTTTTGCTGGAGAAGAGGGAGGCGCAAAGGAGGCAAACCTTGATGGCAGGTGCAACTAGGTATGCCTATGCGGTAGCCCGAGTTAGGGTATTGGAAACCAGACTCTTAGAGAAAAGCCAGATTGATCGCATGGTTGAGGCCAAAGGTGCCAAGGAAGCCCTGCAAGTTTTAGGGGAAACGGGATACGGCACAGCTGTGGCTGAATTGGAATCGATCTATGATTATGAAACACTATTGGCAAAAGAATTAGCCCGTGTTTATAATGTGGCTCGGAGTTTTTACCCAGATCCTCAATTGGTAGAATTATTTACATTAAAATACGATGTTTATAACTTAAAGGTGATGCTAAAAGCACACTTTCAGGGGGAAGAAACTAAAGAAAACACCCTCTTATCAGGGGCTGGGAATATTCCCCGGGAACGTTTGCAAACAATGCTAGCAGAAGAAAATTTTCGCGACTTGCCGCCAGCGCTTTATGAGGCAGTGGAAAAACTCATGGAACAGTTTGTGCACAGCCCGGATCCACAGCTGATTGATATTATTTTGGATCAGGCTATGTATGAACACATTCACCGTTCTGTGGGTAAAATGCCTTTTTTACGGCAGCTTTTCACCCACCAGACTGACCTGATCAACATTAAGACCTTCCTGCGGGTGAAAAATCTGCAACGGGATGGGAACTTTCTTTATCAGGTTTTGCTACCGGGCGGCAGTATAAAGAGAGAGAGTTTTCGTCAATTATTAGACGAGCCTTTGGAAACCTTTAGTGATCAGTTCAGTATGGGACCCTATGCCACCATAGTGGAAGAAGGGGTGCGGGAATGGCAAGAGAAGAAAAACCTGACCCGCTTTGAAAAATTAGCCGATGACTTTCTCTTACAGTATCTGAAAAAAAATAAGTATGTGACTTTCGGGCAGGAACCCTTGGTAGGGTATCTCTTGGCTAAGGAAAACGAACTGAAGCTGATCCGGATGATCATGGTAGGAAAACTGAACAACCTACCCATAGAAGCGATCAGAGAAAGGTTACGTGATACCTATGTATAAAATTGCTGTTATCGGAGACAAAGATTCCATCCTGGGCTTCAAAGCCCTAGGAGTTGCAACTATTCCGGTTACCAGCACGGAGATGGCCCTGCAAACCCTAAAGAAGCTGGCCCGGGAACAATATGGAGTTGTATTTATCACCGAGCAGACGGCAGAGCCGATTCAAGATTATATCGCAGAGCTCAGTACCCGGATGTTGCCTTCTGTAGTGATGATTCCAAATAATGCCGGCACCTTGGGGTTGGGGATAAAGAGAATGAAACAAAATGTGGAAAAGGCCATCGGAGCTGATATCCTATTTGGGAAAGAGGGTTGATAGCTTGAGCGCAAAAGTAGGAAGGATAATCAAAGTCTCCGGTCCTCTGGTAATAGCTGCAGGTATGGAAGAAGCGAGAATGTATGACGTTGTGCGTGTCAGCGAAGCCAGGCTGATCGGAGAGATTATAGAAATTCGCGGAGATCAAGCCTCCATCCAGGTCTATGAAGAGACCGGCGGCTTGGGCCCGGGGGAACCGGTATATAACACCGGCGCACCCCTTTCTGTAGAACTGGGCCCAGGTCTGATCGAATCTATTTATGATGGTATTCAGCGACCCTTAGATAAGATTCGAGCCAAGGTAGGCGCCCGGATTACCCGGGGTGTAGAAGTAAACGCCCTGGATCGGGAAAAGAAATGGCAGTTTACCCCCAAAGTACAGGTGGGCGATCAGGTTGGCCCCGGTGATGTTTTAGGGGTAGTGCCGGAAACAACGATTGTTGAACACAGCATTATGGTACCCCCGGGAATCCAAGGGGAAGTTGTAGATATTTTCAGCGGGGAAGCTACGGTAGAAGATGTAGTTGCCAAGGTAAAGGTGGGGGACGAGATTAAAGAACTGACCATGCTGCAAAAATGGCCGGTACGCCGCCGCCGCCCCTATCGGGAAAAATTAGCTCCCCAAGAGCCTATGCTCACCGGACAGCGGATCATTGACACCTTTTTCCCGGTTACCAAAGGTGGAACTGCCTGTATTCCCGGCCCCTTCGGCAGTGGGAAAACTGTGGTTCAGCACCAGTTGGCCAAGTGGGCTGATGCCGAGATTGTGGTTTATATCGGCTGTGGCGAGCGGGGGAATGAAATGACCGACGTGCTGATGGAATTCCCCGAATTGGTTGACCCCAAGAGCGGCGAGCCCTTAATGCGGCGGACTGTGTTGATTGCCAATACATCCGATATGCCTGTTGCCGCCCGAGAAGCTTCAGTTTATACAGGCATCACCATTGCCGAATACTTCCGGGACATGGGTTACAGTGTGGCTTTAATGGCTGACTCTACCTCCCGCTGGGCTGAGGCATTGCGGGAAATGTCCGGTCGTTTGGAAGAAATGCCCGGTGAAGAAGGATACCCGGCTTACCTTGGTTCCCGGCTGGCCGAGTTCTATGAACGGGCTGGCAAGGTAATCTGCTTAGGTAAAGATGGGCGTCAAGGGGCGGTAACTGCTGTAGGTGCCGTTTCACCTCCCGGTGGCGACTTATCAGAGCCGGTCACCCAGGGTACCTTGCGGATTGTAAAAGTTTTCTGGGGTTTAGACGCCTCTTTGGCTTATCGGCGTCACTTCCCGGCCATTAACTGGCTGTTGAGTTACTCTCTTTATACAGAGGATATTGAAGCATACTTGCGGGAAAACATCGGCGCCGAATGGATAGAAATGCGGACAGAAGCCATGCGGATCCTACAAGAAGAATCAGAGCTGGAAGAAATTGTCCGTTTAGTCGGTGTCGATGCCCTTTCCCTGCGGGAACGGCTCACCTTGGAAACCGCCAAGTCGATCCGGGAAGACTTTTTACATCAGAACGCCTTCCATGAGGTTGACACTTATAGCTCTTTAGACAAACAGGCGGGCATGCTGAAACTGATTCTTTACTTCCACCAAGAAGGGCTCCGTGCCCTGGAGCGGGAGATGCCCTTGGAACAATTGCTGGCCTTGCCGGTCAGGGAGCGGATTGCCCGTGCCAAGTATGTGGCGGAAGCGGAAGTAAAAGCAAGTTTTGCCCAAATTGAAAAGGAAATTAAGGATCAAATAGCCCAAGCCCTAGCCCAGGGAGGTGAAGAAGATGCCTAAAGAATATCGGACGATTTCCGAAATAGCCGGCCCCCTCATGCTGGTGGAAAATGTTTCGGGGGTGCAATTTGAAGAATTGGTAGAAATTGAGCTGCCCGATGGCGAAATTCGCCGCGGACGGGTGCTGGAGGTAACTGGTGATAAGGCTTTGGTTCAAATCTTTGAAGGTTCCAGCGGCCTTAATATCCAGAATTGTAAAGTTCGCTTCTTAGGCCGCGGCCTGGAGCTGGCAGTTTCCCTGGATATGCTGGGGCGGGTCTTTGACGGTTTAGGGAATCCGCGGGATAAAGGACCAAAGATCATTCCGGAAAAGCGGTTAAATATCAATGGTTATCCCCTTAACCCTGCTGCCCGCGACTATCCTTCCGAGTTTATCCAGACCGGAATATCCACCATCGACGGTTTGAATACCATGGTGCGGGGACAAAAACTGCCGATCTTCTCGGCATCAGGTTTGCCCCACTCCCGCTTGGCAGCCCAGATAGCCCGGCAGGCTAAAGTTTTAGGTACAGACACCAAATTTGCCGTTGTCTTTGCCGCCATGGGGATCACCTTTGAAGAAGCCGAATTCTTTACTGCCGACTTTCGCCGCACCGGCGCCATCGAGCGGGCAGTGCTGTTCTTAAACCTGGCCGACGACCCGGCTATTGAGCGGATTGCCACCCCGCGGATGGCTCTGACTGCCGCCGAATACTTGGCTTATGAAAAAGGCATGCACGTTTTGGTTATCTTGACCGACATGACCAACTATGCCGAAGCCTTACGGGAAATTTCCGCAGCCCGGAAGGAAGTCCCCGGCCGGCGGGGTTATCCCGGATATCTGTACACAGACTTGGCCACCATTTACGAGCGGGCCGGTCGGATTATCGGAGCCGAAGGTTCCATCACCCAGGTGCCGATTTTGACGATGCCGGAAAATGATAAAACCCACCCAATTCCAGACCTGACCGGATACATTACCGAAGGGCAGATTATCCTCAGCCAGGAACTGCACCGGAAGGGGATTTATCCCCCGGTAGATGTGCTGCCTTCCCTGTCCCGGTTAAAGGATAAAGGTATCGGCGCCGGCAAAACCCGGGAAGACCATGCTGATACATTGAACCAGTTATACGCCGCCTATGCCCGCGGCAAAGAAGCCAAAGAATTGGCGGCAATTTTGGGTGAGGCTGCTCTGTCGGAGGCAGATAAATTGTTCTCCAAGTTTGCCGATGAATTTGAGTATCGTTATATTCAGCAAGGCGAGGATGAAGACCGTTCCATTATTGAAACATTGACCATCGGTTGGGAACTCTTGTCACTGTTGCCCCGGGCAGAGTTGAAGCGGGTGCGGGATGAATACATCGATAAATATCTCCCTAAAGCAGGGGAGGAATAAAATATGGAAATTCGCGTTAACCCAACCCGGATGGAACTCAACCGGTTAAAGAAGCGGCTGAAAATGGCCCAGCGGGGGCACAAGCTGCTGAAGGATAAACGTGATGAATTAATGCGCAAATTTTTGGAGCTGGTCAAAAAGAACAAAACGTTGCGGGAAGAAGTTGAGGAAGCCTTAGCCGGTGCCTCGGCTAAGTTTCTCTTGGCCCGGGCGGTTATGTCCGGAGAATCAATCGAAGAGGCGCTTATGTTTCCCAAAACCCGGATCAGCTTGCAAGTTGCAAAGCAAAACATCATGAGTGTTTATGCCCCCCGGTTTACCTGGGAGCAGGAGGGAGAAGATCAAGAGGGAGAAGGGGATATTTACCCGTACGGTTTTGCCGACACTTCCGCAGAACTGGACGATTCCATCGCCACTCTCAATGAGTTGCTGCCGAAACTGTTAGAGTTGGCGGAAGTAGAAAAGTCCGTAGATTTGCTGGCCGCAGAAATTGAAAAAACCAGGCGGCGGGTAAACGCGCTTGAGCATGTGCTTATCCCGCAACAGCAGGAAGCAGTTCGCTATATCACCATGAAATTGGATGAAGCGGAGCGGGCCTCCCTCACCCGCCTGATGAAAGTCAAAGACATCGTTCGCGCCAAAGGCCAAGCATAAGAAAAGGATAAGACAAGGGGACGTTTCTCCTGTCCCCAAAAGCGGGACAGGAGAAACGTCCCCTTGTCCTTTGTCCACTAAAAGGGCCAAAAGAGGGGGATAAGGATAATGGCAAATATTGCGCACAAAACCTGGAGCGGCCAACCTGCTCGTACATAATCCCCAAAACGATATCCTCCCGGTCCCAAGACTATGGTGTTGGGAGGAGTAGCTACCGGAGTCAAAAAACAAGCCGAAGCTGCCATAGCCACACCCATCAATACCGGTAACGGACTAACTCCAAACCCATTGGCAATTGCTAATGATATCGGGGCCATAAGAGCAGCTGTGGCAGTGTTGGACATAAAATTTGTTATTAACGCTGTCAAAATGTAGGTGGCAGCCAACAGTGTGTAAGGGCTATTGATATTGGCTACCACGATATTTGCCACCAATTGCGCCGCACCGCTGGTGGTCATGGCTGCACTCATGGGCAGCATGCCGGCAAATAAAAAAATTACCGTCCAGGAAACACTGGCAAAGGCTTCTTTGATGGTAATACAGCCGGTAATTATAACCAACGCTGCGCCTAACATGGATGCTGTTACCAATGGCATTATTTCTGAGGCCATTACGGTTATGATGAAAACAAATATTATGATCACTGTGGGCATTTTATTCCGCCGGTAGTGAAAAGAAGAAAGGTTTTCTCCTTTCGAATCTCTCGCTTCTGTTGCATTATCAGGCAGCAGCCGGAATCCAAACAGAAAGAAATAGGCGATCCCAGCCGCAAAGAATACTATCCCGATCTTTGCAAATTCAAAAAAACCAAAGGGAGTTAAACCGGCATCGGTTATTATGCTGTTGACCAAACCATTAGGCGGGGTGCCAATTAAAGTCATAGTTCCACCTAGCGAAGAGGCAAAGGCTATGGGCATAAAAATTTTACCCGGTTGTATCCCTGCTGAAGTACTTATGCCTTTGACTATGGGAATGAACACCGCCGTTGTACCTGTATTGTTTAGAAATGCAGATAGCAGGCCTACAGTTATTACCATTAAAGTTAACAGTTTAAGTTGATTTGTGCCGGCGGCCTTAACCGTCGCTTGCCCCACCTCTGCCGCAAACCCGGTGCGGAAAACCGCCTCCCCAATTATAAACATGGCCATAAAAATAACTACCCACTGGTCACCAAAGTAACTAAATGCCTGGGCAGCCGGTAAGATATTAAAAAGGCTTAAAGCCACAGGTACCAGCATTGCCGTAGCTGCCAAGGGGATAACCTCAGTAAAAAATGATATTGCCGCAGCCAGTAAAATAAGCAAGGTAATAATTGCCTGGGAGGAAACCCCTTGCCCTCCTGCTGCCACAGGGACAATATTTTCCGGCAAGAATAAGGGAAATGTTTTTTTTGTGCAAAAATACATAATAGCTGTCAAAAGAAAAAAGGTAATAGCATTTTTCCGCATGCATCTCCCTCCAGCCCTTATACTCTGTATTTTTTGCTCATCCCCCAAATACTATACAGTTATGTGAGATATTGGAGTATGAAATTAGGTGACTAAATCTCCAGGAAATGTGGTTGCCAAGGAGGGGATGGAGCGGGAATAAAGAAAAAATAGTAGTACACACTGTGACTGTCAGTAAAGGCGCAAAATCATCGCCCTCCGATGTAGCCATATTGCTCAAGGCAGTTGTTCCCCTTTCAGCACTTTTGCGCAAGTCCCGGGCGAGATAGTCCCGTCAGGGGGTTATGCTGTTACTCTATTATGTTTGGCAAGGGCATCATGCATTGTCATCTTTAAGGGAGGCTCGTATACTATGATAAGAGAATTAATATCCGCGGCAGTTGCAGCCCGTACCCACGCCTATAATCCGTATTCAAAATTTGCCGTAGGCGCAGCAGTGCATACTGTGCAAGGAAAAATTTTCACCGGGTGTAATATTGAAAACGCTTCTTTTGGTCTCTCTATTTGTGCCGAGCGGGTCGCCCTCTTTAAAGCATATTCTGCCGGGCAGCGGGATATTATTGCCTTAGCCGTAGCCGCCGGCACAGACGAACCGGCAGTACCGTGCGGTGCTTGCCTGCAAGTGATCGCCGAACTGGCCCCCAAAGCCCAAATTATTATGACTAACCGGGACGGCTCAAAAGTCAAAACCAGCACCATTTCTGAATTATTGCCTTTGGCCTTTAAGTTATAAGCTGGACAAAGGGATGTTTCACCTGTCTCCTGCCCGGCTGCGTGGGACAGGAGCTCTCTGCTCCCGCCCCGCCAATAATTGCCGGAGTAGCCGGTATTTTTGGCATTTTTTAGGTGCGGGACTGGCGAAAAAAATCTTATCTATGCTGGGGTGAAGATATGCTATTTTTGCCGGAACTAATCGCGAAAAAACGGGACGGCAGTAAACTGACAGCAAAGGAAATCTACTATATTATAAATAGTTATGTTAGCGGAGAAATACCTGATTATCAGATTGCCGCTCTCTTAATGGCTATTTACTTCCAGGGGATGGATGAAGAGGAAACCACCCATTTTACCTTGGCAATGGCACAATCGGGGCAGACTCTTGATTTATCAAATGTAGCAGGCATCACGGTAGACAAACATAGCACCGGCGGCATCGCCGACACTACCACCCTTGTTTTACTTCCCCTGGCAGCAGCTGCCGGAGTAAAGGTAGCCAAAATGTCCGGTCGCGGGTTAGGCCACACCGGCGGTACCATCGACAAGTTAGAATCTATCCCCGGTTTTCGCACCGATCTCACCCAAACTGAATTTATCGCCCAGGTCAACCGCCTCGGGGCGGCCATAACCGGCCAATCCAAAGAATTAGTACCTGCCGACAAACACCTTTACGCCCTGCGGGATGTCACTGCAACCGTTGACTCCCTGCCCTTAATTGCCAGTTCCATCATGAGTAAAAAAATAGCCGGTGGGGCGGAAAAAATAGTTTTGGATGTAAAATGTGGCCAAGGCGCCTTTATGAAACAGTATCAAGAGGCATTGAAGTTGGCGCAGCTTATGGTCAAGATCGGCCATCGCGCCGGCAGGGAAACCATTGCTTATGTCACTGATATGGGGCAACCCTTGGGTTTGGCCATAGGCAACAGCTTGGAAGTAATTGAAGCCATCGAAGCCTTAAAGGGTAAGAGCCATCCGGACCTATTAAACCTCTGCCTCCGGTTGGGCGCCGAGATGATGAACTTGGCAGGCGTTGAAACTGATTTTGAAAAAGCGCAAGCACACTTGCTAAACCAAATAAAAAGCGGCGCCGCCTTGCGGAAATTTCGTGAAATCATTGCCGCCCAGGGGGGAGTTGCAGCAGTTATTGACAATTATGCACTTTTTCCCGGGGCGCAATATAGTGCGGAGTTTATCGCTGAGGCAGATCTTTATATTAAAGAAATAGATGTTTTGCAATTAGCCATTACTGCACTGAAACTGGGAGCAGGGCGGGGGCGGAAAGAAGATGTCATTGATCCGGCAGTGGGAATTGTCTTAGGAGGAAAAATCGGTGACCAAATCATGAAAGGCCAACCAATTGCCACAATTTACGCCAATGACCCGGCTAAACTCGCCTGGGCATACAACCAGGTAAAAGCAGCAATCCGCCTTACTCCCCAAAAAGTTGCAAGGCGCAAACTGGTTTATACTAAAATTACTGCCGCCGGGGAATAGGACAAGGAGAAGTGTCCCTTTGTCCTGCCCAATATTTGCCGTCTAAATACCCTTGACACTCCTGAAAACACCGTGATATAATGGCACATAACAATATAATAAGGAAATACCTCATCACTCGGTTACTTTCTCCGCAGCGGATGGGGTAGAGGTCGCGGTCGGTTATGATTACCTTGGGCGAGCAGGGCAGCGATGAGCGCAAGGGAAAGGAACCACCGCCGAAGTTCAGCAGTGGCTCTCACTGCTGGGCTGGGACTGTACCAAATAGGTGCAGGACTGTCACCGGGTATTTCCCACTATCCGGTGGAGCGCTCTCCATTATCGGGAGAAGAGGAGGGGATGAGGATGGCTGGACTAGCGATCACAACAGCTGTCGAAGGGTACCATAATTCCTCGGTAGCTGTTATTGTTTTAACGAAGGTCCTCCGCTGCTATAAACATGGCTGCAAATAAAAACATGAAAAAGCGGTTTTAATATGAAAGGAGGACTTCTCAAATGGAATATGGATTTTTGTCAATTTTACCACCTCTAGTGGCAATTGTTTTAGCTATTATCACCAAGCAGGTATTGATTTCGCTGTTTTTAGGTATTTTTGTTGGCACTATGATCTTAAGCGGGTTTAACCCTTTACCTGCTTTAATAAAGCTGATCGGGATGATGTTTGAAACCATTGGTGATCCCGGTTGGAACGCACCATTAATTTTGTTCCTGATGCTTTTGGGGGGCGTTGTCGGTCTCTTTGCCCGTTCCGGTGCAGCCGGCTCCTTTGCACAGTGGGCTGCCCGCCGGGTGGCTAGCCGTGCCGGTACCTTATTTAGCACTTGGTTGCTGGGTGTAGCCATTTTTATGGATGACTATTTTAACTGTCTCACTGTAGGGACAGTTATGCGCCCTTTGACAGACCAGTACCGGATTTCCCGTGAAAAGCTGGCATACATCATAGACTCGACCGCAGCACCGGTATGTATGTTAATTCCTTTATCCAGTTGGATTGCCTATGTTGTTTCTCTGTTGGGTCCCCAGTTTGAAACCTTAAATATAGACATGAACCCATTTCACGCCTTTTTGGCCATGATTCCTTTTAACCTTTATGCTTGGTTGGCATTAATCATGGTATTGTTGACCAGTCTCACTCGTTTAGAATTTGGACCGATGGCAGCGGCGGAGCGCCGGGCTATAGAACAAAACATGCTCTTTGATCCAAATAAAGGCACACCGGCAGGGGATGACTTTGCCGGCTTGGAGATTGGTGATCGGGGTCAACCGATAGATTTGTTGATACCGGTAATAACCATGATTGTAACCGCCCTTATTGGCTTTGCCTATACCGGAGGTTATTTTGACGGCGGCATAAGTATAATTGAAGCAATCTGGAACACTGATGCCGCTGCTTCCTTAGCCTATGCAGCCATGATAACAGTAATTGTTACTATTGCCCTTTACGCATTCCGCAGAGTTTTAACAGTAAATGAATCAATGGATGCACTGGTTCAGGGCTTCAAGTCGATGGTCATTGCAGTCTCCATTTTGATCTTAGCTTGGACGATCGGCAGCGTTGTTGGCGAACTGGGCACAGGAGAGTATGTGACCGGTATTATGGCCGGCAACTTTCCGGTTTGGGCTATTCCGGCAACGATTTTTATCGTTTCCTCGCTGATCTCATTTTCCACCGGCACTTCTTGGGGCACCATGGGTATCATGATCCCCATTGCCGTACCATTAATAACCAGTGTTGCACCTAATCTATTAATCGCCGGTACTGCCGCCGTATTGGCCGGCTCGACCTTCGGTGATCACTGCTCCCCTATTTCCGATACTACTATCATGTCATCTACCGGAGCAGGCTGTCACCATATAGATCATGTGAATACTCAGCTGCCCTACGCTATTACCGGGGCTATTGTGGCTATGATCGGTTATCTGCTTGCAGGATTTATCCCCAACGGATTGGCAGTGCTCCTTATTAGTGTAGCTTTACTCTTTATTCTCTTAAAAGCTATCAATAGATTTTCGGACAAAGATATCCCGGTGCAGCTACCAGAGATGGCAGCTACCCATGAGGAATAAAATTTATTCTCTCCCATAGAGCGAGATCCCCCTCTCGCTCCTTTTTTTGCCAGGCAAGGACAAAAGAAATAGGACAAGGGGACATTTCTCCTGTCAAAAAAAGGACAAGGATACATTCCTTGTCCTAGTAAATAGTAAAATTTAGCTTGACACTGATTTTGCAAAAGGATAAAATGATAAGGGCGCAAAAATTTGATTTTAAATTTAATGAAAGTACAAAAAAATATTTCTAGTAGCCCCCGTACAGGGGGACTAGAAATTTTTTTTGTAACTCTTCGGGTAAGCTATAGCTAATACTAGGCGCACCTCTATTTTTATTAATCCAATAACAGAGCGATTCTCTTCCGTCACCAAATGATGATGCCAGAGAACCGTTCCCTGTCACATTAAAGGAGGAACCTACGATGGCTAAATTTATCTTTGTAACCGGAGGTGTAGTTTCCTCCCTAGGGAAAGGTATCACCGCTGCTTCCCTGGGTTGCCTCCTTAAAAGCCGGGGTTTAAAAGTTACCATGCAAAAATTTGATCCTTATATTAATGTTGACCCCGGTACCATGAGTCCGCTGCAGCACGGTGAAGTTTTTGTCACCGATGATGGCGCCGAATGTGACCTGGACATTGGCCACTATGAGCGCTTTATTGACGAAAACCTAAAAAAGAGCAGCGATATCACCGCCGGCCGGATCTACTGGTCAGTAATCCAAAGGGAGCGGCAGGGTGGTTACAAGGGGGGCACAGTGCAGGTTATCCCGCACATTACCAATGAAATTAAAGCATGTGTCCGGCAGGCTGCCGCAGATAATGATGCCGATGTAGCCATCGTGGAAATTGGCGGTACTGTGGGTGATATCGAAAGCCTGCCCTTCTTAGAGGCTATCCGCCAGATGAAATTAGATGTGGGCAGAGATGATGTGCTGTATATCCATGTTACCTTAGTGCCATTCATCAAAGCTGCCGGCGAGCTAAAAACCAAACCTACCCAGCATAGTGTCAAAGAACTCCGCTCCATCGGGATTCAGCCGGACATTATCGTTTGCCGTACCAGTATGCCCCTTTCTGCAGAAATCAGGGAAAAAATTGCTCTCTTCTGTGATATTGAGCCGGAAGCAGTGATTGAGAATAATGATGTAGAACTTCTTTATGAAGTGCCATTGCGCTTGGCTGCAGAAGGCCTTGATACTTATGTGCTTAAACACTTAAAACTAATTGCCGGCGAGCGGGATCTATCTCAATGGGAGCAATTGGTTGCAAAGGCGAAACAAAATGGCTGTAATACTACCATTGCCCTGGTTGGTAAATATGTAACCCTGCCCGATGCCTATATTAGCGTAGTTGAGGCCTTAAAGCACGCCGGTATTGCCAATTGTACCAATATCAACCTCAAGTGGGTCAATGCCGAAGACTTCGAAAACACCCCGCCGGAAGAATTGCTGGCTGATGCCCAGGGGATTTTAGTTCCCGGCGGTTTTGGCGAACGGGGCACTGCCGGGAAAATGGTGGCAATCCGCTATGCCCGGGAAAACAAAATTCCTTATCTGGGTATCAGCCTCGGAATGCAGCTGGCAGTGATCGAGTTTGCCCGCAATGTATGCGGCTTAGCCGGAGCCCACAGCACTGAATTCGCCCCGGATACACTTTACCCGGTGATTGATCTGCCACCGGAGCAAAAAGGGGTAAATATAAAAGGTGGTACTATGCGGCTTGGCCTTTCTCCATGCAAACTGGAGCCCGGTTCTCTTATCCAGCAGATCTATAAAGCTGAAATAATCGAAGAGCGACACCGGCACCGCTATGAAGTAAATAACGATTACCTGGAGCTTTTAGGCAGCAAAGGCTTGCGTTTTTCAGCCACATTCCCGGAGCGAAATCTGGTAGAGGCAGTAGAACTTCCTGACCACCCCTTCTTTGTAGCCAGCCAGTTTTACCCCGAATTCAAATCCCGCCCCACCCGCTCCCACCCGTTGTATGAAGCCTTTGTCAAAGCAGCCAAAAACCATATATTATAAAAGTAGAAGAGATAATAAGGGAACACGCTCCTTTTTCAACATTAAAAAGGGACCTGTTCTTTTTATTATCTTTTTGCAATCATTTTTTAAAAACATAGGCAGGAAACTTTTTCCCGGCAGCTAATAAATGATTATGCGATAGCAGTATGACAATGACCAATAAGCAAATACTACCTACTGCGCGTAGCATTGGGCAATTTTTTGTAACAAGATGAATATATAGATATAATGGAGGGCTTACCCCCAGGAATGCGCAGGGGATCTCTGCCACACGGCCGGTAGCGAGGCGGCCGTATTCCCGGTCCAGGGCTTACCCTTCCCGGCCAATTGGTAAGTGCCATTTGTAACTGACCGCATGAACCAAAGTTCCTATGCTGTGCATGAATTAATATAAAGAATCTATAAGGGCGGTTTTCGGCAGCCCATCACGAACCCCGCCCCCTTAAAGGAAGGAGAATCACCATGTCCCGTTCAAAATTAATCGGTGCCGGTATCTTGGCGCTCAGCCTGTTCATTCTCATTGTCGCTTTTTTTATGCTGCCAAACCGCACTAGCCGCTATTACAGTCAAGCCCAGTCCGGCCAAGCAGTGGGAGTAATCTATATCAGCGGCGCCATTATGGCCGGTGGCAGTGCCAGCGACCTTTTCGGCAGCGTAACCGCCGGCTCCAACACCATCATGAGCCAGATCAAACAAGCAGCCGAAGACCCAGATATTAAAGCCGTAGTTTTACGGATCAACAGCCCCGGCGGCAGCGCCGCTGCCTCCCAAGAGATCGGCGAAGAACTGCAAAAGCTCAAAAAAACAGGCAAAACAATCGTCACCTCCATGGGTGACACCGCTGCCTCCGGCGGTTATTGGATTGCCGCCCACAGCGATCTCATTGTAGCCAACCCCGGTACCCTGACCGGCAGTATCGGTGTGATTACTCAACTGCAAAACTTAGAGGGACTTTATGATATGTTGGGCATTGAACATGAAACCTTTGTCAGCGGCCCCCATAAAGACATGGGTTCAACCTCCCGGCCTCCCACCGGGGAAGAGCGGCAGATTTTTCAGGCAATGGTTGATGATATTTATGAACAGTTTGTCGATGTAGTGGCTCAAGGCCGCAACATGGAGCGGGAAGAAGTAATCGCCCTGGCGGACGGGCGGATCTATACCGGCCGCCAAGCCAAAGAATTGGGCTTAGTAGACGAGCTGGGCAATTTCCATACCGCCCTGGATATAGCCGCCCAGAGAGCGGGGCTTGGCGAAAACTATCGGGTAAAACATTTTATCCGCACCAGTCCTTTGCAGCGGCTGCTGCAGAGCGTGAGCAGCATCATCCCTTTAGAACTTAGGCAGCAACAAGCAAAAGGGCTATTATCCCATGGGCAGGTCATAATTAACTAACTAACAGCCCACGCCTACCTGTGGCAAACATGATTGGAGGTATATTTATGAATCGACTGTTAGAGTATATTGCCGGCACCTTCACCGCTCCCCGCAGCACCTTTGCCCAAATTGCAAAGGAGGGTTCTATGGGGGCGGCTGTGAATATATTTATCCTCACAGCTCTTATTTCCAGCGCCGCCGGCTTGAGCGGCCTGCCGGCGCGGGAAATACAAATAGAGCCCTTGCGCCTGTTTCCCTTGGCAATAGTCGCTACGTTCATTTTTGGCGCTCTGGGATGGCTGCTTCAGACCGGAATCTATCACCTTTTTGCCGAATTTCTCGGCGGCCACGGCCGCGCCTTAGCCCTGTTTCTAATCTTGCCCTTTACAACTTTGCCCGGCATTATCTTAACTCCCATAAACCTAGTCTTGAGCAGCTTAGGTGTGCCCTTGATCGGCATATTCACTTCCCTTGCCTTGCTGGCCTGGATTATTTTTTTGCAGCTTATTGCCCTCAGTGCAGTTTACAATATCTCACAGCTCCGGGCCGCAGCCGTAGTCTTTCTGCCGCCGGTCATATTAATTACGGCCTTTATTATCTTCGGTCTCACCCTGTTGACAACCTTAATGCCACTCATTATGGAAACTATACCCATCTATTTGCCTGATATTCTTCCTAAATAATAACTTAATCCTAACTATAATTTAACAAAATTGTTACCTCTTGTAACCACGTTGTAATATCAGGCGCATATAATGACATTAGTAAATCAAACATAACCTGTTAATTGAGAAAAAATTAGCCAAGCTGAGCAGGATTTTCTAAAATTCCAGCGAATCTTAAACAGAACGAGGAAGAAAATGCCTTCTACATAGCATAATAAAGGGTGGACCACCATATAATGGGAGTACATATACTGGGGTATCCACCGGAAATGGCCGGAGCAAGCATATATATCCTAAAATATTACATAACACAAAGCAGGAAAATTACAGCTTCATAGCGAAATATTTGCACCGGTTACAGTTAATGTAATCACAACAACTTTTTGGTAATGCGCTTGCTAAAGGTCACTTAAGAACCTTTAGATGATAAAAGCACATACCTTCTGAAAGGGGGGATTGTACACCGGAGGAGATTTGTTCTAGCTGGGAGAAGGAGGAAGGATCCTGGAGGGATGTGAACAGGGTAGCCGAGAAACTTAGTTTTTGGCAAACCTCCGCCCTGGCAGCCGGTACACACCGAACCGGCCCAGCATCTCCGCCGCAAAAGGCCGGGCCTACATAACTCGGCCGGGGCTTAGATTTATAATCATACTGTCTAAGTCCTGGATATGATTGGGATGCCAAAGCTCTAATCAGGAGATGGGCAAAACCCTAATCAAAATTTTAAGGAGGGAAACAATTTGAAGACACGTAAATTAATGGCTATTTTGGTCATGGTAGCAATGATCGTGACCGCATTGCCGATGGTAGCTTTTGCTGCTGATGAAGACCCAAACCCAAACAGATTCCAAAGTGATTTTGAAGTGAACAGAACCACACAAAGAACCGGTAGAGATATTACTATTACTATATACACGTTAAATGCAGATGGAGTACCTATTCCTGCAAATGTCTACATTGCTACTAACAGAGGTGAGGACACAGATAAATTAAAATTAGAGGGAGATGTAGTTGACGCTGAAGATGATATCTGGTGTGTAAAAACTGATGATGATAATGGCGAAGTGGAAGTTAAATTAACTTCTAATGTACCTGGCAAACTTGAAATCGGTGTAGCATTAAATGCTGACAATGGCGCTCTTGATCCAGATGATAAAGTAACCCTTTATGATTATATGACAGGTGAGAGTGCTAATGCTAATGCTCTTGGTCTGATTGGCACACAAGTAGTTGAGTTTGAAGCATCATCTGCCAATGATCTCGTGGTTTCCAAAGTATTAGCTAATGGCGATGACCTAGTTTCCGTAGATGATGGTAAGTATGATGCAGGCGATGTAAGAGGCAATGGCTTAGATTATTATGAAGTATCCTTCCGGGTTACTGCAGACAACACTCCTGTACGGGGCGAAGAAGTAAAATTCAGTGCAAACAAAGCTGATGTTCGTTTTAACAAAACTTCTGTAGATACTAATGTTGCAGGCATTGCTACAGTAAAAGTTTATGCTGATAGCCCTGGTACCTATAAGGTAAAAGCTGTAGCTGCCGGTAAGAGTAAGGAAGTAAAATTGGTATTTAGCGCTGGTATAGTAGCCGGTATTGCTCTTGAAAGCGGCGGTAACGGTGAAGTGACCGCAGCTGAAGAGTCATATTCATTTAAGCTTAAGCTGATGGATATTAATGGTAATAAATACAAAATCACTTCCGAGAACTATGATTCAGATTTAGGTGGTTTAGAATTTGAAGTTGTTACTGAACCTGAAGATTCTGATCTTGATGAAGACTTTGAGCTTGAAGCAGACGATGGTTTCCTCAAGGTAACAGTAGACGAGGGCGAATTGGAAGAGGAAGGGAACTATACTATTCGTGCCAAGCTAGATAATGGTCGTTATGTGGATGTAAAATTCGAAGTTAAAGAACAAGGTGATATTGTAGAACTTCAGCTTTCTTACAAGCAAAAGGCTCTTGCCTTAGGTCAGAAATCTTCAACACCAACTGTAAAACTGGTTGATGCTGATGGTGTAAAGAGAAATGCTGATCTTAGTGATGTAACATTTGTTGTAAGTGATTCTAGAATGATTCAGAACAACATTAATGAAGAGGTTAAGGACCTTCATGGTAAAGGTCAAATCATCGCAACTGATGATGACAAGCGTGCCGGCACTCTAACAATTACTGCAATCGATAGATCAGAAAATGTTACAGGAACATTTACAATGGAAATTGGTGTTGAAGCAATGTCGTTTGATGTTGTGGTGCCAGAATTAGTTGTTGATGAAGACAATGACTTAGAAGTTCAGTTCTATGATGCCAATGGAAACGCAGTTGCCCTTGGTGACGATGCAAGTAATGTTGTATTTGATTATGTAGTTATTAAAAAACCTGCTGGTGCAATTGTCAGCGTAGATGAAGCCAGCAACTTTGAAAAAAATCTTAGAGAAACAGGTAAGAGCACAGTAACAGTATCATCAAATGAGACTGGTGTAGTAGAAGTTCAGTTCATCATCGAGGCAGATCTCAAAGACGAAGATGGCGAAGATGTAACTAAATACTTCACCAACCGTGTATCCTTACCGTTTGGTGTAGCTCCGGAAGATAAAGTCGAAGGCGCAGAAAAAGTTGTCTTGACAATCGGCAGCAACATAGCAGTTGTTGACGGTGTAGCACAAGAATTTGACGCACCGGCATTCATCGAAGGTGGCCGCACCTATGTACCTTTCCGCTTCATCGCGGAAGCATTCGGTGCTGAAGTAGATTGGACTCCAAAAGATGGGCCAACTGAAACTGTCTTCTTGACCCGTGGTGACATGGAAATTAGCATCGGCATTGGCGATTCCTTCCTCACAATAACAAGAGACGGCGAAGCTGAAGTACAGGCATTTGACGGCGCTGCACAAATTAAAGAAGGCCGCACCTTCTTACCGTTCCGTGCAATCGCTGAAGCTTTCGGTGCTGAAGTAGATTATGGCCCGGCTGATGGCCCGGTTGAGTGGGTTAGCTTCCAACAGTAAGAACTAAGACGCAACACATAAAGAGAGGGACTAGTTTCCCTCTCTTTTTTTGCTGTACATTAGAATGCTAT
>JBMNJR010000005.1:0-177041 GCA_050951765.1 bacterium | reverse complement strand
ACCTGCTGCTGTTTTCCCTCTATTTTTATTACAAGACCAGTGGTGAGTTTCTCCTGTTGCTGCTGCTTACCGCGGGCATCAACTTTGTTATCGGATCCTGGATTGCCAAAGCAAACAGCAAGGCCGCGAAAAAAAGACTGATCTGGCTAAGCATTGCCTGGAACCTTGGTTCGCTTGGGTGGTACAAATACACAAACTTCATTATTGACACCATAAACCAGATAACAGGTGGCTCGATTCCCGCCATGGATATTTTCCTGCCGGTTGGGATATCGTTTTTCACTTTCCAGACCATGAGTTACACTCTGGACATCTATTTTGGGAAGTTGGAACCCATCCGCAGTTTTGCCGATTTCGCGTTTTTCGTGTCGTTCTTTCCGCAACTGGTAGCTGGCCCTATCCTGCGGGCGTCGCAATTTATACCCCAGATCAACGCGCGCTTGTCGCTCGATAAGGACAGGATCGCCCAAGCCCTGGTCTTGATCTTTGCCGGATTGATCAAGAAAGGGGTGATTGCGGATTATATCAGCCTGAATTTCGTTGATCGCGTGTTTGATAATCCCGCCCTTTTCTCCGGAGTCGAGAACCTATTGGCCGTGTATGGCTATGGCTTGCAGATCTATTGCGATTTCAGCGGCTACTCAGATATCGCGATTGGTCTGGCAACACTGATGGGATTTCATCTTCCGGCAAACTTTAACAGCCCCTACCGCGCCACTTCGATCACGGACTTCTGGCGAAGGTGGCATATATCGCTCAGCTCATGGTTGAGGGATTATCTTTACATTCTTTTTTATAAAAGCGTACCGGAAGCGTACCGATTATTATTTTTCGGGCGCTTTTTCCATTTTTTCAAGCTCATTCATTAGCCTGGACAGATCATCAGCGGAGGAAGGAGAAACAGGCTCGCCTTCGCCTTTTGCATGCCGCTCCAGGTCCTCGACGAGCGTGCCCATTTTATCCGGGTACAAATGGGAATAGGTCTCCATGGCCACCTTCACCGTATCGCCCAGGCTTAATGTCCGGTGTTACCGTGGCCAGATCATCTTTTTTCTCAAACATAATTCTTGTGATGTCATAGACAAGATCCTCATCTAAATCGATGGTGGTAAACAGCACAGATTCCCAGCCAATGGTAATCCAATCTTCGTCCTGATCCGGATACGTGCCGGCCGGGATTACCTTCCGCACAACACCCGGGTATTCCTTAACCATGAAATCAATGATATCCTCATCAACGTTAAGATAATTAATATCCCGCGCCATCGCAATTTCTGTTACCGGCGGTGTGGGCGCAGTGGAGCCAAATCCAAGAGCATGAATATGGCCGTCACGCATTGCCGATACTGCATCTGCATAGCTGACGAATTCCACGCCGGCTAAATCATCGTAGCTTAGACCGTAAGCGTCTAAAACACGTTCAGTCATTTGCTCGCCGGTATGACCGCGAGGGCTCGGTGCAACTACATGACCTTCCCACTCCTCAATGCTCTTAACGCTTGCAACTGAGACCGGCTGCCAATACTGGCTGTAGCTAACTAAAATAGCTGCCTGCTTACGGTGTTCACCTTCAAAGGGCGCGACCCCATTCCACGCATCCCCACCGGAAACCGAGTTCAACCAGCCAAGTTGGGCGTCGCCCTGTTCAACGGCAGCAATATTCAGCATTCCGCCACCAGGAACCACGTCAACGCTCAATCCCAGTTCCGTATGCAAAATAGATGCGATGGCACCACTTAAGGGGAACCAAGCTCCGCCCATGGGACCGGAATAAAAAGTAATGGATGTTGTTTTTTCCGGTTCTTGTTCTCCTCCACCTTCTCCTCCTGTTGCCGGTTCTTGACTGCTACAACCTGTTAATGCAAAGGAGAAACCGAGAACTAATACCAATACCAATACTAATGCCTTTTTCAAAATATAACCCCCTTTTTTGATGCAGCCTTTGGACTGCATCTTCTAAAAATTTAATGTAACATTTTAATTATTTCTATATAGTATTGTATTTTCCTGCTTGAACATAACAATTTTATAAAATATGATCAATAAAATAAATAAAATATGTTTTCAGTATATTCTAAATAGATTGTAAACATGGCCTTCACATCCACTTACCACTACTTCCCCCGGAGATTCATTAAACTATGACCCAAAAATACAACGACGTTCAACTAAAGCGTCAGTTTGAATAAAACTATATCATCACAAAATCATCAAAAAAATATCTATGCGCTCTCCCGTTGTTAATTTACCACTCTTTATAGTGCGCTCTAAATCATTTTTTACCCATCACTGGCCTGCTTTTATCCACCGCACCTACAGAGCTTTTATTTCCTCCCTCATTTTACTTAATAAATCTACCCTCCTTCTGTTTACGACCATTAATAAAGGGGGCAAAATGCAAAATGCCCCCTCCAACAAAAACATAACCTATTCTTTTTCAGAATACTTGAATTAAGCAATAATCCCTAAAGCCTGCAGGATCTTTCCTGCTAAAATGCGGCCAATTTCCTCATGTGCCTGGAATGTCTGCCCGCCCAAATGGGGAGTGATCAAGAAATTGTCAAGTTCATATAAGGGAGAAGAAGTGCAAGGTTCTTTTTCCATGACATCAAGGGCGGCGGCGGCTAATTTACCCGTAACTAAAGCCTCGTACAAAGCTTCCTCATCTACCACTCCGCCCCGTCCCATGTTGAGCAGGTAACTGCCATCTTTCATAATGGCAAACTGTTCCGTGCTGATTAGATGCCGTGTTTCCGCAGTTAAGGGCGAGTGAACAGTAACAACATCGCTATTTTTCAATAACTCCGGCAACGAAACCAATTCTGCCCCCCGTTGGGCAGCCTGCTCACTGTTTAAATAAGGATCATAGGCCAGAACCTTCATACCGAAAACCTGAGCAAATTCCGCCACTCTGCTGCCAATCCTACCTAGCGCGATAATACCCAGTGTCTTGCCCCGTAACTCCTCGCCGGTGTATGCATATTTATCCCATATACCCCGTTCTTTTACATCGCGGCAGGCCCGGAAGCTGTGCCTTAATAAAGCAATCATGCTTCCTATGGTTAACTCTGCCACAGCTTCGAAATTAACCCCGGGAACATTGTAGACTGTTATCCCTTTTTCTTTTGCATAATCCAAGTCTATATGGTTTAATCCTACTGAGCCAACGCCGATTACTTTCAACTTCTTGGCTGCACCCAAAACAGAACGATCAATTAAGGGGTCAACCCGCATGATCAGCGCATCGTATGCGCCTATTTCTTGCGTCAATTTTTCCTTGCTGGGCAGCATATCTTCGTCAAGAGACAGATACTGGCTCAAAATCTCCTTCACCACAGGGTGTAATCGATCGATTATTAAACCTTTCATTTTATCCTCCTCCAAAAACTTACTTATAGACAGCAATGGCAGCGTCAGGACATACAAGGGCACAAATGCCGCACCCAGTACATGCTTCCGCTTCCTTTAGCCCAACCACATGATAACCTTTAATATTTATCCGATCAGTAGGAACAATTATCTGTTGTGGGCAAAATTTCATGCAGATACCACAGCTCTTGCAGCGTTTTTCTTCCACCTTAATCATTTTGGTTCCCCCCTAGACGCTTATTTACCCCTATGGCAAATCCTTGTTGGAGTGCTGCTTTATTGATTGAGATTAGGTGGGAACGGTGTTCGGGAATTACTTTTTCCAACGCATCATAAACATATTGTTCGTCCAATATGCCGGCAAGCCCCAAATAAGCCCCTAAAGCTACCAGATTAGCCACTCGCGCGGAACCCAGTTCAGAGGCGATACTGTCCGCCGGCACCTCCAGATTATTTGTATCTGTTCGTTTTAGCGGACGATCAACCATTGATTTATTGACCACCAATACTCCTCCTGGTTTAACCGCATCCTCAAATTTGTCCAGCGAAGGCTTATTCATTACAATTAACCCACCTGGCCTCAATACCAGCGGTGAGCGTATCCTTTTGTCAGCGAGCACCACAGTGCAATTGGCGGTACCCCCCCGCATCTCAGGTCCGTAGGAGGGCAACCAGCTTACCTCCAATCCCTGCAACATCCCGGCATATGCCAGCAGTTGCCCTGCAAATAAAATCCCTTGGCCGCCAAAACCGGCGATTATTAGATCATGTTTCACTGTTCCACCTCCTCCGGACTCTTAAACTCGCCTAGAGGATAATACGGAATCATATTGTCCGCCAACCATTGCAATGAATCTACCGGAGACAACTTTAGGTTGGTTGGACAGATTCCCAGTATTTCTACCAGCGAGAATCCCTTCCCGGAAATTTGGGTATTAAAAGCCTTTCTGAGGGCATGTTTAGCTTTACGAATGTTTGCCGGGTTATTAACTGCGACCCGGCTGATATATGCGGTTCCATCCAAGAGTGCCAACTGTTCGGCCATTCTGATCGGATAGCCGGCAATCTTCGGATCCCTGCCGCGAGGATAAGAACTTGTTATTTGCCCCGGCAATGTGGTTGGCGCCAATTGACCGCCGGTAGCGCCAAAAACAGTATTATTGACAAAGATAACAGTAATATTTTCCCCTCTGGCAGCAGCATGCATTGTTTCAGCCATACCAATGGCAACTAAATCGCCGTCACCCTGGTAAGTAAAAACCACCCGATCCGGCGGCAACGCACGTTTTAAACCTGTTGCCACGGCCATTCCCCTTCCGTGAGCTCCCTGTACCATATCCAGGTCAAGAAATTTCCAAGCCCTTACCGAACAGCCAATTGATGTTACCCCAACTGATTTTTCTCTTATCTCCAGCTCCTCTATCAATTCTGCCAAGAGCCGATGGACGATCCCATGGGAACAACCGGGGCAATAGCTGAAAGGTTCATCAGTAATACAAGCCGACTTTTCATATACAGTTCTCATTTTTCTCCACCTCCAACCCTTAGCAGCTTACGCAATTCTGCTTCAATTTCAGCCGGACCGGTGATAAAGCCGCCGCCTTGCCCATAAAAATGGACAGGCGCGCCGCCTTCCACAGCCAACCTCACATCCTGAACCATTTGGCCTTCATTCATTTCCACAACAAGGAAGGACTCCACTCTACCTGCCAGCTGCCGCAGCGGTTTTTCGGGAAATGGCCACAAAGTAATGGGACGCAACAACCCGATCTTATATCCCTCTTCCCGCAGGTTCTCAATGGCCTCTAAGGCAAACCTGCTGACAATGCCAAAGGCTACCACAACTATTTGCGCGTCTTCTACATATATTTCTTCGTAGCGGGTTTCCCGGGCGGCTATCTCTTGATACTTTGCCTGCAAGCGGCGATTAAGGGTGATCAATTCGGGATCGGTAAAGGGTGCTGACAGGATTAAATTTCGTTCCCTTCCCATTGGCCCGGTGGCAGCCCAAGGTTTTTCTGGTGGAGCCGGGATATCTTCTTTGAAGCGCACTGCTTCCATGCCTTGGCCAACAATACTATCACCCAGCAACATCGTTGGAGTTCGATATTTATCCCCCAATTCCAGAGCAAGCATCGTTAAATCAGCCATCTCCTGCACCGAGGCCGGCGCAAAGACAAGCAGGTGATAATCACCATTCCCGCCGCCCCGTGTAGCCTGGAAATAATCAGACTGGGCAGGTGTTATCCGGCCTAGCCCCGGTCCTCCGCGGGAAATATTTACAATAAAAGCAGGCAGCTCAGCAGAAGCCATGTAAGTTAAACCTTCCTGCATGAGGCTAATCCCAGGGCTGGATGACGATGTCATTGCCCGCTTGCCGGCAGCCACAGCACCATAGACCATGCTAATTGCCGCCAATTCACTTTCACTTTGTAAAAATACTCCGCCAATCTCTGGCAATCGCCTGCCCATATACTCCAGCAACTCGCTCTGCGGTGTAATTGGATACCCAAAATAGTATCGCACGCCGGCGCGAATGGCTGCCTCACCAATAGCCTCGTTTCCCTTCATTAATAGACGTTCCGCCATATCAATACTCCCCTCCCTCACTACAACTTAAAAGCCAGACTTTCTTTCCCGGTCCAACGGTCTAACTATCCTGAAAAAAATCAGCGCGCTGGGATAAGTTCCAGCCAGGACAACCTAATTTGACAAAACTTGCGGCATGACCACCCAATTTGGAAGTAAGAGGTGGGAGGTGGGTGGTGAGAGGTTTAATCCTCTCAATTGGGTAGGATTCCAGCAGCTAGAATGGGTTGAGCTCAGAGATAAGTTTACAGGCAACAATAATTATTTTCTTTTTTCCGCTGATGCCAAGCAATTGTCAACATTGGGGCTAGTGGAACTTTGTTTATTGCAGTAGATCTGGGAAATAACCCTAGATCTACTGCAGTTGTTTTACCATTTAGCAGGCGGCAGGATTTTTTTCAATTCCTCAATTGTAGCACCGCGTTTTAAAGCATTTACAACCTCTTCTTCCTTTGCCGCCACTTCTTTAGCTTTTTCCAGAACGATTTCTATATAGTCTTGGGGAATAACGACAACACCGGTATCATCGGCAATAATCAAATCGCCGGGGCTAACCTGGGCGCCGGCAATGGTAACCGGCCCGTTAATCTCAATGGCTTCGATCCGGTATTTACCAGAAATAGGGGTTACACCTCTGGCCCAAACCGGGTAACCAAGTTTCCTTATTCCGTCAACATCACGCACCCCGCCATCGATAACACTGCCGGCCAGCTTGCAATTACAGGCAACTTGCGCCGATAAGCCGCCCATGCAAGAAATGTTTGCCCCGCCGTTGTCAACAACAATTACATCTCCCGGTTCGGCTACTGCATAGGAATCGCGGTCGGCCATTCTTGCCCGGGCACCGTCAAAGAATGATTGTGTAGTTTTCTTTCGCTCCGGAAGATAGCGCAACGTTACTGCCGGACCCACAATAACTTTTCCCTGCTGTAATGGTTTAAGTACACTGGCGGGAATCGCTCCGTTTATTCCCAAAGAATCAAGGACATCAGAAATAGTCGGTGTCAAGCCTTCCATGTTTTTGAACTCTTCAATAATGCTTTGATCTGGTCTCTTTACGTCAACTGTCAAAATTCTTTCGATCGGGATTAAACCCATCAAACGACTCTCGTATTTTTTTAACTCTTCTTGTTTCATGAAAATGCCTCCTTTGCACTTTTTTGTTTTAAGAAATTCCGATGTTTGCATAATTGGAAAATCGTTATAAATATCGGCAATTCAAACTATAAATATTGCACTGAATGGTACTCGCCAAAAACTTGACGCAGCACTCCACATATTTCGCCCAAAGTAGCATAAGCGCGCACTGCCTCCAGAATCACCGGTACAATATTTTCATCCTCATTTGCGGCAGTATCCGCTAACCTTGCCAATGCCTCTTTCACCGCCCGGTTGTCTCTTTTATTGCGTAAAGTTGTCAAACGTTCCCTCTGCGTCCGGGCAATGGTATCATTAACCCGAAACCATTGACCTTCTGCTGTTTTTATCAGTTTGAAATTTATTGACCCCAACGACAACCCGTGTGCCCTCTTCAAGCTCCTTTTGGTAACGGTAGGCTGATTCTTGGATTTCCTTTTGCATGTACCCTGCCTCGATGGCAGGCAGGGCGCCGCCTAAGGCATCAATTTTTTCAAGATATGCTTCAACTTGACGTTCAATTTCAGTAGTAAGCGATTCTACATAATATGAACCTGCCAGTGGGTCAGGGGTGGCGGTTACACCGCTTTCATAAGCAATAATCTGCTGTGTCCGCAAGGATAATTGAACTGATTCCTCTGTGGGTAAGGCAAGGGCCTCATCATAGGAGCATATGGCCAAGGATTGTGTACCGCCTAAGACTGATGCCAGGGCATGAATGGTACCCCTGATTACATTATTTAGCGGTTGTTGCGCAGTTAAGCTTGAACCGCCATTTTGGATGTGAATCCTAAACATACATGATTTGGGATTTCGGGCACCGAACCGTTCCTTCATCATCCTAGCCCACAAACGTCTGGCTGCTCTATACTTGGCTATCTCTTCAAAAAAATTGTTATAAGTGTTAAAGATCCAGGAGATGCGGGGTGCAAATGCATCGATGTCTAAACCTGCCTTGAGCGCTGCTTCGATATAGGCAATAGCATTGGCAAAGGCAAAAGCAACTTCCTGTACTGCTGTGGAGCCAGCTTCCCTAATGTGGTAAGCTCCGACGCTAATCACATTCCAGTTGGGCGTATGCTTGGAACAGTAGGCAAAGGTGTCAGTAACCAACCGCAAAGAAGGTCGCGGCGGGAAAATATAAGTGCCGCGGGCAATATATTCTTTCAAAATATCGTTCTGGACGGTGCCATTGAGTTTCTCCGGCGCTATACCCTGCTTTTCGGCAACTGCTATGTACATGGCCAATAAAACAGCGGCAGGAGCATTAATCGTCATGGATGTGCTGACTTTGTCCAGGGGAATACCGGCCAGTAACCTTTCCATGTCATCTAAGGAATCAATGGCAACACCAACTTTACCGACTTCACCTTCTGACATGGGATGATCAGAATCATATCCAATCTGGGTCGGTAAATCAAAAGCTATGCTCAGCCCTGTTTGCCCTTGCTTCAAGAGATATTTGTACCGGCGGTTGGATTCCTCCGCAGTTCCGAAGCCTGAGTATTGGCGCATGCTCCATAACCGGCCTCTATACATAGTGGGATGTATACCCCGTGTAAATGGGTATTCCCCCGGAAATCCCAGGTCGCGATTGTAATTGAGCTGTTCTAAATCCTGAGGGGTATAAAGGGGTTTTACCTCGATCCCTGATGCAGTGGTAAATGTATCTTTCCGCTCAGGAAAACGGTTGAGTACCTTTTGACGCTTCTCCTCCCAGTTTTTGCTCCCCTGCTGCACAGAAAGCAGCTCCTCTTCATTAAACATCCTATCAACCTCTTTTCAGCACCAAAAAGATAAAATTCATCGATCAAGCACTGTCTCCCTTGAGGACAATCAATGCGTCTCCCACTTTGACCCCATCGCCTTCTTTTAGTAAAAAGAGTGGATTTATATCAAGTTCCAGCAATTCTTCGCCCAGGGAGGCCCCAATCTCAGATACGGCAGCAATGGCTTTGGCAGCCGCCTGTACATCCCGCGGCGCAGCACCGCGGAATGGTCCAAACATCATCGCGGTTTTTAATTCCTTAATCATCTCTAATGCTTCTTCCTCTGTAACTGGAGCCATCCGGATACTAAATTCCTTCATCACCTCAACAAATATCCCGCCCATACCGAACATAACCATCGGTCCGAATTTTTCACTATATTTTAAGCCGACGATTGTTTGCAAGCTATCGCTTGTTACCATTTCTTCAACCAACACGCCATTAATCCGCGCTTTGGGATCATATTGCCGGGAATTTGTCATAATCTCATCAAAAGCCGCTGCAACTTCGGCGGCATTTTTCAGCCCTACCTTGACCGCTTTGGCGTCACTCTTGTGCATAATATCCGGTGAATCCACCTTTACCACTACCGGATAGCCGATTTCAGAGGCAAGTTTTACCGCATCTTGTTGCGTACGAGCTACACCGCCTTTAGGTATAGAGAAGCCTAACTCGGCCAAAAAGGCTTTGCTGTTAGCTTCAGTAGGCGCGAACCTTTCCTTGGCGATGTCTTCCGGCGCTGCTTTTGCCCGTAATAGAGAACGAATATCTAAATCTTTACTGATTATTGATTCCCTTTTGCTCTTTTCTTTTGCACACGGAGGTAAACTGACAGGTTTGTCAACAAGGGCAGCTAGAGCATCAACTGTTCTCACAATATCGTAAAGAATCGGTATCTTAGCTTCCCGCAAAATCCCAATTGCTTCTACTGGTGGTGACATCCATGCCACCAGAGTCGGCTTCTCTTTCGATTCCGGGGCAGATTTTACCACTTCAACAATATCCCGGGCAATAGAGGGACCGGTCCTCTCCTGCATCCCCAAGATGACAATAGTTGCATCGATGCCTGGATCAGCAAGGGCACAACGCAAAACCCCCTTTAGCAATCCCGGTGAGCCAACCAGTTGACCGGTCATGTCCACCGGGTTTGCCACCGCGCCAAAGGATGGTACTATCTCGGCTAGCTTGGCTTGCGTTTCCGCACTAAGCTCTGGCACTTCCAAACGAACCTTTTCGCACCTGTCGGCTGCCAATACACCGCCACCGCCAGTCATAGTAACAATTGCTACCCGCCTTCCTTTGGGTTTTACGCCGTCACTAAACACAATTCCAAAGTCAAAAAGCTCTTCAATATGCTCTGCCCTTACGATCCCGGCTTTTTTGAAGGCTGCGGTATATTCCTCATCTGCGCCGGCGATGGAACCGGTATGGGACATGGCTGCCCGCTTTCCGGAAATGCCGCGACCAACCTTAAGGCAGATTAGAGGTTTACCAACTTCCCTGGCCAGATTCCCGGCTGCCAGCAACCCGTTTGCATCCCTTGCTTCTTCCAAGTATATGAGAACACCGCTGACGTCATCCTTCGCCAGTAGATAACGGGCAACGGCAGAAGCTTCCAGGCAGGCTTCGTTACCGGTGGTCACCCAATATGAAAGGCCAATATTTGCATCGCGGATAAAACCAAGAATAAAACTGCCCATAGCCCCGCTCTGACTCACTAAAGCAAGGCCTCCTGGCTGCAAATTGGCTTTATCCAACCCGATACTGAAGGATAGGGGAATGCCTTTTTTCAGATTGATTGCCCCCAGGCAGTTGGGACCCAAAACCGGCATGCCCGCTTCTTTTGCCAATTGGCTAATCCGTTCTTGTGCTTCACGTCCCTCTGCCCCTAACTCAGCAAAACCGGAGCTGAAGATAATGGCAGAACGGGCACCGGCGGCAATACATTCTTTCATAATGTTTTCCACGTAGGCAGCTGCAACCATGAAGAGCACTACATCTACCTGCTCCGGAACCGCTGCAATGTTAGGATAACAAGTATATCCTGCTATTTCTTCATATTTGGGGTTAACCGGATATATTCTACCTTGATAATTATTTTCCAGCAAAAACCGCAATGGCCGTCCATTTACCTTATTAAAATCTTGTGAACACCCGATAATTGCTACTGATTTTGGATTAAAGAGGGGTTCTAAGTCCAAATCAGGTATAACTTTTTCATTATGAAAACCGCTGCTCACAGATTATACCTCCTTTCAATTTAGCCGCCAGGTTCAACTATTGCCAAACTTCAGGGTTGAAGACATTTGCCGGTCTTTCCCCTTTTAATACCTGTAAGGTGCCTTTTACTGCCATAAAAGCCATGTTCCTTAAGGCCTGGTCGCCATTGGCCGCAGTATGGGGCGTTACCACAACATTAGGCAAGGTATACAACGGATTGTCTGCTGCAGGCGGTTCCGGATCAAAAACATCCAATCCGGCACCGGCAATCTCTCCTTCTGTTAACGCTGCAAAAAGGGCATTTTCATCGACCAAGCTTCCCCGGGCTGCATTGATTAAAAACGCCGTTTTTTTCATTAACTGCAGTTCCCGCTTACCAATCATTTTGTATGTTTCCGGCATTGCCGGTGCATGTAAGGAAACAAAATCTGCAGCCTGTAACAGTTCCTCCAGGCTGTCTGTCAGTTTTACCGCCAAACCGGCAGCTTGCACTGTTTCCATATTGACGTAAGGATCATAAGCAATAATATTCATCCCAAAACCGTGCTGGCAGATGGAGGCAAAGGTGCGTCCTATATTACCCAAACCTACCAGACCCAAAGTTTTTTCCCTCAACTCAACAGTCTGAATTTTAAGCCGGCAATCATAATTGCCATCCCGCCGCAATGCTTCATCTGAACTGCGCACTTGCTTAGCTACAGCCAACATCAATGAAGCCGTATGTTCCGCCACCGAATTGGTATTGGCGCCCGGGCAGTAAATAACCGGAATCCCGGCGGCAGTGGCTTGAGCTACGTCAATGTTGTCACACCCGACACCATGCCTGCCGATTACTTTACACTTCTTCGCTGCATTAATTATTTTTGCCGTAATGGGAACAACACCTCTAACCATAATGGCATCCACATCAACTACCTTTTCTGCTAGATAATCCTCTTCGGTGCTTTCCGCCATAATAACTTCCGCTTCTTCTGCCATTAATTGCATTGCCTCTTCATGAATCGGTAAAACAAATAGAACTTTAGGTTTGGACATATTGCTCAACCTCCCAGGAGTGGTAGTTTTATCCAATAGAGTATTGGGTAAACTTACAGCAGGATGAAAGCGGGAAGGATATTACTTAAATAAAACCAAATCGTAATACCTCTTACCCGGTAAAAATTAGCATAAAATGCTCCGGTTATGGCAATTGTTTCTTTGCCTCTTCTCCGGCGGCGAAACCGGCATAGAGGGCCTTTTTATTCATTTCCCTGGTTTGGGGCGGTACCCGTTCCATAATTGCCGCCTCAATGGCTTCTTTGCCCACAACTCCGGTTAATGTGCTAATAACGCCAAGGGCAACCATGTTGCCGGTAATAGTCCTGCCTGTCACTTCGCGGGCAATTTGGGTAATCGGCACTTGGTACACAGCTTTAGCCGCAGCCAATGGAGTAAGATCACGGACAAATTCAGGATCAACAATGGCTACGCCGGTTGGCTTGATCCTGTTGCCAATTTTATTGACAGCATCCTGAGTCATAGCCAAAAATAAATCTGGATTTTGAATTTCCGGATATTTAATATCTTGATCACTGATTATTACCTCAGATCTGCATGCCCCGCCCCTGGCCTCTGGGCCATAGGATTGGTTATGGGTAGCATTTTTCCCATCATATACTACTGCTGCCTCAGCCAGGATAATTCCTCCCAATACTAACCCTTGACCGCCAAAACCGCTCAACATTATCTCTTGTCGCATCAGTTTATTCACCCCCTTTTTGCCGCTTAAATGTCTCCCGCAGTTGAGCGTATTGTTCGATAAATTCCGGTCGATCATTTCTTCTATGCAGTTCCCCGATCAGAATTTTATTCTGAAGTTCCTCTGCGGACATTTTTTCAGCTGCCTTAATATTTACGGTATTGTCCCTTTGCCACCGCAGCATATCAGCGGGAGATCCCATCTTGTTGCGCCTACCGTAACCGATGGGACACTGGGATATTACTTCAACAAAACTAAATCCCTTATGTGCTAAAGCTTCTTTAATCAAATTAGTAGTAAGGTTAACATGATAGACCGTACTTCGCGCTACATAGGTTGCACCGGCTGCTATGGCTAGTTGGCAAACATCAAAGGGCGATTCGATGGTACCTAGCACAGCTGTAGAGGCAACAGTTCCCACCGGGCTTAAGGGTGAATACTGCCCGCCTGTCATACCGTAAATGCTGTTATTAATCATGATCGTAGTAATATCGATATTCCTCCGGGCAGCATGGATAAAATGATTGCCTCCAATCCCGGCACCATCGCCGTCGCCCGTGACGACCATTACGTGCATTTCCGGTTTTACTGCTTTAAAACCGGTGGCAAAGGCAAGTACACGGCCATGGGTTGTTTGAAATGTGTTGAAATCTACGATAACATTGGTACGGGCAGAACAGCCGATTCCTGTGGCCATTACCACGTCATCCCGATCCCAACCAAGGGCATCCACCGCTCGAATGATTGCAGCCACAATAGTACCATCGCCGCAACCGGGACACCAAATACTGGGAAGCTTGTGTTTGCGAAGATAGTCCTTTACTTCTGCCATCTTAGAACACCTCCTTAACTACAGTTTCAGTAATTACATTAAGAATCTGTTGTGGTGTAATCATACAGCCGTCAACCCGATTAAAGGGATAAACTTCAGTATTACTTTTTCTGACAGCCCGTTCGACTTCACCTACTATTTGACCAAAGTTCATTTCCGGCACCACAATCGCTTTGACCCGTTCGCCAAGCTCTTTTACAATGTGCGCCGGGAATGGCCACAGGGTTTTTAATTGCAGCAACCCGGCTTTAATCCCCTGCTGCCTTGCCATATTAACTGTTTCCCAAGCAGATCTGGCTGTACAGCCAAAGGCCACCAAAGCTATCTCCGCATCATCCAACTGATAAGTTTCAAAAAAGGTAATCTCATTGATATGTCTTTTTACTTTCTGATCAAGCCTTAGCAGTAAGCGCCTTGCTACCTCCGGATCGCTATCTGCCGGATAACCGTCTTCACTATGCACATTACTATTCATATGATAACGATAGCCTTCTCCCCGAGGAGCAAATGCCGGGATACCGTCTTCATCGGCTGCAAAGGGTTTATACTCAGCCGGCGATTTGGTTGTAATCTTGCGATTAACAATTTCTACTTCATCAGGATCCGGTAGCACAATTTTTTCCCTTAAATGACCTACAACAGCGTCTGAAAGCAATATTACCGGAGTCCTCAGTTTTTCCGAAATATTGACCGCTTTGATCGTAAGTTCGTAAGCTTCGCTAACAGTGGAAGGTGATAGAACAACAATTGAGTGATCACCATGGGTCCCCCACCGTGCTTGCATCACATCTCCTTGCGATGCTACAGTGGCAAGTCCACTGGCAGGACCCACCCTCTGCACGTCCACAATTACGCATGGCAGTTCCGCCATAGATGCAAAACCGATATTTTCTTGTTTGAGGCTAAAACCCGGGCCACTACTGGCGGTCATAGCTTTGCATCCGGCCATAGATGCCCCGGCTACGGCACCCATACTGGCAATCTCATCTTCCATTTGCAAAAAAGTTCCATCCACTTCCGGAAGTCTGGCTGCCATAAGCTCAGCAATTTCACTGGCTGGTGTAATTGGATACCCGGCAAAAAACCTGACGCCACTAAATATAGCAGCTTCCACAACTGCTTCATTACCTTGCATAAAACGTACTTGCTTTTTTTCATTGGCCATCTTACTCATCTCCTTTCACAGTGATTGCATAATCGGGACATCTTAACTCACACATCTTACACCCAGTACATGCCTCGCTGTTTTCGACTTTGGCCTTACCATCAAAATCAGCACTTAATACACCTTTGGGGCAGAATTCAATACAAATACCGCAAGCCTTACACCAAGTTTTTTCAATACTAATGGAAAATTTCTTTGCCATAGCTATAGCTCACCTCCTCCCGCGATTCTTAAAATATATTTACCTAAGCATTAAACGATCGGCCCCATGACAGCGATATCACCGGTTGCATAATTTAATTTCTCGGCAGCGGTTAATTCTCCACTGGCTGTGCGGGCAATAAGATCAAACACCTGTACAGAAGCATTTTCAAGATCACTAAATGCACTGGGAGCAATACAGACATCAATATGAGCCTGCATCCGATCATAAGTCTGTTTATTCCCAGTCACCTTTAACACAGGCACAAAGGGGAAGCCCTGCGGCGCCCCTCTTCCGGTTGTGAAAATAATAAGCTGTGCTCCTGCTGCTGCCAATGCTGTTAATAATTCCGGTTCCCGCGCCGGAGCATCGACCATGACCACTCCAGGCTCAGTAGCTTGACAGCCGTAATCTATCACCTGACGAATGGGAGTTTTCCCAGCTTTCGCCGCTGACCCAAGGGATTTCTCCTCAAGGGTTGTTAACCCACCGGCTTTGTTTCCTTTACTAGGTTGCGACCCGTCCCGCATATCTGTTCCGGTAGCAAGCACCCTATTCTCCATGTTTGCTATGGCCGCTAAAAATCGCTCCCGTACATTTTCATCCTCAATTCCCATAGCCACAAGATGCTCAGCGCCGATAAACTCCGTAGTTTCACCAACTACAATTCTGCCTCCTTTTTCCACTAACAGATCAGCCACATGGCCTACAACCGGGTTAGCAATAATACCTGAAGTGGTATCTGATGCTCCACACTTGAAACCAATACATAGCTTGTCCAAGCCAAATTCCCGCCTTTTTACACTGGAAATCTCCGCAACCAGCTCTTGGACAATCCCTACTCCCTTAGCCACTGCCGGCGGTAAACCACCTTCAGCTTGTACATTGATAACTTTAACGATTTTACCTGATTTTTCGATTTTATTTCGTACCCATTCCAGATCTGAACTTTCACACCCTAAACTGACTAATAAAACTGCACCTAAATTAGGATTACACCCTAAAGAAGCTAAAGTACGGTTCACAATAGCCAGATCAGGAGCAGTCTGCCCACACCCTTGACTGTGGACGAAAGCAACAGCCCCATCCACTTGATCCGCAATCCTTTTTGCAACTTCATTGGCACAAACAATCATTGATAATACACCTACATAGTTTCTTATACCAACTTTGCCATCCGGTCGCTCATATCCTAAAAATAGCATGATTAACAACCCCTTTTTTTAGATGTAGCAAGATCTCCCCTGCCCCGTAAGCTTTCCACATTATGCACATGCACCCAATAACCAACGGAAATGTCCGCCAGTGCCTTTCCTATTTGATTGCCATATTTAATCACAGGTTCCTTTTGTGCAATATCCCTGATGGCAAATTTGTGACCCAGCTTTATACTCTCTTGTAATACTATCGGTATATATTTATCACCGCATTTAGCTCTAACTTCCGAACCGGCTTCCAAATCAGTTAAAGCAGTAGCAGTATTGTCTTCAGGAGACAAAATAATAGCTTGAATGTCATCATTACCTTCAATTAACATGCTGACTCCCCCTTAAATTTTCTTTCCGGTTACAATTTCCGCCTTTAATAACAGCTCTATTTCAACATCGCTATCAGTTTTTCATACTCTCCCTCCAACATATGGTAGCAATGTTCTTCAGCCGGATATTCCTTTGCCCTAACTTCATCTGCAAACTGGGTGAAAGCTGCCAGTATGATCTCTCGCAGTTTGGCATAAGATTTTGCAAATTTCGGAACCCGCTCAAAGAAACCTAACAGGTCATAAGCGTTGATCATGGGGCTGTCACTATAGGGACCAATACCTGTCCCTAAAATGGGAATTGTTGCCCGTTCATAGATTATTTTTGCCGCCTCTGCCGGCACACTCTCAATCACAACTGCTATTGCACCTGCTTCCTCCAAGGCTTCTACTTTATCAATCAGTTTCTTCGCACTAACCGCATCGCGACCTTGAGTCTTATAAGAACCGAGAACCTTAATATCCTGTGGGGTAAGACCGGTGTGAGCAATAACAGGTATGCCTACATCAGTTAGTGCCTTAATGGTAGGTACTACTTCCTGTCCACCTTCAAGTTTTACAGCATCCATATCAGCTTCTATTAAATAACGGCCGGCATTCTTGATTGCCTCCGGTATGGATACCCCGTATGACAAGAACGGCATATCTCCCATAATAAACGCCGTTGGCGCGCCCCGTCTAACAGCCTTAGCATGCTCTACCATAACATCTAAATTAGCAGGCAGGGTGCTATCATAACCTAAATCAACCATTGCCAGAGAATCACCAACATTAATGATTTCAATGCCAGCCATTTCAGCCAGCACTGCCATCGGATAATTATAAAGGGTCATCCGCGGCATTTTTTCTCCCTTAGCCTTCTTTTCATACATATACTGAATTGTAATCTTTTCCCTTGACATTGGCTCCCTCCTCCTTAAATCTAGAAATATGTATTTACCCTAGTAATATAACTTTCCGGCACGAAAAGAAAGTTCCTGGGCGGAACTGATTACTTCTATTCGCCCATAAGCTTTACTTCCGGTAGCAATGCCTCCAAAACATAAATTTGTTCTAACTCATGTGTATTCTTAATTAACACAATCCGGGCATCACTGTCTTGAACACGGTTACAAGTTTTGTACAGCTAAAGCCAATGCTTTGCAATCATCGGCCAGCACTAAATATAAATATCGCCACAAACTTCCAATTTTCTCTTAACATATCCCCCCTTATTGCTCACTTTCTCCGCTACTGCTTTGTTGCCTTAAAATCCTTATTGTTGCATCTGAAGCCTGCCGCAGATGGGTATATAATAGTTCTTCAGCCGCAGGGCCATTAGCCTCAGCAATATATTTTACAATGGCCTCATGTTCAGATAAATGCTTAATAAATCTCTCTGAATCCAACAGAGGTATACTCCAAAGATATGAAACCTGGCTTCGCAACTTAGTAACCAAGTTTATCAAAACAGTATTATTACTGCCATGAATAATTTTCATATGAAAACTCTTATTTGCTTCCCACAATTTAGATAAATCCCGGACAGAATGAAATGCCCGCGCAGATATTAGAATTTCTTCCAACTCCTCTACCAACGATACATCGCCTTCCTCTGCCGCAAGTCGGGCTGACATGCTTTCCAGCCGCGCTTGGACTGCATAGATCTCAGCAACCTCACGATAAGAAAACCGCCTAACCTCCCATCCTCGATGTGGTTTAGCCGTAACCAGGCCATCCCTTTCCAATTTGCGCAATGCTTCCCGTAAAGGAGTACGGCTAATCCCCAATTTAACCGACAGATCCCTTTCATTTAGCTGTTGCCCCGGTTGAAAGAAACCGCTTAGAATTCCTTTTTCTAGCTTATCAAAGGCTGCTTGAGCATATGTTTGCGGTGTGCTTAACCGCAATTCAAAATTCTCCATTGATACTATCACCTCGAGCATTAAAGTCCAGTGGTATACCATATACAATTTTTTTATATATTTCTATACTTTATAAATAATTCCTCCCTTTAAGTAAAAGAATGCTAAATAAAAACTGAACTATAGAAAACTAATTTTATTTTCTAATTGAACAATGATTTTATATTTTAATTCTAACTAGGGAATTACTTTATAGTTAGAAATCTTACAAAGCACCGCACACAGATATGCACTCCGCTAATAAATATGCTTCCCAAGAGTATACTAGCTACAAATAATCCTTTTGGAGACAAACTGAAAAAATCAGCTTACATGGGGTGAAGTGAAATGAAAATTTTTGATGAACGGCAGCAGGAAATAGCCAAACAGATAAACCGGGATGCGGAACTCTCCCACTGGAAAAACTGGCAGTGGCAACTGCAAAACTCAATCCGCGATATTGACAAATTTGAAGAATTGTTAGGTATTAACTTTGAACAGGCAGAAAAAGTACAACTGCAAAAAACGACGGAAAAGTTTCCGTTGTCCATAACACCTTACTATCTGTCTTTAATCGACACAACCGACTATAAAAATGACCCCATTTACAAACAAGCTTTCCCGGCAGTGGCGGAACTACAAATAGACGACTTTGAAATGAGGGACCCTTTAGATGAAGATAAGGATAGTCCGGTGCCAGGTATCACCCACCGCTATCCGGACCGGGTATTATTTCAAGTAAGTGGGGTTTGTTCTATGTATTGCCGCCACTGCACACGGAAAAGAAAAGTAGGGGATAAAGACTTTGTACCCAGCAAAGCTGCCATAAGGCAAGGAATCGACTATATAAAAAACACTCCGGCAGTGCGGGATGTACTTTTGTCCGGCGGTGACCCCTTTTTATTATCCGATGCATATATTGATTGGATCTTAACGGAAATCCAAAACATACCGCATGTGGAGGTGATCAGAATCGGTACCAGAACGCCGGTGGTGCTCCCCTACCGGATCACCGACCAATTGGTAGCTGTGCTAAAAAAACACCATCCGTCTATGGCTGAACACCCATTTCAACCATCCCCGGGAACTGACTGCATCGGCGCGGGAAGCACTGCGGAAGTTAGCAGATGCCGGCATCCCCCTTGGGAATCAATCAGTTTTATTGGCCGGGATCAATGACAATGTAACCATCATGAAAAAGCTGGTACACAAACTTGTGCAAAACCGGGTGCGTCCCTATTATCTCTACCAGTGCGATTTGTCTGAAGGCCTGAAGCATTTTAGAACTCCTGTGGCTAAAGGTATTGAAATAATGGAAAGCCTCATCGGACATACCAGCGGTTTTGCCATCCCCGCCTATGTGATTGATGCCCCCGGCGGCGGCGGAAAAATCCGCGTTGCCCCAACTTACCTTATTTCCTCATCCCCGGATCGGGTTGTTTTAAGAAACTTTGAAGGCATAATTACCACCTATGATGAACCTACTGATTATAAGGATATGTTTAAAGATCTAGACCCCAATGATTTGAGTACTGCCCTCAAACTGGAGGCAGCAACAGAATACAAGGCCATTGGGATCGAAAAACTTCTTTCTCACCATAATGATACTATTTCTTTAATCCCGGAAAATACAGAAAGAATGGAGAGAAGGGAAGAATACAACAATGGGTGATAGGATCACAAAAATCGGCAACTCGCTCTTGCAACACGGAACATACAATAACCGCATCTATCTGATGAAACTTGCTCAAGATGACTATCCGCCCATAATTAACGAACTGGAGCAGCTTGCCCTTCAAGAAGGCTATACAAAGATCTGTGGCAAAATACCGGCCTTTGCCACAGACGGTTTTCGTGAACATGGTTATATTGTTGAAGCAACCATCCCTAAGTTCTATCAAGGAATAGAAGATGTATACTTTATGAGTAAATTTCTTTCTGCAGCAAGGAGGAAAAATAATAAAGCAGAAGAAATTAAGCATGTATTGGCGGTTGCTACGGATAAATCGTCAACACAGCCGGTTCCTATGCTCAACCCAAAATTTCACTATCGAATTTGTGAACTTGCCGATATTCCTAAATTAGTACCAGTTTATAAAAAAGTCTTTGCCACTTATCCTTTCCCCATCGATGATCCTGATTACATTGCAAAGACCATGGCAGATAATGTGCAATACTTTGCCATCTGGAAGTATGATTTTCCTGTAGCCCTGTCTTCCAGTGAAATGGATCTAAAATCCCGCAATGTAGAGATGACAGACTTCGCCACCTTACCGGAATATCGCGGTATGGGCTTTTCCCATTATCTCCTGCATAAAATGGAAGCGGAAATGCGAACAAAGGGCTTTCTTGTTGCCTACAGCATTGCCCGTTCACTTTCCTTTGGTATGAACATTACCTTTGCCAAAATGGGTTATACATACAGTGGCACTCTGGTTAATAACACAAACATATCCGGCAACTTTGAGAGTATGAATATCTGGTATAAGTTCCTCTAAGGAGGCAAAAAAGATGAATTCACCCAGCTTGCGCTTAGGCTCCCACCTATCCATCGCCAAGGGACTTCCTAAAAGTGCGGCTATGGCCCAAGAAATTGGGGCTAATACCTTTCAATTCTTTACTCGTAATCCCCGGGGCGGCTCTGCCCGCCAAATCCCGGCGTCGGAAATAGAAAAATGGGAGCAAGTGCGAGCTGAGCATGACCTCTACCCCATTGTCGGGCATCTACCTTATACGGTCAACTTGGCAGCTCCCAAAGCAGAAACACAGGATTTTGCGAAAATGGTCTTAGCCCAGGATTTGGCACGGATGAATACCATTGGCGCCGAATTTTTGGTAGTTCATCCCGGCAGCCACGCCGGCGAAGGGATGGAAAAAGGGCGGCAGCGCATCTTGGATACCCTCAGTGCAGCTTTCCTTCCCTTTACCGGTGATGCCCAATTGCTGCTGGAAACCATGGCCGGCCAAGGCTCGGAAATAGGTTCCTTAACCGACTTGGCATTTTTTATCCGGGAGCTGGGTAGCCCGCCTAATTTAGGCATCTGCATTGACACATGTCACCTCTTTGCAGCAGGTTATGAATTGCGCACCGAAGATGGTTTGGAAAGATTGGTAGACGAAATCGAAAGCAGTGTTGGTCTGGAACGGGTCAAAGTTGTTCATCTCAATGACTCTAAAAGTGACCTTGGCAGTCACCGGGACCGGCACGAATTATTGGGGCAAGGCTATATCGGACGCCAAGGAATAATTAATGTGCTCACCCACTCTGCTTTTAGTCAACTGCCTTTATTACTGGAAACGCCGGTGGCAAATTACCGGCATTATGGTGCGGAAATCCGGCTGCTGCGCAGCTGGCTACAATAAACAAGAAATTATGGACAAGAACCTCTCTGTGGAGAGGTTCTTTTATTTGCAAGTATAAGAGCTTATTGAAAACATAAACTAAGATCACAGAGCAACAATTATGCAAACTTTATGAGGAGAAGGGCTATGACAGCGAAGAATACAGCCTTTGCCTGCAGAGCAGAATATATTCCCAGAAGGGTTTATATGGAGCCGGAGGCACTGGCATATCCCTTGGGCAGGAAACTAAAAGACTTGTTTCAAGATTTGGGGATTAACATAAAAATAACCGCCAGCCATAACCGTGTAACTGGCCTGCCGGGTAAAACTCCTGCGGAAAAGTATGCGGCAGCAAAGCAGACTTTGGTAATCGGTGTGCGGAAATCCTTAGATTTCGCCCCCTGCAAACCTTCCGCCCATTATCAACTGCCTTTGGCCACCAGTTGTCCCGGCATGTGTCAATACTGCTATTTGGCCACTACCCTGGGACCAAGACCCTACGTGCGCGTATACGTCAATATAGAGGAAATCCTGGCCAGGGCAGCAGAATTAATTGAGCGCCAAATACCGGATTTAACTTTTTTCGAAGGTGCCGCTACCTCGGATCCGGTTCCGATTGAGCCTTACACCGGTTCACTGGAAAGAACCATCACTTTTTTTGCCCGGCAGGAATACGGGCGCTTTCGTTTTGTTACCAAATTTACTGCTCTAGACTCAATCTTAAACATAAACCATCAAGGTCACACAACTGTCAGATTCAGCATCAATACTCCCCATATTATTGCGCAGCTGGAACATGGAACGCCCATCTTGGAACAAAGACTACAGGCTGCGGAAAAAATAAGCGCAGCCGGCTACCCTCTAGGTTTTCTCATCGCCCCCATCTTCCTCTATCCAGGTTGGCAGGCGGAATATAAAGAGTTGTTGGCTCAGGTAGCTGTAACCTTAGGTCAATATCCTCTCACCTTTGAACTGATCAGCCATCGCTATACTAAACGGGCAAAAAATCAAATTCTCTCGATCTTTCCCGGCACTGCGTTAACAATGGATGAAGCAGAGCGGAAAGCTAAATACGGCCAATTTGGCTATGTAAAATACCTTTATCCGCCGGATACTATGACGGAAATGAAAGAGTTTTTCCAAATTGAGATCAACCGCCTTTTCCCCCACGGAGAAATAAAGTATTTTGTTTAGGCCTCTTCCTCCCATACTTTAATGACTAATAATAGACCTTCCTTGATGCTTACCTCAGCTTTTCCCCCTAAGAATTCATTACTGACCCCCCAGGAAGAACCCCACTTTAGAGTAGCTGCAGTAAGGGGGTATTTTAATCCCCGGGTAGTTACACCCTCCACTTGGGAAGTAAGAGGCAATAAAGAAACAAATTGCCCTTTACTTCCTTCTAATGCGATCCTTTGGGAAACCAGCCAAACCTGATTCACCTGATCAACTAGACTCAACTTTACACCTAATTCTTCTGCCCTGGTTAATAGGTAAAGGTTAGCCAAGGTGTGATCTAGCCTGCTGCCGGTCGCTCCCAATAAAAAAATCTCTCCCGCCCCTTGGGAAGCGGCAAATTCCACGGCTAGTTGCGTATCTGTCTTATCCTTCTCCCGGGGAAACTTCACTGCTTTTACCTGTTGCCCGGCCAGACTGTCCTTGGCATTGTTAGATATTGAGTCAAAGTCACCCAATATTATTTGCGGCATAATCCCCAGCCGCAAAGCATGATCTGCACCGCCATCGGCACAAATTACAGTATCGGCACCAGCGAGGCAATCTTTTACCGCCCCGCCCATCCCAAAGGAACCGCTGGCAATGATTACCGCCCGCTTTCCGATCATATCAGTACCTCCAATCACTACCGCCTGGCTGTATTATATCCTTTCCCGCAGTCTTAGCGCAAAAGGAAAACCCGGCTCGATCATAAAACCGGGTTAACAATACTAGTAGTGGCGAACCTTCTTTGCCCGCGCGAAAAAGTCCGGCCTTTTCAGCAAAAAGTACAATACAGCCATTGAGATCAGTAATTCCGGTAAGATATAAGTCAAATTATAGCCCAAAGAATAGTGCCACACATTCATTCCCTCCGGTGTCCACTGGGCAAAAAAGATAACCCCTGATAAAACATGGGCCAAAAACCGCCCTGCCGAACCTAAAGTTAAACCCAAGTAGGGATAGCGGGGAAATAAACCGGCTATACCCAGGCAGGCAAAGGCTGCCGGGTAATCTAAAATTGCTTGCATCGGATAATAAATTTTAGCTCCTAAAAGCAGTTGCACCACACCGAAAAGCGTTCCTGCGGTAAACCCCGCCGGTGCTCCCCAACGCAAAGCAATAATAAAAATCGGGATCATTTCTAAGGAAACAGAACCTCCCTGAGGCATTTCAAAGAGCTTAAAAAAGTTAAGTACTGCAGCAATACCGACCATTACCCCAATTTCCACCATGGTGCGCAACTGAAACCGTGACATAATATTAACCTCCCTGCTTCCCTTTTGGGGGACAAAGGGAAATTTTATATTGCCCGCTGTCTTTCGCATATTCGTAAGAAAAAAGCCGTTAACCCGGAGGCAACAGCCTTTATGGGTTTACGGCTTATTCTTAGCGACAGGCCGCTTCCCTACGCTGGCATTACCCAGGTCAGGTACTAGGGGTCTGCAGTTGTTACTGCGCTCTCAGTCCCAGCAAGGACTCCCCCAGCGGGTTTCTAATCAAATCCAGTTTAACATATTAAAGCAAAAACTACAACCCCTTCACCGGGCGCCTGTATTGATATAGCCGTCGCACTGCCCGCCGCATGTTTTGCTTATGAGCGGCAGCAACAGGTTTATTTCCATAATAGTATGCCACGTAACAAGCAGTAATTGCATTTAGTTCTTCCTTCTTTTCCGGGAAACGGCTGCCTAAACGTTGCAGATACTCATAGGGAGTTTCAGCAGAACGCCGCGGACAGTTGCGCCTTAAGCCCCAGCTCAAGAGAGCCCCGTAAGCTGTGGCCACTCCCCAATTACCGGGCAACCACGGCAATAACAGTAAATGGATTGTTTTTAGCCACTGCCGCAACCAGGTACAAAATCCCTGCCACCAAGTAGCCTGCTTCTCATGGAGCTTGTGCGGGGGGGGAGCGCCCTCTTGACGCCGCCATAACCACTGCACAAAAAGATAAAACAGGTAAACCAGCACTAAAATAACGAATAAAACCAGAACAACCATCAACAACCAAGCTAAAGGTTGCAAGATGTATAATAACCAATCAGGCAAGACAATAACCGGTTCCACTTCCGGAATTTCCGGCTCCGGAGACGGCTGTTCTTCAATTATTTCCGGTACACCGTGATGTGCACCAAAGATCCAAATTAAAAGGCGGAGCAGTATCCCACCAAACCACCTTACTAGCGGAGAAGCGGCTGTATATGCCAATCCGGCTGTGGCGGACAGCCACGGTAATAATACTGTTGCCCCCAACACAATCGGCAGCAGTAGTAAACAGAGAAAGAGCGGCCCCATCCAGGTGAATTGCCCTTGCAATTGATCTTCCCCTTGCGCCAAGGCCAAGGCAATGCTATTGCAGGCGAAAAGTGCAAACAGCCAAAACATCCCGGCGGGAAATGGTATATCATTTATTGCAGCCACGAAAAATAAAACGAACAGCGCAGCTATGCTCAGATCAAATCTGGTAACAGTTGCATCAATATCCGGCGGCTGGCGCACCAACACTACCGCCCGGTACCATAGCCAACCCAGGAGCGCAACTACCGACCAATACCTGAGGCCTGCCGCTGTATAAAAGGGCAGCGTGAAGAGGGCACTCAACCAACTGCGGGTAAAAAAAGCATGGTGGGCAAAAAGAGTGCGGTGCACCAATTGGCCGATCCCAAACACGATCAGCAGCAGGTTACCCAGCCAAACGGTAATATGGCGCCATGAACCCCGCGCTAAAATATAATTTACGCCAAATACAGCCACCGCAAAAATAAATACCGGTCCCGGTAAAAGGGCGGGTATACTGCCAAAACCGGTGTTGAGCATATAATACAGCGGATAGAGATAACAAACCTCAACCAGTATACTGAACAAAATCTGCCAGCTTCTATTATTCAACTGTTTCTCCCTCACCTTCTGCTGCGGCTACTCCTGTGCCCCTTACCAAATCATTCCACGGGTAAGCGAGCACCCGCCGGATACCAGGAATAATCTGGCCGCATGATACCGGACCGATAGTTATCATCGTGGTACCCCAAGGAAAATGCGGTGCTTCTGCTTCCAGCAGATCTGCAAAAGGCAATAATTGCTTTAATTCCACCCGGGCTAAGCTTTCCAGTACTAAACTGGCTTGCGTAGAACCGGCAGATACCGGGATCGATACAGGGCCTGCCAAGCCCTTTTGCTGAGCGTTAACCAACAGGCCAAAGGGGATGCGCCGGCTGTCAGCCCAACAAGCCAAAGATGCAGCCACAGAAAGTGCCCTTTCAAAGGCTGCCGCTCCTGTTTTATTATCCTGTAAGAAAATAGCCACATCGACCACAAGTAGCAAAAATAAATCTGCCGAAGCTTCCACCACCCGGGCTAGCAACTGATCTTGATGGGCGCTGGCTTTCCAATGAATCAAGCGGGCAGGCATATCCGGCGTATAATCCCGCAACCCGGCTACCCTAATTGGGTCGGGTAATATGGGGCGCCGGTCTCCTTGCTTGCCGATCAGGCTTGCCGGAACCAACTGCAATTCCGGCACGGCAAGCAACCGCGGATATACAACTACCCACTGTTCTCCTTCCACTGTTTTTTGCCGCCCCACAAGTCCTAAACTGTCCCATGAAGTTACCACTGCCGGCGGCAGCAGGTAACAACCCCGCTGCTTAACCCGCACAGTACTTGCATGGGTGCGGGTTGTATTCCCCAACAACAACCCGCTGCCCATGATCATTGCCTGCCGGTATCCCGTTGTATCACCGCTTTTAAATACCTCCAGTTCCGGCGGCAGGGATTGCTGCCATTCTAATATCGCGGGCAAGCGCTTACCATTGGTAATGGTAAAGATAAAAGCGGCTTCTTCATCGGGAAAGAATCGCTGTGGATATATTTTCCTTTCCACGGTCAAACCCTTCAGCCCGGTATTGCTCCACCACCGGGCACTGTAAACAACCAGCAACAAAAATAAAATTAAAAAAGCCGGCAGTTGCATCCCCTGCCGGAAAAGCAAAATCAGCGCAACCAGGGTAAGCAAGCGAAATAATCCAATGGTGTAAATTGATGTGGATATAAATCTAACTTTATCCTTCACTGTTATCAACCTCAATGGGAACAGGTACTGTGTCTAAGACTTCCTTTACCACTGAATTACTGTCTATGCCCCGCAAACGATCTTCACGGCGCAAAATCAGCCGATGGCCTAAAACAGGCAGTGCCAAGCACTTGATATCATCAGGTATGACATAATCCCGTCCTGCCAACATGGCCAAAGCCTGGGCAGACCGGTAAAGGGCTAAAGAAGCACGGGGGCTGGCCCCCAATGCAACCCTGGGATGTTGCCGGGTAGCTCCAACCAGAGAAACTATATAACGGCGCAAAGCAGGGTTAAGCGTCACCTGACGGCATTCCTGCTGCCATGCGCGCACTTCGTTAACACTGGCCACCACAGATAAGGAAACTAGGGGATTTTGCTTCCCATGGGCCAGCAAAATCTGCTCCTCTTCCGCCGGTGTGGGATAACCCATTGTGATCTTTAACAGAAACCGATCCAGCTGGGCTTCCGGTAAGGGAAAGGTGCCTTCCAATTCGATGGGGTTTTGCGTCGCCATCACCAAAAAGGGCACAGGCAAAGGTATGACCTTGCCATCAACGGTTATTTGCCGCTCTTCCATCGCTTCCAGAAGACTGGCTTGGGTCCGTGGTACGGTGCGGTTAATCTCATCGGCCAATAAAATATTAGTGATCACCGGCCCCGGGCGAAAGGTAAAATCACCGGCTTTCCGATCATAAACATAAAAACCGGTAACATCGGTCGGCATCAAATCAGGAGTAAACTGAATGCGGCGAAACTCACAATCCAAAGAGGCAGCCAAGGCTTTGGCCATCAGTGTCTTTCCTACACCGGGAACATCCTCAATCAGAATATGACCTTCAGCCAGTAGCCCTACTAATACCAAATCCAAGACTTCTTTTTTACCAATCACCACTTTTGCAATGTTGGCGCGCAAACCATGCAATGATGCTAGTGTCAACCTAATCAGCCTCATTTCCTTCCATTTAATATATCCTGTATTAAATTCTCCACGTTATATTCCTTTCCTGCTCTCTCTAAATAAAGAACACTGTGACAACTAGAGGCTGAACCTTTATTTGCCGGTGCTAATATATGCGGAAAATGCGCATAATTATTCTCCTGTTATTATTCTCGGTGGTCCCTGTGATTTTCATCCCGCTGCCGGTGGGCACGGTGTCCTATTATTATATATGTCAGGTCAACTAAAAAGGCAGTGATGGCATCATGGCCGGCACCGCCTTTCTTCCGTTTATGCTTATCCTCTTACCTTCTCTAAGCGGCGATCAATCTCTGCGATCTTCGCCCTTTGCTCTTGCCACCAGCTCTCACTTCGCTGCGCATTGAGTTCATCAACAGTCTTCCCCTGCTGCTCTACCCAAGTATAATACTTGAGGTTAAACCACCGCTCCCGGTTCAGCGGCGTGCCTTCCTGGATATAATCCAATTTTACCCGGTGAAAAATTCCCCAGTAACGTTGTGCAGCTTTTTCCTGATTAAACCTGCCAAACTGTTGATCTAATGCTGACATTACCGAGTGATAGCGATCGATGGCATCGGTAAGAATGGTGACCACATTCGCATTGGCGGGCAGGCGGTAGTATTTCGCCATTTTTATTGCTCCCAAGACATTGGCGACACCGGAAATGCCGAACACAGTGGCCAATTGTTGCAGCATTTCCCCGGAAATACCGGCTTTAGTTTCCAAGTATTCAAGCCCTACTGGGTCAGTCAGTAACTGGAGGCCTAATTTTGCTTCCATATCATCAACACAGACCAGCGCATCCATGTTGAGCACATTATGAATCCAAGTTACATGCTTATCGCCAATCCCCTGAATATCATGATCCCCATAGCCATTACAATAAAGGGTCGGGCATTGAATGGGCTCTACTCCCACAATTTTATGTCCCGAAAATACTTCTTTTAACCGATCACCGGCAGCAATGGTACCGGCAGAACCCATGGCAGAGACAAAGACGGCGCAGCTTCCGTCACCAATACCCTGTTCCCCCAGAGCACGCACCAATTGGGCAATAGTATTACCGGTCACATAATAATGAAAACGGTAATTGGCCATCACCTCAAATTGATTCAAAATCTTAGTCTGAGGTTGCCGGGCAAGTTTTTTACACTGATCATAAATCTCCTTTACGCTCGACTCACAACCGGGCGTCTTAATATAGCGGGCACCATAACGATTAATAAGTTCAAATCGTTCCTTGCTCATCAGTTCAGGTAAAATAACTAAAGCATCGTAACCCATTCGCCCGCCTACCCAGGCACCGCCAATGCCGTAATTGCCTGTAGAAGGATAGACCACCGTATGTACGCCGGGTTCAATTTCTCCCAACAACTGTTTCTCCATTGTCACTGCATAAGTTGCCCCCACTTTATGGGAAGCAGTGGGAAAATCCCGCCCATAAAGGACAATGATATTGGCATCAACACCGGTTAATGCTTGCGGTAATACCAGATAACACGGTGTGCCGTCAGCCTTTTTCCATGTGATATTATAAAGGTTGATGGGATCCAACGGTTCCTTGTCTTTAAGGGCTAACGCCTTTTCCCTGATTTCCGGAGCAATTTTTTCCGGGGACAACATTTCAGCAAAGGTCGGTCCCCAGATCAACTTGTTCGCCATTGTAGATTCCCTCCGTCATGTATTGTGTACAATTATAGCTTCTCCAATCCCAGCTGCTTTCCTTCAGGGACGGCTAAAAGAAACCCTTAATAATACAGTCACTATATGAAATATGTTATCCACCTAATAGACTATTTATAGGTAAGCTATACCCGTTCACCCCTAGTTCTATATTGGAAGGAATGAATAGCAATAAATATTAGCGGTAATAATTACAAAATACTAGCGTCTTGCCTGGGGGAAATGCAAACTTATGCTTAAAAACAGCCTATTCCCAAGGAATAGGCACATCTAATTCTTTCGCCAATATCTCCAATCCCTCTTTTGTCTTTGTGCTCAATCGCAAGCCCCTAATCTCATTTTCCGCACGTATTTTAGCTTTCCTTTCTCCGGGAAGGCGGACTTCATTATCTCCGGCCTTAATCTTTGCAGCCCAATCAGCCACTCTTTTTCTAAACTCCTCCGGTTCCATAAAAAATTCCGGATTGATTGCCATGAAAAACTGGCCAATATTAGATGCTCCCCTATAATCAAAGGTACCGCGGACATCGGAAGCATAGGCAGCACCGCTTAAAACGCCGCTCAAGAAATCTATCAACAGTGCTGCAGCATAGCCTTTTGCCCCACCAACCGGCTGCAGAGTTCCTTCCAGAGCAGCCAAAGGGTTGAGGGTTGGTATCCCTTTAGCATCTATAGCCCAGTTTGAGGGAATGGGACGTTCTTCCATTACTGCCAGTCTAATCTTACTTTTTGCTACTGAAGTCAAAGCCATATCAACACAAAAATCGCCCCAAGGGGAAGGAAGGGCCATGCTGATAGGGTTACTTCCCAATACAGGCTTGCGCCCTCCCCAAGCAGCCATAGACGGACCGGCATTTCCAGCCGCCAAACCGATAAAACCCGCACGGGAGGCTTGTAACGTAAAAAAGCTGGCCGTACCAAAATGATTACTACGACACACTGTAGCAATACCGACACCAAAATCTTTAGCCTTCGCCAAACAAAGCTCCATCGCCCGCTGTCCGGCAACTTGCCCCCAACCATTGGCAGCATCGCAAACAGAAATAACGCCATTATTCTTAATCACCTTAAAAGCTGTAGCAGGTAACATTAACCCTGATGCAATCCGTTTTAGGTAACCAGCCAAGCGAGCTAAACCGTGGGAGGTAATACCGCGCAACTCAGCTTCTAATAAAGAAGCAGCCACTATTTGAGCTTCCTCACCGGGGACATTGCTGGCTTCCAATAGCCGACTTATAAATACCCGTATTTCATCGCCCATGTAAAACGGCTCATCAGCAGCCTTGTCACCCAATTCCCTAACAGTTATTGCCTGCACCGGGCACACATCAACACAGGCGCAGCAACCATTGCACTGAATTGCTTCATTAGCCTTCGCTCTTTCGCCATCGATACTCAAAATACCTAAGGCACAATATTCGGTACACATACCACAAGCAGTACATTTTGCTGCAACAGTCACCTCATAGCGGCTGCTAAAGTTCATTCGTTGCCACACCCCTTTAAGACAAGTCAATCACGTCAATACTACTACAGTTATAAAAATCCCGCCCTCCCTATCATAGTTGAGAGCAGGATTATGTCAATCTAAGCAGTACGGCCTTGACCCCGCTTTTTCAACATCTCACTAATAAATGGAGACAAGAAGGAAAGTGCAGAGAGAAGCAGGAGGATGAACACAATTGGATCTGTCAAAATAGGGAGCATTGACCCTCTAGTCACAATCAGTGCCCGCCGCAAACCTGCTTCCGCCATAGGGCCTAAGATAACGCCCAGCACTATAGGAGACATGGGAAATTTGGCCATGTCCATCAGATAACCTAAAATACCGGCAATGAACATAATTTGAATGTCTAAGAGACTGCCGCGAATGGCAAAGGAACCAACGCTGGCCAAAATCAAAACTACCGGACCTAAAATCTCATAGCGGAGCAAAACTGCCCGGGCAAATAGTTTAACGCCATAAACGCCCATAGCTAACAAAATAAAGTTGGTGATAAACATACCCACAAATACCGTATAAACCAAATCTGCATTCTGGGTCAACAGCATCGGTCCGGGGCGAATGCCGTGAAGTTGAAAAGCACCTAGCATTACTGCGGTAGTTGCACTACCAGGTATCCCCAAGGCAAGCAGGGGAATCATTGCGCCGGCAGCGGCAGCATTATTAGCCGATTCAGGGGCAACAACACCTTCCAAAACTCCGGTCCCGAATTTTTCCGGTTCTTTAGACCACCGGACTGCTTCGTTATAGGCAATAAAGCTGGCGATTGTACCGCCTGCTCCAGGCAACGCCCCGATAAAAGTGCCAATGGAAGATGATCTTAAGATTGTAGACTTTAAATTAATCATTTCCTTTAAAGACGGCAGCTGTAAGGTAGCCTCTCTGGACGGCAAAGGTTGCCCGATTCGACTGGCAACAGAATTGAAAACTTCTGCTACGGCAAAAAGGCCAATCAAAAGCGGTACAAAGTGAATGCCATCCCGCAATAATGTAACACCAAAGGTGAAACGGGCAGTACCGGTAATGGAATCAATTCCCACAGTGCCGATAAACAAGCCTATGAACATGGCTACAAAACCCTTGGCCAAGTTCTTTGAAGTAAGGCTTGTGACCACACTCAAACCAAAAATTGCCAGGGCAAAATACTGAGCCGAACCAAATTCGATTGCCATTCTCGCTAGTGGCGGTACACAGAAGAACAATAGTATAGTGCCGAAAATACCGCCCACCGTGGAGCCCATGAGGGCGCCACCTAAGGCTTTGCCCGCCTGGCCTTTTTGTGCCATGGGGTAACCGTCAAGGGTTGTAGCAGCAGCAGCCGAGGTGCCGGGTATTTTGAGCAAGATAGCTGTAATCGAACCTCCATACTGGGCTCCTAAATAAAGGGACGACAGCATGACTATACCTTGAATCGGTGTCATCCCAAAGGTCAGGGGAATTAACAGTACTACTGCCATGGTCCCGGAAATCCCGGGTAATGCAGCAGCCACAATCCCTACTGCCAAACCAAAACAGATAACTAAAAAGTTAAACGGTTGAAATACATTTGCAAACCCAATGCCAATTAGCTCTAAAGTGCTCATTTAACAACCCTCCAGTAGCTAAAATCCGCTACAAACATCTTACATAATTCTCACAATTTACTGGCTCACCGGAAAACTTAAGACCTAGGGTGATTGGCTTCATTTATGTCCTAGCAGCAACCCTTTGCCCGTTCTGCTAACCTTTTCAGCAGTGCTTCCGCCCGGTCAGTGTTAAAGATACCACAAACGCAAGGTGCAGACAAAAGCTTAGCAGCCTCGCGGGCTGTTTTCCGCCCGGCAATAACGTCTTCAATACACTGCTTTACTAAATTGGCTGAAACTAGGGCATGACCGCACATTGTGGTGATCTCCAGCACATCTTTTTCCGGTAACCGGTCAGTCTTACCCCAAACCCCGAGGGAATGGTTGACTGTATGGGGTTTTAATCCTGCTTCTGCCAGGCAAGCCTCAACATCTTCCCGGATTCCCTGCACGACGATGGAAATATCGATACCTGCTTCTACTGTTTCTTTCAAAACATTGACTACATCTTCTCTGTTGTTAAAGCAAACTTGCATCGCTTGTCCGTCTACAACCCGCTCTAATAACTCCTCCGGAGAATACTGGGCTAAGTTACCCATATTGCTGGCGCCAACATTAACTACATTATTTCGCAAGGCAATCTCTAAAAACTTCTTCCGCTTGGGACCGCTGCCCTCAACGTTATAACCTACCGCCGGAATGGCAAATAGGGTAAAATCATTGGTCAAGTTTTCCTTTGTACCCTGTCTATGCAGAGAATGTGTCACTACAATCCCCCCTATATAACTTGTATAGATAATTACTAATTACACATAGCTGCCAAAATCTCATTCAGCCAAGGGCCGGCCCAAACCAGCATTTACTTTCGCATTAATGGAAGGGTTAAATCCGGCTTCTTTGGCCAATTGGTAATTGGGCATTTTCCCATCCGGGGTCAACCGGTCGATTATACACATACTAATTACCGTGTCTGAAACAGCGCATATTTCTTTTAATTTGGGCAGTACTTCTTTAACCCGTTCCGTTGGTACCAGAAATTCATGAATTGCAGACAAAACCTTTTCATCTAAAACATCTTGCTTAAACTGGCCCGGGTTTTCTTCATCAACAATACCGGCAACCGGGTTGTCAGACTCAAAAACTACTCCCAGTTTTAAGAGCTCTTTATAAATTCGCTCCACTTCCCGCAACTTCGTGCCAATTCCCGGCCTGCCAATTTCCAACGCGATGCCGGCATAACCTACCTTAAACCTGCCGGTAACATCATTGGTTTTCATCTCTGCCGTGCCTCTGCCGCGCACTCCGGTTCTGGGATGCTCAGCAACCGGGTCGGAAAACTGGCTTCTTAATACCCGTGGCCATTCCAGTTCCGGTTGGTATAAGGCATCTACCGGGCAAACCTTAGCCCGTAAGCAGACTCCACACTCAACACATTCATCTTGATCTATGCAAGCTTGTCCATCAACAATTGCGATTGCATTTACCGGGCAATAGTTGACACAGCTTCCGCAACCAACGCAAGTTTCAAGCACCTTCATATATTATCCCTCCACCTGAAATATATTATCCCTCCACCTGAAAATTAATGACCTAACATACGGCTTATAGTTTGGAATATCATAACACCCCGCGGTAATGGAACAAACAATAACTTGATAAATGTTACGTATAAGATTCCGGTGACAATGGTTGGTGCCCCTAAAACTGTAGCCCACCGCCTCATGCCAAAACAATATATTACTACTGCCAACCACACCCAAGTAGTCAATATGAACCCTGTATATTTGAGGGAAAAAACATAAACAGCCAGTGCCAACACTGTAAAAATAATTATCCGAAAATCATGTCCAAAGGATAGTATTACGTCATGAACATTGGAGGAGGCATCTGCATTCTTCACATCTCTAATTCCGTTCAGAGCTATTATTACGCTCAAGATAAAAATTCCACCCAATAAAAACTTCGGCCAGGTATAAGGCCCAATAGGTTCTCTTGCCGCACCGGGAAGTGGAGGTAATGATACTGCGTGTATAAATAGAATCCCCGCCACCAAAGCAAAGAGAACTCCGATAAATATTTGGCTCTGTCCTCTAGTCATTGCCCATTTCACTCCCTTACCTTTCCAGCTTTTCGGGCAAAAAACAATTACTACTTGTATAATGTTTAGATATCTCTTTTCCCCTGCCCCTGAAAGCAGGGGAAAAGAGAAAGAAAATCACCGAACTTAAATCAGCTTCCATAATCGGAACTAGATCTCGCCTAACTTCTTCAGCATTTTTTCAAAGATAGCATAATATTCTTCACAAAGTTCCTTATAATCTGCAGTATTCCGATATCCTACAACTAAATCTTGCAGTGTGGCTTCTTCAAAGTCCTTGTAGTCTTGAGTCTGCATAGCTTCATATACAGCATCGTGTATTTTTTGTACTACTTCATCCGGAGTTCCGGCTCTAACAAAAACTCCTCTAATTGTAGCTAAATAGGCAGATTCATGGCCTAAGTCATCACCTGCTGCCGGTACGTCCGGGAACTTCTCAGCTTTTTCTTCCCAGAACAGCAACAGGGGAACAATGTCGCCAACTTCAACATAGTCAATAAAGGATACAATGCTACCCATTAACAGGTCTGTGTGTTTACCTAACATGGCCACAACTGCATCACCGGTTGAATCATGGGGAACATAGTTAACTTCAATGCCTTCTTCTTCCATAAAAGTACTGATAACCATATAGTCAGTCCCAAAACCCATCCCGGCAACACTGAGTTCGCCCGGATTCTCTTTGGCATACGCAATAACATCATTGATATCTGCAAAACGGTCATCATCAGCCCGCTTGGCCAACCAGCGCGGGTCAACCTGCATATTTACTACCGGAATCCAATCTTCCAAAGTATAATCCACATTGCTGCGAATCATAGTGCCAAACTGGGCAGCAGTCATCAATGCCCAGGTATGACCGTCTGCAGGCTGTGATTGCAGATAGTCCATCTGCACGGCACCGTCGCCACCGGTATGGTTTGCTACAACAATATTGGTCCCAATAATATCCTGAATAAGGAGAGATGAGGTTCTAGCTGCAATGTCAGAGCCGCCGCCGGCACCGGAGTGAACGATCCATTCAATTGGCCTGCTGGGGAATTCCACAGTATTATCTTCCTCGTCCACTTCTCCTGAACCAGACGGTTGTTGTGAACAGCCGACAAAAGCTAACATCAAGACTAATACCAATGCCAAAACCGAAAATTTTTTTACCTTCATTTTTTTACCCCCTTAAATTTATATCTAAATTAATACCTGCCCACAACCTGCTCCTCGCCACCTCCTTCATAATAGTTAAATCTACTATCAAAATTTCATTCTTTACGACTATACAATTATTTATGCAATAACTGTGCCAATACAAAACTAGCAGCGCAGTGTTCGCTAATGAAATGCTTGTCCATATTTTGAACATATTTTGTTCACTCTGTTCATATTGTTAACTTTTGTATCTTTTTCCACAGTGTCGTACGGCTAATACCCAAGGTAGCAGCCAACTCCTGTTGCGTTAGGTCTTTGTGTTGCAAAAAATACCTAATTAACTGGGTCTCCATCTCTTCCAACCGGCCGGGAACAACCGTAATTACATTAGCTTCTCCCGGTTGTACTTGAACGCCGGTTGACCGCTGCCCTAATTCAACAGCTAATTGCAATAAAACTTCTTTAGGCTCACCACTATCCCACAAGGCATCAAGACGCTGGGCCAGGTTTTCCAATTCACGAATATTTCCCGGCCATCCATAGGCCAAAAACTTGGCTTCCACCGCTGCATCCGGCAATATCTGTTCCGGTTGTCGCCCTTGCTTACGGACAAAATAGGAAAATAGTTCCATTAAATCTTCCGGATGAGCACGCAAGGGTGGGATAACCAGCTTTAACACTTCTAAACGGAAAAGTAAATCCTGACGAAAACTACCCTCTTCCACTTGACTACTTAAATCTTTATTTGTAGCTGCCAAAACCCGTACATCCACAGGCAGATAAGATGTGCCCCCTACCCGGCGGACTTCCTTTTCTTGCAATACCCGCAAAAGGTGCCCTTGCAGTTCTAAGGGGAGTTCAGATATCTCGTCCAAAAGAATTGTGCCTCCATGGGCTAATTCAAACAAGCCCGGCTTTCCTCCCCTTATTGCACCGGTAAAAGCGCCTTCCGTATAGCCAAAAAGCTCACTTTCCAGCAAGGTTGGCGGAAAGGCAGCACAGTTTACCGCCACAAAAGGCCCTTCCTTCCGGTGGCTGGCATTGTGAATTGCTTGAGCAAAAAGTTCTTTGCCGGTTCCGGTTTCACCATAGATTAATACTGTTGACTCAGTCTCAGCATAATGCTTAGCTCTATCTATGGTTTTTTGCGTCAACTCCGAAGAACCAATAATATCGCCAAAACTATAGCGGGCGGTTAATCCTTTCACTTGTAATTGACTCCTAACCTTTTGCTCCAGTCGCTGCAGTTTGTGCACCGGCTGGAAAGAGATCAATGTCCCCAGGAACTTATCTTCAACGCGCAAGGGAACTTTATTCACAACAACTGCATCTTGTCCAATGTAGACAACCTGGTTCAACAATGGTCGTTCTCTATCTACCAGAGCTAATAGTTCCCGGTTACCAAGACATAAATCTTTAATGTTTTGCCCTACCGCCTGCTCCGCCTTAATCCCCAAACTGCTTTGGGCAATTTTATTGATCAACTTGATGTTGCCCGATTCATCTAAGGCTAAAATTCCGGCAAAGCTAAAATCAATTATCGTTTTCAGCCAAACATTTAGCTCTGCATCTCGCTTTACGAGCTGCAAAATATCTAGCGCTCGGTAAATCGCTTCCAAAATGCTTTCCTCTTGTGCCCGGACAAATAACCCGTTCATTCCCTGCTTCCGGGCAGTATTTACCACAATCTTGCCGCCCACAACCAAGTGGAAACCATCTTCACGGGCAGCTTTTAATAACTCCGGTACCTCTTTTATCTGATCAAACCAATAGGCACCAATAGTAAGATTAAACATTTTCGCCAATGTATGCAGTTCATACTCTTCCTGCGCCGGTTTATAACCGATAAAAGCTACCGCTCTTTCTGTTCGCGAAGCCTCCCAAAAGGAAGCAATCAAATCAAACTGGGTTAAACGGATCAAAGCTGTAGGAAATTTTGTCATGTCCCGGATCATATAACCGGTAGCTCCTCTGGCAATAACAACAGTGGAGTTGGCTTGATTTTCATATTGTCTTACTGCCGCAACTGCATCCTTAAAACTTGCTTCAATGAGAACATATTCTAAATCAAGCCGCTTGAAAACATTGCGGCATACTCTTGTAACCTGCGGGTCCGGTGACACCATAATGATATTTGCCATATTGATCCCCCTAATATCACTAGAACAACCCAAAAAAAAATTCAACCGTACTTATTTTGTGAACGAATTATCAATGTCAGGTTTATATTATATACTTCGTTAAATCTCTGCAAATTCCTACAACAATATATTTTTATATATGCCTATTTTATTGGCAAAACTAACATAATTATCTAGACCTGACACTGTTTTATTCCTGACAAAAACTACTGTGTCGCTCATTTTTATGCAAGATTTAATTATATAGCAAGAAACTATAAAATAATTAAGCAATTCGCTAATATGTATTTTTGTGATATTATTATCAATGCTTGCTATATTGTATATGATTGGACAAAGCTAGTCAATTACTTAACCCATAACTGAACATAAATAAACCACCCCTAGCCTGGGCTACGAGGTGGTTGTTACCAAAGAAAACTATTTACGCCAGCCCGCTATTTTGGGCGGCAAGTATAATCGCCCGTTCCATCGCTTCGGTATCGGCAACGCCTTTGCCGGGCGATATCAAAGGCCGTACCATGGGCCGGGGTGCTGATTGCATATGGGAAACCGGCACCTACAGTAACCCCTTCGGAAAAGCCCATTAATTTAGTAGCAATTTGACCTTGGTCGTGGTACATGGGATACAACAGCATTATACATACCCTTAAAGGCATTCAGGAATAAAGTATCAGCGGGGTAAGGCCCTTCAACATTAATACCTTCCGCTTGTGCCTGTTCAACAGCCGGCTTAATCACTTCAATTTCTTCCCGGCCACATTGACCCCATTCACCGCCATGGGGATTCAAGGCGGATACCGCAATTCGCGGTTCAATCCCCGCCCTGGTCATAGTTTCATAGCCTAGCTTTATTGCCCCCAAAACCTTTTCCGTGGTTACATTAGCACAAACATCCTTGAGCGGGATATGGCTTGTAACCCGAAAGGCCCATAAATTATCCAAAACGTTCATTTCGCCAAACAACTTGTCCCACTTTAGATAATGGGCAAACATCCGCTGCGGATCTTCAAAATTATAACCGCCTAACTTCAAGGAGGCTTTATTTACAGGTCCATAACAATACCCGGCTATGGCGCCCTTTTGAGCTAGAGTTAACGCAGTCACAAACATATCGCCGGTAATTCTTCCTGAGTGTGCGCTAACCTCGCCCAAAGTATATTCCTGTGGATCAAGGTTCTTCTGATCCAACATCGGCAAAGGGCCATCCCAATTGGCTTCGGATATATCATCAATAATAGTAACCGGGAATTTGACTCCGGCAATTTCTTGCCCTTGAGCCAACACCCTGGCATCACCAATCAATACCGGTCGGCAGTAAGGTAACAACCCATCCTTAGCACATACCTTAGCAATTAACTCCGGCCCAATTCCGGCTGCTTCACCTAACAAGATTCCTAAAACCGGTTTCATATCTTTACACCCTCCTTCTTTGATATAATAGCTCCCCTTAGGCTCCAATGCTAGCAGTAATATAATTCCCTGCGCACAGGATAAATCCTGCCTTTTTTTATTATAAATAAAATACTGACACTTCTTTACTTCTTGATTGCCTATAAAACCGCCGCCATATACTGGAAGCATAAACTTAGAAAACATATTTGCTTTGAGGCAGGTTTTAGCTGCAAGAATTGCGAATTCATCAGCTAAAGAAAATGCTTAAAGGGGGAACTCAATGTGGAAGAAAAGAAAACCTATACATTAAAAGAGGTGGAGGAAATAGTAGATAAAATGGCCCGTACAATGGCCCGGCTTTACTATTTTATGGCAAAAGAAGTGATTGATGCTTACGGGGAGGAAGCTAAGGAAATTATCCGCCAGGCAGTTTACAAATACGGCGCTTCCCGTGGGGAGGAAATTCGCCACCAGGTTTTATCAGCCGGAGAACCTCCAACTGTGGCCAATTTAGGCAAATACTATGACCTGCCACTGCATTTGGCCTGGCGCTCAACCAAGGCAAGGGCAACAGAGAACCTTCTGGAAAAACGGGTTACTTACTGTCCTTTTGCTGCCCAATGGCAGGAGCTGGCAGGAGAGGAATTAGGAAAAATATATTGCATCCAAGATCTATCGCTCCGCAAGGCTTATAATCCAAACTTTAAATTTGAACAATTTACCAATGTGCTCAACAATGATGAGGATTGCCACACAATTCTCAGTTTGGATGAGAAAGAATAGACAAGGGGACGTTCTCCTGTCCCCTTACCTCTACTGGCTCAACCTTGAACTTCATAACCTGCCTCAGTTATTGCCTCCCGGACCTTGGATATATCCACCTTATCTGGATCATAGTCTACCTTTACCTGCCCTTTTGTTAAATCAACTTCTACAGCTTTTACACCTTCTAAACCACCCACCGCTGCCTTAATGGACTTAACACAATGCTGACAACTCATTCCTTGTACACCAAGCATAATAGAGCTTACTGCCATAAATCTCAACTCCTTCATTGTATTCAAGCATATTATTCCCTTATTAGACGTCACTCATAGGGCTTCACCATGTAAGCCGGACAAAAAAGTCGAAAATGAAGTTGAGCTTAAACAACCGGTGAAGGGACTAATCCTCCAAACGGAAAACTTGCCCCACCTGCCCCGGAGAAAAACGGGAACCAAAGGCAACGGCAAAAGCCACTGATGCGGCAAAGCCGGTACAATGGATTACCTCTACATGTTGAATATCCAGTTTCTGAAAGGCCTCTACAGTAAGATTGATCCGCTCTTGGCTGCTCGAGCGCAAGTGGGTGCCTCCCAAGACAGCATAAATTGATCGCCGGGGAAACATATTGGTAATGTGCCGTAAAATATTTACCACTCCCGCATGGGCACAACCTAGAACCACTACTAATCCCCGGGATGTATTGAGTACCAAAGACTGATCGTCCAAGACAGGATCAGGAACAAATCCTTCCGCTGTGCGCAGATAAAAGCTTTCTTCCGCTTCCTCAAAAGTAGTTGTGCGGGGTATCTCTCCGGTTAACCAAACTCCGGGGAAAACTTCCATAAAGTCTTTATGCAAATGAAAACGCGCACCTGCAGCTACCAATTCTGCCTGGGAAGCCGGAATTCCGGTATATTTCGCTTTGCCCTCCCGCAAGCTATGCTTTGCCCCAAATATTTCTGGATGACCATAGACATCCACCGACCCGATGGCTTTAACTAAATCTAACAAACCACCGGTATGATCATAATGGCCATGGCTTAATAAAACTGCATCCACCTCGCCTAAATCCAAATCCATTACCTTAGCATTATGGAGAAGCGTCGCCCCGGCGCCGGTGTCAAAAAGAAATTGACGGCCGCAATAGCGAATCAATAAACTAAGACCATGCTCCCCCAGTGTACCTCCTCCCCCGGCAGTATTTTCGCAGAGAGTGATAATCTCTAACCCTGTCGCCACCCTATTTTCACCTCTTTTCTGTTTATTGCCTTTACTTTTCTCCGCAAAAAGAGTTTAATCCTCTTAATAATCAAAAAATAGATGAATAAAAGGGATTTATGCATCTAAGCACGAAGTATTATTTATACTATTTATAAGAGGGGGGCGAATCAATGAATCTGCGAGAATTTTTCCAAAATGAGGTAAAACCTGCCCTCGGCTGCACAGAACCCGGTGCTGTCGCCTTAGCCACAAGTACAGCCGCATCCTATCTTACTGAAAACACAACCGGTATCCATCTGCGCCTATCGGCTAATATCTATAAAAACGGTGCTAGTGTAGGTATTCCCGGAGCCCAAGGATTGCGGGGCAACCTTTTAGCCGCAGCTTTGGGAGCAATTGCTGGTGACAGTACTAAAGGTTTGCAAGCTTTGGAGCAGATTACTTTTGCCGATGTTGAACAAGCACAAACAATGCTTAAAAATGGCCTGGTTACGCAAGAAATTGTGGAAGAAGTACCCAATATATATGTAGAAGCCACCCTCAAAGGCACTACTGAAAATGTCACCGCCATTATTTCCGGACGACACGACCAAATAGTAGAAATCAGGAAAAATGGAAAGGTAATCAAACAAGCGAAAACTGCCGACACCGCCATACAAGGAAGACCGGCCTATCTGGAAGAATTAATCAAACTGAACCTGGAGCAGCTCTGGGAACTGGCGGGAACCATTGATCAAGATCTGGAGGAATTTTTGCTAACCGGTGTGGAAATGAATAAAACACTTGTGAACAAAGGTTACGAAGAACTTTGGGGTTTAGGTATCGGCTATTCGTTACAGCACTTAGCCCCGGATTCTGATCTCCTGTGGAAAGTTAAAGCTGCTGCCGGTGCCGCTGCAGACGTGCGGATGGCCGGCGGAGCTTACCCGGTAATGAGTAGTGCTGGCAGTGGCAACCACGGCATTACTGCTATTGTACCGGTAGCCACTATTGCTCAAGCATTGGGCAAGACCCCGCGGGAAACTGCAGAAGCACTGGCCTTAAGTCATTTGGTTACCGGCTATATAAAAGCACATACCGGAAGACTGACACCGGTATGCGGCTGTGCTATAGCGGCCGGTGCCGGAGCTGCAGCTGCTATTGTCAGATTAGGCGGCGGTACTCCAGCCCAGGCGGAAACAGCAATTGCCCTTTTGATTTCGTCGGTGTTAGGCATGATTTGTGATGGTGCCAAGGGATCCTGTGCCATGAAGGTAGCTACTGCTGCTGGGGAAGCTTATACCAGTGCGCAAATCGCCCTCAACGGCGGCACCATGGAGGATCTCCAAGGGGTGGTTTCCCCTACCCTAGCGGAAACAGCTGCTGCTATTGCTACTCTGAGCAAGGTTGGCTTTGCTGCCGTAGACTCGGTAATATTACAAATAATGCAGAAAAAAGACTAAAGGAAGGCGTTTACGCCTTCCTTTTTGTATCTGCTTTCTTACGGGCTACGGGCAAACGCTACCTAGTACCGGCATCGATTAAAAACAGTTAATAAGGCACAAGATACATAGATAATACGCACTGTAATCATACCCATATTGCAGAGGTTTTGAAAATTATATATGAGGAGGTAGTACCATGACACAAAAAATTAAGGTCGCAGCCATCGGGATGGATACCCGTTTGGGGGAGCTGGAAGCTAACCACCGCCGGGCGGAAGCATTAATTACTCGGGCAGCTGAAGCAGGTGCGGAACTAATCGCTTTACCGGAAACATGGAATTTAGGGTTTTATCCGCAAAACGTCGCCCAACTGGCAGAGGAGGGAGGTAAATCTAGCAACACATTAATCCGCTGTTTAGCGCAAAAATATGGAGTAACGATTTTTTCCGGCTCCATTGCTGAACGAAGAGGTGACGTAATCTACAATACTACTTACGTTTTCAACAAACAGGGAGACTGTATTAGCGAATACCAAAAAATTCACCTCTATACCCACGGCAAAGAACACGAATACTTCACTCCCGGTTCTAAACCGGCAATCTTTACCACAGCCGGTGTTAAATGGGGCCATATTATCTGTTATGATCTTCGCTTTACCGAACTCTCCCGCCTCTTGGCCTTACAGGGGGCGCAAGTTCTCCTGGTTCCCGCCCAATGGCTCTGTGCCCGTATAGACCATTGGCGTACCCTGCTACAAGCCCGAGCCATTGAAAACCAATTTTATACCATTGGCATCAATAGCACCGGGATGATGGTCAACGATATACCTGCCTGTGGTCATTCCCTTGTGGTCAATCCCCGGGGAGAGATAATGATAGAAGCGGGACAAACAGAAGAAATTTTGGTGGTAGAATTGGATCTGTCACTGGTAGACCAAGTTAGACGGGAATTTGCCCTGCTTCCGGACCGCAGGCCGGATGTCTACCGCTTGGAATAACTATCCACACTCCACCATATTATGGTAGAATAGACATAGCACAAAAAAAGGGAGAGGAGAAAATGCATATCCAAGAATTTAAAGTGGAACGTTGGATGAATACGTATGAGTTGGGAGCCCGGTACAACCTGGCGGAAACAGATGCCAAACCATTTACATTGCAAGAGCTTCTTTCCTTGGGGGAGCAAGAAAAACTAACTAGCCGGCTGATGGAACTGAAATTAGGATACAATCCCACTACCGGTTCGGAAACACTGCGACAAGCCATTGCCAGCCAATATGCACAAACCAACCCTGACCAAGTACTGGTTACCACCGGAGCAATTGAAGCTGATTTTATCCTCACCAATGTTTTGGTGGAACCAGGCGATACGGTAATTGTCCAGTTTCCTGCCTATCAGGTGCTCTATTCAGTAGCTACAGCCAGAGGAGCTAAGGTTAAACATTGGACCATGTCCTTTGCAGAGGGGTATAAACCCAACCTGGCACAACTGGCTGAACTAATCGATGACCGGACAAAACTGATCGTATTGAACAACCCCCACAACCCCACAGGAGCAGTAATTCCGCAAAAGGACCTGCAAACCATTCTGCAGTGGGCTGAGGAAAAAGATTTCTGGGTATTATGTGATGAAGTCTATCATGGTCTCGCCTTTCAAGAAGGACTGCTTCCTCCCCCTGCCCGGGATTTAAGCCAGCGGGCTATCAGTGTGGGAAGCATGTCCAAAACCTTTGGCCTGTCCGGTTTGCGGTTGGGTTGGTTAGCATGCCCCCAAGAACTTCTTCATGCCTGCTGGATGTGGAAAGACTATACTTCTATCAGTAATTCACCTTTATCCGACTTCCTCGCCACCCTTGCCCTGGAAAAAATAGATAAGGTGCGGGAACGAAATCTTGCCTTGGCGAAGCAAAACCTAAAAATGCTCCTAAAATGGTTTAACCAGCATAGCCAACAGGTAGATTATGTAAAACCGCAAGCAGGTCTCGTCTGTTTTCCCCATTTCAAATTACCCATTAGCACGGCAGAATTTTGCCGGCGGGCATATACCGAAAAAGGAGTACTCTTAGTGCCGGGTGAATGTTTTGATTCGCCGGGATATATCCGTTTCGGTTTTGGCGGCGACCCTAAAGACTTTGCCGCCGGGTTACAGGAACTTAGTGATCTGTGCAAAGAAATTAGCTAGCTTTCCAGAGAGGTCAGATTATGTAATAGAATTCTTTAGGATACCTTCTGGCAAAATATTAATTAATATTGAGAAATTAAAGATTGGAAGTAGAATGAGACCTCTAGTCGTGCTTCCCAGAAAGGGACAGAGATCTCATGCATTAAACTCACTAAATAGCTACAGGTATTTATTGTGTTGGTACAGGAAATTCTTGTGGCCAATAAATGGGCTAATAAATTATATCCAGTTAGAAGATAGACAAAACATAAAAAGGAACGGGTTGCTGATAGTACAGGCTCAAAAAGATTAGCATCAATTATTGTACGAAAAGAATAGTTGTAAAAACCGCAAACATTAGTTGTTCACCTTTGTAGGCTTATTTAGATACTATAGGAAGAATCACATGGGATGGATAAGCTTGATTATGATATATTGAATTATCTGCGCAAACTTTACGCCGATAGTTTACAAAAGATTCGCCTGTATTAGGGTTAGGTTCAAAACGGGGAAAGTTACTACTTGAAATATCAATACGGATCCTGTGGCCTTTTTTAAAAACATTGGCTGTAGGAAACGGTTCAATGGTAAATTCATATATTTCTCCCGGTGTCATCAACACTTGTTTTTCCGGTATCTCCCGGTACCGGGCGCGAACAATACCATCAGTTACGTTCATTTCAAAACCAGTAGGATAATCTGCACTTGGCGGGTAGACATCAACTAGCTTTGCTGTAAAGTCAGTATCTACAGCTGTGGAAGAAGCATACAGTTTTACCGTTATTGGCCCGATAACTTCTATATCTTCCGCAAGGGGCTCTGTTTGGAAAACAACTACATCATTGCGAGCCCGTAACGGCAGATAAGGTGGTCTGGAACCATAAAAACCTTTTTCCGGGTCACCTTCATACTTTTTCTCTCGCTGATCAAAGGCACCTGATACAACAAGGGGTTTTTGTGGCGAAAAAGACCCCCCAATAGTTGGTACAGGATGGGAAGGATCATATGTATAAGTAGTCGGTAGAATGTCGGGACCCGGCATACGGGTGTTCAGTTTGCCTCCAATATGGAAATAATATTTAACATATTTAGTACCTGGCAAAGGCCATTTTTCTACTATCCTCCATTCTCCTCCATGATACAATCTGCCATTTTCATCCTTGTGACCGTCTCCTGTACCCATAACAAATATCTTAACATCTGGTTCTTGGGCAAACCGATTCTGTTTTTCTTTTAGACAATAGTCAAACCAATCAACATGCCACTGATTATAAAAATCAGGAATAGCAGCATTAGTGCCGAATTCCACATCACCAGCATATGAGATATGCATGTCCCCATGTGTCCAAGAGCCGATTAGCAATTTAATCGGTGATTTCTTCTGGCCAGACAAGCCAAGATAATTCTTTATCGTACCCGAAACATAAGAGTCAAACCAACCGGTAATGTGAATCATAGGTATGTCTTTGGTCTGTTTAAAATATTCTACCCAATTCAAATCGATCTTTTTCCAGTAATCGCCGTAATCAGTGTTCTCCATTATATCAAATATATAATCTTCAAATTCAGGTACAATAGATAAGGGGTTAAATCCCTTTTTCAAAGGCAAAGCTGCAATCCAATCCTCAATCTTTTCGTGCTTTAGATATTCTTTAACAATAGGATCATCAGTTTCATGTTGTGCCTGACGGAAAGCCCAAGCTAACTGTTGTGCCAATTCCAAAATGCCGAAGTTCAAAATCTTGTACTCCCAGGCATTATGTAACCCACCACAATTCAATGCCACAGCCTGCAAATGGGGAGGAGACAGCTTCGTGGCATCTGCCGTGGCGTGGGCCCCGGCAGAAAAACCCCACATTCCTATTTTTCTATTAGTATATGGTAGCTTTGCCAACCATTCAATTGTATCGTATCCATCTTCTGGACCATTCATATACTTAACAAAAACACCTTCTGATTTATAGGCACCCCGGACATCCTGGATGGCATAGATATAGCCCCTCTGGACAAAATAGTTCGCTTCTCGGACTCGATCTTTACTTTGCTTATTATAAGGTGTCCGTTGTAAAATAATAGGCAATTTTTCTTCTACCGGAACTCCGTTCACAAAGGGACGATAGATATCGGTCGCCAACCTTACGCCATCTCGCATAGGAATCATTACATTCTCTTCAAAAAGACATGCATCATAAAGCTTTTCTTGCATAATTTACACCTCCATTAACTCCTATAGCCTCGGTAGTTTTCGTTAGTAAACTTAAGCAGATAGCTGAAATTGTTAAAATATACCATAATATATGATAAACTAATAATAATGATGATCTTTTTTGCTTACAAAGATCAACACAACTCATTGAGCTGGAATCATTATCTCCATCAACGGTACGTGTTGTTGGGTGGCATGCATATCTGTCTCGCCAATACTACCTTGCGGCTTATTGCGTGGCAATGTAGCCTTAATAGCATTGGCCGGATCAAAATAAACAAAAACCAGTATCTCTTCCTCCGATAATCCATATAATTGGGCAATCAATTTCTTGGTAACTACACCGGTTCCTTTTACCCACTCATAATCTTTTTTATTCTCAAAAATAATGTCTAGAGTCATCTCAAAAGGTCCGGCATTTTTACTACGAATTACTTTTGCAATATCACGTAAAGCAATCTCTTTCATCAACTTCTACACCTCCAGAAATTTAATAGGAAAAGGCTCTAATGGTTGGTCCAATTCCATTAGGTGATAAATATTGAACTCACAAACATCGCCTAATGGAATTTCTAACGGTGTAAAAGGCAGGGCAATGTTCCCGGCAGTTGCAATCCTCCCCTTGTAGGGGCTATGTAGCATCTCCGTCCTTGCTCTAGAACAAATAGCGGTAGCCATTTCTTGAGTTGCGGCGGCAACCTCTAAAATAATACACAGCTCAAGAGGTTTGTGGTCTGTTTGCCTCTCATAATCGCCCATAACACCATTTTTGCCATAAAGATGAAATATCATCTGATATTCTTCTGGCGGAACATCAATAAAATAATCGGTTACCTCCCTTTTTACCCGTTCGATAATCTCATCGATTGCCGCAATTTGTATCGGATCCCTAACACCGGCGATAAAAATAGTCCTGTAACCAACTTTCTTAGCACCTTCCAGCTTTACCATATACTTTGCATCTGAGATAAACTTACTACCGGAAACCTTGACCCGTCGCTCATCAAGCTGCTCAAATTTGGCATCCGAAAGGTCTGTTAAACCGCCGGGTCCCGGTAAGAGATAGGGGTGCGATTTTTCATACAGGGTATGAGCAGCCACTGAATATACAGTGCATTTTTCATCCGGGTTCATTGGTTCCAGGATAAAATTATCTTTTCGCATTATACCCAACATGGTTTTACCCGCCGGTTCAGCACAAAGAGCACCACATTCCATGATCTTACCCATATGCCAGCAAATACCCGGTTCAAACCCTTCCTTTAGCCCCAGAACCGCAATTGGAACAGGGTCATAAGTTCTACCGGATATAATAATATCCAAATCATTACTCTGCCTTAATGCTTCTAAGTAAGGTTCAACCCCCATTTGCGCCACAATTACCGATGCTTTATTTACTTCATCTTCAGTTAATGGAGGCGCGCATCCGCAGGGTCTAACCTGGCCAGCCTTTAACTTTTTAATAACCAACTCCTTTTCAATTTCACTATAGATAGCAGCTATATTAAAATGATACCCTTTTCCCTTGGCGATGTCTTTGATTATGTCCAAGAATATGTCTACTTGTTGGTTAGTACCGGCGCCTCCGGCAGAACTGATAAAAAGAGGGATCTTCTTATCATAACAGGCGGCTAATAATAAGGATATATCCTTATAATAGGCTTCCCGGGAACAAGTCATGGCGCCAGTACCTAATTTGTGGGGGCCACTGTCAGTAGAACCAGAATCCACCGCAATGGTATGCGGGTTCCGATCAATACCCTTTTTAAACCATTTATTTGAAAAACCGTATCCCAGCATTGCAGAAGGCGCCAAAACCCGTATTTCTTCATCCGACATAACACCCACTCCTTTCATTTTTTATCTTGAAAGCATTAGGTGTTTTAGAACATTACATTTATTTGTCTTTGGCACTGTTTTTCTGTTGATCCAGCCTTAAGATTTCTGCAGCTCTCACTTGATTAAAGATACCGCAAGGACAAAATGTTGCTAATTTTAACGCAGCTTCGTCCGGGGTAATTTTACCTTTGGCTACATCCTTCCTCATCTTGTCTACCAATCCGGTAGGGACCATATGATGACCACACATAGTAGTAATGGCAAGGGTGTTCACATCAGGCAAACGTTCTTTATTACCGAAAACCCCCAGGGAGAAGTTGATTGTATGAGGGGTTACCCCGGCTTCTTTGCAGGCCTCTAAAACATTATCAAGCAGTCCTGATATTACTACAGATAATCCAATCTCTTGTTCCTTAATCTTTTTCAAAAACTCTACCACTTGCTCTTTAGAAGTAAACACTCCTCGGAGACGGGATTTATCACCCACTTTGGCCAAAACTTCCTCTTTAGGCAATAATACTATCGGTCCAGACTTTACGTCTCCCCAGTTTACTGAACCTACCTCTTCCACTACCGCTATAAATTGTTTTGCCTTTGCCGCGATGTCTGTATCATTAATGCCCTTTGACTGATACATAAACCAAACAAAATCCTTATCAGCTGCTATTTCCCCGCTCCTATGCAAACTATGTGTCATTTCAATACCTCCTGCATCTTTAGTCTTGACATAATGGCCTACCTAATCCAACATTGACTTTTCCCCGTACAGGCCTTTGAAATCCATAACCCTGAAGATATTTTAATACCGGCGCATCACCAGCTTCATCAACCCGTGAAATAATACCCAAAGAAAAAACAGTATCAATCTCCTTTTCTACTTTCTTAATTGCTTCCAACACCGCAGGAAAATGCTCATAGGAACAAGTGCCTTCAATAATAACCGAAAGCACATGCAGATCAAGAATATTATCTTGCAGTTTCCCAGTACTAAGATCAGTCATAACCTTAGCCAATGGCGTATGTTCCGGACCCACTAACTTCACCCCTGCCCTAGCCACTGCCATGGCAACCTTTTCCACATCATACATATAACAACCTACTCCCGGTCGACCCATGTCAATAGCGATTCCTACCTCGCCCTTCTTAAATCGCCCGGTAACATCGTTGGTCTTGGATTCTTCCGTTCCTCGACCGGGCACACCAGTCTCTGCTGTTGTTTCAGTAGGATCGCTAATTACATGTTTAAATACATCCTGAAAGCTTTCCAGAGTAATTTTTTCAAATGCGCCTCGTGGACAAACATTTTTTCGATAGCATACCCAACACTCAACACAGACCTTATTATCTATAACTGCTTTTTTTCCTACCATGCTAATAGCACCTACATTGCAATACGGCAAACAAACCTGACAGCCAATACATTTATCTGGATTAATATACATTTCAGTCACCTCAAAATAAATTATTATTTCGTAAAAACTATTACTTTAAAACAGAAAATCCCTTATCAATTGTAAAAAGCGATCAATTTCTTCCTTTGTATTATAAAAATGTAATGATGCACGAATTGAATCACGACGGTAAGAAACAATCACCTTGTTTTGCTGTAACCACCTATATAATCCGGCAGTATCGGCAGTACGGAAACAAACAATACCTGAACGATAGAGTTCCTCAGTTGGGCTAAGCAGCTCTACTCCCAATGCTGTTAATCTTTCACTTAAATAACCACTGAGCTCTAAAACCCGTTTTTTAATAATATTAATCCCGATGGCGTTAATAAACTTCAAGCCTTCATTAAGGGCTGTAATTCCTAAATAATTATGATTCCCAATTTCATAACGGGTAGCTACATCAGAAAGAAGTAATTTATAATCCAATTTGTCATGCTCAATAGCTACCGGCGCAATCATACTCCCCCTGGCAACGTAGGTAGGCTTGATCTGATCCATAACCTCCTTCCGGCAATAAAACACTCCGATCCCATGAGGGGATAATAAACCCTTATGCCCGCTGGCAGCAAACATATCGATCCCTAATTTTACCACGTCAACATCAAGGATTCCCAAGCCTTGAACAACATCAACAACTAGATAAATACCCTTTGCACGACAGACCTTGCTAATGGCTGTGATATCATTTCTATTCCCAGGCATGAAAGTTACAAAGGAAACAGAAACCGCCCGAGTTGAATTATCAATCAACTGTTCAATATCATCTGCCATTACCATACCTTTTTTGCTAGGAGCCCACCGTACTTTCACACCTTTATCTGCAAGATTTAACCAGCAATAAATATTATTGGGATGCTCATTATCGTTTAAGATAACATTATCTCCCGGACGGAAAGGAATCCCATTAGCTGCGATATTAAGTCCTTCAGATGTGTTCTTTGTAAAAGCAATTTCCTCCGGACAACCGTTAATAAGCCGAGCGAGATTAACCCTAGCTTCCTCCATGGTCTTTTTCCATTCGTCTTTGTTGCCACCAGTAGTCTGCTGTTTATAAAGATAATCAGCAATAACACTGGTAACAGGTATGGGTAAAGCATTTTTGTTGGCAACATCAAAAAATATATACTCTTTTGTAATTGGAAATTGGTCTCGCACTGTTTGCCACTCTATTGTTCTCATCTCCTTTTAATTTATTTTCATATACTCCAGCTGTAAATTGGTTTTATGATAGGTCGGCAGTTTTATACAGGGACATATACATATCCTTCCATAATTCGTCTCGCCGTACTGGCAATGGCAACACGCTTAGGATAAATAGTTTGATCCTCTTCCATCATTTCCACCTAAAGCATAATTTTGCCTAAAGGATGGCTGATTCGTACTATTTTTTCTTCCCTACAAATGGCAAGAATATTTTTTTCCTAGTTGCAGGATCCTAAGGAAGGTTATTTTCTCTAAAAAAAACCCCTTTACTTGTTCCTCCCCGCATAATTACACACCGAATTAACTCTTGCTCGCGATGCACAGACTTCACCTCCGGTCCATTCCCGTAGCGTAAATTATAAACATTCTCGCCAAATCAGCGTCCTTCTATCTAAGCCGCAGTAATACCAGTAAGTTCCTGTACATTAACAACTTTGTCCTTAATTTTCCGTAAGACCCTCTCCCTTTAATTGTTACGTTCCTCCATTGATGCAATTATGGCATCGCCAAACTCACTAGTGCTGATTTCCACAGCTCCGTCTATCAATCTTGCCAGATCATAGGTAACCAGTCCCCGCTTAATAGTATCTTCTATACCGCCAACCACCAGATCAGCAGCCTTCTGCCATCCAATATACTCCAGCATCATCACACCGGAAAGAATCAAAGAACCCGGGTTAACCTTATTCAGTCCCGCATACTTGGGAGCAGTCCCATGGGTAGCTTCAAAAACAGCTATATAATCGCCAAAATTTGCTCCCGGTGCCATCCCTAAACCACCTACCATGGCTACTGCCGCATCTGAAAGGTAATCACCGTTAACATTAGGGGCAACAATAATGTCATACTCGTTAGGACGCAACAAAATTTGTTGAAACATATTATCTGCTATCCGATCCTTAATAACAACCTTCCCTGCCGGAATATGACCTGAAAACTGGTCTATTTCAGACTCCTGAATTATATTAGACCTGAACTCTGCTTCCGCCAACTGATAGCCACAACTCTTGAAATATCCCTCTGTAAATTTCATGATATTTCCCTTATGCATTAATGTAATACTCTTCCGTCCTTGCTGCAGCGCATACGTAATAGCTTTTCGCATTAATCGTTCAGTTCCGAACGCACTGATAAATTTAATCCCGATACCCGAATCAGTTCGCAGTTGAATCCCAAATTCATTTTTTAGATAAGCAATAACCTTTTGCGCTGCGGGAGATTCTGCTTCCCATTCAATCCCTGCATAGAGATCCTCCATATTTTCACGGAATATAATAAAATCAACCATGTCTGGATTTTTTATGGGACTGGGCACTCCTGGGATCCATCGAACGGGACGTACACATGCGTACAAATCAAGTGCCTGCCGCAAGGTCACATTAAGGCTTCGCATTCCACCACCTATCGGTGTAGTAAGCGGCCCTTTAATGGCAATAATATGCTGGCGAATTATATCTAGTGTCTCGTCCGGTAGCCACTCACCGGTAGCTCTATAAGCTTTTTCTCCAGCCAGGACTTCCTTCCATTCAATACTTCGCTCTCTACCATAAGCACATGATACAGCACTATCGAGAACTCGCCTAGTAACCTTCCAAATATCGGGCCCGATCCCATCACCTTCAATAAAGGGTATTGTAAGATGGTTTGGTACTAAAAGCTTTCCTGCTAAAACCTGAATCTTTTCCATTCTCTCTCTCCCCATCAAAATTAGTTAAGTCATGTACTCAAAGCCATTCAAATGAAGAAGGCATCCATGGATTAATATTTTTCTAAAATATATGATTAATCATATTTTAGGTATCTCTACATAATTATTCTTAAATGCCTCACCATTAAGGAAGGACTCAGGGATCTCCTTTTCCTTAGCTTGCATATCAAGTGTAATGTGGCCACCAGGTGAATGCCAAGCATGGCAAGGTTTACCCAAGGCAATGTGAATTTTCGAACGTTCCGATTGATCCAGGTTGATTTCCATCACAGCTGTAGAAAGCGAAGTCTCATCCCTATAGTCATCAGAATGGCGACATATAGAATTCATGCCAGGCCCATTACCGTGATCCATCGATATAGCAATCATTAACTCTGGAGTTACTTTGCCTTTATGAGGAGCCAACAACTGTTGTGCCCTGAGGTGCCGGCAAAAACTGGACATATTGGTAGGATCATTTAGTTCTTTCAAAACTATAAAAGCATTTGCCCTAGCGGCAATATCATCCTGCACCTTTTCTATTGCAACGCGATCATATGACCCCTCCACTATCACCCCCATATTGGCATCAGCAAACTCGATACATCCGGGTGTACTGGTGGGATTCTCTATTAGCATGGAAGCTATTCTTTGCGCAGCAGCCGAGGCATTGTTTTCCTCCAAACCTATTCTAGCTAATTGGCCTCTATCAATTGCCCTTAATCCCGAGAGATCTACCGAGCGCTGAGTTAGCTCAATAGTACGCGCTATATTAGTTCCACACGCTACCCCCTTGTCGTTAAGACCCATTTTCAGACCGGTCAAACCAGCAGCACCGACACCAATAATGGCATTGCCCCCGTCAGGACGATAAATCACTACAATATTAATTTCTTTATATTGATGGAAGTTTGGGCCGCTCAGTGAAGAGTCACCAATTTTATCACTATTCTTGGCAAACAAGGTAGCCCCGGTACTACTGGCTTTACCAATGGCCATCCATACAGTACATTCATCAGGAAAAATAACTTGATGATACAGATTATAGGCAAGAAGCTCAGGATATTCCCTTTTGGCACCTTTAGCAATGCCATAGATCTCTTCTAAACGATAGGAAGTAAAATCATTTTCTCTAAGCCTGGCTAAACGGATTAAATCTTCTTGAGAATAACCTTTACACTTACACGCTGCCCAAAAATATTTGAGGTTAGTGTTTATGGCAGCAGATAATTTTTCGCCATGAGCCTCACCAAGAGCAGAATAATTTCCTCCCAGGCAAAGAACATGCATGATTTTCTCCTCCTTTTGTAATCATGTAGTTCTCAATAATTCCCAATTATCGAAATAGAATGTCTTTGGCATATCACCCTCAGCCTGTGGCTTTGGCAACAGCCAACAATACTCAATAAGAGTTGCCACAACCACTACACCTCATCAAGTGGGAAAATAGGGCGACGGACCCTTTGAAACTTAAATTGTTCAAAGTTCATAGCTGCCAACCCTGGGGCGTCTACTTCTATGATTTCCTTCGCCATAGGCCCATAGGAGGCTCGATAATGTAAAGATGATTTAACCACCAGGATTTGCTTGTCCATTGGTTCTATACCCATCCTTCGGAAAATTTCCGGATCTAATGGCTGTGTTCTGCGTTCTGTAACAATAACTTCAATTCCATTGATAGCAAGTACTACAGTCCGGCCAATATCATTCATGAACCCTCTACGCATCGGTCCTTTATTTATAAAACGTCCATCAGTAATTGTTTTTACTACCGCAGTAACTGTCAAAGGTTCTCCAACAATTGGATCAACCTTTGCCCCTAACTCCACGTTAATTGTTGAACGTACTCCTGCCCTAACGGCCTGTTCAACAACCTCCGGATCGGTAATAAGGGCGAAACCAACATTATTAGCATTCATTTCCAATAGCTTCTGCAGGATGCGGGTTCCGTCACCGGGACTGCCGCAACCGGGATTGTCAGCTACATCAGCTAATATAACCGGTCCTTCCGCTGCAGTCCTTCACACCCGGCAATAAAGCCACCAATTTCCGCCTTAACCCCGCGAAAGAAATCAATCATTTCTTTACCATATTTTACATATCGGCCTCGTATTCAGCTCTACCGGTTTTCGTCGCTGCAAAAGAATTTGTTTCATGCTTAAATTCAGCAACAATGACCCTAGATTTCTGCTTATGCATTTTTTCACCTCCATCTAAACTAAAACACTCAAAAATATAACTCTGTACACCGAGAAGAAGATGCATGTTGTCTATAAGCCAGACATACACCCTCTTCCCGTTAACAAAATGTTACGTTTTTGCAAATGTATACAGCAATTAAATAGTCTTGATAACTTGTCGATAATCAGTGAGCTAAATATTTTCATTTGGTGCATGATTGACTGTTGAGGGTTGAGCCTCATAGTGATTATAAAAAATAATGCTTTTTTTCAGATGCTCTCCAAATGCTTTAGCCATACAATCACACCTTTTCCCCCATTGTTAAAGACTCACTTTTGAGCAAATGTACACATTATCGCCACAATATGCTTAATTGCCTGTTGGTAATCCTCTATCTTAATATTCTCGTTGGGTGCGTGGTTCGAAGAACCCGGATTACCAGGGCCAGATGTGCCCACAGGCATATCCGTCCAGCTTTGGAAAATATAAACCGGGCCTGTAGACGGTGATGTTGGTTCGACAATTAAAGGTTTGTCATATACGTAGGTTGCAGATTCACGCAATACATCAACGAAGGGATTGTCAACCGGTGTTTTTGCCGGCTTTGCTTTGCTCAATGGACGTATTTCTATATCACTAAAACCATACTTGTCAAGATGGTTCCGTAACAGCCTAAGAATTTCATCTGGATCTTGATCCACCACCAATCGGAAATCTACCTTAGCCATTGCTGTACAGGGTAGCACTGTCTTCTGGCCTTTACCTGTATACCCTGACTCCAAGCCGCAAATGGTACAGGTCGGAGCGTTATACAGCCTGTTACTGAACTCAAATCCGGAAACTCCGTTGATAAAGGAGTCAATCCCTGCTCGTTTTTTTAGCTTTTCCTCCTGTGATGGCATTTTTTTCAACACATCAATTTCAGCTTGTGATAAGGGCTTTACTTGATCGTAAAAACCGTCGATTAGAATTCGATCCTGAGAGTCCTTCAATGTTGATAAAGCCCAAACCAAGCGCCAAGCAGCATTGGGAATTACCGGAGCCATACGGGAGTGAAAGTCGGTATCTGCCGACCTGACACTCAATTCAACATACAACATACCCTTATAGCCTAAACGAGTCATCGGATGGCCATGTTCATCCTTATAGGAATTTTCCCAAATGCAGGCATCAGCTTGTAATAGTTCCTTATTAGATAAGACAAACTGCTCCAAGTTGGGACTACCGATCTCTTCCTCTCCTTCGATTAAAAACTTAACATTTACCGGTAATTCCCCATGTGTGGCCAAAATTGCTTCAATTGCCTGCAGACGGGAATATAATGGCCCTTTATTATCAGAAACACCCCGAGCTATTATGGCGCCATCACGAATCTCTGCCGCAAAAGGTGGAGTTATCCATTTATCCAGTGGTTCCGGCGGTTGTACATCATAGTGGTTATAAAATAATAATGTTTTATCTGAAGTACCCTTGAGTTCACCATAAATAACAGGATAACCATTTTCAATCTGTATCAGTAGACTATTTATGCCAACTGACTGCATCTTTGCAAGAATCTTCTCTGCTGTTTCCTTCATCCCAACATTCTGGGCAGCTATACTTGGTTGTCGACAAATATCCTGAACTTCAGCAATAAAATCGGGAAGTCTCTCGTCAATATAAGCAAACACCTTTTTCATATTAAGTCACCCTTTCATAATTTCTTTTTTCCCCAGGGTTATTCTGCAAGCTCTCAAAGCTCATCAGAGGAAAAACCGGCCTTCGCACATTCCGGAAATCAAATTGTTTAAAGTTCATAGCCATAATTCCCGGGGCATCGACATCGATGATTTCTTTAGCAATAGGCCCAAAGGCAGCCCGAAAGTGAAGAGAAGATTTTACAACAAGTATTTGTTTTTCCGTTGGTTCAATCCCGACCCGACGAAAGACTTGCAGATCATGGGGCTGCATCCTTCGTTCTGGGACGATAACCTCAATCCCATTTATATCTAGCACAACCGTACAACCTATATCTACTCTCTGTCCTCTCCTTACCGGTCCAGTGTTAACATAAATCCCATCAGCGATTGTTTTTACTACAGCCGTAACATCCAAAGGCTCCCCGCAATTGGTTCGGTTTTTCCGCCTAATCTAACTTTAATAGTTGAACGTACTCCTGCTTGAATAGCTTGCTTACAACCTCTGGGTCTGTGATAACTGCAAAGCCAACATTCTTTGCACCCATTTCCAACAATTTTCTTAAAATATGAGTACCATCACCAGGACCTCCACCACCCGGATTATCGGCAATATCCGCCAGCACTATCGGTCCAGTTGCATCCATCCCTTTTCTGATCGCCTCTTCAATAGGGGTAACGGTTTTAACAAACTCCCTGTACCTTGCCATCATTGCTCCGCCAATCTCTTCAACTATTTGTTTGGCAAGTTCTTGATCATTATTGTAATGGCAAGAACTGAACATCCCGCTTCTTTTATATCTGACCAAGGAAATCCAGCAGTTATCGAAACACTGATAACTCTAGGATCTGCTTCCCAACTATGGGCCAACTCAAAAAAGACTTCATCGGTTCCTTGGCTGTCTCCAAAGTTGGGCTTAAAATGGAAGCTGTTTCAATTCAATCACTGGTTTAATCTCTCCACGCAGTAAAGCTGCCATATTTTTTGCTGCCTCTCGACCACGGTCATCACGATCAATATGCGGATATGTATCGTATGCAAAAATAGCATCAGCATAACGAACCATGTCTTTTGTTATGTTAGCGTGATAATCTAATGTGCACATAATAGGCATTTCCGTACCGGCCACAGCGCGGATTGCTGCCAACAGTTCACCTTCACCGTCAGCTGCATCCTCTAACACCATAGCACCATGCAAAGAAAGGAGTATGCCATCGATCGGTTCGTTTCTCTCAATGCTTCGATAATTGTATTCTTGACAAAATCAAAAACATCCCTTTTTACCAATCCCCCAGGCATAGCTGTAGCAGCAATTACGGGAATCATCTCTAAACCTTCCTCTTGGCATCCAACAATGAAGCCGCCCACCTCCAAGTTTGTGCCGGAAAAAAAAGAAATTATCTCCTTTCCCTGCTTCAGATACCTGTGTTCAATTCTTTTTTTCCAGTCTTAGTCGAGCAAAAAGAATTTGTTTCATGTTTAAACTCAGCAACAAGTATTCGCGGATTTCCATTAATACTCACCTCCAAATACTTAATTTAGACTAATCACGTATAAAGATTACTGGCTAAATCTATTTAGCAACGCAATAATATGCTTAATAGCTTCTTTGTAGTCTTGCAACCTAATATTCTCATTAGGTGCATGAACCAACGCGCCGGCATAACCAGGACCGAGCCCTGCAATCGGCATGTCTGTCCAACTGCTAAATACGAACCGAGGTCCAGACCCAGTAGCTGTTGGCTCAACGACCAAAGGCTTATCATAAACGCAGGCTGCCGATTCCCGTAAAATATCTACAAAGGGCATCTTTAGTGATGTCTTTGCCGGCGGATACATACTTAATGGTTCAATTTCAATATCGCTAAACCCATGGCGATCCAAATGCTCCCTTAGCAATTGTTGAATCTCTTCCGGATCCTGGTCGACCACAAGTCGAAAATCAATTTTTGCCATAGCTGTACACGGAAGCACTGTTTTTTGCCCTTCTCCGGTATACCCAGATTCGAATCCGCAAATCGTACAGGTAGGAGAATTATAAAGCCGATTTGTAAACTCAAGACCGGAAACATCATTAATAAATGTTTCTATTCCAGCCCGATGGCGCAATTTTCCCTCCTGTGATGGCATTGCCTTTAGTGCCTCCAATTCTTCTTCAGATATAGGCTGAATACGATCATAGAAACCGTCGATTAAAATTTGATCATTAACGTCTTTTAATGTCGACAATGCCCAAACCAGCCGCCAAGCTGCATTTGGGATCACAGGCGCCATGCGAGAATGGAAATCAGTCTCTGCTGTTTTTACGTTTAGTTGTAAGTAGGCAATACCTTTATTCCCCAAACGGGTCATGGGATTATCGTTTTCATCTTTATGCCCGCTTTCCCAAATACAAGCATCAGCTCTTAGCATATCTTTGTGGCCCAAAACAAAATTTTCCAAATTGGGGCTGCCTATTTCCTCTTCACCTTCTACGAGAAACTTAATATTTATTGGTAATTCATCGCCAGTAGCTAGGATAGCTTCAAGCGCCTGCAACCGAGAATACAATGAACCTTTATTGTCAGCAACTCCGCGGGCATAAAGCTTACCATCACGGATATCAGCAGCAAACGGTGGTGATGACCATTTATCTAATGGTTCAGGAGGCTGTACATCATAGTGATTATAGAATAATATAGTTTTGTCTGATTTACCCTGAATTCCACCAAAAATTACTGGATAACCGTTTTCAATGGGAATTACCTGAGCATCTATGCCTAATGATTGCATTTTGGCAACAATCATTGCTGCCGTTTCTTTCATTCCTATATTTTGGGCAGCAATACTTGGCTGCTTACAGATATCCTGAAGCTCCTGTACCAATTTTTCAAAATTTTTATCTACATAAGCGAAGGCCTTTTCCATCCCGATTGAACTCCTTTCAAAAACATAATTAAGTTAAAACATTGCGACAAAAATGCCAACAAAAAGGGTAACTAGAACTGGAAACGTAATGATTCGATATACATTTAGCAAGTTGGCGTTAAAATATTCATTGGTTAATAGCAGACAAAGATGGATTGGAGATAATACATAACCACATACCGCACTAACCAAAAGTAAAGCGGCATAATTGACCTGCATTTCCGGAGCAGCAGCTACCAATGGGAAAAAAGAGGACCTGCGGTAGCAACGGGGGCAATGGAAGAACCGGTTGCCAGACCAATGAAAAAAGGCATTGCCGCTGCTAAGATATAGAAACTAAATCCTTGGTGAGCAAGATATGCAATTACCCCTGTCATAACGCCTTCGCTAATTACCGTTCGTAAAAACATCATTGCAAAAACTGTTATAATTATACTGAAATTGATTCCTCTCCGGAAGTAATCGTAAAAAGCGGCAAAAGGAATACGATTTATTATTATTGCTGTAACAATACCCAACACAATTGCATATTGGTAACCAATGCCCAATAATAATACTAAAATAATTGGTATCAATAATGGTGCGGCATCAGATAGGCATTGTAATAACAATTTATTTTTTATTTTTTTCCAAAAACCAGTAATACCATTTACTGTGATGTTTGCTTGCGAGAACGATATCTTCTTTAGGCCAAAGCATTGATACCAGCTTAAACCAAGACCGACAATTGCCACAGGGATAAGCTTCTTTACTATCCCAGCGGCACCTACTTCCATTAACCCAGTAACTAAAATCATAGCTCTGCACAAGGGATAGACAAAACGACCCATATGGCGAAATAGTATATTAGCTGCAGCTTTTTGTTCCGGATTAAACTCTAATTGTTCCCCAACCTCATCTACTACTGGCGCTGAAACAATTGCTCCCCCTGGCACAGATATTAGGCCTATTAATGCCGGAACTGCTACCATTACTAATTTGTTTGATGCAGATAATTTAATTAACACATCTACCATTCGTTGTAAACTACCAGTTTCTTTCAGAATATAGCTAAGAATACTAAAAAGGGCTACTATTGCGATCAATAACCATACTTCAATATCAAATATAGTATAATATAGGGCATATCCTATCCCTAAAAAACCTGCGCCTGAAATAAAAACTATTGCCGTTGCCCCTGAAACCAGTGCAAAACCAAGATTACATTTTTTACGTACCATCAGCATAATAACGGCAAAACCGGCAAATAAAGCTAATATATCTAACATACATTACTCCCACCTTGTTATATCTCCCACCGCCAAGATAGTTTTATATTTGTCCACATCTAATAACCCAACTCCTCACCCACGATAATAACTTCAATATTGGATGAACGAGGTAAACCTTCAATAATTACGGTTACATTACACATGCGCTGAGGCGGGCTACAGTCATGACACTTTCCTGTAATAGCACAAGGGGTGTTTACAGAGCGGCGACGGGCATTTTGAGGCACAGCAACTTCCTTTATCCTTGCAATAGCTTCATCTAAACCTTGTACAAGTTTATTAATGCTGCCACAATTAATACCTTACCTGGACCAAATATCATAGCACCAACTCTATCCCCAGTACCGTCGGTATTTACTAAACGCCCGTCCCGTGTGATTGCATTACTACTGCACAGGTAGAGTCACACCTTTGACTTATTAATCGATGCTCCATCACTTTTTCCGGCGCAGCCGACCAATGGCAATATATTCTACAACCTCTGGACGTTAATAGTTCGGTAAACCCAATTGAGCTACAGTAACAGAACCGCCTATCCCAACAGTAGAACCTGCAGGAATACTTTTCACAATATATTTAACCGCTGCTTCAGCTTCAGGGAAATTAAGTTGCTTTAATTCTCCTTTTTTCTAAAGCCTTCAATACTTCATTTACATCTACCATAATAATCCTCCTGATCTTTCCCCTCTAATTAAAAATTTTATAAATCATAACAACTCATAGAGTATGACTTCCAGTTGTTTAATTGAATCGCGTTAAAGAAAGGAATTATAAATCTATATGATAATGATATATGTCGGAATACCCTGGTATTAATTTGTCTCCTAATATGCACCAAAGCCAAGGTATCCCGACCTCACATAAAAACAACAACTTTATATTAAGCTTCTCGCCAATGACTCGAAACACCCGACTAGAAACCTCAATCCCCTTCAATATGAACTGACCCTTAAATGTTCATTAGGAGCATGATTAGCCGAATCTGCATCACACAACGCACTTGAATAGCTGGTAATTGCATAACGTTTGTCCATAGATAATCAGGGGCGGTTGATGGCCGACATGGATAAACAATGAAATCACCAAAGGCTTCCTTTGTTGCCTTCTCCACTAGAGGGAGATAAGGCGTATCAATAGGAGTCTTCGAAGGTTCCACACCACTTTGTTTGATAACCTCTACGTTATCGTAACCTAACTCTTTTTACGTAGTTTACTAACTTATTGAAAATATCTTCAGAGGATTGGTTTGCTACCAGCCGGATATCCAGCTTTACACTGGCCTCAGATGGGATGACTGTTTTGCCGCCTTTTCCTATATAGCCGGCACTGATACCATTAATATTAAATGTAGGCGTATACAGCAATTGCTCATAAAATGTCTTTCCTTCAGGTTACAACAGGAACCACTTTATATTGTTCCTCCATTTTTTTGCTACATCAGGTAACCGCTCTAAAACCTCTACTTCCGCATCTGTCATCTTTATTACATCGTCATAGAAACCAGGTATTTGTACCACACCTTTATGACTAAGTTTATTCAAAAGTTGTAATATCTCCCATGCCGCACTGGGTAATACAGGAGCATACATGGAATGGGCATCACGGTCAATTGTCTTTAATTTTAGTTCTACCGAAAGCATTCCTTTAGCGCCTAGAGCAATAGTAGGCACTCCGCTCTCATGACGGGCTCCATCACTAAAGTAAACAAAATCTGCATCCAGGAGTTGGCGGTTTTCCCGTAAAAATTCTGGCAAGCCTTTACTACCATTTTCTTCGCAACCTTCAAAAATAAACTTAAGATTAACAGGCAGTTCTCCAAACTCTTTCAGCCAAAACTCAGCTGCTTTAAGGTGAGCAACTAAGGGTCCTTTACAGTCAGCGGCGCCTCTTGCATAAACAATCCCATCCACAATAGCTGCTTCAAAAGGTGGGCACTTCCATTCTTCAATTGGATCCGGTGGTTGCACATCATAATGGGCATAGATTAATATCGTTTTATTCGCCGGATCATTTCCTAACTGGCCAAAAATTACCGGGTAAGGCTTAACCGGGAAAACAGTTGTATCAATACCGATTATCTTCATTTTTTTCGCAATCAGTTCGCTACATTCAACAACCCCTTCTCCTGTTGAGCTGATACTTGGTTGCTGTACAACTTCCAACCAGTCATTGACAATCCGATCCTGCTCTCTTTCAAGATAACTACTTATCTTGGCGTCAAACACTTGTTTGCTAACCATTCGTAGCCCTCCTATAATCTATACTACATTATTGGGAAAGAAGGATGCCCAAGCGGGTATCCTTCTTTCAACTCCTCTCTTTTACATTTTCGCCATTGTATGCAATAATGCTATAATATGTTTAGTTGCTTCCCTGTAGTCCTCAAGCCTAATATTTTCGTTAGGTGCATGATTTAAAGAACCGGGATAGCCCGGGCCTAAAGCAGCAATGGGCATATCAGTCCAACTGCTAAATACAAACCTCGGTCCAGTGCCGGCTGAGGTTGTTTCAATAATAAGTGGCTTATCATAAAACAAGAGCCGCTGACTCACGACAGACATTGACAAAGGGTGTAGTAACCAATGTCTTCGATGCTTTGGCGAAACTAAGCGGTTTAATTTGTACATCATTGAATCCATGCCTATCTAAATGTTTCCGTAATAGGGTCAGTATTTCCTCTGGATCTTGATCCACTACCAAACGAAAATCAACCTTGGCAGTGGCTGTACAGGGAAGTACAGTTTTTTGTCCTTCACCGGTATATCCGGAATCAAAACCGCAAATTGTACAAGTCGGTGCATTATAAAGCTTATTACTGAAATCCAGTCCAGAGACACCATTGATGAAAGATTCAATTCCCGCCCTTTGCTTCAATTTTTCTTCTTGTGATGGCATCTTCGCTAAGACATCCAACTCTTCCTGGCTAACTGGTGCTACTTTATCATAAAAACCTTCGAGCAAAATATTATCATCTGTATCTTTCATGGTAGACAAAGCCCAAACAAGACGCCAGGCTGCGTTGGGGATAACAGGGGCCATGCGGGAATGAAAATCAGTGTCAGCAGATTTAACACTTAATTCCACATATAGCATTCCTTTATTGCCTAATCTTACCATTGGATTATCCTGCTCATCTTTAAAAGCGTTTTCCCAAATACACGCGTCTGCTCGTAACAAGTCTTTATGTTGTAGGACAAAAGGTTCAAGGTGGGGGCTACCGATCTCCTCTTCCCCTTCCACTAGGAATTTCACATTCACAGGGAGCTTATTACCTGTTGCTAAAATAGCTTCAATAGCATGTAAACGGCTATAGAGAGCCCCTTTATTATCAGATACGCCCCGGGCAAAGAGCTTTCCATCTCTTATTTCAGCGGCCAAAGGGTGGGCTGGTCCATTTTTCTAGGGGTTCAGGTGGCTGTACGTCATAATGGTTATAGAACATTAATGTTTTATCTGATTCGCCTTTTAGTTCACCATAAATTACTGGAAATCCACCTTCAAGCGGAAATACCTTGCAATCAATCCCAAGGGAATCCATTTTATTAACAATCATTTTTGCTGTTTCTTCCATTCCAAGATTCTGGGCAGCAACACTGGGCTGCCGACATATCTCTTGCAACTCCTTTATCAAATCTTCAAACTTTTCATCAACATAATCGAAAGCCTTTTTCATAAAAATCAACTCCTCGCCATAGTCCTACTATTATTCTTCTAACTCTAAATTGACAAGATAATCTTCATTACATAAAGGGCAAGTACCGAATTAATTGCAGCAATAACAAACATCCATAGATAGCGAGCCGGTGGTACACCAGCCAATACTACTATCCGTACCCACTGTCCCAGCAAACCGCCGAAAAGAATAATCGCTGGCAAAAGCATAGTAGCGTGTACTTCTGTAATGGAACCTTCCGTATATAAAGCTGCGGCTGCAGCGCAACCGCCACCCTTACTGAAAAACCCAGCTACTAATGCTACTACAGCTATTCCAGGCAAACCGAAGATACCCATAACCGGTGTAAATACCTTGGCTAAAACATCGATTATTCCTGTAACTGTTAATATCTGAATCAATACATAAGCCATTACAATGCTGGGCAACATACTTTTTATGCCAATCTCCCAACCCCTACGGGCTCCATCGATGAAGTTTTCAAATATGGATTTTTGTCTAGACTCAGCCATTGACGGACACCCCCTTCGATTTTATCCTGGGTAGGATTAAGAAGCGGAAAATGTTAGCCCCGATTAATTTAAGGATTAAGATTATTACAAAGGGTAAACCAACACTCACAGTAATAATTCCAAACAATGCAGCCCCGGAAGCAAAATAGTTGGTAATGGTTGCCGAACCGGGGAATTGAAAGGAGACAAAGATATCTCTCTCATCTCCTGTTATGAATCCAGATTCCGTGAGATCTCTAGTCATTGCTGCCCCTGCGTCAGAGCTGTTTAAGCTACCAACCAATGCTAAGGCAGCAACCCCGGGAATACCCATAAGGGGACGTAAAATAGGAGTTAATAATTTAGCTCCGGCGGCCAAACCACCAGCCTTGTCAACAACATTCACAATTCCAATTGCCGCCATAACAGTAGGAACTAGGTTCAAAGCAAAAAGGAAACCGTCGCGGGCACCGACACCACCTTTACCACGGAAAGTTAAACCTTCGATTGTTCCAAAATCACCAATTAATGTTGTAAAATCTAATACTTTAAGTGCACCAGTAGCTTCAGCAAAAATACCGGAAAAAATCAAAATGGCTATCACAAGGGATATATAGCCGCCGATCCCTGGTTCCGGTAGTTCATTAATTTTTTTCTCATCAGCCATAATTATCCTCCTCCTTCGTTGAGTACTAGTAATCCTCTCCCTTTACAAAAAACAGATCTGCCAATCCCACCTCCTTTCAGAGTATTAGGTAGATTTCTGGATGCTTCTAAGCAGTTTAGTTACAAAGATTATATAAATGATCATTTGATCATTATTCGCAAATATAGCATATAACCCAAATACATCACCCCGTAAAGAATAACACCATTTTCTATAGTATTAATGCCTTTATTTCTAATTATATTAATTCTCTATAGGATATTTAATTTCCTCTTTTTCTCAAAATTTTGTATTAAACGATTAGTTTTAATAGAGGGATAATATAATTTAACTTGTCCAAAATCACTTTCTAATTATTATTTATATTGACAGATTTAGATAATTAAGTCAAGTCCAAATTTGTGTGTAAATTACCTCGGTCATTAAGCAGTAGCTAATCAAACAATAGCCTAAGCGTTTATGCCGCGAAAGCTGTTGACAATGAGTACATGGCATGTTAGGCTGTTAGCCGGGCATCACCACTCCAGCGTAAGACTTCACCTCAAAGATGAGGGGGGATGGCCCTGATGCCTGAAAACATGCCATGGGAGGCTCATTGTCAACAGACCGTGGAATAAATGCGATTTCTATGCAGCAGTGCCAGACTTAGATTCCTTATTCTGCACTTGATAATATAGCTGCATATCAAAGTATTTGCGACCGGTCTGCCATTTCTCATCCTGCTCTATTAATAAGGCCCCCATGAGCCGGATAACGGATGCAGCATTGGGAAAGATTCGAATGACCCGTTCTCGACGACGAATTTCTTCATTCAGTCTTTCCACACCGTTTGTAGTACGAAGCCTCTTACGATACTTCAAGGGTAGTGCAAGAACAGCAGTAATATCATCAAATGCCTCGTCCAGGAGAGCTGTGGCTTTTGGTGCTTTGACTTCATACGTTTGGATAATATGGTCTCTGATTTTACGAGCGCTCTCAAGGTCAACAGCCTCATAAAGCTGGCGCAGCTCTTCCTTAATTTCAGCCTGCAATGCTTTAGGCGTATGATCCAGCATGTTCCTGGAAAAGTGGGTTTGACAACGCTGCCAACTAGCGCCTTGAAAATGTTTTCTAACTGCATTGACCAACCCTTTATGGTCATCAGAGGTAACCAGGCGCACGTTCTTTAACCCACGATCTTTGAGAGAAGAAAAGAACTCACCCCAACAGCTTTCTGATTCGCTATTTGCTAGCTGAAACCCGATGATTTCACGATAGCCATCTTCGTTAACCCCAATGGCAATCAGCATGCCTCTCGATTGTATACGTCCATTTTCCCGCACCTTTACATAGATGGCATCCACCATGAGAAAGGGATAATGGCTTTGCAACGGTCTTGTACGCAATGCTGCTATCATCGGATCCAGGTTCTTGCAAAGTTCTGAGATGGTCGATTTTGAAAACTTTTTACCACATAATTCCTCAGTAATTAATTCAACCTTTCGTGTAGAAACACCATTGATGACCATCTCCATCATAGCAAGCATTAATGCCTGTTCACTACGCTGATATCGAGCAAAAAGCTCTGTAGAGAACTGTCCATTACGATGCCTGGGAACCCGCAATGTGAGCGTACCAACTCGAGTTGTTATTTGCCTATCCCGAAATCCATTGCGGTATGCGGTTCTTTCTTCGGTGCGCTCATAGGGTTCCGCACCTATTTGCTCTGTAGATTGCGCCAAAAGGATCTGGTTGAAGATTTCCTCCAACAATTTGGAAAATGCTTCATCCCTACCATTTGATAAAAAAAGTCCGTGCAAAAGTTCCTCGGTTATTGTAATATTAAACTGAGCCATGGTTCATCCTCCTCGGTTTGGTATTTGTTTGGCAACTTATATTTTAACCGAGGTATGAGCTTTGGCTCAACTTCTTTTTACACCATTATATAGACACAATCGATAATTATGCCAAAATATTACTTACAATAATTATATGAAAATTATAATTATTACAGAAAAATATTATTTTGGAGGTGTAATAATGCCAAAAAATACTGCCCTTGCCGCTATTGAGCGAAATAAAGAAGCCATTGCCAAACTTGGAGATACAATTTTTTATTATGGAGAGCTGGGAATGCAGGAATTCAAAACCAACACCTTATTGGCAGAAACGTTAGAAAAAATGGGCTATACCTTATCAAAGGAAATTTCGGGGATACCAACGGCCTTATTGGCAACTTACGGTTCAGGGAAGCCGGTAATCGCTATCCACTTTGAAATTGATGCCTTACCCCGAGGTTCTCAAAGACCAATGAGTGTTACCCATGACCCGCTGGTCGAAGGGGCTCCCGGTCATGCAGAAGGCCATAATGCTAACGCTGCAGTTGGAGTTGGAGCAGCTTTTGCTCTCAAAGAAGCAATCGACAAATATAATTTACCGGGTACGATTAAGGTCTTCACCGCACCAGCTGAGGAACAAGGAATCCCACGGCCTTTCTTTGTGCGAGATGGCTATTTTGATGATGTAGATGCTTCATTCCATGTGCATATAAGATCAAACTTATCAGTCAATTACGGATTGCGCCAATACGCGTTGATTTCAGTGGAATTTACCTTTAAAGGAAAAACTGCCCATGCTGCTCTTTATCCATGGTTGGGCAATAGTGCTGTAGATGCTGTAAAATTGATGGATCTAGGCTGGGATGTTTTAAGAGAACATCTAGAGCCCACTCAACGAAGCCACAGTGTTATCACTGATGGCGGTGCACAACCAAATATTGTTCCCGATACAGCTACAATTTGGTACTTTTTACGGGAATCCAATGGCGAAAAAGCTCAAGTATTATTAGATAAATTGCGGAAAGTTGCTGCAGGTGCAGCTTTGATGACTGGGACTAAATATGAAGAAAATATTTTAGCTGCTATGTGGCCAAACAGGGATAACCGAACCATAGCAGAAATTGTGCAAAGTAATATTGAAATCGTAGGAATGCCAGAGTGGACAGAAGAAGAACAAAATTTCGCCAAAAAATTACAGCAATCGATGGGAAAACCAACGATAGGGTTAGTAACAGAAATTACGCCTCTCAAAGAGGTAATCACACAGCCAGGAAGCAATGATGCCGGTGATATCAGTTGGTTAGTACCTCAAGTTAGATTGAATTTCCCGTCGAACATACCCGGTGCTGAATTCCATCATTGGTCAGCGGGAGTTGCACCGGCAACCTCTATTGCCCATAAAGGTGAAGTAGCTGGTGCCAAAGTATTAGCAGGATCAATAATTGATCTACTAACCCATCCAGAGTTAGTGGAAAAAGCAAAGGCTACCCTCAAAGAAGAAATTGGCGATGTAGTGTATAAGAGTCTCTTACCCCCAGACAGTAAACCACCTATACATCTAAACAAAGAAATTATGGATAAGTACAGGCCATTACTAGAAAAATTTTACTTAAATGACCCGATCGAATTTAAATAATTAGGTGGTTTTCTCGTAACACTATATGACAGCCTATTACTGCAAACACCCAGATCAAGGGATACTGCTTTTAGCCAGGTAATAGTTTAAGTGTAACTAGCCTAATGTATGTATGCTTTCTGGTTTATATAAACTTTTCCTTCTTATGTTTCTTAAGGCAATATAGGCCGACCTTATAGACTTTGCCGCCGGGTTACAGGAACTTAGTGATCTGTGCAAAGAAATTAGCTAGGTTAATTGGAAAGGCGGTTCTTGCCTTTGCTGATTTGCTAAGCAAGTTATTTCTTTCCTAGTGTAAAATAATTGTAGGTAAAAAGAAACAAGAGATCGTCCTTTTTGGTAAAATAGAGTTTGCCCACAACAATTACCAAAGGAGGAGATCTCTTGTTTGATACTATTCTACTACAAATCTGTGAAAATTTCACAAGGGGGGTAGCAGGATTTTTCATTGAAGGTGATGGAACTAAAACGATAGCAGAAATGGAAGTAAATCTTAAGGAAAAGGCCGATAATTTCATAGTAGAGATTGTGGAAGCGTACCTTGAGGAGCTGGACAAATCCATAGTTGATGATAAAGCAAGTAGAAGACAAGAAGGAATTGTAATTGAGCGTAGGAATGATAAGCGGGAGCTTTATACACAGTTTGGACAGATAGTATTCAGCAGGACCTATTTTCATGATCAAAGGAACGATGAGCATGTCTATTTATTGGATAAAGCAGTAGGGATAGAGAAATACGAACGAGTATCCACCACTGTTACACAAAGGCTCATAGAATGTGCTAGTGAAAACTCGTACGGTAAAAGCAGTAAATACGTTACAAAGGGCGAAGTAAGCCGGCAAACAGTGATGAATAAAATTAAAGATAGATCTGCCCACCGAAAAACGCCAGGCATCGGTATTATATATAAATGCAGATGAAGACCATGCATCTATGCAAGACGGTAAAAACAGCATAGTACCGCTGATAAGCATACACGAAGGGATTGAAAGACAAGGAGAGCGCGGTAGTTGCATCAATACCCATTACATAAGCAGTTGTGGTAAGGACAATGAAGACCTATGGTTACGGGCTGACCCCTAACTATGGACACTATGCGCTCATCTTTAAGGCTTTCTCAGATTTACTCATTATTTCGTTGTGATACTCTAGAGGTGGGCGATAACCAATACTGGAGTGGAGTCTCAGCTCGTTGTAGTAGCGCATAAATTCCGTAATTATGTGATATGCCTCCGCAAAGTTCTCAAACTCATGTATTTGCAGACAATCCTCCTCCAGAATACCATGAAATGCCTCAATGTGAGCATTACTATTGGGTGAGCTGTTGGGGATGCGCTCATGCTCTACAGGGAGCTTTTCACAAGCGGTTTCAAAAGCCATACTAATAAACTGTTGGCCATTATCTGTACGTACCACTACTTTCCCTTCAGGAAGACGTCTGGCACAGGCCCTGGACAGGATATAGGCAGCATCATGGCCAGTACAGCTTAAACCGGTATGATAATCGATAATCATGCGGTCATAGACATCTAAAATGCTCATGATAAAGAAAAAGCGGTCTTCTCCGGTTATGTGGCCGTACTTGATATCAATCTCCCAGAGCTGATTGGGAGCAGTGATTTCTCGCTTCTTGGCTAACCCACGAGGGTGTTTACGTTTCATCTGCCGCTGGGGCTTTAGCAAGCTGATTCCCTTACACAGGCGATATACCTTTTTCTTGTTGATAATAAGTTCATATTCCCGCTGCAGCCATTTTGTCAATTTAGCGTAGCCGTAATTATAACAGTCACCCTCAATAGCCTCACACAGCCACTCCTTTATCTGCTCATCACTTATGCTTTGGCCTCTTTTGTCCCAGGAGTACCCCGGTATGGGCCTGCCGCCATTGTTCACCCGTTGCCGTCGATATCTTATATGGTAGTAGTAACATGAACGGCTGATTCCCACTATGCGGACCACCTGGGACACCTTGTATCCCCGGCAAATCCATTTATGTGCTACGGCTACTTTGTCGGCCAGTGAGGGTTTTACTTTTTTAAGAGATCACGCAATATCGCTACCTCTAAGTCCTTTTCGCCCAAGATCTTTTTAAGACGTTCATTTTCATCCTTAAGTTTATGGTAATTCTTATCGCTGTATCCAACTAGCTGCCCATTTCCTTTATTGTTCCCTTTGAATGCTGCTTCTCCGTTCTGTTTGTACTGTCGTACCCACCTGGTTACCATACTGGATGAAAGATCATGCCTTCTCGCAACAAGAGCTGCGTTACCGGTTTCCAATGCCTCCCTGACAACCTTTAATTTCGTTTCAGCTGAATGTTGCCTCCGTGTTCTCATTTGGATCTCCCTCCCTATATTATCCTACCATGTTAAGACTACTTGTCCAAACGAGTTAGGGGGCTAAAGAGACTCCTGGAAGTGTTTAAAATTCGCCTCCTTATACTTTGATTTTTTTAGCTCAACAATAGTGCTTCTTGTTTCTTCAGAGATAGCATGGCTGGGCTTACGGCCCCTATTTTTGTTGATGATGAACCCGGATCCTTGTTCTTTTACCCCCTTCTTTAGCCTCATTACTTGACGTTCACTGAGGTTCAAAAGCTCGGCCGCCTCCCTGATGGAAATAACTTTGTCGATGATTTGGTTAATCACCCTCTTAACCTGATCATCTCCATGGGTGTCATGTTGAATCTCCTCTCTCATAGGTGACATTTTATCAGAATAAATTCAACATGACATTATCACAGAATAACTACACCTATTTCTTTTTTTATATTGCGTCTCCAGTTTCCCAATGATATAATAACAGAAATTGAAATTGCAAATTCACTGAAGGGGAAGAGTAACCTTGTGTGCAAGGTCATAGAGAGCCGCCGCCGGTGAAAGTGCGGTACCGGAACACAAGATGAATGGACCCCGGAGAAGGTGGAGCGAAAATGAAAAGTGAGTAGCTCGATCCGGATGCCTCCGTTATTAAGGACAGGATATCGTCAGCGAAAAATGATGACCGTATCCGGTTTTAAGTGGTCTATATTTAGGTGGCAGAAAAACACTTCATCCTAAGTGATGAAGTGTTTTTTTGTAACTTAGATAGAGACAATTTGGGTGGCACCACGGATAAAACATCCGTCCCTTAGGGAACGGATGTTTTTATTTTGCCAGGAGGTGAGGCCTATGATCTGAAGGGAAACTGATGTTTAACCTATGATTGCAATGACAATTACAAGGGGGAATTTTAAATGAACTTAAAAGATATGGTATTGACGTCCCTTTTACTGGCCATGGGTCTCGTGCTGCATCAAGTTACACCGCCCCTCATGGGTGGCATGAAACCGGATTTCTTATTAGCTATGCTATTTATAGCTCTTTTCATCGACCATAGCCCTAAAAAAGCGTTACTGGCAGGATTGTTAGCCGGAATTTTCGCTGCCCTTACAACCGGTTTTCCCGGGGGGCAAACCGCCAATCTGATTGACAAACCTATTACCGCTTTCACAGTATACCTGCTGATCAATGCTATGGCTAAGTTCAATTTCCAGATCACAGTAGCGTTGATTTCCCTTTTGGGAACTATTGTCAGCGGTACAGTCTTTTTAACCTCCGCCCTGGTAATTTTCGGCAGCCTTCCCGGTGCTTTCTCGGCATTATTTACAACGATCGTCATCCCTACAGCCTTGATCAACACTATTGTTACTTTTATCTGTTATCATGTAATCACTATAGCCAAAAAAAATGTAACCGACGCTTAAAACGCTTGACATTTAAGAATTACTTACTTATCATTAGTATCATTATAAATTATAATTTAGTAAACATGATGCTTCGGCATCACTCTTATCCAGAGAGGCGGAGGGACTGGCCCTATGAGACCTCGGCAACCATCCTATTTATTTGGAACCGGTGCCAATTCCAGCGAAGCGCTACTTCGGAAGATAAGAGGAGAGGCTCATCGGTAATCTACCACCCCTTTCCCCGTGCTTCCGACATTGGGATATGGGGTTTATTTTTTCTGAATAATAGTAGTGATAATACGAGCAGACGGAATCGTACACACTTAAGCATGCTTTTCATTTTCTTAAACAAATTCAAGCTCCAGAAAGGTCGGATGAAACTTGCTACCAAAAGAACTTTTAAGTAAAGTCCTGGTTTTTGACGGGGCCATGGGCACCCTTTTGCAACAAAATGGCTTGGCACCGGGGGCTTGTCCGGAACTATTAAATTTGCAAAATCCTGCATTGATCAAAGAAATACATACTGCCTATCTAAAATCAGGAGCGGATATAATCACTACCAATACCTTTGGCGGAAATAGGCTGAAGTTAGCTGCCTACGATCTTGCCCATCTGGTGGCAGAAATTAACCGCCAAGGGGTGGCCTGCGCCCGGGAAGCTATTATAAACTCCAACAGCAACAGTTATGTGGCTGCATCCATCGGCCCTACGGGACGATTTCTAGAACCGCTTGGCACAGTTACCTTTGCCGAAATGTATCAAGTTTTTCAAGAACAAATTGCCGAACTGGCCGGTGCTAATCCAGACTTTTTGCTTTTGGAAACTTTTTCTGATTTAGGCGAAGTGAGGGCTGCCCTCCTGGCAGCTAAAGATACTTGTGACATTCCGGTGATCTGCTCCTTAACATACACCGGGCAGCGCACTTTAACCGGTGTCAGCCCGGCAAGTGCCGCTGTGGTCTTAACCGGTCTGGGAGCAGCAGCCATTGGCGCCAACTGTTCCGGAGGGCCTAAGGAACTATTGCCGGTTATGCAGGAGTTGGCAGAAAATACGGTCCTACCACTTATGGTCCAACCAAATGCCGGTTTGCCTACTGTGCGGGAAGGTCAGACCTTCTATCCTTTGGATCCGCAAATGTTTCTGGATGCCATGGAACCGTATTTTGCTCTCGGTATAAACATGTTTGGCTCCTGTTGTGGCAGTACTCCGGAATACACCCAACTGTTGAAAAAAAGGTTAAGCAAATTTAACCCTCCACCCCGCCGTATCCAGCCGGGTAGTACCCTGGCCAGCAAATCAATGGTGGTTAGGTTGGGGGACAATCTATTACCAAAACTAATTGGGGACAGAATTAATCCTACGGGAAGAAAGAGCTTAGCTGCAGCCCTCCGCAAAGGCGACCTAACACCAGTTCGGGCAGAAGCAGAAGCGCAAGTAGCAGCCGGTGCCCACCTCCTGGATATCAATGTAGGTATTGCAGGTATCAAGCAGGCTGCTGCCATGAGGGAAGTAGTTAACCTGCTGCAGCAAAGCTTAAATACCCCCCTGGTTATAGACTCCACCGAACCAAAGGTCATCGCGCAAGCACTGGAAGCATATCACGGCAAAGCCTTAGTCAATTCTGTCAATGGGGAGCCTGAAAGTCTACACAGTATCCTCCCCCTCTGCAAACGCTACGGTGCCGCGGTAGTTGGGCTGACCCTAGATGAAAAAGGGATCCCTGAAGGCGCCGAGGGAAGGCTGGCCATTGCTGCTCAAATTATCGCCGCCTGTACAAACTATGGTATTCCTCCGCAAGATATTTATATTGATTGCCTTGCCCTTACTGTGGCCAATGACACTTTATCCGCCCAAGAAACCTTACGGGCAATTAAATTAATCAAAGACCGGTTCCAGGTCAATACGATTTTGGGGATTAGCAATGTTTCTTACGGCTTACCCAACCGTTGGCAAATAAATAGCGCTTTTTTGGCCATGGCCTTGGCTCAAGGACTAGATGCCGCCATTATTGATCCGCTTGATCCGAAGATGGTAATTTCCTGGCAGGCGTCGGCATTACTGGCAGGCCGTGATCCGCAAGCTGCCAACTACCTCCGCCTAAACACTGAAAACCAAAGTACGGCAGCAATAGAGAAAGCAACGCCTCTTCAAAAACCTTCTATAGAACAGATACCTAATTTAGTGATCAAAGGTTCACCAGCTCTGATTGAGGCTGTGCAAGCTTTGCTCCGGGAAGGCATTGAACCTCAAACCATTATAAATGAAGGACTAACCCCGGGACTGAAAACAGTAGGTGACAAGTTTGAACAAGGTGATTACTATTTGCCGCAGTTAATGCTCAGTGCCCAGGTAGCACAACAAGCATTTTCCCTAGTGCAAAAACAGATGAAAAATCAAGACATTACAACCAAAGGTACCATTATTATTGGCACTGTAAAGGGTGATATTCACGACATTGGAAAAAATATAGTAGCTGCACTCATGAAAACCCATGGCTTTAGGGTGATCGATCTGGGTAAAAATGTCCCCGCTGAAGCTTTTTTAGCGGCAGCTCAACGGGAAGAAGCACAGATTGTCGCCTTAAGCTCCCTCATGACCACAACCATGGCGTACCTACAACCGACCATCGAAAAAATAAAAGCCAACCTCCCCACCGTTAAAGTTATTGTCGGCGGGGCGGTAGTTACCGAGGAATATGCCCAAGCAATTGGAGCGGACGGTTATGGTAAAGATGCGGTTAGTGCTGTAAAATTGGTGGAAAAATTGCAATGGAAACAGAAAGGTGAATAAAGGATTTTCGCGCCGATGAACAATGTGCATAAACTAAAAAACATCCCTTTGGAACTTGACTTAAAAAACTTAATAAAAAAAGCCCCGCAATTGCAGGGAGCAGAAACAAAACTGGCGGAACTAAAGCATTTACTTGCACCTTCCCTTTACTGGATGCAGCTTCCGGTAACTTCACACACCTCTAAGCAAGTGGTGTTAGGACAGGGAAAGTTTAAACTCACTAGCCATTATCTTTCCCTGGGGCTGGCAGGTAGTTCTGAAGTCACGCTGCTGGCGGCAACCATTGGGAAAAAGCTGCCGGAATACAGCAATAAATGCCTGCAACGAGGGGATTTATGGGAAGGAACGATAGCCGATATTTTTGGTTCTTACGCAGTAGAAGCCTTAGTTGATAAGCTGCAAAAGCATCTGCAGCAAATGTTTTTGCCTAAAGGACTATACCCAACCCTGAGGTTCAGTCCCGGTTATGGCGACTGGCCACTTACTGCACAGCAAGAGATGATTGCTCTATTGGAGACAGAACCGGAAATAACGGTCACTGAAAGCTTTTTCCTCCAACCGGTTAAATCGGTTACCGCTGCTTTAGGTTGGTCGCCAACCCAAACGCAAAAGGGGTATCCAACCATAGATAAGAAAACCTTTTGCCAAAGGAACACCACCTGTGAGTACTGCCAAACCCAAGCGTGTCGTTTTTGAGAGGTGATAAGTTGAAGGTTAGATATGAAATAGAAAGATACCCTGACAGCACCTGCAAATCATCCTTGCCTGTGGCTTGTAATTAGTTCCCGCAACCTGCGTTCATCTTCCAATTGCAAATCCTGCACACCGGCCAGAGATTCTAAATGATGACGCAATTCATGGAGTAGAGTTTCCCACAAACGGGTTTTAACTTCCTTTGGGAAAGCTTTCTCCCCCAAAATTTTTTGAAAGGAGCCATAATAAATAATTATATACCGCCCCAATCCAGGTTTCTGCACCCGATATTCCCCCAGGATATAGCCTCCGCCGGGAGCTAAAGGATGTCCTTTGACTTCCGGAAGCAGCAGGATGCCGCCATTTAATTCGCGAAAGAAATCTGCTGGAATTTCCGCTGCCAGGTCATCTAAGAGTTTATGAAACGTATCTATATCCATTTATGCCACACCCCCCGGCATTTCTAAATAACGGCCGGTGGATACCGGCCTTTTCTCCTTTACACTTCGTCTGCTTCCCATTCCCTGGTAATCTCCGCAAATTCCCGCAGACGCTGCAATACCAAGTAATTGACAGTACCGGGTGGATAGTTGCCGGCTTCATCGGGCTCTCCTGCCGGTACACCTGTCAATATTTCTATTCCCTGATCAATAGTTTCTATAGCCCACACATTGAACTTTCCTGCTCGCACTGCTTCCACAACTTCTCCCTTTAACATCAGGTGCGGGATATTGCTCTTTGGAATCAATACTCCCTCTTCCCCGGTTAAACCTGTTTGGGCACAAAGGGTGAAAAATCCCTCAATTTTTTCATTTACACCGCCAATGGCCTGTACTTCCCCCAACTGGTTAACTGAACCGGTAACCGCAATGCTCTGCTTTAACGGGAGCTGGGATAAACTGGACAATAGAGTATACAGCTCTATGCTGGAAGCGCTATCGCCGTCTACACCCTCATAATTCTGTTCAAAAACTAGCCGGGCAGTGAGGCTTAAGGGAAACTCTTTCCCATAACGGGCTGCAATAAACCCGGTTAAGATCATAACACCCTTACTATGGAGCGGTCCGCCCAACTTTACTTCCCGTTCGATGTCAATTATCCCCTCCCGGCCAGGCCCTGTGCTGGCAGTAATGCGGGAAGGTTTCCCAAAACTAATGTCGCCCAAGTTTATAACTGCCAAACCATTCCCTTGCCCTACCACAGCACCGGAGGTGCTAATTAGTATTTGTCCTTCCCTAGTCAGCTCATTGATTTTCTCTTCCAGCAAATTGGTACGGAAAACCCGCTCCTCAATTCCCCGCTGAATATGTTCTGCCCGGATATAAGCGGCATTTTCCGAACTGGCATAATAATGGGCCTCCCGAACCAAATCAGCAATTTCCGCAAACCGGGTGGAAAGCTTCCCTTGATGTTCAGCTAAACGAGAACTGTGCTCAATTACCCTCGCTGTGGCTTCAACATCTAGATGCAATAAACCTTCTTTCTTAGAAAGGGTGGAAAGAAAGTCCGCATACCGGCAAATATTTGCCTGATTCCGCGGCATTGTAGTATCAAACTCAGCCTTTACCTTAAACAACTCGCGAAAATCCTCATCGTAAAAATAAAGCAACCGATATAAATCACTTCTACCGATCAAAATTACTTTCACAGCTAAGGGGATTTCCTCCGGACGTAAGCTCTTGGCTGTCATAAAACCAAGCCGTTCGCTGGGCTCTTCCATGCTTATTTCTTTATTCTTCAATGCCCGCTTCAGACTCTCCCAGGCGAACGGGGCTGAAACCAACTCTTCCACAGGTAAAACTAAGTAGCCGCCATTGGCCTGGTGGAGGGCTCCCCCGCGAATCATTGTGAAATCGGTTACCAAGGTCCCGAATTGGGCTTCCTTCTCTATCCGCCCAAACAGATTATTATAAGTGGGGTTGGGTTCAATAACCACCGGCGCACCGCTCTGATTAGAATTATCAACAACAACGTTTACCTCATATTTGCGCAAGGATATATTCTTCGCTGCCTTAAGTGCTTTCCCACTTTCCGGCTTTCCTTCCGCCTTATCACCCTCCTGTTGCCGGAATTGATCAATGTTCTCTAAAATATCGTTTCTTACCTCATGCAGATAAGTAATAACAGCAGGAAAGTCTTCATACTTGCTTAATAGATCACTAAAAAGATGCCCCAAAACAAATTGTGCAACTTCCTGATCCAAATTCTCAATAGCTTCCACCGCTTTTTTTTCCAAGTTTTTGATCTCTTTTAATACAATGCTTAATTCTTTTTCGATTTTTTCCCTTTTTTCTTCCAGCAGCTGCTTATCCGCTGCAGACAAAGCCATGATTGCCTGTTCTTCTAATGGTTGCCCATCTCTTCCCAGGGGAACGATAAAGACACCGATTTGAGTATTCTGGATCATCATTCCTTCCGCTTGGGCTCGCTGGTTAAAGCCGGTAGTAAGCTCCTTTTTCTGCCAAGCAAATTGCTGCAATATCTCTTCCCGCCGTTTTATGTACTCGTCACTTTCAAAAGCCTTGGGTATTTCCCGGCGGACAGTATTTATAAAGGCCTTCATGTCTTTAGCAACTTGTGTCCCAATGCCGGGAGGTAAAGATAATGCCTGCGGACGATAGGAATCTTTAAAGTTATATACATAACACCAATCCATTGGCACCGGTTGTTCTTTTGCTAATTTCTCTAAAAAACCTTTCACCGCTGTTGTTCTCCCTGTACCTGGTGCGCCGGCCACAAAAATATTAAACCCGTCTGCCTTAATCCCCAGCCCAAAGTGAAGAGCTTTAACCGCCCGTTCCTGCCCAATAATTCCCGTCAGTTGCGAAAGTCCCGCTGTAGTTTCACAGCCTAAATCTGCAAGGGAACAAGTTGCCCGGAGAGATTCAGGCGCCAATTTTTGTCCACCCACCTTGCCCTCCACCTCCTGAAATTCTAAATTCTGCCCCAACCTGCCTCATATTTACCTACCGGAACTTAATACAAGCGCTTATACCAATATATTATACAGAACCTTTTTTCTTGCCTGCAAATTATAATTTCACCATTATTTATTTAGATCCTGCTCTTTTACAAAATAAACCACACGAAAATGTATGAAAATTATCGGTAGTTAAGTATTATAATCCTGACGCTAGTTCAGGAAAGGGTGAGGATATGTCTTATCACACGCACTTACTCGAAAATTACATACAATCGAAGATAAAAACATAATAGGATTCGATAATTATTTATTGTAAAACAATAAATAATTTGCTAGAATCAGATTAAGAATTAAAAAGTGAGGTGCTCTATTTGAAACGAGAAACACTCTTTTTAAAGACAGCTGTTATTCTTATTGGATTTCCGATTCTTGCTTTATGTTTATTAGAATTGCCTTGGGTAGCTAAGGAAGCGACAGAACAATTTCCGGCTTATTTACTATATCCAGTTTTAATAGGTTTGTATGGAACGGCAATACCTTTTCTTATGCTCTATATCAGACCTTAAGACTTTTAAGTTATATTGACAAAAATATTGCTTTTTCGGAATTATCTGTCAAGGCTTTAAGAAATATTAATTACTGTGCAATCACAATCAGTATTATTTATGTTGGACTCATACCACTTTTAGTTTCCATAGCAGATACTGAAGACGCTCCCGGTGCCGTCGGATTTCCAATTATCATTATTTTTGCTTCTTCTGTGATTGCAGTCTTTGCTGCTGTGCTTGAAAGGTTATTAAAAAATGCCATAGATAAAAATCAGAAAATGATTTAACGATCTGAGGTGAATAACATTATGGCAATTATAATTAATATTGATGTGATGTTGGCTAAAAGGAAAATGAGCGTCACTGAGCTTTCCGAGAGAGTTGGGATAACAATGGCAAATCTTTCAATATTGAAAAATGGAAAAGCAAAGGCGATTCGATTCTCAACTTTGGAGAGAATTTGCAAGGCCTTGGAATGTCAGCCTGGTGATATTATAGAGTACAAAAGTGACGAATACAGGCAAGAATAATAAACCATTAGCGAGAAAGCAGGATTAAATGTGATAATTATTAGGGGAGGTAAAACTATGGACATTAACAACCCGGTTATTGAGAATATTGCCAACCCCCACGAGCTGGAAAAAATGTATAGAAAGGAACCCGAAGCTTTTAAAAAATCATTTTTATACGCCTGGAAGCAAAACCCTGATTCACAGGTTCTTGCCGTTTGGTATGCAAGATTGCATTTCGACGAGACCACAAATAAAAAAAAATAATTGCTTACTTCAGAAAGACTTCTTATCCATGGGAACTTTAGCTATTCTGGCCGGGATAAGCACTAGAATTATTTTTCATTTTGTCGCCCAGCAAGCAATAGCACCAATTAACATTGTTTTTGGTATCCTTCCCTTTATTGCAGCATATTTTGTCTATAACAATACCCCTAAAAAAATATTCTTTCCATTCTCGCATCATTATTTGTAATTTCCGGATTTTATCTTAATATGCTACCATTAGAGCAAAAAGATAGTATCATTATGACTTATTTTCACCTTCCCGTTTTCTTATGGATATTATTAGGGCTTGCATTTACAGGAAATGAATATGGTAGAAGCAGTACAAGATTAAACTATCTTAAATTCAATGGGGAATTTTGCATACTCTACACCAGCATGGCCGCCAGCGGAATGGTGCTAACAGCATTAACCATGCAGTTATTTAGCTTTGTTGGCATGGATATATCTGAATTCTACTTTGAGAATGTCGTTTTGTTTGGAGCCGCCGCTCTCGCTATTGTAGCTACTTACCTGGTATCAAAGAACCTTAAACTTACTAAAAATTTTGCGCCGTATATAGCAAAAATTTTTAGCCCGCTTGTACTTGCTACCTTGTTATCTTATCTTATAACGGTTATCTGGAGCGGAAAAAATCCATTCCTGGATCGCAATTTCCTCATATCCTTTAATGGGATACTCCTTAGTGTAATAACAGTGACCATATTCTCCATTACCGAATGCGGCACAGACGAGAAAAAGAGTATTTCCGATTATATCAATTTTATCCTAATTGTTTTTGCTCTGATCATTAACAGTGTAGCATTATCAGCCATAGTGTTCAGGCTTTTTTCCTATGGAATTACGCCCAATAGAATTGCTGTGTTAGGTGTTAACATACTTATCTGGGCCAATCTAATTTGGATTATGTTCTCCTATCTGCGTTTCTTGCAAAATAAGGCCGGCCCAGCAAGCATCCAAAACGCGGTTACTAAGTATCTGCCGATTTACGGACTATGGGCGGCTTTTGTTACATTTACTTTCCCCTTAATTTTCTAACCCCTCACCGTTAATGGGGACAGGGGAACCAAGTGCGGCACCGGCATGGGCGTCTACTCTGAAAAGCCAAGAGGTCAAGAAGCCAGGCACCTAGTGCCTGACCCCTTGGCTTTATTTATCTGTCAGATTGTGTTTGCGAAAACCATGTATTACCGGGATAGCAAGAATGATGCTGCCTACTCCCTGAATAATATTACCGGGAACACTGGCCAAGGCAGCAGGGAAACCTCGCATAATTCCCCCGGCTAAATAGTAACCAAATACCATCCAAATGGCAGCAATTAGCATTGCTAAAATAGTTTCGGGTCCAATCCGACGTTTTTTTTGAAAACTCCGGTAGGCAATTAACCCTGCTAACAGCCCTTCTATACTTTTAATGAAAAGGGTCCAAGGAGCCCAGTGTACATACCCCAACAATAGATCCGCCAGCCCCGAACCAATTCCCCCGGCTAATAGTCCTACTGCCGGTCCCAAAAAGATTCCCGCCACAAAAATCATCGTATCGCCGACATTGACAAACCCCTGGGTAGCAGGCATGGGAATATTGATTGCCATTGTCGCTACCGCCACCAGTGCCGCAAAAAGAGCAGTCACAACTAACTTCTGTAAAGTCCTTGGCATTTCTTCTCTCCTCCTTTAATTTAGACGCATTTTAGCCCCGGGTAAGCCCGGGGCTAATTAGGTACGAGGAGAGGACCGTATCCTGGTCAATAGCAGACCAAAACCAGTCTACGATCCTGTCTTCGCCCATTCCGACTATACGGTCGGCTCCGGATTCTCACCGGATCAACTGTTGAGGCTGTCGGGCTCATCCTCTCATAGGAGGCATCACCAGCGGTCGGGAGTTGGAATAATTTCCTCACCCTGCCCCAAAGACAGATTAAAACAAGCTCAATTTTTTTATAAGCAGACAGCACTTACAGTAAGTATATCCAGTCACCTGATACCACTATACCGGCAAGATAGCTGTCTCCAATGCAATTGTAATACTTATAAATCTTACAGGCAAGCCGTAATATGATACCAATACAGAAAAACGGCAAAAACAAATAAAGGGTTCTTTCTTTTTTAGTAGAATTATATATAATTATGCAAAAATCAGGAGGATAAATATATGGAAACAGTTGGCTTAATCTTTTCCTTTGCAGTTATCCTACAATTAACTGCCAAACGGGTTAATTTGGCACTAACGCTCTTGTTAGGTAGCCTGATTATCGCCATTACCTCCGGAATGGGTGCCTGGAAAATTATTGAGGTAGCCTATACCAGTGCCTTAGACCCTAGTACCTTAACCTTAACTTTCTCTGTAGTTGGCCTTCAGCTCTTAGGTTATCTGATGAAAAAATCCGGCCTCTTGGAGAAGATGGTTAATGATCTTACCCATTTAATCACTGATCCCCGTGCTTTAAGTGCTGTTTTACCAATGGTGTTAGGAATGCTTGTGGTTCCCGGTGGAGCCATCATGTCAGCACCGATGGTGGAACAGGCAGGGAAAAAGGCAGGCTTGAGCAGATTAAATATGGCAGCTGTTAACCTTGCTTTTCGCCATTTATGGTACTTTATTTACCCGCTTTTCCCGCTCTTTATCATGGCCAGAGACCTTAGTGGTTTACAGTACGGTGATTTGATTAAATACCTAGCCCTACCTACTCTTGTTAGTATCATTATTTGCTCTTGGGTTTGTTTCAGCGGCTCGCAAAAAAGTACCCATGTGCAGGAAAAAATTAGCTGGTCTTTATTAGGCAAAATTGCAGTTGATATGTCTCCCATATTTACTATCATCTTTGCCCACTTTATTCTAGGACTGAATTATGTAATTGCTATTAGTGTGGGGCTGATTATGGCCGGCTATTTTTTATATCAACAGGGTGAGCATAATAGCATCCAGCAACTTATAAGGGAGACAATTTCTCACTTGGATTGGAAGCTAGGCTGTGTGGTTTTGGCGGTTATGATGCTTAAGGGTTATGTGGTGGAGTCGGGAACAATCAATATGATTGTAAATAATATGATTGATGCCGGTTTGCCTTTATTATTCCTCACATTCTTTATTCCCTTTACAGTGGGCATGCTTACTGCCTCACACTATACCGGCGTGGGAATTGGCTTTGCTGTCTTTGCTCCCATTATCGACACTTTGGATCTGAGAGTGGCTTATTATGCGTTTATCTTTATTACTGCCGTCACCGGTTATTTTATGTCGCCTATCCATCTCTGTTATATCTTAACTAAAGAATACTTCTCTGTGGACATGAAAGACCTACTCCTGAAAAAAATGGCACCGCCGGTCTTCGCCATGATTGCCGTATCTATGCTTACAATAGTCATTTTGGGGCTGTTTTAGACAGCCCCTTTTTTATCCCTCCACCATTTTCAGGTCAAGGCTCTCTGTAAAGGGGTCATGGGTAGCTATGGCACTTTCTTCTTCAATAACAGCAATGGCTACCACCACTTTAATCCAGGCAGTGGTGCCCTTAGTCAAATGCCCGCCATAGGTACGCACAGTATCTCCATCAACCACAGACGCTGCAAAATGAGCATGGATTTCCGGCTCCCCGTCTTCCTGCGGGGCAATCCAACCGGTAAGGGAAACCAATTCTAGCGGTGCTTCAATATCTAAATATAATCGATTCTCTGGAACTACGGGGAAAAATGAGGGGAATTCCTTCAAGTTCCGAAAAACAGCTTTACTCAAGGCACCGAGGCCTGACACAATAACCCCTGATTTAATACCGGCCTTCTTTACTGCCTCTTCAATTGCTGTCAGGAGATCTGAATCCGGTTTTACACGAAACTGCACTATTTTTTGCACCGGTGCTGTTCCCCAGCTTACCAATAAAGAATCAGACATGAAGAAAACCTCCTTTATTGAACGGGGCTTTATTTAAAGGAAATTTAACCCCGCCAAATTGTTGGCCGAGTCCCACGGACTTACTCGCCCTTTGGCAACCGCCTTGTATAGAGAAGGACTTAGGGCGAGTTCGTACAATACAAGTCAATTACTTGTGCGTGTAATTTGTCTTCCATTTCCACAACCAGCCAAGGATGACAGGTAAAAAGGAATACCTGCCGTTGTTGACAAATATTTGCTATTAATTCTAACCCCCTTTCCCGCCGTTCTTGATCCCAGTTTACCAGTACCTCATCAAGATATAAAGGCAGCCGCTCCCGGTCCCCGTCAATATGATCAACCAGAGCTAAACGCAAAGCTAAATAAACCTGATCCAATGTACCTCGACTTAGAGCTTCATTGACCGGCACCGGATATAATCGCCCTGCCTGACGCAAATATAGGACTTGCCTCCCCTCCTCTTCGACCAAGAAAAGGCGATCATAGCGACCTCCGCTTATTTTTTTCAGATACTCTCCTCCCCTGCGCAAGACATCCGGCTGGTGCTGTTCGCGAAAGCGACGATCCGCTTCCACTAAAAAGTTGCGTAATAAAGCCAGCTGGTCCCGCCTCACCCAAAGCTCCCTTCTCTGTTCCTCTAAGGCTTCTATCTCTCCTTCAATGTAATCCAGGGTATTCTGCTCGCGATCATACTCTAGATCCTTTTCTATGGCCACTAGCTTTTCCTGGATAGCCGCAATCTCCGTTCCTAACGTCTCAATTTTCGCTTCTGCTGCCACTATTTCCTGATCGGAGAAAGTCCATTCCTCACCTGCAGCGGCTGCCGCTTTAATTTCGTCCAGCAGCGCCGGTAAATCAGTTTCTTCCTGTTCTAAGCTTCGTTGCAATGCCTCTGCATCCGCTTTCGCCTGCCGTCGTTTTATGAGAACTGCAGCTCCTCTTTGCCAATCACCGGCACCCAGTTCTGCCAAAAGGGCAATAACCTGGGCCTGTTCCTGTGCCAAACTTGTCATCCGTTTCTCAAGCATAGATTCCTCTTCATTAAGTTCCTTAAGCCGGGACACAGCTGCCTGTGCCACTAGAGCCTCTTCCTCCACTGCCACTAATTTTGCCTCTAGACGGGTCAGCAATTTTTGGATCCTGTTATCACCCTCTAATAAAACCCCACATTGTTCAGCCAATGCAATTAATTCTCTTTCCTCCTCTGCCAACTGCTCCTTGAGAACCCTTTGTTGCTCCTGCCGTTGCTGTAGATCCTGCAACATAGCTTGGATCGATCGCACCTCACCTAGCAATTCTTCCGTAGGATTTTCCAGCCATGCCGGTGCTATAGGCAAGTCGCCAAATAATTTACAAATATTTTTTTGAGCTTCCCTGCTTTGTTCTTCCAGCCTGTTTTCATCCTTGCGGACTGTATGCAGTTCCGCATTGATTCCCTGTTGCAAATTGGCCAATTCTTGTCGCCTGCGATACCATGACCAAATTTCAGCACCACCCACCAGCAGTAAGCCGCTTCCTCCCCAGCGGAGAAGATCAATACCCTGCAAACAACCCACTGTGAATAAAAGCATGCCGGCAATAAATAAAATCAATGCCAGAGGGGATACCCGTACCCTAACAGCCGGCGCACATTGCCCTTCTATACTCCGCGTGCGAGCCCTGGCATCTTGGTACAGATTATATAACTCCCGCCAGCGGCCAAGGCGGAGCCTAAGTTCTCCCGGGGAAATAGCCTTAAATGCTGTTTCCCATTTCTTTGACCATGGCTGGACAAAGAGTTCCTTTGCTGCTTGGGACAAATTAACTTCCAGTTGTTTAATATCTCCCTCCAACTGCCGCAGCGTTTCTTCTCTAACTGCCAAATAACTGGCCCTTTTCAGCCAAGGTTTAATTTGCTCTATTTTGTCCTTAATTTTTCCGTTGCCGGTAGCAAAAGACTGCCAGATGGCCTCCTTCAATTGTTTTTCTTGCCGCACTTGCCCAATCCTATGGTTCAGTTGCACAAGCTCGGCTTTTATTGCATCGATATAAGCCAACGGTTCTGCAGGTATATTGGCATAAGGGGTAAGATCGCCGCCCTCCTGGCGCAACATTTCGATTCGCCTATTTTTTTTCTGCACCGGGGCTAAACGCTTAGCCCGCCGTAAAAAGGTTGCCAAATTTACCCGTGTTGCTTGCATCTCGATGACTTCCGCTTTCAGTAAAGCATGTTCCTTTAACAGCGAGCGAATTCGCTCTTCCCGCTCCCTTGCCGCTTGCCTTTCACCATGCAGTTGCAATAATTTTTGCCTGAGCTCTCGATCCTTTGGCCTCCCCCGCCGGTCGGCACGCCACAATTTATCCGCCTCCCGCTCTAAATCTGCCACTACCTTTGATACCGGTCGGAGAAAACTGGTAGCCAAACCGCCCAAAAGGTAATCCTGCAGGTCTGACCACAGCTGTTCCTGGGGAAAACAAAGCTTGTCCAATGTCAAGGCAAATAGTTCTTGAAAAAGTTGCCGCGGTACATGTGCCGCGAAGGGCACTGTCCGATTTCGAAGCTCCTCCGTAACATTATCTTTAACCAATTGTCCCTCCGGTTGGCTGCGCAACCGGCGATAAATATCCACCTTTGTCCCATCAGCCAAATAAATGGAAGCATGGCCGGCGGGCATGCCGCCGTCCCTGGGAGTATAAGGGAATTGCTCCCGGTTGGCCGGATGATATCCATACAATAATGTGCTTAATAAATGAAACAGAGTACTCTTTCCGGCCTCATTGGGACCATAGAATACCACCGGATCAGTTCCCAACTTAGGTGACCGCCATTCTTGGATACACCCAAAATTCTCCACAGTAAACCGGCTGAATCTCATAATTTCTCCTCCAGCAGCATCCGGGCAACAGCCTCCTGGGGTAACCCGTGCAAGAGCTGCTGCAGATAAGCTATCCGTGCCTCCCTGCTTTTTCCCGCTCCTGCCGCCAGCCTTGCCGGAGCCAACTGTTCCAATAGCTCAACATTCTCTTTTGCTTCTTCCACCAGGTTAAATAATGTGCTGAGAAGGTTAGGTCCTGCGGCATATTGTGTCCAATCAATATTCACAGGAGAAAGCATTGTCTTTATTTCCACATGTAAAAGGTCTAGAGCTTGGATCAACTCATGAGCCAGTAATTCCCGATTCTCCTCTTCCGCCAGTTCCCTGGCCAAAGGGCAATAACCTTCAAGATACACCTGTAGCAGCACGTTATTGGTGCCGATACTTCCGGAAAACTCTCGATGGAACTTGTTTACCACTTGCTTACAAAGCACATCCAGGCTATCTGCCTCATGCAGGTCAGTAATATGTAAGCTCTCCCAGCGGAAAGGCCCCAAGGGGTGAAACTCCTGCCGCACAACTCCCATATGATCCACTTCAACCAAATAGCCACCCCTCTGTCCCGGTTCCCTGGGATTCCGTCCTTGAATATTCCCGGCATAGCAAGCCACAGGTTCCTGCAGAACTCGCTGGGGAGAGTGAACATGGCCTAAGGCCCAGTATGAATAACCCTTAGCCTGCAAATCCGCCAGGCCGCAGGGCGCATAACGTTCGTGGCCAATCCCGGCCTCAATGCCTGTAACCCAAGCATGCATAAGGGCTACATGGGGAACCTCAGCTGCAACCACCGGGAAAGCTGCCGCCAAATTGTCGGCTACAGTTGCCGACTGATGCCCAACTCCGGTTACAAACCCCACTATCTTCCCCTGGTGGTCAAAGACCGGTCTGGTTTCCGGCTCCTGCCTGCCAAATAAATACATATTATCCGGCCAGCGGGCAATCACACCACGGATAGCGCCATCGCTGGGGTCATGATTGCCGGTAGCATAAAAAACCGGAATCCCGGCCTCCCTGAGCCGGGTAAACTGCTGGGTGAGAAACAATTCACTGGCAAAGGATAATCGCTCATGATCAAACAAATCCCCGGCAATCAATAGTGCATGGGCTCCCTCAGAAAGCACCAAATCAACCGACCGTTCCAATGCTTGCATTGACGCTTGGCGGAGTTTTTTGCGTAAATTATCCTCCCGACAACAAAAAGGAGTGTCTAAATGTACATCAGCAATATGCACAAAACGAAATACAGTCACACTGATCCTCCTTGCTTCAAGGGTACAGACTCTTTTATCCTCCCCAAAATTGTAGGGGTTTTAATAAGGAATTAGATTAATGCCTGCCATTTCCTGCTGAAAATACCAAAAAGCAGAAAAAGAGGAGGCTTCTCCTCCCCCGTTTATAAAAAAATGATGTTCAATAATAGGTGCAAGAAAATCACCGGTCCTAAATGTCTTATGTGATAATAAACCAATCCCAAGAACAAACCGGCATTGCCTTGATAAAATAGGCTGGTAATTAAAGCTTGAAATTGCGTATATCCTTCGAAATAAAGATGGGGATAATGAGCTAAGCCAAACAATACTCCGGCGACCACGATACCATTGAGAGGGTTTATAAATAACCGTTCCATTCTTGTCTGGAGCACTCCCCGGTAAAAGAATTCTTCCGGGAAAACAACTGCCACCAGTTGTAACAGAGAAGCGCCTATCCGATATTGCAAGCTAGCCTCAGGTTCCTTCCCGAGCAGAAAAAAACCCGCCAGTATAACCATTAAAACAACTCCTACCGTCCATAGAAAGTGCCACCGGATCCCAAAATCCCGCCAACCATAGCGGAATATAACGAGAAAAATTAATACAGTAGGCAATAGCTGCAATAATACCAGCTCAAGAAAAACTTCCACCGTAGTTGCAGCCCAGGCAGAAATAAAATCCAATCCTTCAAGAAAGTTACCTATGGTATGGATAAAAGGGAGGGGATACCAATCTGTAAGCAGCTTGCGAGAGAGGAAAAATACCCACAGGCCATAAAGCAAAAAGGCCGCAAACCCCTCCAAATTTGACCTCCGTACCGGCACTTCTATCCGATTGATACCTGAAGGAAATCGAATACCTTGATAGTATACGAATCCTAGGGTAAGGAGAGGAAAAAAAATAAACTGCCCGCAAGCAACACCGGTAGGTACCGGGAGGCTGATTATTTCCACACGGGGTAATAATACCTGGGCTACAACTGCCAGGAAGCATGCTAACCAAAAGAACAAATAGAGCAATACAGCAGGAGAACGCAATAGTTGTTCGGTTAACGCAATCTCCCTTTCATAGTTACCGATGTGAATCTTATTCCTATCATTCATTGTCCAAAATCGCAACTCCTCCCGCAGATAATAGTTTATTTAATGGAATTGAAAACAACTATGTGCCTATTGGCAGCGGCGAAACCGGTACCTAGGACAATCCCGTCTCTTTGCTTTTCTTCTTCACATAGGATTGATTAATAAGATTAAAGTTATACACCGGCACAGAAGGGCATTGCCGAAGGTATTCAATTCGGGTATGTTTCAAAAAAAAGGAGGTGAGCCGGGAACAAATTGCGTTGCTCAACCGTCTATGAAATGAAATTTTGGCAGGAGGGTATAGAAATGAAAATAAAACTGGCACCAATACTAGGAGCAGTTTTAATCATAGGCTTATTTTTCACCGGTTGTAACAATAACAAAACTCCAAATATAGCTGAGGAAAACTCAACTGCAGCGGAAAATCACTTGCCCGGCAAAGAAACCGGGCTTGATGCCTTAGAATTACCGGAAATAAAAACAGATATTATCGCCTTGGAGGGTGATGACCATTCCTTTACCTTTACCCGCTTTCAGGCTGAGAATTTAGGCTTGATCGCCTACATTCCGGAAGATCTGGTGGCGGAAGCCGCCAGTTCTGACGAAGGTGATAGTGTTATTATTAATTCCAATTTCGTCGGCATTAAAAGAACCGATGTTTATTTATCCTTTCTGCTTTATGCTGAAGAGACAACCCTTGCTAAGGCAATTGAACAGACCAGGACTGAATTTGAACAAAAGGGCTATGAATTCAGGCAATGGGAAGCACAGGAATACCATGTTTATCCTTGGGCAGAGAATGAATTCCTGCTCACAAAATACGATCATGAGCCCCGTTATGTGGGCTTTGTGGCCTTTGGGAATAAAGGGAACCGGGTGCTGCGGGTTCTGCGCCATATGCCGGAAGAATTTAGTGAAGGTTTTTATCCCCGGACGGAAAAAATCCTCACAGACTTGGAATGGTATCAATAAAGAACAGCACTAAAGCAAACAGCTGTCATAAGACGGCCTCTCTATGTCTTGCGGCATGGCACTGCAAGTTCACTGCAACCGGCAAACTGGCGATATGGGTGGGAGAGGTTTCAATATGCACTGCCAAAGCTGTTACCCGCCCGCCAAAACCCTGCGGACCAACACCTAAACTATTAATGGCGGCTAATAATTCCCTTTCTAAATCAGCCACAGCCTTTTCCCGGTGTTCTTCACCCACTGGACGCAAAAGAGCCTTTTTTGCCTTTAAGGCAGCCATTTCAAAGGTGCCACCAACTCCCACCCCTACGATCAGCGGCGGGCAAGGATTCGGCCCGGCATTGCTGACAACATCGAGCACAAATCTCTTCACTCCCTCGCTCCCCTCTGCCGGCTTGAGCATTTTTAACGCACTCATATTCTCACTGCCGCCTCCCTTGGGAGCTACGATAAGCTTAATTTGGTCACCTGGTACAATCTCTGTATGGATAATCGCCGGTGTATTGTCACCGGTGTTTATTCTTTTAAATATAGGATCATCAACCATTGACTTGCGCAGGTACCCTTTTTCATAGCCACGGCGCACCCCTTCATTTATGGCTGCCTTCAAATCGCCACCCTCTACTCTAACTTCCTGGCCAAGTTCCAAAAAAACCACCGCAAACCCGGTATCTTGACAGAGAGGAAATTGCCCCTGGCCGGCTATTTCCGCATTTTCCAGAATGTCTTGCAGGACCTGTTTTCCCAGCGGTGATTCCTCCCGGTCTAATGCCTTTTGCAAGCAGCTTTGAACATTTCCCGGCAGTTGATAATTTGCCTCTATACAAAGCCTTTCCACAGTAGTAATAATCCGCTCTGCAGATATGATCCTCATTCTTACACCTCCTCAGGTCAAACAGTCGTTTGCAAAAAGCTGCAAAATTAGTCTACTGGGGAAGCAGCACTTCTTTGGTATTCTTTCCTTCCAAGCTGATAAAGATTATTTCCCGCAGTATCAATGAGAACTATTACAGGAAAATCCTCTACTTTGAGCTTAAAAATAGCTTCCGGCCCCAATTCGGGAAAAGCAACTACTTCCGCAGCTTTGATTCGCTGGGCGAGGAGAGCTCCTGCCCCGCCGATAGCTCCAAAATAGACTGCCTTCGTTGTTGCATGGCAGCAATGACTTCCTGGGAGCGCAAACCTTTGCCAATCATCCCTTTCAGGCCTTGTGCAAGCAGCCGGGGAGTATAAACGTCCATTCGCCCACTGGTTGTAGGCCCGGCAGAACCGATTATTCCACCTGGTTTTGCCGGACATGGCCCTACATAATAAATTATTTGTCCCTCCAGTTGAATGGGAAGTTCCCCGCCTTTGTCCAAAAGCTCGATCAGCCTTTTGTGGGCAGCATCCCGGCCTGTGTATATTGTGCCTGTCAGTAAAACCCGATCACCGGCCTGCAGTTTGCTAATGGTTTCCACTGTCAAGGGCGTATGTAATCTCTTTGTCATTTTCTCACCTCCTGCGACAATTTTCCCTCTGCCAAAATATGTGTTCCCAACATACAACTAACCATATACTTATACTAGTATTGGATAAAAATAATGGGTGTAACAGAAAAACATATTCTTCCGTCCACACCCACATTATATCATTATATCATTCCCGGACTACAACTTCAGGGAAAAATTCAGACAGCTTAGCCGCCAGATGATAAAGGAAGGCAATTGGATAAGGCGGCGGTGGTTCCCAAGCAGGATCCAACAATCTTTGGTGCGGCCGGAACTGTTGCAACACATACCGCGAATTCCCCTCTAACCACCGGCCGATTGCCAATAAATCTTCTTCCTGCAGTAACCGGGGAACAACCGTTGTCCTGAATTCATAAGAAATAGTGCTCCCTTGCAACAGCGCAATGCTTTCCTCGATCATATTTAAATCAACTTTCACCCCGGTCAACAGATCATATTTGGCTGGCGGCGCCTTGATATCCATTGCCACATAGTCTAATAGATTGTCTTTGAGCAGCTGTGCTAAAACTTGCGGATTGGTGCCGTTGGTATCCAGTTTAATGCGAAAACTATGTTCCTTTAATGCTTTGATTAAACCTGGCAAACTTGCTGCTAAAGTAGGCTCTCCTCCGGATATGCACACACCCTGGATCCAATTTTTTCGCCGTAGTAAAACAGCTAATAATTCCTCCGGCTCAGTTGGCGAAAATGTATCCGGCCGCAACACCAGGTCGCCATTATGGCACCAGGGACAGCGGAAATTACAACCGCCATAAAACACGGTTGTACATACTTCACCGGGAAAGTCAACCATACTGAGCAATTGCAGCCCTCTAATCATCATATAAGCGCCTACCTAGTTAATTATTAATACAGGTTTAATAACTTTTTTTTCAATAGCGTCATTAAAAGCTGATTCTACATCATCTAATAAATACTCTGTACATAATTGTTTTATATTTATAACTTGCTTGCCTAATAATTCCAATGTTTTTTCGTAATCATACCAAGTAGATGTATAGCTAGTACGTATCCTAATCTGATTTCTTACTAAATATGTTAGCGGAACCGTTACCAGATCTGCATAGATGCCAACTATAACCAGCTGTCCTCCTCTCTTTAATAAATGGATGCCTTCATTAAACGCTGTTGCAGATCCGGAACATTCTATTACCGTGTCTGCTGTATCCATTTTACAGATATTCTTTATTTCATCCTTTACATTCGATTTATTAATATTGATCGTGCGTAAACCGATATCTTCAGCTGCTTTCAACCTTACAGCCTCATCTTTATTCGTGCCAACTAAAAAAACTTCATTAGCACCTCTTAATTTTAATATTTGAGCAACTGTATGGCCGACAATTCCCGGACCAAAAATTACAACATTATCACCTGGAAATACCTCTGTTTCCAACATAGCATGTAAACTTATGGTACAAGCTTGCGCTGCAGCAGCTTCGGAAAAACTTATATTATCTGGTATGTGGTGTAAGAATTTTTCATTTATTCTTGTGAGTTGCGACATGCATCCATCTATATGTAATCCTCGCATTTTCGAGCTATAACAAATATTTGTATTACCTGTAAGACAATTTGGACATACACCGCAATAGAGGTTTGATTCACCCATTACTTTATCTCCATATTTAAACTTTGTAACTTTTGGTCCAACATCAATAACAATTCCACTAAATTCATGTCCAAGTATAACGGGAACCTTCATAAACTCATAGGACGGCAAATATTCATAAGCATGAATATCGCTTCCACATATGGCAGCAGCTTTAACTGCAACAATAACATCATAGTCATCACCTATAAATGGTTCACAAACATCTATAACTTGTACAGAACCTTTTTCTCTTTTCGTTTTAACTACAGCTCTCATTTATAACCTTCCCTTCACGGGATTTAAGCAATACTTGATGCAAAAAATAATAGTCAACTCCTACCTAATAGAAAGTATGGAATAATAATAATTTCTATATATTATAAATTAATCCTCCATTGACTTAAAATCATTCCCCAGTTCAAATTCCGCATCTGTATTTGATCTAATATCCTCTAACGATAATTCCGGTGCAATCTCTACCAAATACAATTTCTGCTGCCTTATTTCAAATACTGCCATATCTGTTACGATCATATCTACAACAGATATTCCTGTCACAGGTAAACTACACTTCTTTTTAACTCTACTTCCTCCTTTTTTATCTAAATATTGCATAGCAATGATTACTTTTTTTGCACCACTGACTAAATCCATAGCGCCACCTACACCCAATTGTTTACCGCCGGGAATAATCCAGTTAGCAACATTCCCTAATTGATCTGCCTCAAAAGCACCTAATACTGCAACATCAATATGACCGCCTCTAATCATTCCAAATGCAGTTGAACTGTCAAAATAACAACAACCTTGAGTTTCCATAACGTATTGTCGAGATGCATTAATTAATTGATGATCAATTTTATCTCCTTCAGCTAAACCTCCTACACCCAACATACCATTTTCTGATTGAATTATAATATTATCATTAACATAATCTGCCACTAAAGTCGGTATTCCTATTCCTAAATTTACAAACAATAACTCATTGTGACTGTTCAACTCTTGTGCAACTCTTTTTGCAATTCTTATCCTAGCTTGTTCCTTAGTTAACATCACCTTTACTCCTTTCCACTAAAATATCGACAAACACGTGAGGAGTAATAATCATTTCAGGATCCAATGTTCCTGTTGGTACTATCTCATCAACTTGTGCTATAACCAATTTGCCAGCCATAGCCATAATAGGATTAAAATTTCTTGCAGTTTTATAATATACCAAATTTCCCAAGTGATCAGCTTTATAGGCTTTTATGAGTGCTACATCTGCTTCAAGCGAAGTTATTAATAATGTATTAATACCATTAAAAGTTCTTATTTCCTTACCAATGCTTAAGTCAGTTCCATATCCAATTGGTGTATAAAACGCAGGAATACCAACCCCTGCAGCACGAATAGCTTCAGCAAAGTTGCCTTGCGGCATTAATTCAATTTCAATTATGCCTTTATTAAAAAAATCTACTACGTCCGGATTATTGCCATAATGCGTACCAATCAATTTTTTGATTTGACCGTTATTTAATAATTTTCCTAATCCTATCCCAGGAGACCCTAAATCATTACTAATAATCGTTAAATTCTTTATATTACTTCCAGCTAATGCTTCGACTAATTCTTCCGGATACCCACGAAGGCCAAAGCCTCCAACCATTACTTTTGAACCATCCTTAATTAATGACACCGCCTCTTTAGCACTAAGTCTTTTGTTAATGGACTTCAATGTGTAATCACCTCACTCAAGATAATAAATATGATCCCTAAATGCACCCATAATTTTCATAGATTGTACTAACCCCTAAACCTCCTGCAACACAAATAGTTGCTAAGCCATATTTAATACCGCTTCTAAGCATTTCATGTAATAGCGTTACTGTAATTCTAGTTCCGGAACAGCCAAGCGGATGACCTAATGCAATAGCACCACCGTTTACATTTATCTTGGTCAAGTCTAAATCTAATTCTTTAATTACGGCCAGGCTCTGAGCAGAAAACGCTTCATTTAATTCAATCAGTCCTATATCATCTAATTTTAGTCCGGACCTTTTGAGAACCTTTCTGGTAGCAGGTACCGGTCCAATTCCCATTATTTTAGGATTAACTCCGGCTATACCTGCAGCAACAAATCTCGCCAACGGTTTTACATTTAATTCATTAGCCTTTTCCTCAGACATCAACATAACCGCAGCAGCACCGTCATTCCTACTGGAGCTGTTCCCAGCTGTAACAGTTCCGTTTTCTTTAAAAGCAGGTCTCAACTTGGACAATTTCTCTAAATTTGTATCTCTCCGCGGTCCCTCATCAGTATCAAATAATAATGGATCCTTTTTCTTTCTCTCGATTAAGACAGGTACTATTTCATTTTTGAATTTACCGGAATCTATTGCCTTAATTGCCTTCAAATGACTCGAATATGCAAACTCATCCTGTTTTTCCCTTTTGATCCCGTAAATTTCAGCTAAATTTTCAGCGGTGGTACCCATATTAAAAGTGCCATATATCTCTTCAGGTTGAGATTTAGGTTGACTTTCTACATTAGGATCAAGCAATGCAGCATTACCCACTCCATATCCATATCTAGCGCCTCTTAAGTAATATTGTGCCATACTCATACTTTCCACTCCGCCTGCAATAATTATATCGCCATAACCAGCTTGAATTTGCCATACTGCGTTTATAATTGCCTGCATACCGGAAGAACACTGCCTATGAACCGTATATGCAGGTATTTCTTCTGCAAATCCTGCCATTAATGCTGCAACTCGAGCAATATTGGGTGCATCAGTAGATTGTTTTGTTTGGCCGATAATAATCTCATCGACAAGATCTTTCTCAATACCGGCTTTATTTACCACCTTTTCTAATACAATTTTTGTTAAGTATTCCGGTGGGATACTACTAAGCATTCCTCCGATTTTTCCAATCGGAGTTCTAATCGCAGAAGTTATCACTACTGACTTCATTATACAAACCCCTCCTATTAATTTGTAATCATGCCTTAGCAATCATAGATTCATCTTTGTTAATAACAATTCTTATTATCTTATGTTGTTGACTCTTTGTTTAATAAGGAGAATACATATAGATGGGATAATTATTACTACACATAAGGTTTTACTATATGTTAAAATCATACGAACAAAATATAGGACTGTAAACACCTCCTCAATGTCGCTTCACGAAACTGACAAGAATTATAATTGGCACTATTGCGCATATCTGTAAAAGTACTTTCTCCATAATTTGAATTATTTGTAAATAGGCAAAAAATTGACTGGAAACTAATTACAGATTGTACAAGAACCACGCTTGTTTTTGCCTAAAAGTAGGATTCTAAACTTCGAGACGCTTAGATAGAAAGAATTATCACAATTTACTCATATATCATATATTTCCATATATACTATATAAATCCCTTCTTGAAAAATACACTATAATAAGAGCTCAAGCTTCCAAAAAAAAATGCTCAATATGTTAAACTTTCTCACATACTGAGCAATTGCAGCCCTCTAATCATCATGTACCCCTTCTAACTTCAACATTAAACCACATCTAAAACCTGCCGGTTATTATACTCTTCTCTTTTTCCCTTATTCCAATTTTTTACCGGACGATAATACCCGACAATTCTACTCCATACTTCCGTTTCCTGGCCACAATTTGGACACTGCCACTGTTCTCCTTTCAAATAGCCGTGACTGGGGCAGATGCTAAAGGTAGGAGTTACCGTCACATAAGGCAAGCGGCAATTAACCATAACCTTTTGCAAGAATTGCTGGCATGTGCTTATATCCTCAATTCGTTCCCCTAAAAAGGCATGAAAAACTGTACCGCCGGTATACTTGAGTTGCAACTCATCCTGATGTTGGAGCGCGGCAATCACATCATTAGTATAGTCTACCGGTAAATGACTGGAGTTTGTATAATAAGGTTCATTCTCTCCAGAAGTTATAATGCCCGGATAAGCCTTTTGATCTAAGAGAGCCAACCGGTAAGATGTCCCTTCGGCCGGAGTTGCTTCCAAGTTGAAAAGTTGCCCGGTTTCCAATTGATAAGCAGAAATAACCTGCCGCATATAATCCAGTATTTCCAAAGCCAACTCCTTGCCGGCAGGTGTTTCAATGCCTTTACCCATAAAGTTCAGTAACGCTTCATGCATGCCAATGATGCCAATGGTGTTAAAATGATTTTCCCAGTAATGGCCGAAACGTTCCTTTACACTGCGGAGATAAAACCGGGAATAAGGGTACAAGCCTTGTTCCGTCAATTTTTCCAAAACACCCCGTTTGATTAAGAGGCTCTCTTTAGCCAAGTCCATCCGCGCTTTCAGACCGGTAAAAAATTCCTCCTTTGTTTTACTTAGATATCCCAACCGCGGCAGATTAATTGTTACTACCCCGATGGAACCGGTCAAAGGATTGGCGCCAAATAGCCCGCCTCCTCTTTTCCGCAATTCACGATTATCAAGGCGCAAACGACAGCACATACTGCGGACATCCTCTGGTTTTAGATCGGAATTGATGAAATTTGCAAAATAAGGTATGCCGTATTTCGCAGTCATGGCCATAATCTTATCTACTACCGGACTTCCCCAGGGGAAATCAGTGGTGATATTGTAAGTAGGGATAGGGAAAGTGAAAACTCTACCCTTTGCATCGCCTTCCATCATCACCTCGCAAAAAGCTTCATTGATTAAGTCCATTTCCTTTTGAAATTGGCCATAAGACTCCTCCAGCCGTTCCCCACCGATTATTACCGGCTCTTTAGCCAAGGTTGGAGAGACAACTACATCAAGGGTAAGGTTGACAAAGGGAGTCTGAAATCCTACTCTAGTGGGCACATTTAGGTTAAAAATAAACTCTTGTAAGGCTTGCTTTACCCCTTGATAATCTAACCCATCATATCTGACAAAAGGTGCCAAATATGTATCAAAACTAGAAAACGCCTGGGCCCCGGCAGCTTCCCCTTGTAATGTATAAAAATAGTTGGTGATTTGTCCTAAGGCTGTACGGAAATGGCGAGGGGGGGCACTTTCCACCTTCTGATCCACACCGGAAAAGCCGTTTTCTAATAAATCAGCCAAATCCCAGCCACAGCAATAAGGAGCTAAAATGCCCAAATCATGTATGTGCAAATCACCGCTAATATGAGCTTCCCTAATGGCCGGCGGGTAAACCTTCTCCAACCAATACTTAGAACTGACGGCAGTAATAATATGATTATTCAAACCTTGGAGAGAATAATTCATGTTACTATTTTCATTAACCCGCCAATCTTGCGTACTGAGATAAGCATGGACCATCTCCTGGACATTGACCATCAGCCCACGAAAATCTCGCCATTCAGCCCGCTGCTGCCGATACAGTATATAGGCCTTTGCCGTCCGGGCATGTCCATTTTCAATCAATACCTTTTCCACTATTTCTTGTACATCTTCAACAGTAGGGATTTGATCGGGAAAATTGTGGTCAATCAAGTGACTTACCTGTGCCGCTAACGCTTGGGCCAAAGCATAATCTTGCCCCCCTACAGCCCGCGCTGCTTTGAAAATAGCATTGGCTATCCTTTCTTGCACAAAAGGCACTATTCTTCCATCCCGCTTGCGAATTTTTTCTGTTCCCATCTAATAACTCCTTTCTTGTACAGAAAACCCCCCTAAGTGGGCAGGGAAATAGAATAGACATAATTATTAGTAATTCGCCAGGTTGTATTATATTCCTCCATAACTGGAACAATTGTGATCATTTGGCAGGATAAGGTGTAAAAACAAAACATTTCTGCTGCATTTACGCAAGCCGGCCAGGCAATACTAGAATAAAGGAGGGGCAGCCTATGGAACCACGCAATCGACACTCAGCAGATCTTTTGCTGCAGATAAAAGTTCTCCAACAAGAGATTGCTGACCTGCAAAAAAGACTGAGCAAACTAGAATCAGCACAAGACTTGGAGACTAACACCATGATAGAAGAGAACTATCCGTAGCCTTTACCGGTGCCGGTATAGCCAGAGCAAACCCGGCGCAGACCGGCATAACAGCGACAAAACTATCCATTGCCGCCTTTATAATGCCCTATATGTTCTTCTATTCACCGCAGCTTTTACTCCAAGGCGTCGTAACCTTCGGAGGCTTAATGGGCATACTTATAACTGCAATTATCGGTATTACCTGCGTAGCAGGCTCCACAATGAACTACTTTATTACCAATAACAATTTACTTGAAAGGATATTACTCCTTACCAGCGGTCTGTTGTTGATCAAGCCCGGCCTCGACACTGATATTATCGGCGTTGTTCTTGCCAGTATTGTAGTGTTTTGACGGCTGTACAGGAAAAGGAAACAGTCAAGTACACAAATTATGGGAAATGCCTTAAGAAAAAACTTGTACAGATTTCACCCCCAGCTGTTGCCCCATATGTCCGGGCAACTTAGAAAACCCCCGTACAACGGGGGTTTTTCGCCTTTTCCCTTAATTTACTCTTTTTCCTCCCCTTTATCCATCTGTACTCCCTGAACATTGACATTTACCTCCACCACTTCCAAGCCAGTCATTGACTCAATCTTTGCTCGCACATTCTCCTTTACCTGTTTAGCTATTGTGGGTATTGACATGCCAAATTGGGTAATCAAATACAGGTCAACTGCCACCTGCTCTTCTCCCACTTCCACCTTCACACCCCGCGTAAAATCCTTCCTGCCCAGCCTTTCGGCGATTCCGCTAACGATGCCGCCGCTCATACTAACAACGCCTTTGATCTCAGTTGCTGCCAATCCGGCAATAATTGCAACAACTTCATCAGCTACTTTTGTCCTCCCCAATTCATCTTGCCTTACAATCTTACCCTCGTTATCCATCCTTCGACACACCCTCCTCAATAAATAGAATTAGCAAGTATTAATTATCTTACCAAACATCCTTCTTTAAGTTTCTCCATTGAAGATAAATTTCCTTCCAGTAAATGGAATCTATTTCTTTTTTCAAAACACCGGGAAGATGGAGAGAAAAAATTGAAATCATTGCTGTTATCAATTCTTCGTAGGAGAGCTTAGTAGCCTCAGAAAAAACTATTATTAAAGGATGCTTCCGAGAAGAGAAAACTCGCCATTCATGAGCGGCGAGTTTTCTCTTCCAGGATATATATTATGCTAACTGAACAAAAAATATAACTTTATTCGGCTCAGACTAGTGCCCGGGTAATGAGTTTACATTTTTTTCCACGTGGAACAAATTTTCGTTTCTCCCACACTTCTAAATTAGCTAAATGCTTTGGATGTTCACCTCGCAACACACGCAGGGTGTCTTCCGCAACGGTAATAGACATATTATCTATACTCTCATAAGCAAAAGAGGCAATATGAGGCACAACAATAACATTAGGTAAATCAAGTATAGGACTGTTGGGAGCCGGTGGTTCAGTTGCCAAAACATCTAAACCGGCACCGGCAATTTGCCTTGTTTTTAGAGCATGCAGAAGAGCCGCTTCATCTACTACCGGTCCCCGGGCGCAATTAATCAAATACGCAGAAGGTTTCATAAGAGATAACTTTTCTTTATCAATTAGACCCCGGGTATCCTCAGTAAGCGGACAGTTGAGGGAGAGAAAATCTACCTCTTTTAGCATCCATTCAAGGGAATCAACTTTTTCAATGCCCAAGGGAGCCAGTTGTTCCCTGCTTACCAGCGGATCATATCCCAATACTCTCATATTAAATCCATTGATGCAAATCTTTGCCAACCGTTTTCCTACCTGACCTGTTCCGATTATCCCTAGTACCTTGTTTTGCAAATCACTGCCAATGAATTGATTTCTCTTGCCAAAATTCCGCTCCACCCGCTGGGCATAATCAGCAGGAATCAAATGACGGCTCAATGCCAACATCAAAGCAACAATAAACTCCGCCACAGAATGGGCATTGGCTCCCGGAGTGTGGAGGACACAGATCCCTTCCTCAGTAGCTGTGGCTAAATCAATAGAATCTAGTCCCACACCATGATAGCCGGCTGCTTGCAGTTTTTTCCCCTTTTGCAAAATATCCTTACCTAATATAGTAGTCCTTGTGATCACCGCATCAAAGTCATCAATCATATTCAGTATTGTTTCTTCTTTATCGTCAGGGGCAACGACTAACTGTGTCCCCCGCGCCAAGATTTCCATTCCTTTAGGCCGTATAGGAGCAGTGACAAGTACTTTGTGCTTAAACATATGCAGGAGATATAACCCCTTTCACCTCCCTGGTTAATTCAAGAAATAATTAAATAATAATGAACATAATATTGTGGGAAAAATTTTTTTGCGCAAACCCGAGACCTCATTTTACCTATAAACCCCTGGAAGGTGACAGATGCGAAAATTATTTGAAGATAGTTTAGCGATTATCATGCTGATACGGGTTTTGCAAAACAGCTCCTTGGGCAGCCGAAGAAACCTGTGCAGCATAACGGGCAAGATAGCCACTTGTAACCTTGGGCGGGGCAGGCTTAAAGTTCTGACGTCTTTGCTCCAATTCTTTACTTGTTACCAATAGTTCCAGTTTCCGTCCCGGGATATCAATCACGATTGAATCTCCTTCTTCCACCAGGGCAATAGGCCCTCCATCGGCAGCTTCAGGAGAAACGTGGCCAATACACCCACCTCTGGTAGCACCGGAAAAACGCCCATCTGTAATTAGCGCCACTGACTCGGCTAATCCCATTCCAGCCAGGGCAGAGGTAGGAGTTAACATTTCCCGCATCCCCGGACCGCCGCGTGGACCTTCATAACGAATTACAATCACATCACCAGGGTTTATCTTCCCGGCAAGAATAGCATCAACCGCCTCCTCTTCGCCGTTAAAAACCCGCGCCAAACCATTAAACTGCAACATACTCTCGGCAACCGCAGCTTCTTTCACCACCGCACCATCCGGCGCCAAGTTGCCCCAGAGGACAGCAATTCCTCCTTGCGGACGGTAAGGATTTGCACCGCTACGCAAAACTTCCGGACGCTTGTTGTACACACCTGTAAGTAACTCCTTTACAGTCTTACCGGAAACCGTAAGACAATCTAAATCAAGGAGATCCAACTTAGCCAGTTCGGACATAACAGCCAATACGCCACCTGCGTCATTAAGATCCTGCATATGATGCTTGCCTGCGGGGCTAAGGGAGCAAAGATAAGGAGTCCGTTTACTGATTAGATCAAAATCCTGTAACTCTAGCTTAATACCGGCCTCATTGGCAATGGCAGTCAAGTGCAAAACTGTATTACTGGAGCCTCCAACCGCCATATCCACGGTAATAGCGTTGGTAAAGGCTTGGCAAGTCATTATTTTTCGCGCTGTAATTCCTTTTTCCAAGAGAGTCATAACCTGTTGCCCAGCATCCTTAGCCAATGCGATCCGTTTCCCGTACATTGCTGCCGGAATAGTCCCATTACCGGGCAAACCCATACCTAAAGCCTCAGTAAGGCAGTTCATACTATTGGCGGTAAAAAGACCCGCACAGGAACCGCAGCCTGGACATGCTAGCTGCTCAATGACAGCTAATTCTGCAGCAGTAATTTTTCCTGACTTATACTGACCTACATACTCAAACATGCTGTTGACGTCTATGTTCTTTTCTTCCCACCTGCCGGCCAACATCGGTCCACCGCTAACCACCACTGCCGGTAGATCCAAACGGGCGGCAGCCATCAGCATCCCCGGTACAATTTTGTCACAATTAGTAATTAAGACAAGTCCATCAAAACAATGGCCATTAGCTTGCGCTTCAATTGAATCCGCAATCAATTCCCTACTGGCCAGGGAATAGCGCATACCGCCGTGATCCATGGCAATTCCATCACAGATACCAATACAAGGAACCTCAACCGGTGTGCCCCCACCGGCTATAACCCCTTTTTTCACAGCCGCTGCAATATCCCGCAGGTGAATATGTCCTGGAATTACTTCGGTAAAAGAATTTACCACCCCAATAAGTGGCCTTTCCAACTCGGCAGGGGTATAACCCATGGCGTAAAATAGGGATCGATGGGGTGCCCGGCGGTAACCTTTCTTTACTTCATCACTCCGCACTTTTTTCACCCTTTCTCATGTTCATATATCGTGCCTGTAAAATAGAAAAACGGCCAACGAGGCACGGAAAAACCCATAGTGGCCGCTAAAAACCTAGACACAACCACCCTCATCCTCCATTTTCCCCCAAAAGCGGAGAGCGCTCCACCAGGTAACGGGAAAAGCTACCTGGTGACAGTTCTGCACCTGTTCGGTTACAGACCCAGCCCAATACTTGTGGCAAGTTAATGGACTTCGGCGAAGGCTCCTTTCCCCTAAAATCATTGCTGCCTTACTCATTTAAGGTAATCTTAGCCATCCGCGCCTCTACCCCATCTCGACATCGGAAAAAATGAGATGAGGTAATCTATTCTTATTTTTTCAGCAATTATATCACGTCCGTCAAATGAATGTCAAGCAAAATACGTTTTAATTGTCTGGTACAAAAAATGGATACCTCTCGCCCCTCAAGCCCAAAATTGACGGCATTTTGTAGTGAGGTACCCAGCATTCTGCAATTAGTGTAACCTTTTAACGGATTCTACTCTGAAAATATACGCTAACACTCAGCTATGGTCAGCTTCGTTGGTTAAGCTATTTACCATTTACCGCCGGACTCCACGACCTTGGCTACCCTCTGATTAAATAAAACACTAAGCTGTCGGGGGGCCATGCTCAGTCGCCGGCTTTGTCGAACGCGACTTCATTTAGAGGGGTTTAATCCCCTCTAAATGTTAGTCAAGTCCGTACTGGACTTGGCCGCCCTTTGGCACCCGCCGCTTATAAAGGCGGGGAAATTAGGGCGGATTAGTTCAGTGTAAATAGCTTAACCTTGAGATAAACAATAAGTGACTCCATAAAACTAGGTACTAAATTTTCATCCTTCTCTAATGCCGGGAATCGGCATGGGCGTCTACTTTAAACTATCTTTCAATATTGCCCCGTTCCAAACGCTGTCAACCAATAGACTGTAACGTTTCAGATATTTACTATCGACTTTGGTCGGAATAGCTTTCCAGTTCTCCCGCCTTTTAGCCAACTCCGCTTCGGAAACGTCTAATGTGAGAGAACGATTGGGAATATCAATGGTAATCATATCACCGTCTTTAACCAAACCAATGGGGCCACCTGCTGCAGCTTCCGGAGCAATATGCCCGACGCAAGGACCTCGGGTGGCACCGGAGAAACGCCCATCAGTAATCAAAGCAGTGCTGTCGCCTAAACCTAAGCCCATTAAAACTGAAGTGGCAGCGAGTAATTCTCGCATTCCCGGACCGCCTTTAGGCCCTTCATAGCAGATTACCACAACATCGCCTGGCTTAATCTCTCCGGCAAACATTGCTTCGACTGCTTCTTCTTGAGAATTGTACACCCGTGCAGGGCCAGTGTGTACCTGCATTTTTGCAACAACCGCCGATTGTTTTACCACTGCACCCTCCGGTGCCAAGTTTCCTTTCAGAATAGCCAAACTTCCCTGCTCATGCAACGGTTTATCTAAAGTCGTGATTACCTCCGGATTCTTATTAATAGCTTTTTGGCAATTCTCCCGCCACGTTTTACCATTAACAGTTTGCACATCTAGTTTCAGATACTTATCCCCCTAATTCTTTCATCAGTGCAGGAATACCGCCGGCCAAGTCAAAATCAAAGAGTACATATTTTCCGGAAGGCTTAACGTTTACCAAATGGGGAGTTTTTTGACTTGTTGCCTCAAACATTTCTGAGAGTAACATTTAGACCAAATTCATAAGCCACAGCAGGTAAATGCAGCAATGAGTTAGTAGAGCCACCTAAAGCCATGGCAACAGTAACCGCATTAACAAAGGAATCTGCAGTCACAATATCTCTTGGCTTAATCCCTTTTTCCACCAGTTCAACCACCAGCATCCCACTTTCTTTGGCTTCCCGCAGTTTCCGGGAATAGACAGCATGGGTTGTGGAACAGCCTGGTACTGTAAGCCCCAAAACTTCTGCCATACAAGACATAGTATTAGCAGTACCCCATCATCGAGCAAGAACCAGCCAGTGGGGCAGATACTATCTTCCATTTCCTTAAACTCTTCTTCCGTGATTTCACCTCGCTGAAGCTGCCCCGCCGGCTTCCCTAACTTCATAAATGGCCAAATCACGGCCCTGGAATTTTCCTGGGTAACATCGGCCCGCCGGTAACAAACAGAGACGGGAGATTAATCCGGCCGGCTGCCATTAACATCCCGGGGACAATTTTATCGCAACCGGCAATAAACACTAAACCGTCTAACTGTTGACCCTCCGCCATTAATTCGGCAGAATCGGCAATGACTTCCCGGCTGGGAAGCACATAACACATTCCCACGTGACCTTGGGCAATACCATCGCAAATACTGATGGTGTTAAATTCAAAGGGAACACCGCCTGCCATCCGAATACCATCTTTTACTGCCTGCGCTACTTCCCGCAAATGCTTATGCCCGGGATGCATTTCATTCCAAGAGTTAACTACACCAATAAAGGGTTTGTTGAGCTCACTATCTGTTAAGCCTATAGCCTTCAAGTGCGCCCGCATTCCGGCCCGATCAATACCATCCACAACAATACTACTGCGATATGGTTTTTTCTCCACTTTCTCTCCTCCTCCATATTTTCATTCTATCAATACACCTACTGATAGACACTTTTTTACTTCAATATTAAAAGTTCGAGATAAATACATGTTTTCCTCTATTGTTTTATGCTGACTTTATTCTGGCAAACTTTCTCATCTTCACAATAATGACAAAAGACAGCATCTAAGAAATGGTATGCTGCCTTTTTTATTAAATTATTACTTACGCCTTTTTTCCCATACCTCAGGATTGGCTAAAAACTGTGGCCGCTCACCCCGCAACACTGCCAATACCCCTTCCGACGAGATTGTAGACATACGGATAGTAGATTCCTCAGTCAATGCTGCATTATGCGGTGAAAGAATTACATTATCTAACGAGGAAAAGCGGGTTATCCGGTTGCGGGATTTCCGGTTCAAATACATCCAGAGCAGCTCCGGCAATTTTCCCTTCCTTTAGAGCCTCATATAGGGCAATTTGGTCAATCAATGTCCCCCGGGCAGTATTGATTAAATAAGCATTAGGCTTCATTTTCGCTAAGGCATCTGCATCAATTAAGTGATAGTTTTCTTCAGTAGCCGGCGCATGCAGGCTGACAACATCTGCCTTAGTTAAAATTTCATCAATTTCAGGCACCAGTTTAACTCCTTGCGCTTGAGCCACTGTTTCTGGCAAGTAAGGATCATACGCAATAACATCCATATCAAAGGCAAAGCAACGTTTGGCAATTGCTTGTCCAATTCGACCAAACCCGATCAACCCAAGAGTTTTTCCGGCAAGCTCCGTCAGCGGTATTTTATAGCGAGCGTCATAATCTAAATCTCGCACCACTCTATCTGAAATAAAGATGTTCTTAGCCAGAGCCAGCATAAACATAATCGCATGCTCAGCAACGGCAATTGTGTTGGAACCTGGGGCATTAACAACTGGGATTCCCATTTCCGTAGCTGCTTGCATATCAATATAGTCTAAACCTACACCATGGCGACCTAATACCTTTAATTTGGCAGCTGCTTCAAACACTTCCCGCGTAATGTAACTGCTCCGCACTAATATTCCATCAGCATCAACAACTTCCTTGGCTAGCTTTTTCGGATCTACATCTGTGGCAAAAACCACTTCGGCTTCCCTGGCTAATAGCTCGTGACCGATGGGGTGAATCTTTTCCACCAACAACAACCTTTGGTTTCACTTATAATCCCTCCTAAAATTATGAAAAAATGTTAAGGATCGTGGGGGGAGGAGGCATGCACCCCCCACGGTTCTATAAAAACTGCTACTCTCCCTTGACAACGATCAAAGCATCACCAACTTTTTACACCTTCGCCTTCCGGCAGGATAAAAAGCGGATTGATATCAAGTTCCAACAGTTCCTCGCCTAAAGCGGCACCAATCTGGGAAATGGTAGCAATAGCCTTTGCAGTTGCCTGCAGATCTCGGGGAGCAGCACCCCTGAAACCTTTGAACATTTTAGCAGTTTTTAACTCAGCAAGCATACTTAATGCTTCTGCCTCTGTTACTGGGGCAAGACGCATACTAAACATCCTTGAGCAATTCCACGAAAATCCCTCCGGTACCGAATACAACCATCGGACCGAACTTCTCACTCCACTTAAGCCCCACAATGGTTTGCACCGGATCGCCGGTAACCATCTCTTCAACCAAGACTCCATTAACCCTGGCAGACGGATCATATAGCTTTGCATTCTCAATAATCGCAGCAAATGCGTTGGTCAATTCCTCTGCATTTTTCAAGCCGACCTTAACTGCACCGGCATCACTTTTGTGCAAAATGTCAGGTGAATCCACCTTTGCCACAACCGGGTAACCGATTTTCTCAGCAATCGCTACAGCATCTGCCGCAGTTTTGGCCACATCCCCCTGCGGAATAGACAAGCCCAGTTTAGCTAAAAACTTTTTGCCAGCAGCTTCTGTTAGTGCAAAACGTTCTTTCTTAACATCTTGAGGATCAGATGTAGCAATTAACAGAGAACGCAGGTTTTCGCGGGTAAATAAACCCGCAGCTTTATCAGCACAAGTATGACCACAGGTTGTCTCACTCTCTTTTTCCGGTTTTTCTACTAGGTGGGCTAATGCATTAACAGTCCGGACTGCATCATAGAGGAGAGGTACCCGGGCGGCTCTTAGGATTTCTATTGCTTCTTCCGGAGCTGCCATCCAAGCCACCAAGATTGGTTTTCCGGCAGCTTTCGCCACTTCTGACATGGTAGCAATATCCTTAGCCAAATTGGCACCGGTTAGTTTCTGCATCCCAATGAAAACAATAATGGCATCAACATCCGGAGCTTCGATAATAATATTAAAGGGTTTTGTTTTAATAAACCAGGGGAAGCCACCAATTCAGCCGTTACATCCACAGGGTTTCCCACAGCACCGAAAGAAGGCACTACTTCCGCCAGTTTAGCTTGGGTTTCTTCACTTAATAAAGGCACCTCTAAGCCAACCTCTTCGCAACGATCGGCGGTAAGGATGCCACCGCCACCGGTCATGGTTACTATGGCAGCCCGTTTGCCTTTAGGTTTAATACCATCACTCAAGACAAGACCCAAGTCAAAAAGTTCTTCAATATGGGCTGCCCTGACAATACCCGCCTTTCTAAAAGCAGCAGTATACTCCTCGTCAGCACCGGCCATTGATCCGGTATGGGACATGGCAGCCCGCTTGCCGGAACTATAGCGCCCTACTTTGAGCCCAATTAAGGGTTTACCAACTTCCTTGGCCAACCTGCCGGCCTCTGCTAAACCCTCAGGATCCCTGGATTCTTCTAAGTAAAGAAGCACACCGCTGACATCGTCCCTTTGTAACAGGTACTGGGCAACTGTTTCGGCATTTAATGCGGCCTCATTACCGGTAGTAACCCAATAAGAAAAGCCAATTTTGCTTTCTTCGGCAGCACCTAAAATAAAAGTGCCAATAGCACCGCTTTGGCTCACCAAAGCCAATCCGCCTGGCCTTAAAGAAACCACGTCTAAGGCACTGCTAAAGGAAAGAGGGATGCTGTTTGCCAAATTCATTACCCCTAAACAGTTGGGACCAAGGACCGGCATATTCGCTTCTTTAGCCAGTTGTCCGATCCGGGTTTGAACTTCTCGCCCTTCCTCGCCAAGCTCAGCAAAACCGGAGCTAAAAATAATTGCAGACTTAGTTCCAGCCTCAATGCACTCTTTTAGGGCACCCTCAATAGACGCAGCTGGAATTAACAACAAAGCAACATCTACCGGTTCGGGAACATCCTTAATACTGGGATAACACTTGATCCCGTCGATCTCATCATATTTAGGGTTAACCGGATAGATCTTTCCTTGATAATTGAACTTCCGCAAAAAGTAAAAGGGACGCCCACTTAGCCGTTTTGGATTTTGCGAGCAGCCAATAATGGCTACAGATTTCGGGTTGCATAGAGGCTGTAGATCTAATGCTACTTTGTTTTTGGCTTCACAAACCATTAACAAATCCTCCTTTTATTATATGATACTGTTTAATACCAATTCCCTGTATGTAAAGGGGTGACAACAAACCAAAAAAACCATCCGCACATACAATTTTGGAAAAAACCACCCAGGGAATTGTGTTACCCCAAGCCCTACTGTCATTCATTCTCAAAGTTATGGTTTGGGACTAGACTGTTAGAAGATAAATAGTTAATTTACCTCAGTTAATGTAATGGCAAAATCGGGACACCGGTAATCACAAAGCATACAACCAATGCAGTTTTCCGGATTATCTACCACAGGCTTTCCAGCCACATCAGCCCCAAATACATTTTGTGGACAAAAAGCAATGCAAAGGCCACACGCCTTGCACCACTCCACTTTTACTGCAGGTTGTAATTTTTTTTTAGTCACCCCGGTTCTCTCCTTTCAGAATCTAATTTCCAATATGCCTAGAAATATTGATTCGCTATTAATAACTCTTTTCCCTGCTTTCCTACCTAAGATGGTGTTTAGTTTTATGCTATTTACTTTGGGCTATTAGCTGTTCCCCAATTGCATAACCTTCTTGAAGAGCTTTAACATTCAAATCTACTACTCCAGCCGGTACCCGAGCCCGCACGGTGCTCTCAAGGGCTGCCAAGGACATTTTTTCCCGTCAAACGCGCTAGAATCCCTAAAGCAAGAACATTTCCTACCAACGGATTACCTAATCTTTCCCTCGCAAATCCGGTAATCGGGTAACAAAAGACTTTAGTAGCATCAACTTCCGGGGCTTGAGCAACAAAAGTACTATCTAGAAGAATAATACCTTCAGGTTTTACCCCAGGACTAAATTTATCAGCAGCCTGTTGAGTCATAGCCAATAATACATCCGGAGCAATTACCTCGGGGAAATTAATATCTCCATCACTTAGAACGACTTCCGAACGGCTTGCCCCGCCACGAGCCTCTGGCCCATAGGACTGGGAATGAACAGCATTTCTCCCTTGCTTTATAGTAGCCTCTGCCAACATTATCCCCGCTAAAACCAGCCCTTGCCCGCCGGAACCGGTTAACCTTATTTCATAACGTTCCAGGGCTTCCCTGATCTCGTCAGGTATTACCTCTAAATAATCATCTGCAGGCTTGATCTGCTTCTGAGCCCGTTCGCTCATTTTTTCATACTCACTTATATATTCCGGTCTGGTAATATCTTTGAACACGCCCGTGATAATTCTGCCCTCTAGTTCTTCTTCTGACATATTCTTTGCCTTTTCTACAGAAACTGCTGCGTCGCGCAACCATTCATACATAGCAACCGGTGTTTTAAATTTGTTGCGCCGTCCAAATCCGGTTGGACACGGATCAATAACCTCAATGAGGCTAAACCCTTTGTTTTTAAGCCCACGTTCAATAAATGCAGCAATTTGATTCACATGATAGGCGGTGGTACGGGCTACAAAGGTAGCACCGGCAGCCATGGCTACTTCACATAGTTTTAATTCCGGTTCAACATTACCAAAGGGTGTTGTAGTTGTATTGCTCATAAAAGGAGTAGTTGGTGACCCCTGTCCACCCGTCATGCCATAGATATTATTATTCATTACAATCACAGTCAAATCGATATTGCGTTTTGCCGCATGAAGAAAATGGTTCCCTCCAATAGCAGCACAGTCGCCATCACCTAAAAACAAGAGCGCATGTAAGTCGGGCCGGTGCATTTTCATACCGGTAGCAAAGGCAATTGCCCTGCCGTGGGTTGTCTGAACACTATTGAAATCGCAATAAGCAGGAGCCCGGGCAGAACAACCGATCCCGGAAACAGCTAACACATCATTTTTATCCAAACCTAATTTAGCTATGGCTCTGATGGCAGCTTTGGTAACAATACCGTGTCCACAACCAGGACACCAAATTGTGGGAAATTCAATTTCCCGCAAATAATCCTGCAATGGTAAATTATTTTTCATAGCGTAACCACCTCCTTAACCTTTAATAAGATATGATCAGGATGAATCAACGTACTGCCTAATTCCGGTAACCTGACCACCTTAACGTCTTTACCGCCATCGCATAAAGCTCTAGCCACTTCACTGGCATATTGGCCATTGTTCATTTCCGGTACTACTACTGTGTGAACCTTTCCAACTGCTTGCAAAAATTCCTGATCCGGGAAAGGCCACATGGTAATCGGCCGGAAAAGACCCACCTTGAGGCCTTCCTTGCGCGCAGCAACTACGGCCTGCTTTGCCGATCGGGCCACACAGCCATAAGCTAATACCAGCACCTCAGCATCCTCAACCATAACAGCCTCATACCTGATAATATCTTGCCGGTTTCGCTCCAGCTTATCTTCTAACCTAAAAAGTAATTGTCTGGCAACTTGCGGATCCTGCAATACAGGAGAACCTTTTTCATTATGAACACAACCGCTGATATAATAACGATAACCTTCACCCAAGCAAGCCATAGGGGGCACCCCATCCTGTTCCGGGGCAAAAGGCAGGTATTCCTCAGGGGTTACATTGGGCTTCTTACGACTAATTATCTCAATGGTGCCCGGTTCAGGTAATATTGTCTTCTCCCGCAAATGGGCGATCAAAGCGTCAGTTAATAGGATAGTTGGCACTCGGTATTTTTCCGCATAATTAAAAGCAGCCACAGTTAAATCAAAAGTTTCCCGGACAGAAGCAGGAGATAAAGCAATTACCGGATGATCACCGTGCGTCCCCCAACGGGCTTGCATCACATCGGCCTGCGCCGGCAAGGTCGGCAAGCCTGTGGAGGGACCACCTCTTTGCACTAAAACAATAACACAAGGTGCTTCAACCATTGCTGCATAACCTAAGTTCTCTTGAAACAAACTAAACCCGGGGCCGCTACTTGCAGTCATTGCTTTTGCGCCTACTAAAGATGCGCCAATAACAGCGCCCATACAAGCTAATTCATCCTCCATTTGAATAAATTTGCCTCCGGTTTCCGGCAGGCGTCGCGATAAAATTTCGGCAATTTCTGTAGCCGGTGTAATCGGGTAACCGGCAAAAAAATTGACACCGGCTGCTAACGCTGCTTCAGCACAAGCTTCATTCCCTTGGAGCAAACGAGCCCTTTTATAATCTCCATTCAAGTTACTACACTCCTTTCTAAATTTTTTAATATTACTAATAATCCTCCTCATTATTTTATGTTTATTTTCTATTGAGCCCCTCCTTTTCTCCCATACAATCGCATTAGCTAAATATAAAGGACGCTCTCCCCTAAGTATTTTTAGTAATTCTGTAGCGACAACCTGAGACATATTGTCTATACTCTCATATGCAAAAGCAGCCATATGGGGAGTGGCAATTACATTAGGTAAATCAAAGATAGGACTATCTTCCCGTGGTGGTTCATCTTCAAATACATCAAGGGCAGCACCGGCAATTTGTCCCTCTTTCAATGCGGCAACCAAAGCTGACTCATCAACAATAGGCCCTCGCGCACAGTTAATCAAATATGCTGTTGGTTTCATCAAAGCTAATCTGTCCTTATTAATCAAAACCTCTATTATCTGCGGTTAGAGGGCAATTTAAAGAAACAAAATCAGAATTTTTCAAGATATCTTCAACGGTCTCCACTTTTTCTGCACCTATACTTGCTAAATCTTCTTTTGTTACCCACGGGTCAAAACCCAATATCCGCATATCAAAACCGCCACGGCATATTTTAGCAACCTCTCGACCTACTCGCCCCATACCAATAATACCCAATGTTTTATTCTGCAGATCATGACCAAGAAACTGGTCACGTCTCTTGAACTGTCGTTCTACTCTTTGCGCATAATCAGCAGGAATTAAATAACGCGATAAAGCAAGCATCATGGCGACAACAAACTCTGCAACAGATCGTGCGTTCGCGCCTGGTGTATGTACTACACAAATACCATGCTCAGAGGCAGCATCCATATCCACTAAATCTAATCCGGCACCATGGCGCCCTATAACCTTCAATCTTGCCGACCTCTCCATCATTTCCCTGGTAATCTTGGTAGTTCTAGTTATTACCCCATCAAATTCACCAATGAGATCCAAAATAGTTTCTTCGCTACGGTCGGGAGCAATGACAAGCTCCACTTCTTTTTGCAACAATTTCATCCCTTGTGGCCGAATCGGTTCAGTCAATAATACTTTTTTTCATTTCTACATAGGAGAACAGGCCTGCCTATGCCTGTTCTCCGATCACCTCCCATTGTAATTTAAGCTAATTAACTTTATTTGAATTAATTAGCTTGCTTTTGCGCCTGCCTTCCAATTTTTCTTGCTTCTAATGCCTCTCTTGCGATAAAGAATACTATGGAGGCAACACTGATCAATAAAAACACCATCGTTAACGGTCGGAATAAAAATGCCGCTATATTACCTCGCGTGGCAACTAAGCCCCGCCGTAAATTAGATTCCGTTAAGGGCCCTAAAATGAGAGCCAGTAAAACCGGAGCTGTTGGAAAACCAAACTTTTGCATAACATAACCTAACAAACCAAAAAAAAGCATAATATAGACATCAGACAAACGAGTATTTACGGCAAAAGCACCAACTGAACACAAGGCGAATATCACAGGGTAAAGCAAATAAGGTTGCACCGCCGTTACCTTATAAAAGATTTTAACGCCCAAATACCCCACAATCAGCATAACAATGTTGCAAAGTATCAGCCCAGCAAAGATGCCAAAAATAATATCTCCTGATTTTTGAAAAATCATCGGACCTGGTGTCAAGCCTTGAACCATTAGCGCCCCTAATAATACTGCAGTAACCGAATCGCCAGGTATACCCAATGTAAGTAATGGAATCAAAGTGGCCCCGGTTACACCATTATTCCCTGCTTCAGCTGCAGCAACCCCCTCCAAGCAGCCTTCCCCAAACTCCTTCCGGCGTTTTGAAGTTCTATGTGCTTCATTATAACTGACAAAGGCAGATACACCAGCTCCTGTTCCAGGTACTGCCCCAATGAACGTCCCAATAAGACTACTGCGTATAATTGTAAACATGCATTCTCTTAATTCTTGTAGTTTTAGCCTTTCTCCGGTAACTTTAATAGCGTGCACAGCTTTCGCCCAGGATTGTTCGGTTTGGACCATAACCTCACCCACCGCAAATAGCCCAATCAATGCAGGGATTAATTCTATACCACTTTGTAAATTTACAATCCCGAAGGTCAATCTCGGACTACCGGCAATAGGATCAAGTCCGATAAAGGAAAAAAGTAAACCTATGCTGGCTGCAATAAGCCCCTTCACAAGTTCCTTACCGGATACAGTCGCTACAATTGTAAGGCCGAATAAACCCAAGGCGAAGTATTCTGGAGGTCCAAAACGCAAAGCAATACTTGCAAGAGGTGGGGCTACAAAAATTAACATAAACGAACTAATTAAACCGGAAATCACCGAAGCATAAAGTGCCATTTCCAATGCCTTTAATGCTTGACCCTTTTGGGCTAATGGATAACCATCCAACAAAGTGGCTGCCGCAGAAGGCGTCCCCGGAGTTTTAATCAGGATTGCAGTAATGGAACCGCCATAGATGCCGCCGCAATAAACTCCCAAAAGAAATGATATTCCCGGTATAGGCTCCATAAAAAAGGTAAGAGGCATTAAAATCGCGACCCCCATAGTTGCCGTAAGACCTGGCAAGGCACCCAATATAATACCTAATGTTACCCCAAAAAAGATCATCAAAATAGGTTGTATTGCCATTACTAAACCGAAACCAACGACTAGTCGACTTAGTATTTCGCCCATAAACACTCACCTCCTACCAAATCCGTCCGCTTGGTAAAGCTACCATAAGATAAATCCGGAAAAACCACCAAGTAGCTGCGCTGGTACAGATGCCCAACAATATTCCTTGCCACATTTTCTTTCCCCCCCAAGAACTTAAATAGCACAACAATTAACAATACGGTGGCAAGAGGATAACCGATGGGGTATAATAAATTTACATAAATAAAAGCAACAAGTAATACAACAAAAGAAACCGGTTTCATTGTAATTTTCTTTAATTCAGAACTTTGTCCTTCCGCTTTATGAACTAATTTTTTTGTACGATATTGCAACCACCCTTGCGTCAGTAGAATTACGCCTAGCAAAATCAGCATTAGCGAAAACGCTGCCGGAAAAGATTCTGGGGCTAATACAGCCACTTTAATATTATACTTTATATAGCGAGGTATAGCCCAAAAACGAAGCACTAAGCCTAATAATACAACCATAGCACCAGAAAAAATATCTCCCAAATGAGGATCAAGTCCTTTTGTACTATGTACGCTCAAAAAAATTCCTCCCTTCATAGAATAAGCTAATCTTAATAAATCTAGTTCTACCTCCTTGTATAATGTATTTAGGTTATTTATTAGGAAAACCTATAAACCTATTCTTTACATCTTCTATCTGTCAGGAGATAATTGTCTTATTAGATTGAGAGAATTATCGTTGCCTCCTTGAGCTTTTATGCTCGTACTTGAAAGACTGATACCTCTCTCTAATAAGCAGTTCGCGTATGAGTTGGATGTTGGTTGCCAGTTTGGCTTCTCTCCGTATTTAACACAAGGTAGTGACGCTTATTAGATGAGTGGACTCCCAATCTAAAATAATTTGTTTGAGGTGTATTTATGTTTTTTGTTGGTATTGATATTGGAAAAAATAATCATGTAGCTTCTATGATGGATGACAGTGGGAAAATAATTTTTAAGGCTTTTTCTTTTTCAAACACTTCTGATGGTGCAGACGCTCTCTTATCTAAGCTTTCCTCTTATTCTTCCAACACTGCCGATTTTGAGATTGGCATGGAAGCTACTGGCCATTATTGGCTTTCTGTTTACTCATTTCTCTATGGTAAAGGTTTCCTGATTCATGTTATTAACCCCATACAGACCGATGGCTGGCGCAAAGGTGTTGAGATTAGAAAACGCAAGAACGACATCATTGATTCTATCCTCATTGCTGATTTAATCCGCTACGGACAGTTTGTGGAAACCCGCCTTTCTGACGAGGATATTTTTTCCCTCCGTAACTTGACCCGTTTCCGTTCCTATCTGGTGGAGTCTATCAGTGATTTAAAGCGCAAGGTGGTCTGTGTCCTTGATCAGGTGTTTCCTGAATATCAATACATATTTTCAAACATTTTTGGTAAGACCTCAAAGGAGATTCTATGCCAGTTTTCTTCACCAATTGATTTTGAATCCGTTTCAGCAGATGCTTTGGCACAACTGCTTACACAGCTAAGTCGCCAAAAGGTTGGTGCTGAAAAAGCAAAGCAACTTAAATCTGCTGCTTCTAATTCTTTTGGCATCACCTTTGCCAAAGACAGTTTTTCCTTTCAACTAAGGGCTTTAATTGAGCAGATTTCTTTTATTGAACAGCAAGTAAAGGATACAGAACGCGAAATCAACCGTCTGATGGAGAAACTAGGCTCTCCCATAACAACCATAACTGGTATTGGAAACGTCACTGGCGCTACGATTATCGGTGAAATCGGTGACATATCTAAGTTTAACAGCCCCAGAAAACTGGTAGCATTTGCAGGTATTGATGCTTCAGTTAGTAAATCCGGTGAATACGAATCTACACATAATGTTATGAGCAAACGCGGTTCACCATATTTACGTAAAGCCATTTTTCAGGCTGCCTTGATTGCTTCTTTTAAAGACCCTGTATTAAGCGCTTTCTATCAAAAAAAGCGGGCAGAAGGTAAACATCATCTTACCTGTGTTGGTGCAGTTTCTAGAAAAATGTGTAATATCATTTATGCTGTCCTAAAGAATAACCAACCTTATGTGCCCAAAGCTTAATTCCATGTAATTATATATTGTTTCAGGTTTGTAATAATACAAGCCTTTTTGTGATGCCTGTTTTTAGTTGGATCTCATTTATAGTTTTTTTACATATTTTATTTGACTTTTAATAGTTGGTCTTTCTTCTAAATGGATATTTTACATAAAATTTTTTAATTATAGAATATAATTTCTCTTAGAAATAAAAAAAACCTTTTGTTTAAAATAAACAAAAGCTATAACGATTTTGTCTTGGAAGCAGCAGGAATAATCGATAGCCGTAGAGAAAATTAAAATAATTATTCAAAATTATTTTACTAATTAGTTATTTAGTATGGTATTTTTATTAATACAATTTTATAGAATGAAATAAATCTATTAATTTAGGAGGTAATATTAGTGTCTTTGCACAATAGCAATGTCGGCACTAGCCTAATTTCTTACACGAGCCTGGAACCAATATTAAATAATATCCATGAAACCACCCGGCAAGGATTCTACCTTTCAGTTCTTGGCCCTTTAGTGACCAGTAATTATGGCACCGAATTAATTAAGACTCTCGAACAGGTTCTAACTGATAATCTAAACATTTCCCAAGCAGCTAGGAGTCTTTATCTACACCGCAATACCTTACTTTACCGATTAGATAAAATTAAAACTTTAACCGGCTTAGATCCTCGCTGTTTTGAAGATGCAGTACTGTTAAAAATTGCATTAACTATGCACAAAAATAACAAGAACTATTTAACAATAAGCCACAGGATTGCATACTAAATATGTAAAAAGGGTGATGTACTTAAAGCCACACCCTTTTTACATGATAATTATCTTTCATTATATATTACTTCTAAGTAATAGCAGTAACCCTTCCTAATGTTTCCCGCTTCAGCTGCTGTTTTTGGAGATAATACACGGTTATAAGAATGATTATGCCAATAATGTCAGTTTGCCAACCGGGTTGAATCAACACCAGTGCCGCACCTGCCAACAACACCCGCTGCCATGCCAATAACCTCGTGTGCATATACCCCTGCAGAGTTGAAGCAAGACAGTAACAGCCGATTAAAGCCGTCATAAAAGCCAATATGATTTGCCAAGTTTCACCTATTAAGACTAATGCCGGCCCATACGCGAACATAAAGGGTACAATATAGGCTGCCGCCCCTAAACGCATTGCTGTCCCAACCTGTCTTCATACTGTTTGACCCGGCAACACCGGCTGCAGCAAAAGCTGCGATGGCCACTGGGGGAGTGATTGCTGAGATTGCGGCAAAATAGACTGCGAATAAGTGGGCAGCCATTTTGGGGATGCCATAATTAATCAAGGCCGGCACAATCAAGGCTGCCTGCATAATATAAGCCGGGGTTGTAGGTAAACCCATCCCCAGGATGATTCCCGCCACCATTGTGAAGAAGAGGGCAAGCCACTAGTTGACCCATGGACAGATAAGATAATCAATCTGGGAAAACTTCAGACCCAACCCGGTCAGTCCCGACCACACCGATAATGATCCCGGCACAGGCTGTAGCTGCAGCAATGGGAGCTGCGGTTTTCGCACCGCTCTCCATAGCCTGCTAAAATATCCTCTCGGATACATGCTGAGTCTCTTTCTTAAACCAACTCAGCACCACCGTGGAAATAATCGCCCAATACCCGACGAACATGGGCGAATAGCCTCGGACAAAAAGAAAGATGATCTATCGCTACGGGGAGGCCTAAATGCCCTTGCTTTAGTAATACATCCTTCAAAACAGGGATCTGATCCTTTGGTAACGGCTTTAGTCCTGTCTTGATCGCTTCGAAGTCAATAACCCAAAAGACGGTTGCAAAATATAAGAACGGCCGGGATTGCTGCGGCAGGCTGCAATTTCGTGATAGGGAATACCGGTAAACTCAGCCATAACAAAGGCTGCCGCACCCATGATCGGGGGCATGATCTGGCCGGCGCAGGAGGCTGCCGCTTCCACTGCTCCGGCAAAGTAGTCCTTATACCCTAGTTTCTTCATCATCGGAATGGTGAAGGATCCGGTAGTAACTACGTTGGCAGCAGCACTGCCGGATATGGTGCCGAGCAAAGCGCTGGATACTACCGCTACCTTAGCTGCCCCGCCCCGGGCGCCACCGGCAACTGCCCGCCCAAAGTTCATAAAAAATTCGCCCACGCCGGATTTGGATAAGAAAGAACCAAAGAGAATAAAGAGAATTATATAGCTTGCCGACACTGAAACCGGAATCCCGATTATACCCTCAGTATGGGTGTACAGCTGGTCAATGATGACCATGAAGCGAAACCCGCGGTGACCTAATTGCCCCGGAATCACACTCACCAAAGAACATGTAAACCAAGGAATAGGAGCTGCCAAAGCTGGCAACTGCGGCCCCAAGGAACGGCGGGCATCCTTCCATAACTAGCAGCACGGCGATTACTCCCAAAACCATCTGCCATATTGCCAGGGGGTCAACATATTCCCAACGCATTTGCAGCGACTCGTCTACAATGGGATATCCCAAAGAAACAACTGCCAGAATAATTAGCAGTATATCGTAGAAATGGCATTCTCTTTCGCTGCTTTAGCTTATTCACTGGCCGGGAAATAGGAGGAAAACCAGGACAAAGGCAAATAATAGATGCGTATATCGCTGAACCCAGGCCGGTTTAGTGCCGAACATGGAAGTATACAAATGAAAGGCCGAAAAAGCGACTGCCCACCAGCGGGCAAAAATGTGCAAAAATCGTGGAAGAATACGATAGCGAGAGCTTTCTACTTCTTCTTCAATTTTGAGCAAATCTTCTTTTGTGATTTTGGTATTAATTTCTTTAGTCATGGGATTAAATTCATCACTCCTTCTTTATTAAAGCGAATATGTTATTATATAAAACATACAATATTCAATCATCCGCTTAACTAACTATTATAAATTAGATATTATATCACAACACAGAGTGCAAACGTAGCACTCTGTGTTGTGATATATGAACGCTTTTCCTATTATGCTCCTGGATGGATCCAACTGTCCTGAATATCAACACCTTGTTCCTCATAGTAACGGGCAGCACCTGGATGTAAAGGCACACCGGTACCAGACCAAGTCTCTAAAGACAGCTCCTCCAGAGCGGATACAACGGCAATTAGATCACTTTTTCGCTCAAAAACAGATTTAGTCATCTGGTATACTATTTCTTCATCTATATCAATTGAACAGAATAATACTGCGTTCCAGCCAACTGTAATTTGATCTTCAGTTTGACCAGGGTAAGTCCCGGCAGGTATTACCAACCGTACAACACCAGGGTATGTTTCTTCCATATATTTTATTACATCTTCCTCTAAGCTAATAAAGTTAATATCACGAGCTGTGGCAATTTCTGTAATAGACGGAGCGGGAACAGTAGTTCCGATACTCATAGCATGAATATGCCCATCGCGCATACCTGAAACAGTATCTGCGTAGCTTAAAAATTCAACTCCTGCCAAATCGTCATAGGTCAGATTGTAAGCACCTAAAATACGTTCACTCATCTGTTCTCCGGTATGGCCGCGAGGGCTAGGCCCCAGCACTTTACCCGCCAAATCACCATATGACTCAATCGGCGGTAGTGCAACAGCTTGCCAATACTGGGCATAAAGGTTGGCTATTGCCGCTTGCTTGCGATGTTCGCCATCAAAAGGTGCTACTCCATTCCAAGCATCACCACCGGAAACGGAATTCAAAAAACCGATATCTGCGTCACCCTTCTCTACTGCTGTAATGTTAAGCATGCCACCACCAGGAACAATGTCGGTGCTAAAGCCAACATCTTCCCGCCACGCTGCGGCTAAGGCGCCGCCCAATGGAACCCAACTACCACCCATAGGACCGGTATAAAATGTAAGCTGCAACCTCTCATCCCCGGAACTTTCACCACCTGAGGCTTCTGGCGCTTTATCTCCGGCACACCCGGTAAGCACCAGAGAAAAACCCACAACCATTACCAGCGCCAGCATGAAAAACTTCCTCATCACCATACCCCCTTTTGTTTTTGTACACTACCATATCTATATTTAAAATACTCTATAAATTAATATTTTCCTGCCTGAAAATAAGTAATTTATTTTATTTTCATTATATTCGGTTAAAACTCTATCACTTGCAATTATTCCGTTACATTAAAATATTAATTTCTATATATGCCCAGTTTTAAATAAAATAATATAAACTAGGAAACGTTTGAAGAATGTATACCCAAACGTTCCCAAGAAATTTATGACCACAAAAGTTTTTAAGGTTTTACTTCTTAATCTACTTTCTGTAATCTTGCGGCTTCTAATGTAATTAATATACTCGGGTGGGAATTCTGCTTTCTGCTTCCTTCAGATTCCAACCGGCGATGAGAACACCTTGCCTTTATTTTTTACCGGTAATTGGGGTCCCACACAGCGGACTTTCTCCGTGCTACGGCCTGTGTTGAGCGCACTTAATTAAAAGCCAAGCTACCCCCCGGCATCACCATTTAAAACTACATAATACCACTATAGCACGGTTTTACCACAGAATGATACACCATATTCACAAGGGTAACAATATCAAATACAGGCAAACCGGTTGCTGCCTGAATATCCCGGGCATAGGGCGGCATATTAGTGCACTCTAAAACAATGGCGCCCACATCAGGGTTTTCGGCCACCAGCCGCCGGGCAACCCGAATGTGTTCTTCCCTCGCCAGATCAACATCAAGCTCTAATCGATTATCCAACATTGCACTAACAAATTCTATCTCTGATTCTAACCCGGTAATCACAACAGGAATATCGCCGGCACGCCGGCACCTTGCATATGTCTATCGGATCCAAGGTCTGGCTATTTACGGTAATTATTCCCACCTTTTGCTCGGGGCGCAGCATCTTGTGGACAAGCGGCACCATCAATAATGTAGATGTAAAAACTGGAATATTAACCGCAGCTGCCATTTCTTTTTGAAACATGGCCAAAAAACCGCAGCTGGTGGTTATCGCTCTGACCCCTTCCCGCTCTAACTCCCGTGCCGCTTCTAAAAAAGGTTCTAACAGAGATGGATCATTTTCTCTTACTACCCGTTGCGGCGATGCACCCTTAACCACCTTGTACAAGACAGGGAAATTCCAGGTAGTTGCATTGCCCAGTTCTCCCGGTATCCGAGGAAATTTAGTCTCTAGCATTAGGATCCCTATGGCCAGGCCATAATAATTTTTCCCGCCCCGGACAATACCTAGCATACCAATCACTCCCCGCTTTATTTATAAACTACTTTTCCTACTTGTGTGCCCCTATACTAAATATTCAACAAGCTACCCACCAATAAAATACTATGCCGGTATCTACCCCAACCTGAAGTACAACAAAGCGACTTCTATCATAATCATACGCTTGATACAGAACACCAGTGCCAACCAAATGGCATGGCACTGGTGTTTCATATTATTCCCCCCTGCCGGCCAAAGAGCGCAATTTAACCGGTTTTACCGGTTGGCGCTGTGTTGGCGGCTCTAATTCTTCCATAGGCTCTCCGGTAGCTTTGGCTATTTCTTGTAATGTTAAAGGAAGACAGGTCTTTCCTTGGCAAGGGCCCATGGTAAGCCGGGCATGGTGCTTTAGCTCGGTTGCTGTGGTTAAACCGGCGGCCAATAGCTCTTGCACTTTTTCCTGGCTTATATCTTCACAGCGACAGATTATGCTGAGTCCTTTTTCTTCACCTCCAGGCAGCCAATGGTCATCGGCTTTTTCTTCCGGTGCCGTAACTTTAATGCCGCGCGCATCTAAAGCCAAGGCCTTCGGTACCGCCACGCTTACTACCAAGGTTTTGTTTTTTAAGTCTAAGATTTGGACAACTCGCCCTTGCCCAATTATTTGACCTTCCCGGTTGAGAAGCTGTACTTGGGAGTTAACCTCCGGAACCGGTAAGTATTCGTATGGGAGTTTAAGCAAGGCTTCGGTGGGGGAATAGGTTTCATCTACCACTACGATGGCTAAACCGGGACAGGCAGCCACACATAAGCCGCAGCCGGTGCATTTTTCATGATCTACGCTGGGCAAGTCGTTAATATCGGCAAAGGGTTTGACTGCCCCTACTCTGCAAGCGGTATAACAGGGATTGCAGGGAATCTTTTGAAAGCATTCAAATATGGCTACCGGACCACGATTTCTTCTTTCCTCTGGGGGAATGATTTTATTTAATTCTTCCGGTGTTGGGCAACCTGTTTGTTCAAGCATGCGCTTCATCCTCCTTTGCCCGCAACTTCGCTAATCCTCTCCTGATTTTTTCTCCTGTTGGCCCGGAACGTAAGGCGCAAACTTGCGGGCTTCGTCCCCTCCGATTAGTTCAACTTCCAAGCCGGAGCGCTTTTGTTTTGCCACTACTTCCCGCATCACTGCCAATTGCTCCGGGGTTTCGATTAAGATCAACCCGCCCGGGCGTTTGTAATGAATGTGATATTCTAATTCTTCGGCTAAATTGGTATATAACTTGGCGCTTTCCATCGCCAACTCTAAATGAATGCCCGGACTCTTTGACTGCAAGATGACGAAACCGTCACAGGCTCCGGATGTGCCCTCGCCAATTCCGTCCCTCTCCACAACTAATACTTCGATACCTTCTTTGGCCAGGTTATAGGCTACGGCCGTACCGATTACTCCAGCTCCGATAACCAGGACATCTGTGTGATGTGCCATATCTTTGCCTCCTTAATGAGTATTTGGTAGATGCTTATCTGAAAATTTGTGGCTCTATTACCTGCTATGATAACAATATGTTGTAGGTATAGACATGAAATGACATTCGCCATTTTGTATGCATTTATCCCCTTCAGGAAGAGTTCCAAATGTCTATCCGCTTATTTCATCTTATACAATACCCATCATATCAAAAAAACTTAAATAATAAAGGGAACGTTTTGGTAATTTATAACCAAAACGTTCCCGTAATAATCAATCTATCCTCAGTCGCTCTATATGGTTTAATAATTCAACAACCTTGTACTTGTAAGAACGCTACTTTTTTCAACAAGCCACATCCATATGCTTCTTTCAATAATTTATTTTGCCACATCACTTCTAACAGCACTTGATGGACTAACCCGGTGCATTAAATACATTGCTGCCACAATTGCGAACCCAACAACAGTAGGCAGTACCTGGGGGAAAATTAGTAAAATAGCAGCTATTAATAATATTATCCTCTTTACTATATTCAGTTCTTTACCAAAATAACCGATGACAAAAGCTGACAATGCAATTACCGCAAATAAAGTTGAAAACACTGTCATAATTATGCTCTGCAAACTGCCAATTAAGAGCAATCCAGGTTGGAAGACAAAAATGAATGGTATGATCAGGGCTGGTATAGCCAGCCTCATACCCATTACGCCGGTATTCCAAGGGTTAGCTCCAGCCAGACCTGCTGCCGTATACGAAGCGATTGCAACCGGTGGAGTTATAGCTGAAATAATGGCAAAATAGAATGGAAATAAATGAGCGGCAATCATCGGTACCCCCATTTGCACCATGGCAGGTGAAACCAATGTAGATACGATAATATAAGCGCCTACAGTAACCATCCCCATACCTAGCACCAGTGACGCAATTACCACGAGGATCATCAGCACCCAGAGGCTGCCGCCACTCATCTTGACCAATGCAGCGGAGAGATAGAAACCAAGCCCTGTTTGCATCACACAACCGATGATCACACCGGCACAGGCACAGGCAATTGATACAGATAAAGCTCCCCGAATACTATATTCCAGCGCATCAACCAAGCCCACTAAATTAAAACGAGTCTCCTTACGGACAAATGTTAATACAAACAAGCATAACAATGCCATTCCCCCGGCACGCATAGGCGTATATCCAAGGGCAAGGGTGATGACTAACACAAATATTGGGATGAACAAATATAATCCTCTTAATACTGTTTCAGTTGAGGGGATATATTCATCTGTTAAGGGCTTTAGATTAAGGCGCTGTGCTTCGAAATGAACGACCAAATAACAAGCCACAAACCAAAATGTTGCTGGGATTGCTGCATGCTTACACACATCGAGATATGGGATCGATAGTGTAGCTGCGATAATAAAAGCAGCAGCACCCATAATCGGGGGCATGAATTGGCCCCCTGAAGAAGCACATGCTTCCACAGCCCCGGCAAAGTTCTTATCATACCCCAATCGTTTCATTAATGGAATTGAGATATTCCCGGTAACCACCACATTTGCCGCCGCTGCGCCGCTGGCCATTCCCATTAAGCCACTTGCAATTACCGCAACTTTGGCAGGGCCACCAATTGTTTTTCCGGCCAGTTTTAATGCTAAATTCATAAAAGCCTCTAGAGCACCGGATTTTTCCAAAAACCCAGCAAAAATTAGGAAAATGATAATATAAGTTGCCGCAGTTGCTACAGGCACCGTAAAAATACCATTTAAAGAGAGAAACTGTAAATCGAATATTGATGCCCACGAATAACCACGATGCTGGATTTCCCCCGGAAAGTATTTACCATACCGCGTATATGCTAGGAATACTAATGCTAAAATAGCCATTGGCGGGCCGATTATCCTCCGCGTTGCCTCCAACACTAAGAACACAGAAATTGCTCCCAGGATAAGATCCAATTGCGTAGCAGCTCCTAATCTTTCCGGAATTACTTGGTACTGGTTCCAGATAAAAAACTGCAATCCTAATGATGCAAATATCCCAAACAAGCTTATTGCACGGTACCACCATGCATTTTTCTTATTGTAAGTAACTAAAAATATGAGTAAAAGCACTGTATAAACATGTATACCACGATGAAGTTGCTCATTTGGGCAGCCAGCAAAGGTTGTATAAATATGATATATACCTAATAACAGGGCAACAGCTGTTATCGTATTAGCCAATAGACCCCTCTTTTTAATACTGCTTATAATATCAGTGGAATCGGAAACGCCTAATACTGTCTCTTTAAGAGCCAAAAATAATCACCATGCCTTTCTTGTTGCACCCGTTCAATGGCTGATAACTCTAATCAATTGGCAGTAAGCGGTCGGGAATATCATAACCTTGCTCCTGATAGTATCTATATGCGCCGGGATGCAAGGGGAGTGCCATACCCAGGATAGCATTTTCCGGTTTAATCCAGGTGGAAAAACTGGGGTTAACAGTTAACACCTGTTCATAATTTTCCCAATAGGCCTTCACAATTTCATAGATTACATCTTCATCCAAATCTTTATGACAGCTAAAGCCACACATATATCCGACAGTTTCCGTAGGTTGCGGATTGCCCGGATAAGTATCGCCGGGGATGGTTAGCTCTGTAAGATCCGGATACTTTTCTACCAGAGCTTTCCTTACCTCAGCATTGGGGCCAAATATTACAACTTCCCGGAAAGTACAGGCATCAATAAAAGGTGCACTGGGAGCCATGGTGTTAATCATATAAGCATCAATATGTTTGTCCTTGAGAAGTTCCGCCCCACCGGAATAGTCAATTAGTTCTGTTTGCCCAAAATCGTCTGTAGTCATCCCGTACTCACCTAGAATTCTTTGATTCATAACATATCCGGTTGAACCTTTATACATTGGCGATACTTTTTTGCCTTTGAGATCTTCGTGGGAGGTAATCCCTGAATCTTTAAGGGCAAAAACGTGATGGATTTCAGGATAGCACATCCACATTCCTCTTGCTTCCCGCATCTCTTTCTCAAATGGTTCACGACCTTCCCAACCGTCAACATCTGTTGGGGCGTTTGTCATGCCTATTTCAAGATCTCCGGAATGAAGCTGATTTAGGTTTGCAACCGCACCGCCTAATGTCGGTGCTGCCCGTACGCCTTCTACATTTTCATTGATAATTGTGGAAACAACAGCGGCAAGGGGAAACCAGTTTCCACCCACAGGCCCCGTACCAATACTTACTACCATATTTCTTGGACCTTCAGAACCTTCTTCAGCCCCCCCATCCCCTGTATCGGCAGCAGGGGCACTGCAGGCAGTCAATACCAGCATGGCCATAATGGCAAATACAAGAAACTTCTTCATAATTTTTCCTCCTTTTTCTCTTTATCCTGTCATCCTACAACCGATACGCTTCCTGCCAAAACCATATATCACCCCCATTGTTATTAGTTATGCAACTATTTACTATTTCGACAACATTTACATAATTCCTCCGTAAATTAATATTCGATATTCAATAATTATTTAGGTAATTTATATGAATAGGTTCCTTTGGACTAACCAGCTTAAACTTGTAACAGCGTAAGAATGATATAGCAACGATTATAAACCCTGTAGACTAATCTGCCTACAGGGTTTTGGTTATTGCAACTTTACGCCCCATAATTGAGCCCAGCCAAAAAATTTCGCAAATTAATGCAAGTATGCGTTCGCAAGTAAACATGCAACTATAATCGATAAGATAGCCCAAGTTGCCGCCATATAGGGAATAAAACCCTTAATAATGCAGCAATTACTATCAGAGGAAAAGAGTGTAACCATCCGCTTTTCTTTTGCCATTGGCATTTCTGATACACCTGCCACTAACAGTTCCCCGATAGGACTGTCCTTGATTTTCGGTTGCTATTTTCCTTTTATGTATGTTGCCCAAATAGTACGGTAGCTTGTAACCAGGTGGATTTATATTCCCCCATCTTAATATGTTAGATATTCTTGTAGGCGTTTTGCAATGCCGACAAAGACCGGGGATAACACCCGGACTTTGTCCTAATTCAGGTTATCTACCCTTAAACTCTGGTTTCCGTTTCTCAAAAAAGGCAGTAACTCCCTCATTCTTATCTTCGCTGGTACAAGTCAATGCGTGTAGATATGATTCTAAACTAAACCCAGTTGTCAAAGAAAGATCTAAGGATCTGTTTACAGCTTCTTTTGAATATTGCAGAGCCAATGGACCTTTTTCCATTAGCTTAGCTGCAATTTCTTTAGCTTTATCCATTAATTCTTCCAGAGGCACAACGTGTGTTACTAAACCAAAGTTCAATGCCTCATTTGCGTCAATAATCGCACCGGTTAAAATCATATACATTGCCCTACCCTGCCCGATTATCCGGGATAACCTCTGCGTCGCCCCGGCACCGGGTGTGATCCCTAAATTAACTTCCGGGCAGCCAAACTTGGCAGTATCTGCTGCAATTCTGATGCTGCAAGCCATAGACAACTCTATCCCTGCGCCTAAAGCATAACCATTAATGGCAGCAATAGATGGTACCGGTAAATCAGAAATTTTATTAAATACTTCCTGCCGCCTTTTGGCTTGATACCGCCCCAAAATTATATCCCGATCCTTTAGCTCGCTAATATCCGCCCCCGCCATAAAGGCCTTCCCACTCCCTGTAATAATTAAGACCCGCAGGGAGTTATCCTTCTCAATAGCGGTAACAGCTTGATCTAATTCCTCCACCATATCATTACTAAGGATATTACGCTTGTCCGGCCTAGTTAATGTAATAAAACCTACATTACCTTCTTTTTCATACTTAAAATATTCACCCATTGGAGCATCCCCTTTGGTTAGTATTTACCCCACAACTACCCCTGTGTTCTAATTACTTGCAGAGGTGTCGGAGGATCTTGGGAATAGTCATAAAATCCCTTACCCGCTTTCTTACCTAAAATACCCGCTGCAACCATTTGCTCCAATAAAAAGCAAGGCCTATATCTTGCATCGCCAGTTTTTGCATATAGCATCTTGGTTTTTGCCAAATGCACATCAATACCAATTAGATCCATGAGCGCAAAGGGACCCATTTTATGATTGCATCCCAAAACCATCGCTTTATCGATAGCATCTACAGTGGCAATCCCTTCATGCAAAACCCATACCGCTTCATTTAGCAACCCTGCCAATATACGACTTGCAACTCCAGCCGGCCCTTCCCTGTTTGTCACTACCGGATCTTTTTTCATTGCTGCCGCATATTTCTTGGTCTCTTCTACAGTAGCACCTGCTGTAAGCAGACCAGGCATAATCTCCACTAACGGCATCACAACTGCCGGGTTAAAAAAGTGCATACCAATTACCCGTTCCGGGTTCTTAGTGGCGGAAGCTATTTCCGTAATCGAACAAGAAGTAGTATTAGACGCCAAAATAGCAGTAGGTGAAGCAGCTTCTTCCAACTTTTCAAAGACAGACTGTTTTATCTTTACATCTTCAACGACCGCCTCAATTATCAAATCTGCTTCACCGCATAGAGTTAAATCTTCGCAAGGTGTGATCCGGGCTAAAATCGCTGCTGCTTCCTCCGCCTCCATCTTACCCTTTTGCACCCGCTTATCCAATTGACTCTTAACCATGGCAATACTATTTTCAACTATAGAAATATTGACATCTGATAAATATACCTGGAAACCAGACTGAGCCGCTACCTGAGCAATACCTCGACCCATCACTCCGGCTCCAAGGACAAATATTTTTTTCTGTTCCATCAGACAATCCCCTCTCCCTTTAATTTAACCTCTCAACTACCATTGCTACACCCTGGCCGCCACCGATACAGAGGCTAACTAAACCCAGTGTCTGATCATAAGTTTCCAATGCATACAACAATGTTGTTAAAATCTTTGCCCCGGTCGCACCTACCGGATGTCCTAAAGCGATGGCACCGCCGTGAACATTTAGCTTTTCCGGATCCCATTTAAGTTCCCGTTCACAGGCTAAAACCTGAACAGCAAAAGCTTCATTTACCTCAATTAAATCCATATCAGCCAGCTGCAATCCCGCTCTCGCCAGTGCCTGCGGAATTGCAATTGCCGGTCCTAGTCCCATATGTTTCGGATCAAGTGCTACATAAGAATAAGAACGAATTACTGCCATGGGAGTAACCCCTAATTCCTTCGCCTTTTCTTCTGTCATGATTACTACTGCAGATGCGCCATCACAAAGAGCACAACTGTTTCCGGCAGTAACTGTCCCCTCCTTTTCAAATACCGGTGGCAGCTTTGCCAATTTTTCCAAGGATGTTTCGCGGGCAATTTCTTCCTCAGCAAAAGTTCTCACAGATTTTTTTTCTTTTACTTCTATAGGTAATACTTCCTTCTGAAATAAACCCTTTGCTGCTACAGCTAAAGCCTTATTATGACTATTTAAGGCGAACTCATCTTGTTCTTGCCGGGAAATATTATACTCCTTGGCTAAAATTTCCGCAGTTTGCCCCATCAACATCCCTGCCAATGGACACATAAAACCATCTTTATGGAGTAGATCAAATGCCTTTTCGTCTCCCATCCTTTTACCCCATCTTAAGCCAGGCAAAACATACGGTACATTAGAACTGGATTCTGTTCCGCCGGCCACAACAACCTCTGCATCCCCCGCTTTTATTGCTTGTACCCCTAATTGTGCGGCTCGCAGAGATGAACCACATCTAATATTGACAGTAAATGCAGGCACAGTATCAGGTAAGCCGGCATTAACTGCACAAAGGCGGGCCGGATTTGGACCTACCCCGGCCTGCCAGCCGTTACCCATAATTACCTCATCAACATCATTTCCAGTAATACCAGCTCTGGTTACCGCTTCTTTGATTACCGCAGCACCTAAGTCAACAGCAGTAAAACTTGCCAAACTGCCATTGAATTTCCCCCCTGCCGTTCTCACAGCACTTGCTATAACAATCTTGCCCATGCTTATAACCTCACTTTTTTTATTATTAGAGCCATTTTATTTATTCTTAAAGACAGGCTTCCTCTTTTCCAAAAATGCGGAAACAGCTTCATTTTTGTCCTCAGAACCCCATAACACCTTTAATACTGCTTCTTCAAAAACCAGCCCCTCTTCCAGCAATACCTCTTCACTCTTAATCATACATTGTTTGGCATATTTTAAGGCAAGCGGAGGTTTAGACGCAATTCTTTTAGCCAATGCAACACTTTCAGTCAATAGTTCATCCCTAGGTACTATTTTATCAATTATACCTGCCCTTAAGGCTTCCTCTGCATTGATGGTTTCACCATAGACTAACAGCCTTGCCATACCAGAATGAGTCACCCCCGCAATATACTGAGTTGCACCTAAAATACCCATGTTTATTTCTCCGAGATTAAACTTAGCTTCCGGACAAGCAAACCTAATGTCACACATGAGCGCTAAAGCAAGCCCACCGCCAAAAGCCCAGCCGTTTACCGCACATATTACAGGCTTGTTATACTTACGGATGAATTCCCTTATATATTGATTATTTCTTGTATATAGCGCACCGTTTTCGCTATTGAAATTGAGAAACTCTCTCACATCAGCACCTGCAACAAAAGCTTTCTCTCCTGCACCGGTAATAACCACTACTTTAACACTGTCATCTAGACCCAGATTATAAAATGCGTTGTACAATTCTGCATATGCTACAGAATTGAGAGCATTCACCGGAGGCCTATCAATTGTAATTACTGCAACATCCTGCTCGCCGGTATCTACGAAAATGTATTCATTTTTCATCTCCTCACCTCTTTTAATAATCCTCAACCATAGTTGGGGAATGTTGATAACTTCAGTACTAAACTAACACCTCCTCCTAAGTGAATTGGAATAACACCAAAGCCAATAAATTGAATGCCATAAATTCATAATTGATCTACATAGTACTTCATTGCAAAGACCATGAAATAAGGAAATACAAAATATTTCAATTATAATTAACTTGCATATATACTTCGTTATTTCATGGTCAATTTCCTGCCAACTAAGATACCTAAACCCTTCCGGAAAGTATTAATAACAAAGTTCCGCTAAGAATCAAATAGTCATTATTGTCCGCCAGACACCAAACTCCCTGTGCCCCAGTTTTTCTGAGCAAGTTAACTGTCCATTGGCACAGCAATTATCTGATCGTAAACCCTTTTCTCCTTCCTCTTCTAGGGAGCTTTCGCCATAAATCATTTCACCGACATAGACGTCAATATTCTCGCGCATTTTTTCATTTGCAGTTCTATTTCCTGTGACCCTTAATAACCGGAGCTATTGGTACGCCCAACCGGAGTTCCCCTGCCGGCAGTAAATACCGCTACCTGTGCGCCCCCGGCTAACATGCTAATTATAGCCTGCACCTCATATCCGGCCTTCAAATATCGAATTGGAACTACAAGGGGGCAGGTTTAAGGTTTAGCCTCTACCCCTATACACCAATGTAGTTTTTTCAATTTGTCAGTTATTAACTGAATAGCCGTGCCTGTCCCAACTCAACCCCTTTATCAAAAGCCTTCTCATTCAATTCCCTAAAGGCTTTAGGGCTTCCCGCCACGACAATTTCTTTTAATAATCCTCTGGGTGCCGGAAAGACTCCTGTAGCATCTAATGCACCTAACATGATGGTATTCATGACCATTGTATTGCCAAGCTCTTCCGCAGCCGCAGTAGCATTTAAATAAAGGACTCTGTTAGTGATCCGGGCAAAATAATCCTGTAGCGTATCTAAAGACGGGTACGGTTTTTTTCCAGTTTTAACTTCAGTGCTATAAACCGGTTGTACGTTCACAATTGCTACGCCATTAGGCTCTAAATAATCCAGACAACATTGTAAGGATTCCAGGGGTTCAAACCCCAAGATCACATTGCATTTCTTTTGGGGAACCTGAGGAGATCTGGCATTTTTACCTATACGAATATGGCTCCTCACAGATCCTCCCCGCTGGGAGGCACCAAATGTTTCACCCACTATTACATCCTTCCCGCAACGAATAGCAACATCAGCAAGATACTTTGCCGCGCGGATATTTCCCTGACCGCCAACACCGGCTACAATTAGATTAAACTCTTCTAATTTCACAGTCCTATACCCCCCCATCACTGATTGGCATAATAGCTTTATTGGGACATATTTGTGCACATACGCCACAGCCAACGCAAGTATCATCTATAGACATACCATCTGCAAGCTTCGATAAGGCAATACAATTAAAGCGCGTAACACAAAGCATACACTGAATACATTTTTCCGGGTCAATTTGATAACGAACAACTTTTTTCCCCTCACGCTGCTTCCGACGCGCAGCTTCCATGGCACACATTTGCCGGGCAATTACAACCGCTACGCCGGGAGTTTTAAAAGCCTGCACCAAAGCCTTTTTCACTGCTGCCGTGTCGTAGGCGTCAACCACCTCTAAACTTGCCGGATGAATAGCACTGACAATTTCTTCAATATTTATTTTAGGCGAAGCTTGTCCATCAGAACGGCTGCCTGTTCCAGGGTTCGGTTGCCTGCCAGTCATGCCGGTAATTCCATTATCGACGATTATGACAACAATGTCCCCACCGTTATAAACTGCATTAATAAGTCCAGGAATACCGGAATGAAAAAATGTCCCGTCTCCGATTACGGCCACTGCTTTTTGCCCCGTTGCTGCGGATATTCCGCTGGCCACAGATATACTAGCACCCATAGAGTACTTTACATCACCAAGTTTATATGGAGGCATGGCCATTAAAACATAACAGCCTATATCGCCAGCCACAGGCGGACTGGGTTTCATGCGCCTTGTCAATTCTGCCAGTGCATAAGCTACGGAATTGTGGGGACAACCTGCGCAGAAAAACATCCCCCGCTTGGGAGCTATTTCCAGTCAAATCCTTTTTAACCGCTAAACGTTGATCGTCGAGTATCTGAATCCAACGCAGATTGTAAGCCGAAAACATTCCTCAGGGCAGATTGGACCACTTCAAAGGTAAGTTCCCCGCAATATGGAATCGCCCCATCGTGCCGACCTTTTATAACTGCATGTTCTTCCATACCGGAACTGAAAGACCTAATTAACAGCTCAACAAAAGGTTCTCCCTCTTCTAGTATTATTACCTGTTTATGTTCAGCCAGCGCCCGCCGAATCAATGAATTAGGCAAAGGGTTTACTACGCCTAATTTCAACGTAGAAGCCTTATTCTTAAGCCCAAGACTGTCCAAGACATCATTGGCATACTGCCACGCAACACCGGCAGCAATAACACAAACAGCACTATTCTGTCGGCTCATATTGGTTAAATTCCGAATTTTCACTGGCTGCTTCCAATAATTTGTGTTGCTGATGCAATAAACGATGTCTTACTAATGATTTGGCTCCACTTATCCAGAAGCGATCCTTATCGGGAACAAACTCCCCTTTATGTACAGCAACATCATCATGAATACTAGTCTCTACCCCACTGCGGGCATGGCTTACCCGGGTGACGGTGCGTAAAATTACCGGCAATTCTATTTCCTCTGATATTGCAAAAGCCTTCCTTGCCATCTCCTTGGCTTCAGCAGGACTGCATGGCTCTAACACAAGTGTCTCAAAAAACAAACCATAAAAACGGTTGTCCTGCTCATTGGCAGAACTATGACAGTGCGGATCATCTGCTGTTATGATCACAACACCGGCTCGTACTCCACCCATAATAGCTACCGAAAGCGGATCGGCAACCCAGTTTAAGCCGGCATGCTTCATGCTTACCATTGCCCGCATGCCGCACAAGGAATAGCCCATAGCCTTTTCAAATGCAACCATTTCATTATTTGACCATTCGGTTACAACTCCGTATTTGGAACTGTTTGCAATTATAGTCTGCAATATCTCACTGGATGGAGTACCAGGATACGCCGCCGCAAATCTAACCCCCGCTTCCAAGCAACCTGCGGCAATAGCTTCATTGCCTAATAATAGTTCTTTAGTCGGCAGTTCTTGCTCAACCTTTGACAATTATTAACACCTCCACAACAAGATACTTATTTTTATGCGTTATTTCTCCACAAGCAATCTTTTGACGGTTGGATAGATTTTCTCAACCCATTTTTTTAATATGACCGGTTCAGTGTTTCCAATGGGATGGGGCAACACGACAAAATCATAGTCTGCCTTTCCATAAATGCTAGCCATAGCCTCACCTGAGCGCACAAAAGGTTCGGTAATAATTACTTAATAATGGGTTTGCCATAATCTTGACAAACCCACCAAAATAATATCACTATTTATGAGCTTAATATATTATGTAATTACTCTTTTCTTTATTTTTCAATCCACTGTTGGATTTTGTCCATATCCAACTTTACACCTAGACCTGGAGTATCCGGTAGTACTATCTCCCCATTAACCGGTCTGGGCATTGGTGTTGTGAACATGTCAATTAACGGGTGCGTCAATTCCATAAACTCAAATCCATAAAGATTGGGGGCAGCGGCAGCATAATGCATGGAAGCTACTATATTTACGGCAGAGCACATACCGGTATGCGGAGCAAATTTCAGATTATGTGCTTGGATTAAAGCGGCAATCCTCATTCCTTCTGTAAAACCACCAACCCTACCTAAATCCGGTTGAACTATGTCTACTGCGCCGGTGGCTAAAAAGTCCCTAAAACCATATAGGGAAAATTCGCCTTCACCGCCTGCAATAGGTATCGCTTGCCCCCGCTTAACGTGCATATACCCTTGGAGATCGTACGGCGGCACCGGTTCTTCCAGCCATTCCAGGTCATATTGTTCTAATTGACGACCCAGGCGTATAGCAGTGGCTGCATCGTAGACGCTGTTTGTATCGACCATCAATTTTACATTTTTCCCCACAGCAGCCCGAATGGCGGCAACCGCCTCAATGTCCTCATGCAATCCCGTCCCTAATTTAATTTTCATTGCTGTATATCCCATATCCAAAAACTTTTTTGCCTGTGCTTCCATTTCATCCACCGAACTAATAAAAACAGAAGATGCATAAGCCGGGATTCGCTGCCGCCCAAAACCATGCAAAACTTTATAAAGGGGTAAATTGGCGGCTTGCGCAATTATATCCCACAGTGCCACATCCACAGCACTAATGGCTTCTAAAAAATGTCCTTTGGTGTGACCTCTGGTCCGCATGGCGGAAAACATTTCCCACCAGAGACCGGCCGCGTCCAACGGATCTTTGCCCATAATCCGCGGCGCTAGCATTTCATCCACTATGTATTTGGTAGCCTTCGGGGCAATCCGTACTAGACCTTCGCCAATGCCTACCAACCCGTCCGTTGTAGTTATGCGAACAATTAGTGCTCTTACTTCATTAAACTGGGTTGTGGAAATGCGCAATGACGTTTCCATTTGGGCAGTAATTGGTAACGCTTCAACCTTACTGATCTTCATTTTTTTCCCTCCAGTAATTTATTTTCAATTATATTTTTCTCCGCAAAACCATTTTCCTGTATAAATACTTAGGCAATACTTTTTTTCCGATAATTACCGACAAAAAAACGTTTCCCTTGTCCTTCCTCACTGGACAAGAGAAACGTGTCTATAGCTAAACAAATAATGCTTCCTCAGTAGCGTCCGCTGCTACCACTCCCACTTCTTTCGCAAGTTTCAACAAGTTTTGTACTACTACCGGGTTAAGGGTAATCCCTTTTTCTTCCCGTTCTTTTGCCTTAAGGAATTCGATTTCCCCAGGCAAGAAGATTTCCTTCACCCCTTCTGCCCGCGGTGAATTTTTAATATTAGTAATTAACTGATCCATAGTAGATTTAAACTGAGCAACCGGTTGAAAACTATTTACGTCCATGGCCAACATAAAGTGGCCAACATTCTGCGGCCGGTCCATGTTGCCAAAGAGCGAGCCTACGGAGCTTCCGTATGCTGCTCCTGCCAACACGCCGCCCAAAATATCCACCAGGAGGGCAAGCCCATAGCCTTTTGGCCCTGCCATAGGCAGGAGGGTACCTTTTAGCGCTTCTGCCGGCTCCTGTGTCGGCCGCCCATCTTTATCAATGGCCCAACCAATGGGGATATTCTCCCCTTTGCGGGAGTAGATCTCAATCTTACCCCGGGGAACCAAGCTGGTTGCCATGTCAAGGACAATAGGCAACTGTTCTCCTGCAGGAATAGCAAATGCCATGGGGTTTGTCCCGATATGGGCTTCTTTACCGCCAAAGGGTGCCATTAGTGGTGAAGAGTTGGTAAATACCATCCCAATCATATCTTCTTCCAGTGCCATCATTGCATAATATGCGCCAATGCCAAAATGGTTGGAATTACGCACCAATACAGTAGCCACACCATTTTGCTTAGCCTTTTCAATACACGTCTTCATAGCCTGATATGCAACCACTTGCCCTAACCCGTTATCACCGTCGATTACAACGGCGCCGCCCCGTTCCTCGACAATCTTAACCTCAGGAGTTTTTTTCATTAACCCCAACTTAAGCCTTTTAGCATAAATATCCAACCTTGCTACACCGTGGGAGTCAATCCCCCTGAGATCAGCAGCGGCTAAAATATCGGCAGCAATCATAGCATCTTTTTCCGGTATTTCCAGGGCAACAAAGACTTTATGGGCTAATTCCCGCAGTTGTTGTGCCTTAACAGGTTCCATAATCCCTACCTCCTTGCATATTTTACCGGATTAGACTATATTACCTTCAATAAAACTCAATACCTCGCCATCACCCAGAATATCCAATGCCGGGTTATCTTTCGCTTCTGCCACCATTGCCTCAGAAATACTTAAATGCGCCAATTCTAATGTATTTTTTATCCGCACAATCCGCGCTGCTTCCGGCTCAATATTCCCCAATGAGGCCAATGCCACCTGCACTGCTTCTTCATCTGTAGGCCGGAAAACCGGCATCCTACCTCTTTCCAAAACAGCGGCAGATATAACATTTTCATAGGTAGCAGCAAAGTTAATCTTCTCATAAAAGCGCTGGGTTATCACATCAGCCAACCCCATGCCCAAGGCATTACCATGGGACTCTTCAGTCAAATCTAAAACTACAATTCTTTTTATTCTGGGGCGATCCGGTTCCGGTTCACCCAGCTTCATCATCCGACCGAGAACATTTACATCCATACCGGTTCCACTGATATTTTTACCCATTTCCTCCACTATCAGTACATCAATATCATCAAAGGGCAGCCGGGGTAGATAAGATTTGGCCAACTCGAGCAGTTCAGCTTCCCCTTTTTTCATTTCCTTTGGCAAAAATCCTTTAATAATAGCCGTTTCTTCATAGACATTCTCTACAATTCCAATACCACAGACAATTGGTGCCTTTTCCAAAAATATCCTGCCAGCCGCCAGCACCATTTTGGCTAAGCCATATTTATGTACCTCCACACATCCCTTATGCTTCCCTAAGCCAACAGCCATCATTTTTAAGAGTCCGCTTTCATTGGCTGCCCGAAAACCGGTATGCGGTTTAATCCTGTTTACGACAACGATTCCATCTGCACCAAAGGCGTTTTTATCAATATAAACATTGGCCCCAAAATCTGTATTCCCCAATACTTCAACTTCCATGCTTGACACAATCGGGCAACCCATAGTTTCTTCCGTAATGCCTAAACTGCGCAAAACCTCCTTCTGACCTTCTGCAGTAGCACCGCCATGGCTACCCATAGCCGGTACGATAAATGGTTCAGCGCCCAGTTTTTTTATTTCTGCCACTACGGTAGCCAATATCCGCGGTATGTTGGTAATTCCCCTGCTCCCTGCAGTAACTGCAATCCTTTGCCCCGGTTTTACCTTTTCTTGTAGCTGCAGTGCGGAAAATTCTTTTTCCACCGTTGCCTCTATGTCTTTTAACACAGGGGCATCAAACCGCTGGTGTACTTTGTACATTTTTGGATATGCCATCCTCCACACCTTCCTTTACATAAAGTAGATTTGTTAAACCTTATTCCCACACTTCAGGGTTGACAAAGTCTTTCGGCCTTTCACCATTCAACACCTGAATCACATTTTCCACTACCGTTAAAGCCATCACGCTGAGGCTTTCATTGGAATGTGCGGCCATATGCGGTGTTACCACAACATTGGGCAATTGGAAAATGGGATTATCCCCCTGCGGCGGTTCGGGATCAAAGACGTCTAAACCGGCACCGGCGATTTCGCCCTCTTGCAATGCTTCCAAAAGAGCGGCTTCATCCACCAACGGCCCCCGGGCAGTATTGATCAGATAAGCAGTTTTTTTCATCAGCTTCAATTCCCGTTTGCCGATTATTTTATACGTATCTGGTTTGGCAGGAGCATGTAAAGAAACAAAATCCGCAGCTTGCAACACGCCATCCAAATCTGTTACTTCAATTTCTAAACCTGCTGCTTTAATCGCTTCTTCATTAAGAAAAGGATCCGTGCCGACCACTTTCATCCCAAAACCGAGCTGGCAAAAGGCGGCAACCCGACGGCCAATATTGCCAAGGCCAACCAAGCCCAATGTTTTTCCTTTTAATTCACAAGAACGCACTCTGAGCCGGTAGCCATAGTCCCCATTCTGCTTTAAGGCTTCATGGGCAGGAACCAAATGTTTGGCAAGAGCGAACATCAAAGCTATAGCCTGTTCGGCCACAGCATTAGTATTAGTCCCCGGCGCATACACAACAGGAACACCGGCAGCGGTTGCGGCAGCAATATCAATATTATCATAGCCTACGCCGTGACGCCCTATTACCTTTAAGTTCTTAGCCGCTTTAATAATCTTCTCAGTAATAGGACTCACACGCACAATAATTGCATCTACATCAGCAGCAGCCTTTGCCACATAATCCTCATCCACGCGCTCAGCCATGATTATCTCCGCCACTTGGGCCATGCGATCCATCCCGTCCTCATGAATCGGCTGAATAAAAAGAACCTTTGGTTTTGCCATCCACTATCCACCTCCGAAAATTTTCATTTCTCTACTTTGAACTATTTCGAGATTAACAATTATAGTCCTTTCTGCAGGCAGTGAAATGGTTAATAATTAATTATGTTAGGCAGCATTAGTCCCCTTGAGCAAGGGGACTAATGACTAATATCAGCTATAACATTTTTCGCAACAATTGCGGAACTTCAGCCAGACTTTTTGCCACCATAGCCCCGGCCCCGGTTAATGCTTCGGTCTTACTGGCTACTGTTCCCACACCTCTTTGGATAATAGCACCGGCGTGACCCATCCGCCGCCCCGGAGGTGCAGAACGACCGGCAATATATGCGACTACCGGTTTAGTCATGCTTTTAATGAAAGGAGCAGCGGCTTCTTCGGCAGCGCCACCGATTTCGCCTACCAATACTACCGCATCAGTTTCAGCATCCGCTTCAAAGGCTTGTAGGTAGTCTGCTATATCAGCCCCAATAACCGGATCGCCACCGATCCCTAAAACTGTGCTTTCACCTAAACCGGCATCATTAAGATAACCGGCGGCTTCATAAGAGAGTGTCCCACTGCGGGAAATAACACCAATACGCCCACGCTTGAACATGTTCGCCGGCATAATTCCCAGTTTTCCAATACCGGGACTGATTATTCCCGGAGTAGTAGGCCCTAACAATATCACTCCCGCTGCTTTAGCCTTTTCCCGCATCTCCATGGCATCGGCAACAGGAACATGCTCCGGAACAGCTACGACCAACTTTACACCGGCTGCTATAGCCTCTAACACCGCATTCTTGGTGAAGGGCGCCGGTGCAAAAATAACGGTAGCATTTGCTCCATGCTTTTCCACCGTCTCCCACACCGTATCATATACAGGCACGCCTAAAACCTCTTGTCCGCCTCTTCCGGGAGTAACACCTGCTACAATATTGGTGCCAGCCTCTAGCATCCATTTGGCCTGTACACTACCAATTCGGCCGGTAATCCCTTGAATAACTGCGCGCGTATTTGGTGTCAATAAGATGCTCATCCTTGTTCCCCCCTTACCAATTCCGCTAAAAGCTTCACAGCTTCCTCTGTCCGCGTGGATTTTACCAAGGGAATACTAACTTCCTCAAGAACACGCCAAGCTTCATCCTGCTGATTACCCAAGGCCTTTACCACAATTGGCAAGTCGGATAATGCCTCCTTTGCTTCCCTAACTCCTTTGGCCGCTTCCACCAAAGGATTTACGCCCCCATAGAGATTAATCACAATCCCTTTTACCTGTTCGTGTTTAGCTACCAATTTAACGGCATTGGCCATAAGTTCTTTTGTAATCCCGCCACCTGTTTCCAAGAAATTGGCCGGTGCCAATCCGGCATCTGCTAACAGGTCCATAGTGGCCATTCCTAAACCGGCACCACTGGATACTACCCCTACTTCTCCATCTAATTTAATATAGGTAACGCCGATCTCCTTAGCTTCCTGTTCCAAAGGCTCAAATTCTTCTTGTACCTTGCCTTTGAATTCCGGATGCCGAAATACTGCATTGCTATCCATTTCCACCTTAGCATCAGCAGCGATAATGCTGCCATCGGCCAACACGCTTAATGGATTAATCTCGCAGGTTATTAAGTCATAATCCACACATAGTTCCACTAATTTAGCAGCAATGCTTGACATTTGGGTAAGTAGCTTGCCACTAAATCCCGCTTTTGTTAGCAGCACGCGCGCTTCGTATTCCGGAAAGACCTCACTGGGCAGTAATTCAACCTTAAAAAGCTTATCCGGGTATTTAACTACTATCTCCTCAATTTCCATCCCTCCGGCAGGACAGAACATAAAAACTCTTTTTCCCTGCCGGTTATCAATGGTTACACCCATATAAAACTCCTGCTCCAATTGCAGTTGTTCTTCAACTAAAACTTCCTTCACATCATAACCTCTGATCTGCATACCCAGAAGTTCCCTAGCAACCGCAACTGCTTCTTCCGGAGTTTCAGCGGGACGGATACCACCTGCTTTACCACGGCCGCCGATGGGAACCTGTACCTTCAACATCACCTTTTTCCCCAATTCTTCCACGACCTTGCCTGCCTCTTCCGCCGTAGCAGCTGCCATTCCCCGCGGCACCGGAATGCCTGCGGATCTGAATAATTCCTTCCCTTGATACTCAAGAAAACGCATTTTCCTTCACCTCACCCCTTGGTCTGAATCCTGGTCAATTGTCCAGTGCATACAGCCCTTTATTTTTCTTAACTTGCTACTACTTGCTTCCCACCGCAAAAAAGTATTGCTCCTTGCGTAAAAAAAGCGCTTCAGCTAGCTTTTACCTTAGTGCCAATACTTATGTCAAAAACAAAAATAATTATTACTATCCATATAATCCTGTAAATTATGCGGTAGGTTTAAATTGGACTGATAGCCTGATCAATTAATTCTCTTTTTTATTGATATTTCCTCCCTCTGTTATTATTTTTTCACTTAACTTCAAGTTTTAGGAGAAGCACCATGCAGAATCACCGGCACCGATAGAAGGATGAAAATTTAGTATCCGGCACTTACAGAGTCGCTTGTTGTTTATTTTGTGGTTGAGCTATTTACACTGAATAACCCGCCCTATTTTCCCCGCCTCTATAAGCGGCGGGTGTCAAAGTGCGTCTTTCGCATTACTGTCTAACCTCAATCTCTAACCTCTAATTCCTAGGAGAGGGCGGCCACCGTCGCCGGAGCCAGCGGCAAAATTAAGTTAGTCCCGGACAAAGTGTTTTCCCGAGTAGTTAACCGCCAAAATAACAAAATTAATAAGACTATTCATTGCACAACCACAACCACAAAAGCATAAACTGTAGTATCACCGGCCAAAGGGGGTCTACAGTCTATGAATAAAAAATTCGATCGAAACGCTTTTATCGTGTTTCTGATCTTGATCTTGTTACTTTTGGGTGATGATTTCTAAAATTTGACTGGTACGCTAGTAACTACTGCCAAGGTCAGCCCCGGACTTTCCGGGGTTTTTTCCATGCTCAGCCGCACCGTACAAACAATAAACCCAGGCTATTGCTTTACTAACTTAGCAAAGACAACCCGGGTTTATATACCGTTAATATTAACCCCTAGTTAAAACGCGACCATTTAACACACCGGTATGTTTTCCTTCCTTAACTACCACTGCGCCGTTCACAATAACATACTCAATCCCTACCGGGTGTTTTGTAGGCTCGGCAAAAGTTGCCATATCTTTCACAGTATGGGGATCAAACACAACTAAATCCGCTGCCATACCTTGCTTGATCAAGCCCCGATCATTGAGCCCCAAACGTTGAGCTGAAGCCGATGTCATTCGCCGCACAGTTTCTTCCAAAGACAATACCCCTAATTCCCGACAATAATGGCCAAGATAGCGGGCAAAAGCTCCCCAACCCCGGGGATTAGGCTTACCGTCTACCAAGAGCCCGTCACTGCAGACAGTATGGCAAGGGTGCTGCATAATCAACTGCATATCCTCTTCATTACCGGCGAATGTGATATGCCCGGCATTTAACTTTTCTTCTACCACTAGATCACAGGCGAATTGGGCCACGTCTTTCCCTGCCAAATCAGCTGCCTCCTGCAGGCTTTGCCCCAAATAGATCTTATTCTTCTCTGACCCAATACAGGCGATTACGATCCGATCCCAGGCAGGTTTAGATGCATATAGTTCCGCGCAGATTTTCGCCCGCAAATTAGGATCAGCCAATCTTTCCAGCATAGCAGTTGGACCGCCGTCTTGCACCCAACCGGGGAATAAAATGATCATTGATGTGCTGGATGCTATATACGGGTAGGAATCAAAGGTAATATCCAAACCCCCGCTCCCGCGCTTCATCCACCAAGGCTAACATCTCTTTGCCTTTCCCCTTATTTGCGACGCCGTTGGCGGCAAAGTGGGAGAAATGCAGCTTGACTTTTGTTTTTGCCCCTACGGTGAGTGCTTCATCAATAGCTGCCATTAGTCCAAGATCCCTATTCCGCAAATGCCATTCTGAAATTCCATCATACTCAGCTACAGCTTCACAGATAGCAATTAGTTCTTCTATGTTACCATAGCGCCCAGGGTAATAATCCAAACCAAAGGAAACACCTACCGCTCCTTCTTCCATGGCTTGGGCTACGATCTTTTGCATTTGTGCCAACTCTGTCGGCGTGGCCTGCCGATCATAAAAACCTATGGTTTCCAACCGCAGGGCATTATGGGGCAATAAGTAAGCCACATTGGTTGCCACCTGCCGGTCAAATTTGGCCAAATACTCACTTACGGAACTCCAATCCCAGTCAATATTATCAGGATTGCCATTAAGGGCAGCCAAGTAAATGCGCATCATTTGTAAGTTGGCAGGGGATAAGGGAGCATAGGAAAGACCATCTAGTCCCAATACTTCCGTAGTTACTCCTTGCATTATTTTGGGCTCATGCTTAGGGTTAGCCAAAAGTAAAACATCAGAATGGCTGTGCATATCAATGAACCCGGGACAAACCACCTTCCCGGCAGCATCAATCACCTGCCTGGCTTGAGCATCTTTCAAACAACCGATAGCAGCGATCCGGTCGCCGCTCACTGCAACATCTGCATAATACCAAGGATCGCCGGAACCGGCAACAACTCTCCCGCCTTTTATGAGCAAATCAAACATTTATGCTTTACCTCCCCCTTCTAACAAGACAATGCTTTCTTCAGACATTCACCCACATATTGTGCTAATTCAGCATTCAAATTTAATGAATGGATAATTACTACGCCTTGATCTAATGCTTTATCGCGAACATAAATCCCCGCATTTGCCAATTCCGCGGCTACCTGGGCGGCTGTTTTTCCAATTAACTCTTGATTCAGCTTTACCTCCAACATCGGATAAGCGCCTTTATAATCTTCACTCATACTTAATTCTACACCGGCTATATCATTGATCTGCTCTCCTATGCCGGTTAACAACCCCCGCAAACCTTCCGCCTTGGCAGCAAATCCTTCCGGTGTTAGGTTTTTTAAGGCCACTAAAAGACCAATAATAGCCTCCTTACTTACCTTCATCCCCCGGCCAACACCATGTTCAGGCTTACCCTGCAATTTGTCTTTAGGAATTAGGGACGGAGGCGGGTTCCATTTATCAAAAGGTTCGCCGGCCATATCCAACATTTGCAGCACAGCTGAAGCAATTAAATCCCGGCGACCGCAGAGAATCCCACTGGACTGCGGCCCGCGAATCCCTTTCCCACCGCTAAAGCAAACCAAATCAACACCCATGTCAATAAAACGGTGTAAATTTTCTACCGGTGGGATCTGGGCGGCTGCATCCACCAACACCGGTATATTATATTTCTTGGCAACCTCCACCACATCTTCCAAGGGCGGATGACTGCCTAAGCGGGCAGCATAAGCGATAGCTACTGTTTTCTCACTGATCGCAGCTTCCAAATCCCACCGGGTAATTTTATGCACTTCATGGGGACGGGTTGTATCGTTGGGAATCCCAAACCCAATTAACTTCCCACCAGCCACACGAATAGAATGATCATAGCCGCTGATCTGATGCCAGGGCATAATTACTTCGTTGGGAATACCATCAGTTACAGGCAGTCGGTTCATTTTGACCACATCAAACCCGCATATGCAAGCAGCAGTACCTAAGGTAAGGGCGGCAGAGGCACCGTTGGTGACAATACCGGCCTCCGCGTGGGTAATTTGGGCAATTACTTTACTGGCCGCAGCCTGCAGCTCATCTAAACGAACTGATTGTCGGGCGGCTTCGGCCATGGCGGCCACTACCTCATCCCCCATTAATGCCCCGCCATAACGGGTTACCGTACCGCTAACATTAATGATCGGTTTTACCCCAAACTGTTCATAAATCCCCACCCCAATAACCCCCTTTCAATAAAATACATCAACCCATTAACCCATTAATAAATTCGGGAGCCACAGGCAAATCGACGGGAACATAATTAATAAGATTAAAACAATAACATCGACTAAAACAAAGGGCCAGATACCGGCAAAGATCTCCTCTAATGTTGCCCCTTTGCCAACAACGCCTTTTAAGACATACACATTTAATCCTACCGGCGGTGTAACCGCAGCAATCTCATTCGCCTTCATAGTGATAACTCCGAACCAAACAGGATCATAGCCCAGTTCAACCACTACCGGAAAGACTACCGGCAATGTAATTGCCATAATTCCTGAGGGCACCATTATCATGCCCAAGAGGAAGAACATGCCAAAAATACCTAAAATTATCAATTCCCTGGGGAGCGGAAGATTAATGAGCCAAGTGGAAAAAACAACCGATAGCCTGGTTATGGTTAAGAACCGGGCAAAAAAGTAAGCTCCAATAATAACAAGGAAAACAGTGGCAGTGGTATGGGCTGTTTCCTGCAAGCAGCCCCGCAAGTCAAACTCTTTCGCGCCAACCCTTACTAGCCCCATGACCAAGGTTATTGACACAGCCTACCGCAGCCCCTTCCGTAACCGTAAAATAGCCGCCATAGATGCCGCCTAAAACAACCACAATAATTCCCAGGATCGGCACTCCGTCCTTTAATGACTCTACCTTTTCTTTAAAGGTAAATGATAGATCGGCTGGAGAAGGCGCCAAGTTGGGATTTTTCTTACATCTAATGACTATTGACGCTAGCGTAACAGACTGCGGTAATCAACCCGGGAACTACCCCTGCCAAAAAAAGGCGTCCAATGGAGGTCTCGGTAAGGATTCCGTAGAGCACAAACAATGTACTGGGGGGAATCATACAGGCAAAGGTGCCACTGGCAGCTATACTCCCTAAGGATAAACGCTTATCGTATCCATATTCGCTCATGGTTGGAATAGCAATCTTCCCAAAGACCGCCGAGGTGGCCATTGACGACCCGGAAACAGCCCCAAATACTGCACTGCCAAAGGTTGTTGCAATAGCCAATGACCCGGGAAGCTTATAAAACCATTTGTATAAAGCATTGTATGCCATTTGCGCCACACCTGCCTTAGCGGCAAAGGCGCTCATCAAAATAAACAACGGCATAACAGCATATTCATATTTCCAAGTGGAATAAAAAAGCGCTCCCCCTGCATGGCTTAATATACCCGGCATATCTATGGCCCACAACCCGGTAAGCCCTACTGCCATCATCGCAATCCCGATATGCACCCCCAGCCCCAATAAGACCAAAAGCGCCACTACCCCTAAAATACCGACAGTTAATGGCTCCATAAGAAGCTCCACCTCCATAGTACGGATTTTGTAATATTCCTGATTCTGCCCACAGTGACTTTTATCCTAAACATCTGTGGGCTTATCCGATGGCTCTCTAATCTCTTGGAATAAGTCAATCACCACCTGTAAAACATACAGTAACAAGCCAAAACTTATCATGGCTTTAGCCGGATATACAGGAATCGGTACTAAACCGGAAGTTGCGTGTTTCTCAGCAATTGCATACAGTGCCTCTTGCCAGGAAGCATAAAGCATTACTCCCCCGATTACCAGAGCAACCAACAAACCAAAAATGTTGACTATTTGCCACCATCGCTTGGAAAAGTACGTAATCACCATTTCTACCCTCACATGGCCTTTTTGCTCCTGGCCGATGGCAAAACCCAAAAATACAATTGCAATCATGGCATAGGTGGTAAATTCTGTCACCCACAACAGAGGAACTCCAATTGCCCGCGTCACATACCCAACTAATAACCCCAAAGCGATTAAAAAAACCAAAGCACCGCTAAGCTCGGCATTAATTCTATTGATAACCTTCATTATTTTCTTAAAAGTATTCAAATCCCGCCCCTCCTCTAAGTAAACTTATTTCCGGGCTGGCATTTTCTCTTGCCAGCCCGGAACCATTGAGCTATAGCCTAATCCATATACTCTGCTCTGATCTCTCTAATCCGTTTAACAATATCTCTACCTGGAATCCCCTTTTCTTCCGACTCTTCAGCCCAGATATCCGGTAGTTCCTGCACTGCCGGGAGAGATTCCCAATATTCCAGATCCTCTGCCGACATTTTTTTAATTACCGCGTTAGAGCGCTCAATCATCGAATTAATTCCTCTTTCTACGTCAGCATCATTTAAATCAATACCCTTTTGTTCTGCTTCAGCCGCTACTTGCATTATAATCTCCTGGTCTTGCTCCAACAGGCTGTTAAATACATCCTTATTGATGGTGAAGATAAAAGGCTGCGGTGTCCATAAAGATTCATCCCACAAATAGTACGGTGCTACTTCGTCAATGCTATAACGTTCATAACTATCGACACTGGTAAATGTACCGTCAAGAGTACCCCGATCCAGTGCTGTGTAAACTTCCGGCCAACCTAAAGACACCGGTATCGTACCTACAGCCTGTAACATTGCCAATTGCCACCTGCTGGGTGCCCTAAATTGCTTTCCTTTGATATCCTCTAATTTCTCAATTGGTGTAGTACTGCAAATCATTCCCGGTTGGTACGAAAAAGTGAAAATCCACTGTTGATTCCAACGATCTAATTCTGAGTTAAAGGCAGGTATTTCATCAACAACTCTTCTCTTTAATTCTTGTTGCTCCGCCAGACTCAGAGGGCCGGTTAAAAATGTGTTAAACACCCCCCAGGTATGTAACTCAGTCGGGTGATATGCCACATTGGTACAACCCATGTCTGCGGCACCGGTCATAACACCCCTGATCATCTCTTCTCTTTCCAACAATGTAGAATCCCAATATACGTCAATATTTACCCTGCCATCAGTACGAGTTTTGACTTCATCGACAAAAAACTGTACAACCTCTGCCCGAACGCCTGTTGGCGGACCCTGTTCAGCCATCCGCAGTGTAACCGGCTTAAAATTAGCTGCCGGATCTGACCCTTCATTATCCGAACCTGAATCTGCAGGAGCAGAACACCCTACCACAGAAAGAGCCATTATCAACACAAGCAACCACACTATCCCTTTTTTCACCTTATAAACCTCCTTCTCTTTGCGCAAAATTAACAAGCGATTGAATGTAGAAAAGAAACTTAATATCATGCAACTTAATTTCCTTACTTTATTGGACGAAGCAGCGATTCCCAAACAGGTTACTATGAATTGCCAATATTAATATATTTAACCTCCTTTCACAGTTTATATTTTTTAACTTTCTTACTACTTTTACATGCTATTTAATATTACACACCTAAAATAAATTTTCCTGCTAATAATTATATTTTTTAAATTAAAATAATACTTCATACGGTAACATGTAAGAAGTATTTTGTATAGCTTTTAACGGATTACTAGCTAAAAGACACAGTATTTATTAAATCTGCCAACAACTTGAAATCTATATTACCGCCACTGATAATTGCCGCCACTTTTTTCCCTTGACCGGCTACTTTACCCGCTAAAACAGCGGCTAAGGAAACAGCGCCTGCCGGTTCTGCCAAAATCTTGCCCCGTTCTAATAGAGCAATCAGCGCTAATTTGATCTCTTCTTCAGTAACTAAAACTATATCGTCTACATATTTTTGCACTGTGGCAACGGTCACTTCGCCAGGTCTAATATTTCTAACTCCATCGGCAATGGTATCCGGATTTGGTAAGGAAACAGGCTCACCCGCTTGTATGGAGAGATACATGCTATTACTGCCCACAGGTTCCACACCAATCACTTTAGCTTGCGGCCTGCTTTCTTTAATCGCTGTTGAAACACCTGAAATGAGACTGCCGCCGCCAATGGGAGCCAATACTATATCTACATCGGGTAAGTCCTCCAAAATTTCCAGACCAATAGTTCCTTGGCCAGCAATAACATTATAATCATTATAAGGATGAACTAAATTCATTCCCCGTTCTGCAGCTATCTGTTGAGCTTTTTCCATTTTTGTGGCATTAGGACTAAAAACAACTTCAGCCCCATAGCCCTTGACCGCTGCAACTTTAGCAGCAGGCGCATTATCGGGCAATACAACCACAGCAGAATAGCCCGCTAATTTGGCAGCATAGGCTACACCTTGACTATGATTCCCCGAAGAAGGTGTTATCAGCCCGCGGGAACCTTGCTCCGGGCTAAGTTGCAAGGCAAAATTAGTTGCCCCCCGCACCTTAAAAGAACCGGTCTTCTGCAAATTTTCCGGTTTTATATACACCTGATGGCCACTGATTCTGCTGAATGTAGCTGAATAATCAAGGTGTGTTCGGTTTATTACACCCTGGAGCCGTGCCTGGGCCTCCTGAATCTGGTGTAAGCCAATCAATATATACACCTTCCCTCCCAGAATGTTTTCGGGCATTCTTTATTCTTTAAGCATACAAATAACTTCAACTTCAACGGGAGCCCCACCGGGAAGCTCTGCAACCCCAATTGCTGTTCTGGCATGCTCACCTTTAGTACCGAAAACCTCCAATAACAAATCAGAAGCTCCATTAATTACCTTGGGCTGCTCATTAAAGCCAGGAGCAGAAGCTACATAACCGGTCACCCGCACAATCCTTTCAATTCGATCAAGGTCACCCAGCACTGCTTTCAGTCCACCCAGGCAGTTAACCATAGCTAGCCTCGCAGCTTCGTATCCTTCTTCCAGGCTAATTTCTGCCCCTAATTTCCCTCTATGTTGCAATTTTCCATCCTTCTTCCCGGTCTGTCCGGAAGCATAAATTATGTTCCCTGCAATCTGTGCCGGCACGTAAGATCCTGATGGCTTAAATGTAGCCGGTATCTCCAAACCTAATGCCGCCAGTTTTTCCTCTACACCCATTTTCATCATCCTTTCATATTTAATAATTTAAAATAAATATCTTGCTTATTTTAAGAATATGCAAGCCCTTGTCCGCAAAGCAATAAAATTAACTGGATGCAACTTGCGTTAAAGCTCTGGCCAAGACCTTAGCGGCCAAAGTGGCATCAGCAAAATTTATACCTTCTCTGGGTGAATGGCTAATTCCATCAATGCTGGGAATAAATACCATACCTATTGGGGCTACTTTTGCGATTATCTTGGCATCGTGGCCAGCCCAACTTGGCATCAGTACATGCTTTATTCCCAACTCCGCAGCACATTCCTGCAAAATACTGACAAGTTTTTCATCCATATATACCGGCCAATCTGTTTTCGGTTCACCAACCTGTACATTCACACCTGTATTTCTACTAATCCTTTGCGCTTCGGCAACCAAATCTGTATTAAACTTAGTGATCATTTCCCCCTGCAGGCTACGCATCTCTGCATAAACCTGAACTTTGCCGGGAATAACGTTTGTTGCACCGGGCTCAATGTTTAGTTTCCCTACGGTTGCAACCATATTGCCATCACTTGCCAATGCAGTTCTGTTAACCCATTGAATTATTTCAGCAGCAGCCACCAATGCATCCCGCCGTTTTTCCATTGGGGTTGTTCCTGCGTGGTTTGCATCGCCAATAACATCAACAACCATCCGGGAGATTCCCACAATACCTGTAACTATTCCCAAAGGAAGACCCATATCATCCAACTGCGGTCCTTGTTCAATATGAACCTCTATAAAACTATGGATGCCTCCGACCGGTCCTTTGACCTCCCAAGATGTATCGCGCTCAGTATCCCACTCTGCCAACATCTGGCTTAAACTCCGGCCTTGACCATCAATCCAAGCATCAGCTTTGGCAGGATATTCCGGGTCAACAATAAACCTGCTGCCCACACAACCGACACCAAACAATGTCGGTTCTTCTTCTGCAAAAGCAACCACTTCAATGGAGCGCTGAGGCCTCCAGCCCGCCTCAGCAAAACTCTGCATGCATTCAATAGCTGTCATTATTCCTAAAGCACCATCAAAAATACCGCCATGGGGCACCGCATCAACATGTGAGCCGGTAAGAACCACCGGGAGAGCGGGATTCTTTCCCTCCAGCCGCCCAAAAAGGTTCCCTGCGGCATCCACCCTAACTTGTAATCCTGCCCCCTCCATATACTTACGCAGAAGGTTAAGTGCCCGGGTATGCTCAGGGGTGTAAGAAAAACGCATCAGCCCTTTCTCCGTTGCCCCTATGCTCCCTAATTCTTCTAAACGCGCACGCAAACGTTCACCGGAGATCCTTTTAAGTATATCTCCCATAATAAACCCTCCCAAGCAAAGTTTTGCCGTACGTCAAATCCTTTACTCATTTTCTGCCAAATACTTAGTTGCAATAGCTGCCATAGATTTTGCTCCAATAAGAAGTGCATCTTCATCCATATCGAAATATGCACTGTGGAGCATGGCTGTAATCCCCTTTTCCGGATTTGAGCAACCTATTTTCAAAAAGGCAGCAGGCACATTTTCACCATAATAAGCAAAGTCTTCCCCAACTAAAGGTGCTTTCTCTAAATGTACCACATGCTCGCTGCCGATAATATCCTTAAGCACCTCTGTACAAAAAGCGGTCAGATTGCGCTCATTCACAGTCACCGGTTGACGGGGATCGAAAAATATTTCGTATGTAGCACCAAAACTTTCTGTAACCCCTTTAATAATGCGTTCAATTTTCTCCGGCATTGCTCTCCGAACTTCCGGATTTAAGGTGCGGAAAGTGCCGGTCAGTTTAACTTCTTCTGCAACTACATTACGGCGAAAACCACCATTTATGGTACCAATACTAACAACTGTAGGGTCGGCTGCATTGATTTGGCGGCTGACAATCTGCTGCAGGGCGCAAATTACGTGTGCCGCAACAACTATGGCATCTACCCCTTCGTGGGGCATTGCCCCATGGCCGCCTTTTCCCTTAATCGTTATCCAAAAATTGTCTACAGCTCCCATAGTTGGACCATACTGAATCCCCACATCGCCAGCCTCTAATTCCGGCCATAAATGAGCTCCCACAATCGCGTCAACTTTTGGGTTATCGAGTACCCCTTCTTTAATCATCGGCAAAGCACCAGCCGATGATTCCTCTGCCGGTTGAAATATGAATTTTACATTTCCTGAAAGATGGTCCCGTTCCTGACTCAAAAGCATTGCCGCTCCCAGTAACATTGCCACATGGCCATCATGGCCACAGGCATGCATAACACCATCCACCCTAGATTTGTAAGGGACATCCCTGGCTTCCTGCACAGGAAGGGCATCCATATCAGCACGCAAAGCAATGGTTTTGCCATTATTTCGCCCGCGCAATAGCCCCACAACACCTGTTTTTACTACCTCACTTTGTACCTCTAAACCCAAGTCGGTAAGAATTGCAGCAACTAAGTTGGCGGTGTTTTTCTCCTCCAAGGATAATTCAGGGTTTTGATGGATAGTGCGCCTAATTTCTACCAGCCTTTCTTTAAGCGACTTAGACATGATCAATCACCCCTTACCGATTATTACCGCTTTGAGTACTATATTCCTTTATAAAAATAGGGAAGGTTCACTGTGTTATTACGCGATCAGCCTTCCACACTCCCTTAACTTAAAAACTTAACAGCAATGGCAGCTAAGGATTTAGCCCCCACAACCAAAGCATCTTCATCAAGATTAAACCTGGCGCTATGCAACGGTTCAGAAATTCCCTTCTCCGGATTTGAACAACCTATTTTCAAAAAGCTAGCCGGTACCATTTCCCCAAAATAGGCAAAGTCTTCCCCAGTCATCGGCGCTTTCTCTAACCGCACTATATGCTCAGAGCCAATCGCCTCACTTACAACTTCCTCGCAAAAAGCGGTTAAGTTCTTTTCATTCATTGTTACAGGCTGCATATGTTCGATATGTATGTCATATGTTGCACCAAAGCTTTCTGTAACCCCTTTAACAATTCGTTCAATTTTTGCCGGCATTGCCTTCCGTACTTCCGGATTTAAGGTACGGAACGTACCTGTTAGTTTAACTTCCTCTGCTACTACATTACGGCGAAAACCACCGTTAATTGTACCTATGCTTAAAACAGTTGGATCAGCAGCATTGATCTGCCGACTGACAATCTGCTGTAACGCACAAATAACATGGGCAGCTACGACTATGGCATCTACACCCTCATGGGGCATTGCCCCGTGGCCACCTTTTCCCTTGATGGTTATCCATAGGTTTTCTACCGCACCCATAGTCGGGCCATACTGAATCCCCACATCGCCAGCCTTTAGTTCCGGCCACATATGAGCGCCAACAATGACATCAACTTGAGGATCCGCCAATACACCATCCTCAAGCATAGCTAGGGCACCTAATCCCAACTCTTCAGCCGGCTGGAAAATAAACTTTACATTACCTTTAATTTTTTCTTGTTCTTTGCTCAAGAGCATTGCCGCACCCAACAACATTGCCACATGCCCATCATGTCCGCAAGCATGCATAACTCCATCCACTTTGGACTTATACGGAACTTCATTGGCTTCTTGCACTGATATGGCATCCATATCTGCCCTAAGGGCAATTGTCTTTCCCGTCTCTTTCCCCCGCAACAAACCCACTACCCCAGTTTTGCCTACTCCACACTGCACCTCAAAACCTAATTCCTTAAGTGTACTGGTCACTAACTCAGCTGTCTTTAATTCCGCAAAGGAAAGCTCCGGATTCTCATGCAGAGTACGCCTGATTAGTACCATCTTTTCTTTTAAACCACACCCACAGGCCATAATCAACGCTCCTTCCTGATTGTTGCTGGTAATTTGCAATATGATAAAAATTTTGGCTCCCTTTCACCGCAAAAAACAACTTCCAGGAAAGAGAGCCAATGGCTAAACCCTCAACGTTTAGAAAGGACCCCAATTAATCATAACCGAGAATGCGACGAAAGCATAACCCAATACTAACAGTTTTAAGGCAAGGGGCCAGATAAAGGCAATCCAACGATCGTAAGGAACCCTGGCTATAGCCAACATAGCCATTAATCCCCCTAATGTCGGGACAAGTAAATTCATTATTCCATCCCCTACTTGGAAAGCAAGTGTGGCGGTCTGCCGGGTAATACCTAATAGATCAGCAATGGGGATCATAATCGGCATGGTAGCGCTGGCTTGCCCACTGCCTGAAGGGATGAAGAAATTAATAATTGACTGGACTACACTCATTAAAACTCCAGAAATCATCGGCGGTAGTCCCTGCAGCGGTGACACCAAACCATTAATTATGGTATCACTAATATTGCCTTTAGTTAAAATAATCGCTATCCCCCGAGCAACCCCGACAATTAAGGAGCCGCCTACCATCTTCGATGCACCTCTGATCATAATGTCAACCATTTTGTTACCGTTATAACCTGCAATTACACCCATAACCACAGCCCCAAAGAAAAACCAGGTAGCAATATCGATAATGCCCCAACCAAAACGGATAACCCCGTAAACAACAATTGCCAATAAAGCAACAAAGGCTAAGAGTATCCGCTTTTGCACAGGATTAATTTTGTAACTTTCGATTTCCTGGGTTAACCCTCCTAGACCCTCGGTATCTACATCAGAAACTAAACTCAATTGCGGATTTTCCAACACCCGCATTGAATAGCGATAGGTATGATGCGCCATCAAGCCTAAAGACAGAAAACAATAAACGCTGCGCAAACCTAAGCCGGAAAAAACCGGCAATTGGGCGATGCTATGGGCAACACCGACAGTAAAGGGGTTGATGGGAGAAGTGGCAAAACCGACAAACACACCCCCAATAACAACCCCTGCCGCAGACATTACATCAAGGCCCAAGCCAAGGGCTATGGTAACTCCAACAGGAACAAAGGGAATACGGCTTTCTAAGCCCCAGAAACCTAAAAAACCAAATAGATATGTCAAAACAAAGATCAAGGCTGTTATGGCTTTCCTATCACGGCCAAATTTCTTTATGGTTACCCCTACCCCTGCTTCTAACGCACCGGTTGAGTTGATAATTTCTACCATGGCGGCTGTAACTAGACAGGTGGCAATAATATTAGCCACCTCAACTATCCCTAAAGGAATAGCTCCAAAGATGTCAATAAAACTCACCGGAGTCCGCTCAATGTAATGAAAAGTACCCGGTTGAGCCATCATCCGCCCGCCTACTTCTACCCGTTCAAAGCTCCCTGCCGGTATAATGTAAGTCATAACTGCAGTAATAACAATAATCATAAATAAAAGTACATAAGAATTAGGTAGTTTTTGATACCATTTTTTTTCAGTCACTGACTTTCCCTCCTTAGCAGCTTTTTACTAATTAGCTCAAAAGTAATGCGAAACTTTAATTACACCGCTAAGTACCACAGTATTACTAATAATTGCTCAACAGAGAAAATAAAAACACATACCGGTTATACTTTTCTTAAACCACCCCCATTCTACCAAAGTGATCCTCGGAAACTAACAACATTTGTTATAGCAGTTGCTGTAAACGTACTACTCCCAGCATAAGAAAATTAGACGAAACTAGCATTATAAAAGTGTTAACGGGATTGCTTCCAATTTTGCCTTTTCTGAGAATTTATAATCCTATTTTAGATTATAACAGTAAATATTATATTATTCAATATTTTTAATAACCCATAATAAAATAAAAATTTTAATTATTACTTCCAATAATTTATTGCATATTTAGTTCTTTTGCATTCCTCTTATTGCACTAAGATATGCCTTAATTTGATTCCGATAAAGAATAAATCTGAGCCGCCTTCAAAAAGAGATACTTCTTAAAGGAGAAAATTATTTCCTTATTATATATATATGCTTACTTGCCTTTGCCAACAACTGATATTATTGCTAATATACCAATTACGCATTACGCACGCAACAAAACCACTGCTCTGAAAATGCTTTGTCCGGGGCAGGCCTAATTTTGCTGCAGGTTCTGACGAGCCGCCCCTCTCCAAGAAGTTAGAGCTTAGAGATTCGAAGTTAGACAGTAATGTGAAAGACGCACTTTGACACCCTCCGCTTATAGAGGCGGGGAAATTAGGGCGGGTTAGTTCTGTGTTAAATTGCTTAACTGAGATAATAATAAGCGGCTCCATAAGTGCCTGGTACTAAATTTTCATCTTTCTGCCGATGCGAGATCGGCAACGGCGCCTACTTAGAAGTGGGAAATACGCTTTCATTATTTAAAACCAAACTCAATGCCCTCCACAGTGCTTGATTGCTTCCTTTGATACGTTCACCCCAAATAGCCTCTCGATCACTGGCAATTAATGCAAATAAATCAGCGATATTTTCCCGCCCCACCTTTTGCATTAAATCATTGATAGCTTGCAGTCCATCCTGAGGATGCCAAATAAACATATGCTTTTCCACTAATAATTGTATTTGGGATACAAATTCAGCTGCATAACCAAACCGGTTCAGGATCTGCGAAACTAAATCCGCAGATCGTAAATGATGTTCCGGAAACCTCCTTCCCACTAAAGGATCTTCTACATAATAACAAGGCTTACCAACATCATGTAGTAATGCTGCAAGCCGCAAATTTAATTTCGGTTTGATTAAAGAACATGTGCGAAAATTATGTGTCAGAACATCATCAGGATGAATAAAACTCTGTTCCAACCCTTTTCCCCACAGCAATTCAGGTATTATTGCTTCCAGCAACCCTGTGGCAACCATGGCCAGGAGGATATTAAACACAGCCGGGCTGAGCAGTATTTGATTAAATTCCCCGGTTATATCTTTTACAGCATCTAATTGGATTTTCTCTCCCTGATGCTGAATCCAAACCATTTCTCTCTGCGCCAATTTCCGACCTGACTCAATGGTCTTTCTCACATAGTAAAAAAGGTTTTCTATAGACCGCCCATGGCAAAACAATGATTGCGGATTATTTTGCATAGTCCCTGTTTCTGCTCCATTACCCACTTTTTGATCAACTCCCTTACTGTCTCTAAAACAGAGTTTCTCTACTTCCAGTGAAAATCCTGTCTTGCTGTTTAACATGAACTTTTGATTTGGCTGCTGTTGCTTTAATAAAAATTGTAGCATATAGTACTTGGAAAAAATTGCATCAAAGGGAAATTTATACTTGTGTCGAATAGTTGTATATGATGTTTTTTCGGGGTTCTGAGCAAAAGGAGGTGCTGCCAAAAAAAGATAAATTCCTGTATGCAACTAATAATTTTGAAGGACCGGAGTGAATAATGTGAAGAAGTTGATTCCATTTTTAGTTGCCACGGTACTCTTAATCACAACAGTAACCGTCCTGGCCGATACACCTAACTTCACTGATATTAATGACCACTGGGCTAAAGACTTTATCATCAAGGCAACATCGCAAGGGATATTTTCCGGAAATCCTGATGGGACCTTCGCTCCAGAACGGACCCTCAACCGGGCCGAACTGGCAGTAATAGTAACCAATGTTCTAGCCATGCCTATCGAAACCGAGCATACCCTTTCCTTTCGGGATAGTTGGCAGATTCCTGCCTGGGCTAGAGGAGCGATTGCCACTGCCGTCAATGCCAATCTATTACAAGGCCGCGGCGATGGCACCTTTGCTCCCTTGGCACCGGTAACGAGGGAAGAAGCAGCAGTTGTCTTTGTCCACGCCTTAGGTTTAGAAGATGAAGTAGCAGCATTTACCAGTACGCCAGGATTTACCGATGATAGCCAGATTAGCAGCTGGGCTCTGGCATCAATCGGTGTGGCTCGCCAAATAGGACTTTTTAGTGGCGATCCTGAAGGCAGGTTTTCGCCCCAACAGCCCCTTAAACGAGCAGAGGCAGCTCGCATAGTCATAGGTTTCCTTGAGTTAAAAGCTGCCAATCAGAGTCCAATCATGGGCTGGACAGAAAATGAGGTCACTAATACTAAAGCTACAACCACAACCTATCTAAATGTACGTTCCAAACCCACTGTAAATTCCGAAAAGATCGGGCTCCTGCCACCGGAGATTACCGTTCCCGTTCAGAACATAGTTGAAACAAACGGGGAAACATGGCTCCATATTACCTTTGACGGTAAACAAGGGTACATAGCAGCAGAATACACAGTGATCAAAAATGAAAACCAACAACCGGAAAAAAATGAAAAAGTAATTGCCACAACAACCACTACTCTAAACGTAAGAAGTGGACCTGGGACAAGCTCGCTGAAGATAGGCAGCTTGCCACCGGGAACAGATGTTGAAGTAGAAAAAGAAATTAACCACCAAGGCGAAGTATGGTTGCAAATTTCTTTTGCAGGGGAAACCGCTTATATAGCCGGTAGATATACTACCTTGACCCGTATCCCGCTGGCCCCCCCAGATGATACAGGTCCGGAAGATACAGAACCGGATGGTACAACCCCTCCGCAAGTTGATCCGGAGCAACCGGTAAAGCCAATAGATACTACGCCTCAATGGCGGGTGGTAAATGAATACAATACCCAGGGTTTACGGCAGGTAATCCCCGGACAAAAAACAACTATTGCTACCTTAACAACGAACCTTAACGTCCGGTTAGCTCCTAGCACTGCAGCAGAACGAATCGGCGGCCTGCCAGCCGGTGCCCGGGTAAATGTACAACAAATAATAACATCTGGGACAGAAGCATGGCTGGAAATTAATTTTCAAGGAGAAAAAGGATATATTGCCGGTTGGTTCACGAACTTAAGCCAAGCAAATCAAGATATACCCGCTCCAGGTGTCAATGAAATTACCATATCTAAAGTAAACGACTCTCTCTATACTTTAACCGTCCGAGGCTCAGAGCCATTGGGTGGAAGGCTAAAATCTGATGACGGCAGAGTAACCTTACAACTTACCGACGTAGAATTCTTATCTGCCATCAGCACCGCTCTAAGTTCTGGTCCTTTCAGCCGCTTAGGGGCAACAAACGATACCGTGTATATAGAACATCAATTGCAACAGGTTGAAGCTAAATTTAGAGCCACAGGTGACGGCAGTCTCCAAATCCTCTTAGGCTTGAACCCGGATGACCCTAATTTAGGCCGCCCGATCGGCTGGGAACAGCAAATACAGGATTTAGCAGGAAAAGTGATTCTACTGGATGCCGGCCACGGCGGATCCGATCCGGGTGCCATCGGCACCACTTATGGCACTTGGGAAAAAAGCGTAGTCCTGGATATTGCGCTCAAAACCGCCTCCCTTTTAGAAGCAAGAGGCGCACAAGTTATTTTCACCCGCAAGCAGGATATTGATGTAAGCTTGCAAAGCAGGGTTAATATGAGCAACTCTATCCAGCCGAACCTCTTTATTAGTATCCATGCGGATTATAACAACAATCCGGCAATAGGCGGATCTACTGTATATTATTCCAGTTCATCCGGTAAACCTACTGAAAGTTACAGATTAAGCACTGCGCTAATGGACAGCTTAGAGACAACTTTAGGGTTACGGCGGGTTGGCGTACGGGATAGTAATTTCTATGTTCTCTGTAACAACTCTGTGCCAGCAGCGCTGGTGGAAACAGCTTTCCTCTCCAACCGGGCAGAAGAAAACCTATTGCGGCAGAAATACTTCCGCCAACAGGCTGCAGAAGCCATAGCTCGGGGGATTGTCAGCTACTTTCAACAGTAATTCAATTAATTAAACTGAAATTCATCATTAAGAAACCTGGCTTGCGCCAGGTTTCTTTTTGTCTAGGAGAGCAAAAATTACTCATTGCAACTCTCTCTGGCAGGAAGTTTCAATATATTTTGGAAATAACTATATAATGATAATGATAATAGATTTTGGAAAATTATCAAAGGAGGATTGAACCTCTTGCCTAAGATCCTGCTTCTCACAACCGGAGGTACTATTGCCTCTGTGCCTACCAAAGAGGGTTTAGCTCCTGGGTTGGGTGCGCAGCAATTACTAAGTTATGTCCCGGCAGTGACGGAAAAAGCGGAAATCATCCCTAAGCAGCTCTTAAGCCTGGACAGCACCAACCTCCAGCCGGAACACTGGATAACCATGGCTACGGAAATTTACCAATCCCTGCCCCATTATGATGGAATCGTAGTTACCCACGGCACTGATACAATGGCTTACACAGCAGCAGCCCTCAGTTTTATGCTGCCTGACGTGCCTTTGCCAGTTGTTCTAACCGGTGCCCAGATCCCCATCCACGATCCGCAAAGTGACGGGCCAAAAAACTTAACTGATGCCCTTTTAGTTGCTATGGCCGGCCATCCGGGAATATCCTTAGTATTTAATGGCCAAATAATCAAAGGCTGCCGGGCAAGTAAAATTGATACCGTTAACTTTGATGCCTTTGCCAGTATTAATTACCCTCCCATCGGTTTTATCAAAGATGGCAAAGTCCATTTTGCTCAAGATATAAAATCTACTTGCCTGCAAAGGAACGCCCAACTTGATACTAAGTTAGACCAACGGGTGTTGCTCTTGAAACTGGTACCCGGGCTTAATCCTGCCATTGTAACCGCATTACCGCAACTGGGCTTCAAGGGATTGGTGATCGAAGGGTTTGGTAATGGCGGTGTACCTTTTTATGGCAAACATAATTTGCTTCCTGCAGTCCAGGAGGTAATCAGCAAGGGGGTGCAGGTAGTGGTCAGTACCCAATGCCTTAACGGCGGCACCCATTTAGAACTATATGAAGTGGGTCGGAAGACCGCCGCCCTGGGAGCCCTTTCCGGCCATGATATGACAACAGAAGCTTTGGTAACTAAGCTGATGTGGGTCTTAGGGCATACTACTGAACCGGCAGAAGTTAAAAAAATGATGTTACATAATTATTGCGAAGAAATTAGCTATCCCAGCCAGTAGAAAAGGGAACTTTTTCCCTTCGGTACCGTCTAATCAGGCAAACAATATCACAGAGGAGGTTAAAAAATGAAAGGTTTGTTGCGCTATGCAGTCATCGGTTTAAGCCTTTTATTAGTTGCTTTTTCACTAATAGGTCCTACAGGCATAAACCCCGTACAAGCAGCAGGTGAAGCGAAAACACTGACCGCCTATGGCGAAGCGCAGATCACTATAGCGCCGGACACAGCACAAATAACCTTTGGCGTTGAAAACGAAGCTCCCACAGCAGTAGCTGCTTTACAAGCTAATGCTGCCGCTATGGAAAAGGTTATCGCCAGTCTCAAAAAACAGGGTATTGAGGAAAAAAACATTCAAACTTCTGGTTTTAGCCTCTATCCTAATTATGAATATACACGCCAAAATAACCGGGAGGTACGGGTACTGACAGGTTATCGGGTTAATAACAATGTGGTTATTAAAACTAAACAGCTGAAAGACTTAGGTAAAATCATTGACACTACCGTATCTGCCGGTGCCAATGTTGTCCGGAGTATTTCCTTCGGCATTGAGGATACCGGTGCTATTGAAAAACAAGTCTTGGCACAAGCGGTAAAACATGCTCGAGCCAAGGCTGACGCCCTGGCAGCAGCAGCCGACAGCCGGGTTACAGGCATTCTGACTATCGAAGAAACAGGCAACTCCGGCTTTGAACCTTTGATGGCAAAAAGAATGGAGATGGAGATGGCTGCCGACATGGCTGTTACCCCCATTGAACCGGGGCAATTAACCCTTAGCGCTGGAGTCAAAATCACCTTTACTATCACATAATACAAAACCTGCTGACCCCTACTGTATATAGGAGGTTGGCAGGTTTATTTTTTTGCTCACTTAACAACTCACTTACCGGCAGCATCAATTCCCTTCCCCGGTTGGGAGATTTTTTCTTCCACCCATTTAACAACGATTTCCGCTTGCTTCACCGCTTGATGATACTCATCATCATCCACTGGCTCCCAATTACCGGGATAACGGGTAGCAACGGCAAAACCGGATAGTCCCACCGCATCCCTTACCTCCTTAGGAATCTTGAGCCCCTCTCTTTTTTCTAGCATATGCAGTAGATAACCGATAGAATGACTCCGCGGTGCTTTTTTTATTCCTAAATGAATTAATAAACCCTTAAGGGCCTTCTCCGCTGCTTGCTGAGCATCAAAACACAAGTCCTCCAGCAGTATAACCTCTGTCTGCCTCCCCAATTGGGCTCGAGCGAGATTACTCCTAGCCCGCCGCAGCCACATTTTGACAACCTCATTTTTCATATACAACAACTCCCCGCAATGCATCATAGTAGATCAACCCTGGTACATCACGATACTTCTCCGCCTCACTGGGGGTTTCTAAGATAATATCCACAGGTGCAGGGATATCGGCAATGTTTTTGTAGATCTCCTCCATCATGCGCCGTTTATGTTTCACCTCTTCCTTTAGCACAAGCAGATCGTAATCACCGTCAGATCCTAATTCACCCCGACAGCGGGAACCAAATAAAATAATCTTCTCCGGATCCACAGTTTCGACAATTCTTTGCACAAGTTGCGCAAGGATTTCATCCATAATTCTCACACCCTTAATTTAGTAATAAGCAAAATGAAACAAAAAAAGCAGAATAACTTAAGGAAATATCCCACAAGATATGATACAATCAAGACAATTTCCGGGATTAACAAAAAGCTAAACAAGAACTTACCCGCCATCAAGGCATAAAATATTTGGCACCACAAGGAGGTAGTTGATATGCGTTTCACAACAACTAAGATAGCTTATCTGGCCTTACTTATAGCCTTAGGTGTTGTTTTAACCCGTATTGCCAGTATCCGCATTGCCATCATGGGTGTAGAAGGGATTCGCATTGGTTTAGGTGGCTTTCCCATTATTTTTGCCGGCTTTTTGTTCGGTCCGGTTGCCGGTGGAATCGTCGGGGCTATAACTGACATTATCGGTTTCGCTTCAAGCCCAATGGGACCATACCTTCCCCATTTCACCTTAACCGCAGCTCTCACCGGCATCTTACCTGCCCTAGTACTAAAACTATTTGGCATACAGGAAAAACCGCCTTACCTACTGCTTTTTCTGGCAGTGATTGTGGGACAGGGAATTACCTCCCTCCTTTTAGTGCCTTATTTTCTCCACACTATCTTTGGACTTCCTTATCAAGTAATCATGATTCCTCGCTTTTTTGCCTTCGCCATAGAAGCTCCCTTTTATTCCGGATTGGCTTACATCCTCTTTCATCGTTTAGATACTATCTTTCAACGGCTGCGGCCTTCTTATCAATAATTTTTTTCGGAAGCCCGCCTCGTCAAGGCGGGCTTTGTATTTAGAATAATCCTTGTATCTTACCATCCAGAGTAACATCAATTCGCTCCGCAGCCGGGACTCGGGGCAGACCGGGCATGGTCATAATCGGTCCTGTTAGGCAAACGACAAAGCCGGCACCTGCAGAAAGGCGAACATCCCGCACAGTTATGGTAAATCCTTTCGGTGCTCCCCGCACAGCAGGATTATCGGTAATAGAAGCTTGAGTTTTTGCCATGCAAATGGGCAGCTTACCATAACCCAATTTTTCTATTGCTGCTAATTCCCTTTGGGCAGCATCAGTATAGTTTACCTCGCCGGCACCATAAATTTCCCGGGCAATTATATCAATTTTCTCCTTCAGTGACCATTCTAAATCATACAAGAACCGGAAGCTATTTGTGCCTTGTTCAATTATTTTAATCACCTCTTGGGCTAGCTCTTCACCGCCTGCCCCTCCCTTTGCCCATACTTCCGATAAGACGGCCTTGACGCCCAAACTATGGCAGGCACTCTGCACTGATGCCAATTCCTTTTCCGTATCAGTAGGGAAGCGGTTAATAGCTACCACAGCGGGCAAGCCAAATTTTTCCGTCACGTTTTCCACATGTTTTAATAGATTGGCTGTCCCTGCCTCCAATGCAGGCAGGTTTTCTTCATTCAATTTTTCTTTAGGTTGATTCCCGTTATACTTCAACGCCCTAATGGTCGCAACAATAACAACAGCATCCGGCTTTAACCCCGCAGCCCGACATTTAATGTTACAAAACTTTTCTGCTCCCAGGTCAGCACCAAACCCGGCCTCCGTAACTAGATAATCAGCCAACTCTAAGCCTAAACTAGTGGCCACAACACTATTACAGCCATGGGCAATGTTGGCAAAGGGACCACCGTGAATAAAGGCAGGCGTGCCCTCTAAAGTCTGGACCAAATTGGGCTTAAAGGCTTCTTTTAATAAGGCTGTCATTGCCCCCTGGGCATGCAGTTCACCGGCTGTTACCGGTTTGCTATCATATGTGTAACCAATTATAATTCTCGCTAACCGCTCCTTTAGATCTGCTAAATCAGTTGCCAAGCACAGAACTGCCATCACTTCCGAGGCTACGGTAATATCAAAACCGTCTTCTCTGGGAACACCGCTTTTGGCGCCGCCTAATCCGGAAACTAGATTGCGCAATTGCCGGTCATTCATATCCATAGCCCGCCGCCAAGTTATCCTCCGCGGGTCAATATTCAACTTGTTGCCCTGGTGAATATGATTGTCAAGCATGGCTGCCAAAAGGTTATTGGCAGCCCCTACCGCGTGCAAATCGCCGGTAAAATGCAGGTTAATATCTTCCATCGGTACTACTTGGGCATAACCGCCACCGGCGGCACCGCCTTTAATCCCAAAAACCGGTCCCAAGGACGGTTCCCTGAGGGCAATCATTGTCTTTTTTCCCAAACGGCTGAGGGCATCGCCCAAACCAACCGTAGTTGTAGTCTTCCCTTCGCCGGCAGGGGTGGGAGTGATCGCGGTAACTAAAATCATTTTTCCTTTTCCATGTGCTAATGTATTTGGGGTTAGATTGACCTTTGCTTTATATTTCCCGTAAAGTTCTAAGTCATCTTTCTCGATCCCCAACTTTTTGGCTATAGCCTCAATGGGCTCCATTTTCGCCGCCTGGGCAATTTCAATATCGCTTTTATGCAACCTGTTTACCTCCATTCAATTGAGTATACGGTCAAACCTTTTTTATTCATTTTTTCAACTGAAGCCTTTGCCTATTTGCATAATACAGAACCAGTACAAAAGAAACTATGGTACAGCCAAAAGCAACCACTGCGGCATAAGTACTGTATTGAGGTGCAGGCAATGTAGGATGAGTGCCCCAAAAATAGTCTAAATAGTCATTTGCCAAAAACCAGAGCAATAGCCGGTTGACATAGTGGCGCGGCGGTACATAATATCCCAAAAAGATCCACGCTTCTATGGCCATGGCCAAATGGGAAAGGGTTAAATGAAAACTCTCAAAATCAAAACTACCTGTAGCCACCCCAGCCTGAACAAGCACAAAAGGTGTCCAGAGTCCATACTTGAGCATGGCCAGATAACCAAAAGCCTCAACCCAATACCGGCGCCTGTGCCGGTAAAGATTAACTAAAAATAAGGTGAAAAAAAGCACAGCTAAAGGTGAATCGGGTACCACCGGCCAATAATACCATAAAGTTCCTGCCAGTTGATAACGATACCAATAAAAGCCATACACCGCTCCCAATAAGTTTGCCCCAATCAGCAGGGGCAACAGATCACGTTTTCCCGGTAACCGGCGCAAAGAATCCCATTTCATGAAAATCGACCCCTAGAAGGATATTTGTCTTAGTATCAACCGCAAAGGGAAACCTTAAACAAAAATCCTTACGCTACTCATTTAACAGCTGCCGGGCAAAACCACCCAAATCGCCGCGGCTAAACGCTTTCATTGAACCAGCACCGGTGTTGGCAATGGCAATCTGAATCATATCTTCGCCAATTCCCAGTTCCGTTAAACCTTTACGGATATTGACAGCTGCTTTAATACTCTCTTCAGTTGCTAAAGTATTTATTTTTTCTACTAATTCCTCCGCCCCCTTCACCACCGGGCCCAAGGAATTAAAAATATCGCTTACCAGTGCAAAAACTTCGTCATTCTCTGTATCAGCCACCAGCAAAGGGATTTCTCCTTGCAGTGTTTCCTGGGCATGTCCAATAAATTTAACTCCCACTACTTGTACGTTAATACCTGCCAATTCCCGTTGTAAAGGTTCTGTGGCAGCCTTAGTGGCAATATTAACTACCAGTGTCCCTGCTTTCAGATATAGCTTCAAATCTTTAGCTGCCGCTAAAGTAAACTCTGCCGGCAAAGCTAAAACAACCACTTGTGCCCCTGCTGCCAGCTGAACACTGCCAAAGGAGCAGCCTGCCTGTTTAGCGACCTTATAAGCCTTGAGAGCGTTTACATCACTAAGCCATATTTCCCGCTCCGGATTATGCAGCCGTTTTGCCAGCAATGCTCCCATTCTGCCGGCACCAATAATAAATATCTTCACTATAAATCCTCCCCCTTGAAAACTAAAGTTTTGCCTGAATTAAAATCTCAGTAGCCCGTTTAACGGCAGCCCGATAATCCCCACCTTTTGCCAACTCTTCCTCTAGGCAGCACTCTAAATAATTACTTAACACAACTTTACTTACAGTCTTAACCGCTGCCTGCAAGGCAGTTAGCTGGGTAATAATAGCTGTACAGTTTTCCCCTTCCTTCACCATCCTTTGAATACCCCGTGCCTGCCCTTCGATGCGCCGTAAACGGTTAATAATCTTTGCCCTCGCATCATCTGCCACAGAATGTTCCATCTTGTCACCCTCCCTGTATACCATTTATTTATATCTTTATCTTAGCTAGATCCTACTCGCCGAGCAGCCGTTGATGTTCTTTTAATATGCACCGATCCATAACAACTGTTAAACCGGCGGCAAGGGCTTGTTGTGCTGCCTGATAATGGATAATACCCTCTTGCAACCACAACGTTTTTGCACCCTTATCAATGGCCGCTGCAGTAATCTCCGGTACGAATTCCGACCGGCGGAAAACATTTACTACATCTATTTGGCCCGGTATATCATGCACACTTGGGTATGCCTTTTCTTCAAACAAAGCGTCTAGCTTCGGATTGACTGGAATTATTCGATAACCAACTTTTTGCAAGTATTGCGCCACCGAAAAGCTTGGCCTATCAGATTTATCGGAAAGCCCTACCACTGCTATGGTTCTACTTCTTTGCAACACTTTTACTAATTCCTCATCCTTTGGTAATCGATATACATGCAATCCAAGCCCTCCTCAATTACATTTTCTCCTAACTACAAAAATCAACGCCATACCCGATGGGGTATTTGTTTCAATGGTAGCCCATCTATATCACCCTGTCAACCAAAAACTGCCATTTGTCCCTGTTGACCAAATCCTTTCCGGCTAAAGAAGAGAATCAACTAACTGGCAGGAATAACTTGCCTACACCGCGAATTTTTATATAAAATAATTACCCAGGAGGAGTTAAACTCATGAACATTGATCCCATTGCTTTTACCATAGGACCATTTTCCGTCCGCTGGTATGGGTTGTTAATCGCCAGTGCATTGCTGATCGGAGTATTCTTAGCCAGCCGCGAAGCAGAAAAACAGAAAATAGATCTGGATCAGTTTCTAAATATTATCTTAGTAGCTGTACCTTGTGCAATTATTGGCGCTAGGTTTTATTATGTTGTCCTCCGGTGGGAATATTATGGCGCCCATCCCATAGAGAGTTTTAAAATTTGGGAAGGCGGCCTGGCAATCCACGGTGCAGTTATTACCGGCCTTATGGTCGGATATGCCATAGCCCGTTATTATCGGCTCTCTTTTCTGCAACTGACAGATATTGTTGCACCAAGCTTAATTTTGGGGCAAGCCATCGGCCGCTGGGGAAACTTTTTCAATCAAGAAGCTTACGGATATCCCACCGACCTTCCCTGGGCTATGTATATCGCCGGAGAGTACCGCCATCCCACATTTCTCTATGAATTTATTTGGAACCTTGGTATTTTCGGTCTCCTCATGTGGCTGCGCCGTTCCACTAAAATCCGTACTGGTGATATCTTCCTTACCTATATCGCCGGTTACTCGATAGGCCGCTTCTTTATTGAAGGATTTCGCACCGACAGTCTCATGTTTGGCCCCTACCGGGCAGCCCAATTGGTCAGCATAGCCGCGGTAATAGGCGTATTATTCTACCGCTTTTACTGGGTTCGCCGCAATAAAAACTTGACTGCGCCTGATCTGAATAATGGAACAGAAACAGACGGCACCCCACCAACCTTGCACGCGACCTAGAAGCATTTACCAAGATGCCAATTACCAACCATTAAACTATCCAAGCCTTGTACCTTCCCGGAGAAGGTTCAAGGGCATTGTTTTATCTGAACCGAGATCCGCTCCGGAACTATCCGCCATTACGGTAATCCAATCCGGGACACTCTTGCCAAATATAGAGTTGGCACCCATGCCGGTACCTCCCATAAAAAAACCCCTGCATATCCAGAGGTTTTTTCTTATAAGCATTTCCGTATCCCTGTACAACCGGCACACTTTCCCCACAACTAGGTGAAACCAACAATTGCTGGCACAGCGGGCAACGGATTAACAGCGGGTTACTAATCTTATACCCACACTGACTGCACTGTCTTATATCATTACTCATTTAGAGGCACCCCTTGTCACCGACTTAATCTGGCGCACTAACCGCTAAGGAAGGTAACTCCCCCAGCATATGCTGTTATGAAAAAAGCTACTGCCACTGTGGTCGCATCACATCGGTTTCAATACCTGCTCTTTCCCACCAAGGATGGGAATGCGATTGCAGAAACAAATAGAAGCTGCCTAACGCTGTCACCAACAACAAAAACAGGACTAACACAATCCATCTGCTTCGGCCGCAGACCATAGATATCCCTGTTAATATTAAGAGTACAGGCCAAAATCGGACAAACAATAGCCACAGCGAAAAATAAGGCAAAATGCCAAAATTCCGCAAGGCTAAAAGCAGCCCGGCACTAATCAATAATAAACCGAGAAAAAATCCCTCTCCTCTCATTACCGGTTTCTCCCCCTACTTCCTAGCAACAGAATAACACCGAAAGCAATCAAGAGGGAAGGCCAGAACATCGTGCGCGTCAAGTTAAACATATGCGACCAGTTAACACCGGGGAGCAAGCGATTAAGCATTATAATAAACCAACTACCAGCCTGCCGGAAAAAGAAAAATATTCCTACCAAAATTAGGATCACACCGATGGTGCGCCGTCCACCATCCCGAAAATCATCTGCCACTTTTTTTTCCACTTCAGCATTAACGTCTGCGTGCAGCTCTTCCTGGACAACCTCTTCCGGTTCCGGTGGCTGGTTGTCCGCTTTTCCCTTTTGGAATCCCTGGTAGCTAGGCGCTTCCGGGATTATAATCCAACATATGATATAAGCAATTAGCCCTGGACCTCCCGCCAAAGCCAGTAAAATCCAAAGGATACGAATTAAACTGATATCTATTTCCAAATGAGCAGCTATACCACCGCAAACCCCACCCAAAATACGATCGGATCTTGAACGATATAGTCTTTTAGCCAAAATTTTCTCCCCCTTCGGTTTAACAGAATCATTTTTGGAAACTACCCTGCTCTTCTTTAAGTACATTATAGCAAAACATTACTGTCCCATCTTCGATTAAAATATACACTGCGCTGTCGGGTGGCCATGCTCAGTTGCGCGTCTACCCCTAATAAGCAGGCAAAACAGTGCATTCCTGCTAAAGCAGGCATTAATAAGATATCATATGTAAGCAGGAAATACCAGTGATAAGCAGAAATTTGAATAGGTTATGTAATAGCTTACACAGGAGGGATTGTTGTTGTCAATTTTAAGATATACCCGCTCTTGGTATACTGCAACCCGCAGGCTAAGTAAAAACCGGATTTGGTCCGGAACCAATTACATGGACTTAGATTACAATATTGAAGCCTGGCTGCTGATAGACCCAAAAGACTTCATCATCCAAGACGCTGCCCTAAATATTTTCCGCGGTGCCGTAATAGAAGGCATAAAAGAGCTCCCTTGCATACAGGGAGCAGCAGCCTACCCAGGGATAGGCAAAGTAGTTAAAACTGTTACAGCCACTGATACAACCGGTTTGTTTGCTGATTTACTGCTGGAAAATGTAAAAGCTATTGTGCAAGCGGAAACCTATCTATATCGAGAGCGGGGCTTTGATTCCCGTCAAGCATATCAGCAAGCATTTCGCAATAATTATCAAAACACCTGCATTTACTTCAGCCATCCGCAATTTGTCAACTCATCTGCACAATATCACCATCTTAAAGGGCAGAGAGTGCAAGAACTGCTTTTCGCCCGGCACCGGCAGGTTTCAATTGAAGACAAGGGTTGTGGTTTTACCCTAACTGCAAATCTTGCGGATACATATCACCAGATGTACCTGGCATTAAAACTCTCCCCCGCCCACAAAGTAGTTAAAGCACGAGGGGAAATTCAAAGATCACCTAATCACCTCTGCCAAATAGCCGCCCAAAAAATAGAAAACCTCTTGAATAAAGAATTACCATTGGAAAATCGGGCTTGGCAAGACGCAGTAGGCGGAGCCGATGGATGTACCCATCTGGCGGATTTAGCCCGCGAGGCAGCAACCACTATCTCCCGTTTTGATGAATTAAGAGAAACCAGTAAAAAACAGTCAGCATCCACTTCTAAATGATATTACAGGAAAAACCGTCCTTACCCGATGCGCAACTACTACAGCTACCCCTACCTTTAAAAGGTCTCCAAAAATAAAGGGTAACGCCCCCGATACTACGGCGCTTTCCCAACCCATGTTTGTAGCTAGGTTCAATTGCAATACGCCAAATGTATAGATGATACCTATGCCGCCTAGCAGGTTGGCTATCCCTAACTTGTAGATGCTCGTCCTTTCTGACCCAAAAGAACTGATTGTGCCAATTATATATGCGGCAAAAGGATAGCTGAGCAGGTAACCTCCAGTAGGACCGGCTAAAACACCGATTCCTCCGCTGCCACTTGCAAAAACCGGTATTCCCACAACTCCAATTAATAGATATAAAATCATACTGAGGGAACCGCCCTTAGCTCCCAGCAAAGACCCGGCCAACATTACCCCAAAGGTCTGGGCGGTAATTGGAACCGGACTAAAAGGCAGAGGAATCGAAACATATCCTAAAACAGCGGTGAGAGCAGCAAAAAGTCCGGCACCGCTCATTTCCCGTAGTGAAAAGATACCACGTCCTTTCCCATGCACTGGTGCGATCCTCCTTTGTTAACCGTTATTATGATTATAGTTTACCATTGTCACAGCTTTCAGTCTACCGGGAAACAAGAAAAAATATCTTAATTTACGTAAAACGACGCCAAATAGACTGAACCAACCTCTTGCTATCTACATCCAACTCTCTTTCAATTCGTTCCGCCCCTCTGATCACAGTTGCCGGATGTTTTGCCAGACTCCGGGCCACTTCGGCCGCAGTCCATGCGCCCAAGCGGAGAGCAACGTAAGCAACTAATCCCCGCGCCCAAACTGCCTCCTTCTGCCTGGACTTACTTAAGATTTGTGCTTTCGTGGTTCCGGTCACCCTCGCCACTTCTGCTATTAAGCTATTTAAGCCATCAGCTTTAAACTCCCTTTCCTCCCAGCCAATGCTCTTTTCCCACGCTGCAGCCACTTCCTGCCAGCCCTGCTTCCACCACTGAAAACTTTCACCTGGAACTGTCATCATTTGTTCATATAATTGCCGACCAGTCACTTTATCCACACCCAGAGCCCGGAATAATTCCTCCCAGTCGGTAACAGCCCCTTCGCTGCATTCCAAATAATCCTGCCTACTACTCCAAAGATAATCTTCAACTGTTCCCCCAGGGTGATGATGAAGCCAGCGTAACAATTCCCAAAAATGGTCCGGCCCGGTACATTGATTACTTAAGTAACGTCCTTGAAACAAATGACCACTGCGCTGATATGTGCTATTAAAATAACGGGCATAAGCACTGTGTTGCGCATGCATTATGCGGGCAAGTTCAACCGGCCCCGGTTTTAACAACAAATGAACATGTTGAGGCAATAAAATGTATCCCAATACCTGAAAGCGTAATCTTTCTTTATAAAATCGCAAAAGTTCTAAATATGTTTCCCGATCTTGGTTACTATAGAAAACACATTGGTGATTATTGCCCTGCTTAATAACATGATAAATGATATTCCCAATCAACCTCCGGCCCATTAATGGCACCTCTTTTAATGTTATTTTTTTCCATCATTTGTATATTCTTTCCAGACTAGTTATTTTCCTTTTCTTCCTGGAAATTTGTTTAAATTTTTATTGCCAAGCAGGATTACTTGGATGTTTAGCTAATATTGGAGTTAAATCTTACTTTTCGGCAATTAAACTATTTTACTAACATTCATTAAACAGTTTCCATAAACCCGGAAAACCTATGAAAGGGATGATTCTTATGCTCAAATTATTAAAAAATGCCAGGGTTTTTGCTCCTGAAGATCAAGGCTGCCATGACGTTCTCCTGGCAGGAGAAATCATTGCCTATATGGCACCGGAAATCTCCCTCCCGCCCGAGCTGCCGGTAGAAACCATAGATTTGGCTGGAAGCTTGATTGTCCCCGGATTCATTGACCAGCATGTACACTTAATTGGCGGCGGCGGGGAAGCAGGTTTCAGTACCCGCACACCGGAGGTTACATTGAGTAATATTACCCGCTGGGGCATTACCACAGTTGTAGGCTGCTTAGGTACTGATGGAATCACTAGGCACATGACTTCCCTCTTAGCTAAGGCTCGCGGGTTGGAAGCCGAAGGGATTACTACTTATATCTACTCCGGTTCCTATGAAATCCCGACGCCCACTATCACGGGCAGTATTCGTTCTGACATAGTAATAATTGACAAAGTAGTGGGTGCCGGTGAAATTGCCGTCTCCGACCACCGTTCTGCCCAACCCACAGTTCAACAATTAAAAGCTCTGGCTGCCGAAGCCCGTGTGGGGGGAATGTTGTCCGCCAAAGCAGGTGTCCTGCATTTACACTTAGGTGATGGCGAAGCAGGACTAAATCCCCTATTTGAAATCGTTAACACAACTGAGATCCCCGTTTCCCAATTAAGGCCTACTCACCTCAATCGCAACTCTATACTATTTAGACAGGCTTTAGAATGGGGGAAAACTAGGAGGCTTCATTGATCTCACCTCCGGCGTCAGCCCAGCTGCCGGGATGCAAAAAGCAATCAAGCCCAGTGTTGCCATCAAAGAAGCTTTAACTGCCGGAATACCCATAGAACAAATAACCATGAGTTCAGATGGCAACGGGAGTATGCCGGTATTTGATGAACAAGGCAATGTGCAAGCTTTAATGGTCGCCTCCCTAGAATCTCTTTATCTGGAATTTAAAGATGCAGTACTGACCGAAGGACTTCCCTTAACAACAGCCCTCAAAGTAATCACCAGCAACCCGGCGCAAGCCCTTAATTTGTATCCCCATAAAGGTAGTGTGCAAAAAGGAAGTGCTGCCGACTTGGTGGTGCTGGATCAAGATTTACAAATCCGACAAGTCTGGGCTAGGGGCAAACTGGTGGTAGAAAACGGGAATTACCTGGTGAAAGGAACCTTTGAATAAATAAAAAAAGATGCCGGTGTTTACCTTCAATTAGGTAACACCGGCATCTTATGATCAGCCTCTCACAAGATACTACCAGCCCTTAATTGTTCCAAAACCGCATCCGGTACCTTCCCTGCCATCACATCGGCCAATGATTCTTCAATAATAGCCAGCGCCCGATCCAATTCAGCATCCTTGAGCACCAAGGGCGGTTGAATTCTCAGCACCGACTGGCTAAAGAAAGCCAATAACAAACCCTTTTCCCATGCTCGATAGCATACTTTTGCCGTTTCTGTAGTTGCCCGCTCCTTGGTTTCCGGATCCCGCACTAAATCAACCCCGATAGACAATCCCTTACCACGCACATCGCCGATAATAGGATATTGTTCCTGTAATTGTTTAAAATAGGACATAGCCTTTGTCCCCAGTTGCTGCGACTGTTGCAACAGGTTTTCTTCTTCAATTACCTTAATGGTTGCCAATGCGGCAGCACAGGATACCCGGACTGCCACCGGTTGTGAAAAGATGCGCCGGTGCCTCCCAGGCCTCCATAATTTCACTCCTGGCGACAATGGCAGAAAGGGGCATCCCGGAGGCAATGGCCTTACCTAGAATCAATATATCCGGCTCAACGCCGAAATGCTGGATGCCCAAACCAGCGTCCGGTGCGGCCAAACCCCTGTTGCACTTCCTCCGATACAAAAAGGATACCATTTTCCTTGCATAACTTCACTAAGCCTTGGACATAATCCGCTGGCGGCACAATGATTCCGGCATCACCCTGAATTGGCTCCATAATCACTGCTGCCACTTCTTCTGCAGGAATATAATTTTCCAATAAAAAGCGAACAAACTCTAGACAATGAAAACCACAGGATCCCCGGTTGACCTTTAAATGGGCACCGATAACAATCAGGATACGGAATGTGGTAAACTTCAGGTAAGAAAGGTCCGATCTTGCGGCGCATGTTGAGACTTATGGCCGATAAAGTGATGGCGCCATATGTAGAGCCATGATAAGAACGGATGAAAGATAAAATTATCTTCCTGCCGGTATAGGCCCCGGGCAAGTTTGATTGTGCCATCATTGGCATCAGAGCCGGAAAGCCCAAAGGCTACCCGCTTTGGAAATCGCCCGGTGTAATGCGCACCAGTTCCTGGGCCAACCTGACCAATGGTTCATGGTACATATAAGCCGGTGTATAGTGAATAAACTCCGCTGCTTGTTGTTGAATAGCCTCTACAACCTTAGGATGGGCATGTCCCGTATTCAAAGCGGCGGCACTTGCCAATAAATCCAAGTATTCATTACCATCGGCATCAATAATTGTTGACCCGGATCCTGATTTAACAACCAACGGATAATAAGGCATCCGGGAAGCCGGAGACAATACCTCTTGATCCTCTTGCATGATCGCTAAACAATTATCCAATTTCCGCACTGCTTAAACCTCCTGACATGTAAATAGGATCTCCGGAAATCGCTCAAAGTGAACCTGCGAAAATCCCCTTCGCTCCCATCGCAACTTTCGCCCGCCGGCAGTGTGCTGGCTTACGTTGCAAGAAAGGCGATTACCTGTACCAGTCCGGGTGAGGTCTCCAAGGTAGCATTTTAGACAGATAGCAGTGTGCCCCACAGGACCGGAACTGTGCTACAGGTAATCACCTATATTTTTTATATGGAGAACAGATGTAACAGTCGGTGAGCCAGGGGCAAAAACAACGGTGGAAACAGTTTCTACACTATTGTAACCTAATTTTATCTTTATTAAAATACCTTATTGATCTGCCGCCTGTTTGATTTTTACCACACCAATGGTAATAATAGGAATTATATGGACAACAAAGAAACCCCAGCATATGGTACCATAGCCTTTGGCAATAAGATCGACCAAACCGAAGGTGGCTAATCCGGCACTGAAAACTAGCAACACAACCGCTACAGCCGGCCTGATCCATGTAGCCATTTCCCGTCTCTGCTCATCGTACACAGACTGGATCCTTTCATTTACCGCATGGAT
>JBMNJR010000004.1:0-12262 GCA_050951765.1 bacterium | reverse complement strand
TCTGTGCCGCATTCGGTAATGGAGAATATGGTCACTGTTATTACACTAAGGAGTATCCCATTAAAGGATATGAGGAAATTGCGATCCAGGAATGGATTTTTTCCGCTCCAGATAACCGTTATAAGATAAGATAACAAGGTAGCAAGTACAAGCGGGCTAAAAATTTTTGCTATATACGGCGCAAAATTTTTAGTAAGTTTAAGGTTCTTTGATACCAGGTAAGTAGCTACAATAGCGAGAGCGGCGGCTCCAAACAAAACGACATTCTCAAAGTAGAATTCAGATATATCCATGCCAACAAAGCTAAATAACTGCATGGTTAATGCTGTTAGCACCATTCCGCTGGCGGCCATGCTGGTGTAGAGTATGCAAAATTCCCCATTGAATTTAAGATAGTTTAATCTTGTACTGCTTCTACCATATTCATTTCCTGTAAATGCAAGCCCTAATAATATCCATAAGAAAACGGGAAGGTGAAAATAAGTCATAATGATACTATCTTTTTGCTCTAATGGTAGCATATTAAGATAAAATCCGGAAATTACAAATAATGATGCGAGAATGGAAAGAATATTTTTTTAGGGGTATTGTTATAGACAAAATATGCTGCAATAAAGGGAAGGATACCAAAAACAATGTTAATTGGTGCTATTGCTTGCTGGGCGACAAAATGAAAAATAATTCTAGTGCTTATCCCGGCCAGAATAGCTAAAGTTCCCATGGATAAGAAGTCTTTCTGAAGTAAGCAATTATTTTTTTTTATTTGTGGTCTCGTCGAAATGCAATCTTGCATACCAAACGGCAAGAACCTGTGAATCAGGGTTTTGCTTCCAGGCGTATAAAAATGATTTTTTAAAAGCTTCGGGTTCCTTTCTATACATTTTTTCCAGCTCGTGGGGGTTGGCAATATTCTCAATAACCGGGTTGTTAATGTCCATAGTTTTACCTCCCCTAATAATTATCACATTTAATCCTGCTTTCTCGCTAATGGTTTATTATTCTTGCCTGTATTCGTCACTTTTGTACTCTATAATATCACCAGGCTGACATTCCAAGGCCTTGCAAATTCTCTCCAAAGTTGAGAATCGAATCGCCTTTGCTTTTCCATTTTTCAATATTGAAAGATTTGCCATTGTTATCCCAACTCTCTCGGAAAGCTCAGTGACGCTCATTTTCCTTTTAGCCAACATCACATCAATATTAATTATAATTGCCATAATGTTATTCACCTCAGATCGTTAAATCATTTTCTGATTTTTATCTATGGCATTTTTTAATAACCTTTCAAGCACAGCAGCAAAGACTGCAATCACAGAAGAAGCAAAAATAATGATAATTGGAAATCCGACGGCACCGGGAGCGTCTTCAGTATCTGCTATGGAAACTAAAAGTGGTATGAGTCCAACATAAATAATACTGATTGTGATTGCACAGTAATTAATATTTCTTAAAGCCTTGACAGATAATTCCGAAAAAGCAATATTTTTGTCAATATAACTTAAAAGTCTTAAGGTCTGATATAGAGCATAAGAAAAGGTATTGCCGTTCCATACAAACCTATTAAAACTGGATATAGTAAATAAGCCGGAAATTGTTCTGTCGCTTCCTTAGCTACCCAAGGCAATTCTAATAAACATAAAGCAAGAATCGGAAATCCAATAAGAATAACAGCTGTCTTTAAAAAGAGTGTTTCTCGTTTCAAATAGAGCACCTCACTTTTTAATTCTTAATCTGATTCTAGCAAATTATTTATTGTTTTACAATAAATAATTATCGAATCCTATTATGTTTTTATCTTCGATTGTATGTAATTTTCGAGTAAGTGCGTGTGATAAGACATATCCTCACCCTTTCCTGAACTAGCGTCAGGATTATAATACTTAACTACCGATAATTTTCATACATTTTCGTGTGGTTTATTTTGTAAAAGAGCAGGATCTAAATAAATAATGGTGAAATTATAATTTGCAGGCAAGAAAAAAGGTTCTGTATAATATATTGGTATAAGCTTGTATTATTCCGGTTGGTAAATATGTGCAGGTGGAGAAAATTTAGAATTTTTAGGTGGTGAGGGCAAGGTGGGTGGACAAAAATTGGCGCCTGAATCTCTTCGGGCAACTTGTTCCCTTGCAGATTTAGGCTGTGAAACTACAGCGGGACTTTCGCAACTGACGGGAATTATTGGGCAGGAACGGGCGGTTAAAGCTCTTCACTTTGGGCTGGGGATTATGGCAGACGGGTTTAATATTTTTGTGGCCGGCGCACCAGGTACAGGGAGAACAACAGCGGTGAAAGGTTTTTTAGAGAAATTAGCAAAAGAACAACCGGTGCCAATGGATTGGTGTTATGTATATAACTTTAAAGATTCCTATCGTCCGCAGGCATTATCTTTACCTCCCGGCATTGGGACACAAGTTGCTAAAGACATGAAGGCCTTTATAAATACTGTCCGCCGGGAAATACCCAAGGCTTTTGAAAGTGACGAGTACATAAAACGGCGGGAAGAGATATTGCAGCAATTTGCTTGGCAGAAAAAGGAGCTTACTACCGGCTTTAACCAGCGAGCCCAAGCGGAAGGAATGATGATCCAGAATACTCAAATCGGTGTCTTTATCGTTCCCCTGGGAAGAGATGGGCAACCATTAGAAGAACAGGCAATCATGGCTTTGTCTGCAGCGGATAAGCAGCTGCTGGAAGAAAAAAGGGAAAAAATCGAAAAAGAATTAAGTATTGTATTAAAAGAGATCAAAAACTTGGAAAAAAAAGCGGTGGAAGCTATTGAGAATTTGGATCAGGAAGTTGCACAATTTGTTTTGGGGCATCTTTTTAGTGATCTATTAAGCAAGTATGAAGACTTTCCTGCTGTTATTACTTATCTGCATGAGGTAAGAAACGATATTTTAGAGAACATTGATCAATTCCGGCAACAAGAGGGTGATAAGACGGAAGGAAAGCAGGAAAGTGGGAAAGCACTTAAGGTAGCGAAGAATATATCCTTGCGCAAATATGAGGTAAATGTTGTTGTTGATAATTCTAATCAGAGCGGTGCGCCGGTGGTTATTGAACCCAACCCCACTTATAATAATCTGTTTGGGCGGATAGAGAAGGAAGCCCAATTCGGGACCTTGGTAACCGATTTCACAATGATTCGCGGGGGAACCCTCCACCAGGCAAATGGCGGCTACTTAGTTTTACCTGTGGAAGAGTTGGTTTCAGCCCCGTTCGCCTGGGAGAGTCTGAAGCGGGCATTGAAGAATAAAGAAATAAGCATGGAAGAGCCCAGCGAACGGCTTGGTTTTATGGCAGCCAAGAGCTTACGTCCGGAGGAAATCCCCTTAGCTGTGAAAGTAATTTTGATCGGTAGAAGTGATTTATATCGGTTGCTTTATTTTTACGATGAGGATTTTCGCGAGTTGTTTAAGGTAAAGGCTGAGTTTGATACTACAATGCCGCGGAATCAGGCAAATATTTGCCGGTATGCGGACTTTCTTTCCACCCTTTCTAAGAAAGAAGGTTTATTGCATCTAGATGTTGAAGCCACAGCGAGGGTAATTGAGCACAGTTCTCGTTTAGCTGAACATCAAGGGAAGCTTTCCACCCGGTTTGCGGAAATTGCTGATTTGGTTCGGGAGGCCCATTATTATGCCAGTTCGGAAAATGCCGCTTATATCCGGGCAGAACATATTCAGCGGGGAATTGAGGAGCGGGTTTTCCGTACCAATTTGCTGGAAGAGAAAATCAATGAGCTGACTAGGGAAGGACAAATACTAATTAGCACCTCCGGTGCTGTGGTAGGGCAAGGGAATGGTTTGGCAGTTATAAACTTGGGCGACATTAGTTTTGGGAAACCTTCCCGCATTACTGCCAGCACAGGGCCTGGCCGGGAGGGGATAATTGACATCGAACGGGAAGTAAAGTTGGGCGGACCGCTCCATAGTAAGGGTGTTATGATCTTAACCGGGTTTATTGCAGCCCGTTATGGGAAAGAGTTTCCCTTAAGCCTCACTGCCCGGCTAGTTTTTGAACAGAATTATGAGGGTGTAGACGGCGATAGCGCTTCCAGCATAGAGCTGTATACTCTATTGTCCAGTTTATCCCAGCTCCCGTTAAAGCAGAGCATTGCGGTTACCGGTTCAGTTAACCAGTTGGGGGAAGTACAGGCCATTGGCGGTGTAAATGAAAAAATTGAGGGATTTTTCACCCTTTGTGCCCAAACAGGTTTAACCGGGGAAGAGGGAGTATTGATTCCAAAGAGCAATATCCCGCACCTGATGTTAAAGGGAGAAGTTGTGGAAGCAGTGCGAGCAGGAAAGTTCAATGTGTGGGCTATAGAAACTATTGATCAGGGAATAGAAATATTGACAGGTGTACCGGCAGGAGAGCCCGATGAAGCCGGCAACTATCCACCCGGTACTGTCAATTACTTGGTATTGCAGCGTCTGCGGGAATTTGCGGAGATTACCAGGGAATGGGAAGCAGACGAAGTGTAAAGGAGAAAAGGCCGGTATCCACCGGCCGTTATTTAGAAATGCCGGGGGGTGTGGCATAAATGGATATAGATACGTTTCATAAACTCTTAGATGACCTGGCAGCGGAAATTCCAGCAGATTTCTTTCGCGAATTAAATGGCGGCATCCTGCTGCTTCCGGAAGTCAAAGGACATCCTTTAGCTCCCGGCGGAGGCTATATCCTGGGGGAATATCGGGTGCAGAAACCTGGATTGGGGCGGTATATAATTATTTATTATGGCTCCTTTCAAAAAATTTTGGGGGAGAAAGCTTTCCCAAAGGAAGTTAAAACCCGTTTGTGGGAAACTCTACTCCATGAATTGCGTCATCATTTAGAATCTCTGGCCGGTGTGCAGGATTTGCAATTGGAAGATGAACGCAGGTTGCGGGAACTAATTACAAGCCACAGGCAAGGATGATTTGCAGGTGCTGTCAGGGTATCTTTCTATTTCATATCTAACCTTCAACTTATCACCTCTCAAAAACGACACGCTTGGGTTTGGCAGTACTCACAGGTGGTGTTCCTTTGGCAAAAGGTTTTCTTATCTATGGTTGGATACCCCTTTTGCGTTTGGGTTGGCGACCAACCTAAAGCAGCGGTAACCGATTTAACCGGTTGGAGGAAAAAGCTTTCAGTGACCGTTATTTCCGGTTCTGTCTCCAATAGAGCAATCATCTCTTGCTGTGCAGTAAGTGGCCAGTCGCCATAACCGGGACTGAACCTCAGGGTTGGGTATAGTCCTTTAGGCAAAAACATTTGCTGCAGATGCTTTTGCAGCTTATCAACTAAGGCTTCTACTGCGTAAGAACCAAAAATATCGGCTATCGTTCCTTCCCATAAATCCCCTCGTTGCAGGCATTTATTGCTGTATTCCGGCAGCTTTTTCCCAATGGTTGCCGCCAGCAGCGTGACTTCAGAACTACCTGCCAGCCCCAGGGAAAGATAATGGCTAGTGAGTTTAAACTTTCCCTGTCCTAACACCACTTGCTTAGAGGTGTGTGAAGTTACCGGAAGCTGCATCCAGTAAAGGGAAGGTGCAAGTAAATGCTTTAGTTCCGCCAGTTTTGTTTCTGCTCCCTGCAATTGCGGGGCTTTTTTTATTAAGTTTTTTAAGTCAAGTTCCAAAGGGATGTTTTTTAGTTTATGCACATTGTTCATCGGCGCGAAAATCCTTTATTTACCTTTCTGTTTCCATTGCAATTTTTCCACCAATTTTACAGCACTAACCGCATCTTTACCATAACCGTCCGCTCCAATTGCTTGGGCATATTCCTCGGTAACTACCGCCCCGCCGACAATAACTTTAACGGTGGGGAGGTTGGCTTTTATTTTTTCGATGGTCGGTTGTAGGTACGCCATGGTTGTGGTCATGAGGGAGCTTAAGGCGACAATCTGTGCTTCTTCCCGTTGAGCTGCCGCTAAAAAAGCTTCAGCGGGGACATTTTTACCCAGATCGATCACCCTAAAGCCATGGGTTTTCATGAGTGCAGCTACTATATTTTTTCCAATGTCGTGAATATCACCCTTTACAGTGCCAATAATAATGGTACCTTTGGTTGTAATGTCTTGATTTTTCATCTGTTTTTGCACTAGGGAAAATGCTTGTTGTGCTACCTGGGCACTGAGCATTAACTGCGGCAAATAGTAATCACCTTGTTCAAACTTGTCACCTACTGTTTTCAGTCCCGGGGTTAGTCCTTCATTTATAATGGTTTGAGGTTCAATGCCTTCCCGGAGCAAAGCTTGCACAGCCTCAATCAGAGCTGGTGAACCTTTGATCACTAAATTAGGTATCTGTTCTATAGAAGGTTTTTGAAGAGGCGTTGCTTTCTCTATTGCTGCCGTACTTTGGTTTTCAGTGTTTAGGCGGAGGTAGTTGGCAGCTTGCGGATCACGGCCTGCCAGTAATGCCGACGCCTGCCAGGAAATTACCATCTTCGGATCAAGCGGATCAATAATGGCGGCATCTAGTCCTTGCGCCAAGGCCATGGCCAAAAAAGCGCTATTTATTTGCCAGCGGTTGGGTAAGCCGTAAGAAACATTACTAATCCCCAAAATCGTATTGACCTGGAACCGGTCTTTGATTAATTTGATTGCCCGTAAGGTTTCTTGGGCGGATAAGGTGTCATTGGCCACAGTAAGGGCAAGACAATCAATATAAATATCTTGCTGAGGAATACCATAGTTTGTACAGGCGGCGATAATTTGAGCGGCAATGGCCAATCGTCCCTCAGCGCATTCAGGGATCCCTTTTTCATCCAGAGTCAGGCCAACAACCGCGGCACCGTAGCGTTTGCAGAGGGGGAGGATACTGTGTAGACTTTCAGGCTCCCCATTGACAGAATTGACTAAGGCTTTGCCGTGATATGCTTCCAGTGCTTGCGCGATGACCTTTGGTTCGGTGGAGTCTATAACCAGGGGGGTATTTAAGCTTTGCTGCAGCAGGTTAACTACTTCCCTCATGGCAGCAGCCTGCTTGATACCTGCAATACCTACATTGATATCCAGGAGGTGGGCACCGGCTGCTACTTGCGCTTCCGCTTCTGCCCGAACTGGTGTTAGGTCGCCTTTGCGGAGGGCTGCAGCTAAGCTCTTTCTTCCCGTAGGATTAATTCTGTCCCCAATTAGTTTTGGTAATAGATTGTCCCCCAACCTAACCACCATTGATTTGCTGGCCAGGGTACTACCCGGCTGGATACGGCGGGGTGGAGGGTTAAATTTGCTTAACCTTTTTTTCAACAGTTGGGTGTATTCCGGAGTACTGCCACAACAGGAGCCAAACATGTTTATACCGAGAGCAAAATACGGTTCCATGGCATCCAGAAACATTTGCGGATCCAAAGGATAGAAGGTCTGACCTTCCCGCACAGTAGGCAAACCGGCATTTGGTTGGACCATAAGTGGTAGGACCGTATTTTCTGCCAACTCCTGCATAACCGGCAATAGTTCCTTAGGTCCTCCGGAACAGTTGGCGCCAATGGCTGCTGCTCCCAGACCGGTTAAGACCACAGCGGCACTTGCCGGGCTGACACCGGTTAAAGTGCGCAGCCCGGTGTATGTTAAGGAGCAGATCACCGGAATGTCACAAGTATCTTTAGCTGCCAGGAGGGCAGCCCTCACTTCTCCTAAATCAGAAAAAGTTTCCAAAAGCAAAAAGTCTGGATTAGCACCGGCCAGTTCGGCAATTTGTTCTTGAAAAACTTGATACATTTCGGCAAAGGTAACTGTGCCAAGCGGTTCTAGAAATCGTCCCGTAGGGCCGATGGATGCAACCACATAACTGTTGCTGCTGGAGTTTATAATAGCTTCCCGGGCGCAGGCCACCCCTTGGCGGTTGATTTCTGCCACCAGATGGGCAAGATCGTAGGCAGCTAACTTCAGCCTATTTCCGCCAAAGGTATTGGTAGTGATTATATCCGCTCCTGATTTTAGATAGGCAGTATGTATTTCTTTGATCAATGCAGGATTTTGCAAATTTAATAGTTCCGGACAAGCCCCCGGTGCCAAGCCATTTTGTTGCAAAAGGGTGCCCATGGCCCCGTCAAAAACCAGGACTTTACTTAAAAGTTCTTTTGGTAGCAAGTTTCATCCGACCTTTCTGGATCTTGAATTTGTTTAAGAAAATGAAAAGCATGCTTAAGTGTGTACGATTCCGTCTGCTCGTATTATCACTACTATTATTCAGAAAAAATAAACCCCATATCCCAATGTCGGAAGCACGGGGAAAGGGGTGGTAGATTACCGATGAGCCTCTCCTCTTATCTTCCGAAGTAGCGCTTCGCTGGAATTGGCACCGGTTCCAAATAAATAGGATGGTTGCCGAGGTCTCATAGGGCCAGTCCCTCCGCCTCTCTGGATAAGAGTGATGCCGAAGCATCATGTTTACTAAATTATAATTTATAATGATACTAATGATAAGTAAGTAATTCTTAAATGTCAAGCGTTTTAAGCGTCGGATAGCGTCAAGATACTATGGGTTTTAAAGAAAAAAGTATTCCCTCACGATCTATCTTCTTGCTTCAAGCGTCCCTTATTGACTTAAGGAACTGCGAAATCCAAGTTCTTTTACCGGTATTTAAAATAGTTATGTTACCGATGGTTTCGTGTGATGCGGTAAGCTTTCGCTTTCTCATAATTTCCCGGTCCACTTTTACCTTCCTTGCTTCATTTAATGCCGCCTTTTTCTTTTGAATAAATATATCATACACGTTCCCGCCATTTGCTACAAAAACTCTTAGCCTGGACATCTGGTCCACTCCCGTTTTACTCCAGCCCAGAGGCCTTGAGCTTAACCTAGACGACAAGATATGGCTAACATGACCTTCTGCGCTGCAGCCAGTATAATCTGCATCATACTGACGCATTATACCATCCCAGTTCCCAAGTATGTACATTCTTGCTTCCTGCACAGATCTTCTCTTTGTTTCTGGTTCAGTTGTACTTATGATTGCTTTAAATAGCTCTTTTAATCTATCCTTGTCTCCGACATTTATGTATTCCCACATAATTGGTGTAGTATATCCCATATGCGCTGTAGCTTGCGTGACGTACTTTGATAAGTGGTAACGGTCCATTACATAGATGCTTCCTTTTATCCAGCCTAGGCCCTTCTTTATCCAGGGAGCCCCATCACCTGAAAGGTATATCTTTTCTATAGCATCCATATCATAAGCCTTATCTATATAGTCTAAAACTTCTACCCATAGTTCATCACTGTTTGCATAAACTCCACTGAAATACCTTACGTTTAATAGCTTATACCGGTTTTTACTAACTTCCTTTCTGCCTTCATGGACATATACAAGCTTTGGCTCTATAAAACCTCCATCCTGAAGTGCTACATGATCTTCATCTGCTTCTATGTAAAGTACTTTTACATTCCTTTTATCTTGCTTTATCTCTACTGCATCATTGTCTACACTACCAAGCTCACGTATACTGTTCATTACTGTCTGTGATGTTAGGGTTACTGCTTCAGAGGCTTTTTCTCCGCTTTTGCTATAGGGCATATATACGGCTTCTTCTATCAGCTTTGCCTTTAGTGAAGCGTCTAGCTTATCATGGGCTGATATGCCTACTGCCTCATCTGATAGGTAGCTATATTCACCTGTTTTTTTATTCTTGTAATATGTTCTTTTATACCTGACTTCTCCAAATATCGTCGCGAGGGTCTTTTCAGCCGCTTTTTCTTTTACTGTCCAGCACCGTTTACGTTCTTTGCTGTTTTTATATGCATGATCTATTGTTTCTAAAGCTTCTGCCACTAAGGTTACTCCAATCTCATCCAACGTCTTCTTAGTAGCAAGAATAAATTCGGATATATCGCTTCTTTCCCTTATCAGTTTCTTTAGTTCTTTTTCATAACTACTAATGATTTTTTGTATGATTTCCTGTATAATTAATTCCATGAGAGTATCTCCTTTTCTGTGGTTTTTTGTGGTGATGGTAAATTACATGATATCACAGAGGAGATACTCTTTTCTTTTATTTTTTGGTTTTTCCCCAAAGTAATTTTACACTAACAAGCGTCGGTTACATTTTTTTTGGCTATAGTGATTACATGATAACAGATAAAAGTAACAATAGTGTTGATCAAGGCTGTAGGGATGACGATCGTTGTAAATAATGCCGAGAAAGCACCGGGAAGGCTGCCGAAAATTACCAGGGCGGAGGTTAAAAAGACTGTACCGCTGACAATAGTTCCCAAAAGGGAAATCAACGCTACTGTGATCTGGAAATTGAACTTAGCCATAGCATTGATCAGCAGGTATACTGTGAAAGCGGTAATAGGTTTGTCAATCAGATTGGCGGTTTGCCCCCCGGGAAAACCGGTTGTAAGGGCAGCGAAAATTCCGGCTAACAATCCTGCCAGTAACGCTTTTTTAGGGCTATGGTCGATGAAAAGAGCTATAAATAGCATAGCTAATAAGAAATCCGGTTTCATGCCACCCATGAGGGGCGGTGTAACTTGATGCAGCACGAGACCCATGGCCAGTAAAAGGGACGTCAATACCATATCTTTTAAGTTCATTTAAAATTCCCCCTTGTAATTGTCATTGCAATCATAGGTTAAACATCAGTTTCCCTTCAGATCATAGGCCTCACCTCCTGGCAAAATAAAAACATCCGTTCCCTAAGGGACGGATGTTTTATCCGTGGTGCCACCCAAATTGTCTCTATCTAAGTTACAAAAAAACACTTCATCACTTAGGATGAAGTGTTTTTCTGCCACCTAAATATAGACCACTTAAAACCGGATACGGTCATCATTTTTCGCTGACGATATCCTGTCCTTAATAACGGAGGCATCCGGATCGAGCTACTCACTTTTCATTTTCGCTCCACCTTCTCCGGGGTCCATTCATCTTGTGTTCCGGTACCGCACTTTCACCGGCGGCGGCTCTCTATGACCTTGCACACAAGGTTACTCTTCCCCTTCAGTGAATTTGCAATTTCAATTTCTGTTATTATATCATTGGGAAACTGGAGACGCAATATAAAAAAAGAAATAACTTGCTTAGCAAATCAGCAAAGGCAAGAACCGACTTTCCAATTAACCTAGCTAATTTCTTTGCACAGATCACTAAGTTCCTGTAACCCGGCGGCAAAGTCTTTAGGGTCGCCGCCAAAACCGAAACGGATATATCCCGGCGAATCAAAACATTCACCCGGCACTAAGAGTACTCCTTTTTCGGTATATGCCCGCCGGCAAAATTCTGCCGTGCTAATGGGTAATTTGAAATGGGGAAAACAGACGAGACCTGCTTGCGGTTTTACATAATCTACCTGTTGGCTATGCTGGTTAAACCATTTTAGGAGCATTTTTAGGTTTTGCTTCGCCAAGGCAAGATTTCGTTCCCGCACCTTATCTATTTTTTCCAGGGCAAGGGTGGCGAGGAAGTCGGATAAAGGTGAATTACTGATAGAAGTATAGTCTTTCCACATCCAGCAGGCATGAAGAAGTTCTTGGGGGCCTGCTAACCAACCCAACCGCAAACCGGACAGGCCAAAGGTTTTGGACATGCTTCCCACACTGATAGCCCGCTGGCTTAAATCCCGGGCAGGGGGAGGAAGCAGTCCTTCTTGAAAGGCGAGACCATGATAGACTTCATCACATAATACCCAGAAATCTTTTTCCTCAGCCCACTGCAGAATGGTTTGCAGGTCCTTTTGCGGAATTACTGCTCCTGTGGGGTTGTGGGGGTTGTTCAATACGATCAGTTTTGTCCGGTCATCGATTAGTTCAGCCAGTTGTGCCAGGTTGGGTTTATACCCTTCTGCAAAGGACATGGTCCAATGTTTAACCTTAGCTCCTCTGGCTGTAGCTACTGAATAGAGCACCTGATAGGCAGGAAACTGGACAATTACCGTATCGCCTGGTTCTACCAAAACATTGGTGAGGATAAAATCAGCTTCAATTGCTCCGGTGGTAACCAGTACTTGGTCAGGGTTGGTTTGTGCATATTGGCTGGCAATGGCTTGTCGCAGTGTTTCCGAACCGGTAGTGGGATTGTATCCTAATTTCAGTTCCATCAGCCGGCTAGTTAGTTTTTCTTGCTCCCCCAAGGAAAGAAGCTCTTGCAATGTAAATGGTTTGGCATCTGTTTCCGCCAGGTTGTACCGGGCTCCCAACTCATACGTATTCATCCAACGTTCCACTTTAAATTCTTGGATATGCATTTTCTTCTCTCCCTTTTTTTGTGCTATGTCTATTCTACCATAATATGGTGGAGTGTGGATAGTTATTCCAAGC
>JBMNJR010000003.1:0-384395 GCA_050951765.1 bacterium | reverse complement strand
CACTGGCCCCAATATATTCCCCACGCATGTGGGGGTGAACCTTGAACCACACATCTCTGGGGTATGCAATGTACATATTCCCCACGCATGTGGGGGTGAACCGCTGGCTGACCGTGTAGTAACTGTGGGTCGGGATATTCCCCACGCATGTGGGGGTGAACCGTTACAAAATAAAGAAAGACGTGAGGGATATTCCCACGCATGTGGGGTGAACCGTAAGTTCATAACCATCGAACGGCCCTCCATATTCCCCACGCATGTGGGGGTGAACCGTATTGATTACCTCGCAGGCCCTCAACAGATGCATATTCCCCACGCATGTGGGGGTGAACCGATACCCGACACCTCGTATCTCATATCACATACCTTATTCCCCACGCATGTGGGGGTGAACCGATCATGATCTAATTATTGTAAGTAGGCATAAAATATTCCCCACGCATGTGGGGGTGAACCGAAATTCCCATGCTGGCCGAAGGCGGAATTATCATATTCCCCACGCATGTGGGGGTGAACCGAAGCGGCCACAGCTCTGGCTCGGCTGGCCAACATATTCCCCACGCATGTGGGGGTGAACCGCCTTTTGCTTGGTTGTTTCCCAATTTATACCCATATTCCCCACGCATGTGGGGGTGAACCGCCATTGCCGCCGCACCAACATTTTCTATACCCATATTCCCCACGCATGTGGGGGTGAACCGATTGAGGCTGTCAGGGCCATTGTAAAATAGACATATTCCCCACGCATGTGGGGGGTGAACCGTATCCGGCGACAGTAAGCGGGAAGAATGGCCTATATTCCCCACGCATGTGGGGGTGAACCGCAGGAACTCGTCGTCACGGGCTGGAGCCACGCATATTCCCCACGCATGTGGGGGTGAACCGTCTGGCACTTCCTCTGTTGCCCTTTTTCCCTCATATTCCCCCACGCATGTGGGGGTGAACCGAATAATGCCAGGGGATTCTAGGAGGTTTAGCGATATTCCCCACGCATGTGGGGGTGAAACGATGGAAAAGAAGGGCGCTATCGAGAGTATGGCATATTCCCACGATGTGGGGGTGAACCGTGCAATAAAAACGGGCCGGTTGGAACCGACCATATTCCCCACGCATGTGGGGGTTGAACCGATATATCTGGCTATGAATATGTTGAGGAAAATATATTCCCCACGCATGTGGGGGTGAACCGCTTGGCTGACGGTGGAAATAGTAACTGCGGGGTCGGGAATATTCCCCACGCATGTGGGGGTGAACCGGCTCGTCTGGTTACGACGTGATGCAGCAAATTGAAGCAGGCATATTCCCCACGCATGTGGGGGTGAACCGACTCAAACAACGATGTCTATGTCGTTAACCAGAGCAAATATTCCCCACGCATGTGGGGGTGAACCGGAGCAATTACCTTGCGCAGGGTATCCGCCAGGATATTCCCCACGCATGTGGGGGTGAACCTTTCCCGGCAGTGGCGGAACTACTAATAGACGACATATTCCCCACGCATGTGGGGGTGAACCGTTCCCGGCAGTGGCGGAACTACAAATAGACGACATATTCCCCACGCATGTGGGGGTGAACCGCATAGTAATACATGCAATAAATACCCACACTAATATTCCCCACGCATGTGGGGGTGAACGCGATCGGCCCGGCTTGCGTGTTCAGCAGGGTCAGATACAATATTCCCCACGCATGTGGGGTTGAACCCGAAATATTGAGAGATAATTTGCCTCATAAGTTCTGGGGTGTGTACTGCTGGGCAATGGTGAAGAGGGGCTCTTGACGGGTTTGTTTTTGAGGATTGCATTTAGACTTGTGGGATTAATTTCTGATTATTAGTGCTGCATCCCCTATTAGTGCTGCCCATCCCCCCCATGGGCGCGCGTGCAAGCAGTAATATGTCTCCTGCTTAGGGAACATATTCTTTTTTTTTCCGTCTAATATTGCATCAAACAAAACTAAAAGGAGTGGAAAATTATGCGTTCGAAAAAAGTACTTGCAGGAGTATTATCAGCCACAATTTTATCAATATCAACCATAGCTTTTGCCGCAATGCCAGAGGATGTTGAAATAGTAAATGATGTTATTCCGATTATGGCGGAGAATGATGAATTGGGTAGTAAGCTAAAATCTTATTTCAACTCTTTTACGGGAATTGTTAAAGAAGTAAAAGAGCATGCGGTTATAGAAGGGGCACAATTCGTTTCTGTGGAAGCTGAAGAGGGAAACCCGGCAAATATTATTATAGCTAGTGATACATATGTAATCAGCAATGCTGAACTGGCCGTAGGAACAGAGGTTACCTGTTTTTATGATGTTACTAAACCAATGCTTATGATTTATCCGCCGCAATACAGTGCGGAAGTTGTGGTTGTGGGCAGCGGTGATTTTAATGTGAAAGTGGATGTATTTGATCAAGATTTGGTTAGTATGGACAATATGCTCAAACTAAATGTTTCTGCGGATACAGAGATAGTTGGTGAAGATGAAACTTTTTTTGCCGGTGAATTGGCAGGGGAAAAGCTGGTGGTCATCTATAATGCTTCGACAAAAAGCATTCCCGCCCAAGCAACCCCCAGTAAGATAGTTGTTTTGGCTCAAGAGGAAGAACCGGCGGTGCAGCCGGTTGAGGAGCGAATTATCAGCGATGTTTCCGGTTTAGCGGTCATTGTTGAAAATGAGAAAATAGAAGCACCGGCAGCTTATACGAATAAAGAAGGTACAGTAATGGTTCCGCTGCGGGCAATTGCAGAAGCTTTGGAAATGGAGATAAGTTGGGATGGTGCATTACAAAAGGTGATGCTTGGCCAGGAAATATCGCTGACAATAGGAGAGGATATTTACCTTAGCGCAGAAAATGATCCGATTCAATTGGGCACTGCCCCGGAATTAATTGAAGGAAGAACATTTGTTCCCTTAAGCTTCTTTCAAGAAGTGGTTGGCCTACAAGATGTCTCTATCACCGAATTAGAAATTATCATAGCTGCGGCAGAAGAAATTAGCTAAAGCCGCTACCGAAATATGCTAACGTCAAAAATGTGAATATATCTGCTCAAAGCCTGTACTCCAAAAGCAGTGAGTACAGGCTTTTTATAATGAAAATATTGTGCGCCTGATTTAATTTATGCTATATTATTATGGGGTCTTTACTTATATGATATTTTTGTTAAGAAAGGAAACAGCTTATGACAACTAGGCAAGACTTAGATAATAAGGTAAAGAACAGGCGCACCTTTGCCATTATCTCTCACCCTGATGCGGGGAAAACAACTTTAACAGAAAAATTATTGCTTTTTGGCGGAGCCATTCGCCTGGCAGGTACGGTAAAGGGAAGGAAAGCAAAAAAGTTTGCTACCTCCGACTGGATGGAAATAGAAAAACAAAGGGGCATCTCTGTTACTTCCAGTGTAATGCAGTTTTCTTATCGAGGACACGATATTAATATTTTGGATACTCCGGGCCATCAGGATTTTAGTGAAGACACATACCGCACATTATTTGCCGCTGATAGTGCGGTAATGTTAATCGACGCTGCCAAAGGGGTAGAGGCACAGACAATCAAATTGTTCCAAGTTTGCCGCATGCAGAATATCCCTATTTTCACCTTTATTAATAAGCTGGATCGGTATGGAAAAGAGCCCTTGGCCTTGTTGGAGGAGCTTGAGCAGGTGCTGGGCATTCGTTCCTGCCCGTTAAACTGGCCCATTGGCATGGGAACAGATTTTTTTGGCATTTATGATCGAAAGCATGAACGGTTGGAATTATTTCAAGGGGATGATAAGCGGCAGCTTGTGCCGTTAAATAATGGGGGCATTGCAGATCCGGTTGTAAAGCAGATATTGAGTAAAGAGCACTATCTCAAGCTCGAGGAAGATATTGAACTACTGGATATTGCCGGGGATCCTTTTGACAGAGAGAAGATCAAGCGCGGAGAGCTTACACCTGTCTTTTTTGGCAGTGCTTTGACTAACTTCGGCGTGCAAACTTTTTTAGATGAGTTTTTGCGGTTGGCACCGGCTCCCAAACCGCGCAAAAGTGATAGTGGTTTAATAGATCCAGTAGAGAGTGAGTTCTCCGGTTTTATTTTTAAGATTCAGGCCAATATGAATCCGGCACACAGGGATCGAATTGCTTTCTTGCGCATTTGCTCGGGCAAATTTGTGCGGAACATGAGTGTCAACCATACCCGCTTAGGGAAAAAGATCAAACTTTCCCAGCCGCAGCAGTTTTTAGCGCAAGATCGGCAAATTATTGAGGAGGCTTATCCCGGTGATATCATTGGCCTTTTTGATCCTGGTATTTTTTTGATTGGCGATACACTGACCGAGAAAAGCTCTTTTCAGTTTGAGAAACTGCCACAGTTTACTCCTGAGCACTTTGCTAAGGTAACGACCAAGGATGCGATGAAGCACAAGCAGTTTTATAAAGGGCTATATCAGCTGGCCGAAGAAGGAGCAGTGCAGATTTATAAGACTTTTGTGCATGGCATTGAGGAAATTATTATTGGCGTGGTAGGGGAGCTTCAGTTTGAGGTATTACAACATCGCTTGCAGGGAGAATATGGGGTTGATTTGGTTATGCAGCGGTTGCCATATCATTTTGCCCGCTGGTTAAGAAGTGATCAAAAAATCGATCCTTTAAAGCTAAGCAGTTTTAATTGTTTATATGTTAAAGATCAAGCTGACAATTTAGTGGTTTTATTGCCAGGTGAGTTTGATCTGCGGTGGATGATGGAAAAAAATCCGGGCGTACGTTTTCTGACGATTAATAAGGAAGATGTAAGTGATGACGCAACTTATCTGGGAGCTTAGTAGACCCTCTGCAAAGCAGCCTTAACCGGCTGCTTTTGTCATATTTCCGGTGATGTAGAGGTGGTAGTTAGTGTAAAATTACTTTGGGGAAAAACCAAAAAATAAAAGATAAGAGTATCTCTCCTGTGATATCATGTAATTTGTGAAAGAACCACAATAAACACAGAAAAGGAGATACTCTTATGGAACTAATTATACAGGAAATCATAGAAAAAATCAGCAGTAGTTTTGAAAAGGAACTAGAGAACCTGATACGTGAAAGAAGAGATATATCCGAATTTATTCTAGCTACTAAGAAGACGTTGGACGAGATTGGAGTAACCCTAGTAGCCGAAGCCTTGGAAACAATAAACGAGGCGTATAGAAACAGTAAAGACCGGAAACGAAACTGGACAGTAAAGGAGAAAGCAGCTGAAAAGACCCTTATGACAATATTTGGCGAAGTCAGGTATGAAAGGACATATTACAAGAATAAAAAGACAGGCGAATATAGCTACCTATCAGATGAAGCAGTGGGCATAAAAGCCCATGATAAACTGGATGCTTCACTAAAGGCAAGGCTCATAGAGGAAGCAGTATTTATGCCCTACAGCAGAAGTGCAAAGGAAGCAGCTGAAGCTGTGGATCTTACATCACAGACAGTAATGAACAGTATCCGTGAGCTTGGCAGTGTAGACAATGACGCAGTAGAGGTTAAGCAAGATAAAAAGGCGGTAAAGGTACTGTACATAGAAGCTGATGAAGATCATGTATCACTTCAGGATGGGGGATACGCAGAACCAAAGCTTGTATATGTGCATGAGGGTAGGGAAACAGGTTGGGGAAAACCGGTGGAAGCTAATAAATGCAAGGTATTTCAGCGGTGTTTATGCAAACAGTGATGAGCTATGGGTGGAAGTTCTAGACTACATAGATAAAACCTATGATATGGATTCTATTGAAAAGATATACCTTTCAGGGGATGGTGCTCCCTGGATAAAGAATGGACTAGGCTGGATAAAGGGAAGCATCTTTGTACTGGACCGTTATCACTTATCAAAGTATGTAACACAAGCTACAGCGCATATGGGCTACACCACACCAATTATGTGGGATTATATAAATGCGGTGACAAGGAGAGTGTAAAAGAGCTTTTCAATGCAATCATAAGTACAACTGAGCCAGAGACAAAGAAGAGAGCTGTACAGGAAGCAAGAAGATATATACTTGGCAACTGGGAGGGATAATGCGTCAGTATGATGCGGATTACATCGGCTGCAGTGCAGAAGGTCATGTTAGCCATATCTTGTCGTCCAGGTTAAGCTCACGGCCTCTGGGCTGGAGTAGAACGGGTGTGGACCAGATGGCCAGGTTAAGGGTCTTTGTAGCGAATGGCGGGGACGTGTATGACATGTTTATGCGAAAGAAAAAAGCGAGCAGTAAATGAAGCAAGGGAGGTAAAAGTGGACCGGGAGATTATCAGGAAGAGAAAGCTTACAGCATCGCGCGAAACCATCGGTAACATAACCATTTTGAATATTGGCAAAAGGACTTGGGCTTCCCAGTTCCTCAAGTCAGTGAGGGATGCTTAAAGTAGAAGGTAAACAGGAGATTACTTTTATTTTTTAAAACCCATAGTATCTTGACGCTATCGAGGTGGTATTGCGACTTGCTATATATTTACAAATATGGTATCGTTTCTATTGAGAGTTTATGTTGATTTTGGAAAGGAGGGCATAAATTGTCAGCGGACTTGATGAGCAAAGTGATGGAAATTAAGGATTACATAACGGGTATCAGAAGACAGATTCACCAACATCCGGAGGTAGGTTTCAAAGAAGCACAAACAACAAAACTAATCATTAAAGAACTGGAGAGTTACGGAATTGAGGTAGTGCCTTTGTCCACAGAGACCGGAGTTTTGGGTGTTCTCAAGGGGAAAAAGAGAGGAGGAAACAGCAGTAGGGTAACTGCTTTACGGGCGGATATCGACGCCTTGCCAATTGAAGAACAAACAGGAGTACCGTGGGCATCGACAAATCCCGGTGTGATGCATGCTTGTGGCCATGATGGCCATACGGCAGTACTGTTGGGGGTTGCTAAAATTTTAAGTTCTATGCGCGATCAGTTTTCCGGGACAGTAAAGTTTATTTTTCAGCCGGCAGAGGAAAAGCTCGATGGGGCAAAAAGCATAATTAAAGCCGGGGTACTGGAAAATCCAAAACCGGATTGCATCGTTGCCTTGCATGGCGGTATTGAAGCACCGGTTGGTTCCATCGGTTTGTATCCCGGTTCCTTTATGGCATCTGCAGATATATTTAAGATTAAGCTGATTGGTGTGGGAGCTCACGGAGCTTACCCTCATAGAGGCAAAGATGTTATCCTTGCAGCCAGCCAGGTGATTGGGGGGCTTAATTTTATTGTCAGCAGGGAAATCGATGCGGTAGAAAAGACTGTGTTATCCGTCTGCCAAATCCATGGTGGCAGTGCCTTTAATATAATCCCGCAGGAAGTCGAATTAAGCGGCAATATTAGATGTCATAATAAGGATGTCAGGGCTTCCATGGAGGAAAGGGTGGAGAGGATCGTAAGCAATATTGCGGAAGCATTTGGGTGTACCTATGAGTTAGAATATCAATACGGTATTCCGCAGGTATACAATGATGAGCAAATAACTGCTGAGATTGCAGCAGCCGCTAAGTCCGTCCTCGGTGATGATAAGGTAGTTAATCTTACAAGGCCATTGATGGGTTCGGAAGATTTTTCATTCTTTTTGGAGCATGTGCCGGGAGCGATGTTTAGACTTGGTATTGCCGATGAAAACAAACTGCAACTGCATAACCCCAAATTTGACTTTCCCGATCATGCCCTGCCGGTGGGGATAGCGGTATTGACAAAGTTTGTTTTGAATAAAAACCAATAATTAGCTCTATTAAGCCGCAGCTTTTGTTGCGGCTTATATGTATCCTAATGCAGACTGGATAATAAAGCAGCCTTTTGGAGGCTGCTTTATTATGGAATTGCCCTATTTCTGCCGGCTGAGAAACTGTTTTGTCACCTTTGCCATGCGTGTAATTCCTTGTTCCAGATCGTTTTTGGTTGCATTGGAGAAGTTTAAGCGGATAGTATTGCTGCCGCCACCATGGGGGAAGAAGCTGTCGCCGGGAATGAAGGCAACTTTTTCTTTTATTGCTTCCTTTAGTAGTTCTGTTGTGGAGATTCCCTGCGGCAGTTCCATCCACAGGAAGAGACCGCCTTCCGGCTTGGTCCAGGTAACCTCCGGCGGGAAGTTTTCTTCCAACAGTTTTAACATTAAATCCCGTTTTTCTTTATATTGGGCTCTGATTTTTGCCAGGTGCTTGGGCAAGAGGCCGCGGCTGCAATATTCGTAGACTATGGCTTGGCTGAGGTTACTGGTATGCAGGTCTACAGTTTGCTTGCCAATTGTTAATTTGCGAATGATTTCTTGATTACCGATTATGTAACCGACCCGTAAACCGGGGGAAATAATTTTAGAGAAGGAGCCCAAATAGACCACACTACCTTTAGTGTCAAATGACTTAAGGGCAGGAACTGGTTCACCACTGTAGCGCAGTTCTCCATAAGGGTCATCTTCCATTAATACCAAACCTAATTCTTCTGCTACACTGACAACTTCTTGGCGCCGCTCAACGGGCATAGTGATTCCCGTGGGGTTTTGGAAAGTAGGGATAAGGTAGATCAACTTATTAATTTTATTTCCTTGTGCTACCTCCTTTATCTTGGCAGGAATTGGCCCCAAGTTGTCGGTAGGGATTGAAGTAAAGTTTGCTTCGTAGGCGGTAAAGATCTGTAAGGCTGCCAGGTATGTAGGATCCTCTACCAATACATTGTCACCGGGATCAATAAATGCTTTGCCCATCAGGTCGAGGCCTTGTTGGGAGCCGGAGATAATTAGCACTTCAGAAGGATCAGCCTCTATACCTCTTTCCTTAACCCAATCAGCGATAAATTCCCGCAGGGGCTGGTATCCTTCCGTAGTACCATACTGTAGCACACTACTGCCTTTTTGGGCGATGATTTCGGTAACAATTTCGGTTAATTCCTCTCTAGGGAATGAATCCGGGGAGGGGAGGCCACCGGCAAAGGAAATCATGTCCGGCTGCTGCGTGAGCTTGAGAATCTCTCTGATTACACTTCCCGACATACTCGCCAGACGGCGAGCAAATAAATTCTGATTCATAATTTTACACCCACCTTTACAAAGTAATTTTAATCAGGTTGAACGGGACTTCATTTGGAAGGTAATTTATTCCCCTCTAAATGATTGAGTCCATACTGGACTTAATCGCCCTTTGACACACCGTTTATAGAAACGGGAACCGCGGCGGATTAGTTCAGTGCTGTACCTCCGGCGCTAGTCATGTTCAGATGACAGAGAAAGCAGTAGGAATAATAATTTTAGGTTCGCCTTAATAGTTAAATAACCTCTTTTTCTACAGCTATTTTTTCCATTAGCTGGCACTTTTATTTCTTCTTTATTATAATTGGTGGTTCTCTATTAATAATAAATGCCTGTTAGCACCTTTTTAGCACCACAATCCTCTGGTTATCGGTAAACTTTTCCTGAAAAGGATGATTGGCAGCTACCCAAGCAAAGGTTAAACGGCTATAAAAACAAACGTGGGTGAAATCTTGCCGGTACCACCACCGGTCGAAATTTTTCAACCCGGGATGAAAGTAGGTCATAATGGCTAAATACCCGCCGGGGCGAAGATGCTGGGCAAAATAACGCCATGTTTTTGTCGGTTGATAGACGTGTTCCAAGACTTCTGTGCAGGTGATCAGGTCAAATTTTTTATGTGCCGGGGGCTTTTCCGGGGCAAAGAAAGGGTCATAAATATCGGTGGAAAAACCTCTTTGTTGCAATAGCATTTGCAAGACCGGCCCCGGGCCACAGCCATAATCCAGTGCCATACCGCTGGCAATAAAAGGATCTACCCCCTGCTGCAGGAAATCCTCAAGAAAGCTTACATATCCTTTGTCTGCAATTGTATTGTCATGTGCCAAGTACCGTGCTTTTTCTTCTTTTTCCTTAGGTCTCTGTTTTGGATCTAAAAAAATCATATCACATTGTGAGCAGTGGTAATATTTCTTTTGTTGGCTTGTAAGTACAGTATCAGTATAATCCGCACAGAGCGGGCACTGCATAAAAAGATCCCTCCCTACTAGTGATGTCCATTATAACACTTACTTTCCGTTATGACAAAGCACGATAGGGGAGTGAATAGATAATATCATCCTGAAAGATGCAGGACGTAATTTCTTCTATGCGAAGAAAAAGAGAATATAGGTGGATTAACCAAAGGAGTGAATTGGGTTTGGATGAAAAGAGAGAATTGGCGGAGCTCGGTTTGCTGCGGGTACAGGAAGGAAAATGCAAGCGGCGGAAGAAATCTATTTGCACTTATTAACGGAAGAACCTGATGATCTTCTATGTGTCAAGGTAAAATAAGTTTCTGGAAGCAGAGCACAGAAAAAGTGACCGCAATACAGGCCTGCCCTATTGGTTTTGGGTAACTTGTCCCTGAAGCAGGAACGATATGAAGGGCGATCAGTTATTTTGCGGCGGCACACTTAAGAAGCTGATAACTACAGTGTTGTCAGATTGGCAGAGGCATATATGCGCTATGGGCAACTGGATACAGCTTTGACCCCAGGTCTAAGAGAATTCTGCTAATCATTCCCTTTGCGCTAATGGGATGGGCTAGCCAATTTTTGCGAAGTTGGCGAATGAGTATGGCCGCCCGACCTTTTATTGTGGTTATTCAGTCAGAGGCGGCCACGGTCGCCGGAGCAAGCGGCAAAATTGGGCTAGCCCCGCACAAAGTATTTTCAGAGTATGACCTTTTTGTGCTACTGTAGTATTAAGTTAAGCATCCAACATGAAAGCGCACAGTTCTTTTTGCAGCAGGAAGTTACCGTTTTTGTCCCGTACACGCATATTATCACCGGACACTTCGTCTATAACCACAACCTCTCCATTGACACGACCGAATTCAAATTTAATATCAATTAGTTGCAGTTCTTTTTGCTTTAATTCGTTTTCTACTAATTTAGTGGCTTTTTGGGTAAGTTCTTTCGCAGTATATACCTCGTGGGCATTCATTATTCCCAGGGCGATGAGAGTATCTTCATTGAGGAGCGGGTCACCGCGCAGATCGTCTTTAAGGGTGATTTCTACCAGGTAATTAAGGTCTTGGAGTTCTTTGGCATAAGCCCCATATCGCCGGAGGAAACTGCCATAAGCCTTGAGACGGCAAATAAATTCCAGGCCGGCACCAAAGGTTTCCGCTTTTTTCACTACCATCATATTTTCTTCCGGCTTGGCACTGATAAAATGGTTGGGAATGCCCTGTTGAATAAATTTGTGAAAGAAATAGGAGGAAAGGCGCAAGGAGGCGTTTCCCTTACCTTCTACTTGACCTAAAACATTATTAGCACCGGGGTCAATGCGTCCATCTTCGCCGGTGACGCTGTCTTTAAATCGGAGCAAAAGTTCGCCGTTACTTTCGAAGACGTCTTTTGTCTTTCCTGAATATAATTGTTTCATAAACGCCCTCCTAAATTATTAAATGCTCATGTCCTAGACTAAATGGCGCAGCAGTTCATCCCGCTCCCCGCACAGGTAATCGATTATGGGGATTTCCAGCATGGTATAGGCACCAGGTTTTTGCTTCAATGATGCTCTGGCAGCAGCCACCATACATTGCGAGGTGAGAGCAGGGTTATTGATCCGCATTTCGTATTTAAATAGTTGATTATGTGTAGTTCCGGATACCCCTTTGCGTTCCAGCAAAACACCGTGACCCATATCGATTAATTCTTTGACGTCAGGCACTTCAAAGATATGAGTTTCATCATTGACAAAATATGGATCATTTAAGATCATATTTTTAACTGTATCAAAATCTGCGCCGGGCTCCAATTCGACATAAACCATTCTCCGGTGGAGACCGGTTCCTAAAGGAATGGTAATGGAAAGGGCATCTCTGACTCCGTCCATAGCTTTAATAGCTGTGGAATGTCCCATGCTCATTCCCGGGCCGAAGTTTGTATCGGTTATCCCTTTGGGTGCCATAAATTCAAGCATTGCCCTGATCATAGAGTCTGTTCCCGGATCCCAACCGGCGGAAACCACAGCCACACAGTTATTCTTTTTGGCTAATTGGTCCAATTCGTTTTTTACATCTACTAGTTTTTTATGGATGTCGTAACTATCAACAGTATTGATCCCTAAAGCCAAGATTTCCCTGGCAAAATCAGGGGTCAAACGGGTGGGGGTAGCTAAAATGGCTACATCAACTTCTTCCAGTTCCTTGATACTGGTTACTACCGGAATTCCTGTTAATTCTTTCGGGCTTTGTGCCTCTTTAGAGCTTGCCCTTCTAACAACCCCCACTGCCTGTAAGTCGGGGGCAGCCTCAACCGCTTGTAATGCATATTTACCAATGTTACCGTAACCTACAATTGCTACCTTATGTTTTTGCGCCATGTTATTACCTCCATATGTTTAGTTTAGGTTGACTATGGAATAATATTCAATACTTTATTATAACCTTAACATAGCATAGTAGCAATAAATTTCCAAAAAAATATGCTGCCAACTGCCCTTGAATTAAAGGGTTTAGATAATCTATAATTGAAAAGGTATTGTAGTAGAGGGGTGAGTAATAATGGGCAAGGGTAAGGATAAGGATAAACGCAAAGCCTTTATTATGCAATCAGTAGACCGGGCTTTATCAATATTACTTTGTTTAACTGCAGGCAGTCAAAATGGGATGTCTTTAAGTGAAATCAGTCGCGAATTGAATCTTAATCAAAGTACTTGCCATCATCTGCTTGCCACTATGAAGGCAAGGGATTTTGTGATTCAAGATCCTGATACCCGCCGCTATCAATTGGGGATTAAGGCTGTGGAGGTGGGCCAGGCTGCCGCGCAACAAGTTGATTTGATCCGTATTGCGCAGCCTTACATGGAAGAACTAAAGGAAAAAGTGCAAGAAAATGTAAACCTGGTAGTCTTAGATGAGTATTATGCGGTATATGTTGCACAAATTGCCTGTGATCGGACGGTGCGTATGTTTACCCGGATCGGAGAGCGGGCACTGCTGCATTGTACAGGTGCCGGTAAGGTGCTGTTAGCATATATTCCCGAAGCAGAGAGGCAAGCGATCATTAAAGCTGTAGGTTTGCCCCGTTTTACGCCTACCACAATTTGTGATCCTGCCATCCTGGAAGAAGAGTTGGCAAAGGTGAAGGTTCAGGGTTATGCAGGGGACTGGGGGGAACGGGAACGGGATGTGGTGTGTCTGGCAGCGCCGGTATGGGATTATACGAAGCAAGTGGTAGCGGCGCTTAGTATTTCGGCTCCTGCATCTAGGTTTTCTAAAGAAAGGCAGCAGGAGATTTTGCCGGAATTACTCGCTTCAGCAGCTACTGTTTCCCGCCACTTGGGAGCACCGGCAAGCTGCTATCGTTAGTTTTATCACGGCAGTATTTTATTGATCTCTGGAGGAGGTCATTTTTTTGTAAAAAAATCTCATAAAAAATTGATTTCCGGGCAGGAATAATAGATAGGATAGAGAATTACTTATGTAATAAATAACTTGAAAGTTATTTCATAATATGAAAAGGGGGCATTTTCCATGTTAGAACTGAAAAGAACTTACGGACAGCTGGCACCAACAGAAAGATTGTTGATCGGGCCCGGACCTAATGGTACTGATCCAAGGGTTTTGCGGGCAATGTCAACTCCGGTGCTTGGCCATTTGGATCCGGAATTTTTGGGGATTATGAATGAAACCGGTGAATTGCTGCGGTATGTTTTTCAAACCGAAAATGAACTCACTTTGCCACTGTCGGGAACCGGCACTGCAGGTATGGATGCTGTTTTGTTAAATTTGCTGGAAGCGGGAGATAAAGCGATTATTGCCACTTGTGGGGCTTTTGGAGATCGAATGGTTGAGATTGCCAAACGCTGCGGTGCGGAGGTTAAGGTTGTCCAAGGTGAATGGGGTCGGATCATTGAGGCAGAGCAGGTTGAGGCTGCCTTTAAAGAGATGCCCGATGCGAAGCTTTTAGCCATGGTTCATGCGGAAACGTCAACCGGTATTTTGCAGCCGGTGGAAGAGATGGTTAAAATTGCCCATGCCAATGGTGCGCTTTTTGTAGCTGACTGTGTTACTTCCCTTGGGGGAGCACCATTATTTATTGATGAATGGGGAATTGATGCTGCATATAGTGGTACCCAAAAATGTTTAAGTTGCCCGCCAGGGCTGTCTCCTGTTACCTTTAATACCAGGGCGCGGGAAGCTTTGCAAAAAAGGCGCACACAAGTACCTAGTTACTATCTTGATTTAACCATGATCGAGCGTTACTGGGGCAAAGAGCGTTTTTATCATCATACTGCTCCTGTCAGCAATGTTTATGGATTCCGCGAGGCATTATTGATAGTGGCGGAAGAAGGTTTAGAAGCCAGATGGGCGCGTCACCGGGTAAATGCTAATGCTTTTATAGCTGGTATAGAAGCTCTCGGCCTGGAGCCCTTTGCGCAAGCAGATCATCGTCTGCCTAGTTTGATTACCGTTAAAGTGCCAGAAGGAGTTGAGGATGCTGCTGTTCGCAAGTATTTATTAGAGCAGTTGAACATAGAAATCGGCGGTGGCTTGGGTGCTGTAAAAGGTAAAATTTGGCGCGTAGGCTTTATGGGTTATAATTCTAACCGGAAGAATGTACTCCTTGGTCTTAGTTCCTTGGCATCAGCCTTAAATGCGCAAGGGTTCAAAGCATCAGCAACTGAAGCCATAGCCGCTGCAGATGCAGTATATAAAGGATAATTGTTATGGATTTAACAATGTTTTACACATAAGAAAAAAAGCTGGCTGATAATTTTTTATCACCAGCTTTTTTCTCCACATCCAATTAGATTCGACATTATTTGCAAAATAATAAGAGCATCAGCAGGAAAATCGCAAAGTTTAGCGAAATTATAAAACAATATAATTGTATACTGTAGAATATTGTCTAAATAAATAGTTGTTTAACTAGGAAAATCGCTAGTTTTAGCAATAAAAAAGTAATAAAATTTAACATTAATACCAAGTTTTTTACATTTTGTTGCTAATTAACTAATACAGTAATATTATTTTGCCTTAAAAAGCCCAAAACTATAGCTGATGGGGGTGATAATAGTTTAACAGGTTAAAATGTGTTTGATAGTAAATTATAAAACTAAGAGGGGTGTTTTCGATGAAAAAATTTGTTAAACTAACCGCTTTGGCATTGGTTGTTTTGCTCGGTGTTGTCGGTTGCGGTGGCGGCGGCGGTGGCGGCGGCGCCGATGAAGGCCCAATCAAATTGGGTATGGTAGTCAGTGAAACCGGCGGTGCAGCAGCCTATGGTATTCACATGCGCAATGGTGCGGAAATGGCAGTGGAAGAGATCAATGCAGCCGGTGGTGTCAATGGCCGGCAAATCGAGTTGATTGTGGAAGATGACGCTTCTGACCCATCAACTGCTGTTTCGGCTCTTAACAGATTAATTGTCCAGAATGGTGTGGATGCCATCATTGGCGGTGCTACCAGTACACTGTGCTTTGCCATAAAGGACATCGTGGAAGAAGAAGGGGTCCCAACTATTACTACCAGTGGGTCTAACCCTGATTTGACTACACCGGAGAATAAGTTTTTCTTCCGCCTGCACCAGAGCGACGCGACGGCAGCAGCCCAGGCAGCTGATTTTATGGTGAAAGTGCTTGGGATCGAAAAAATTGCTGTTCTTCATGACTCGGCTGATTATGGTACCGGTGTTAAGGATTACTTTGTAGCCCGTCTCAAAGATGAATATGGTATTGAACCATTAATTATCGAATCATACAATGTTGGTGATCAAGACTTTACACCGCAAATAGTAAATATCAGGGAAACTAAACCCGAAGGTATTGGTTTGTTTGGCAACATTCCGGAAGCACCGTTGGCAACTACGCAAATTCGGCAGTTAGGTATGGAAGATGTTGAAATCGCCATGACAGGTATTTCTCAACCCAGATTTATCGAACTTTCTCCCGGCGCTTCCGAAGGGGTTTTTGCCATCACACCTTTTAACCCCAATTTACCGGATCCACAAGTTAAGGAACTTGCAGAAGCTTATGTAGAAAAATATGATATGGAACCGCCACACCAGGTTTCCAACACTTATCAAACTGTATATGTTCTCAAACAAGCTTGGGAGAATGTTGGTACGGAAGATAAGGCTGCAGTAGCTGATGAAATGAAGAAGATTGAGTGGACAGCTTTTGGCTCCAAGAACAGCTTTGATGAAACCGGTCAGGTTCGTATGAAATCTGTAGTGATCCAAGTTCAGGATGGAGCCTGGAATGTATATGAGCAACAGCTCCAATAAGGATAGGGCTAATAGCCCATAAAAGTTTCTAGGTATGGGGAGTTGGCCCCGTGATTTGTTCGGCTAACTCCCCAAAATTATCGATTGTAAAGAGGATGTGATTGAATGCTGACTACCTATTTACAATATGCAATCGGCGGTTTGGCAATGGGTTCAATTTATGCCCTGATAGCAGTAGGTTACGCTATGGTGTGGCAAGCTATTGGTCGCTTGAATTTCGCTCAAGGTCCTGCAGTTATGTTCAGCGGTTTTATCGGTTTAACTGTTTATCGGTTACTGCCACCGATGCCAAACTTTTTAGCTTTCTTATTGGTAATATTGTTGGCTAGCCTCTTGTCTTCCTTAATGGCTCTTTTTGTGCATAAAGCTGTTCATGAACCAATTTTGCGTAAAAATACTAAGATTGCATCCTTCGAGCGGGTAAACTTGCTGGTGGGAACATTGTCTGTGGGGATTATTTTAGAAAATGTGGCAAAAATGATTTGGACCGGTGAACCGCAGCATTTTCCGAAGTTAATTGGGGAAGGTACGATTCGAGTTAGCGGAGTATCCTTTCCCGCCTTGTATATTTGGATGTTTCTTTTGAGCTTGTTCCTAGTTATTCTTTTGCAGCTATTTTTCTACTACACAAAACCGGGAAAATCCCTCAGGGCAGTTGCTCAGGATAAAGAAGCAGCAGCCTTAATGGGTGTAAACGTAGCCAAAAGTATCCAGCAAACATTTATGATTGTGTACGCATTGGGGGCAGTTGCCGGTGTGATGGTGGCGCCAATTCTATACGCATATTTTGCCAACGGGATGCCACTGGGATTAAAGGGCTTTTCTGCAGCTGCTTTAGGCGGTATGTATAATGTTCCCGGTGCTGTTTTGGGCGGTATTTTGTTGGGTGTATTGGAAGGGATCGGTGCTGGAATTGTAGGTTCAGGCTATCGTAATGCAGTAGCTTTTGGAATTTTGATCATTGTTTTGATCTTCCGGCCGACCGGGATCTTTGCGGAGCGGAAAGTCGATAAGCTCTAAAACTGGTAGGGGTGAGATAATTGATAAAGAAAAATTGGCTAATTGCCCTTGTAGTTGCGGGTCTATTAATGTGGCCGTTAATATCAGGTGACCGATACCTATTGCATATTGGTATCACTGCCAGTATATATTTGGTCTTGACTATCGGACTCTTTTTAGTCACAGGCATAACTTCTCAATTAAACATGGGCCAGGCAGCCTTTTGGGCTATCGGTGCTTATAGTTATGGTCTGGCAACACTAAATTTCGGCTGGACTTTTTTACCCGCTACATTGTTTGCCATTATGATAACCGTAATTTTAAGTGCCATCTTTGGCCTGCCTGCACTCAAAGTTTCCGGCATTTATTTTGCCATGGTAACAGTAGGTTTGTCTGAAATTGTCCGGATTGTGCTCCTCAATTGGCGGGAATTATCAGGGGGAGGGATGGGACTTAGGAATATACCCTCTCCGGATATATTGGGTTTTACCATTCGTACACCAGCCCAGTTTTATATTTTAGGCGTGGTTTTGGCTGCTATGTGTTTATTGATAACCCTATGGATTCTTCGCTCCCATGTGGGTTTAACGATGAAAGCAGTTGGGAGTAATGAAACTGTAGCCCGCGCCCTAGGAGTAAACATCAACCATTTCAAACTATTAGCTCTGGTAGTTAGTTCAAGTTTTGCCGCTTTGGCTGGGGCAATGTATGCCGGCTATTACGGGTTTCTGCATCCTGATGCTTTTACTACCGCTCAATCCTTCTCCTTGGTGCAAATGCTGGTTATTGGCGGTATTCAAAGCCTTCCCGGAGTTGTAGTTATGACACCTATCCTCACTTATGGCCTTGAATATTTACGGATATTAGGCGAGTTCCAGATGATTGCCTATGCATTATTGCTGATCTTCTTCCTCATCTTCGCTCCACAAGGTGTTGGCGGTTTGATCGAAGGGTATCTAAAAGCAGCCAAGGAAAGTGGTAAATCAGCCTTCGGCTATTTGCGGTCTGGGAAGGGAAGTGGAAAAGATGACTAATAATATCCTCGAAGTAGACAATGTGACCATGCAGTTTGGTGGTTTGTTTGCCTTGAAGGATGTCTCTTTTGCCGTAAAACCCAAAGAGCTTTTTGCCATAGTGGGTCCCAATGGTGCGGGAAAAACTACTTTATTTAATGTAATCTCCGGGTTTTACCGGCCCACCTCCGGGAAAGTGAGCTTTCTTGATCAAGATATCAGCACTGCCCAACCCCATGAAGTTGCCCGGTTAGGGGCAGTGAGAACCTTTCAGAATCTGGGTGTCTTTGAATCATTAACAGTTTTGGAAAGTGTTTGTTTAGCTAAGCACCGTCATTTGCTGGGCAATAATTTTTTGGCATCATTTAAAAATCTGGTGCAGCCATGGCGTAATGTCGAACAAGAAGCCAGGGAACTGATCGCTTTTGTGGGACTGGAAGGTTTTGAAGATGCTGAGTCTTATAATTTGCCCTATGGATATCAAAAACGATTGGAAATAGCGCGGAGTCTGGCAACTGAGCCAAAGGTGCTCATGTTAGATGAACCGGCAGCCGGTTTGAATGATGAAGAAAAGTTGGATATCCGGCAGGTTATCCGGAAGGTGGTAGAACGGGATATCGCGGTGTTACTGGTGGAACATGATATTAAACTGGTAACAGATATTTCTGATCGGGCCATAGTGTTAGACTATGGAAAGTTGATTGCAGAAGGAAAACCAAAAGAGGTAATGAGTGATAAGCGGGTAATTGCTGCTTATATTGGTGAACGTTATACTAAGCGGATGGAGGGTAAGGTGATAACAAGTGACGACAACGTTGAAAGTGACTGACCTTAACGTCTATTATGGAAAAAGCCATGCCCTGCAGGGCGTATCTTTAGAAGTCAAGGAAGGGGAAGTAGTTGCTCTTTTAGGGGCAAACGGTGCCGGTAAGACTTCAACCTTGCGGACCATCAGTGGCTTAGTGAAACCAACTTCTGGGAAGATTGAGTTTCAGGGCACCGATATAACAGGTATGGCCCCGGATAGAATCGTTGCAATGGGATTGGTCCATGTACCCCAAGGGCGCCGGGTTTTCCCGAAAATGACAGTGTTGGAGAACTTGGAAATGGGTGCCCTTTTACAACATGATCGAAAAGTTGTGGAGCAGGACTTGGAAGTGGTTTATGAGCTTTTCCCAATTTTGGCAGAACGTAAAAAGCAGCTGGCAGGCACCTTAAGTGGTGGGGAACAGCAAATGTTGGCTGTTGCCCGGGGTTTAATGGGCAAACCACGGCTGTTGATGATGGATGAACCTTCCATGGGGTTGGCTCCTGTGATTGTAGCTGAGCTATTCGATAAGATCGAAGAGATCAGCAAGACCGGTGTTACCATCTTGTTAGTGGAACAAAATGCTGTTATGGCTCTAAGTGTAACAAATAGGGCATATTTCTTGGAAACCGGCCGCATAACCTTGACCGGCAATGCAAAGGAATTATTGGATTCCGATCTGGTTGCCAAAGCATATCTGAGTTAATAGTAAATTATATATGCCTGTGGGTGAGCTCAAAACCATGGGTGATTTGCATGTTTTTTTAGCAGCTAGGTGGCTGTGGTTACTGGCGCCGGAAAAAGCTTAGGCTGGGAAATTGCTGCCGGCCTTGCTGCATCCGGCGCTTCTTTTGTCTTAGTTGGCAGGACCAAAGATGCTTTATCTGAAATCAAAACTGTATTGGAGGTATAAGGAATTACGGTTTTATCTGTCGCTGCCGATTTATTCCAGGTAAAAGAAGTAAGGAAACAACAAGATTAATGATATCTGGCACAAAGGGGAAAATTATCAATATAGCTACGCAGTTAAGTTTGGTGGGAGCTGTTGACAGAGCTCCTTACTGGGCTAGAATCGAAATCGAAGAAGGAGAAAGGTGGGGTAAGCTTGGTAAGTATCATTAGTGAGCCCAAATATGTGCAAAAAAAAGCTGGATTTAATTTTCAGGAAAAACTGCTGCAAGCTGCTCAATGTCACGATCGGAGGCCTCCTTTACCTTTATTACTTACCCTGGAAAATGGGAAAGAATATTTATTGGTGAGAGAGATTGAAAAGGGTAATATGTTGCAGGTAAACTGCCGGTTGCCGGTTTTACATTATCATCCTTATTTCTTGCTGGAAGATAAATGGCGGGAAATGGTGCCGAAGGATTTGCCGGCAGTGATTAAAACAAAGAGTGATGCAGCAAAGATAACTGTAGACAGTGGGTTTGTTTTTGCCAGTTATGAGCAGTTGAGCGGGGAATTTCAAGTGGAGTTGGCAAACGGGGCAGTTTCACCTTTTGTGCAGGGAGAGGTTTATCGGGCAACACGGCAGGAGGTTAATTCCCTTTTCTATCAAAAACAGGCGCAGGTGGAACAAGCAGCACAGAAAATTGCCCGGAAGCATAAACATGGTGATCAACTTGCGTCATTGCTTGGTCAAGGGGGAGAAGATCTCCGTTTTCCCACATTGGATGCAGCAATGGTGAAAGAGGGTCTAGACAGTGTTATTGCCAGTTCGCCTTTGGCAGTTATGGAGTTGGCAGGTTATCCGGCCGGCGGGCTTGGCGCCCCGGAATTATTGGCCATTTATAATCAAGGGGAAGACGAAGTCACTATTCTTACAGCTGATGCGAAGGCCGGTCAATTATTACAGCAATTGGGTTTTCACGGGGCCGGAAGGATGGAACTGGCCCAATTGGTAAAAGGGAAAGTGGTTGGTTTTGAAGAGGATAGCCTTGATGTAGCTACATATCTTTTGTTAGCGGCAAATTGCCGGCTACAGAAGGCCTCCGAGTTATTCCGCCGGTGGCGGGAGTCTAAACTCAATGCTAAAGACTTATCATATTTCGTTATCACCGGTGCTGCCAGTTGTTATGCCATTGAAAATACTCTAGCTTATGCCTGTGAGTGTGTGCGGCAGGAAAAAGATTTAACTGAAATGGAGCTTTATCGTCATTACCAACAGCTAGTGCAACAATTTAGCGCGGAAAACCAGATTCCAGTTCCCCTTGAGATTTACTTCACCAATCTCCATGCCGGTTCCCGTAGCCCGTATCCGGCGGGTCCTGCTGATTTTCCGGTAAATAAGGAAGGGAAAACATATAAAATGGATGCAGGATTAATGGTTTATGATGGGCCGGGCTTGATTCATGCCAGCTCCGATATGGCCCGCACTATTTGCTTTACTCCGGAAGGGCAAGAAATATATAGCATTATGGCAAAGTGCATTCGTGAAGGTACTATACCGCACATTGCCGCAGGGCAAACTGCAAAGGAAATATATTGGTATGGAATTAACCAATTGGCTCAATATCAGAGTGAAGCGGAGAGGTTAGGCATGTTGCCCGAGGGGTTTGTGTTGGCGGAAGACTACCAGCGGGATATCGGTCACTTAATGGAACGGCAGGAGGCTTTCACCGCTTTATTCCGCCGTGATCGGGAGCAGGTGGTTAGGGAATATATGATCGGCTGTATAGAATACCAGTGGCCGTATAAGGGACACGGTATTGCCTATGAAGATATGTTTGTAGTTACCCCAAATGGAGCTGTAAATCTAACCGATTATTAATATTAATATAGAGGAAGGATGGGGGGTGAGATAAATATGCAAGGTTATCGAGTGGATTTAACGGGCAAGGTTGCTATGGTGACAGGGGCTGCGGGGAGTCTTGGCAGGAAAATTTGTGAAGGGTTCTTGCATGCAGGTGCAGCGGTGATTCTAGTTGATAGAAATATGGAAGTCTTCAAAGATGCAGTTGAGTATTTTCAAGGGCATGGTGATAAGACTGTATTCCTGGCCGGAGACCTAACAAAGGTTGCAGAAATAAAGAATATTTTTGCCGAGGTTAAAAGAAAATTCGATCGCCTCGATATAATTATTAACAATGCAGGTATAAACATTCCAAAGGCTTCTCTGGAAATCACAGAAGATGAGTGGGATAAGGTTTGTGACGTAAACCTGAAGGCTTGCTTTTTCTGTTGTCAAGAAGCGGCTAGAATAATGATCAAACAAAGAAAGGGGAAAATAATTAATATTTCCTCTCAGCTCGGTGTAGTCGGGGCGCCTGAAAGAGCCCCATATTGTGCCAGCAAAGGAGGGGTAATCCAGCTTACTCGGAGCCTGGCTGTTGAATGGTGTAAGTATGGTATTAATGTTAATGCTATCGCCCCAACTTTTATGCGTACAGAGATGACGGAAAGTGTGTTGGCAGATCCAGCATTTTATCAAGGTGTAATCTCGAAAATACCTATGGGCCGAGTAGCTGTACCTGATGATATGTTAGGTGGTATTCTCTATCTATCTTCTGCAGCGGCGGATATGGTTACCGGACATGTACTGTCTATTGACGGCGGGTATACTGCTTGGTAATTAATAGTGGGCCTAGCGGAAAGGTTAGGCATCTTGCCCGAGGGGTTTGTGTTGACAGGAGACTATAGCGGGATATTGGCCTTGAGGAAAAGGCAGGAGGCTTTTACCGCTTTATCCGTTGTGTTCGGGAGCAGGTGGTTGTTCGGTTGTAGAGAATACCAGCGGCCGTATAATGGACAATGGCATAGCTTATGCGATATATGATCACAGCGCAGGGTGGTATTTACTTAACAGGTAGCGAATTAGGGAGAAGGGGTCTTGTCTAAAAGGGCAGGACCCTTTTAAACTACTCGCGGAATTAAAGTTTTAAATGGAAAATTTAGTAATATGCAGGAATACAATTATATAAAAGCGAATTAGTTAGAAACTAATGCGGACAGTTTTTGTAAGAGAGGGGGGTAGGTTTCATCCTGGCCGGCCATTTGGTTGTCAGGTAAAGGTCTATCACAGTTATAAGTCGAAATAAGTAAGGAGGGAGATTATGTTTACCGGTATATTTGCCCCTATTGCCACACCATTTAAAAATGATCGGATCGTGTGGGATGAGTTAAAAGGCAACATTGAACGGTGGGCGACATCAGGTCTGGCAGGTTTGGTGGTTTTAGGCTCTAACGGGGAATTCCAGCTTTTATCGCGGTCGGAAAAGGAGAAACTAATTGCTGCCGTATGTAAACATGCGTCCAAAGACTTAAAAGTAATCGCAGGTACAGGATGTGAGTCGACCCGGGAGACAATTGAATTATCCCGGCGGGCGGCAGAGCTGGGAGTAGATGCTGTATTGGTGGTCTGTCCAAATTATTATAAATCCTGCTATACGCCCACAGCCTTAAAACAGTTTTACTTTGATGTGGCTGAAACCTCTCCTGTTCCGGTAATGCTCTATAATATGCCTGGCAATACCGGGATTAACATGACCAGTGATTTAGTCTGTGAGCTGGCCCAACATGACAACATTATCGGGATTAAAGACAGTTCGGGGAACATTGTGCAGATCGCGGAAATAGTAGCGAAGAAACCGGATGATTTTGTAGTTTTTGCCGGATCAGCCAGTTTCTTGCTGCCCGCATTGGCAGTCGGTGCGGTTGGTGGTACTTTAGCTTTAGCAAACTTTTTGCCGGAGGAATGTGTTGCTATCTATGAGCATTTTAAGGCCGGAAGGGTTGAAGAAGCTCAGAAGCAGCAACTGAAAATACTAGAGATCAATAAGGCTGTAACCAGGGGCTGGGGACCAGCAGGATTGAAAGCAGCCATGGATATGATGGGTTATTACGGCGGATTGCCACGGAAGCCGATCTTGCCCTTGACTGAGGTGCAGAAGGAAGAATTACGGGCCATCTTAGAACGGGGCGGTTTTTTAAGCTAACAGGTATATATAATAGTTATAATCATTGTAATTGTAATTATTAGGCCACACTATGTAAAGCAATTATTGATAGCGTGGCCTTTTTGTTATCTGTATTTGAATATGGCAATACAAATAAAGGGGAGAGGAGAAATGGATATTGTTAAAACAGCGGCCGACTTAATGGCATTGGCAGCCCGGACAGCACCCAAAGCAAAAGGACAGGATCATCTGGAAATAAAAGTCATTGAGGGAGAAGATATTAGAAAACTGGCCCATGCTATGGTCGAATATGCAGCGGAAAAGAATGCGCCCGGTTTTATCCGAGATGGTGAAAATGTGAGAAAGTCTGTTGCACTGCTTTTAGTAGCCCTTAAGGATGCACAACCGGTAGGTTTAAATTGTGGTGCCTGTGGCGTACCCCGGTGTGAGCTACTTAAAGCAAAGCAGGTGGAAGATGCGGAGTTTGCCGGCCCGATTTGCGCGTGGCGTTTAATCGATTTGGGTATAGCTTTAGGTTCGGCAGCTAAAACCGCAGGGATCCTCAATGTGGATAATCGGATCATGTACCGGCCCGGGGTATTGGCACGGAGATTAGGTCTTATTGAAGGGGAAATAGTTGCAGCTATTCCCTTATCAGCATCCGGCAAAAATATATATTTTGACCGGTGAGATAGATAATAGAGAGGAGAGAAAACAATGGTCAGCTTAGAAGAGATTAAACAAGCGAGAGAGCGGATCAGAAAATTGGCTAATCGTACATATTTGGATCATTCCGCCACATTTAGTAAAATAGCAGGTAATCAAGTGTACTTAAAACCGGAAAACCTGCAGAAAACAGGAGCCTTTAAGTTGCGAGGAGCAGCCAACTGTGTGTTGCAATTGGATCGGGAAAAGGTTAAAGGTGGCGTGATCACTTCTTCTTCCGGGAATCACGGGCAGGCAGTGGCATATGCCGCAGCCCAAGCTGGTTTTCCGGCAGTGGTGGTTTTACCTGGTTTTGCCAGCCCCGCCAAAGCAGCTGCTATAAAAGGGTATGGTGCAGAAATTGTGTATGGCGATGATTTATCTACTGTCCGTGCCCAACAAACGAAGGAAATTGCCCAGGAGCGGGGAATGGTCTTTATTCATCCCTTCGACGACCCGCGGGTGATTGCCGGGCAAGGCACTATCGGTCTGGAAATTATTGAAGATCTTCCAGATGTAGATGTAGTAGTGGCGCAGATTGGCGGCGGTGGGCTCCTTTCCGGGATTGCCGCTGCTGTAAAGGAGCAAAGACCGCAAACAAAAGTTTTTGGCGTGGAACCGGTTGGCGGTAGAAGCATGTACATCTCCCGCCAGGCCGGTAGGAGGACCGAATTAAAAGATATAAACACCATTGCTGATGGATTGAAAACAAACATTCCCGGCGAGTTGACTTTTGCAATGGTTGAGAGGTATGTAGATGATATTTTCTTGGTTACAGACGAGGAGATCAAGGCCACTGCAGTCACCCTACTGGAAAGGGCTAAACTCTTGGCAGAACCCTCCGGTGCTACCGCCTTGGCGGCAGTATTGACTGGAAAGCTGCCTGTGAAAGATCAAAAGGTAGCGGTGGTTATCAGCGGTGGCAATGTAAATCTACCGTTGATGGCAGAGTTGATTACGGAAATTAGGGAATGATATGTGAACAGCGGCGGGGGGAAACCCGCCGCTTATTTTTGCTGGAAAATTTAATGAGCTATTTGCGTTGTCCAGAAAGGCCGATGAAATAAGGGATAGAAAGACGTGATAAAAAAACTTTACCCCAAGAAAAGGCCAAAAAACAGGGGAATGCAGAGCAGATAACGGATAAAATCGAAAAATTCACCCCATAAAAAAGAGGATGAGCCTCCATAAATGAAGAACGTTTGAATTATCCAAAAACAAACGTAAAGGAGGTCATCCTCATGGCTATTATACCACAAAAAAAGTTGTTTGCGTGGACGGAAATTCAACCTCTTGGCGATTTAAAACGGCTGCAATTGGTATTGGACTATATGCCGGATGAAGATCTGGTTAGGACATTAGAAAAAAAGCGGGGACAAGGCCGGGACGATTATCCGGTACGCGCCGTATGGAATTCCATTTTGGCAGGAATAGTATTCCAACACCGCAGTATAGAAGAGCTTCGGCGGGAGTTGTCGCGCAACGGGCAATTACGGGAACTGTGCGGGTTTGATGATCAAGTACCGCCGCCATGGGTTTACACCCGGTTTTTAAAAACATTGATAGCCCACGAAACCATGATTGACGGGCTCTTTAATCGGTTGGTAAAAGAGCTTACGGAAATACTGCAGAATTTCGGGAAGCACCTGGCAATAGACAGCAAAGCTATCCCGTCTTTCGCCAAACACAAGAATAAAAAGAAAACTGCTGACGGTCGTCGGGATATAGATGCGGAATATGCAAAGAAAGAATATCGTGGGGTACGTAAAGACGGCAGTGCGTGGGTAAAAATCGTCAAATGGTTTGGCTACAAGCTTCATTTAGTAGTCGACGCAACCTACGAGTTACCTGTGGGTTATTCAGTAACCAAAGCGGCAGAATCTGACGTCATTGAAGGGCGCCGTATGTTAAAGCAACTGGCGGAAAACCAGCCGGAAATCATGGAAAAAGCAGAGACCCTGGCTGCCGACAAAGCCTACGATGACACCAAATTAATAGTGGCCTGCTGGGACGATTACAGGATCAAACCGGTCATTGACATCCGTAATACTTGGAAAGATGAGGACAAAACGCGTCTGCTTGCCGATAAAAAGAACGTAGTCTACAACTACAAAGGCAACGTGTTTTGCTACTGCCCGGTAACCGGGGCCTGCCGTGAAATGCCAGGCGGCGGTTTTGAGAAGGACCGCGGAACGTTGAAGAAGCTCTGTCCGGCTAGGCGGTACGGGATTAAATGTAAAGGGCAAGAAGAATGCCCGGTAGCACAGGGGATTCGTGTTGCCATGTCGGAAGACCGTCGGATCTTTACCCCCATCGACCGCGCCAGTTATAAATGGAAAAGAGAATATAACAAGCGGCCGGCGGTGGAGCGGGTTAACAGTAGGTTGGATGTTTCCTTTGGTTTCGAAGTACATACCATCCGCGGGCAGAGGAAAATGAAGCTCCGGTGTTCCTTGGCGCTTTGCGTTATGCTGGCCATGGCGCTGGGCCGAATTAAAGAAAACCAAGAAGAAAAACTCCGAAGCCTGGTGGCCTGCGGCTAAAAGCAGCCTCAACAGTTCGAAAATCAAGTTTGCAGGTAATGGAACGGTGGGGTCAATGTATTCTTTTTTGCTGACAAATTATGGATGATCATGCTTTTCATCATCGATAACGGTTAAAAACAAAAAATTAGCTGTTGTCTTGCGGTGAGACCCATTGTTCATTAACAAAAGAAACGGGCAACGCAAATAGCTCTTAATGGAAAATTATTGACATTACCAATGCATTTGATGTAAACTCTAAGTGCATGCAGAAATGACAGAAAATAATCTCTTCTGACATATTCAAAAAAGAGGTGATAAATTGAATAGAAAAAAATGCGAGTCATCTTCTGCTACGCTCGCGGCTTATAAAACTATTAAAAAACAGATTATTGCAGGAAAATTTAAACCTGGTGCGCCCTTAATTGCAAAGGATCTAGCTTTATTAATTGGCACTAGTCGAACTCCTGTCCGGGAAGCTTTACATATTTTGCAACGGGATGGATTGGTCGAGATCATTCCAGGTAAAGGGGCTTTTGTTACCAGAATAACTGTAGAGGATGTTATTGAAGTATATCAGGTGCGCGAGGCTTTGGAGGGGTATGCTACTTTTTTAGCAGCATTAAGTTCTGATCATAGTGAATTTATGGAATTGAAATACATATTTGATAGATTAGATACTGACAGTAATCAGGCTGATTTTGAGCAATATTTTCAAGCTAGCTCATGTCTGCACGAGACTATTATTAAAAAAGCGGCAAATAATAGATTGCTGAGCATGATTAAACAGTTCAATAGTTTAGTAGAAAGAATTCGTTTATTGCCATATAAGTTAATTAATATCAGCGATGTAAGCGTCAGGCAAAATTTTTTGGAGCACAAGGAAGTACTTGATGCTATTATAGTGCGCAATCCGGAAAAAGCAGAGTTATTAATGAGAAGGAATTTGCGCATAAATCGTGATGCAATCGTAAACAATTGGTTGACAACTATAGGACAGTGATAGATGAAAAGGAATTTTGCAACTGTCAATTGTATCGTATCTATTATGCCGAAGGAGGTGATATTGGCTCCTCTAAGCTTATGCAGTGCCGCTTGTTTTTAGGAGGTTGAAAAGTGGGTAAGTAAGGAATGATTTTACTCAGTAATATTTTTGCAATTATTCATCGAATCATATATTCTAACAAATTACCGAAGAAAGGTAGTGTTATATTATGGATATTGAAGATAAGACTATGGATGTAATGAAGAATTTTGATGAAATGGTAGAGACTTATAGAAGAGCTCTGATGGGGTCTATGGGTTATAGATCTAAAGATATTAAAAAACCATTAGTTGGTGTGATTCATGGGTACAATCAAATGAGTCCCGGTAATTTTTCTAACAAGCAGATAGTAGAAGGAGCTAAAATAGCTATTGCGGCTAGCGGAGGGACGCCGGTGGAGATTCCGATACCCGGTGTTTGTGGCTCTATGAGCGGAGGAGCTGAATCCTTCCGCTATAATTTTCCCTATCGCGATGCGGCAGCAGCATTGGCAGAACTGTTGATGTCCATCAACCGCTTAGATGCATGTATGTTTATTCCCACTTGTGATAATGTTGTTCCAGCTTATCTTTTGGCAGCAGTAAGAGTTAATATCCCTGCAATTTTTGTAACCGGAGGTTACATGCGTACCGGCTGTTATGGAGGTAAGGTATTGACAGCATTTGATATACCAAAAATTATCGCAGGTATGTCCCAAACTAAAGATGGCATAAGCGACAGGGAAATTGAACAGATCATTGAAGCTGCTTGCCCGACTACAGGGGCATGCCCGGAAATAGGTACAGCCAATACTATGGCCGCTGCTACGGAAGCATTAGGTTTAAGTCTTCCCGGTAATACGATCATAGCTGCTACAGATGCAGCTTTGATTCGAATGGCCAAAGATGCCGCAGAATTCTTATTAGCAGAACTGGAGTCTGATTTAAGACCAAGGGATATTGTAACTACCGAGGCGTTGCGAGATGCTGCCCGAGTTGTACTTGCATTAGGTGGCTCACCAAATGTACTTTTACACCTCCTAGCGTTATCGGAGGAAGTAAAGGGAGGGTTAACACTTTTTGAATGGGATAGGTTGAGTAGAGAGACACCTTTACTGTGCCGGATAAAGCCCAACCACCCAACCAATACCATGACTGAATTTGCTCAAGCAGGTGGTGTATATCGAGTTATGGGTGAGTTGCTGCCTCTGCTTGAATCTGATCGGAAGATGGTAATGAATATTTCCATGAAGGAAGCCATAAATAGATATCTTGTGACATCCCCTAAACCTAATACCGATCTGGATGTGATTTGTAGTATTAATGCCCCTGTATCCCCTGATGGCGGTTTAATGGTACTTTCGGGAAACCTTGCTCCAGAAGGTGCTGTGGTCAAAACCAGTGCAGTCTCTGCAACAATGTGGGATTTCTCCGGACCGGCAAAGGTGTATGATTCGGAATTTAGAGCAGCACAAGCCTTATTTGGTGGAGAAGTAAGTGAGGGCGAAGTGGTTGTGGTCAGGTATGAAGGCCCAAGGGGCGCCCCGGGTGCGCGCGAACTGATGCTTTTAATGCATGCAATTGTCGGAATGGGTTTAGCAGAAAAGGTCGCTGTGGTAACTGACGGTCGCTTCTCCGGTACTAACCTTGGCTTAGCGGTAGGCCATGTAGCACCGGAGGCTATGGTTGGCGGTCTAATTAGCCTAGTTCAAGATGGTGATTTAATAAAAATAGATTTGGTTAATAGAAAACTGGAGCTATTAGTAGATGCAGCAGAGTTAAATTTGCGCCGGAGCGTATGGGTAAAGCCTGAGCCAAAGGTTAAATCCGGTTTGTTATACGATTGGGCTTTACGGGGCGGTTCTCTGGCCAAGGGAGGTGCTTTGGGACAATGAGTATTGCCAGTATTTTTGAAATAATTGGACCGATTATGGTGGGACCTTCAAGCTCACATACGGCAGGAGCGGTAAGGATTGGCCTTGCAGCATATAGATTTTTGGGTGAAGAACCGGTGGCTGTTGAGATTACATTATTTGGTTCCTATGCCAAGGGTTATCGCGGTCATAAGACTGATGTGGCAATACTTGCCGGTTGTCTTGGTTTTAGTGTTGACGATCCAAGGGTTCCGGACGCCCTGGCAGAGTCACAGGCCAGGGGAATAAAAGTGAAAATTGAACTGGGAGAAAATGCAGACTATCATACCAATACTGCAGTTGTTTGTTTATTAGGGAAATCAGGGAGAAAAATCAAAGTCAGGGGAATATCTATCGGTGGCGGAAATATTGAAATTGAGGAAGCCCAGGTTTTAGCACAGGGTCAAAGTACTACTTGCACCCAATGTATCAACTGCACTAATAAGAATAATAAAAATGAACATAGTAATGCACCCAAAGTTTATGGGCTTGAAACTTGCGCTGAACTGGTGTCGGCGGCGGAGTCCAGAGGGCTATCACTGGCTGAAGTAATAATTGAGCAAGAGGCTGATGCCTGGGGTAAAACAGAAGCGGAAATAAGGGAAATGGTGGCTAATATTTTGTCTGCTATGGAAAGAGCTGTACAAAATGGCCTCAAAGGTAATAATAAATCTATTGGGGGATTAACTGCTCAAGATGCGGTAAGGTTTCAACAAGCTCAAATGGAAGGAAAGCTTTTAGGCGATCGCCTTTATGCCAATGCCATTTGTTGGGCAATGGCTACAAATGAAACTAATGCAGCTATGGGTGTAGTGGCGGCGGCACCCACCGGAGGTGCATGCGGAACTTTGCCGGGGGCCTTATTAGCCGCTGCGGATAAACTTAGTAGTTCCCGGCAGGAGCTTATTAATGGGTTGGCGGTTGCCGGTGGTATTGGCGCACGAGTTGCGGCACAAACATCACTGTCCGCCTCTGTCGCCGGTTGCCAGGTAGAAGTGGGCGTCGGAGTCGGCATGGGAGCTGCAGCTGTTGCCCAATTGGCGGGAGGGCAGTCCTAGCCAATGTGCCCATGCAGCGGCTTTGGGCATCAAATCATTTATCGGACTGACCTGTGGTGCACCTGGCGGGTTAGTAGAAGTGCCATGTGTGAAAAGAAACGGAATCGGGGCTGTAGCAGCACTGGCTGCGGCAGATTTAGCCTTGGCCGGAGTCGAGTCACAAGTGCCAGCTTGATGAAGTAATATGGGCGCTAGCCGACACCGGGCGGCATCTTCCGTCGATACTGTTAGGCACAATGCCCAGTGGCTTAGCGGCAACCCCTACTGGTAAGGCTGTCTACCGACGGATTTACGGTAAAGAAATAGGAAGTTAGGAGGTGATTTAACAAAAGGGGAGACAGAATCGGAATAAGAGTCAGTGACCGGCATTATTTAAAATTAATTGGGGGGTGCTTTAAATGTCAATGAAAAGAATAGTGCTAATTTTGGTAAGCGTTTTAATTATAACTTCGCTTTGTGCATGCTCACAACCTGCGGCGAATGAGGGGGATAGTGAGCAACAGGCTCCGGAATCCGGAGTGTTTGTAGGCGCCGGCGGAGGTGTTGGTGGAGTCGATTATACAGTTATGAGTGGTCTGGCGGAATTAATTAAAGAAATAGAGCCCAGTATAACAATGCAAGTTGTCCCTGGGGGCGGCCTAATTAATCCGCCGCGGGTTGGCACAAAAGAAATTGATTTGGCCTTAATGTTTCCGCCTGTAATGGCTGCTGCTCGGGATGGGCGTTCGCCATTCGATACGGCTTACCCGGACATAAACATTATTGCTCAAGGCTTCGGTTTTGCATATGGGCAAATGATTGTTCCGGCAGATAGTGAACTTGAATCAATAGGGGATATCTTTGAGAAAGAGTACCCATTGCAAGTAGCAGTTGACCGGGTTGGAACAACGGATGAATGGTTACTACAGAACATTTGCGCTTATTATGATGCTAATTATATAAAAATTGCTGAGTGGGGCGGAAAGGTTGTACATGCGGGCTATGGGGATCAAGCAGTTCTTTTTAAGGACAGGCACGTGGACGCTATCTTTGGAAACATCGGTGTACCCTGGACGACAGCAATGGAAGCCCAGTTGGTTGGCGAAATAAAGGTTTTACCTTTCCCTGAAGATCTACAGGATTATTTGAATAAGGAATTTGCTTTTTCAAAGGGTGAGATTCCTGCTGGAGCTTATGGGGTTGTGACAGAACCATTGCCAACTGTAGCTTCAATTACTACACTTGGGGTTAATAAAAATGTTCCAGAAGATGTTGTTTATAACATAGCAAAAATAATATATGAGAATACAGATAGGGTTCATCAAATTCATGATATGGTAAAGGGTTTTGATCGGGAACGGGCAGCAGAAGATGTTGGTATACCTTATCATCCGGGGGCTGTTAAGTATTATAAAGAGATTGGGTTGATGAAATAATAAAATAATTTAATAGTCGGTCTGATAAATAGTATTGGGCCGACAATTTTTCTTCCATTGATTTTGGGATAAGGAGGAAGGTTTATTGTGCGCAAATTAGAGGGTAAGTCCGGCTTATTGGTTGCAGGTATTGCAATTATTGCCTCTGCTTTTCATATATATACGGCAGCTTTTGGCATGCTTGAACCCCGTTTGCAAAGAGGTTACCACTTACTCTTTCTCCTGCCGCTGGTGTTTTTATTATATCCGGCAAAGAAAGACTCTAAGTCGAATAAAATTTCGATTATGGATATGATTTTTGCTGTTTTGTCTGTTTTACCATCGTTATTGATCATAATTGATAGTAGCCGTTTGTCAGCTCGCTGGGAACATGTTACTCCACTTTTAACTAAAGAATTAATCCTTGGTACACTTATGATTATTCTTCTGCTTGAAGCGGTAAGACGAGCTGTAACACCTATGCTTTCATATGTAATACTTGCTTCTCTCCTTTATATGAGATTTGGTATGTATTTCCCGGGCATATTTTATCATCGCGGCGCTTCATGGGCGAAAATAGTAGAAATGATGTATTTATTGGCTCAAGAAGGTATTTATGGGATGCTAACAGGTATCTCAGCTACATTTATTTTCATTTTCGTTCTCTTTGGTTCCTTTATCGTTTATTCGGGAGTGGGAGATTTTTTTACAAAGTTTGCGTCTGCTGTTGCAGGTAAAGTAAGGGGGGGACCTGCTTTAATAGCTGTTATTAGTAGTGCTTTTTTTGGTACATTGACCGGAAGCTCTGTTGCCAATGTTTTAAGTACGGGAAGTTTCACTATTCCATTGATGAAGCGAACCGGTTTTAAGCCGGAATTTGCCGGTGCTGTGGAAGCTGCTGCCTCTACAGGCGGTCAATATATGCCACCAATCATGGGGGCAGCAGCCTTTATAATGGCGGAGGTTGTGGGAGTGCCTTATATTACCGTGGCGATGTCGGCGACAATAAGTGCTATTTTATACTATTTATCTGTAGGTATGATGGTATATTTTCGTGCACGTAAGGATGAAATAGAAGGACTTTCTCTTACTGAGGTTCCTCCGCTAAGGGAAGTTTTGAAGATGAGCTATTTAGTTTTACCTCTATTTGTACTCTTTTTTATGCTTGTAAAGGGATATTCGCCAATTATGGCAGGGCTGTATGCCATTATTGGTACAGTTCTTATTACGTGGGTTAATCCTAAGCAGGGAATGAAGTTTGGTGTAGTTCTTGAGGCTTTGGCACAGGGTGGTAAAAACGCAGTATTAGTTGCTGTTGCATGTGCAGCTACAGGTATGGTAGTTAGTGTAGTAACATATACTGGAATTGGGCTTACTTTTACAAATAGTATTGTGTCATTATCAAGCGGTAATATTATTTTAGCAATGTTTTTCATCATGATAGCATCATTAATATTAGGGCACGGTGCCCCTACATCTGCAACCTATATCCTGGTAGCGACAGTAGGTGCGGGCGCTTTGGTGAGGTTAGGCGCAGATATAATAGCAGCTCATTTATTTTGTTTGTACTATGCGGTTATCGCCGATATTACTCCACCGGTAGCAGTTGCCGCATATGCAGGTGCTTCAGTTGCCAATAGCGATCCGATTTCTACTGGAATTGAAGCTTTTAAGCTAGCGGCTGCAGGTTTTATAGTACCTTTTCTCTTTGTCCTTAACCCTGCATTAGTATTGAGGGGACCATTACTAACAACTATTCATGCTACTATTACTGCTTTAATAGGTGTTATTGCATTGAGCGGTGCGATGCAAGGTTGGTTTATCAAAAAACTAGTAATTTATGAAAGGGGTTTACTTCTTATTGCGGCTTTGAGTTTGCTTATACATGGTATTATTAGTGATATTGTTGGTGCAATAATACTGGGAATAATAATTATCAGAGTGATGCTGACAAATAAAATAAAGAAACAACAAACGATAACATCCGAAAAAAATATTTAATAGGGTTTTTAAGGCTTTTTTAATTTTTGAGCCTTTTGCAAAACAACCCTAATCAAAGAGACGCAAATAATAAGTAATCAGCATAAACTCTTTTTTCAAAGTCCAAAACCCAGTAATTTACCAATAATTTCTCCGTCAAAGTCAACTTTCGTTAAAAAAGGACAGATCTCCAGAATTTTATCCAGAAGTGGGCCGAGACTTGGTATTTGTTGCTTTAGGCAGCTTGAATAGCCATATTAGCTTTTTCCCTATGCTTCTTAAGAGCAAGGGCCGAAGCTAATAACACTATAGCATTGATAAACGCATGAGTCCTTACTTTCTCTCTCCCGCCAACATGAATATCATTGGCAGTTAAGTATTCTTTTAAGCGTGAATTGCAGCGTTCTACACTACTACGTTGGCTATATAAATCATTCCATTTCCGTGTGTTGCGATGTGGAACAGAGAAGCGTCTTAAATCATTTTTAGCATTAACCTTTACAACCATACCGTAATTAGATGAAGAACACCATAGTGTACCATGCGGGCAATCTACTTTACCGAGTGCATGAGGACAGCGGAATTTTAAGTAATTGCCATCGCATCCCCAGTAAACCATATCATAGCCCATAGAACAACGTGGGGTTCCATGGGAAGAAAACCCTGCTGGTGGCTCCTTTTCGTTTCTGAGATTAAGGGGGATAATAGCTTGTGCATTGTAGCGATGTGCGATTTCATAGTTTTTTCGTTGGTCATAACATGCGTCTGCAATGATGAAATCGACCCTATCTATGAAGCCTTGTGCAGCAATAGTCTCTACCAGCGGTGGCCCCATATCTCCGTCATTAACATGGGCTGGTGTAACCTCTAATGCAATTGGTAATTCACTTTTGGTATCAACGGCTAAATGTATCTTGTAACCAAACCAGGTTAATTTGTTCCCGAAACTATCAAGCTTAGCTCCCCAAGTGGCATTAATACCGTCTTGTTTGGATTTAGGTTTCTTTTGCTCGTAAGCATCGATGGCGGTACTATCTATTGCAATGGTATCACCAATGATGATTTCTTCATAGTAACACTGCTTAACTAGGTCATAGAATAACTTCTCTGCCAAACCTTTGTGAGTAATCGCTTTAAAAACACGACTAATGGTTGATATTGATGGAGCATTACGTCTGATATCAAACCCACATTGATAACGAAACCTTAGATCCCTATCTAACCTGCGATGAAGGGCTGTAAAAGTAGTTATCCTTTCAAGAGGAGCTATCAATAAAGCTCGTAGGATTGCCTCACGGTCGTGGGGTGGAGCTCCTTGGGGTGATGAAGATACTAATTCTTTAGCGTAAGGACGTAAATCCAAGGAACAAAAAATATCGGTAGCCGATTTTGATACTCAATTTTTTGCATTTCTTCAAGGGAAAACAGGTGTTGTTGGAGAATATACAAGTGACTTCACTCCTTAGGGGGATTTTGGGTTTGTCACCTGTAAATTCTCCACCTCTGGGGTGAAGTCCTTCTAATTTCCTTCTGAATGCTTGATATATATAGGCTGAGAATTATGCAAAAGGCTTAATTTATTAACTTTGGAAGCAGTATCATTTTATAATAATGGATACTGCTTCCTTATTAATATCTTTTTACAAAACGCACAGCAGGAAAATAGTTGTTAGAAATAGAAAAGTAAGAATGTGTATGTCTTCGTAAATATGTACCTATTTGAGTTGCAGAGGATCAATTATAATAATAAATTACAGAAAATATAATAATATTTTAATCTTTAATAAATTGGTTCGCCCAAATTACATGGTTGTTTTCTTTAACTTGTGCATATTAGCCGACGCAAAGGAGTAAAAAAATAGGAAAGGAATGGAGGCTGGTAAATATGGGAGGTATTCAGTGGGAGCATTGTCCGAAGGAATCCAGTGCCCGTATTAAAGCATTGAAGGAAAGGATAATTCAATCAAAACCCCATGCTAGGGCTGAACGGGCATTACTGGTTACGAAATCTTATCAAGAAACTGAAGGTCAACCGATTGTGCTTCGCCGGGCCAAGGCTTTACGGAAAATATTAGCGGAGATGGAAATTTCCATTGGGCCGGGAGAGCTAATTGTGGGGAATTTGGGCATAAATCCTCTGGAGTGTCTTTTATTTCCGGAAACCCAAGGAGGATGTTTGGAGCAGGAATTAGATACTTCCTCTACCCGTCCATGGGATCCGGTTTATATAAGTGAGGAGGATAAAGAAATATTGCGCAGGGAGGTATTTCCCTATTGGCGGGGACGCTCAACCGATGAAGCAGTATATTATGGGATTCCCCGTGAAATTAAACATGTCTTATTTTTAGACCCGGAGGAGTATCCCATTAGAGGAACCGGCATTGTCGATCATTCACTTCAAGCCTCAATGGGAGGTGGCCACTCTTTTCCCAATATGGAGATGTTCCAAAAAGGTCTGGGCTATTTTCGGAAACGGGCAGAGGATAAATTAAACAGCTTAGATCTCACCCAAACGGAGTCAATCAAAAAACGCCATTTTTATGAGGCAGTAATAATTTCTATCGATGCAGTAATTAACCATGCGCACCGCTATGCTCAACTAGCTGCAAAGATGAGTACAGAAGAACAAGATCCAATTCGGAAGCGGGAGCTGGAACAGATTGCGGCAAATCTCTATTGGGTTCCGGAAAATCCGGCGCGGAATTTTTATGAAGTTATCCAAGCCTATTGGCTTGTGTATATGTGCGAAAAAATTGAATCCGGTGGGGTTGGCGATTCGGCCGGTAGGTTTGATCAGTGGGCTTATCCATACTTTCAAAAGGATATTGCTGACGGCACTTTAACAATAGCACAGGCTTTGGAACTGATTGAAAGCTTATGGATTAAACTTAGTGAAGTTAATTACTGGAAGAAAGAGGCTGTGGCCAGGTTTCATGTTGGTTTGCGGCCGCAACACCTCTGTACGGGAGGCAGAAAAAGGGATGGCAGCGATGCCACAAACGAACTGTCACTCCTTTGCCTGCAGGCTTCGATGAATGTAGGTCTACAGAATCCGGCCCTCAGGGTTAGACTCCATAAGGATAGCCCCCGGGAGTACATCTTGAAAACTGCCGAGCTGGCAGCTAAAGGCATGGGACATCCATCGATTTTCCATGATGATCTCTGCATCCAGATGATGTTGGCTAAAGGTGTATCTATTGCCGAAGCCAGGGATTATTCACTTGTTGGGTGCCCTGCTGTACAGGTCCCTAGCAAAGAATCAGGTTTTTCTTATGGAGGGTTGCTTAATCTAGCCGCTGCTTTAGAGCTCACCCTATGGGACGGTTGGTGGCAGCACGGTCAACGGCAAATTGGACCGCAAACAGGCAAACCAAGCCAATTTACTTCCTTTGCCCAGTTTTTACAAGCCTTCAAAACCCAAGTGGAATATCTGGTGAAATGTTGGCAGATCACTAATTTGGCAGTTGAAAAGGCTCATCAGGATTTACTGCCGACACCGCTCCATTCCGCTTTAATCGATGATTGCCTGGAAAAGGGCCTTGACAAAACAGAAGGTGGCGCCAAGTATAATTTTAATCCCTATTTGACTGTGGTCGGCTTTGCCGATGTGGTTAACTCCTTAGCGGTGATTAAAAAGCTTATCTATGAAGACAAAATCTTAAGTTGGCCGGAAATGTTAGATTTGCTGCAAAGGAATTTTGCTGATCACGAACGGCAGCGGCAGCGATTTATTAATACGGTAGAAAAATATGGCAATGATCAGGATTATGTGGATAGTATTGCCCATGCCGTAGGCCGGATTGTGGCCGATGAGGTAAAGAAATATGGAAACAACATGCGGGGTAGCGACGGGCCATCTGGTATTTCTTTAATGTCACTAGGATCCAATGTAGCCTTTGGCAAGGTTACCGCAGCACTGCCCAGTGGCAGAAAGGCAGGGGAACCGCTGGCTGATGCCAGCTCGCCCGTCCACGGTACTGACCGGGAAAGCCCAACGGCGATTTTGCAATCTGCCGGTAAACTTGATCACCTTGCCCATGGAGAGCCGGCTATTCTCAATGTGTGGTTCTCCCCGTCTGTGTTAGAAGAATTGGATAAATTAGGCGACTATTTCCAGGCTTTTGTGGATCTGGGAGTGAGCCACATTCAGGTTAATGCGGTCTCCCGGGAAACCCTGATCGATGCGCAGAACAATCCGGAGAAGTATCCAACCCTATTGGTAAGGGTTTCCGGGTATTGTGCTTACTTTACTGAGTTGGACAGGGAAATTCAAGACGACATCATCGATCGCACCCAATATGAGGCAGTGTAAGCAAAACTATATTAAGATGGGCTTGTTGCCGATCATATCAACAGGCCGGTCTTATAAGGAAGGACGACGTTCAGGATGAGCCCAACCGGTATTGTTTTTGATCTGCAGCGGTTTTCGCTGCATGATGGCCCTGGTATTCGCACCTTGGTGTTTATGAAAGGTTGTCCCCTGCGGTGCCTTTGGTGCTGCAACCCGGAATCCCAATGCCAACAGCCGGAGATATTGGTGCAAATGAATAAATGTATTGGATGTGGTGCCTGCCGGGAAATATGCCCCACAGGTGCGATCTGCAGTGACGGCAGTATAGATCATGGCTTGTGCACGGGCTGTGGTTTTTGTGTACAGGAATGTTATCCGCAGGCGAGGCGGTTGGTGGGACGGGAAATAAGTGTTGCCGAGGTTTTAAGAATAGTAAAAAGGGACCGAATATTTTATCGCCATGGCGGTGGCGGTATCACTGTGGGTGGCGGGGAACCTACTATGCAACCGGATTTCGTCTGGGCCCTATTAAAAGCCGCGAAGGAAAACGGCTTAACAACAGCAATGGAAACCTGCGCATATTGTGCACCAGAGGTTCTACAAAAATTGTCGTTAGAAACAGACATTATTTATATAGACCTGAAATGCGTTGCTGAAAAGGTACACAAGGATATAACCGGGGTGAGCAATCATCTGATTTTATCAAATATTAGGCTGCTTACCCAGGAGCGAGGGGATGTAATTATTAGAATGCCAATGGTGCCTGGGTTGAACACAGAGGCATATTTAGTGGACGAAGCCGGTCATTTTTTAAGCAGCCTCAAAAACCTAGCCCGGGTAGAACTCCTTCCCTATCACCGGCTGGGCGTAGGCAAATATCATCAACTTGGCCGCTCTTACCGGATAGAGGAAGTAAAAAAACCTACGGATAAGGAAATGCTTGGGTGGCAAACAACTTTAAAATCTTATGGTATTAATTGTGTTATCGGCGGGAAGTGAGTTTGGCTCATTATTTGGGGAGGTATGGCATATGGAACAGGATAAGAATAATGTGGTCTCAACCAGTCATCAACAGCTTATGGATCTGGTGAGGGCGTCATTGGCCAGGTCCATGGGATTTAAGCGGGAGGATCTGCGGAAACCGTTTATTGCTGTGCTGCATTCCTGGAATGAGGTTTCACCGGGGCAATATCATTTGCGTGAAGTAGCCCAGGAGATAAAAGCCAGTGTGAAGGCAGCCGGCGGGACTCCGGCGGAAATAATCGTTCCTGGTGTATGCGGGTCCATGAGCGGCGGCGGTTCGGAGGCTTTTAAGTATAATGTTGCCTACCGCGATTTTGGTGCTGCTGTTGTGGAAACAATGCTGCGCCTTAATCGCTGTGATGGTGCTATTTTGGTAGGCACCTGTGATCATGTGATCCCGGCTCTGCTAATTGGGGCGGCATGGGCAAACATCCCCACCATCATCCTCACCGGCGGTTATATGCCACCGGGAACTTATGATAATCGTCCTTTTACTATGTTTGATATCCCAAAACAGTATGGCCGCTTAAAAAGCGGGGAAATCACTGAAGGCGATCTCCAAGAAATGGTTGCTTGCGCCTGCCCGGGACCTGGGGCATGCCCAGAATTAGGCACTGCCCACACTATGGCCACCATTGCTGAGAGTTTAGGCATGTCCTTGCCCGGCAATACCGCTACCATGGCAACCAGCGATTTTATTATTGAGCTGGGCAGATTAGCCGGACGCAAGATAATGGAACTGGTTGCAAAGGACATAAAACCTACTGACATCATGACAAGGGATGCTTTTGAAAACGCCATGCGGGTTGTGTTGGCCTGTGGTGCTTCGCCCAATGCGCTGGTACATTTGTCTGCACTAATGCGTGCTGTGGACATATATGATTTGGGTTGGGATAGATGGGATGAATTAAGCCGGATTACACCTTTAATTTGCAAGATTCTCCCAAATCACCCTCACTACAATATGAGTGACTTGGAACGGGCGGGGAAAATTAAGGGAGTAATGAAAGAAATGCTACCATTGCTCCATGGCCACTGCCTTACTGTTACCGGGGAAAGCATAGCTGCCAATTTGGAAGCTGCGGAGGGCAGTTTAGATCATAATGTTGTGAGGCCATTGACCGCGCCATTTGCCCCTGATGGCGGGTTGGTAATCTTGAAAGGCAGTTTAGCGCCTGAAGGGGCAATTGTGAAGAAAAGCGCTGTCCCGGCAAATATGTGGCGGTTCACCGGCAGGGCAAAGGTGTTTGATTCTGAGGAAGCCGCCATGGACTGGTTGCTTGTTTCCGATGTTCCGCCCAATACAATGTTGGTGGTAAGAAACGAAGGTCCCCGTGGCTGTCCCGGTGGGCGCAAAGTTTATCTTCCTTTGCATGTTATCGTTGGCCGGGGGTTGATCGAATCAGTAGGTCTTTTGACGGACGGAGCATTTTCCGGCGGCAATTTGGGGCTGGGGATTGGTTATGTATCCCCGGAAGCCGCTGCCGGCGGTCCCCTGGCTGTAGTTGTTGACGGCGATGAGATCGAGGTGGATATTGAAAATAGGCGTTTGGAGTTGTGCATAAGCAATGCGGAACTGGAACATCGTTTGCAGAATTGGCGGCCTCCGGTGCGGAAAAACCACAAAGGTGTCTTAGGTTTGTTTAATGAAAGAGCGGAGTCATATCCTAAAGGTGCTTATGTTTTTTAGCGCACAAGCAGCACAATTATAGGGGGGAATATTCGATGGCAAGAGTGGGTTCAGGGGAAACCAGGAAGCTATCCCAATTTGCCGTTGCTTTAAGCTTTGCGGATCTGCCGATGTCGGTAGTGGAGCAGACTAAATTAGTCATTTTAGACACCATCGGCGTGATTGTGGCAGCTTCCCGTTATCCCGCCGGTCAACTGCTGGCATCCTTTGTGCAAGCAGAGGATGCCAAAAAGGAGGCTTCGGTAATAGGCAGCACGGTGAAAACATCGGCTGTCAATGCTGCCTTTACCAATGGAACCATGGGACATGATATGGAATTAGATGATGTGCACTTTGCTTCCAATACCCACGCCGCAGCTGTGATCGTTCCCGCTGCTCTGGCAGTTGCCGAGAAACTTGGCAGTGACGGCAAGTCTCTCATCCTGGCTGTCAGTACTGCCTATGATGTGCAGTGTCGTATTAGCATTGCCCTGGATGATTCTTTGCAATATGCGCGGGCATTTCATCCCACCTGTGTTTGTGGGAATTTCGGTGCTGCCACCGCCGCAGCCAAGCTGCTTAACCTGAATTTAGAGCGATTTCTCTGGGCATTAGGTTTGGCCGGTTCCCAGGCTTGCGGCTTAAATGCCTGGGAGAACGAACCCGATCACTATGTTAAATCCTTTCAGACCGGTGTGCCGGCGCGAAATGGCGTGACAGCTGCCCTTTTGGCTGCCAAAGGATATAAAGCCAGTGATAATATTTTAGATGGTCCATATAATGTTTTTGATGCATTTTCCGGCCAATATAGTTTTGCCGGGTTGGTGGAAGAGCTGGGCAGCCGTTGGGAAATCTTGCGCACCAGCATGAAGAAATATGCCTGTTGCCGCTACATACACGCACCCTTAGACGCTTTTTTAGGCATAATGGAGGATGAAGGGCTTGATGTTGCAGATATTGATACGGTTACTGTGAAATTGAGTATTACCGGAGCCCCTATCGTCGATGGCAATGAGTTGTTTACTCACAACTGCCAGTATGCCTTAGCTGTTGCCGCCTATGACGGCGTAATTACCAGAGAACAGTTTTCGCCGGCAAGGCGTAAAGACCCCGCTGTGTGGGAATTAGCAAACCGCATTCAACTGCTTGGTGTCACGGAATTGGAGGCTGTCTATCCGGAAATATGGGGGGCAATAGTGGAAGTAAACACTAAAAGCGGACAACATTACAGTAAACGGGTAGATTATGCAAAGGGCTCGCCGGAGAATCCGATGACCGCCGCAGAAATCAAAGACAAATTTATGGGACTATGTAGAGGAGTACTTGGCGATGCAAAAAGCCAAAGGATTTACCATCTGATTTTAGAATTGGAAAGCGTCACCAATATAAAAGAGTTGATGGCGCTTCTGGCCGCTGAATAAGTTCTGCGTTGTGAGGGAGGGTTGGTTGATGTTGCTTACACCGGCAAACTTTTGCAAAACGGATGTGTTAGTTATTGGTCAAGGCGGGGCAGGTTTAATGGCAGCACTTTCTGTAAAGGACTGCGGTTTAGATGTGCTGGTTTGTGGCAGAGGAAAAGGTGCAACACCCAGTATAACCGGCTTAAATATTGTTGACGGTAAACTGCCAGGTGACCTAGAACACTATAGAGAAGATGTTATTGCCGGTGGAGAACAGATCAACCAGCGGGAGCTGGTGGATGCCCTGGCCTTAGGGGCGGTTCAGATCAACCAGTTATTGGATTCTTTGCATATTCCGCTGGCCAGATCCCAATCCGGATATGCAAAAAGACGGCTTTCCGGTTCCAGTTATCCTCGCTCTGTCTATTGCGCTGCAGACAATATCGGCCGTTGCCTTTGGGATGCTCTCTGTCTAAGGGCAAAAAAAGCTGGAATAAAATTTTTATCGCCTCTCAGAATTTGCCGGCTGATAAAATATGATGAGGGGTATTGGGGAGCGATGGGAATTGACGGAAGAGACGGTTCATGCCTGTTAGTCATTGCCCAGGCAATTATTTTGGCAACCGGAGGCATAGGCAGGCTTTATCCCCATAGCACATACCCTGACGATGTGATCGGCGATGGTTATTATCTGGGTTACCAGTGCGGATGTCAGTTGGTTGACATGGAGTTTGTCCAGTTTGAGCCGACAATAATGGTTTATCCCCCGGAGTGTAATGGCGTAGTGGTGCCCACTGCTATGTTGGGGGACGGTGCAGTTTTAAGAAATCGAGCCGGTGAGCGTTTTATGCAGAAATACAATCCGGAGCAAGGAGAACTGTCGCAAAAGCACACCATTGCTTTTGCCATCGCTGAAGAAATAAGAGCCGGGCGGGGGACAGATCATGGGGCGGTTTATTTTGACGCCACCGATCTTGCTCCCCGGATTATTGCCGGCTATAGCGAGCTCATTGTTAAATGTGAGTCGGCCAAAATTGATGTGACAAAGACTTATCTTGAAGTAGCCCCTGTGGCCCACAGTATGATGGGTGGAATTGTGGTTGACCCGGAGGGGAAAACCTCTATACCCGGTCTATTTGCAGCAGGTGAAGTTACCGGCGGCATTCACGGTGCCAATCGGATTGCCGGCAACGGCGGCACCGAAATCCTTGCCTTTGGCTCTCAGGTGGGGTTGGCGGCAGCACTTTATGTTAAGGAGAATAATATTGCTGCAGTTGGCGATGCTGCATCTATGTGTAAAAACGCCGGGATTGCAGTGGCGGAAGGTACTATGGCGCCGCAGCAGCTTAAGGTTAAGGTACAGGAGGTGGTAAATGAAACAGCCGGTCTTATTCGTTCCGACACCCAGTTAAGTAAAGGGTTGCAGGTTTTGGAGAATATCGAGGAAAAGGGTATTCCTAATCTGCAGGTGGGAAATATGAGAGAACTGGCTGTTTATTTGGATTTATTAACCATGGTGGCTACTGCCAAAATGATAATTGGCGCAGCGCTTTTACGGAAGGAAACCCGAGGTTTTCATTTCCGGTGCGATTATCCCAATCAAAGCGAGAATATGTTTAATATAGTGCTTAGTAAAGCTGCTGACGGTACAATGACATTTACCTGTCAAGGAAAGGAGTGAGCAATTTAAATGAACAACTTTGCATGTTGTGACGGGCACGGGAGGAAATGTGATTGCGATCAACATCCGGATGTTAATGGTGGTTTTAGACAGCAGGTTGCTCTGGTCCTTAATCCAAAGGATAATGTAGCCACAGTGATTTGCCGGGGTTTGCAGAAAGGAGAACAGGTAAATATTGCTGCTTGCTCCCTTACGGTTTTGGCTGATATTCCCTTTGGCCATAAAATATCCCTAGCTGTTATTCCTCAGGGTGCATATGTTTATAAGTATGGCGAAATAATCGGGCGGGCTAAACAGGATATTAATCCCGGAGAGCACGTTCACACCCATAATGTTGAGGATATAGTTGACCTTTTGCGGCATGAGGTATTCTCGAAGGGGGAGGGGGAATAAACATGGAAGAATATACCACCTTTTGGGGATACCAGCGGGAGGATGGACAGGTAGGGGTTAGAAATTTGTTGGCAGTGATTGCAACTGTTCATTGCGCTAATTTCGTTGCCGAACGGATAGCAGCTGCTGTTGGGGGTGTATCTGTTACCCATGAATTAGGCTGCATGCAGATTGGCGCGGATCTTGAACAGACAAAGCGGGTTTTGCGGGGAGTTGGCAATAATCCCAACGTAGGCGCTGCCTTGGTCGTGGGTTTGGGGTGTGAGCAAGTTTATGCGCGGGTATTGGCAAACAGTATAACCGGCAAACCGGTTGAATATCTGAACATTCAAGAAAAGGGCGGTACTATCAAGGCCATTGCCGCGGGGATACAACAAGCACAACCGCTGCTGCAGTTTTTATCACAACAGCGAGTGATGGAGTGTCCAACCAGTAAACTGGTTTTAGGCGTGAAATGCGGCGGTTCGGATCCCACTTCCGGGCTGGCTGCCAATCCTGCTTTGGGAATCGCCTCCGATATGCTCATAGAACGAGGAGGGACAGTGATTACCGGTACAGAAAGCATGTATGGCTGCGAACACATTTTGGCCAAACGTGCTATCGCAAAGGAAGTTGGCCAACAGATTTTAGCTTCATATCAAAAATTGGAGCAAGATGCCGCCCTAATGGGCCATAGTTTTAAAGAGGCAAACCCAACGCCTGGGAATAAGCGGGCTGGAATAACAACCATGGTGGAAAAAGGCTTAGGTGCAATGATGAAAAGCGGCAGCAGCCCGATTATGGGATATTTGGAAGCAGGTGCACGCCCCCGGGGACCGGGCTTGTGGATCATGGAAGCCAGAGGAGCTGATTTACCCCACCTGGCAATTGCAGCCGCGGGCGGGGCGCAAATAATTGTTTTCACAACCGGCCAAGGAAATCCCATTGGTTTGCCCATTGCCCCGGTAATTAAAGTGACAGGTAATGGCAACACATACCGGACACAGCAGGATGATTTTGATTTAGATTTAAGCCCGGTAATCGAACAGGGTGAAGCAATTGAACACGCTGGGCGGAGGATGTTTGCAGAAATCATGGCAGTTGCCAATGGAAGGATCTGTAAGGCAGAGATTCTGGGACATAGGGAGTTTGCCATCCCCAAAATTGGCAGCTCCATTTAATCTCCTTTATTTGGAATTTGTTGCAAGGATTTCAATAAAATAAATATTTTTATAACATAGAGGAAAAACACAATATATATATAATAAGATCATAGTATATATAAAATAATTGAACAATTGGCTATTGTCAAACCGGCATATGAACTTAAGGAACAAGATAAAAAGGGGGGATAGAGGAATAATTGGGGGTTAAAGGTTTTAAGTGTGTTTAATTACTTTAAGGAGGTCACTTATTTATGAGAAACTTGCGAATAATTTTACTTTGTTTACTGCTTACTCTTGTTTTGGCTATTACCGGCTGTTCATCACCGGCACCCTCAGGAGGAAGCACAGAACAGGAAGAGGAAGAGCTGGTTTATCCGGAGCCGGGCAGGCCCATTGAGCATATAGTCGGCTGGGCTGCCGGCGGCGGGACGGATGTTGCTTTGCGGGCATTTTTGAGCCATGCTGAGGAATATGTAGGGACAAAAATCTATACAAAAAATATCCCTGGTGCAATGAGTGCAATCGGGACTTACACGGTTATGAAGTCTGTTCCGGATGGTTATACTATCGCCGGCTTAACATGGGATAGCTTGATTACCGCCCCTTATTGGGATCTGGTGGAAGGTTATGATACTGATATGTTAGAGTTGATTTGTGCCTTTACCGTGCATCCCAGTATAATTGCAGTTCATGCCGATTCTCCCTGGCAAACCTTAGATGATTTTATTGAAGATGCCAAAGCCAGACCGGGAGAAATCTCAATTTCCAATGTTGGGGTGGGCGGGGTGAATCACCTGCCTTCATTGGATATGGAACAAAAGTTGGGTTTACAATTTAACCATATTACCTATACAGGCGGTTCCGCACCACAGCGGGAGTCTCTGCTTTCCCGGGAAACAGATGCAGCCAATTTGGCGTATTCCACAGTTGCAAAAGAGGTAGAAGCAGGGACAATACGGGTCTTAGGTGTAATGGGTGAGGAAAGGGATCAGAATATCTCTGATGTGCCCACTTTTAAGGAGTTGGGTTATGATCTGGTCTGGGCCAGCTTCCGGGGTTTGGCTGTTCCCAAAGGCACTCCGGAGGAGATCTGCAGCTACTTGGAAAGCAAATTTGAGGAAACATTCTTTTCCCAGAAGTTCCAGGATTTTGCCAATGAGACGGCTATGGGCCAAGTATGGATGAATCGGCAGCAGTTCACCGAATTTATTAAGAATACGCAAAATAATACCTTCCCCTTGTTGGATGAATTGGTTGCGCAGGGTGTTCTGGAACGTCCGTAAGGTAAAATATATAAACTTACCAGCCGGGAAAATTGTTCCGGGAAAATTGTTGCTTTTCCGGCTGGTAAGCAAAATTTAAATATCTGTACGTAACAAGGAGTGGCTTGCATGAGGACTGGCAAGGGAAATATTAGGTTAAATAATCGAGATACTATCCAGGGTTTGGTTGTTATGCTCTTCGCAATTGTATATTTTATTAAATCTTTGGAATTGCCATTACCCTTTGCTGTACCTGGGCAGCCGGGGCCTGCATTTTACCCATGGTGTCTTGCAGCGGTTCTATTTGTTTGTGGGATTGCGCTATTGCGTAATGGCTTGGTACAAGGCCAAGAAGATAATAATAATAAATTTGTTATGGGGAAAGAGGCAATCCGTCCTGCTCTTACAATACTGGTTACAGTAGTATTCTTGAAGCTTTTTGCCACTGCCGGTTTTTGGGTCAGTACTGTGGTGTATGCATGTTCCATTGTGTTTGCCTTCGAATATGGTCGAAGAAAGGCTGGTAAGGCATTAACCCTGTCCTTGGTGGCAGGTATTCTAGTGACTGCTGCGGTATATTTTTTGTTTGAAGTGCTGCTCGCTGTCAGGCTCCCCAGATTTAAAAGTTTTTGGTGATAATAAGATGGGATATTATTTTAGAGTAAAGGGGGAGATACAATGGTAGGTGAAGTTCTGGAAGGATTTCTTTTTATATTTACCACACGAGTATTTTTCTATTTACTGGGCGGGCTTTTGATGGGTGTTTTTTTTGGTTGTGTGCCAGGATTAACGGCAACATTGGCTATAGCATTATTGCTCCCATTCACATTTACCATGGATGTTGTCCCGGCATTGGTTACAATCATGGGTGTGTACGCAGGGGGGATATATGGCGGCTGTATAACAGCTACTACGATTAATATTCCCGGGGCGCCGGCCTCCACAATGACTATGTTGGAAGGCTACCCGATGATGCAACGGGGTGAGGGCGCTAAGGCCATTGGCTATGCATCAGTGGCATCGGGGATTGGTGGGATAGTCGGTGCTGTTGTTTTGATGTTTCTTGCTCCCCAAATGGCGAAGGTGGCGTTAACCTTTCGCAGCCCGGAGCGTTTTACCCTCATTTTGTTATCGGTAGTCATTGTTGCTATGGTTACAAGGGGTTCATTGGTTAAAGGTATAATTGCAACTCTAATTGGTTTGATAATCAGCACGATTGGGATGGATCCGCTGCTGCCTTATGCCCGTTTTAATTTTGGTAACCCTTATCTGTCCAGGGGTATCGGCCTCCTGCCAGCCATTGTCGGCCTTTTTGCCCTACCGGAATTATTGCGGCAGATGGAAGCAAAGGATTGGAATATGGAGGTAAACGTTAAGGTGCGCGTCAAGGATGTCATTCCTCCTTGGTCGGAGCTGAGAAAGATCGGGCCTTTGCTTTATCTCAAAAGCGCAATCATCGGCGTTATTGTGGGGATACTGCCGGGAAGTGGGGCGGCAATGGCTGCCTTTGTGGCTTACGCTGAGGCGAAACGCACTTCAAAGCAGGCAGAAAAGTACGGCACTGGCATTCCGGAAGGGATTGTTGCGGCGGAAACGGCCAATAATGCAGTTTGTGGCGGCGCGTTAATCCCCCTTTTGAGCTTGGGTATTCCAGGGGATTCGGTAACTGCCATTGTCTTCGGCGTGCTTTTGATCCAGGGCTTGATTCCTGGGCCACGGTTGGTTGAAGAAAATTTATCCGCCATGGCAACTATGTTTGCTGGTTTGTTCATTGCTCAGATGATAATACCATTGATCGGTTTCCTGCTCACACCGATTTATTTACGGCTCATTAGCATAAACCGTTCCGTGCTCTTTGCTTTTATTGGCGTTATTTCTATTGTGGGGATTTATGTAGCGGAATTCTCCGTATTTCAAATGGGGGTAACGGTGGTAGTTGGAGTTTTAGCTTACTTCCTGCAACGGTTTGGTTATCCGACGGTGCCGATTTTAATGGGGATAATTTTAGGACCGCTTCTAGAAGAATATTTCCGCCGTTCCATTAGTCTGGGGGGGATGAGGATTTTTATTTCTACTCCTCTGAGTGTGGCTTTATTAGCATTGACAGTACTAGCAATTTACTATTTGGGTTTCAAACAATCATGGGCTAAGAAAATGGCTGAAGAATAATGGCCGTGATAGGGAATAATTGGTTGTTAGCAATAGATGTTGCAGTTGGTTTGGCAGCATGCCTTGCATTTTTATTACCGGCTAATACTGCGCCCAATGCCATTGTTTATGAAGCTGGTTATTTTACGACCGGTGAAATGATGAGGGTAGGCTTTTTTGTTATTATAGCAGCAGTATTTGGCAACTACTTTTATGTTCTTTGTAATAAAGTAAAATGATTGGAATATTATGTAATATAAGGGCCATATAATTATTTAGTTAAAATTTCGTTGTTTGCGTTTGTCTAAGCATAAACAAATTTTTACTGGACCTATTTAAGGATCGGAAGAAGGGGGGTAGAAATATAGTTAAATAACTTAGGGGTATCTCAAATTATTAAAACGGAGGGGGAAAAATGAAAAAAGGAATTGCTTTACTGATCGTGCTGGTGTTAATGTTCACCTTTGTTGGCTGCAGTGCAGAAAAACCGGCAGGTTCAGGGGACACCGGTCCCGAGGAGATTAAATTCCCGGAAAGGACGATCACTTTAGTTAACCCTTGGGCGCCCGGTGGTAGTACTGATGTGGTAGCACGGCATCTAGCAAACGAGTTAGAAGGGATTTTTGGCAAGTCTGTTGTAGTCGTAAATAAAACCGGTGGGAGTGGGGCGATAGCTATTAATGAGGTCTCAAAGGCTGCTCCAGATGGATATACATTACTCATTAATGATAAGAGTTTTGTGAGCTCTTACTACATGGGTGTGACGGATATTCACTGGTCAGAGATGGATCCGGTCTGTCGTTTAGATGCCGCTACCCATACAATTGTTGTCCATAATGATTCTGAATGGCAGACAGCTGCAGATTTTGTTGCTGCTGCAAAAGCAAATCCAGGTGAGATCACTATTGGAGTTTCCGGTATTGGCGGGATGTCTCATTTAACGGCTGAGAATTTTAGGTTGGCTGCCGGAATTGATCTAAAGATGGTCAGCTTTGAGGGAGCAGCGGAAAGTAGGACTGCTTTAGCCGGGCGCCATATTGACGCTGTTTCAGCGCAATTGGGCGAGGTGAAATCCTTTGTTGACTCAGGCGATATGCGGATGCTTGCCATTGCAGATTCCCAAAGGCACCCGGCCTTTCCCGATGTGCCTACCTTCTATGAGGAAGGGCTGGATTTTGAACTTAACCAGTGGCGGGCAATTTGGGCACCGAAAGGAACACCCAGGCCTATAATAGAAAAACTTGCAGCAGCGTTCAAAGAAGCAATGGAGTCAGAAAAATTTAATCAGTTACTGGAAGAAACCCTCAGTCAAAATTTATATTTAGGTCCAGATGATTTGAGAACCGCACTAGAAGATCAAGATGAAGTCTTAAAGAATCTTGTGACTGACTCCGGCTTGCTTAAGTAATAAGGTTTGGGGAATATGGGTCCGGCAAAGAGGATAAAGAATTCTTTTTGCCGGGCCTAAACGGTGGAGGTGTATAGTGTTGTTTTCTGAAGTTATGCAAATAATGTTGAACCCGACTACTATTATATTTATGATTTCTGGAGTAATTGGGGGACTCATTGTCGGTGCGATTCCGGGGTTAACCGCCACCATGGCTATGGCGTTGATTACCCCCTTAACTTTTGCCCTTAATACTAATCAGGCTTTTGCTCTTTTGTGTGCCGTCTATGTAGGGGGTATATCCGGTGGACTTTATTCCGCTATCCTTCTTGGGATTCCCGGAACATCTGCATCTATAGCAACCACCTTTGAAGGTTTTCCTTTGGCTCGCAAAGGTATGGCAGGTAAAGCAATCGGTGTAGGGATTGTATCTTCCTTTATTGGCGGTACCTTTAGTTTTATTTGCCTGGCGTTAATCTCACCTTTGTTGGCCAGATTTGCGCTTAAGTTCGGCCCCCACGAATATTTTGCCGTTTCTGTGCTGGGATTGAGCACTATAGCGAGCGTAGTGGCAGGTAGCTCCACTACAAAGGGGCTGATTGCTTGTCTGATTGGTCTGTTGGCGGCAACAGTGGGTTTAGATCGGGTTGTGGGAGTACAACGCTTTACCTTTGGTCTTGTGGAGCTTACGTCCGGATTTGATGTGATGTCAATCCTTATTGGCCTTTTCGCTATTCCGCAATTACTGCGGGATATGGGAAGCACAACACAACAAGTAAAAGTTGATGTAGAAGTAAAAAATATTATTCCACCCTTGCGGGAGTTGGTTCCCCATTGGTTTAATTTCTTACGATCCAGTGTGATTGGGACTTGGATCGGCATCTTACCGGGAGCCGGTGGGAGTATTGCTTCGTTATTGTCTTATGATCAGGCGCGGCGGGCTTCACCCCATCCGGAAAAGTTTGGTAGCGGAGAAATAAGTGGCTTAGTTGCCTCAGAAACTGCCAATAATGCAGTTATTGGTGGTTCAATAATCCCTTTGTTGACCTTGGGCATTCCCGGTGATACTCCTGCTGCAGTAATGCTGGGAGCCTTAATGATTCATGGTTTACAACCCGGCCCGCTCCTTTTTCAAACACACCCGGATACAATTCAAACAATTTTGTTCTCATTGTATATATCCAATATAATGATGATTGTCATTGCTTTTTTTGGGGCCCGATATCTAATTAAAATACTCGAAGTTCCTAAAGATTTGTTATTACCTTTAATTATAGTGATGTGTTTTGTAGGTACTTATGCAGCTAATCAGAGAATGTATGATGTTTGGGTAATGTTAATAGCAGGTTTAATTGGCTATGTGATGGAAAAATACGGTTATCCCGTTGGACCTGCGGTATTAGGCGTCGTATTGGGTCCGATTGTGGAAGCGAATTTGCGAAGAGCGATCCATACAAGTGTAAACGGATTCTGGGATTTTTTCACCCGCCCTCTCTCAGCTGTTATGTTGTTGATGGTATTGTTTAATTTCCTTTGGCCTTTAATAAGGAGTTTGCGTGCCCGGAAAAGCAATCTAGGGAGGGTAGCATAATGAAAAGGGAGCAAACAAAAATAGCATTTATAAACAGGATCGCAGGTGTTCTGTGGATTGTTTTAGCTGTTATAGTGTATAAGCTTAGTGAAGGAATTGCTCAGACATCGATCGAAGTTCCGGCTTATGGTCCGGCTTTTTATCCTAAAGTGTTGGCATATTGTATTGCTGCCATAGGTATTATTTTAGTTTTGTTTCCTCATGAAGAGGTTGATATTAAAAAGGATAAAGATATTGAAGATAAAAGTAAATTTTGGTGGGGAATTATTTTGTTATTGGCCTATCTTTTTATGGTACCGCGACTTGGCTTTGTAACTGCTACAATACTGTTTATTCTATTTTCTTGTTGGAATATAGGTGCAAAAACAAGAAGAGCATTACCTAAATATTTTGCAATAGCAGTAACAACAGGTTTGGCAGTTAATTATTTATTCGAGAATTTTTTCAATGTTTTTTTCCCCCATGGATTCCTGTACTAATAAAATAAGTAAGGAGGGCTAGCAGCCCTCCTTATTAGTTTCCGGCATTATTTCAATTGGCTCTCTGCCTGGGGGATTAAACTCATTTTCGGTTACAGCCACAATTACAGCTGCGGAAGCGTCACCGGTAATATTGATGGTGGTTCTAGCCATGTCTAAGATACGGTCAATTCCAGCAACGAGGGCTACTCCTTCTAAAGGAAGGTTAACTGAGGTTAAAACCATGGTTAGCATGATTAGGCCGGCTCCCGGCACCCCGGCTGCACCAATAGAGGCCAGAGTTGCAGTCAATACTAAAGTTAGTTGTTGGGCAATTGTCAGTTCTAGGCCGTAGACCTGGGCGATGAAGAGGGCACACACTCCTTGATAGAGAGCTGTTCCGTCCATGTTCACCGTAGCGCCCAGAGGTAAAACAAAGCTACTGACTGATTTGTTTACGCCCATATCTTCAACTGATTTCATGGTAATCGGTAAGGTACCGGCACTGCTGCAACTGCTGAAGGCAACTAAAGCCGCAGGCATAATACCCTTGAAGAAATGAAGCGAATTCATGCGGGCAAAGAAGGATACCGCACCGGAATATACGATCAAAGCGTGGAGGATACAGCCAACATAAACTGCCAGTATTACTTTTACCAAGGGTAGTAATACATCTAAACCGTGGGTGCCTACTGTATGGGCAATAAGCCCAAAAACTCCGTAGGGGGCGAATTGCATCACTATTGATGTCAGTTTATACATGATTTCTGCCACACCGTTGATAAAATCTTGCACAGGTTTGGCTGTTTTCCCGATTAGTGACATAGCTATCCCAAAGAAGAGGGCAAAGACAATTATTTGCAACATATTCATTTCTACAAAGGAAACAAAGGGATTGGTGGGGAACATGGCTAAAATTGTATCCACAAAGGACGGTGCTGCACTGGCTTGATATTCTGCTTGAGCAATTTGGATTCCGGCACCGGGGTTAAAGATATTACCCATTAAGATACCAATTAGTACGGCAATTGCGGTAGTTGTTAAATAATAGACTACTGTTTTACCGCCAATTCGGCCTAATTTGCGGACATCGTCCACACTGGAGGCACCTACAACCAAAGATGAAAACACTAAGGGAACGATTATCATTTTGATCAAGCGGAGGAATAGATCTCCCAAAGGTTTTACTGTACTGGCAGCAGGTCCTAAGAGAATACCGGCACCGATACCCAATAAAAAGCCAATTAGAATTTTGGTATGAAGTTTCATTTTTATCCCTCCTTTCGTATAAAAACATTTCCCTCCCGAAATTTATACCCTCAATCACCCCTTTCTTTTGCTTAAGCCGAGGGTTAACAAGGCACAAAGGATCGCTTGTAATAAATATATTCAGCAAACTTCCCATTTAAGGCCTGGTCTTTTTTGACACTGTCCGCTAGTTCAGGTAAATCTTGTATTACCTGGGAAATCAAATGGCTGTATTGCCCTTTCTTGTATTCCCAGATAAGATTAGAGGAAATAGGCCTACAAATTAATACGGGAATAATGGCAATTGATTACAAATCTATTAAAAAAGGTCTTAGTGGTATGCAAGAACAAAGTCCCTTGTAAATTCGCAGTACTTAAAGGCATATAAAAAGAAGCAGCCTGTTCCTTAGGCCTTTTATTGCCATTTAAGAGGCTACCGCTATCTGCCATTACGCTATTATATATAAAGGCAGTCTCTGTATAGTCCTGCCATATATTACGGGACTCCGTGGGGGCGCTTTCTGCTGTACAATACTGTATATCGGGCAGCCAAAGACCGCCTCTGCCCTACATATAATTGCAGGGACTGGCTTACTAACCCGCTTATTACCGCTAATTAAAAGATAGTGCCTAAATATGGCTTCGCAGGTGACATTTGTCTTTGGGTATTATTTTTTCAATAAAAGGGAACGGCGTTGAGAATGCCGAATGGTACAGTAAATAATTGATGGGAGGGAAATATAAAAGTGTATGCCGTTACCTTTGACCTGTGGAACACCCTTTTAGGGGATCATAATTATGCGCGGATGCCCGAATTTTTGGCGGCAGGGATGGTCCCGCTGTTAAAAGAGGCGGGCTTTGTTGTTGATGAAACTTATTTGGCGCAGGTTATCTTAGAATGTAGAGATCTCACCATGAGCCGACAAGTGAATGAAGGGTTGGAATTGGTGCCTGAAGAGCAGTTGGCTTGGATCTTAGGCCGGGTTGGGGTAGCCGCCCCCGGCTGGTTAGATGAAAAGTTGCTTGCGTTTTACACTGCAGACCGGTCTAGCGGTAAGATAAGGGTTATGGAGGGAACTGAGGAAACTTTAGCAAAGTTGGCTGAGAAATATTCTTTGGCTTTGATCTGTAATACCGGTCGTACTCCGGGACGGGTTGTCCGGCCACTCTTGGAACGAATTGGCCTAAAAGATTTTTTTCAGATTCTCACCTTTTCTAATGAACTGCGGATGGCTAAACCAAATCCTCGCGTCTTTTTGTACACATTAGAACAGCTGGGTGTCGATCCTGCCCGGGCGGCTCATATAGGTGATGACTTGCGAACAGATGTTAAGGGGTCTAAGGAAGCCGGTATGGTGCCGATTTGGTTGAATAGGCACAAGCGGGATGGGTGCCCTGAGGGCGTTTATGAAGTGGACCAATTGACTGCATTGCCGCCTCTGTTAGAGGAAATTTGGGGTTAAGAGGGTTAAGAACATAACCTGGTCATAAGGGAGTAAACTGACAATATTTAACTCCTCCTCAATAACAAAGCCTATGCTAAAATATAGTTATAGTATTATCTAGGGGTGGGAGTTATGGAACCTGTTACTCATGCCCTGGCCGGATTGGCAATAGCCGGTTTTTCCGGACAGGGTTTTTCTTTAACAAATTTCATATATTTAAGTTCCCTGTGCGGGGCATTAGCTCCGGATTTAGATATTGTCTTGCAGTTTAAGGGGCATATTCCATATTTGCGCTATCACCGGGGGCCAAGTCATTCTGTGCCGGGTTTGTTTTTCTCCGCCCTGGCAGTTACATTATGTTTAGGTTATTGGTTTCCTGAGTACCGGAGGGTAACGCTCTTTTTTTGGGCAATGAGTGGAGCTTTGTCCCATAGTTTATTAGATAGCTTAAACTCCCACGGCGCCAAATTGTTTTGGCCAATCAACAATTGTCATATTACATTTAATTTGCTTACGATTTTTGACCCGGTATTGTTTATGGTTTTGCTAGGAGTAATTGTGGGACAAACCCACCAATGGCCTTTTATTCCTATGGTATTTATCGCTTTATTGGTTCTCTATCTAGGGGCTCGGTGGGTGATGAGCAGGCATATTCGGCACTTTTTAAGACAGTATTTTGCAGCTAATGTTGTAGAAAAGATTATTGTTCTACCTGCTATGATGAGCCTTTGGAATTGGTTTGTTTTGGTCGAAACACCTGCCAGTTTTATTGCGGGTGAAGTACGCTATTTTTCTCTGGCATTAAGGGTCTGGCACCATTTAATAAAGCAGAGTCCCACTCCCCTGGTTAAGCTGGCATTGGACAGTAAGCTAGGCCGTCTCTTTACTGAATTTACGCCCATTTTTCATGTTTTTTACCAGCGGCAGGGGGGAAGAAATGTTGTCCGTTTTTTAGACCTGCGCTACTATAGCCAAGATAGTTTTTTGCACAGTGCTACTTTGATTTTTGATCGAAAACAACAACCTCTGGAAGGGCTATTTCATCCCTATAACAGCAAACGGAAAGTAAAGGTGGTTATCTGAAAACAGCCTGTTAAAAAGCAGGTTGTTTTTTTGTTATTAAATGAAGGCTGGATTCCCTGTGTAAATGTCATAATGAGGTGTTTCAATACATAAGAATTTATTACCAGGATATATGGGGGAGCGGTATAGTTATAAACGCTATTTTTAAACAGATAAGAAAAATTGGGAAATGTTTGCTTGAGAATGAAAAAAGTGTAAGGGATGACTGTATTGGCACGCATTTAGTTGCGGCACAAATACCAGAAAGGTTCATATGCGATCATGGCAGGGCATCTGTAGCCAAGCTGATGGAAATGAGAGTAATTATGTGTGTATATCGGCGGGAATAAGAATAGGCAAGAATTTAGGATAGCAAGCAAGCTTTATTTGATTCTGTTTTAAGGTTGGCAAGTGATTATAGCCTGCAGGTGCGAGGAGGATGTTCTATGGACAATACCTTTTCCATAGTAGGGCGCTGTCCCCATACCGGTGCATTGGGAGTTGCCATTGCAACAGCCCGTATTGCAGTGGGCTCGCGGGCGCCGCATGCCCGGGCTCATGTAGCGGCAATTTCAACTCAGGCATGGATTGATGTAATGTTGGCTTACAAAAGCTTACAAATCATAGAAAAAGGGCAATCGGCCCAAGTTGCTTTAGAGCAAGTCTTAGCGGAAGATGAGGGAAAGGAATTAAGACAACTAATTATTATCGATGCTCATGGGAATAAAGCGGCTTTTACCGGAAAGGGCACAGAGCCGTTTGCAGGGCATATTGTGGGAGAAAACTGCGTTGTAGCCGGGAATTTCTTGAAAGATAAAAGCACCCTTAATGCAATGGCAGCTGCTTTTGACGGTGAAAAAGGCTGCCTTGGAGATCGCTTGATGCTTGCACTTGAATCGGGACAGGCTGCAGGGGGAGATAAAAGGGGGAAAATGTCGGCAGCCATTATTGTTGTGAAGGACAGCATTCACCCGTATATAAACTTAAGGGTTGATTATGGTGCTGATCCCGTTAAAGAATTACGGGAGATTTACAACAGATATCTTGAGTTCCTACAGGGAGCTGGCGCGTCGCAAAAGTCCCAGCGTTTATGGTAGTTGCGAACCAATGCCAAGATATGGGGTACAGGTGTTATAGGGATAAGGAATAATAAATTTGATTATGGGATTATATGTTAAGGAGGCGTAACATGAACGAAAAAATTGCTTTAAAAGTAGATGAGTTGAAGGATCAACTTGTTGAAATGCGGCGCGATTTTCACCGCCATGCGGAATTAAGCTGGATGGAATTTAGGACTGCTTCCATCGTTGTGAAAAAGTTGCGCCGGTTGGGGTATGACGTCCGTTACGGGGCGGAGGTCATAAAGGAAGAAGCAATGATGGGCGTACCTTCTCCTGCAGTGGCGGAAAAAGCTCGAAAACGTTCGCTGGAGCAAGGAGCAGATCCGGAAATTGTGGCTAACATGGTCGGCTGCAAGACCGGTGTGGTTGCAGTACTTGATACAGGTAAGCCGGGCCCTGTGGTTGGCTTTCGTTTTGATATGGATGCGAACGACCTTACCGAAGCGTGTGATCCTAAACACAGGCCCTGCAAAGAAGGGTTTGCTTCAATTAATGAAGACGCAATGCATGCGTGCGGTCATGATGCTCATACAACAATCGGTTTGGGATTGGCAGAAGTATTAGCCCATATAAAAACAGAGCTTATAGGCAAGGTTAAGTTAGTTTTTCAGCCGGCTGAAGAGGGTGCCCGGGGTGCCAAGTCAATGGCAGAAGCCGGAGTTGTGGATGATGTTGATTACATGATTGGTATCCATGTCGGGCTCAGTCGTAATAAAGTGGGAGAGGTAATATGCGGGGCCGGTGCGGAAGGTTTTCCGGCCACAACGAAGATCGATGTAACCTTTACCGGGAGATCCGCTCACGCAGGCGGAGCGCCGGAGGCAGGCCGCAATGCACTGCTGGCTGCAACAGCAGCAGTGCAGAATTTATACGGAATATCCCGCCATAGCCAAGGGCTCACCCGTATTAATGTTGGTACTATGGTTGGCGGCAGCGGACGAAATGTTATTGCTGCTCATGCCCACATGAAAATTGAAACAAGGGGAGCAAACCGTGAATTAAATGAGTATATGCGCGACCGTGCATATAAGATCTTAGCAGGGGCAGCGGCTATGTATGATGTGCAAGTTGATACGACTATAATGGGTGAAATTATTGGAGGTATTCCCAGCAGGCCGTTGGCGGAAAAAATTGCGGAGATTGCAAAGCTGGTACCGGAGATTACTGAACCGGAGGTTTTAGGGCCATTTGCCTATGGCGGCAGTGAAGATTATACCTATTTTATGACTCGGGTTCAGGAACTGGGAGGGCAAGCCACTTGCATTGTGCTCGGTACGGAGCTGGCGGCAGTACACCATAATCCTTATTTTGATATCAATGAAGATGTTATTCCCCTGGGAGTTAAATTTCTAAGTGAGATTGCTTTGAAGCTTACCACAACTATGCCCCAAATTCGCTGATTAAGCGCGCTGCAATCATTGTCAGAGTAATTTAATTATTTGCCGGTTTGTTAAATATCAAATATTCCTGTGGTTTACGGGGCGGCCTAGATTACCGATATACCGGTATTTCTGCTTAGTTGGGCGGGAAAAAAGAAAGGGGGATGGTAGCGATGGTATTTATTGGTTTACTGATTGTAGTGGCTACCGGCTATTGCATTATAAAACGCTATGATGCCCGTATGGTTTTGTTTGCGGCAGGATTGATTATGGCCTTGATTTCTTTAGAACCCTTAAGTGCATTAAACGCTTTTTCTGAGCGGATGGTAAACAGTGGATTATTAAAACCTATCCTCTCCGTGACGGCATTTGCTTTTGTGATGAAAGAAACAAAATGTGATCTGCATTTGATTCATTCGGTAGTAAATGTGCTTAAGAAAACCCGTTCGATTTTAATACCTGCCTCTGTTATAGCTGTATTTGCAATTAACATCGCTCTGCCCAGTGCCGCGGGTATAGGAGCTGCAGTAGGGGTCATACTAGTACCGGTTTTAATGGCGGCGGGCATCCAACCAACCATGGCGGCTGCCGCCGTTCTTGGTGGAACATTTGGCAGCATGTTGAACCCCGGCCTTGCTCACAACCCCATGGTTGCCGAAATCGCCGGTGTTGATGTTATAGAGGTTATTGCAACTCATTCGCCGGCTACAATACTTGCGGGATTGATTTTAGCCATTGGATTGACTGTTATTGCCTTATTGCTAAAGGAAGACCGCGGTTATGTATATGTGATTGAGAGACCTGCTGAGTTTAAGGTAAGTATAATTAAGGCAATTGTGCCGGTTATTCCGTTGGCTATTTTGGTTTTGGGCGCAACGAAAATAGTAGTGGCACTAAATTCAATAGATGTTCCCGGCGCCATGATCATTGGAGCCATAATTGGCATGGTTGTGACCAAAACACACCCACAAAAGGTTGTTGCTGCTTTTTACGAAGGCATGGGAAATGCGTATACCAATGTCATGTCAACTGTAATAAGTGCCGCTGTTTTCGTGGCCGGACTAACTGCAATTGGTTTGGTCGATGCTTTGATAAATTTGATGCTTAATTCTCAAGCGATTGTAAAGTTTGCTGGCTCCTTCGGGCCTCTTTTGTTGGGCTGCATATCTGGCTCCGGGGATTCAGCTGCCTTTGCCTTTAATGAAGCAGTAACACCCCATGCAATGGATTTTGGTCTAAATATTATTGGATTGGGTTCATTAGCTGCTCTGACGGGGGCTTTAGGGCGCACTATGTCTCCTGTTGCAGCTGTCACAATAATCGTTTCCGGTATTGCCGGAGTAAGCCCTATTGAAGTGGTAAAACGGACTGGACCCGGTGTCATTGTGGCAACAATTGTGGCGATGTTCATCCTTGCAGCTTAAGTTTATTATTAGCATTAAGTATTAATGTCTGAATCGGGTTTATTATAGTAGGTTAAGGGGGAAAACTGAAAACAATTGATTTTAGGAGTGATCCGCTGACATTACCGACTAATGATTGGCAGGCAAGTAATGATTCCGGTTGTAGAGCGGGTAATGCAGGTAACTCCCTCTGTGTTTTTCCTCTAGCGGGTAATACGGCAGCCGTCCTGGATTATTATTGGGGGCGGCTCTTTTGTTTTATGGTAAAGAAAAAGAAGGGAAAACAATAATCATTACCGAATATACTTGCTAAGTAGTGCTTCCTGTGCTTGGCAGGGATTGAAATTCTTTCATTTTAGGAACGGCATAACGGAATATGCTGTTTTCAAATTTATTTCACACATTTTGCCCGGTTATTCAGATTATGAAGAAAGGAGTTTGGTTAATTGAAACTGGCAACATATAAAATCAACGGAGAGCCCCGGATTGGTCTTGTTGTTGGGGATAAAGTCGCAGACTTGGCAGCTGCGTATGTTGCTATGGCAAACAAACAGGATTTCGATCTGGAGTCTATACCTACTGATATGGCATCATTCCTAGCCTTAGAGAAGGCAATGGAGATTGTCCGGCAGGTAGAGACACAATTGGTTCAAGCGGTCTGTTGGAGCAAGGATGTAACTTATCCATTGGATAAGGTTACTCTTATGGCACCAATTTTACGGCCGGGGAAGATTATTTGCATTGGCCTTAATTATATTGATCATGCCAAAGAAGGCGGTCATCCTCTTCCTAAGGAGCCGGTTATCTTTGGTAAATTTGCCAATGCAGTTATTGGACCGGAAGATGCAATTCGCTGCCCGGACCCCGCTGTCAGTGATGCCATTGACTATGAGGCGGAGCTTGCTGTAGTAATTGGTAAGCGGGCTTATCGGGTGGATAAGACTACAGCATTAGATTATGTAGCCGGTTATTTAAACTTTAATGATATCAGTGCCCGGGATTTACAACACCGGGATGGCCAATGGATGAAGGGTAAGTTTCTTGATACATTTGCCCCCATGGGCCCCTGGCTTGTTACCAAAGAAGAGATTGCCGATCCGGGCAACCTGAAGATCCAATTACGCTTAAATGGGCAGGTAATGCAATCGTCTAATACAGGCAACTTAATTTTTGATGTGCCACATCTGGTGTCATACTTATCTTCTTTGGTAACTTTAGAACCGGGAGATATCATTGCTACCGGTACGCCGTCGGGAGTCGGTTTTGTTCGCAAACCACCTGTGCTACTCAAACCAGGTGATGTTGTTGAAGTTGAAATAGAAGGGCTAGGTGTCTTAAGGAACCATGTGATTCAGGGTTGATTAGAACCGGATAGGTTGGCGGTGACGAAAATAAAGGAGGGATGGAAAATGCGGAAAAACAGTATTAAACACATGATGTTGGCGGGGAAACCGGTTTTAGGAGTATTTCAAGGCTTTTATTCTCCAGATGTAACGGAGATGTTTGGCTTTACCGGCTTTGATTTTGTTATTATTGATACCGAACATGGTTATATGTCGCCGGAAGCCTGTCAAAGTATGATCAGGGCGGCAGAATGTGTGGGTATTACGCCAATTATCAGGATTCCCAATAATGAGCGGGAGTATGTGCTTAGAGCATTGGACATTGGCGCTATGGGTGTACAGGTGCCAATGATTAATTCAAAGGCAGATGCGGAAAGGGCAGGGAGGTATAGCAAATATCCGCCTAAAGGCATTAGGGGTTTGGCCATGTCTACCCGTGCTTCTACTTACGGATTGGATTTAGCAGGACCAACCCATATCGAAACCTCTGATGCAGAAGCATTGGTCATAGTGCAGATTGAAACCCAGCAGGGTGTCGATAACCTGGATGAAATAGTGCAGGCAGAAAATGTTGATGTGGTCTTTATTGGCCCTACGGATCTATCACAATGCATCGGTTTCTCCTGCCAGCCTAATCATCCTACGGTACAAGCTACGATTCAAAAGATTATTGAAAAAACTGTTGCGGCTGGCAAGATAGCAGGTATATTTGCCAATACGGTGGAAGAGAGTAAAAAATGTATAGAGATGGGCGCACGATATATAGCTTGCGGTTCTACCCGCCTGTTGGGCAATCCGTTACGGCAGTATACTGAAGGTTTCAAAAAAATCGCAGGGAGATAGATTGCAAAAAACCCCGGAAATTTTCCGGGGTTATTCAATTACATGAAACAGACCTCATGCTGATAGTTTTCTGTCCTTTGTCACTAGCCGATATTGGGTCTGGTGGCTTAGGGCGGGTTGGCTTAATGTTGTTTAGCCGTAGGATATCTTTAGCGTAAGCGATTATTATCCGGTAAGGTTTAGTTTTTTATATAAAAGTTGCAAAGATGTATTGGTGCTGGAGGAGATTATGAAGGATAGGGCAAATTTTTCTATTTCAGCAAAATATTTATAATCCGGGCAGGAATCTTACGGGTGATAGTAAATATAAAATTAAAGGAATTGCCGCATTTGTGGAGGGCATTGTAAAATATGTTCAATAAAAGGATCTTCTTAATGCAAATTAGAAAATTACGAAGTAGTTTACTTGCAACCCCATCCTGCCAACAAACAGCAGATTTACTTTGCCAATTGTTGCTTCTTAAAGCCTGGTCCGATAAAGGTTATGTTAACCTGGCGGACTGGTTGGACGGTGGCGGGCAGAGTAAGTCTTTCGCCAGTATCATATATCAACAGCTTGCTCCCGTTATAAATTATGGGGACAAGTACTTTTTCACCGGGGAATTGGACGAGCAGTTGCGCCGGTTCTCTGCTGATGTTGCAGCTTTTTCCTTAGCTTCGCTACCGGTGGAGGAAATCATAAGTATATATTCAGAGATTCGTCATGCTGAAGAGCGGCAGAGGTTAGGTGCTTATTATAGCCCGCCGGAGGTAGTGGATTTTATTTTACAACATACCCTTTTACCCCAGTTGCAAACTGTTCCGGTAGAAGAGGTAACCTTGCTTGATCCTGCTTGCGGCTGCGGTTATTTTTTAAGTCGTGCCTACGATTATTTCCGGGCTGCTTATCAAGAACGGGGATTTTCCGCGGAAGATATTCCTGCTCTTATTCTCCGGCGCAACCTATTTGGCGTGGATTTGGATCCTTGGGCGCTGCAATTGGCAGCTCTGCTTTTGTTAGAAAAGGAACGGGCTTTGTTAAGAAGGGGAGGAAAGCAACTGCCAACTTTAAATTTGGCGCTGGCTGATGCCCTGCCTAAAAATCCAGGAAGGGTGGGTAATTTTTCTTTGGCTGCCGGTCAATTTAATGTGGTTGTTGGCAATCCGCCCCATGTAACCAATTATGCTCGCCGGTCGCAACGATTGGAACAGCGCTATATAGATGTTCTCACAGCACAATACGAATTTTGCCGAGGGAGAACCAGTAACCGCTATAATTTAGTCATGTTTTTTTGGGAACGGTTTTGGGAACTGGTTAAACCGGGGGGGATGGCCGGTTTAGTTGTTGACGGTAGCGGACTCCATACCACAGTCTACGGGGAGATCAGAGCATATATTTGGGCTAATTCTTTAATTCAACACGTGGTAGAATCATTGGAAGTCTTTGCGGGAGTTAATAGCAGGCAGTCAATAATTATTTTCAAGCCGGTACTGGAGAAAAACAAGGAAATAATCGGGAATAATAGGATCTGTTATCGCCATGGATTAGACGGGAAACCAATTATGCTGCGGCAAGGTTCTTGGCAGGGCGGACAGTGGGGTAAGCCTAAGGCACCGGAAGTGGCTGCGCTGTTAACAAAAATCACCGCTTCCGGGCAACCCTTAGAGAAATTATATCGTCCTGTTTCCGGGATGAATGTTACCAATCGGCCGGAGGCGGGGCTAAAACCTTTTCTGGCACCGGAACCATTAGACAGTACATATCATAAAGCTATTTTTAGCGGCAATATTTCCCCTTATATTCTCCGGTGGCCAATTGAGGAGCAACTGAAACCAAGGAGCAGAAAACAGAAATATATTTGCTACGATCGACAATTGGCAGTAGCCATTAATCGCTATTTGGCACAGCGGGGAGAGAAAGCCCGGGTTTCCATCGGACGAAGTGACGAGCGTTTTCGGCAACCGAAACTTTTTGTGCGCCAATCCCTGGGAGGGGAACGGGTTTTAGCAGCTGCTTATAGTGCCGATCCTGAGGAATATTGTGACAATAGCGTGTATGTGATCAACAGCGGCGGCCAAAATTTTTCGTTATTTTATCTGTTAGCCCTCTTAAATAGTAGCATATTAACATTCTATGCCAGGGAGAGCGGTATTCTTTCTGTGGCATCCAGTGGGACAGCTACCCGCTTACCCATGGGGGGCTATAAGGGCAAAGGGCTGCGCCATCTTCCCATACCTGTAGTTTCACCGGCAAAGCAGGAGCCTTTGTCAACTTTAGCCTGGGAGGTAACAACAAAAGGTGAAGATTTGGTAGCGGCAGAAAGAAAAGGCGACTTTCAGCAGGTAGCCAAAATAAAGGCAAAGATAGCGAAGCTGCAGTTCCAGCTCAATGAGCTGGTTTATGACCTTTACAATCTAAACCGGGATGAGATAATCCTGCTTGAGCAATCTTAAAGCAAATAGTATTGATGTTAATTCTGCAAAATAATTGCCGGGATAATGGATAAAATTGTAGAATAGAAAAAAACGGAGGAGAAGATAACGGTATTTAAATGTAAGGGAGGTGTACTGGGTTGACATTATTTTTAGCTGCATTGGGAGGTGTGGTGGTCGGCATTGTATTTAAACGGATGGACATAGATTTGCCAACCCGTTTTATTCTCAATGCTGTTATTCTTGCTTTGGTTATTGCCCAGACCATATTATCTCTCTTGCGTTTCAGCGGAGCTTTACCTGCGGAAGCAGTACTCATAGTATTAATTGTGCTCTGGGGTGTAGATATGGTGTTTTCATGGCACAGTGACTAAGCCTGCTTTTATTGGTTTTTAGCTAAGTAAAGGAGTAATGATTTATTTACTTGGATAAGATAGGAGGAGGCTATTTTGGACAGGGATATTATTTGGCTTTTACCTAGTTAAAAGGAGTGTAAGGGATGGAAAACTTAAAAAAGACGCCGCTTTATAATGTACATAAGTAAGCAGGGGCTAAAATTATCGATTTCGGCGGTTGGGCTTTACCGGTTCAATACACGGGGATTATTGATGAAACTAAAGCAACAAGGGAAAAAGCCGGGCTTTTTGATGTCTCCCATATGGGGGAGATTTTAGTGGAAGGGCCTGGAGCGCAGGAATTTCTACAAAAAATGGTTACCAATGATGTTGCCAAAATAGTTGATTATCAGGTTCAGTATACCCCCATGTGCTATGAAGATGGGGGAACTGTGGATGATCTCTTGATCTACCGTTATAATCAGGAAAGGTTTTTGCTGGTTGTCAATGCAGCAAATACTGATAAAGACTTTCAATGGTTGTCTGAGCATGTTGCCGCTAATGTTACCTTAGAGAATACCTCTGCCAATACTGCCCAGTTGGCCATTCAGGGGCCGACAGCTCAAGAGATTGTACAGGGTTTAACAGGAACGGATTTGGCCACCATTAAGTTTTTCCGGTTTCTGCCGGAAGCAGAAATAGCAGGATATAAATGCATGGTATCCCGTACCGGGTATACCGGCGAAGACGGCTTTGAAATTTATTGCCGGACGGAAGATGCGGTAGGACTCTGGCAAGCACTGCTGACGGCAGGGGAAGGGAAAGGCCTCAAGCTAGCAGGATTAGGCGCCTGGGATATACTTCGCTTTGAGGCGGCTTTAGTGTTATACGGCCATGAACTTAAGCCTGATATAACTCCATTGGAAGCAGGACTATCCTCCTTTGTGAAACTAGAGAAGAAAGAATTTATTGGTAAGGAAGCGCTGGTTCGGCAAAAATCTGAGGGCTTAAAGAAAAAATTAGTGGGCTTAGCAATGGTTGAGCGGGGAATACCCCGGGAAGGTTATAAATTATACAAGGATGGGGAAGAGGTGGGATTTATCAGTTCCGGTTCCCATTCGCCAACGTTAAATAAGGCATTAGGCTTAGGTTTTGTGAAACCATCATTGGCTACTGTGGGGACAGAGGTTGAAGTTTTTATTCGCCAACGTACTGTTAAAGCACAGGTAGTTAAATTACCATTTTATCGGAGGGGATAAAAATGTCGAAGATTCCTGAAGGACTCAAGTATAGCAAGGAACATGAATGGGTTAGGGTAGATGGCGGTAAAGCATATGTTGGTATTACCGACTATGCCCAGGATCAATTAGGTGACGTAGTATTTGTTGAACTACCTGAGGTTGGTGAAGAGTTTAAGGCCAATGAGCGCTTTGGGGTGATCGAATCTGTAAAAGCAGTGGCAGATGTATATTTACCTGTCACGGGAGCTGTGGTGGAAATAAACGAGGCATTATTGGATAGTCCGGAACTGTTGAATGATGATCCGTACGGAGAAGGATGGATGGTGGTAGTGTCAGTGGCAGATGAAGGCGAATTGGAGGATTTATTTACTGCCGGTGAATATGGAAAGTTTTTGCAAGAGGAGCCTTAACATGAGCTGGAATTATCTTCCACTTACAGAGGAAGAACGTTCCCCGATGCTGCAGGTAATGGGGGTAAACTCGGTAGAGGAGCTCTTTGCCGATATACGGCCGGAGGTCCGCTTAGAACGAGAGTTAAATTTACCTGAACCTTTGCCCGAACCTGAACTGAAAGCACATATGCACAGGTTGGCAGCCCAAAATGCCAACCTATCGGAATATGTTTCTTTCTTGGGTGCCGGTGTTTATGAACATTATATTCCCAGTGTAGTAAGCCAAATGGTGATGCGCAATGAATTTTACACTGCTTACACTCCTTATCAAGCGGAAATGAGCCAAGGGGTATTACAGGCAACCTTTGAGTACCAGACAATGATTTGCCGGCTCACCGGGATGGAAGTGGCCAATGCTTCTTTGTACGATGGGGCTACGGCAGTGGCTGAAGCGGCAATTATGAGCTTGAATGCTGCCCGGGGCAGGGAAGTGATTGTATCCGAAACAGTAAATCCGGTTTACCGACAGGTTCTGGAAACCTATATTACTAAACAGGGGTTTAGCTTGAAAACCTTGCCGTACAGTGATGGGTTAACGGATTTTTCGCAGTTGGAGAGTGAATTGGCTAAGGAAACTGCTTGTTTAATCGTCCAATCACCAAACTTTTTCGGTGTGCTGGAAGATTTGGCCAGTGTAGCGGAGCAGGTACGGCAGCACAATAAAAAGGCTTTATTAGTGGTGGTTGCCGATCCTATTTCCTTAGGGTTGCTGGAACCGCCGGCCAGTTGGGGAGCAGATATTGTCGTCGGTGAGGGTCAAAGTCTCGGCAACCCCACCAGTTTTGGCGGCCCTTTGCTGGGATATATTGCTGCCCGGCGGGATCTGGTGCGGCGCATGCCGGGCCGCATTGTAGGTCAAACAAAGGATAAGGAAGGGAACCGTGGTTTTGTGCTTACCCTCCAGTCCAGGGAGCAGCATATCCGCCGGGAACGGGCCACATCCAACATTTGTTCCAATCAAGCATTAAATGCCTTGGCTGCTGCTGTATATCTTACCGTTATGGGGCCTAAAGGGTTGCGGCAGGTTGCCGAACTTTCGCTGCAAAAAGCACATTATGCCCAAGAGCGGATCTGTAAGGTTCCTGGCTTTGTCCAAGCCTTTGTCCAGCCTTTCTTTAAGGAATTTGTCATTAAGTGTAAACTGCCGGTAGCAGAGGTTAATGCTGCCCTGTTGACGGATAAAATTATCGGCGGCTTGGATTTAGGCCGATTTTATCCGGAAATGAAAGATCATATGCTCCTTTGTGTTACGGAAAAACGGACCAAAGCAGAAATTGATACCTTGGTGGCAAGATTGGAGGGGATGGCATGAGACGGGGAAAGGCTTTGATTTTTGAATTGGGCCGGCCTGGCCGGGTAGGATTTTCTTTACCGCAATGTGATGTCCCCAAACAGGAGGTCAGCCAGTTAATACCGCCACAAATGCTGAGAAAAGAAACCCCTGATCTTCCGGAAGTGTCTGAAGGCGAAGCTGTGCGCCATTATGTGGAACTATCAACCCGTAATCATGGGGTTGACTCCGGTTTTTGTCCTTTAGGGTCCTGTACAATGAAATACAACCCTAAAGTCAATGAAGAGATCGCCAGCTTGCCAGGTTTTACGCAATTACATCCATATCAGCCGGAGAATTTAAGCCAAGGGGCTTTGGGTCTTCTGTGGGAAATGGAACAGCTGTTGGCTGAGATTACCGGGATGGATCGGGTTACTATGCAGCCAGTGGCCGGCGCCCATGGGGAGCTTACCGGGCTAATGCTTATTCAAGCATACCATGCTCAGCGGGGAGACAAACGGACAAAGGTTATTTGTCCCGATTCAGCCCACGGCACCAACCCTGCTTCAGCAACCATGGCCGGTTTTGAGTTGGTGACCATTAAATCCAATGCCCGCGGTCTTGTGGATCTGGAAGCATTAAAAGCGGCGTTGGATGAAGATGTGGCTGCTTTGATGTTGACTAACCCTAACACTTTGGGCCTTTTTGAAGCGGAGATTAAGGAAATTGCCGACGCTGTTCACGCAGTGGGAGGTTTATTGTACTATGACGGTGCCAATTTGAATGCCATTATGGGTTACGCCCGTCCGGGAGATATGGGTTTTGACGTGGTGCATCTGAACTTGCATAAAACCTTTGCTACACCCCACGGTGGTGGCGGCCCCGGCAGTGGTCCGGTAGGTATTAAAGATTCTTTGGCTCCCTTCTTGCCGGTGCCGGTGGTTGAAAAAGTAGGAGGAAAATACTGTCTAAATTATGATTTACCCCACAGCATCGGCAAGGTGCACGGTTTTTACGGTAACTTTAATGTTATTGTCAAAGCCTATTGTTACATCCGGCAAATGGGGGCACAGGGTTTAAAACAGGCCAGCACAGATGCTGTAATTAACGCCAATTATCTCCGCCATTTGCTGAAAGACGATTATGACTTGCCTAAGGGAGGAATTCCTTGCAAGCACGAATTCGTCCTGAGCGGGCGCAAGCAGAAAAAGGCCACCGGGGTGACCACGGCGGACATTGCCAAACGGTTATTGGACTTTGGCATTCACCCACCGACAATTTATTTCCCGCTTATTGTGGAGGAGGCACTGATGATAGAACCGACAGAAACCGAGTCGAAGGAGACCCTGGATCGCTTTGTTGGAGTGATGAAGGCCATTGCCCGCGAAGCAGAAACAGAACCGGAAAAGGTAAAAAATGCGCCACATACCACGCCTGTAGGCCGTCTTGATGAAGTTACCGCTGCCCGTAATCCGGTTGTTATTTGGGAACGGGATCTGAAATGGACTCCTTAAAGCCATTGCTCAACCGGGCGTGGGAGGTAAGGTGTGAAAACTTTCCCCGGCAGGTCGAGTTTGTTTATCCGGAAAAAACCCTCAGTGTCAGTGTCACCGGTCCGGTTTGCGAACTTGATTGTGCCCACTGCGGTGGGCACTATTTACGCCAGATGAAATCCATTGCTGAGGCCAAGCAGGCTCTGGAGACAGGGGAAAAAACCAGTTGCCTCGTAAGTGGCGGGTGCAGTTTAGCGGGAAAGGTGCCTATATTAGCAGCCAAAGAAGATATTTTGCGCCTCAAGGAAAAAGGGAGGCTGAACCTACATGTTGGTTTGGTCGATAGAGAAGAAGCGGAGGAAATTGGCCAACTGGCTGATGTAGTTTCCTTTGACTTTGTTGCCGATGAAAAGACTATTGCTGAAGTTTATGGGATTGAATGTACTGCAGAAGCTTATATCAATTCTTATCTCCTGTTGCGGCGGTACGTTCCGGTTGTACCCCATATTTGTATCGGTCTGAACGGGGGTGCTGGGAGCGGTGAGGAAAGGGCATTGTCATTGTTGGCGGAGTTGGGAGCAGAGGCAATTTGTTTTATTGTTTTTATCCCCACCAGAAATACCCGCTTTGCGCACAAAGAGCCACCACCGTTAGCCAGGGTAGCCCGGATTTTGGCTCAAGCCCGGATCCAATTTCCCCGCACCCCGCTCCATTTAGGCTGTATGCGGCCCCGGGGGCGTTATCGCCATAAACTGGATCTGCTGGCATTAAAGGCCGGTGTCAATAAGATTGTAATGCCCACTCCGGCTGTGCGCCGTTTTGCGCACAAAGAAAGGCTGGAGGTCGTTTGGGGGAAGGAGTGTTGTGTTTTTGGTTAAAATATCTGCCGGGACAGCAGCGCGGTTGGGTTTGCAACAAATCAAAGTAGATGCATTACCTACAACCGCCTATCTAATGGAAGGTGAAAACTGCCTCTATAATTGCTCCTTTTGTCCCCAAGCCCGGGGCAGTTCTGCCCGGAAGGATCTTTTAAGCCGGGTCATTTGGCCGGAGTACAATTGGCAGGATCTTGCCCGGGGTTTGGCCAAATATGAAGGGGAACTGAAGCGGATCTGTGTGCAGGTAGTCTGTCAGGAAAAAGATCTCTCAGAGATTTTGACTGTTTGCCGGAGAATTAAAGTGATGACCGATTTGCCGCTTTCCGTATCAGCCCGCTTGGAGAATACACAGCAAGTGGATCAATTGTTGCAAGCTGGGGCGAATAAAGTGGGTATTGCGGTGGATGCAGCTGATCCCCAGGCGTATCAACAGATTAAAGGAGGCTCCTTTGCCCATAAGTTGGCTCTGTTAGAGGAAAGTGCGCGCAGATTTCCCGGCCGGATCAGCACCCATCTGATTATCGGGTTAGGGGAAACAGAAGCACAGGCGATCAAGCTTATTGGGCGGTTGGTTAAGCAAGGGATAAGTGTGGGTCTTTTTGCCTTTACCCCGGTTAAGGGAACAGCTCTTGCACACTTGAAGCAACCGCCTTTAGCCGGCTACCGCCGCATCCAGGCAGCCCACTATCTTTTGCAGCAGGGTTTAGTTGATTTGGCAGATCTTTCCTTTACCGGGGGTAAGCTAATAGATTACGGCCTTCCGCAGCCGGAACTGCGACAGGCATTAACAGGGGGAGAAGCTTTTTTGACCAGTGGTTGTCCCGGATGCAACCGGCCTTATTATAACGAAAAGCCCGGTGGGATAATTTATAATTATCCGCGGCCGTTAACAGAGGCGGAAACAAGTGCAGCCATACAATTGGTTTTAGCAGGGGACGCTACCACAGCTGACCAGGAGGGGGAGGGTTATGGAAAAATGGCGTTTAATTGTTGAACAAGAGCCACGATCAGGGGCGGAGAATATGGCTATCGATGAGGCAATATTGCAATCTGTTGCCAACAGGACAGTACCGCCTACCATTAGGTTTTATCGCTGGGATCCTCCCTGTGTTACCTTAGGCTACTTCCAGCAGGCGGAAAAGGAAATAAATCTAGGTGTAATCAATGATTTGGGATTTCACCTGGTGCGGCGCCTTACCGGTGGCCGGGCGGTATTGCATCAGCATGAACTCACCTATAGCGTGGCAGTGCCCGATGATCATCCGCTTATACCTAGTGGTGTGGTAGAGAGCTACAAGGTTCTAAGCCAAGGAATCTTATTGGGGATTAAAGACTTAGGTCTTTCCGGCCGGCTTATTTCCTTACATGAACAGAAAAATAACCAAAGGGAAGGTTCTGCCGCTTGTTTTGATTCGCCATCGTGGTATGAATTGGTGATCGAAGGGAAAAAAGTGGTAGGTAGCGCGCAGGTGCGGCGTTATGGGGGGGTTCTTCAACATGGATCGGTATTGTTAAATTTAGACATTCCGTTGTTGATGCAAGTTTTCAAGTTTCCTTCTCCAAGGGCAAAGGAGAGAGTGCAAAGGGTGTTGGAGCGCAAAGCAGCCGGTCTGCGGGATTTAGGTTGTGCGGTTACATACCAACAGTGTGCGGAAGCACTGTCCGGCGGGTTTGCCGCCAGCCTTGGCGTGGAGTTGGTTTTAGGCCGGCCAACCGGCAGTGAAGTAGAGCTGACCCATAGTTTACTGGCTGTTAAATATAGTCAGGATCATTGGAACTTGAAAAAATAAAGACAGGGGCACATGAATACCCCTGTTTTAATATTTACCCGTTATCTGTGTATGGCGCTGGATACAGACTGCTTTATTTTTCTTTCTTATTCTGTTTGATTGGTTCGGGGAATTCAGCGGTGACTCCACCTGCGCCTTTGGTTGTCATTGCATCTTTATCCTGGCGCTTCTTCTTCCTCTCCTTTGGCATATATATCCCCCTTTCTGGATTTGTCCATATAATGTGTAATGTTATTTTAGATAATGCGTGGTAAATAATGTAAAATGATGGCAAGCCATTGTTTTTTCGGCGGCAGGGATTGAAGTAAAACTGTCGAATTAATAGTTAAGGAAAAATAATACAGGGCAGCAATAGATAACATATTAGAATTATTACTAATGACACCATGACGAAAAATATAATTAGGTGAAGCAGTATTTATAGCATCAAAAGTGAGGCGATCAATAATTGCAACAGGAGGACGTTAAAGAGGAATACAATTGGCGTGTTTTAACAATCATTCTCTCAGCTAGTATTGTTACGGGTATTTATCGGGACGGGTTTGCAGCTCTTTTCCCTCTTTTGCAGGTGGAATTTGGTTTAACTAGAGCACAATTGGGCTTACAGTTTTCCTTTCTCTTTTTTGTATCTATGCTAGCTTCTGTTTTTTCTGGCAGAGCGGTTGATATCTGGGGCGGGAAGAAAGGGATGGTCATTGGTTTAATTTTTTTAGGGTTATTGGTGATTATGCATGGGATTGCCCCCTCATATATCTATCTTTTAATCATAGCTGCAATCACTGGATTAGGTATGAGTATTATTGCTCCGGCAACAAATAAAGGAGTGATGGAATGGTTTCCTGCCCGCATGCGGGCAACTGCCATGGGAGTTAATTCTGCCGGTTTTCCCATAGGGGGAGCAGTTGCCGCGTCGTTGTTACCTGCGGTAGGTATTGTGTTAGGGTGGCGTTTAGCCATAGGGGTTGCCGGAATGATAGTGCTCTTGGCTGCTACTTTTATTTTTCTTTTTTATCGGGACCGGAATATTGTAAAAGTGAAAAATAGCAAGGGTTCCACTGTCAAGGGGGGTGGTGTTTTAGCAGGTATTCCCCAACTGTTGGCAAATAGGACAATGTTTTTTATGGGGTTACTGGGATTTGTCTTAGGCTTGACTAGCGGTGCAATTGCAGCACATTTTACCCTCTTCTTATACTTGGATTATGGGTTTTCGATGGCTATTGCCGGCTTAGGATTTAGTATAGTACAAATTGGCGGCGGTATTGGCAGGCCTGTCTGGGGCTTAATCAGTGATCAATTCTTAAATGGAAACCGAGAAAAGGGGATTTTGCTTATCGGCATTTTGTTTGTAGGTTTGACTTTAGTTTTTTTCTTCACTAAACATATGCATATAATCATTCTACTTGTGTTGGCTTTACTGATTGGCTTAACAGGTAGAGGATGGCACGGGCTTTATTATGCTGCAATGGCTGAACGGATCGGGGGAGATAATACCGGGACTGCCATTGGCTTTGCTTCCATTTTTATCCGTTTAGGTTTAACTGTAGGAGCGCCGGTATTTGGTTTCCTGGCTGATCTTACCGGTTCTTATGGGTTAAGTTGGCTGCTATTGGGGCAAATTGTTTTTTTATTATCCTTAATTGTTTATTATTATACGAAAAGAGTTTCAGAAACAGAACCCGGCTTAAGCGTTTAATTAGTTGTGTTTTTGGCAAGCTAGGTAAGTAAAAGGGGTAGTATCAATTAGCTTCAGGGGGGATGAATGGTGGGAAAAGGATTAAAAAAATTCAAGCTTAGATATGGCAAAGGGGATTTAGAACTTGCGGTTCCGGAAGAAAACATAATGGCAGTTTTGACTCCCAGGGAATTGGCGGGAGTAGCTGATGAAGAGGCGGAAGTACGGCGGGCATTGGCAAACCCCATCGGCTCACCTGCACTGCGGGCACTGGCTCAAGGAAAGGAAAACGTGGTGATTCTGGTCAGCGATCTTACTCGCCCTGCACCCAGTTACAAAATGTTGCCATCCTTGTTGGATGAACTGGCGGCGGCAGGTGTGACCGATGACCAGATTACGATTGTTTTTGGCCTTGGCTATCACCGTAAACATACGGAACAGGAACAGCGGCAATTAGTAGGGGATCGGGTTTTTGAACGGGTGAAGTGCCTGGATCATGATATCAACCAATGTGTTTATGTTGGGGAAACCAGCAGCGGGACACCGGTAGAGGTTTTCCAGCCGGTTCTTGCTGCCGATTTGATCATTGGGACGGCAAACCTGGAATTCCATTACCGAGCTGGTTATAGTGGCGGCGACAAATCACTGATGCCGGGAGTATGCAGTAAAAGGACGATCCAAGCAAACCATACCATGATGATCAAGCCGGGTACTATGCCGGGGAAAGCGGACGGTAACCCGATGCGGGAGGATATTGAAGAAGTGGGCCGCATGGTTGGTGTAAGCTTTATTTTAAATGTGGTATTAAACAGTAATAAGGAAATTGTAAAGGCAGTGGCTGGCGATCCGGTACAAGCACACCGGGAAGGGTGTAAATACATCGATCAGATGTATAAGCGCCCTTTGGCGGCCAAGGCTGATATTGTCATCGCCAGCACCGGAGGTTATCCCAAGGATATAAACCTTTACCAAGCGCAAAAGGGACTGGAACACGCCAGTTACGCCGTGAAAGAAGGAGGAGTAGTAATCCTGCTGGCAGAGTGTCCCGAGGTATTAGGGGAAGAAACCTTTGCCGACTGGATGGCACGGGCCCAATCCCCGGATGATCCAATCCGCTGGGCTCAAGAAGAATTCGTCTTAGGTGCCCATAAAGCGGCAATGATTTGTCTGGCGCTTAAACGGGCACAAGTCTATTTGGTTTCATCCATAGAGCCTGCTCTTGTGCAGGATATATTCTTCCAACCTTTCAGTTCTCCGGAGGCCGCCCTGGCTGCTGCGCTGGAGAAGGAAGGACATGGGGCAAAAATTGTGGTAATTCCCTTTGCCAATTCTACATTGCCGGTGGTTGAGGGATAGAAAATAGAATACTAAGCTAAGGGAGGTACGGAAATGTCTTTACGGGAAGATGCATTGAAATTGCACAGTGATAACCGGGGAAAGCTGGAGATTGTCAGTAAGGTGCCGGTCCGGAATGCTGCGGAGTTGAGTCTTGCTTATACGCCGGGAGTTGCCGAACCCTGCAAGGAAATCCATCTGGATAAGGAAAAGGTTTATATCTACACCGCAAAGGGAAATACTGTGGCTGTGGTTACCGACGGTTCGGCAGTGTTAGGTTTGGGTAATATCGGCCCGGAGGCCGCACTGCCGGTCATGGAAGGAAAGGCGGTGCTCTTTAAGACTTATGCCGGCATAGATGCTGTGCCTGTTTTATTGGCAACCAATGATATAGATAAGATTGTAGAAACAGTAACATTGTTGGAGCCTACCTATGGCGGGATTAATCTGGAAGATATTGCTGCGCCGGCCTGTTTTGCCATTGAGCAAAAACTGAAAGCAAGGGTATCAATTCCTGTCTTTCATGATGATCAGCACGGTACGGCCATCGTCACGCTGGCTGCGTTGATCAATGCCCTTAAGGTTGTAGGGAAGGCGCTTGATGAGGTAGTGGTAGTAGTGAACGGAGCCGGCGCTGCCGGGACCGCCATCAGTAAAATGTTTTTAGGTGCCGGGGTAAAGGATTTGATCATCTGTGACAGCCGGGGAATTATATATCAAGGCCGGCAGGAGGGAATGAATGAATACAAAGAAGCACTGGCTCAAGTTACAAATAAAGGGCAAAAGCGGGGCTCACTGGCTGACGCATTGCAAGGTGCCGATGTTTTTGTCGGCGTATCTGCTCCCAATGTGGTCAGCAAGGAAATGGTGCAGAGCATGAATTCTGGTGCCATAATCTTTGCCATGGCAAATCCGATACCGGAAATTTATCCCGATGATGCTAAAGCAGGCGGCGCTCAGGTTGTGGGGACAGGGCGATCCGATTTCCCCAACCAGATCAATAATGTGTTAGTTTTTCCGGGAGTGCTGCGGGGTGCCTTAGATGCCCGGGCTATAGATATCAACGAAGAAATGAAGCTGGCTGCAGCTTATGCCATTGCGGAGCTGGTTACTGAGGATGAATTAACTGCTGATAATATAATCCCCCATGTCTTTGATCCCCGGGTGGCACCGGCTGTGGCTGCAGCTACTGCTCAGGCAGCGGTAGCCAGCGGGGTTGCCCAAGTAAAGGTGGATCCGCAAGCTGTGGCTGCCCGCACCAGGGAACTGGTGGAGAAGGCTAGAATTTAACCCTGAACCGACCCAATCCCGCCGCATCCATAGGCGCGTTGGATGCAGGGAGTGGAACGAGGCACTTTACATGGACTGTGGCGGCAAGGGCAACCTGATTTAACCGCCGGCTTCGACTACCGTGGCTGTCCTCTATTGGCAGCCATGCTTAGTCATCGGCTTTGTTGAATAGGTTGCCCTCAAATTATTAGAAGTGCCAGGATAACACCTTTTTTTCCTGCTGCCGGTCCGATTTTCTAGCGGTAAAATAGTTATTTAAGCATTCATCAATATAAATAGGGGCGGACCTGTGGCCGCTGTTTCAGCAAATATTTTCACTTTTGGGCACCGAGAATTTTGGCATGAGTCCAGTTGCTAATCAACTCATACTCATTTGAATTGGTTTGCGCTCTTTGTGTTTTAGCTGCCTGCCGTTGTTACAATAATACCTTCCCGGGCCAGTTTATAGTCGGTGACAGCTAAATTATAGGCGGCAACTGCCTCTAAGCAGTTAGTTTTTGCCTGCAGTGCTTGGTTTTCCAGTATACGGACTTCCTGTCTGCTGAGTAGTCCTAATTCCGCCTTTAACAGGCCAATACGCAGCTGTTCTTGTGCCAGGTTATTTTGCGCCTCTTGGGAGCGGAGGTTTGCTTTTGCCTCCTGTACCCGGTTATAAGCATTGTTTATACCCATGAGCAAGGCCTGTTCCGCTTCTGCCAATTCTAACTCAAGCCTTTCCAGTTTTGTTGCTGCTTCCAAGTATTCCGGTGTTCCCTTAGAATACCGGTTAAGTAAATCCTTTGCGCGCTCCCTTTGTGTTTCAACATATGCGTGCAAGGCTATTAATTGGTTGCTCTGCGCTAAGAAAGTATTACCATAACCCGGATGGGGCACAAGTTCCTTTTTGGGAGTAAGTTGTTTATCTAAATAGAGGGGACTGTCAAGACTGCGGCCTAAAAGGTTATTGAAATCCTGCCTGGCCAAACGGCGGACAGTGGAAGTGTTTCGCAATAGGTGGCCGGTGTTTTCTGCTTGAGCACCCAGGTTTGCCACAGCCACGGGAGTGGAAAGACCTAAGGAAACCTTCTTGTTTTCAGCGGCTTGCAGTGCCATTAGGTGATCTAGGGAAGCCTGTAAGTTATTATAGTATTGGTCTAGGCGGAGAAGGGTATAATACTTTGCTTCTACCTCCCGACCCAGGATTAACCGGTGGTCTTCCAAACGATGCCGCGCTTCTTCCCTAACTGTTTTGCTTAACTCATAGTGATAGCGCAGGTCATAGCGGGCGGAAACCAGATCGTCAATTGCATTCTTCAGGCTATCGGCATTTTGAGCTACCAGCCTATATTCCTGTTCATATATGGGTCGATAAATATCGTCTTCCTCAGCTTCATTAAATCTTTTCCAGGCATCTGCTTCCTGACCTGCCAGCCGTTGCAGGCTCCAATTGATGCTATGGATATCCCGCCGGGCGTCTTCATAGGCATCCTTGGCAACACTGACGCTATAGCCTTTTTCTTTGTATTCCAATTCCAATATCTTTAGGGTAGGGTTATTTTCCAGGGCCAATTCCTGTGCTCGCTCTAAGGTTAAAATTTCTCCCGCATCTGAAGCGGCAGAGGCAAAGGGAGAAAACAATGCACCCAGCAGCAACAGCCCACAGAGTGTCCCTGTTTTTATGACTTTGGATTTCATCATCCTTCCACCTTTCTTGGTTTTGGCGAACCAAAGAAGCCTTAAGTTCTACCGCAGGGCGGTACTAACTTTGGTTTATATTTGGCTATCACTTATTTGATAAGAAACCTTAGCACCCTCCGCCAGGCCTGCCAATTGCGGGTCTAAAATAACCAAATCGCCGGCTTGTAAACCACTGGTGATCACAATCTCCCGTCTTGTTTCGGCACCGGTTTCAACTTGCCGGATTTGGGCCTGTTCTCCCTCCACAACAAAGAGGGCATCTTTGCCTGCATAAGTAAAGAGTGCTGTTTTGGGAACCACAAGGGCATCAGGAATAACTTCCGCTATAAATTCCACATCCAGTTTATAACCTGGGTCTATTTTGACACCGGCAGGGAACTCCGGGGCAATGGTAACCTTTACCCGTTCCTCTTCCAGCCCCAGAGAGGATAGGGACGATTCCGCATATGGGGCAATGGCTGTCACTTCTCCGGGAAACTTCAAATCCTGTTCCGTAAGTTTAAAGGTTAAATTGACCTGCATACCTGGGGAAATTGTATTTACATCACGGGTCAGAATCCGGGTTTCCACCTGCTTTCCTTCCCTGTTCAAAAGGGTCAGCAACGGCACCTGGGGACCGGTCAGCCCATTTTCCTCCGCTGCCAGGTCGGATACGATCCCGGAGGTGGGCGCATAAATCCGGTACGCAGCTCTTTGATGCCGGAGACGTTCCATTTGCGACAGCAGCGCTTGTTGTTTTGCCTCTATACCGGCAACTGCCGTCTTGGCCTGGTTTAGCCGGCTTTGCGCTTCTTCCAATTCTACTTCTGCAGCCACCTCTGCTTCATAAAGGCGGACAACCCGCTGATAATTTCGTTCCGCCTGGGCTTGATTTTCCCGCGCCTGTTCCAATTCTACGTTCAGGCCGTTGTATGTGGCTTCCAATTCCGCCAGGCTGTAGTTTAATTCCGCATCGTCCAGTACAACCAGCAATTGACCTGCTTCTACCGTATCGCCCTCTTTGACCAGCAGCCTGTCAATCTTGGCCGGATATAAAGATTGGATTCTACATTCTCCTACAGATGCCACCACACCTTCCTCGGTAAAACTGCGGGTGAATTCTTTTGCTTTTACCTTCAGCACCACTACATTTAATCCCTGCGTCATGTGGGTGAAAACAAAACCTATGCTGCCCAGCAGAATTATTGCCCCCAAAATAAGTTTCCACTTCTTCTTCATTTCTCTCTCCCCCCTCATATCTTAATCCCTTGCTTTTAGCACCTCAACCAGGCTTAATTTCTTCACCCTTTTTAAAGTGAAACGCTGTGCTATCCAAATTGAAAGGGCAGTTATGATCACTGCCATAAACAGAGACTCTGCGGTCAGTTGCGGTGGCAATGAATACATATCAGTACTTAAACCTACTCCCATTCCCCACGCCATTGCCTGGCTGAGGGGAATACCTGCCAGGATGCCGAACAGGCTGATAAACCATTGCTCAAAGGTAATTACTGAAAAAACTTCGGTGGCGGTCATCCCTAGTACCCGCATGGATGCCAGTTCCCAACTTCGTTCTGATAAGACAATAAAGCTGGAACTGTAGATAATGGCAAAACCGATGACAACTCCAACCAATACATACATATAGATCATGCTGCCGAAGGTTTCCATTAGCTCCCTGGCTACTCCCATCTGTTCCTCTCTGCTGTCAATCCCGGCGATCACTGCACTTTCCCGATATCGATCCCGTAAGGTTAAAATCCCTTCATCATTATTTACATTGATCAGCAGGGAAGTGGCCAGTTCACCTTGACCCAATAATTCTCCCAAGGCCGAGAGCTCCATATAGGCATTCATGCCTAAATATTGGGGTATGATCCGGGATACCTCAACCTGGACTTTATCTTCACCCCTTAAAAAGGGACTTTCCAACTCCAATATTGAACCTTTATCTGCATTTAGCTTCTGCGCCAGCCGCTCCGAGAGGATCAGGCCATGTTTAGGCGGGGCAATTTTCTTCCCTTGGGCATCGAGGATATTGTAGAGGCTGCTCTCTTGGGCAATGCCTAGTACGGCAACATTTTCCTCCCGCCACCGGTAGGATAAGGTTGCCGGTATCTCCGCCAATGGTTCTACCCACCGTACCTCCGGATTGCCTTCCAACTCCCGGAGTGCCGGGGCCATAGCCACCGGCGCTGTTAAGGTTACTTTGGCGTCATAGGTTTCCACCTGGTCATATTGGTAAAAAATAAGTTTATCTACCAGATCATTAAAGGACCAGGTAACAGCAACTATGGCACAGCAAAGCATGATTCCTAGGAAAATGAAGAAGCTTCGTCCCTTGTTCCGGGATATGTTTCTAATGGCCATTTTCCCCTGCATGGTCAGCATGGCACTGAAGAACCGTATTTTTTCGAGGATAAACTTTTTGCCTATAGGCGGTGCAGGCGGGCGCATAGCTTCCGCCGGTTTTAACTTGAGTGCATATTTGGCCCCGTTATAACCTGAGATCAGGAATACCGCCAAAGACAGCAGCAAACCTTGCCCCAAATAGAGCCAGGAGAAACCTTCATATACTATGGGCACATTAAAAAATTCCATCATCAAATCTGTCAAGGGGGTAGCAAGCCAGATCCCGATCAGGCCTCCCAGCAGCCCGCCCCCGGCACCTACAGCCAAGGCGTAGAAAAGGTAATGGAGGGCGATTTCTCCCCTGGTATAACCCAATCCCTTCAAAATTCCGATCTGCCCCCGCTGCTGTTCCACCAGTCTTTTCAGCATGATATAGAGGATAATACCGGCGATGGACAAAAACAAGAGGGGGAAGCTTTTGGCGGCTGCTTTCTGTCCCTCTACCTCTTGGGTCAGGATGATGTGGCTGATCTGATCTTCCCGGGGATAGATTTTCAACAACCCATACTGTTCCAGTTCCGGCTCCAGCCGGTCGCGGACCTCTTCATAGTCTGCACCGGTCTCTAAGGTAAAGACCACATCATTTACCTGACCCGCAAGATCAGGAAAGAGCATTCCCATATCGGCCAGAGGCAGGAAGGCAATGCCATATTGCTCCGGGTTAGGGTATAGCTCCGCCCCCCGGATGGGGTAGGTAAATTCCGGGCTCATGCCCACTCCGGCAATGGTAATTTCCCTGCTTTTGCCTCCGGCAATTATCTCTAAGCTATCGCCCAACTCTAAGTTATTGGCAGCAAAAAATTGGTTGTCGATCCAGGCCAGCAGTTTACCCGGCTCCAGTTCTGTTCCTGCCAATAACCGGACATCGTTGACAGGTCTGGGATCCGGTAGATCCACGGAGACAAGCTTCAGATAAACGCTCTCCTCCCGTTGAGAGTCATTTAGCCGCACTTCCTTGACAATCCTGCCGTTGATTTCCCTGATCCCTTCTATATGTGCCAGTCGCTCCATATTTGCCTCCGGCATTGACACCAGCTCTGCAAACCCATGGGCAAAGTTTTGCTCCATATAGAAGGTGTCCTTGGCCAGCTCCAGATTTGTACTGACAATGGAAACAGAGGTAAATACAATCAAGCCCATTAAGACAATAACCAGGCAGGCTATATAAGAACCCTTGTTGTCCCAGATGTCCCGGATCATTTTGCGCCATAACATCACCAAGTCACCTGCTCTGGGGCTGCGGGTTCCTCATTAACCTGTATTTTGTCAATTAACCCGTCTTTTAAAGAAACTACTCGATTTGCCATTTTGGCAATGGCTGAGTTGTGGGTTATGATGACAACGGTTTTGTGATAATGATCGCAGAAATCCCGCAACACTTTTAATATTTGAATTCCGGTGGCCAGGTCCAATGCCCCGGTAGGTTCATCGCAGAGGAGCATGCGGGGGTTCTTGGCCAACGCCCTGGCAATGGCAACCCGCTGCTGTTCTCCGCCGGACAACTGGGAGGGGAAATGGTCCTTCCGGTCGGCTAACCCCACCTGTTCCAAAAGAACGTTGACATCAAACGGATCCTTGGCTATCTGAGCGGCAAGGTTGACATTTTCATAGGCGGTCAAGTTGGGCATCAAATTGTAAAATTGAAAGATAAAACCCACTTCATTGCGGCGATAATAAGTGAGTTCCTGCTCACCTGCTTGATGCAGGCTTTTCTCGCCGAAGTAGAGCTCCCCGGCACTTGCATTATCCATGCCCCCAATGATATTGAGCAAGGTGCTTTTCCCCGAGCCGCTGGGGCCCAGAACAACTACCAGTTCACCGTCATATAAGGTAAAATCAACCCCGCGCAAGGCATGAACCGTCACTTCACCCATGCGGTAGCGTTTTTGCAAATTTTTTGCCACTATTAACGGTGTTGCCATATTTATTTCACCCCTCTCCCCGTTACTATCAGGCTATTTTATGCCTTGGTTGCGATGCCCTCCTTAATTATCTTAAAAATACCCCGGATTCGTCTAAGCAAATTTGCTTCTGAACCATTCTGCGCATAGGTCCGAAATGAATTCATCATCAGCTCATAGATTATATCGATCAGCAGGTCAGCATCAATATCTGTTTTTATCAGGCCCTGTTTTTGGTCACGTGCAAGCAAACCCTTTAACAGTGAAAAGCCTTCGGCAGAGAGCTCCCGCAGCTTGCGAATAAATTGGCTGTCATCCAATTCCATCAACATAAATATCTGATTATATTCCGGTTTTTCTTTGACCCATTGCATCGCCAGTTCATATAAGCGCATATAAGCTGAAATGAAATCCTCGGCAGTAGCAAATGCCTCTGCCTCGTTAAAAAGTGCCATTTTTTCCTTGCCAATTTCCTTAATCATATAAAGATAAATATCCTCTTTATCTGCAAAATATTGATAAAAGCTACCGCGGGATATGCCGGCATTTTTGACGATTTGGTTAATGGATGCTTCACTAAAACGCCGGGTAGAAAATTCCTGCACCGCAGCGGCATAGATTCTTTTTTGTTTTTCGGCGCTTAAATTATAAAATGTATCTTTTGGCATTACGTCACCTCCTAAAGCAATAGTACCATAATTGTTTTGCTATGACAACCCTGTCATATAAATCTCGCCTGGATAATTTTATATTAAACTAAATAGTATGCCAAAAGAAAAAGGGGTAGTTTTCCTGCCCCGCCGTCTTACCCGGCTGAGACAGGGAGAAACGTCCCCCTAAGCTTAAAACGATAAAAATCCGGTCCAAATAACTTGCAGGGTCGCTATTTCAGCCAAAGCATTGATTTTATTCTCTTGCTGCACCATTCTATCCAGGCGCGCCAAGGCAGTTTCAAAATCCCGCAGGGAACTGGCATCGCCGTTTAATAGTACCCGTGGTCTGGCAGTGTTCCATTTGTTTGTTAGTTCCTCTAACCTGGTTTTGGCTTCCGGCCAGTTTTCTTCCTCCAAGGCTGCAATTGTAGCTTGCAAGGTATGGGGAAGGTCTAAATCCAATACCGGCTTCCGGATGGTGTAGTGCAGTAAAAATATAATACTGGGAATTAACAGGATTAAACATAATGGCACTAACCATTTATTCCTTTTTTGTTTTTCCATCTATTCCGCCTCCTGTACCGGGGGCAGCTGCATGGAGGAAAATTGGGGCTCTTCACCTTCCATTTCCTTTTTGCGGTTGTCGATATCAGTGATAATCTTATTGATCGCCAGGGCAGCCTGTAGTATCACCGCATCAGCCGCCGCATCCCCGGTGTTAGTAAGGGCTAGGGTTTTTAGATCCGCCTTAATATTTTTCAGTATTGCCAATAAGGAATTTACCTGGTGGTAAGTGGTCAAAGGAGTCAGCCCCTTTGCTATCCCTTTGTTTTTTCTGTTAGGATAATCCTCGCTGCAGCAGTTTATGTGTATTTGGAGAACTTTTTGTTAACTCTAAGGAAAGAACAGAGAAAGGAGTGTTGCCGTTGCCGGAAATTGCCTTAGCCGCCCTCCGTTCAGTGGTTGCTTTTGCCACTCTCCTTTTTTTTATGATTTTTATGCATAACAAACAGCTATCTCAGTTTACTTTATTCGATTATGCGGTAGGCATAACCATCGGCTCCATTGCTGCCAGCATGTCGGTCGAGCTGGAGAACCGGACTTTGACCGCAATGGCCGGCATTATAGTTTGGGGTACGCTGCCGATTATTCTCAGTTGGGTATACTTAAAGAATCAGACTGTCCGCAGGGCGTTAGATAGTGGACCCACGATTGTGATCAAAGAAGGTAAAATTTTAGAAGACAACCTGAAGCGCGAACTGATGAATTTGGAAGATTTGCAGATGCAATTGCGGATCCAAGGCATTTTTGATCTGAATGATGTCGAGTATGCAGTGGTAGAAAAAAACGGTCAGGTGAGTGCGCTGAAAAAGCGGGAAAAACAACCTTTAACCTTGGCTGATTTAGGCGTAAAAACCCTGCGGCAGGGGGCACCGCTGGTGCTGATTTCAGACGGGAAAATTCTCAAAAAAACTTTAGCTGCTTCTCCTTACAGTCAAGAGTGGCTGGAGGGTGAATTGGAAAAAAGGGGCATTACTGATGTTACGCAGGTGGTCATGGCCCAAGTGGATACCTTGGGGAATATTTATCTTGACCTGCGGGATGACACTGTTGCAGTGCCTGACCTTCCTTCTGTACAGGAGCAGATATTGGTTAATTTGGAAAAGGCTGCTGCGCTATTGGTGACATTTGCGCTGGAAACGGAGAATTTGGCAGCAAAGGAGCGTTATCAAAAGCATTATCAAACAATTGAGGGGCTCTTGACAAAATTGGGTCCTTACCTGCAAGGATAGCTTATAAAATGAGAAACAGCCTGAAAGGGGGCGAGCCGGAAGGAATTATCCTGCCATTCTGAACGCAGTGAATGATCTTCATCAAGATCCTTCGTTTCGCTCAGGATGACTGCTTCCATAAAACACCCTCAAAGGCCGGAGTGTTTTTTATATTGCTTACTTCTCGGAAATTGAGAGGGAAGAATCATAACCGAAGAGAGGCGTCAGCAGGCGGGAAAAGAACTTGATCGTTAACTGGATGGCGGGACCGCTGCTGAGGGCGAAGATAAGTGTGCCGATACCTACAGGCCCTCCCAAAAGGTAACCGAGAACAAGTACAGAGACTTCAATGGTGCAGCGGGTTAGCCTGTAACTCCAGCTAAGATGCTTTTGCAGGCCAATTACCAGGGCATCCCGAGGGCCGGCACCGAAATCAGCAGTAAGATATATGCCTACACCAATGGCAAAGCAAGCGATTGCTGCCGACAGGTAGCCATATTGGATTAAAGGATTGGGCCGGAAAGGAAATAGGCCTAACAAATCGAAAAGATCGTAAAAAAGACCGATAAAAAACATATTGCAAAAGGTACCGATGCGGGCTTTTTCTCCCAGCAGGTAGCTGAAGAGGATTAACATCACACCGATCAACTGGGTGGTTTGTCCTACTGTCAAGGGGATATAATTTGCCGCACCAACACTCAAGACAGTCCAGGGATTCGATCCGAGGCCGGCCTGCACTGTTAAATATAGTCCGGCACTACAAAAAACTAGTCCGATCATTAAAACAATAAAACGGTAGATGAGGGTTTGGTGTGGGTTTTGGCTTTGCATATCTATTCATCCTTTCCCGGCTATATATATAAACATTATAACACACCTTTTTATTTTGGGAAGTTGCGGAAAGATTGTACATCTGAGATTATATTGTTCCCGCGGGAAATAGGAGGATTTTCCCGTTATATACAGAAATTATCGGTACAGCAGAAGTATCCAAGGGAGGGAGAATTATTAAAAAGGTCTTTATTGCCAATCTTGAGATTGGACAGCAGGTAGATGATATTTTTTTAGTGACAGAAAAAGCGTTATGTCCTTTTCAAGACGCCGCCCGGGCAGGTGCCCAGTTTCTCCGCCTGCAACTCTATGATAAGACAGGGACAATACAGGCGGTAATGTGGGAGCAGGCTGCAGAAGGCTACCGGTGTTGTGCCGATGTCCCCATAGTGCGGGTGCGGGGGAAAGTGACATCTTACCGGGATCAACCGCAGCTGGTGGTGGAAGGAATTTGGTCTGTAGATCCCTTGCAGGTGAATTTGGAAGACTTTCAAGCAACAAGTGCGCGGAGCCGGCGGGATATGGTGGCAGAGTTGCAGCAACTGGTTGAGGAATTGGAAAACAATTACCTGCGCGCCTTAATCCAGTCTTTTCTGGATGATCGGCAGTTTCTCGTTGCCTTTGCCAATTCACCGGCAGCCAAAGCTATTCACCATGCTTATATAGGGGGTTTATTGGAACATACGCTGGAAACAGTATCTATTTGCAAAGAATTGGCGCGCCTGTACCCGCAGTTTATTGACTTGGATTTGCTCTTGAGCGGCGCCATTTTGCACGATATTGGCAAAATAAAAGAATATGATGCGCAAAAAATAAATTTTGAAGTGACAGATATGGGGAAACTCTTGGGGCATATTATTATCGGGGCGCAAATGGTTGCCGAAACAATCAAAACCCTGGAAGGGTTCCCGCCGTTTTTGGCTACAGAACTTTTACATATGATTATTTCCCACCATGGTAAACGGGAATGGGGTTCGCCTGAGCCGCCCAAAACAATGAATGCCTTTGCGTTACATCATGCTGATTACCTCAGCGCCCAGATAAGCCATTTTTCTCAAGTGGTTGTCAAACACCGGGATTCCGGTTCCCAGTGGACTCCCTTTGACGGGAAATTGGAGCGAAGCGTATATCTGGGGTTTTTGAACTTGGATCAGGAAGATGGAATTAAATCTTCCGGAAAAGATATGCCCGCTCAGGAAGAATTGATCTAAGTATACTACGAGAGGGAGGGCTTTATGGATGAGTAGACTTTTTTCTCCGCTGCAGGTGAAAGGACTGCAATTGAAGAACCGTTTGGTAATGCCGCCTTTGGCTTCGGATTTGGCCACAGAGGACGGGCAAGTGACGGAAAAACATTTTCAGTATTATTTACCCCGGGCGCAAGCCGGTGTGGGTTTGATAATCATTGAGCATACCTATATTGAACCGCGGGGGCAGGCGAAGCCTAAACAGCTGTCTATCAGTGCCGATGGCTTCATATCCGGTCTCAAGGAGTTGGCAGCCAAAATTAAGGAGGCAGGGGCAGAAGTCGCCATCCAACTGGCCCATGCCGGTTCCAACAGCACCCTTGGGCAACCGGTAGGGCCGTCGGCAGCACCCCATCCGGTCAGCGGGATCATGCCTGCGGAGCTTACCAAAAACCAATTGGCAGAATTGGTTGATGCTTACCGGGCTGCTGCCCGGAGGGCGGTAGAAGCCGGATTTTCGGCGGTGGAAATACACGGAGCCCATGCCTATCTATTAAACCAGTTTCTCTCTCCCTTGACCAATAAGCGCCAGGATGAATACGGAGGGTCGTTGACAAACAGGCTGCGGTTTCCCTTGACGGTAGTTGCTGCTGTGCGGGCAGAGGTTGGGCCCGATTATCCGATTTTTTATCGTTTGGGAGCGGATGACGGCATGCCCGGCGGTTTTGTCCTGGAAGAGGCAAGGGAAGCAGCACCCCGGTTAGTGGAGGCCGGTGTTGATGTTTTGGATATTTCCGGTGGGATGCAGGGAAGCAGGCCGGCCGGGGCGCCGCCGGCTAATTTTGCCCCCTTGGCTGCAGCCATAAAAGAGGTTGTTTCGGTTCCTGTCATTTGCACCGGCAGGATTACGGAACCACAGCTGGCGGAAAAACTCTTGCGGGAAGGCACAGCGGATCTCATCGGCGTTGGCAGGGCCATGTTAAAAGACGCCCAGTGGGCAGTTAAGGCGAAGGAGCAATTGGCTTACCGCCCTTAAGGTTATTTTTGTGACGGAAAGGTGATCTTGTGGACACGAAAGAAATTCAACGGCAGGTGGATAAGTGGATCAGTCAGTTTGCGGAAGGTTACTGGGAACCTCTAACTTCCTTAGCCGTCTTGACGGAAGAAGTAGGGGAGCTGGCGCGGGAAATTAATCATAAATTTGGGCAAAAACCCAAAAAGAGCAGTGAACCGGAGAGTTCGCTGAGCCTGGAATTGGGCGATATTATTTTTGTCCTGGCTGCTTTTGCCAATGCCCATAACTTGGATCTGGGAGAAGCTTTTGCCCAGGCGATGGCGAAAAATTGGTCCCGGGATAAAGAACGCTGGACACTGAAGGAGAGTAAATAGTCTGTGCCTACCAGAGGGTTAACTGATAAGGCTCGCCCGGGTAAATAAAGTTGCTGACGGTAAGACCGATGAGACGCACCTTTTGGTGTTTGAGATCAATTTTGGTTAATAGATAGAGCGCGCGCTGGAATATCTGGTTGGCGCTGGTAGCAGGGTCCGGAGAGGTATGGCTTCTGGTGATGGTGACAAAGTTTGAGTAGCGAACCTTGAGGGTGATTGTCCTGCCCAACAGCCCTTTCTGTTCCAGGCGTTGCCATAAGACCTGGGCGAACTCTGCCAAAGAGCGGCGGAGTTTTTCCGGGTCTTGTTGATCAGTGGCAAAGGTGGTTTCTTCTCCGATGGATTTAGGTTGCCGTTTGCTGCTTACCGGCCGGTGATCAATGCCGCGGGCCAAATTATAGAGCTCGTTTCCCCATTTACCAAAGGACTTGATCAGAAAATCCCGCTCCAACAGTTGCAAGTCGCCGATTGTGAAAATCCCCATCCCCTGTAAGTATGCCTCTGTTCGGGGGCCAATGCCCCAAATCCGGCGGATAGGCAACGGTGCCAGAAAGCTGGGAATATCCTCCTGCGCAATAATGGTAAATCCATCGGGTTTTTCTAAATCGGAGGCTAACTTGGCAAGAAACTTATTATGGGCAATACCAACTGATGCGGTAAGGTTTAACTGGCTTTTGATCCGCTTTTTTATTGCATATCCTATCCTTTTTGCATCTTGACCGGTAACATCCAGAAAGGCTTCATCTAAAGAAACAGGCTCGATGATTTCAGTATAGTGGCGGAAGATTTTATGTATTGCAAGGGAAACCTGCTTGTACTTGGGCATATTAACCGGGAGAAATATTGCGTGCGGGCAGCGCAGGTAGGCCTGCTTTAAAGGCATGGCCGAACGGATTCCATATTTCCGGGCTTCATAAGAGGCAGCGGAAACTACTCCCCGGGAATGGGGGTTGCTGCCGCCCACAACTACCGGTTTCCCCCGCAACGACGGATTATCCCGTTGTTCAATGGCAGCATAGAAGGCATCCATATCCACATGAATAATGTTTCTATTTTTATCCATGATTTCACCCTCCGGGATAATTATAACATAGAGTTGGGAGGGGAAATGATAAATAATAACATGGAAGGATTTCTAATCGTAATGGCGAACCCAAGGAGAAGGAAGCTTGCAGAAGGGGGTTTTTATATGGCTGAAAACTTAAGGGAAATTAATGGGGCAGAATTTGACCAAGAGGTTTTAGCAGCTGTTGAACCGGTGTTGGTAGATTTTTGGGCCCCTTGGTGCGGTCCCTGTAAGCTGCTGGCACCGGTTTTAGAAGCTGTTGCTGCGGAATTGGAAGGGGAGCTCAAGGTTGTCAAGGTAAATGTGGATAAAAACCGGGACTTAGCCGGCAGGTTTCGGATTATGAGTGTTCCAACGCTGCTTGTAATTAAGGCGGGAAAAGAAGTTTCCCGGATAACAGGCTATCTCCCTAAAGAGGAACTGGTGGCAAAGGTGGGGCAATATTTATAGATAAGACCTTTTTTGTGTTGGGCAATTGCTATTTTTCTTTATACCTGCGCAAATACCAGATTAAGGGGAAGCCGAGGCCAAAAACAACGATGGCCTGGCTGCTGCCGATGGATAAGACAGTGAACCAGTAAGGGAGACCTGCCAGCAGATGCAGGTAAATGCTGATAATAAAGGCATTGAGTACGACGGGGCTGAGATAAGCGATGATATTATGGCGAAAACGGTAGGTTATGATCGCCGCCGCCAAGGTTGTTAGGCTGCCCACTACAATATCAACGAGTCCCAAGCCCCCCAGGAGAGCATTTGCCAGGAGAACGCCAAGGAAAAGACCGCCGATTGCTTCGGGATAAATGATCGGCAGTACGGTAAAGGCTTCCGCCACTCTTAACTGAATGGCACCAAAACTAATTGGCAGCAGAAAATAGGTTATGATTACATATAGAGCGGCTATAACAGCAATCCGGGTTAAGGCAATAGGTTTGAGGTTCATTTAGAATCAACTCCTTTGTTTACCAAAACATTCTATCATCTATATATGCAAGTGGCAAGTATAACCGGCTCAAAAACAGGGCTGGTTTATTGTGTCCTAAAGAAACAAAAAAAGAAGCCGTTTGCTTGGCAACGACTTCTAAAAATAATATATGGGGCGGAAATAAAGGTAGAGATAGAGGAGAACTGCTAGGAGGATTATGCTTTTTCCCAGCTCTAACCATGCCTGGCGGCGGGATTGCTTAGCCGCCTTTTCTGCTGCCAGATCACGGCGGGCTAATTCCCTGGATCTTTCTTCTTCATAGATCCATTCTTGTTCTGCGCCGATGGCTCATCACCCCTTTTTTCACAGCATATCTTGCTAAAATATATGCGTATGGCTAAATGTGTATGCAGCGAATTAAGAAAGCTTGACCGAACAATTGTTCGGTTATATAATAGAAAACAAGGGGGAAGGGGAGAAAAGTGGAAAACAGGAGGGGTGAAAATGAAAGGTCAATTGCGAACAATAATGGGAGAGGTCGCTGCATTGAGACCAGTGTATACCAATACTGGTGACAGTACGGAAATAATACTGATTAACGGTAACGTAGTTCCGGATCCGCGGAGCATTCGCTCAATATACCGGATTTTAGCGCGGTTTTATGCGGTTGATCTGGTGGCAGCCCGCCAGCATTACCGGAAGCTATTGGGGCAGGCCAATGGGATACCGTTACCTTTTTCCGCCCAGTTGGTTTTCTGCCCGCTAAAAATGAGAGTCCCTCGCTGTCCCGGTGATTTCACCCTGGGTTATGTGTCTTACCGGCAAGTGGCGGAGGTAAAGGATTTCCGGCAAGGAGATTATCGCTGCCAAGTTGTCCTGCAAAATGGGATCAGGTTATTCAGCTTAAACCGGGCGGCTTTTTTGCAAAAACAAATGGCCTTAGCCCGGTTGGTGGAAAATCATTATTTAGAGACCCAAGGCGTTGGCAGCCAGTGGACGGAGATTAATATTCCAACGCGGGCTGAATTTATGCTGTTGGAAACGAAATTAAACTTCTTACTCCAAAATTATATAGTTGAACGGGAAAAGGGATTTTGTTTCAAGGAGCGAAATATAATTAGTAATAGTTAAATAATAGAGGAAGTTTTACAAGGAGTTGGTTTCCATTTTGAGTCAGTCTACAGAGTTTCTTGCTGATGAAGCAATAATTTTATTAACCTCAATGCTCCCCGTGTTTGAACTGCGGGGGGCTATTCTCGTGGCCATGGCAATGGGCATGCCGGCGGGAAGGGCATTTTTTTTTGCAGTGGTAGGGAGCATTGTGCCGGCTATTCCGATTTTGCTTTATTTACCGCCCATTGCCGCCTTTTTGCGGAAAACATTATTGCGACCCTTAATCAATTGGGCTTTAAAGCGCGGCCTTAAGCGGAGCAAAAATATCGGCAGCTTTCAGTGGTGGGGACTGTTGTTGTTTGTTGCCATTCCCATTCCTTCCACAGGAGTTTGGAGTGGTTCCATTATTGCTTCTATCTTGGGTCTGAATTTGCGGCAGGCATTGCCGCCCATAATTATTGGCAATATGATCGCTGGGTTGATTGTGGTTACTTTAGTTTATCATGTTCCTTGGACTATTTTGTGACATAATTCATTACGGTCTTGTAAAGGTCGCGCTTAAGGTTTAATAGGAGACCTGTGGTCTCCATATGCAGCCGATAGCCACTGTGATTGAGAGCATAAATAAGGATGTGAGCTAAATTGTTGGAGAAGGGTTCGGGTTTTGCCGCCGGGCTTGCAGGTATACCCCGCTATCTCAATTTACATACCATTAGCAGTGGGTTGGTGGCCGGGGTCTTTAATCTGGGGCCCCTTCTTCTTTTGACTGATCTGGCCCGGCGGGCTGGATTGACAGCAGGTGAACTGAGCTCTTGGTTTGCAGCAGTATTTATTGCCGGAGCACTTCTAACTTTTATTTTAGGCCTTTATTACCAAAAGCCGATCAATGGCGCCTGGACAATTGCCGGTGCGGTGGTGGTGGGTGGAGCGCTGCAGTACTATTCCTTGGCAGAAGTTGCGGGCGCTTCCGTAGCTGCCGGTTTTCTGGTGGCTGCCTGTGGCCAATTGGGTTGGGTGGCTCCGATTATCCGCTGGTTACCGTTGCCTGTGGTCATGGGGATGATTGGCGGAACGCTGCTCAGCTTTGGGCTGCAATTACCCCATGCTTTGGTGACTGCACCCTTTCTTACCGGAATTCCTATTACCGGTTATCTTTTGCTGACCAGGTATTTTCCGCGGCTGCCGGGGGTATTGGGGGCTATGGTTTTAGGCTTGGCTGCTGCGCTGTTCTCAGGCGACTTAGAAACCGCTGCTTTCCGGTTGGCCCTTTCCCGCCCCCAATTGCTATGGCCGGAGTTTTCCCTCCCGGTTATCCTGGCTGTTGGCCTCCCTTTGGCTTTGATGATCATCGGTGCTGAAAATATGCAGGCCATTGGGATCCTGCTCAGTGAAGGTTATGGTGGGGAAGATCATAATGACATCCCGGTTAATACGATGATGCTTTTATCCGGTTTAGCAACCATGGGAGCAGCTTTGTTTGGAGGTCATGCCGCCAATATTGCCGGGGTAAAAACCGCCCTTTGCGCCACTGCCAACCATGTGCCCAAAGAAGGCAGATATGTTGCTTCATTGGTAGAAGGGGTTGTGTTTTTGGCAATTGGGATTTTTGCCCCCACAATGCTCAGTTTGGTTGCAATTTTGCCGGGGGAATTGTTACAGGTGGTTACTGCTTTAGCATTGGTACCGGTATTGGGAAGCACCTTTCGTATCGCCTGGCAGGGAGAATTCCCCTTGGGCAGTACATTCGCTTTCTTGTTTGCAGCTTCTGGGATCACTATTTATGGCATCGGTGCTCCTTTGTGGTCTTTAATAATGGGGGTTGGTGTAGCCATTATTACCGGGGAGAAGAAAATTTAGGCTTATAAATAGGTAAGGTAGTCAGCTTGTGCAATGGGAGCTAAAAGCAGGGAGGAAGAATAAAATGGGGAAAATCTTAAAGCTGTACTGCTATCTTCCTTGGGCAGCTGTTTTAGTAAGCGTAGTCTTAAGCGCTATTATTGACCTGACCGGTCTTGCTTATCTAGCATACATGGGGGTGTTAGCCGCGCTGGTAATGGGTTGGGACAAGCATTTAGCCCGGCATGGCGGGGTGCGGGTTCCGGAACAGGTGCTCTTTGTCTGGGCTGTTTTAGGCGGGGCTTTGGGAATGGTAGTGGGGATGTACTTTTTTCACCATAAAACCAGGCATTGGGTTTTTCGTTTTTTCTTACCTTCCTTGGCGGCGGTGCAACTATACATAGTCCTGTTTGGTATTCCTTCCTGGTAAGATCATAAGGCTTGAAGCATTGGGCGACCAAACAAAATATACTTTAATATCAGAGGTAATGCCATGCCGACTCCCTGTACAGGCGGGCTATAGCTGCATGTTAGCGTTTATTCTCGGATCAGTAGAACAGAAAACCGTTCCTCTTCTACAAAATTTGTCGGAATAAGTTGACACGTCGCAGCCCCTATGTTATTATGTAGCTGCCAAAAATTACATAAAAAACCTCTTATCAAGAGTGGCGGAGGGACTGGCCCAATGAAACCCGGCAACCGGTTGCAAAGCACAGAGGTAGGGTATACTAATTTTGTCTACTTTCCCTTTGCAATAAGGTGCTAAATCCTGCAGATTCAATTCTGGAAGATGAGAGTACTCAAATAACCGCTTCAGAATTGAAGGGTTTTTTTATGGGCAGCAAAAGGAGGATTAATAATGGGCAAATCTTTTTTATTCACATCCGAAGCAGTTACCGAAGGACACCCCGATAAAATGGCGGACCGGATTTCCGATTCTATTCTTGATGCTATTCTGGCCGAAGATCCCAATGCCAGGGTTGCCTGTGAAACTGCTGTCACCACCGGGCTGGTAATGGTGATGGGTGAGATCACTACCCGCTGCTATGTAGATATACCCGGCATTGTCAGGAAAACAGTGAAAGAAATCGGTTATACCCGGGCAAAGTATGGGTTTGACGGCGACACCTGCGCTGTCATTACTGCTATTGATGAGCAATCGCCTGATATTGCCATGGGTGTAAACCAGTCTTGGGAGGTAAAAATTGGGGAAGAGAAAGAGGATCCCTTGGCAGCTGTGGGAGCCGGTGATCAAGGCCTCATGTTTGGTTTTGCCTGCAATGAAACACCGGAGTTGATGCCTTTACCTATTGCCTTGGCGCAAAAAATCTGTCGCAGGTTGGCACAGGTCCGCCGGGACGGGGAATTGGATTATCTGCGGCCAGACGGCAAAAGTCAAGTCACTGTTGAATATGTGGATGGTAAACCGGTGCGGGTGGATGCAGTAGTAGTTTCGGCACAGCATAGTCCTGATGTTTCTTTAGCGAGGCTGCGGCAGGATATCAAGGAACAGGTAATTTATCCGGTAATTCCCGCCAAGTTTATTGACGGCAAAACCAGGTTTTATATTAATCCCACCGGACGATTTGTGATCGGCGGACCCCAGAGTGACTCCGGCTTAACCGGACGGAAGATAATCGTTGATACCTATGGTGGTTATGCCCGCCATGGCGGCGGCGCTTTTTCCGGGAAGGACCCCACAAAGGTGGACCGTTCTGCCAGTTATGCGGCTCGCTATGTGGCCAAGAATATTGTTGCCGCCGGGTTAGCTGACAAATGCGAAGTTCAGCTTTCCTATGCCATCGGTGTTGCCGCTCCCATTTCCATTTTGATTGAAACCTTTGGTACTGGGAAAATACCGGAAGAGGCTTTATGCCAGTTAGTAAGACAATATTTTGATCTCCGGCCAGGGGCTATTATTCGCCACCTGGATCTGCTGAGGCCTATTTATAGTTCTTTGTCGGCTTATGGCCATTTTGGTCGCACAGATTTAGACTTGTCCTGGGAACGCACAGATAAAAAAGAATTGCTGCAATCTGCCGCAGAATCCTTCCGCCGTTAAACCGGCGGTTTTTCTTTTTTTAATGAGCAAGGCAGCTTTTGACAGAATTTGTCTAGAAAAAGAAGGAAATAGCAAGGTAATAGGGAGAAAGAATGTTAGAATCAAAAGAGGAGGTGTTTATTTAATGTCAAACCCGGCTCTTGACATAGGCCAATTGGATACAATTATCAGGGAAACTATTGCTGGGGTTAAAGCCAGTGAGGAACAAATATATGATATTGCAGTAGGTGCGCAAGAGGAATATCGCCGGGTGAAAGCAGAGCTGGAAATCGTACGGGATGAGGCGCGGCAGGTTATTCAAAAAGTGGATGAATTGGAGCAGCGGGAGCTAAAGGCAAGGTGGCGGCTGGTGGAGATAAGCAAAGATTTTAAGCGGTTTGCAGAAGAAGACATTTGCCTTGCCTATGAGGACGCCAAGAATACCCAGGTAGAGTTGGTGCAGCTTAAAGAACGGGAACGGCTTCTGCGGCAGCGGCGGGATGAGCTGGAACGGATGATGCGGGACTTGGAACGAACGGTGCTCAGGGCGGAACAGATCATTTCCCAAGTGGGGGTGGTGACCGACTATTTACGGGGCAATTTAGATACGCTGTCACTGCAACTGGAAGGGGCGCACCAGCGACAGCAGTTGGCAGTTGGTGTAATCAAAGCCCAGGAGGAAGAACGGCGCCGTGTGGCCAGGGAGATTCATGACGGACCGGCCCAATCCCTAGCTAACTTGGTATTCCGGATTGAGGTTTGTGAGAAACTCTTAGCGCAAAATGCCCAGGAAAAATTATTAACTGAATTACATGAATTGAAGCTCTTAATTAAAAACGGCCTGCAGGATGTGCGGAAAATCATTTTTAACTTACGGCCAATGGCTCTAGATGATTTGGGCCTGTTGCCTGCCTTGCGCCGGTATTTGGAGGGGTTGCAAGAAAGGGAAAACTTACTGATCGAACTTGTTATTTTAGGCGAAGAGGTGCGCATTGGCCACACCCTGGAAGTGGGCATCTTCCGGATCGTGCAAGAGGCGTTAAATAATGTGGTCAAACACGCCCGTGCCAATAATGTCAAGGTAACCATCAGCTTTAGCGACTCGCAATTGATGATTGATATTTATGACAATGGAATTGGTTTTAATGTTGCGGAAATAAACGATTTTTACCAGTATGGAGAACATTTTGGTTTGTTCAGCATGCGGGAGCGGGCGGAATTGCTCAATGGCAGGATTGAGATCAACAGCGCTCCCGGTAAAGGAACTAAAGTATGTGTAGTTGTGCCCTTGGATGGGAACTGGGCAGAGGAGGTTGCTGAATGAATCGGACACGAATTCTATTGGTTGATGATCATCCATTACTGCGTCAGGGTCTCCGGATGGTTTTGGAATTAGAGCCTGATTTGACAGTGGTGGGAGAGGCCGGGGACGGGGAGGAAGCCTTGCGCTTGGCCAGGAATTTACAGGCGCAAGTGGTTTTAATGGATATCAATCTTCCCGGTATGAGCGGTATTGAGGCAACAAAGCTGATTAAGGCAGATTTGCCGGCGACGAAGATCCTTGCTTTAACTATTCATGATGATGATGAATATGTGCTGCAAATGGTGCAGGCAGGAGCTTGTGGCTACCTTTTGAAGGATGTGGATCCCGGGGGACTGGTTAAAGCCATTCGGGCTGCAATAAGAGGTGAATCGTACATATCGCCCGGTATTGCCGGCAAAGTTTTTGGCGTCCTCAACCGGCTGACACAAGAACGTTATTTGCCCCGGGATCAGGTGTTAACGCAGCGGGAATTTGAGGTTTTGGAACTTATTGCCCAAGGTTACAGCAATCAGAGGATTGCTCAAGATCTTACCATCAGTGAAAAAACGGTAAAAAACCATGTCACCAATATTTTCCGCAAATTGGATGTAGAAGACCGGACGCAAGCAGCTGTTTATGCGCTACGGCATAAGTTAGTACATTTTTAGAGAGAAGGCACACTCCCAATTCCTTTTGCATAATATAAGATTAACCGGGGAGAGGGGAGTGGATTTAATGGTAGGCACAGCATTGGATACTGGGCATGTTGTAGTGCAGGCCTTATTAATTGTTTTTGCCTTTTATGGGCTTGTGGTAGCCCTGGGGGATATTATAAATCGTTTCCGGCTGCGGAAAAAAGGGTGGAAACCCTTTGTCAGTATATTGTTAATCACCCACAATAATGAGCGGCAAATTGAGGGAATTGCCCGCTGGCTCCTTAATTTTAACTATTGCGATGAAAATGGTCAATTGCGCTATGAACTGGTGGTGGCAGATGCCCAATCTTACGACAATACTTATGCCATTTTGGAACGCTTGGCCCGGGAAAAGGACTTTCTGCAGCTGGTGCGGGTGAGGGAAGGACAGTCGGCTTATGAAGAGGGGTTAGCCATGTGCCAAGGGGAGGTCATTTGCCTCTTGGATCTGAAGAAAAGGAAAGTGGAAAGTACTGTGGGGCAGATGGTTACCCAGTTGTTAGGATAAATTATGATCAATGTTCACGGCTCCGGCGAGCGGGGTCTTTTTTATTTTTAGCTGTCTTAAGAAGCGGGGCGGCCATAGGCCGCCCCTACTGGAAACGAGTGGCATTGCACAAGGCAAGCCGGGCGGCCTAAGGCCACCTGATAGTATAATGTTTTCGTGCACCTTTCCTTTTTATGTGGGTACTAGACGATACGGAACTGGCGGATGATGCCGCTAGTCATCACAGCGGCCATCTTTAACGCTTGCGCCTGAATGTCATCATATTCTTTGATCCCCTTTTCATATTGGCCGGTTAAGATAAAAACCGCTTCATTTTCTGTCATGCTCAGATGTAAGAACAATAAATCCCTCCACGTAAATTTGTTCCAGAAGGGATTGATCGAAGCGAGGAATCTGGCAATATCTTCAGCGTTTGCATACCATAGCTTCCGTTGTTTATCCACTTCTGCAGCATCACCTGCTTTTGCCGCGTTAACCAATTGGGCTGCGATCAAAAGGTGGTCCGTAAAAAGTTGTTTAAATTGCATCGCTGCCTGTTTGCCATAAAAGGGCTTAAGTACTCTGGCAAAATCGCCGGGATTTTCTAAAAGCCTTTCCGTGACAAATTGAAGGTCAGGCAGGCTAAATGCCGTACTCAAGATAAAAAAGCGGGTCCACAGGACGTGCTCAATCCACAGCCTTTGCATTGTATCTGCCAATTGCAATTGGCGGTAAGTCAACCCACGATCAAAAATTGTCTGGTGCATGTAATACAACCCCCTTTGCATATGGGATATGAAAAATTACCTGTTAATGCACAGAACCCATCCTATTGCATTATATGCGGAACAGATATGAGTGTTATTGCAGCCCTTAGTTACTTGCGCGTCTTGGTACGGAAACACATATACATGGGGAGCATACAGCATAGCTAATCTCCTGGACGCACCCGCAAAGGGTGCCTTTTTATTTTCCAAGCTCATAGGACTAAAGTATTAGAAAAAAGAGGACTGTCAGCAAGGTATTTGCGACTAAAGACTGATGGTTAGTATCAGGAGTGCTTGGTAGAATGTAACTACGCAAAGAGGGACAAGCCGGCCGGTTAAACCGGCCGGAATTTGCAAAAAAGTAAAAAAATAAGGAGGTTATCAAAATGTTAAGCCTGGCCAAGCGGTTGTGGCAGGAGGAAACAGGACAGGGGATGGTGGAATACGGCCTCATTATTGCTTTGGTGGCGGTGGCGTTGATTGTGGCCTTAACGAGTTTGAAGGATGGATTAGCGGGTATTTTTGGTAAAGTTGAAGAAGAATTAGACGGTGCAACAACATCATAAGCCATTGATTGTGATTTGCTTTGTTGGCTAAAAACCCGGCGGGATTCCCTGCGCACAGCAGGGAATCTCCATGACCGGAACCGGCTGGACAATTCTTTGCGATCCGGATGTTTTGGAGGTGAGCAAGAGTATGTGGCAGGTATTAGTGTTGATTTTGGTTTCGGTGGCAGCGGTGGTGGACATTAAATACCGGAGGATCCCCAATTGCCTCACCCTGGCCGGCGTGATTTCCGGATTAATACTTCATACTGTAACAACCGGCTGGGCGGGGTTTTTGTTTTCTTTACAAGGGGCGGTAGCAGGGCTGCTGCTTTTATTTATCCCTTTTGTCTTAGGGGGAATAGGGGCAGGTGACGTAAAGCTCTTGGCTGCCATCGGTGCCTTGGGCGGAACGGGCTTTGTGGCAACAACCGCCTTGTGTATGGCAGTGGTTGGCGGTGTGCTTGCTTTAGGCACAATGCTCTGGTACGGGCAATTGGCTGCTATTTTAAACCGGCTGCTGTGGGACGGCTGCCGGCTGGTAATGCGTTTACAGCCTGCAGGAAAACCCAGCAATATTTGTTTTCCTTACGGCATTGCCATTGCTCTCGGCACCTTTATCACCTTGACAGTGTGGTGAAAACTATGTTTTTTGTTCAGCGGCGGTTGCTAAAAAGTGAGCGGGGGCAAACCTTGGTGGAGATGGCGCTGGTTTTACCGCTGCTCTGCTTGTTAATTTTGGGGATAGTGGAATTTGGGCGGATTTTTAATACATATCTGGTGGTGACCAATGCTTCCCGGGAAGGCGCCCGGGCGGCGGCGGTGGGGAAGGGTGATACCCAGGTAGTGGCGGCGGTAAAACAAGCTGCTATCACCATTGAAGCTGATCAGCTGGTAATTGTAATTGATCCTCCTGGTGAGGAACGGGTGCGGGGCAATGGGGTGCAGGTGGAGGTAAGGTATGATCTGCCCCTGGTTGCACCAGTAATTACCAGTATGCTGCCCAATCCCTTTCCCATCCGGGCTGCTGCTACCATGCGAGTGGAGTAGCCGGCACAGGGAGGTTCATGAATATGCTGACGAAACTAAGGTTATTGTGGCATGACCAGCAAGGGACGGTTTTGGTTGTGGTGGCGGTAGGGATAATTGCCTTGCTTGGCTTGGCGGCAATTGTCAGTGATATTGGTTTATTATACTTGCACCGTACCCAATTGGTGAACGGGGTGGATGCTGCCGCCTTGGCCGGGGTGATGGAACTTCCGCAAGATAGGGTGCAGGCAGAGGCAGAAGCAGCCAGCTTTGCCGCAGCTAATGGTTTAATGCCCGCCGAACTGCAGATTGAGGTGGCAGCTGATCAGCAACAGATATCTGTTCGGGCTACACGTACAGTGAGCTTGTTTTTGGCCCGGGTGTTAGGCTTTGAAGAATCAGTAGTCAGTGCCAGGGCTGTGGCACAAGTGGCGCCAGTAACCGCTGTGCGGGGAGTGATTCCTTTGGGTGTGGAATGGGAAGATTTTGCCTTTGGGGAAACCTATAACCTGAAGGAAGGCGGCGGTGACGGCACTAAAGGCAATTATGGAATTTTGGCTTTAGGCGGTACCGGAGCCAATGTGTATCGAGAAAATTTAGCCAATGGTTACCAGCAAGTGATTGAAGTGGGACAGGTAATTATCACTGAACCGGGTGCTATGGTAGGTCCTACCAAGGGGCCAATCAAGGATCGGATCAATGGCTGCAATCATAATCCAGCTTGTACCTGGGAGAGTTTTGACCCTGACTGTCCTCGGGTGGTAATTGTACCTATTGTGGAAGGTGTTTTGCAGGGGCGATCAGAGGTAGAAGTGGTTGGTTTTGCCGCCTTTTTTCTTGAGGGAGTGGGAGGTTCTGCCGATGTGCAAGGCCGCTTTATCAAACTGCTGATCGAAGGAGAAAGTTCACCGGATCAACAAAACTTTGGCTTAGTAGCCGGAAAACTAATTGAGTAGGGGGTAGCGGCGGTGGCGGAACGGAGAACAAGAAAACTGTTTATCTTTGCCTTACTTATGGGTTTAGTAACAGCCTTCCTTATTTATACGGAATTAAGCCGGATCAGGGAAGCTAGTATAGTGGAGGAAGTCCTGGTACCGGTGGTGGTAGCTGCCCGCGATCTATCTGCACCCGTTCTACTTACCGCCGAAATGATTGCCATCAAAGAGATCCCTCCTGCCGGGCGGCACGAAGCGGCTTTTAGCAAAGCAGAGGATGTGCTAGGCCTTTGGATTAGCCGTGATTTCCAAGCCGGGGAACAGATTTTACAGCCGCTTTTAGTGGCGGGGGAAGGCCGGGATGCCTTAGTATATAGGATTCCTCCGGGGCTGCGCGCTGTTACAATCCCGGTCAATGCAGTTACCGGAGTTGCCGGTCAGGTCAGGGTGGGTGATCGGGTTGATGTTTTAGTAACTTTAGATGCAAATCTGGTAGAAGTTGACCGGACCATTACCCTTTTGCAAGATATTGAAATTTTACATACAGGTTCTCAGGAGCAGGGTGCAACCATTATCTTGGCTGTAACTCCCCAACAAGCTGAAGAAATAACGCTGGCCGATGAAAAAGGGAGAATCCGCTTAACACTGCGGCCGGCAGCAGATACAGAGCCGGTACCAACCACAGGGGTTACCCCCGATACATTAATCACTCCCAGGTGATATCATAGTTTTTGGTGCATTGCGCGGCTTCTGAAAAACCGGGAAAACGCGCCTGGCCATACGGAAAACTACATCTTTTTATTAAGGAGGGTTGCCGGTGGAAAAGATCAGAGTCCTGATAGCAGATGACGTAGCTGAAACCAGAGAGAATGTCCAACGCCTGCTGCTTTTTGAAGAAGACTTTGAAGTTGTCGGCTTGACCGGAGACGGTGAGCGGGCGGTGACCATAGCGGAGCAACTAAAACCTGATGTGGTTTTAATGGATATCAATATGCCGGGAATTGACGGCATAACTGCTACCGAAATGATCAGTATGCGTCTGCCCAATACTGCCGTAATAATTATGTCGGTGCAAGGAGAACATGAATATCTGCGACAAGCGATGATTGCCGGGGCGCGGGATTATTTAGTCAAACCTTTTAGTGGCGATGAGTTGGCTAATACTATGCGGAAGGTTAATAGATTGGAACAAAAACGGCAACTTAATGCGATTAACAGGGAGGCTTTTTTAGATACCGGCAAACAGAGAGGGCAGGTGATTACAGCTTTTAGCACCAAAGGCGGGGTCGGCAGGACCACTGTAATTACCAACCTGGCGGTAATAGCAGCCCAAGCAAAAAAAGAGAAGGTTGTCTTGATTGATTTAGATCTACAGTTTGGCGATGTAGCCATAAGCCTTAACTTATTACCGCGCCGTACCATCAGTGATTTGGCCCAAGATTTTTCCGCAGATATAGGCGTGTTGGAGCGCTATCTCACTTTACACCCGTCGGGGCTGAAGGTGCTTGCTGCCCCTGCCAAGCCGGAGTATGCAGAACTGGTGACTGCGGAACAGGTGAAAAAGATTTTGGAGTTGTTACGGCAACAATATGATTATGTTTTTGTTGATACGCCCCAGACCTTTCAAGATTACCTACTCACCGCCTTGGACAGCAGCGATAAGATTATTATTATATCTACTTTAGATTTACCGGCAGTTAAGAATGTTAAGCTCTGCTTGGATACCATGCAGGGGCTGAATTATGAACCAGAAAAGATTCGCCTGGCATTAAATAAAGTGACTGGGGAACGCTTTTTGCGCACGAAAGACGTAGAGGAGGCACTGGGTCATAAGATCGTAGCCCAACTGCCTTCTGACGAGATCACAGCAGTTTCAGCAGTTAATAAAGGAACTCCCTTGGTACTGGAATACAGCAACAGCAGGTTGGCAGCAGGAATTAGAAATCTTTATCATTTAATTTTTGAGCCGGATACGCAGCAAAAAAAGCCCCACAAGACTGCAATGTTGGCCTCTTTTTTCTAAATTAATAGGAAAGGGTGCTGTGGAATGTCGCTTTTAGCACGGCTACAACAAGAGCAAGAACTTTTGGAGGGTAAAACCGGACAACCGCTGCATATGGTCAAAAAGGATCCTTACCGGGAATTAAAACAGCGCTTGCATCAGCGGATGATCGATGAAATTGATCCTGAGATTTTGCCCAATCGGACCAATGCAGGGGCAGGGGAAATAGAAGGACAGGTGCGACGCCTGTGCAACCAGTTTCTTGATGAAGAGGGAAGTATCTTATCTCATTCCGAACATTATAAGATTGTGGAAGAGATGGTAGATGAAATCCTCGGTTTTGGCCCCATTGATCCATTGCTGAAGGATCCCGATGTGTCGGAGATAATGGTAAACAGCCCGCAACAGGTTTTTGTAGAACGGCGGGGCAAATTGGAGTTGAGTAATGTTACCTTTCAAGATGATGATCATATTTTGCGGATTATCGAGCGGATTGTCACTCCTTTAGGGCGGCGTATCGATGAAAGCATGCCCATGGTGGATGCCCGGCTGCCCGACGGATCCCGGGTTAATGCTATCATCCCTCCCCTTGCTTTGAAAGGGCCCTGCCTTACCATTCGCAAGTTTACACAGGATCCCTTGCAAGTGGAGGATTTGATCCGGTTTGGCACCTTAACTCCGGCTATGGCTAAGTTTTTGGAAGCTTGTGTGCGGGCGCGGCTGAATATTGTGGTGTCAGGGGGGACAGGTAGCGGGAAAACCACCACCCTCAATGTACTTTCTTCCTTTATCCCTAAGGATGAGCGGATTGTGACCATCGAAGATGCGGCAGAATTACAGCTGCACCAAGAGCATGTGGTAACATTGGAAACCCGCCCGCCCAATATTGAGGGCAAGGGAGCGATTACCATCCGCGATCTAGTGCGAAACTCCCTTAGGATGCGCCCAGATCGGATTGTTGTGGGTGAGGTGAGGAGCGGTGAAGCCTTGGATATGCTGCAGGCAATGAATACCGGTCATGACGGATCCTTGACTACTGCCCATGCCAACTCCCCCCGAGACTTACTCTCCCGTTTGGAAACCATGGTGTTGATGGCAGGAATGGATTTACCGGTACGGGCGATCAGGGAACAGGTGGCGGCAGCTATTGATCTGATAGTACATCAGAACCGACTCAAGGATGGGAGCCGTAAAATCACCCATATCACTGAGGTTTTAGGGATGGAGGGTGACGTTATTACCCTGCAGGATCTGTTTCGTTATAATCAACAAGGCATTGATGCCCGCGGTAAAGTGCGGGGAGAGTTTAGCAGTACCGGGATCCGCCCCCGTTTTGCCGATAAGTTGGAGGCAGCCGGCATCTTCCTGCCTCAGGAGATATTTTCACCTAATAAGGGGAGATTTAGGTGATAGCGATAATTACAGCTATTGCAGCATTAGGTTTTTGCAGTGCCTATGGCATCATTATGGCTAGCGGGTTATGGCTGCTTAACCGCCGTAGCAGGGCGCAGCAGAGATTGAACGAGTATCTTGCCCAAGGGGCGGTAAATTCTGCCGCGCGCCAACAAACTGGCGGCGGGGCGCCTAATTTGCGCCATTTGGCACTGCGGTGCGGCCGGTTGTTTGCGCCCCGCCGGTATATTAAGATGATGGAGAAAAAAATATCCCAGGCTAACCTCCTCTTGCGGCCGGAAGAGTTCATAGGCCTGCACATGTTGGTTATTGCAGCTTGTCTTGGCTTAGGCTTGCTGGTGGGCGGCGTTCTGTTGCCTGTGGTAGGCTTGGGTGCAGGTATATTTCTCCCTTTCTTTTTTCTTGAGCAGCTTAAACAAAAGCGGTCTCTACGTTTTAACCAGCAAATTGGTGAAGCCTTGGTTTTGATGGCCAATTCCTTAAAGGCAGGTTATGGGTTGCTGCAGGCTATGGAAACTGTGGCCATGGAAATGAATGCTCCCATTTCTCAAGAATTTGCCCGGGTACTGAAGGAAATCAACTTAGGTGTGGGGATGGAAGAGGCATTGCACAAGATGGGCCAACGGGTAAAAAGTGATGATTGGGATTTGGTTTTAAATGCTGTTTTGATCCAGCGGCAGGTGGGCGGGAACTTGGCCGAGATTATGGAAAATATTGCCTACACCATCAGGGAAAGAATTCAACTCAAGCGGGAGATTAAGACACTGACCGCTCAAGGACGTCTTTCCGGTATGATTATCTCTTTTCTACCCCTTGCTTTAGCAGCTTTTCTTTTTTTTACCAATCCCTCCTATATTTTAATTTTATTTCGCCATCCGCTGGGTTTGCTGCTTTTAGGGGGAGCTGTTGTCGCCCAGATAATTGGGATCATTTTAATTAGAAAAATAGTAGCCATTGAGGTGTAAGTAGCTGGGAAAAGCAAAGAGAATAGATGCGGGGTGGTATTATGGCTTGCCTTAGTGCCCTTAGCAGCGGTTTTTTTATCTACCTCACAATTAAATTAATTGCCGCGGTGGTCGGCAGGCAGAGAAGGCTGGTTTTAACAAGGTTAGATTGGTTAAATGCACAGCGCCCCGCTGATTTGGAGCAGGAGTTGGAAGCTCCCTTCACGCAACGGGTTATTTTACCGGGATTATTAAAAGCTGGGATGATGCTCAGCCGCCTTACACCTAGAGGTTTTTCACAGCAATTGCGGAGAAAATTGGTTCTTGCCGGCAGCCCGGGAAGATTGGGAACCAGCGAATTCATTGGTTTGCAGGGATTGTCCGGATGTGCGGTGTCGGCTTTAGCAGTTTTATTAGCGGGAATTTTGGACGGACAGTTGATGTTATGGGGACTGTGGGGATTTATTGTAGGGGTGCTCCTGCCCCAATTGTATCTCATCCGGTTGATTAAGAAACGGCAAAAAGAGGTTCAGCATTCTCTGCCGGATGTTTTAGATCTTCTGACCATCAGTGTGGAGGCAGGCTTGGGTTTTGATGCGGCACTTGGCAGGGTTGTGGAAAAGTTGGGCGGTGTTTTGGGAAGGGAATGTTCCCGGGTATTACAGGAAATCAAGATGGGCAAGCCCCGCCGGGAAGCGTTGCGGGATATGGCCAATCGATTGGAGGTGGAGGATCTTAGCACTTTTATTAATGCTGTGATACAAGCGGAACAATTGGGTGTGGGCATCGCCTCTGTGCTGCGGCTCCAGTCCCATGCAATGCGGGTAAAACGGCGGCAGCGGGCGGAAGAGGCGGCAATGCAAGCTCCCGTCAAGATGTTGATCCCTTTAATTTTTTTTATCTTTCCCGGCCTGTTTGTGGTGCTCCTGGGTCCGGCGGTAATTCAAATAATGGAGACATTATTGGGAATGTAAATTAACTTGTCAAACAACCAGTTGCTGGTTGTTTTTTTATTCTTTGTGATATTGTTTTTTTCGTCCAAACTGCGCTTAGTCGACAAACAACTTAGTTTAGGTAGTAATTGGCTGCGAGGATTCTTACTGCTTATAATTGGGCAAATAGCGCAAAAAGGAGGCAGGTAAAATGTTGGCTAAACTGATCTACCAAGCCCAAAGTGGGAACCGGGCGGCATTGGCAGAGATCGTGGAGCGGTTTCAGTCTCTGGTTATTGCCACTGCCCGGCGGTTACATAGTGGTGGAATTCCGTGGCTGGATTTTGTCCAAGAGGGTAATTTGGCTTTAGTGGAGGCTGTTTATTCCTTTAATCCCCGGGGCAGTGCCGGATTTACCTGGTATGCCCGGCGCCGGGTATATTATGCTCTATATAATTACCGCCGCCGCTTGCTAAGAAGCTGCGGGCGGGAATTACTAACCTTAGATAGTCCTTTGTTCGAGACGGAAGAGGGCACAGCTTTAATCCATCTCCTATCCGGCGGTGACCAGGGGGTGGAAGAGCGAATACTGAGCAAGGAAAGTTATCACAGTTTAAGATTGGCTTTGGCCCGGTTGCCGGAAAAACAGCGTCAGGTCATGCATGCCCTTTATTTTCAAGAACAGCGGCTTACTGATGTGGCCAAAGAACTGGGTATAGGACCCTCTGCAGTGAAGGGGTTGGAAAAACGGGGTCTCAACAACCTGCGCAAATTATTAGGCAAGGGGTGAAAAAAGAGTTCAAATGTGAAGTTTATATAGTAGAAACAATAAGGAGGTGAGGCAAAATGGCAGTGGAAAGAATTGCAGGCAGTTCCCGTTTGCAGCTTCGATTTCAGACCGGTGTAGATGAGGAAGGAAAACCGATTTTCCGGCTTAAGTCTTATGCCAATGTTAAACCAACAGCTGCTGATGAAGATTTATTTTTAGTTGGACAAACCCTGGCCCAACTGCAAGAAAACGTATTGGTAGACGTATTTCGGCATGATTCAGCAACGTTAATTGAAGAGATTATTTAAGGAGGTGAAACCTAATGGAAAAAACCTTATATCTGACATTTTATAACCAGGAAGGGCGCCGCCAGTCGCTCACTGTTCCTGCTCCCCGGGAGGATTTGACTGCTAATGAAGTGGAGGCTGCAATGAATTTAATTATCCAGCAAAATATTTTTACCAGCAGTGGCGGTGATTTGGCAGCAGCAGTTGAAGCCCAGATAGTAGGCAGGACTGTGGAAGTAATTTATACCGCCTAAGAAGAGAGGAGGGGCTCCTTTAGGGAGCCTTCTCCATAATTTCTATTGGTAACAGGCGAAAAGGGCGAGGTGGTGATGATGGAGGTTTTCTTAACACAGGTTGGTAATTTTGGCTTTCCCATTGTCCTCTCCGTTTATTTACTGGTAAGGATTGAGGGGAAGCTGGATCGGTTGACGGAAAGCATTTATCATCTTTCCCGTATCCTTGGTTCGGAAATGATGGGAGAATAATAGCAGTCATGATTTTCCGGTAAAGCGGCATTAAAGCTGTTTGGAGTAAGATAAGATAGGCACCCTAAACATTTTTTCCCGTCCCGGATCCACTCTGGGATGGTTTTTTTTGTCTTCCCGAGAGGAAAATAAGCAGAAAGGGCGAATAGTTCATAGAATGATAAGTAGGCAGCTGTGGCATAGTTGGGATGTGTTGTGGTATAATAAACCAGGATCTAGTGGAACCAGTTTTTGAGGAGGAGAAAAGATGGAGGGTCATGCCTACCATTTCTATCAGTTAGAATTGGAACTGCAAAATAGAATACAGGAAGCATTGAGCCAGTGTTATGATTTGCAAGTGGATATAGAAGATATATCTGTGGGAACACCGCCAAAACCTGATTTTGGTGATTTTTCATCTCCGGTAGCATTAAAAATGGCACGGACATTACAGCAAAATCCAATCAATATTGCCCAGGAACTACAAAAATATCTTGAGGAGCGAATTCCTCCCTTTATTAAGACCATAACAGTAACACCACCTGGGTATATTAATTTTTGCCTTAATTACACTGCCTTGACTCGGGCAATTTTTGACGCTATTGCCATGGAGAAAGACAAATATGGCGAACATAAGTTGGGCAAAGGGAAGAAGGTAGTTATTGAACATACTAACATTAACCCCAATAAGGCAGCCCATATAGGACATCTGCGCAATGCCTGCTTAGGGGATACATTGGCCAGATTAAAGCAAAAGCTTGGGTATGATGTGGAAGTGCAAAATTATATTGACGATACCGGAGCTGCTGTTGCTGATATAGTAGTCGGTCTCTATCATTTGGGCCGGGAATGTCCCCGGGGAGTACCATTCGATCGCTTTTGTTGGGATCTTTACACAGAAGTGAACCAGCTGTATGCAGAAAAACCGGGATTAAAGGAAAAAGAAAGAGAAGTACTGCACCAGATTGAAGCCGGAGATAACGAAGTTGCTGAATTGGCAAAAAAAGTGGCTGTAAAAATTGTTGAACACCATCTAAATACCATGTGGCGCTTAGGAATTTACTATAACCTGCTTACGTGGGAAAGTGACATTCTCCGCTTAGGTTTTTGGGAGCATGCCTTTGAACAGTTAAAAGGTAAAGGTTCACTTGTTTATGAGGAAGAAGGGCCTAATGCTGGTTGTTGGGTAGTAAAATTAGGGGATTTACCAGAATTTAAAGCTCTGGAAAATCCGGATAAAGTATTGGTGCGTTCCAATAATACTGCTACATATACTGCCAAAGATATTGCTTATCAGATGTGGAAATTTGGCATTTTGGGCAAGGATTTCTTATATGATCGTCATGGGCTACAACCAAATGGAACCGTGCTTTGGACCACTGCTCCTGAAGGTAATAAAATGGAGCGTTTCGGCCGGGCGGATGAGGTTATTAATGTTATCGACTTACGGCAAAAATATCTGCAGGATGTTTTGCGCCAGTCTCTGCACCAATTGGGTTTTGTAAAAGAGGCAGCAAATTCTATCCATTTCGGTTATGAGGTTGTTTCTCTTTCCGCCAATACGGCACAAGAGCTGGGGGTAGACGTACAAGATGGTGAAAAAGAAGTTTATGCTATGTCGGGACGGCAGGGTATTGGTGTGAAAGCCGATGACTTGGTTGAGCGAACAATTAAAAAAGCTACAGATGAAGTGGCAATAAGACACCCGGAAATGTCTCCGGAGGAACATCGCAAACTGGCACAAGATATTGCTGTGGGAGCCATTCGTTACTATATGGTCAAGTATAATATCAATTCTTTAATTGTCTTTGATTTTAATGAAGCATTGAACATGCAAGGTAATACAGGACCTTATCTCCAATATGCTTATGCCCGGGCGGCGAACATTTTAGGGAAGGTAGACCGTGAAGTTTTAGACGAAATTGATCTACGGGATGTTTCCATACCGGTGGAATTAAATGATGAGGAGAAAGAGCTGTTGCGGCGCATAGCTGCTTATCCTGCTTATTTAAGTAGGGCAGCTGAACTCTTGCAGCCCTCCCTGTTGGCGGAATACACATATAATTTGGCAGCTACCTTTATGCATTTTTATGAAACCGTACCGGTACTAACCGCTGAAGCACCGCTATTAAGGTTCAGGGTTGCGCTGCTGTTAGCATTTCGCCAGACTTTGAGCAATGCCTTGAACACCTTGGGTATGCCGGCGCCAAGTAGGATGTAGATACGAAATAACTATAGTGGCTTCATAGCCACTTTTTTATTTATTCCCGAATGTGTTAATAGTGCAAGATTAGGGAAAGGAAAGCTCGCTTTATCGGTAAAATTTTTTATCCGGTGAAGGAGTTTTTATTTTCATATGGAATATATATGCAATTGGGTAGCAAAAGCATCATATTGCTTTTTCCGATGGGCATACCTGTCGAAAGGCAGGGACGCAAAGCTATGGGTCTAAAGCCTGCTTGGGGCTACGATTGCCAGGCTGCTAGGGGGCAGACAGAGTCCCAGCAGATTAGTGCTGGTCTTTTTATGTTATATATTTTTCAGTCTTTTTTGAATATTGGTCTACCAATAAAGAGGAGAGAGGGCAATGACAGAGCTTGCTGAACAACTGACTGCTTGGCGTGAAATTGCTACTCTTAGTTTTTCCGGGTCGAAAAGGACATTTATTGCCAATTTGTTTGCAAAAGGAAAGTTTTTATTAGGAGTAACGAAAATTATTCTATCATTTAAGACTGCGCAAGGTCTGGTGCGGCACTATGCTTACGGTTTTCCCGAGCAAACCGATTATGAAGCCTATATACAGGCTAAGAAAAATGCTGATAATGTTATTTATCGGACCGTAACTAAACACGGATATAGCGGGCAGTTTCTAATCGAGATTGATCATAAACCTTCTCCCGGAGAAGAACCTTTATTAACAGCAATTACGCAAAGAATTTGCGAGGCAATAAGTTTTTGGCAACTGGAAGAAGCATTGTTGTCTGCCTACAGGAAACAGGAGGAGAATGTCAGTTTATTAAATAGTCTCAATGACAGTGACTGTGCCAATGTGGGCATCTATCTTAAGAATATTGCCGGTGTCTATAAAATGGTTAACTCATATTGGGCAAGGTTATTTGCCAAAGAACCGGCACAAATGGTAGGTCGTACTGACTTTGATTTATTGCCTGATAAAATAGGACAAATAATCGCTGCAGCAGAACAAAAAACAATACAAACCGGAGTGGCGGAACATTATTTGCAAAAAATACAGCTGGGCTGGCAAGAAATTTGGTTGCAAATGGTTAATTATCCGGTTTATAATCAGGAGCAAGAGTTAATTGGCATCGGCGGGATTGCGGTAGATATAACAGATACAAAGGAGAATGAGCTTCGGTTACGGTATTCCAGTGCATATGACATCCTCACAGGGTTGTATAATCGCAATTATTTTGAAGAACAAATGGAAGCATTGGCTGCCAATGAAGATAATTATCCGGTTAGTGTAATTTGCCTTGATATTAATGATCTAAAAATTGTTAATGACACCTGGGGGCATGACAAAGGGGATCAATTGCTGAAGGAAATAGGGATGCTGGTTAAGCACTATTTTAAGGCGCCGGCATTCTTGGCCCGGGTTGGTGGAGATGAATTTGCAGCACTTTTGCCAAAGACCGACGGGGAGAAAGCAGCAGCTCTTTGTAAGAAAATTCGCCACACTATAGAACAGCATAACCGGCAAAGTTCTGATATACCTATCAATGTTTCCCTAGGGGTAGCAACTTGCGATGCTCCGTTGACTCCCTTGGCAAAGACCTTTAAGGAAGCTGACAATGCCATGTATTTGGATAAGCTGCGCCGAACCGGGAATACGAAAAATATTCTTCTGAGTATTTTTAATAAGGCTTTAGCGGAAAGGGATTTTTCTTTTGTCGACCATGGCGAGCGCTTAAGTAAGTTAGCCAGCGGTTTTGGCGAATACTTAGGACTTTCTGAGCAAGAGATTGGTCAATTGTGTTTATTGGTAGCAATTCATGATATGGGTTATATTGCTTTGCCGGATCAGATTCTTTTCAAACAAGGTCCTTTAACTGCGGAAGAAAGAATGTTGATCCAGAATCACCCGGAAATTGGTTATCGAATTGCTATGGCTTTACCTGATCTGGAACAGGTTGCTCATTATATTCTCCATCACCATGAATGGTGGAATGGGAATGGATATCCGCTGGGAATAAAAGGGGAGGAAATTCCATTTCTCTGCCGCATCATTGCAATTATTGATACCTATGATGCCATAACCAGTAGCCGCCCTTATCGGGAGGCTCAAACCCATGAATTTGCAGTATCAGAGTTAAAGCAAGGTGCAGGCAAGCAATTTGATCCCGATTTAGTGGCGAAATTCCTTCGCTATTTGGATGAAAAGGGTGTAGGTGCCAATTAGGCTCCTGAAGCTTTAATAGAAGCGGTTTTCAAACAGGGGACGGGTTCTCTGTTCTGCGAAAAGCAGAACAGAGAACCCGTCCCCTGTTTGAAAAGAGGAAATAGCTGGGATAATGACGAATTTTGGAGTAAACACACATGCCGATTCGCGGCACCGGCAGAGGAATGAAAATTAATTGTCCATCATTTCTGGCTTCGCTCTCTGTTCTCTTCGCGGGGGAGACTAACGCTCCGGTTCCTTGTCCAGCGGGGTCGTGAGCCCATGTGACCTCCATGTCCTAGGGTCGGCTCCGGGCCTCCTGTCCTTCGCCCCACTGTCCTGCGGAACCGTCGCTTGTGCCTTCGCCGCTCGTCGCAATGTCGCTCTGCTGAAATGATGTCTTTAGTTCACAATATCCACGTGCTGCGCTAATGGAATCGGCTAGCCTATTTTGCAAAGCTGGCGACTGAGCATGGCCGCCCGACCTTTTATTGTAGTTATTCAATCGGAGGGCGGCCACGGTCGCCCGAGCCAGCAGCAAAATTAGGCTAGCCCCGGACAAAATTTCTCCGGAGTAGATATAAGCAGGTTAGACGGGTTCGAGAGGAGGATTAGGCATGAACTTGTTTCAATATCTCTGGGAAGGTTTGCTTAATTTGCTTTCCCCGTTACCCGATCACTGTCCTGTTTGCAATCATCCCTTGGAGGAAGGGGAAGGACTTCCCTGCCAGGCTTGTCGGAGAAAGGTGCGTTTGCTTTCTTTCCCTTTTTGCCGTCAGTGCGGCAAACCCCTTTCCGGCAGTGTAACGGCACTGTGCAACCAATGTGAGCGGAAACCATTGCCTTTTGCGGCGGCACGGGCAGGGGGATTATATGAAGGAGTGTTGCGGGCATGTATCCACCTGTATAAATATAATCGAGTGATGGAACTATTGCCTTATTTAACTGAAATCTTGATCAAAGGTATTTTAAACCTGCCGGAACCTGCCATTGATCTGGTGGTGCCGGTTCCGCTCCATCGCCAGCGGGAATGGGAGCGGGGTTTTAATCAAGCGAGCCTATTGGCCAAGGGGGCGGCTCAATACTTGCATAAGCCCTTGGCTACCAATTGCCTTGTGCGCATTCATGCTACTTTGCCCAACAGCGGGATGTCCATATCGGAACGGGAGCAAAACTTGCATGGAGCCTTTAAGGTTCGGGGACAGGGGTTGACTGGAAAGAGTATTCTTTTGGTGGATGATATATTTACTACCGGCACTACGGCCAAAGAATGCACGCTGGCATTGCTTAATAGCGGAGCAGCCGGTGTATATGTGGTTACGGTGGCAACAGTTGAAAAACATAGCTAGAGGAGGTAAGCAAAAGTGGAAGTCCGTAATTGCCCCCGTTGTGGGAAAATATTTGTTTATGTGGGTAGGAAATATTGCCCTGAATGCCGCGAGCAAGATGAACGGGATTTTGATCGGGTGCGGAAATACCTACGGCGTAATCCCGGGAGCAACATTGACAAGATAAATGAGGATACAAAGGTAGAAAAGGAAAAAATCTTACAGTTTTTGCGGGAGGGCCGTTTGGAGCAATCGCCCGCGGGATTGACACCGCTGCAGAAGTGTGAGATTTGCGGAAAAGAGATCAAGCTGGGGCGCATATGCGATCAGTGCTTAAAACAGTTTCGGAGCCGTATAAAAGTAAATAGCAAAGGGCAGGCAGAAATAGAAATGTACAATTACGGTCGGATGTATGTGCGGGAGATGTGGGAAAGAAAACAGAGAAAATAGGTAAAGAAACGGTAATAAGCGTTAATAGTTGGCAAATATAATAAAATTTGGCCCAATATCGGGACTGTGTATCCTCAATTTTTTTTTGTACTATCCGATAAATAGATTGAAGAAATAAATAAAGAGGTGGTGAGGGGTAGTGAAGATTTACCCTAATCAATTGCAAGAAACCATTAAAGCCTATGGCCAATCACATGTCAAGGTAAATAAGGCTGCAAATGATAAAAATGAAGTAACCGGCAAGCTGGCGGTAGAAGACTATTTGTCCCTTTCCACAAAGTCGCAGGAGGTACAAATGGTTAAAGAAAAGGCCCGGCAGGCATCGCAGATCAGGTGGGATAAGGTGCGGGAATTGCGCCGGCAAATAGCCGCTGGTGCATACAGTTTTCCCAGTGATGATGTGGCGGAAAAAATTCTCACCCATATAGATAAGCTATTGTAAGGTGGTCAGATCTAATGGAGTATGGTGCGCTGTGCGAAAATATGGGGCGACAAATTAATTGTTATCAAGAGCTGTTACAATTGGCACAAAGCAAAAAGGAGCTCTTAGTGGCCGGACAGGTGCAGGATTTGAACAGGCTGTTGCAAAACGAACAGAAATTAATCGTGCACGCAGGGCGTTTGGAAGCAGACAGGTTGCAACTGCTAATCGGTTTAGCAGTTCAACTAAACCTTGCAGTTGAGGAAATTACTTTAGGTCATGTAATTAATGCACTGGAGGAACCGGCAGCTAAACAGGTCAGAGAGTTGCAGGCCAAACTGCAAGTATTGTTGACACAACTGCAGGTGGAGAATGAGCTTAATCAGCGCTTAATTAGGCAGTTTTTAGATTATGTCCGGTTTTCCCTGAGCCTTGCTCAAACCGGGATAATTCCACTTTTTGACCAAAAGGCCTAAGTTATTCTTTTTGTACTGGAGTGAATACTTATGAGTATGTTTTTCGGGCTGGAAACAGCCCGTCGGGCACTGATGGCGCAACAACAGGCACTCAATATTACCAATCACAATATTGCCAATGCCAACACTCCCGGCTTTTCACGGCAGGAAGCGCTTTTTGTCACCACGCCCCCTTATACATTGGGGCAGAGCTTGGCCGGTAAAGCACAGGAAATGGGCACAGGGGTTAAAGTGGCGGAAATTCGCAGGCTGCGGGAAAGGTTTCTTGACCATCAGTTTCGCACGGAAGTTAAAGATTTAGGCCGCTGGCAAGTGCGAAGTGATCTGTACCATAGGCTGGAATTAATCATGCACGAGCCCGGAGAAGGGGGCTTGGCAGGAGCGCTGGGCGCTTTTTGGCATGGTTGGCAAAAGTTGGCCGAAAACCCGGAGAACAGCACTGCCCGGTCGGTGCTCCTGCAGCAGGCGATCGACTTAACCGATACCCTCAACCATTTAGATCGGCAATTAAAGCAATTGGGGGATGATTGCAACCAAATCCTAGCGATTAGAGTTGCTGAAATCAATACCTTAGCCAGGCAAATTGCTGCTCTTAACCAGCAGATCGTACGGGTGGAGGCCGGCAGCCAACAGGCTAATGACCTGCGGGATCAGCGGGATCTTTTAGTAGATCAATTGGCTGAACTGGCCGGAATTCAGGTGCTGGAAAAAGAGAGCGGGGCTATTGATGTGGTTCTCGGCAACCGTGGCCTGGTAGAAGGAGTTAATGTTAGTCAATTAACTGTAGCAGGTGATCCTTTAGGTTTGCATCGAGTTCCCGCTTGGTTCGACGGACAGCCTCTTAAAGTTAATGGCGGCGTTTTATTGGGCATCGAGGAAGCCTATTCATGTTTAGTTCAGTTTCAGGATCACTTAAATGAAATGGTGCAGGTTATGGCAACAGAAGTAAATAAGCTTCATCTGGCAGGGTACGGTCTTGACGGCGGCAATGGCCGGCAATTTTTTGTCACTACTGACGGGGAAGCAAAATTTGATCTGGGCAACATCATAGTTAACCCTGAACTTGCTGCTGATCCCGGTTTAATTGCCGCTGCCACTGACCCCGCCCAATTGCCGGGAGATGGGGGAACCGCCCTAGAAATTGGCCGGCTTAAGCATAATCCCGTTGGTGGAGACAATAGTTCAATTACCGAATACTATAACGGAATCATTGCTCAACTGGGAATCTCAGCCCAAGAGGCTTATGGCATGGTCGCCAATCAAGAGATCCTTACCGGTGCGATTGATAACCGCCGCCAGGCGGTATCCGGCGTTTCTTTAGATGAAGAAATGGTAAATATGGTGCGTTACCAACACGCTTACAACGCTGCTGCGCGGATGGTAACGGCCATTGACGAGATGTTAGAGGTAGTGGTCAACCGGTTAGGTGTTGTGGGAAGATAGCGCTGGGAGGGATGGGAAATGCGGATTACCAATTCTATGCTTACCGGTAACTTTCTCCGTAACTTAAACATTAATCTAAACCGGTTGGCAAAGACGCAAAACAGCCTTTCTACCGGCAAAAGGATTACTGTACCTTCCGATGATCCGGTAGGTTTGGTTTATGGCATGGACATTCGCGCTAATATGTCTGGAGTAGAGCAGTATTTGCAGAATATAGATGCAGCATTTTCCTGGCTGGAACAGACCGATAGCGCCTTAAATTGTGCTACAGAACTATTGCACCGGGGAAAAGAGCTAGCCCTTTACAGTGCTAATGAGACCTTGGAGGCACAATCATTAGAGGCAGTGGCCAAAGAAGTAGAACAACTGGTGCAGGAAATGGTGCAGGTGGCTAATACCAATTTTGCCGGGCGCTATATTTTTGCCGGCAATAAAACCGATGTTCCTCCCTTTAGCGCCAACGGTGAGTATCAAGGCAGCAACAGAGAGCGGCAGGTGGAGATTGGAGTCAATGTAACTATTCCCTATAGTGTCACCGGCGATCAGGTCTTTGGCGGTGCCGGTGGTGATGGGCAGGATGTTATTGTTGTGTTAACCCTGTTAAAAAATGCCTTGACCGGAGGAAGCGGTGAGCAACCAGGCGATTTGGTTGGGGATTTGGATGCTGCTTTGGATCAGATCTTTAGCTGTCGTGCTGAAGTTGGTGCCCGGATGAACCGACTGGAATTAGTCGCCAATCGGCTGGAAACGAGCAGGCTTAATTTTACTAAAGTACTTTCCCAAGTGGAAGATGCTGATCTGGCAGAAACAATTATTGAATTAAAAACCCAAGAGAATGTTTACCGAGCCTCTTTGGCAGCCGGAGCACGGATAATCCAGCCCAGCTTAATTGATTTTCTGCGGTAGTGCTTGCCGGTGGTGAAATAAATGTACCTGCGGATTGAGACAACTTGGGCGAAAATGGCCTTAAAACAGACGCCCCCTCAGTTAAAAACCACAATCCATATGCCGGATTTGCCTTTGGAAATCCGACTCCCGGAGATCCGGTTGAGGCAAAAACCCACTCGGCTTTTAATTGAGCAAGATCATGTTTGGGAACAATTGGGGCAGCGGCAGCCTCAGCGCTTTGCCCGTTATTGCGGGCAAAAGGGCTGGGACCAGGCCGAGGCGGCTACGGTGCAAATGGCACAGGAGGGAGACCGTTTAGCCCGGGTGGAAGCAAACAATAACCCAATACCCGATATTGCCCGGGAAAGTTTTACTGATACAGCAGAGGTTAACTTAACCTGCTGGCCCACTGTCCCGCCTCAAATTACCGTTGTTTCCGGTTACTTGGATGCGGATGTGCAGCTGGGCTGTGTCAATGCTATTTTCAGGCAGGCTACGGTTAATCACCGGTTGAGTTGGGGTAAGGTTCAGGCTTACCTGGTGCAAAAACCGGCCATTGAGATGGAATTGGTTATGGATCTACGGGTATAGGAGGTATTCCCAGTGGAATTAAACACCAGTCATTTTGGCAAGCTTAATATAAACCCTGCCAATATTATTAGTTTCCCGGTGGGGTTGCCAGGGTTTCCGGAACAGCGTCGCTTTGTGATTATTAAGCGGCGGCAAGAGATGCCAATCGCGTGGCTGCAAAGCGTAGATGACGGCAATTTGACCTTTGCGGTGGCAGATCCCGGTGATTTTATAACTGCCTATCAGCCCCGGTTTGGTCAAGGGGATCTGGTGGGATTGGGGCTGAAATCCTTAGATGAGGCTATGCTTTTAGCCATACTGGTGCTATCTTCAGACCCCTATGAAATTACTGCTAATTTGCAGGCCCCGGTAGTAATTAACCCGGTGAAGAAGTTAGGCGCCCAGTTGATTTTGGCGGAAGAATGGCCGCTGAAATACTATTTGTTTGGCAAGGGAGAAAAGGCGGCAGGAGCAGAGTGATGTGCCAGGGAATTGTCTCCAGGCGCTTTAAGCATCTTTGCCTGTGATTTAGGTAAGCCGAAATGGAGAATTAATTTTCACTGGTTGTGGTGCGTTAAAATGTGCATAATGTGCAAACTCTAAACGAAGTAAAGAATCTTTGTTTCGGGAATGGAGCTGAGTATTTTGCTTATTCTTACCCGTAAAATTAATGAATCGATCATGATCGGCGATCATATTGAGATCATTGTTTTAGAGATTCAAGGGGATAAGGTGAGCTTGGGGCTGAAGGCACCGCAAGAAGTTTCCATTCACCGGAAAGAAATTTATGCGGCCATGGAGGCAGAAAACCACCGGGCTGCACAATCTGTTGCCCCTTTGGATCTGAAAAAAATTAACCAACTGCTGAAAAAGAGTCAAAATAAAGAGTATGGGGGAGGAAATGAGAAATAATTCTCTCCCATAGCCGCTGACTGAGTTTATGTTCAATAAAATATTTTGCGGGATCAGACGATATATATTATAGGAATAAAGGCATTTTTCAGCTGTGGCGGCAGCATTTAGTTTAGTTAAATGCTACCGCGGCCGCTGAAAAATCCCTCCTTTGCCGCCAGGCGGCCGACTGGCGGTAAGAGGGAATGGAAAGGCCGAATCACCCCGGCGCAGGGAGGCAAAGGGGTAAAAACAATTCATCAAGGAGGATGAAAAAGATGAGAATTAACCATAACATCAGTGCGCTCAATGCTTGGCGACAGTTGGGACAGACTGACAATGCCATGACCAAGAGTTTGGAGCGATTGTCTTCTGGTTTGCGGATTAATAAGGCTGCAGACGATGCCGCCGGTCTCGCGATATCAGAGAAAATGCGTGGTCAGGTGCGGGGATTGAAACAAGCAATCAGAAATGCCCAGGACGGGATCAGTCTCATTCAAACAGCAGAAGGGGCGCTAAATGAAACCCATAGTATTTTGCAGCGAATGCGGGAATTGGCGGTGCAGGCAGCCAATGGCACAAATGATGCTGATGATCTTAGTGCCTTGCAGGAAGAGGTGACACAGTTAATTGAAGAAATAGATCGAATTGCAACAAATACCGAATTCAATAAAACAACGTTGTTGGACGGAAATGCTGCCATTACCCTTCATATTGGTGCTAATAGCGGTCAAAGTATAGAAATTACTATTGGCGACATGCAGGCAGAGAGCGGATTAGGGATAAATGCTATTGACATTTCAAGTGATGCGGATAGCGCCATCGATACTATTGATGCTGCAATAAAAACGGTATCGGATGAGCGGGCAAGTTTAGGCGCTTATCAGAATCGCTTGGAGCACACCATCAACAATTTGAACGTTTCTGCAGAGAACTTGACTGCTGCTGAGTCTCGAATCCGCGATGTGGACATGGCCCAGGAAATGTTGGAATTTACTAAGAACCAGATTTTGGTTCAAGCCGGTACTGCCATGTTGGCCAATGCCAATGTCCGACCCCAGTCTGTACTCCAGCTTCTAGGTTAAACTAAATCTGAAAAGAAAGCCGGCTAGATCTTACGCGGTCGGCTTTCTTTTTTAAAAAACTTCTATATCATACCGGCAGTTGGGCGGCTGTGCGGAAGTGGCTAGCAGCCGACGGTTGCTCAAATAAAATCTGTGCATGGTTCGATATCAAACCAATGCTTCTGCACCGTTCCGTTAACGGAGGAATGATACCAAGATGGCGGGATAAAAATAGATCTCCCTATCCTTACATACTACAAGGGGGTTGGATGATGGTGAAAATCAACCCTGTGAGCAGTGAGTTGCAGGTTTCTCCCGCTACTGGGGGACCAATGGAAGCGGTGGCTAAGGTGATTAACCGCACCGGGAATAGACAGGAGACCGGGGGAGAGCCTTCCCGGGATTCCCTGGAAAAAGCTATTGAGAAGCTGAGTAAGACTACGGAATTTGTGGATAAGCGGTTGCAGTTTTCCATCCATAAAGAGAGTGAACGTATGCAGGTCTTTGTCATTGACAATGAAACCCAGGAGGTTATCAAGAAAATCCCGCCAGAGGAATTCCTGGACATCGTAGCCAGGATTCAGGAGATGGTGGGGCTGCTGTTGGATGAGCGGGTTTAGATAATTGGGGTGCACCGTTTAATTAGCGCTTGTTGTAAGCTGTTAAAGTTAAAAAGAAATAATTAAAGGATGTGGTTCCATGCCCATTTTTCAAATCGGCGGATTGGCTACCGGTCTTAACACCAATGAGCTTATCGATCAATTGATGCAGTTGGAGCGCCAGCCAGTGGTGCGCTTGGAACAGCGGCAACTTGAACTTAAAGCTAAGGCAGCTGCTTGGTCCGATGTGCGCAACCGGTTGATTAATCTCCTCAACCGGGTAGATGTTTTGCGTACTGAAACGGCATTTACCGGTAAAAAAGTGATTTCCGGCGATGAAGGTGTTATTACTGCCACTGCCGCATCTCAGGCAATGAATGCCTGTTATAGGATCAAAGTTTTAGCTTTGGCCTCCCCCCAAAGAAATATTTCTGGGCGATATCAGGTAGAGAGCATAGATACGCCCTTGGGGGTAGTTGCTGACGGGGAAGAAGCGATTTTGATTATCAACATAACAAAAGCAGGGGAACAAAGCAGTACGGAAATTGCTATTGATGGCAAAGACAGCTTACTGACGATTAGAGATAAAATTAATAAGTCTGCAGGCGGGATCACAGCTAATATTATCGATAATCGTTTGATTTTAACAGGTGCAGAAGCTACCACCTTTACCCTGGCTGATGATCAGGGAGGTGAACTCCTACAGGGATTAAAGTTAACTGAACAGGAGAATATGCAGGTTACAACTGCTTACAAAGCTAGTGTGGAAATAGACGGGGTGACCATTGAGAGTGATTCCAATACTATTACCGGCGTTATTCCCGGTCTAACTATAAATCTCCAAGGGACAAGCCCGAAGGATAGTTGTGGTGAGCCTCAGGCAGTCACCCTGCAGGTGAAGCATGATCATGAAAGTGCCTTAAAAGGGATTAAAGCATTGATTGAACAGTACAATTCTACCTACAGTTTTATATCGAACCAGCTGGCTTACCGGGGCGAGGGGGAAAAGCAGGGAAACCTTTTTGGCGAGTCGGCTTTGTTCCAGATACAAAGTCGCCTGCGGCAACTGGTGACAAACCCGGTAGATGATTTGCCCTCCGGGCTTTGTATGCTTTCCCAGTTGGGGATTTCTACCGGTGCCATTGGTACCGGGGTCACAACAAACGGTCAGTTAGAGTTAGATGAGGACCAATTATTACAGGCATTAGAGACAAATCCGGAGGCTGTGGCCGACTTGTTTATTAACGGCATAGTACCTAGGCTGCGGGATGAATTGCGGCTTTTGACTAAAAGCATTGACGGTGTTATTACCGGGCGGGAACAAGGAGTCCAAGCCCAGATCAAAGATATCCAACGGCAGCTTGAACGGTGGGAAGTACGGCTTAAGATGCGGGAGGAAAGCTTAGTGCGCCAGTTTACCGCCTTAGAGCAGGTTATTGGGCAGATGAATAATCAGGGGTCTTGGTTGACTGGGCAGATCAATTCCTTAGCCGCATGGTGGCGGCAGGGTTAATAATGTAAATCTGGGACGAACAGTTGGAGAAACAGGGAGGTTTGCCAGTATGTATACCCACGCTTATCAGCAGTACCGCCAGACCCAGATCCAGACTGCAGGGCTGAAACAGTTGGTGTTGATGTTATATGAGGGAGGAGGCAGATTTTTAACCGAGGCTGCCGCTGCTATTGAAGCTGGAAGGATTGAACAAGCCCACCGGGCACTGATACGAACCCAAGAAATTGTGGAAGAGCTGATCCACTCTCTCAATGGAGAAACCGGTGAACTGGCGGGAAATCTCTTGCTGCTGTATGAATATTTATATGAACGCTTGGTGCAAGCCAATTTACATAAAGATGTGACCATTATCGCCGAGGCAAGTAACTTATTTCAACAATTGGAGGATACATGGCGGCAAGTGCTCAAATCCGGTGTTTCCGAAGGGGGAAAAGGCTATGGGGACAACCGCTAATACGGATTATCAGGTAGTGCAAAAATGGCTATCCCAATGCCGGCATATTTTAGAACTAACCAGGCGGCAGGGGCATTGCATTGCTGCTGGTGATTTTATCGGTCTGGAAGCGCTGCTGGCGGAACGGGGTCAGATAATGGAGCAATTGGGGAATACTGAGGGCCATTGGGCGGTTTTTCATAGCCCGGTTGTCGCCGCCCATAGGGAGGAGATAGTTAGTCTTCTTAAAGAGATTAATCGTTTGGAACAAGCTAACCGACAGGCGGTAGCGGATGCTACCCAGTGGGTTCGGAGCGAACTGGCAAAGCTGGAAGGGTGGCGGCGAGTTGTCCGCGCCTATGGAGGCGGGAACTGGTTTGTCGACATGGGAATACCCGGTTAGTCAAACTGAAAACGGATTTTATTACTCCAGGTGTACCGGGTTGCCTGGAGTATTTTTGTAATCTTATCCTGTGAGCTGTCTTAGTGATTATTATGCCGTTCCCATTGAAAATTAGAATTCCCAATGGGATGGAACATAGCCAGTGTCATCCTGCCTTTCATATCATTGGGAAGAATAATTCTCAATGGGATGGAGCCAGCGAAGCAGCCATCCTAAGCGGACAAATGATCTTGTTCACAAAAGATACTTTTGCATAAAAATGCATTGGCTGGTTTTTCTTTTCTGTTCACAAAAATCCTGTAGAGTCCTATTATTTGGTGGTTTATGTCCTGTTGCGTCGATATTATTAAGGCATATTGCAGATATTTGCAAATAGTGACAATCCACATAGTTTCCCCAAAAAGAAACCCGACAGGTCAGTTATTAACAGACTTATCCACATTATCCACAGTTTGTGCTGTCCACAAGGTAATATTTGGTGCAAAAACCTGGCATAGGTGTCTATTTTTTTGTTTTGGACTAGATATTTGCGTCATCGCATTGACGAGTATTGCATTGCAAAATGCATCCGGAGGAATTAACGCTAAATTATTTTGCATAATTTGTCGGGGTGGGAAATGGTTTTCCTGGTTGCATAAAATTTCTATATGATGTATAATTATTTTATAGAAACAGCGGCATCACTCCCAAATAATAGTTATTGAAAGTTTATTAAGTCTGCTGTATAATAATGAGCGGGGAAGATGTCAAGAAAAAAGGAGGCGCAGGCAAATTATGATCAAGAAAAAATGGCTTGCCGTAGGTTTTGTATTAGTATTAAGTTTATTAATACTTGTGGGTTGCGGGCAAAATACCAAAACCGGTGGGGGGGAAGCTGAGGGAGAAGACAAGCAAGTATGGGTAGTGGGTACCTCTGCTGATTATGAACCCTTTGAGTTTGTGGACGAAAATGGTGATTTTGTTGGTTATGATATTGACTTGATTAAGGAAATTGCAGCACGCTTGGATGTTGAGCTTCAAATTGAAGATATGGAATTTAACAGTTTAATTGCTTCTTTACAACAAGGGAGAATTGATGCAGTTATTGCTGCCATAAGCCCTAATCCCGAACGTTTGGAACAAGCTGATTTTACTATTCCTTATCATCAGTCTAAGCAAGCAGTATTAGTGAAATCCGGCAGTGATATTGAGGTCAATGATTTTGATGATCTTTTAGGCTATTCCATTGCTGTTCAGACCGGGACAACGATGGATGAATGGGCTACTGCAAAGATTGAAGCAGGAGAATTGGCGGAAAATCAGCTTTTCCGGTATAGTGACGCCAATGCCGCAGCTAAAGATGTTGAAATCGGCCGGGTTGATGTTTTCTTACTGGACCTGCCACCGGCTCGCGCCCATGCAAAAGTTGCAAATGTGGATCTGATTTATGAAGGCAAGTTGCCTGATACTGAAAATTCGGCCATTGCCATCCCCAAAGGTGATACCGAGATGGCAGAAAAGCTTAATGCGATAATTAATGAATTGATTGAGGAAGGCTTTATTGAGCAATTAGAAGACAAGTGGTTAACATAATTTCCCGGTCTAAATATAATGGGGAGGGGAATGGTGTGGTTAAACCGGAAATTTTATTTTTACAACAAGAAGATGTAATTGCTGCCGGTGCTTTAGATATGAAAAAGGTTTTGGCGATGGTTGAAAAGGCCTTTTATCTCCAGGGAAAAGGGGAAATTAGTAACCCACCGAAGACAATGATTAACGTACCTAATGATGAAAATTGGCAGTCGCGGTTTATTTCCATGCCGGTTTATATTGGCAGTGAATTCAACCGTCCTGGAGTAAAATGGGCTGCAGAATCACAAGCTAACATGAAAACAGGGGATCTTCCCATGGGTATTGATATTGTTATTTTAAGCGATCCGGTAACTGTTTTGCCAGTCGCCATTATGGACGGGACATTGATTACAGCCATGCGGACCGCGGCAGCAGCCGGGGTGGCGGCAAAATACTTGGCACCTAAAGGAACAGAGGTTGTGGGCTGTGTAGGTGCCGGCGTCATCGGCCGGACAATGATTATGGCATTAAAGGAAGTATTGCCCAACTTACAACAAATCCGCTTATGTGATTTGCGTATAGAGAAGGCAGAGACAATTGCCGCCGAATTTGCCGGCGAGGTGGAAATCATTCCTACTAATAGTGTTGAAGAGGCAGTGACCGGTGCTGATGTAATCGCAACTATGACTACCAGTCGAAAACCCTTTGTGAAGGAAAAATGGGTTAAACTTGGGGCATTGGTTATTCAAATGAGCTCCTATGAGGTAGAAGCGGCAGTTTTGGCCAAAGCTGATAAAAAGGTTGTCGATAATTGGGCGCAAATGAAAGAGAATGAGGCGTCTGTTTTCTTACAGTTGGCGCAAGAAGGAGTAATAACCGAAGCGGATGTAGTTGAGCTGAAAGACATTGTGGTTGGCAACAAACCGGGACGGGTGACTGATGATGAGCTAATCATGTTTGGTTCCCGGGGCATGGGATGCCTTGACATCATGGTTGCCAATTATATTTATCATAGCGCTCAGGAAAAAGGGATCGGTCAAAAACTTGCGCTATGGGATGAGGCGAAATGGTTATAAGCGCACAGGTAACACAGGTAATTAATTCAATCCCCTACTTCCTCCAGGGAGTAGGGGTAACTCTCCAAATAACGTTTTTGGCACTATTTTTGGGTTCCGCCGCAGGCTTGCTATTGGCGCTGGCTAGGGTCTACAGCCGCGGTGTTATTCGGTCGTTTGCCGTCTTTTACAGTCGCATAATTCGCAGCCTTCCGCTTTTAGTAATTTTATTCATCTTGTATTATGGTACCTATGGGCTGGTCAATATGCCTGCTTTTTTTGCTGTGGTCATGGCCCTTGCAGTGCATACCAGCGCTTATCAACTGGAAATCTTCCGGGGAGCAATTCAATCGATCAGTAAGGGACAAATGGAGGCTGCTTTGGCATTGGGCATGAGTAAAATGCAGTGTATTTTTACTGTTATTTTACCCCAGGCCCTTCGGCGGGCTATTCCCTATTGGGCTAACGAAGCTGCCATAGTATTGAAAGATTCTTCTTTGGCGTTTGTCTTGGGGATTGCCGATTTGATGCGCAGGGGGCAATATGTCAGCGCCCGTACCCGCAGCCAACTGCTGACCTATATAATAATCGGTATTATTTATTTTATTTTAACATTGGTTTTAACCAGAGGTTTGTTATATATGGAAAAGAAGCTGCGGATTCCTGAATAAAACAGGAAGGTGAGATAAATGGGACAACCAATTGTAAGGATTGAAAACCTTTACAAAAGCTTTGGCGATTTAGAAGTATTAAAAGGAGTGTCTTTGTCGGTGGAGGAAGGGGAAGTAGTTGTACTCATCGGCCCTAGCGGCACCGGTAAAAGTACCTTACTGCGGTGTATAAATCAGTTAACAGTTCAGGACAGCGGCGACATTTATTTAGGGGAAGAGAAGATCGAAACGGGGAAGACCAACTTAAGCAAGATTAGGCAGAAAATCGGGATGGTTTTTCAAGACTTCAACCTGTTCAATCACTTAACTGCCTTGCACAATGTGGCTATTGGTTTGGTGCAGGTGAAGAAGATGAATAGAAAAGAAGCGATGGCAAAAGCGGAACAAGAGCTAATGCGGGTTGGCTTGGGCGATAAGGCAAACAGCTATCCGGCAGAACTCTCCGGTGGGCAAAAACAGAGGGTTGCCATTGCCAGGGCCTTAGCCATGGACCCGCAGGTGATGTTATTTGACGAACCAACTTCTGCCTTAGACCCGGAACTAATTGGGGAAGTATTGGCCGTTATGAAAGACTTGGCTAAAGCGGGGATGACCATGCTGGTGGTCAGCCATGAGCTTGGTTTTGCCCGTGAAGCTGCGGATCGGATTGTGTTTTTAGAAAATGGTGTTATTGCAGAGATGGGTACGCCGGAAAAAATATTTAAGAACCCGGAAAAGCAACGGACAAAAGAGTTTATCAGCAAAATCACGCATCTGCACACTACCGTCGCTTAGGGGTGTTATTATATGGACTGGCAGTTTTTTATTAAAATATTGCCTAATCTGATGCGCGGCTTGCAGGTATCATTACAGCTGGCAGCAGGGTCTTTGTTGTTGGGCTTGATAATCGGTTTACCCCTGTCTTTGGCGCGCACTTATGGCAGGGGATTATTGCGGGCAGTGGCGGTTGCTTATATTGAAGCAGTACGGGGTACGCCCATGACTGTGCAGCTTTTCCTGATCTATTTTGGCTTAGCGGAGGTAGGCTTGGTCATGGGGCGGGTGCCTGCCGCTATTTTGGCTTTAGGGATCAACAGCAGCGCCTACCAGGCAGAATACTTTCGGGGAGCCATAAATTCCATCGATTTGGGTCAGATGCTGGCTGCCGAAGCTCTGGGAATGACAAAAATGCAAGCTATCAGGCATATAATTTTGCCACAGGCCTTGCGGCTGGTTATTCCTCCCTGGTCCAATGAATTAATCTATATGGTTAAATATACCTCTGTTGCCTTCGTGATTGCAGTACCGGAACTAATGGCTCAGGGTAACATGCTGGTTAGCAGTACCTTTCGCGCTTTGGAAGTTCTATTTTTGGTGGGTGTAATTTATGTTATAGTCCTTTCTATAATCGCTAAATTGGTGGATATTCTTGAGAATAAATATAGTATCCCCGGCTTTCAGATGCAGAGGGAATCATTTGAGGGTTGATGTGGTAAAATTAGTTGACTTTGTCAGATTGCTGTGATACGATTAACACAAATGCAAATGTGGGCTTTATATGGCTCATAGTAATTTCAGGGAGGAATGTGTAAGATGTTAGGCCGTGTTAAATGGTTCAATGCAGAAAAAGGTTATGGGTTTATTGAGCGGGAAGATGGTGGCGATGTTTTCGTCCACTATTCTGCCATCCAGGAGGAAGGATTTAAATCCCTGGTTGAGGGTCAGCAAGTGGAGTTTGATATTGTTGAAGGCACAAGAGGCCCACAAGCTGCTAATGTCGTTAAAATGTAATTGATTTTTATGCAGGTTATAAATAACGACCATTTACCCCGGTTTTTTGAACCGGGGTTTTTGATATTTTCCTTGTTTTTGAGAGGATTTTGTACGGCTGTAGGGAATAGTATATAGTAAAAGGTCAAAGGAGTGGTGTTATGCGGATCGTAGTAAAGGGAAAAAATATCGCTGTAACACCTGCCTTACACGAGTACGTGGAGAAAAAGCTGGGGAAATTGTCGCGGTACTTTGGCAACATAATTGAAGCTACAGCTACCCTTACAGTGGAGAAAGAACGTCATATTATGGAGGTGACTGTTCCCCTCAATGGAGGCATGATTCTGCGGGCGGAAGAAGAAACTCATGATATGTATGCATCTGTTGATTTGGCAGTAGAAAAACTCGAACGGCAGATTGAAAAGTATAAAACCCGCATCGCCCGGAAAATGAAAGACGGCAGCCTTAAGGATCTGGCTCCGGCTCCGGAACGGGAATATGAGGAAGAGCCGAAGATTGTGCGCACAAAGCGTTTTGCCATGAAACCAATGCCGGTGGATGAAGCGGTTTTGCAGATGAATCTTTTGGGCCACGATTTCTTTGTTTTCAGCAATGCTGAAACCGATGAGGTAAATGTGGTTTATCGCCGCCGGGACGGAAATTATGGTTTAATTGAGCCAGTTTTTGCATAGCAAGTTTATGACCGGCCTTATGAGGCCGGTTTTTGATACCATACTAACTCGCCTTAAACGTCGGCTTCAAGGCCGCAGGTGAGGGGGATAATCCCGGCAGGGACAAAACTCATATTTGACGGGGTTTATCCCCACAGAATGATGTTTTGTGCAATGGGGCACCTATATCCCATAGGTGCCCATTGTTTTATGGCAGCGTAAATGATAAAATTAAGAGGATATTTGGGGGTTGTGCCCAAAGAGGAAGAGAGGTGTTTGAACCTTGTTGGGCTTATTGAAAAGGTTTTTTGATGATAACGAAAAGGAAATTAAGCGACTGCAAAAAACGGTAGAGCAGATCAATGCCTTGGAAGCACGGATGAAACTGGCACGGGATGACGAACTCAAGGCTAAAACCTTTGCGTTTAAAGAAAGGTTAGCAAAAGGGGATACTTTAGAGGATATTCTGCCGGAGGCTTTTGCCGTTGTCAGGGAGGCTTCCCGGCGGGTTTTAAGTATGCGGCATTTTGATGTGCAGTTAATGGGGGGCATTGTTTTACACCAAGGCCGGATTGCAGAGATGAAGACCGGGGAGGGTAAAACCTTAGTGGCTACATTGCCGGCATATCTGAACGCCTTGACCGGCCGGGGAGTGCATATTGTTACGGTTAACGATTATCTGGCGCGCCGGGACAGCGAATGGATGGGACAGATTTATAAGTTTTTAGGTCTTTCGGTCGGGTTAATTGTACATGGTCTAGATCATCGGGAGCGGCAGGCGGCTTATGCTGCTGACATTACTTATGGTACCAATAATGAATTTGGTTTTGATTATCTTAGGGACAATATGGTGGTAAGACGGGAGCAGATGGTGCAACGACGATTGTCTTATGCTATTATCGATGAGGTAGACAGTATTTTGATTGATGAAGCCCGGACTCCATTGATTATATCCGGCCAGGTACCACAGCCGACGGAGTTATTCTATCAAGTTAATCAGGTGGTTTCCCGTTTACGGGAAGGTGTCCATTATAATGTAGAGGAAAAGACGAAATCAGTGCACTTGGAGGAAGCGGGAGTTGCCCAGGTAGAAAAACAACTGGGAATTGATAATCTCTATGATGATAGCGAGGAAAGCCAGGAGATCTTAAACCAGGTGAACCAATCATTGAAAGCCCATGTGTTGATGAAAAAGGATCGTGATTATGTGGTTAAGGATGGGCAAATAATTATTGTGGATGAATTCACCGGCCGGCTTATGCATGGGCGCAGATATAGTGACGGCCTGCACCAGGCAATTGAAGCCAAAGAAGGGGTCAAGATTGAGAGCAGAAGCCAAACCTTGGCCAGTATCACCTTCCAGAATTATTTTCGCATGTATGATAAATTGGCTGGTATGACCGGAACTGCGGTTACCGAAGAGGATGAATTCCGGAAAATTTATGGTCTTGATGTGGTAGTGATTCCAACCAATGAGCCAATGATTAGGGTAGATTATCCAGATGTTGTCTACAAAAATGAAAAAGCCAAGTTCCGGGCAGTGGTAGAGGAGATTGTAGAATGCTATGGCAGGGGTCAACCGACTTTGGTCGGTACGGTTTCCATTGAAAAATCGGAATACTTAAGCCGCTTGCTGCAGCAGCGGGGTATACCCCATAATGTTTTGAATGCCAAGTATCATGAAAAGGAAGCGGAAATTGTAGCGCAAGCAGGACGGCTGGGTATGGTGACCATTGCCACTAATATGGCCGGACGAGGCACAGATATATTATTGGGCGGCAATCCGGAATTTTTAGCGCGGAAGGAATTGGCACAACGGGAGGGAATAGAGGTTACTCCAGAAGAAGTGCAACGGGTTATTGCGCAAAAAAAATTGGAAACCGATGAAGAACATAAGCGAGTTGTGGAACTTGGGGGATTGCATATTATTGGCACTGAGCGGCATGAAGCGCGGCGGATTGACAACCAGCTGCGGGGGCGGGCAGGGCGGCAAGGCGATCCTGGTTCATCAAGATTTTATCTCTCCTTAGAAGATGACTTGATGCGGCTTTTCGGTTCTGACAATATCAGCGGCATTATGGAACGGTTGGGGCTGGAGGAGGATCAGCCCATCGAACACCGGCTGATTACGCGGGCGATTGAAAATGCCCAGCGGAAAGTGGAAGCAAGGAATTTCAGTATCCGCAAACGCCTTTTGGAATATGATGATGTGATTAATAAGCAGCGGGAAGTTATCTACCAACAGCGGCGGGATGTTTTGGAAGGACGTGATCTAAAAGACAATATTTTGGCCATGACCGGCGATGTGGTTGATAATTTGCTGGACAGTTATTGTAACCGGGATATGACTCCCGATTATTGGGATTTGCCCGGTTTGCTTACTGCCCTGGAACAGAGTATGTGGGAGCAGGGCTTTGTAGATATTGAGGAGATAAAGGGTATTGAACGGGAAGATCTGCACAACTTAATTATGGAAAAAGCTAAAGCGTATTATCAACAGCGGGAAGAGGCTTTTGGGGAAGAAGCCATGCGGGAAATGGAACGGGTTGTTATTCTCAGGGTGGTGGATAGTAAGTGGATGGAACATCTGGATGTAATGGACTCGCTCCGGGAGGGAATTGGACTTAGGGCTTACGGCCAGCGAGACCCCTTGACCGAGTATAAACATGAAGCTTATCAAATGTTTCAGGGTTTGATTGCCCGGATCAGGGAAGACATTGTTCGCTATGCTTTTAAGGTTAATGTGCACAAACAGCCCCAGCGAAGACAGCAGGCGGTTGTAACAGGTGAGCAGGGGGACAAAGCCGGCCCTGCCGCTCCGGTTCGCCGGGAAGGGAAGAAAATAGGGCGCAATGACCCTTGCCCATGTGGCAGTGGAAAGAAATATAAGCGTTGTTGTGGGAAGAATTAGCCATCTAGGTTGGCAAATAAATCTTTCCTTATAGTGGCAAATAATAAAGGGGTTGAGGGATAATATGATGCTTTATGATGAATTGCTGCGGGAAGTAGATAATCTAGCGGCAAAATTAGCGGAAGTGAGGGTCTCTCTTTGACTTGGCGGCAAAAGAAGAGCAGATCGAAATTTTAGAAGCAAAAAGCACCAAGCCTAATTTTTGGGATGAACCTAATGCTGCCCAAGAGGTCATGCAAGAGTTGACAAGCTTGCGGAATTCGGTGCAGGCATATCAAGATTTGGTGCGGGCGGTTGCAGATCTGCGGATTCTGGCAGAACTGGGGCAGGAAGAAGGGGAGCAGGAAGTTTTGCTGGAAGCGGAAAAAGAATTGGTTACGCTGGCCGATCGAGTGGAGAAAATGGAATTAGTTGCACTGTTACACGGGGAATATGATCAGAATAATGCCATTTTAACCCTGCATGCCGGTGCGGGAGGCACTGAAGCCCAAGACTGGGTAGAAATGCTGGTAAGGATGTATACCCGGTGGGCGGAGAAAAATGGATATAAGGTGGAAGTCCTTGATCTACTAGCCGGGGATGAAGCTGGAGTGAAAAGCGCTACCTTATTGATTAGTGGTGAGAATGCATATGGTTATCTGAAAGGAGAGACGGGAGTCCACCGGTTAGTGCGAATTTCTCCCTTTGATGCCTCCGGGCGGCGACATACATCTTTTGCCGCAGTGGAGGTATTGCCTGATGTGGAAGATGATACGGCGGTAGAGATAAACCCCAGTGATTTACGGATCGATACCTTTCGTGCCAGTGGCGCCGGGGGCCAGCATGTGAACAAGACGGATTCTGCGGTACGGATTACCCACCTGCCAACAGGGTTGGTGGTTTCGTGTCAAAGCGAGCGCTCGCAACATTCCAATCGTCTTACGGCCATGAAAATTTTGCAGGCGCGTCTGTTTGAATTGGAACAGCGGGCACGGGAATCGGAGCTTGCCCAAATGCGTGGGGAACAACAGGAGATTGCCTGGGGCAGTCAAATCCGTTCTTATGTTTTTCAGCCGTATAAGCTGATTAAAGACCACCGGACCGGGGTGGAAATGGGCAACATAGATAGTGTAATGGATGGTAATTTAGATCCCTTTATTTATGCCTATTTGCGGCAAAAAATAAAAAAGTAGCTGTGGCGGGGAACTGTTTCCGGTCCTATTAATTAAGATGCTTGGGAGGGGTAAAGCATGAAAAGCAAAAGGGTATTAATCCCATTGACAATGCTATTGGCAGCTGTATTACTGGCAGGTGTAGTGTGGGCACAAGGAAGCGGTCCCGGTACGGAGGCTGATCCGGTTGTGGCCAAGAGTTATGTGGATAAATATGTGCAATTACAGGTGGTGGAATTAATCGCCGGTCAAAGTTTACTGGCGGATGGCGGCACGGAGCTGATTTTACGGGGTGGGCAAGCAGAGGCCATTACCAGCCCTTTAGGCGGATTGGCCGATTTGACCGGTGGCAAGGATTTGGCTCAAGGAGCACGTATACCTGCCAATCATTTGTTATTGGTGCCGCGGGATGATGGCCGCGGGGTGTTTGCCGTAACTGATATAATCTTGTTAGTTCGCGGAGGGTATGAGATTCGGTAGTATAACTCAGGATAATAATCTAGCTCAAGTTATTTGCAAACTACCCCTTGCTGTAGTGCTTAGGGCAGGGGGTTTGTTTTGTTGGTAAATTTGGGGATAATGAACGGTGAGCAGGAAATGCGAGGCCGGATAACGAACTTATTAAGGTCAACCTCGGCGGGAGTGATTGGAAATGAAGGTTCTGCACTTAACCGGTGGTGGTGATATAGGTGGAGGGAAATCACATATTATCGGCTTGTTGCATGCATTGAGGCATGAGCTTGACGTGCAGCTCGTCTGCTTTCTTGATGGTCCTGTTTATCGAGAGGCTTTGGAGCGGGGTATTCCCACAATTTTGATCCAGCAAAAACAGCGGTATGATCTGAGTGTAATTAAGAAATTACGCCAGCTAATTAAAACTGAGGGTTTTGACATTATTCACAGCCATGGTTCCAGATCGAATTTCCTGGCGGCAATTTTGCATCGGAATGTGGATATTCCCTTTGTAACCACTATCCATAGTGACTACCAGTTGGATTTCCTCGGAAACATTTATAAGCAAATTGTTTATACCAATCTTAATAAATTGGCACTCAGGTATTTTGACTATTATGTTGCAGTTTCCGAACATTTTCGCAAGATGTTAATCGGCCGCGGTTTTGCTCCGGAACGGGTGTTCACTGTGTACAACGGCCTTGACTTGCATAAGCCGCCTATATCCGGTCAAAGACGGGAGGTTTTTTGCGCTCAATTGGGTATTGATTTGCCCCAGGGGGCTAGTCTAATTGGTACCATGGGGCGTTTACATCCGGTAAAGGGGCAAACCGTTTTGGTAAAAGCCATTCCCCAGGTTTTAGCCGAGTTTCCCAATACCCGGTTCCTCATTGCCGGCGACGGGGAAGAGAAAAATAGTTTAATTAGGTTGGCAGAGCAATTGGGGGTAAAAGAGGCGCTTTGTTTCAGCGGATATCTGCATGAACCGGGGAATTACTTTAATGCCATCGATATCAATGTTTTACCATCCAATAGCGAGAGTTTCCCCTATGTTCTCTTGGAGGGCGCCTGGTTTAAGTTGCCTACTGTGGCTACTGCTGTAGGGGGGATCCCGGAGTTAATTAAAGACGGAGAAAATGGTTTTTTATTTCCTCCCGGCGATAGCAAGCAACTGGCAGCATTGTTAAATAAGTTATTGGCAGATCCAAGTCTGCGGCAAAGCATAGGCGAGGCTTTTCATAAGCACGTTAAGGACAATTTTACCACTGAGAATTTGGCAAAAAGGCATATAGAAATCTACCGGGCAATTTTGCAGGGGACAAGGAGGTAAGGATATGTTGGATGAGAGAGGTCGCTTATTTGGTTTTATTAATATTATTGATTTAGCAGTATTATTGATTTTAGGAGTGGTCTTGGCAGCAGGAGCTTATAAATTTCTCCGCGTCAATCCGGAGTACCAGCCGGAGCTAAAAAACGTGAAAGTGGATTTATTGGTAGAAGGGGTAAGGCAGCCAACGGTTGATGCAATCAAAGTGGATGACCGGGTGCGGGAAAAAAATAGTAATGGTTTTTTTGGCACAATTATTGAGAAAAAAGTAATGCCGGCAACAGAGATAGTGGCTACTGCTGCGGGGGAGTTGGTAGAAGCTGAAGTTCCTGGGCGGTATGATGTTTTATTGACAGTGGCTGCCCAGGCAGAAGTCACGGCAGAATATGTGCGGATAACCGGCCAGCAGATCAGGATCGGTATTACTCCCGTTATTCGAACCCAAACTTATCAGGTGGAGACTGTGGTTTATGGTATGGAATTATTGGAATAAAAGGAGAAAGTACTGATGTGGGAATACAGTATTTTAGTTAAAATATGGCGCAATAGCTTTATGCTCCGCTTCATAAACTGCCTTTGCGCTGGTATAGTTACGGCAGCCGGCCACAGTTGGTTTATATTTTTAGTCTTGGCAGAACGTCCCCAATGGTTTGCCTGTAGTTTTTTCTATAGTGGTTTAAGAAGGTGTTTGCAGCTTTTTGCCAGTATGATCGCTACAGTGGGGCAATACTTTCAGCCTGCTGCTGAAGGCAGTGCTGTTTTTGCTTTGACAACTGAAGGGAATAGGGGGCGGGAAGCAATATATTTTGCTTTTTGCTCGGGTTTAGGGGCTGTCCTATTACTTGGCGGAATTGTTTTCCGTACCTATAGGTTTTATGTGGGTGGTCTGGTATTGCTATTAACAAAGCTAGTTGCTTTTTGTTGGCCACGGCGGTGGGTGTTTTGGTCAGACAGTTTACTGGGAAAATTTTGGGCATTTATGACAGCCATTGAAGATTGAGGAGCGGATGTCAATGAAATTAGCCTGGTCGTATGTGAGACAAGTCCGGCTCTTAAGCTTGATGGCCGGTGTGGGGGTTGGTTTTTTGTTATTGTTATTCCCCGCTCTGGAAGTGGCAAAAGTATTATTAATGGCTATGGGAGTATTGGTGGTTTTAAATAACGTTTTCCTTGGCCTATTATTAGTTCCGTTTACTTTGCCTTTTTTCCCCAATTTGGCATTCACCTTACTTTTGGGGTTGGTTTTAGGTTCTTTTGTTTTTCAGCTTTGCGTAAACAATAGATCGCAGCAATTACAGTTTGTTGATAATCCTTTTCTATATCTTTTCTTACTTCTATTATTTTTCAGTGGCTTGACCTCGGTAACATTAGGCTATAGCTTGCGGGAAGTATTGTTGCATTTACTTGGTTTAGCAATCATGCTGCTTATGCAAAATATTTTGGTCAGGCGCAGCCAGGTCAAATTGTTTTTGTTGTCATTAATCGTGGCCTCTTTTTTCGTATCTCTATACGGCATTTATGGTTATGTGATCGGAGTGCCGGGGGAGACCAGTTGGGTGGATGCAACCTTGCATCCGGGAATAACTACCCGGGCTTATTCTACCTTTGGTAACCCTAATGTGTTGGCGGAGTATTTGGTGTTTATTATCCCCTTTACTCTTGCCTTGATTTGGTATCACAGAGGGTGGAGGCAGCGGTTGTTTTTTAGCGGTATAGCCTTAATCCAGCTTCTCTGTCTTGTTTTGACCCTTTCCCGCTCGGGATGGGTTGCCATTGCCTTTAGCTTGGCTGCCTTTGCTTTGTTGGTAGACAAGCGATTAGTGTGGGTTGGAATTGGCGGTTGCTTTTTGCTGCTCCCATTTGTACTGCAGATTGATGTCCTTTGGGTGCGCCTCATTTCGATCTTTAGCCTCAGCGATTCTTCCAATGCGCATCGGATTGTTGTTTGGCAGGAAACATTGAATATGATTAAGGAGTATTGGGCAACTGGGGTAGGTTTGGGGCACCGGGCATTCCGAGTGGTTTATCCGTATTTTGCCTTTGACCGTACTAAGTTTCCTTACCATTCCCATAATACGTATTTACAAATGGCAGTGGAAGCCGGATTATTTGGCCTCATGGCCCTGCTCCTTTACCTTGGCAGTACCCTCAAAGGGGCGGTTAAGCGGATTTTCACCCAGATTGGCCATTTTGAACGGTGTCTGTTGGTAGCCGGGGTGTCTTCGCTGGTGGGGATGCTGGCTTTTGGGATGTTTGAAAGCGTTCTATATTTACCTAAAATTATCATCATGTTTTGGTTGGTTTTGGGCCTATTCAATACTGTCCTTAGCTTAGCCAATTCTGAAGATAGTAGTGCTTGATCACTACGCTGAAAACACTTTGTCCGGCTAGCCTAATTTTGCCGCTGGCTCCGGTGACCGTGGCCGCCCTCCGACTGAATAACTACAATAAAAGGTCGGGCGGGCATGCTCAATCGCCGTCTTTGTCGAACGTGACTTCATTTAGAGGGGTTTAACCTCCTCTAAATGTTAGTCAAGTCCATACAAGACTTAGCCGCCCTTTGGCACCCGACGCTAAAAAAGGCGGGGAAATTAGGGCGGGTTAGTTCAGTGTAAATAGCTTAACCTGAGATAAGCAATAAACGACTCCATCGGTACTGGAACTAAATTAGCATCCATCTTGCTGGAAATGTCCGTATGGGTGTTTCCCGATTTTTTCCTTCCTGTTACACTGAATAAGAACGGAGGTTTTCGGTCATGGATGGTTATGGAAAAGCAAATAAGGCAAGACACCATCCGCACCGACTGGTGATTTCCGGGTATTTTGGATATAATAATGCCGGCGATGAAGCCATCTTGACCGCAATGGTTAGTTCTTTGCGCCGTTATTTGGGGCAGGTGGAAATGACTGTTATTTCCGGCAATCCGGTGCAAACTGCTGCGCAACACAAGGTTAAAGCTATTTCCCGGACAAACTTGTTTGGAATTATTCTGGCACTTAAGCAGGCTGATTTATTGCTCAGCGGTGGCGGTAGTATTTTACAGGATGTTACCAGTTCCCGTTCGCTGGTATATTATTTGGGCGTAGTGGTTTTAGCCAAGTTTTGCGGCACGCCTGTTATGTTCTTTGGGCAGGGAGTAGGGCCGATTCGCCGTCCTGTTAATCGTTTTCTCACTGCCCAGGTGGCTAACCGGGTTGATTTGATTACTGTGCGGGAGGCGGCTTCGCGGCAGACTTTGCAAAAGCTGGGGGTTAATAGACCGGAAATCAAGGTGACAGCAGACCAGGTTTTTTGCCTGGAACCAGCTGCACAAGAACAGGTCAGAAAAATATTAGCCCGGGAAGGTGTTGCCTTCGATCGACCTTTAATAGGCATTTCCTTGCGCAGTTGGAAAAAATATCAGGCTTATAAGCAGGCGGTTGCCGAGGCTGCTGATTGGTTAGTGGAAAGATGTGGTGCACGGATTATATTTCTGCCGCTACAGTCTCCGGCAGATGTGCCGGTAGCCCAGGAAGTGGCAGGTATGATGAAATCTCCTGCAAAAATTTTGGCGGGCAGTTATACAGCACAAGAATTGATGGGAATTACCGGGAGCATGGATATGGTTTTAGGTATGCGGTTGCATGCCCTGATCTTTGCCGCTGCCCAGGGGGTGCCTTTAGCCGGTTTAGTCTATGACCCCAAGGTGGAGGATTTCCTGCAATTGATCGGGCAGCCTGTGGCAGGAATGGTACAGTCAGTAACCGGAGCGGAAATTATTGCTTGTTTGGATCAAGTATGGATTAACCGGAATCGGATTCGAGATTCCTTAAGGGAAAAAGGCCGGGAGTTGGTGGAGCTAGCCCATGAGAACAGCAAATTGGTGGCAGAGCTGTTGAGGAGGTGATTTTTCTGCAACAAGCTCGGGTACATATTCTAGGTGTTCCCTTTGATCAGGTAACCCTGAAGGTGGCAGTGGAACGTATTGCCACCTTTCTGGATTCAACTGCTGCGCACCAGGTGGTGACCGCTAACCCGGAAGGGGTGATGCTGGCACAGCAGGATAAGGATTTGGCGCAAGCGGTAAAGGCGGCAGATTTAGTGGTGGCAGATGGTATTGGGGTGGTCTGGGCTGCCCAAAAGCTGGGGCAGCCATTGCCGGAGCGAGTTCCGGGTATAGAGTTGACCCAGAGGTTGTTACAATTGGCTGCTGAGAAAGGTTACGGTGTTTATATTTTGGGGGGAGCACCGGGAGTTGCAGAGGAGGCGGCAGCTAAGTTAGCAGCGCAATTCCCCGGTCTCAATATTGTTGGTTTTCATCATGGGTATTTTGATGAGCAAGCCGGGGTAAAAATAGAGCAGGACATCAAAGCGGCAGCTCCGCATTTGTTGTTGGTCGGCTTAGGGATGCCAAAACAGGAAATCTGGATTCACCGGCGGGGAAAGAAACTGGGGGTTCCGGTGGCCATTGGAGTAGGAGGCAGTTTGGATGTCTTTGCCGGAAGAGTTAAACGAGCTCCTTCTTGGATGTGCAAGTTAGGCTTAGAATGGTTTTACCGATTGGTTACCCAACCGCAACGGGCGGTGAGGATGTTGGCTTTACCCCGTTTTGCCTGGCAGGTATGGCGGAGTAAGCATTAAATGTCATAGATATGTTTGCATGCAAAGGAGGAAGGGATATATGCAGCTGACAACAGAAAAGCTGGCAATGCTGGAAGAAATGGCAAAAAGAGTACGCCGGCATATTATTACCATGGTGGCTGAGGCCGGCTCTGGCCATCCTGGGGGAGCATTGTCCATTGTAGAAATCGTTACTGCTTTATATTTCGCGGTGATGCGGGTAGATCCAAGAAATCCTGCTTGGCCGGAGCGGGATCGGTTTATTCTTTCGAAGGGACATGCCTGCCCGGCTCTGTATGGAGTTTTGGCTGAAAAGGGTTATTTTCCCGTAGCAGAGTTAAAGACATTGCGAAAACTTGGCAGCCGCCTGCAAGGACATCCGGATATGAATAATACGCCGGGTGTGGAGATGTCTACCGGTTCTTTGGGCCAGGGTTTAGCGGTAGCCAACGGTATGGCTTTGGCGGGGAAACTTGATCAAAAGGATTATCGGGTATATGTGGTGTTAGGCGATGGAGAAGTGAATGAGGGATCAGTATGGGAAGCTGCCATGGCTACAGCCCATTATGGCCTTGCTAATGTGACTGCTTTTCTTGATTTTAACGGCCTGCAGATTGATGGGCAAGTACGGGATGTGATGAATACCGAGCCACTGGCTGAAAAATGGGCTGCCTTTGGCTGGCATGTAGTGAATATCAATGGCCATGATTTTACCGAAATCCTTACTGCTTTAGATATCGCCCAAGGGATCAAGGGAAGACCAACAATGATTATTGCCAATACCGTGAAAGGCAAAGGGGTTTCTTTTATGGAGAATGTGGCGGCTTGGCACGGGAAGGCTCCCAATAAAGACCAAGTCCGTCAAGCCTTGCAGGAGTTGGCCTAGTATTCAGGAGGGAGGATTTTTACATAATGACCGAAAAAATAGCCACCAGAGATGCTTATGGGCAGACGCTGGCAGAATTGGGGAAAACAAATTTAGATTTGGTAGTTTTAGACGCTGATCTCTCAGGTTCGACGCGAACTGCAGAGTTTGCCAAAGTATTTCCGGAACGGTTTTTTAATATGGGTATTGCTGAAGCCAATATGATTGCAACGGCTGCCGGTCTGGCTGCAGCGGGAAAGCTCCCCTTTGCCAGCACCTTTGCTGTTTTTGCTACTGGCCGCGCCTTTGACCAGGTGCGAAATTCTGTTTGCATCGCACAACTTAATGTGAAAATTGCCGCTTCCCATGCGGGGCTAACGGTAGGGGAAGACGGCGCTTCTCACCAGTCGGTAGAAGATATTTCGCTCATGCGTTCCTTACCGGGGATGACGGTTATTGTTCCCGCTGATGCAGTAGAAACCAGGTTGGCGGTAAAAGCTGCAGCGGCACATAAAGGGCCGGTTTACCTACGCCTAGGCCGCCCTAAGGTGCCGGTTATTTTGTCTAGGGATTACCAATTTTCCATCGGTAAGGCTGCACTGCTGCGGGATGGTAACGATGTTACGGTTGTGGCTTGCGGTTATATGGTAGGTGTCGCCTTGGAAGCTGCCCAATTGTTGGAGCAAGAAGGTATCGAAGCCAGGGTATTAAATATGTCCACTATAAAACCTATTGATCGGTACGCATTGGTAACTGCCGCCCAAGAAACCGGGGCTATTGTTACAGCGGAAGAGCATAGTATAATCGGGGGTTTAGGCAGTGCAGTGGCAGAGGTGATTGCGGAGGAATATCCAGTGCCGGTGCACAGGGTGGGGATTAAAGATACCTTTGGCGAATCGGGTGCGCCGGGTGAACTATTACAAAAATACGGCTTAACGGTAGAGGAAATTGTTGCCCAGGCGAAAAATGCAATGGCAAAAAAATCTAATAAGTAAAATGTAAAGAATGGTTCTCAATTTATAAGAGAACCATTCTTCGTATCTTAGTTAAGGTATTCCAGGGCGCCGCCGTCTACAACTAATCGTACTGCCCAAACTTTTTGGCACCGGTTACCGGATTGTTGGCCGAGGTTAAAGGACAAGAATAAGGGGGAACTTATTGTCTCAGTTCCCCGTTTTTCAAAGCTGCGAACCGAATCCTGGTTCGGGAATAGACTGCCTACCCTCACCAGCGTTTTTTACCGGCCTTTTTTTGTGCTTTCATCGCTTCTTGTTGCGACTTAGGTATTTCAAAGTGACTCCGCCCTGCCCGTAAGAGGTCTTCAACCTTTAACATTACTTTTTTTGCCATAATATCCCTTCCTTTCTTTACTTTAGCTTTGCTTCTGATGGTATAGTAAGGGGTAGGTTTTTTTCTACCGGTGTCGGTTGCCTTTGTTTCCGGTTTATCTGTTGTCATAGCCTTAGTTAGCTTGTCAGGAGTTTGCTCATTGGTTGGACTTATATCTCCTTGTTTTATTTCATCATCATCCGGGGCATAGCGCAGTTTAGCCGGACCTACTTCTCTTGGCAAACGATGATGTTGTATTGGTTCTTCATCTGCTGCGTAAATTAGTTTAGCCGGACCTACTTCTTCGATCATTATTTTGCTTACCTCCTTCCCCCAAATGGTGTACAAATTTATCTAAATCGAGCTTTAATATTTATTTTTTGCTTTTCTTTGCAGCTTTCTTTTCTGGTATACTACCACTCAACCAAAGAATGTCTTTAACCTTTTTTTCCGTTTTCTTGCCCATATTTGCGTACCCCCTTTATTTTCTATCTGTAAATTTATTCCAGCAACTTGGGGAGAAACTTTTGGTAGCTAGTGTTTGCTTTCATAATATGCAGTTTGGGATAAAACAGTGTGCTAGAATATATGTTGACAGAGAAAAATCATTGTTATCTTGGTACTGTTGGCTTTATTTTGGTTTTTCTTTTTTTATACTGCTCCAGATCCCTTACTAGGTTTTGCTTTCTGCGGGTGCAGATAGAAATTTTGCTGGCGGGGTAAAGGCTGTGCCCCCAATAGTACTGCGATTTTGATGCGGTTGTTTGCTGTAGTTTTTGTTGCCCTGCTTTTGGTTCTTCTAAATCATAATTGGCACGCGCAGAAAGCAGGTTGTCAGCTTTATCTGTTTCCTGCGCTGTCCGGCCTGCATGTTCAACAGTTGGCAGAGCAGCTTGTTTTTCCAGCCAACCGTCAATGGTAATTTCCCCTGTGATTTCCAGGGAGATTGCTTGGGGAATAAGACAGAGACTACGGATACCTTCGTCGGTGATTATTGCTCCTTTAGGGCAAATCGGTTCCAACACAATATTCGGATTTGTAATGGCAGCGGTCAAATTCCATCGTTCGCCGGGGTTTAATTTTCCCATCAGGTGCGGCAGGTCAGGAATTACTTCAATTGGGACTTTCTCTGTAATTGATTGAACCTTACGGATCACCTGTTTATCCTTATTCGGGGTACTGTATTCTATCAGCAAATCATATTTGCCCTGTATTAAAACACTACCTTCATCCAGGATCTGTGGGTGAAGACTGCTGTCAATAATGGAGGCGGTCACTTTTTGCGGATATGGCTCGGTAGCTACAATAAGATTATGAGTAAAAGGGTTTGTGGCCTGGAGGAGGTGAATTTTGGTCATTACTTTGCCACCTCCCTATAGGTTTTACATTGTGAGTTTATTTATTTTTGCGGTTTAGACGGGAAATAAGTTGGATGAGTTGAATCTTGTTTAGACATGGGCAGCTTGGATTTTTGCATATTTGTCATGCTCAAAAGATTGAGCAGGCCTGACAAACTGTCAGGCGCTATGTTTGCACCTCACCCGGAGCCGGAGGGCTTTGGCGGCGGTTGCAGTCTTGATAAGTCGGGCCACTTTTTCCCTGTTAGCCCAATGCTTTTGATCGGTTGCTCCTTTGGGATTGTTGCGGCAGATTGGTTTTTAGGTTTTATTTTTGCAGATTGGTCTTGTTTGGAATTTATTGCCCTTTGTTCCGAAGCGATTGGATGTTGTTTGCCAGGTAAATCATGTGAGGCGTGACTGCTGTGCTTGGGAAGAAAAGAATAATGCTGGGCAGGCGGTTTATTTTTCGGTTGGGTACTTGTTGCGGATTGTTGTTTTGGTTTTTCTTTTGCTTGTTTTTTATTGGTTGCGGTATGGGCAGTAGTGTTTTCAGAAATTAGCGGGGAGAACTTTTGCGTCAGCTTTTCTTCCTGCATATTTAATACCTCCTCCCAATAAGCTTTCAGTCTTTCGATCAAATTATCTTCTTGCGCTGCCCATGCTTCTTGGAATAGCTGTTTTAATTTATGGCTATTAAATGTTTCCGCTTCAGATGATGGTTGCTTTGATTCGGCAATCGGCAGGGTATCTTCTATGTATAGTACTATTTTCAGTGGACCTTTCACAGTTACATTAAATGTGGAGGGTTGGGGATTTATTAAATTGGCTAACCCTTGAATACTATAAGGATTATAATTTTTTTCCGGGATCGGTTCGATGTCGCAGCGCCAAAGGGTGAAGCTATGGGGGTCTGTTTTTATTTTATAATCAAAGGCACTAATACTTTTTTGCAGTTGCCAGTTAAAGCGGATTGTTTCTACGATGCTGTGGCTGGTTGTCGAAACTTCATATATTTTTTCCGTAAGGTCAACAGCAGAACGGGAATAGCAGAGTATTAATGAAAAAGACCCATAAACAATAACTTCCTGTTGGTTGAGAAGTGACGCGTACATATGAAAATTATCAATTTGCCAGTCAATAATTTGACTTCCATACGGCGCAGGAATTTGGTAATATCCAGTAAAATATTTTTCGCCGCTGGCGATTGTTTTTTGGTGCATATAATTTCACTCCTTTCCTAATTATGTTCTTAATAGAATTATTTGCTCTGAGCTTTGTTAAGGTTGACTGATGCAGCCCTTACATATTATGCAATTGAGAAATAAGATTGTGCATGATTTTTTCTGTAATAAAGGGTGGGGAAAACATGGTTTTCCCCATTGGTAATATATGAATTCCCTTGGGTAAGGGTAGTTTTTCAGGCCAAAGAAGTTCTATTTGCGTTTGCCCGGAAAACCTGGAATATCTTTACCCAACATACTGTCAGGCTTATTGGGTCTTCACTTGCTGCGTTTTTTAGGGGTTAATTCACTGACTTTTTTTTGATTAACCTTTTTACCGAGTTGCTCCATTTTTTTGGGTTTTGCTTTCATACTTGCTTCCCTCCTTTTTCTGGTCAATAGCTTATTACCTATTCAGCCTGCAATATATTATGCAGGTCATGGCCATAAGGGGACAAATATAGGAAACTTGAACTATGCCAAGCGGAAGATAGCGGTGGAAGTATAGTAGGGAGCAATTAAATATTCTATAAAATATAAAAAAGCCTTAGCTTTGCCATAAGCAAGCTAAGGCTGGGCAAAAAAAGATTAAGGTCCAGTCAGTCGATCAAGATCTATTAGCTGGCCAATAAATGTACTGCAGCTATACCTGTCTGGATGTTATTTCGTCCATTATAGTGAGCCACACCGGTACCGATTTTGCTATAGTTTGGGCTCAGTAAAATGTTCCGGTGAGCTGTACTGTTCATTAACAGCCGATGTCCGTGGGTAGTTGAACCTGCCTTGACAATTGTTTCCCCAAGGCGGGTAAATTTGTATCCTGCTTGTCTTGCCATATAAGATGGTGAACCATAGGTCGGTGAATTGTGGCCACTATAATTATATTCGGCAACGTCTTCAGCTTTCATCCGGGCTAACCGCACCAACTCCATATCAACGGTAAGAGGTTGTAATCCGGCAGCAATTCTTTCCTGATTTACGGCGTTGATCATTTGCTGTTCTTCACTGGTTAAACCTCTGGGTAGGGGAGGTAATTGACCAGGATCTGACGGTTTAGGATCTGATGGTTTTGGTGCCGGCGGGTTCATCAAGTCACCGACTTTCTTAAAGTTTCCACCAGATGGAGGATTTGGTTGCGGATTTGGAACCGGATCCGGGTCAACCGGTGGCTTGGGATCAACCGGCGGTTTGGGATCTGTGGGTGCACTGCCGCTCCAATCCCAAAGATCGCTTGCCGAAACCCACTTGCCTGCAGCTAGGGCGCTAGCAGGGGCCATCACCGTCAGCACGATTAAGGTAACCAGAGTCAAGAACATTACTTGCTTAAACTTGGACATGATGTGCCTCCTTTTTTCCAGTCACTAGCAAAGGACAAAGCCCGGTCTTGCTTAGTCACTGGGTAGTCAAATTTGTGACTCGATTCTGTTGTGAAAGAACGTTGGCGTTGCAGTTGCCATTATTCAATACCTACGCCTATTTAGAATTATAGACAATTTTGGACAGGCTAGACAAGGTAGGAGAATAGGCAAGAAAATTAACAGGACAAGCTTTGGCTCTGATAAGGTACAGGGAACTGCCCCGCTGCTAAAAATAAAGGAGCCTGGGAAGTATTGGCTTTATGAATGTTGGGAAGGCTGCAGAAATATTTTTTCAACATGCACCACTGTCATTGACCGTCATATACTGAAAGTAGATATGGGGCTGACAAATGATTATTAAAAACAAGAACGTTAACACACGGCACCCATTGAAAAGAACGAGGCATATTCCGCCTCGATAAAGAGAAAGGAGTGAAAACCATGGCTGAAATTCAACAAATCCAGCCAGGTACCCCGTTACAAATTGACTGTATCCGGGTAGAGAAAGTCTATGATCAGTGTTTCCGGCTGGAGGAACTCCCTGATACTGTGGAAGTGGATCTTGGGCGGGCATTACTTCCCACTGATGCTATTGGTTGTGAAGTAACCAGTGCTGTTTGTGAGGTATTGTTCCCCTTGCGGGATCCTGATCCGGAAGGCTTCCGCACAATCGATGTGGCGCAATTTGTTAGCGGTACGGTAACAGTAGTAAATGCAGCGGGCCAAGTAGTTGGCAGCACTACCTTTGAACAACCGGCTAATTTTGCTTCCGTAACCTTATTTGCACCTGAAGGAACAACACCGGTCTGTGAAATAGTAGATACTTTCTGTGAGCCAGTATTGATTATTGATCCTGGTTCTACCGAAACACCGGCAGTAATCCGGATCTTGAAAAAACTCTGTAAGATCATCCAAGTGGAAGCCACTGTGAAGTTGCTTGTACCGACATTTGGCTTCTGCCCGGTATCTCCTTGTGAAGCCTTCCCGCAGGAGTTTGTTTGCCCACCGGAAAACCTTTTCCCACCGCAGTTACCGCTTCTGCAATAACAACGGGAAAAGTCAAAAAAAGGGTCCCCAAAGTTGGGGCCCCTTTTTCTATGGCTCATTGCATAACATGCAGATAGCTACAAAAGGAGAGAAAACTCTGGGAGAGTTTTGTTTGGATGTGGGGGAAATCATTAAACAAGCTCCAATTGGGTTTGTAGTTTATTTCCAGGATTTTTACCTGTTGATATTTATCCACTAATGTATCCGTACCCAGTTCGCCTAACAGATAAGGGCTTTCTTGTTCTAAAACCGGAGCAATAGCTAAATTAACGCTAACGATTTTTTCCATAATCTTTGCAGCCTTGGTATTAAAGGCTTGCGCCAAGAGTTCGCGATGTTCTTGTAAATAACCGCCGAAGCGAGGACTAATGAGATAATCATGTTTGCCGGTTCCGACCCTACCAATTATGGCAGCAACTGACCAATTACCTTGTTGGTTTTTAAAAAGGTGCACCCGAAAAAGAAAAGGAAGATCACCATTTACCGTAGCAAGGTCAATGGTTTCTTGAACCAGATATTGCTCCCCTGTCATTATTTTGGGCAGAAAGGATAAGAGTGTTGCTAATGTTTTTGCCTGGCCCAAGCAGAGTTTGCCTTTGAGACGAAACTTGACCGCATATCCTTCTGTAGTGGTCATAACTTGACAGATACCTTGGCCGAGAGAAAGATTTAGCGGTTTGATATAGATGTTTTTATATTTTTTGATGAATTTAAGCAAGGTCTCTTGGTCATAGAGCTGGGTTGCGGGGAGATAACCGCACAAGCTTTTATATTTGGCAATTGTTTGGTAAGCTTGATATTTGTCGAGCTGGTGCAAATTAAAAATCTTTATCTGCGGTTGTTCCCGGAAAAGGAAGTGGACAAATTTTGCAAAGCATGCTTGTGCGGCCGGTGTCGGTAGGCTGTTGCAGTCCAATTGATTGTATATAATTGTGGGAATAGGGTTTAATCTAGTCTGCCAGCAAAGTTCATTGGCAGGGCGAATTTTACTGGCGAAAACCAATTTGTTTTCTATATCTATATCGTTGAGCGTGAAAAAGTGGCAGCAGTGGCCTGATTCTAGAGCTACTGTGGCCAATCGTTTCCAGGGGGTGCCTTCAAGGGTGCCCATTTTTTCAATAGGTTGGCGCAGCAAAACGCCGATGTTCATTTTTTACACCTTCCCTTATTCTGAGTCCGGCAATGAGGTACAAAAATCTAAGAAGTGGTGGCATATTTGGGTTTGGATGGCAATGGTGTCGTCATACTGGCTCCAACCGGGCTTATAGTTTATCTCAATAATTTTGACCTCTCCGTTTTTGGCAACTGCTATATCTGCACCCAATTCACCCAGGAGGTAGGGACTTTCTGCATCAAGGATTTGAGCGGCCAATAAGTTGGCAATTATTATTTCAGCTTCGACTTTTTTGGCATTTGCACCAAAAACTTGTTGTAAGAGAGTGCGATACTCCATAAATACTGCTCCTGCGGTATATGTAACCAGGTAATCATGTTTATTGCCTACTCTACCGCTTATTGCAGATATTCGCCAGGCAGCTTTTTGTTTTTTAAACAGATGGACCCGGAAAAAGATCGGATTATCGTCCAGTGTGGCTAAATCAACTCGCTCCTGCATCAGGTACTGGTCTTGCAACATTACCTGCGGCAGAAACTTAAGCAGGGTAGCGAGATCCGGACTATGACCGTGATAGAGTTGCTTGTTAACCCGGAATTTAATCAGTAAACTGCCGTTTTCCTTATTGATTTGACAAATACCTTTTCCAAGGGAAAGGTTAAAAGGCTTCAGTAATATGGATTTGTGTTTTTCCAAAAAGAGGGACAGTGCTTGGGGATCATAGATTTGGGTGTCAGGTAAATATCGATTTAGTTCCTTAATATGAGAGAATAGCCGGTAAAACTCATATTTGTTAATGTGATGGAGATTGAAGATTTTAATTTGAGGCCGTTGCAGGTAAAGATGGCGGACAAAGTGTTCAAACACAGCCCTGGCTTCGGGGGTGGCTAAATAGTTGGTATCAAGCCGGTTGTAGATAACCGGGGGTAAAGAATAAGGACCATTATAGTGAAAAGTCGACTCTCCAGTTGGTGCTAAGGTGTGGGCATGAACTTGGTTTTGTTCCAGGTCCGTATCCTCTAAGGTAAATAGCAGGCAACGAATTCCGCGGAGGTGTGCGATTTCCGCTAATCTTTTCAGATAAAGGGAATTTTTCGGGTCCATTTGATCCACCGGGAACGGTAAGAGAATGCCAATATCCATTTGCATATGCCTCCTTGGCCAATATGGAGTTGATTTATACTTTATATGTATGCATAAGCAGGGTAACTGTTAAACCGTGGTAAAGTCACCTTTTTCCTGCTTTGGACATAGAATTGTTGCAGGTGATAGATTGGAAAGGGGGTAGGGGAAGCGGTGAACGCACCTAGGGGAAATAAGGTTTATGTGAGTGAGGAACTTTTGAGCTGCTTGGGATTAAGGCCAGGGGAAAAGATTGTGATCGGCTTGGGGTCGGGGAATTTTACGGCACAAGTAGCTCAATTGGCGGGAAAGGGTTGCACAATTGCCATTGGCCAGGGGAATGACCCTAAAGCAACAAAAATTGCCTGGGGCAAGGCAAATGTATATTTGTCTCCCAATGGGCAATTGCGGATTGGGCCATTAGTGGGCTTTTTTCTCGGCCGGTTAAAAGAACAGCTGCAAGATGAATTGACGTATTACCGGGCGATTATGAATAAAGCAAGGGAGTTGGGAATTTTAGCTTTTATTTTTGCTCCAGATGGTATTGATTGGCAGCAAGGGCTCACCTATGGTTATCGTTCCACTGGAAGCAAAGAAGAAAAATGGGAACCTATTTTACTGCCATTGCCCGATGTGATCAAAAGCAGATTTGCTTTATTAGCCGAGGATGAACAACAGGAAGCCTATGCTCGTTTGCTTAGATTGGCCACAAACAGTAAGGGGAGAATAACCATTTGTGATTATCAGGGTCAAGGGAACAGGGTAGAATTATATCAGCATTTGGCCGGCTGCCATGATCTGGAGGCTGTATTGCCTGCAATTAGGTTTCCGGTTTCTGCAGACAATGTGGCGGAACTGTTACAAGATTATTCCTCAGTAGTATTAAAGCCTGTGAACGGCAGCAGGGGAAATTGCCTCTTATCTGTAAGAGATGATGGTAAGTATCATTGCCAATATGATTTGGAGCGATTATTTGCACTAAAAGAGAGACTTATAAACCAGTCCGCTTTAGCAGGATTTTTGGCGGAAGTTACAGGAGACACTCCTTATCTGGCCCAAGCAGGGGTTGCAGGGATTACTAAGAACGGGATGCCGGTAACCTTTTCGGTATATTTACACAAAGATGAAAAGGGTCAATGGCAGGTTGCTGCCGCATTAAGTATGACAGTCTTTCCCGAGGCTCAAGCCGGTGCACAGATGTACGGATGGGGCATGGATAGAGCTGATAAATTGTTAGTACAACTATTTCCCGATAGGCACGAATTGTTATTGGCGAAGCTAAAAAATGCAGCTTTAGATGTTGCCCGGCATTTAGACGCAAAGCCCAACCATATTTATGGAGAATTAGGTTTAGATTTAGTGTTGGATAAGGAGGATAGAGTTTATGTGGCTGATATTACTACTGAACCGCTGCTGTTGCCGTTAATTCAGTTAGGGGAAGTAGAAAAAATTGCAGAGTTGATTTTACGTTATAGTTTTTATGCGGCCAAGATGCCAATGGAATCAGGTGTAAAGGCGGAACTCGCAAGTTTTCAGGTGTTGCCGGAGGAAACAGAGTAAGGCAAAACCATGTCGGGGCCGGCATGGTGTCTAATCTAGACGATGTTTCCTTGCAACTGCAACTATTTACCCCCGGTAAAAAGCCGGGGTTATTTTGTTGGAAAAACCAGCCAGGGAAAGGAAATCCCCGGTAGGTGTCGAAACTCTTAACAAATGGCGGCAAAATCTTTCGAGGGCAATTTGCGAAAAACAGGGAGTGATCTTTATGATCCGGTTGTTGAAAGTGTCCAAGACTTATCCCAATGGAAACCAAGCCCTGCGGGATGTAAATATTGAAATCGAAAAAGGAGAATTTGTGTTTTTTGTAGGTCCCAGCGGCGCAGGTAAATCAACTTTAGTTAGATTGTTCTTGCGGGAAGAACTGCCTACTGCCGGAGAAATTTGGATTAATGGTATTGAAGTAAACAAATTAAGAAGGCGGCAAGTGCCTTTTTTCCGGCGAAATCTTGGCGTTGTATTTCAAGATTTCCGTCTGCTTTCGGAAAAAACTGTTTATGAAAATGTGGCCTTTGCCATGCAAGTTACCGAGATGCCACGGCGGGAAATTCTGCGGCAAGTACCGACTGCGTTGCATTTAGTTGGCTTGGGTCATAAATCCCGCTCTAAGCCATCCCAGTTGTCCGGAGGTGAGCAGCAGCGGGTGGCTTTGGCGCGGGCGATTGTCAATAATCCGTCGGTATTGCTGGCGGATGAACCAACCGGAAACTTAGACCCGGAGACATCATGGGAAATCATGCGGCTTTTAGTGGAGATTAACCGTCGGGGTACTACAGTTGTGATGGTTACCCATGCCCGGGAAATTGTAGACACCCTGAAAAAAAGGGTGATTGCCCTTGAAGAGGGGCGAGTTATTCGGGATGAAAAACGCGGGGTTTATGCAGGTGAAGATACAAGGCCGATAAAAATGCCTAATTTTAGATAGACCAGTGGGAAAAGGAAGAAATATGCTTTTAGGGAAAGGATTCTCGCTTATTGTGTCGAACATAAATTAAAATGCGGCCTAACAGATCCAATAGATCCAGTCCAGTTGTGGGAGCTGATGGCAGATGAAAAATAGTAGTAAACAGAGAGGGGTTTATCGACATGCGTCTTAGTACTTGGGAACATTATGTTCGTGAAGCCCTTCTTAGTTTACGTCGCAATAGTCTTATGAGTTTGGCATCCATTAGCACGGTGGCATTGTCTTTTTTAATTTTGGGCTTATTTGTCCTTTTAGTGGCAAATATGAATTTTTTTACGGAAACTTTGGAGTCGCAGGTGGAAATAGCTGCCTATTTGGCTCCGGAATTGGAGCCGGAGGACATTGAAGAACTAAAAACCCAGATCAACTTGATACCCGGGGTTAAAGAAAACATTTTTGTAAGTAAAGATGAAGCCTTGAACAGGTTGCGGGAACAATTTGGCGGGCGGCAAGATCTATTGGATTCGGTTGCGGAAATGAACCCGCTCCGCCATTCCTTTGAGATTAAGTCGGAAACCCCGGAGCAGGTGGAGCTGATTGCAGAAGAAGTGGCACAACTGTCAGGGATAGCTGAAGTTAAGTATCAGCGGGAGATGGTTGAGAGGCTCTTTGCCTTGACCCGTTCAATTCGCATTGCAGGGTTGGTAATCGTTGTATTATTGCTTTTCGCAACTGTTTTCCTAATTTCCAATACTATCCGGTTGACAGTTTTTGCCCGGCGGCGGGAGATTGGGATTATGAAGCTGGTTGGCGCCACTGATTGGTTTATTCGCTGGCCGTTTATTATGGAAGGTGCTCTCTTAGGGCTACTGGGAACTTTGATCTGTATAGTCCTTTTGAACCGGTTTTATCCTTGGTTAGTAGGTAACGTGTATCGCACTTTGCCTTTTATACCACTGATCCCGCCGGAGGCAATATTAAATTCATTGAACCCGTTATTGCTGGGGCTGGGTTTTTTTGTGGGAGCTTTCGGCAGTATTGTTTCATTGCGGCGCTTTTTGCGGGTGTAGGTAAAGGGTAGGCAGCAGAAAAAGAACGCTGCAAAAGGAGGGGACAAGCTGTGCAGAAAAAGTGGGTTCGTTTCTTAGCCGCCCTACTGGCCGGTATAATTCTTATGACCGGGGTGGTATATGCAAACGAACTGGAACAAAAATTTAATGATTTGCAAAAGGTGCAGGACAATATTCGCAAGACAGAGGGTCGCTTAAGCACTGTACGGCGCCAGGAGCAAAGTTTACTGCAAGAGCTTACCAACCTGGAACGGCGCTTGGAACGGGCTGAGCAGGAATTGGCACAGTTGGAGCGGAATCTGGCACAAACGGAGCGGAATATCAGTGCAACAACTCAAGCTTTAAATGAAGCAGAGGCGGAGTTGGAGTGGCAGACAGAAATTTTAGGCAATCGGCTGCGAGCTCTTTATGAAAACGGATCAGTATCATATTTGGAAGTTATTTTAGGTGCCACTACATTTTCCGATTTTATTAACCGGGTTGATCTTATGCAGGAGATAATTGCCCAGGATGTTAGTCTTTTAGAGATGATCCAGCAGAAACGGGCAGAGATTGCCCAGAAAAAAATAGAGTTAGAAAATCAGAAAGCAGAGCTTTTGGTTCTCCAGGAACGGGCGCAGGCTAAACAAGCACAGTTGGCTTCTGACACCCAACGGCGGGAAGTACTGTTGGATGCAATTCACCAGGAACGACGCGCTCTGGAGGCGGCATTGGATGAATTGGAACAAACCTCCCGGCAATTGGAAGAAATTATTCGTCAATTGCAGTTAGAACAGGGAGGAGACGGTTTAGTAGCTCCCAGCAAAGGGTCAATGATTTGGCCTACAGGCCCCACACGGCGGGTCAGCTCCGAATTTGGCAATAGGCGGCATCCAATTTTAGGCTATAACCGTTTTCACAGCGGTATAGATATTGCAGCACCCCATGGCCAGGCGGTCTATGCTGCCGCTTCGGGCAAGGTACTCTTTTCCGGAGTGCAGGGCGGTTATGGTAATACGGTAATTATTAATCATGGTGGTGGCATCTCCACTCTCTATGGCCATAATTCTTCTTTGTTGGTAAAGGCCGGACAAGTAGTAGCTCGAGGGCAGATAATCGCCAGGGTTGGCAGTACCGGTCTTAGCACTGGTCCTCACGTTCATTTTGAAGTGCGTATTAACGGGTCACCCAATAACCCGCGGGATTGGTTGCTTAAAAAATAGCAAATAATGAGAGGCTTGAGGTATGGTGAGTTGTCTCAACTTACCTCAAACCTCTCATTTCTCATTAATTTCTTTTATAGAGCAGGCAGGCATTTCTAGGGATACCAAGGGTTAAGCCGGCATATACTGTAGAAAGAAAGGGGTTATTATTAACCAGGCTTAAATAATTGTGGTCATATGGGAAAGGGTGATGGTATGTTCAGATGGCCCAAAATATTTGTTGGTGGGCTGATTTTTTTGTTTCTGGTGGTTACTGTAGGCAGTATAACCATTTTATATTCAAACTTGCAGGCAACCCAAGCGGCGTTGGAGGAACTAAGCCCTATAGTAGAAGCTTTGCGCCTCGTGCAAGAACGGTATGTGGATGAAGTTGAACGTGAGGTTTTATTACAAGGGGCGCTTAAGGGACTGGTTGCCGGTATTGATGATCCTTATTGCGAATATCTTACTCCTCCCCAGTGGCAGAAGTTACAGATTCATGTCCAGGGTACTTATGGGGGAATTGGAGTTATTCTCACCATGCTTGGAGATGATCTGTTTGTCGTAGAAGATCCAATGCCCGGTTCTCCGGCGGAGAAAGCGGGAATTAAAAAGGGCGATCAAATCACGAGTATTGATGGTACTCATGTTACTGAGATAACTTTTGAACGGGCTGCGGATTTAATTCGTGGGGAGATTGGTACTGAGATCAGGTTAGGTGTGAAGCGGGGCCAAGAGGAACGAGAAGTGATAATGACCAGAGAAGAGATTGCTTTGGTTACAGTCCGGTCGCAAATGTTGAAAGCGGAAACCGGGATCGGGTATCTCAGGATCAGCATGTTCAACGATCATACAGGGGTAGATGTTGAAACAACCTTGACGGAATTATTTGCACAGGATCTGAAAGGTTTAATATTGGATTTGCGGGGCAACCCCGGAGGAACATTGAGGGCTGCTATTGAAGTTGCCAGTTCTTTTTTGGCTGCAGATGAACCGATCTTACATATCCAGACAAGAGATGGGTTGGAACAGACCTATCGTTCGGAAGGCACAAATTGGCCGCAGGTGCCATTGGCGGTGTTAGTTGACGGCGGTAGCGCCAGCGCAGCGGAAATTGTTGCCGGGGCATTGAAAGATACAGGCAGAGGTGTGTTAGTGGGTACCACAACCTTTGGCAAAGGTTCTGTCCAAAGTATTTATAATTTAAGTGACAATGGGGCTTTGAAGTTAACTACCGCCTTGTACATAACTTCCGGCGGCCATTCAATTAACCACCAAGGCATTGAGCCTGATGTATATATAGAATATAATCAAGAAACAGAGGTTGATGATCAATTGCAGCGCGCAATTGAGGTTTTAGAGGAGTCTTTGTAAATCTGAAGCATGATTGGCACTTCAAGCTAGGTTCTCTGATTATCGGTCAACCTAATTGGCCACCGGACTTTGGTCATGAGCGGCGTCATCCCGGTGGGAATTATATATAAGATCCTCGGGTATGGCTCTCCATTTAGGCATGTTGACATTCTTATTAGATTGTTGCAGGAGGTGGGTGAATGTTTCCTTGGGTAGAGATAACTATAATGATTCTTAAATTGATGCCTCAGGTTATAATTAACCCCCTCTTCTGGCTTGTAATCATGATCATTCATAGTCAATATAAACGTCTTCACCGGATGGAAAAAGAAATGTTCGGCGTTAATTTCAGCTCTCTCAGGAAACAGGTTTGGCGTTCTGTTCTTTATGGTTTAGTGGGTGGTATCGCCGGCAGTTATATTTTGACCTTGGTAGGTGTTTCCTTATCCGGAGCGGGGATAAACTATGTTTGGCCGGTGGCCATTGCCCTCATGCTAATCAGCCCTCGTTTAATGTGTTTTGCCTATGCCGGCGGCTTGGTTTCCTTGTTTAGTTTGGTTTTCGGTTTTCCTGAAATTGAAATACCTCAGCTGATGGCCTTGGTTGCTGTTTTACACATGATTGAAAGTATACTTATTTGGTTGACCGGGCATAAAGATCCTACTCCGGTGATTATTAAGAAGCCCTCCGGGGAATTGGTGGGCGGATTTAATTTGCATAAATTTTGGCCGATACCGGTAGTAGTTATGCTGACACTATTGGTGGAAGAGCCGGAAACTATTACCGGTCTGTTACAGATGCCCCAGTGGTGGCCGGTAATTAAACCACAGGAAATACCTGCTGACGGGCATGAACTGATTTATTCTATGTTTTTGGTAGTGGCTGCTTTGGGCTATAGTGATGTGGCCTTGACTTGTTATCCTCAAGAAAAGGCACGCAAATCTGCCATCCTTTTAGGTTTATACAGTATTGTGCTACTGTTTGCTGCCATTGGCGCTTCTTTTTTTCCGCCTTTGCTTGTGGGGACAGCATTACTAGCCCCTTTTGGGCATGAATTGGTTGTACATTTTGGAGGTAGAAAAGAGCTAAGGGGAACTCCAATTTTTGTTGCCCCCGAGCAAGGTGTGATGGTCTTAACAACTGTTCCCGGCAGCATTGCGCAAAAATTGGGCATTACAACCGGTGATGTCATCCTGGAGGTGGGAGGAAAGGTTGTCCGTGATCCGCTGGATTTGGCCGGACAGTGGGAGCAGGGTGCAAGTACGAAGGAAATGGTTAGCTTACGTAGAACAGGGGATAGTTGGCAACGGCATTTCTATTCCCTTCCGGAACCTAAGGATAAATTGGGGATTATTCCTGTTCCTGCTGGGGACACTCCTTATATGGAAATAAAGACGCAGGGAGCCTTGCAAAGGTGGTTGCAGAAACTATTGTGGCGGTGGAAAGGTGACAGAGGATAATTATGAAAAATTTTGTTCCCAACCCAGCTCTGATGATAATAATTGCCGCGTTTATTATGCTTGCTCTGGGAGGCTGCGGTCTGATAGGAAACTTTACTGAGGAGCGCAAAGATGCACAATTAAGCGAGCATCGGATTGATATAACAGAGGTTGATCGGGCTGTAGAAGAAGCATTGGCTTCGGGAGGTAAGTATATTATTATTGAGGATACCAGCGAGGAAAAGAAATTAGTTGTGCCTGATCTACACTTGCTTTGGGATGTACGGTATTTACGGATCAGCCTGGCGCCGGACACTAAGTGGGAGACTGTATTATTGCAATTGGAACAGGAATTGATTGGTGCGGGCGGTGAATTACAAAAGGTTGAGCATAAGGATAGTGCTGCTGCCCAAGTTATCACGGCAACCATAGGCATAACCCCGGAGGTGGAAGGAAAGCAGGCGCCGCCGGTAACTACCCATGTGGTAACACTTCTTGTCGGCAAGCCACAAGAGCCTGCCCCTAAATTAGCTTTAATTATCGATGATTTTGGCGCCGGGGTTGCCGGAACCGAAGATATGCTCGCCCTTGACTTGCCTTTGACCTTTGCCGTTATTCCCTTTCGACCTTTTTCTCAGGCTGAAGCGCAAGCAGCGGTTGAGAATGGGTTTGAGGTTCTGCTCCATTTGCCGATGCAGCCGCTCAATGAGCAATTATCCCCCGGCCCGGGGGCGATTACAGTGGAGATGAGCCCGGAGGAAATTAGACTGGCTTTGCAACAAGCACTTGCCCAAATTCCTGGTGCAGTTGGTGTCAATAATCATATGGGATCGAGGGCTACAGCAATGAAGGAAATAGTAGCTCCGCTCCTGATGGAAGTCCAAAAACATAACTTGTTTTTTGTGGATAGTGCTACCACCGGCAAATCTGTGCTTCCGGAAGTTGCGCACCAACTGGGCTTGCCTCTGGCAGTTAATAGACTGTTTCTTGATAACCAGCGCGATGTAGATATGATTAAAACACAATTGGAAAGGGCTGGAGCTTTGGCGAAGAAGGAGGGTGAAGCTGTGGCCATCGGCCACGTACATCCGGCCATGGCGCAAGCCTTAACAGAGTTTGCGCCAGAGTTCGCCAAGCTGGGAGTGAAACTGGTATTTGTATCCCAATTGGTGAAATAGAGTTTCTATACGCAATGTGCTCTGCCGGAAGTGATGTCTTTAGTGCATTGTATGCCCGTGGTGCGCTAATGGGATGTGCAAGCCTGTTTTGCAAAGAGCATAGCCGTCCCAGCTTTTATTGTAGTTATTCAGTGGGAGGGCTGCCCCAATCGTGGAGTCCGGCGGTAAATAGCTTAACCAACAAGCTGACCGTAGCTGATTGTTAGCGTATGTTTTCAGAGTTGAAGATCGAAATAGATATTGAATCCCGGTAGACTGCTACCGGGTTTTTTGTATAGGTTACCTGTCTTTCGGAAATATTCATTATTGAAGTTACAGTATAATAACCCAAATATTGCGCCCACACCGGTGTAGAGTTTGGAGGTGATTATTTGTGCCGGTTGTAGGTATACCTCGCGGTTTATTATATTATCATTATTTACCCCTATGGCGGGATTTTTTTACAGGTTTAGGGATTGAAGTTATGGAATCCGGGCCCACAACCAGGGCCATTGTCAAGCAGGGGCTGGCAGTGGCAGTGGATGAAATATGCCTGCCGGTGAAAGTCTTTTTTGGGCATGTGGAAGAGTTAAAGGATAAGGTTGATTACCTGTTTATTCCCCGATTAGTCAGTGTGGAAAAACGTGCCTTTATTTGTCCCAAGCTCTTAGGTTTACCCGATATGATTCGATATTCTGTGGTTGATCTGCCGCCGCTCTTGGAACCGACCGTAAACTTAAGCAAAAGTAGGCGCGGTTTATACCGTGTAGTTGATCAGATGGCCATTGCCTTGAAAGTTCATCCGGTGCAAGCATGGCTCAGTTTTCTAAAAGCTTGGCAGCATTGGCGCACCTGGCAGCATCTGCAACAACAGGGATTAGTCCCCTTAGATGCCCTCGCAGCATTAGATAATGAGGTTGGCGTAAAAAGAGACGGGAATGAAAATAAGCTTTGTGTAGGGGTTTTAGGGCATCCTTATAATATCTATGACGATTATATTAATTTAGGAACTTTGCAGCGGCTGGCGGAACTGGGGGTAGAAGTTCGAACTCCGGAAATGCTTTCTCCCGTCATCATTAAAACTTGGGCTAAACGCTTACCTAAGGAAAGCTTTTGGACATTGGGGAAAAACATACTGGGAGCTGCCGGCCATTTTTTGCACAGCGGCGAGTTTGATGGCATAATCCACCTAATATCCTTTGGCTGCGGCCCCGATTCACTGGTAGGGGAACTGGTAGAACGCCATGCCCACAGGGGCGGCGGTTTTCCATTTATGCTTTTGACTTTAGACGAACACACCGGAGAAGCAGGCTTAGCCACAAGGATAGAGGCTTTTGTGGATACACTGGAATGGAGGAAGAAAGGATGAAGGTAACATTTCCCCATATGGGCACCATAAATATTCCCCTCAAGGCTTTTTTCACTGCCCTGGGAGTGGAAGTAATCGAACCGCCGCCAATTACCCAAAAAACTATTAGTTTAGGTACCCGGTATGCGCCGGAGTTTGCCTGTCTGCCGCTTAAAATCAATGTGGGCAATTACCTGGAGAGCTATTGATTTAGGGGCGGATACCATTGTGATGGCCGGGGGAGTGGGACCCTGCCGTTTTGGCTATTATGCCCAAGTGCAACGGGAAATTTTAGACGATCTGGGCATAGACTATAAAATGGTAGTTTTAGAACCCCCACGCGGTCATTTGCGGGAAACACTGCACCAGTTATGGGAATTGACCGGCAGAAGCAGTCCCGTCAAAATTTGGCAGGCTGGAAGGTTGGCATGGGCCAAATTGAAATTGGTTGATGCCATCGAAAGGTTGACAGCTAAAATACGCTGCCGGGAAATCGAACGCGGTGCCGCCGGAGCAGTACAGCGGCAAACACTGGCATGGGTTGATACAGCCCAAGATCTAAAAGAAGTATTAGCATTGGAGCAAAAGGTGCAAGCTGCTTTTGCCGCGGTAAATGTAGATCCGGATGTTTCGCCCTTGCAAGTCGGTCTGGTGGGGGAGATCTATACTGTTTTGGAACCGGCGGCAAATCTTGAACTGGAACGTTTTTTAGGTGAACAGGGAGTAGAGGTGGTAAGGAGTATTTATCTCAGTGAGTGGGTAATATCCCATCTTTTTTTGGATGCATTACGCTTACGCAAGGATCAAGAAAAAATGCAAAGGATAGCAAAACCCTACCTGGGCAATTTTGTCGGTGGACATGGTTTGGAAAATATAAGCCATACAATTAAATATGCCCTGGATGGGTTAGCCGGTGTAGTTCATATTGGCCCCTTGACCTGTATGCCGGAGATTGTGGCCAAGACTATTTTACCGCAAGTTAGTCATGATTTGGATATCCCGGTATTTTCGGTTCTTTTGGATGAACATACCGGCGAATCAGGTCTACACACCCGTTTGGAGGCCTTTGTGGAAATGCTACAAGTACGCAGTGAAGTGGATAAACGAAAAGCTATTGAGATATGGTAACTATTATCAGACCGAATATTTCACAAGTTTTCAAGCTCTTGACAAGTTCTCCCCTTTTGGTATAATAAGATTGTCCTTAGGGGGCACCGAGATTATGGGTTCGTAGCTCAGGGGGAGAGCACCTGCTTGACGCGCAGGGGGCCAGAGGTTCAAATCCTCTCGGACCCACCAGAAGCTTAAGGGTTCCGAGACAATTTGATGTCTCGGAACCCTTTTTCATAGGGAATGATTGAAAAATTATTAATGTGAGGTTGATATTATGCTTATTTCAATTATTCTGGCGGTTTTATTAGTAGCGGTCGCCTTTGCAATCCCCTTTTTTCTGATGCGAAAAGCAGTTAGACAAGTGATCAAAATTTTCCGCGCAAAAGATGCATTGACAATTGATACTGCCAAGACAGTGCAAGAGTTGGGGATTATTCCCCAGACCGCTCTGGATCGATTGTTCAAAAAACCCGATTACAAACCCCAGGCAGTGCAGCTTTTATTTAATAACAATATTGTTTGCCTAACAGAAGACAATCGATTGTATCTTGCGGAGAGCAAACTGGCTACAATTGATCGGCAGAAAAGCGGTTTGGTATTGAAATATGTTTTGCCACCGCAAAAAAATGAAAATTTGTTAGACGAGCACTAGATAATACTACTGGGTGCTTTTTTTGCTAATTCTCTTTCGCAGCAGGAGTTATACCGTTATGTCGCGAAATATCCTCTTTAATGCCAATGCTCACTTCCCCTGCCACGGGGATTTATTCATGTGGTATTTTCCGTGGCGATTCCCTTGTATGGGATATCTCGGAGGGGAATAATGGTACAATCTTAAAAGGGATTGGATTTTCAGAGGTGAGTGGAGATATGGTTAAAATAGTGGAGACATTGATTTTTGATTTTGACGGAACGCTAGTTGATTCGCGACAGGATATTATCAATGCACTTAATTATACCCTTCGTAAGTTAGACTATCCCCCATTACCTGCCGAAGTTGTTGCCGGCTATGTGGGCGGTGGGGCAGCTGCCCTTGTGCAGGAGGCATTGGGAGTCAATAGCAGGGAACTTAATGAGCGTTTTCTACCGGTTTTTCTCGAAATATATGCTGGACATTGCACTGAGTATACTACACTGTATCCTAATGTCAGAGAAGTGCTGGCATATTATCAGGCCAAAAAGCTGTGTATAGTTACAAATAAAATCACACCGATCACAATGAAGATTTTACGCCATTTTGGCATAAGCTCATACTTTGCCGCTGTTTTAGGCCCTGATTTAGTAAAAAACTCCAAACCACATCCGGAACCTATAGAAAAAGTGTTGCAGGCGGTAGGCGCCAAGAAGAATACAGCAGTTATGATTGGTGACAGTCCCATTGACATTGAAGCGGGGAAAAATGCCGGAATCATGACCTGCGGTGCTGCTTATGGCCTACGCCCACGGCATGAGTTGGCTGCAAGTGGTGCTGATATTATAATTGAGCAGTTGACAGATTTATTTTGCTACTATGCATAATTATTGAAATCGTAAAATGGGAGGATATCATGATGGCTGAGCAAAAAATGAGTGGACTGGAAAAATTGGTAGCAGTTAGTCCGGGGATGGAGATTTGGTGGGATGCTTCTCCTTTGGTGTTTGACCATTGGCAGAAAGATTTTCTAGCCCGTCAGGAACCCCAAGTGCGGAAATGGTTGGAGCCGCAAGTCAAGCGTTTATATGTAGAAAATGATCCGGCTAAATCCTTATTCCGGGGCTGTACTACCAATCCAATAATCACTAAAAAGGCGATTGATATTTTGGCCGCAAGTTGGGCGCCGCGGGTCGATGAAGAGATTGCCGCCTATCCGAAGTTGACTGCCGGGGAAGTTGGATGGCAAATCTATAAAGAAATTTCCAGGATCGGTGCCGGTATGTATCTTCCTCTTTTTGAACAATCCGGAGCAAGAGAAGGTTTTGTATCGGCGCAGGTTGATCCGAGAGTGTTGGAAGATACCCGGATGATGGTACGGCAGGGCTTAGAATTGAAAGCGCTCTCACCGAATATAATGGTTAAGGTGCCGGGCACTGAGCCGGGGATATTAGCCATATTTTTGCTTACAGCCATGGGTGTTCCCACTAACGCAACTGTGGTCTTCACTGTACCTCAGGTATTGGCTGTGGCAGAAGCGGTAAAGGCAGGTAGGGAAATCGGCCTAAAATATGGTGTTGATTACAGCCGCTGGCGTTCAGTGATCACGATCATGTTAGCCCGCTATGAGGAACGGGAGGAACTGGCCAAACAGGCACAGGAAGCGGGATTTGAACTTACGGAAGAATTAAAGCGCTGGTGCGGAATTGCCATTATGAAAAAGGCTTATCAGCTACTTCGGGAGCGGGAGTATCTTAGTAAGCTGTTGCTGGCTTCCACCCGGGTAGGCCCGGTGATTGATGGCAAACAACAGATCTTGCATGTGGAAGAAGCAGCCGGCGGCAATGTTGTTTATACTATGAGTCAAAACTTTATTGAAAGCATTCTTTTGTTGTATAAAGATAGAGATTTTGCGCCCCACATCGAAAAACCGATTCCCAATGAAGTATTGGAAAAACTGTTGATGCTCCCTTATTTCCGGGCAGGATATCAGGAAAATGGCGTGCAACCGGAAGATTTTATTAATCTGCCAGCAACGATTTTTACTAAAAATCAGTTTAACAAAGCAATGAACGACTTTGAGGAATTTGTTCACAGTCGGCAGCATAAAGCTATAGGCATAAAGTAATGGCATCCATATATTGCAAGGTATATATCTAAGTCTTCCACCCCGGCACTTATTATAAGTGCCGGGGTGTATTTTCCGGGTAAATATTGCCTGTTCCCCACTGTATACCCATTGATCACTCCACATATAATAGTTATTGCAGGGGAAAGGAGTGATAGCAGTGGCGGAAACAGCGATCAATATTGGTGCTACCAGTCATCTCCCTGCTATACGGGCTCAATTGCACCAAGAATTCGGTTATCTCCAGCAGGAAGGAATTATGGTTGAAATCATGGAAGAGCCGCGGGGCAATCTAGTTTTTCTCAACTGTAAATTAAAGCAGGGGAAAAAGGCAATCTTTTCCTTAAGTGAAGGGAAAAGGCTTTTTGCCAATTTTGTCGCCAATGCTCTGGCTGAAATCATAATTTCTCAGTGGGAAAAAGTTCTTCTGGCCGATATAATTAAGCAACATTATAGTTATTTTACCCAGGAGGAACAAGAAAAAATTCTGGAGGCAGCCCAGCGAAATCTCAACAGTGAAGGTAAAGGCGGTATTCACCTTTTACACCGTGTGCACCGCAAGAGTAAAGTACTATTTAAGCTGATTGATTATCTGGAAACTAATACCGAAATCGTATTGGACGGGTTTATTCGGTTTCGTCTCAAGGATTACTTGGAAGAGTTGCAAGATGTTGTGGATCGGGCAGTAGATGATTTTATGTTAGAACGGGAATATAAGGAGTTTATTCGGCTGCTGCGCTACTTTGTAGACATTCAAGAGCCCAAGCAAAAGGATATTCATGTCTTACTGGCTGCAGAAGGTACTTTCAAATTAATGGATACTAATGGCGAAGCAATGACAACGGAGGAACTGGCTGATTTAGTGTTGGATATATCCGGTACAGATATTAACTATGAGGATCTTCTGATTAGTGCTTTGATCAGCCTCGCTCCGGAACGTGTTTATCTACATCGGTGCAACATGAATATGCAACAGGAGGTTATTGAAACCATTAAAAAAGTTTTTGAAGAACGGCTGGTGTTCTGTCCTGGCTGTAAACTCTGTACAGAACAGGGAGTTGATGCGCAACAACCCAACCCTGACGGGGTTAATACCCGGTAATCCAGTTATAGAATAGTTAATGCGGTATTATTTTGGTCGTAGGATATTTATCTGCCACCTTCGCAAACAGTGGCGCCACTATCTTGAACTTTAAGTATGGCGATCATCATCAGTCGGCAGAAAGAGTGTGCTATTGCAGCCGGTAATCCGGCTTTTTTCTTGTCCTTTTTGCATTGCTTTGCTATGATAAGAGAAAAAGAAACACATAAAGAAGGAAAAAAACAATGTTAGAATTATTAATCATGCCGACAATTGGCGCTCTAATCGGCTGGGTGACAAACCGTATTGCCATTCGGCTGCTTTTTTACCCCCATTCTCCTTGGCGGGTACCTTTAATAGGGTGGGAAATTCAAGGGCTTCTCCCTAAACGCCAAGCGGAATTAGCCCGTACCATTGGCGAAACGGTAGAAAAGGAACTCTTCTCCACTAGTGACTTGCTGGCGCACTTGAATAAACCGGAGTTGCGCGGGGGGATGTTGAAAAATATTGCGGCTGTGGTAGCTGAACGGGTCGAAAACAGGGTTCCATTTTTTCTCCCGGGGAATATACGGGGAATTTTGTTCGGTTCATTGCAGGGATTTGTTCAAAGGGAAGCTGAAGCAGCCTTTAATCAAGTTTTGGCCGGGGTAGAGGAACAATTGGAAGCACAGCTGTCTATTAGCCAATTGGTGGAGGCAAAGCTATTAGCCATTGATTTGAATGAACTTGAAAATATGGTGATCAATGTTGCAGGATCAGAGCTGAAGCATATTGAAGTGTTAGGTGGTATATTGGGATTCATGATCGGCTTGTTGCAAGCGGTAATCATTTTAATATTGTCTTAGGGGTAGTCTCAGTTGCCCGTTAGTGTAAAATTACTTGTGGGGAAAAACCAGAAACTAAGAGATCAGAGTCTCTCCTCTGTGGTATCATGTAAGTTGCCATCACCACACATTACCACAGAGGAGGAGATACTCTCGTTGGATACTAATTCTACTAGGAAATCTGTGCAAAATTTCATATGGGGGGTATGCAGAATGTTCTATTGAAGGTGATGGACGGGAAACGATAGCGAGATACTGCGAAGTTATTCTTGCTACGAAGAAGGCCGATAATTGCAGAGTAGAGATTGGAGTAAGCGTACGTGGCAGGAGCCTTGGACAAATCCATAGATCATGCATGATAAAGCACAGCAGAAGATCGTAAGACGGAATTGTACTGGAGCAGTAGGAAAGATAAAGCGGCTGAGAAGACCCTCGCGACGACAGTTTGGAGCAGATCAGGTATTCAGCAGGACCTATTTTCATGAATCAAAGGAACAGGTGAGCATAGTCTACCTATCGGATGAGGCAGTAGGGATAGCAGCCCATACGATACGAGCTAGCCACCGCTGTCACTACAGGCAAAGGCTGATAGAATGTAGCTCGTGATATACTGCGCTACGGCAAAAGCGGAGTAAATAGCGTCTACGAAGGGCAGTAAGCCTAAGCAGGCACAGACAGTGAATGAACAGTATAGCGTGACGCTTGGTAGTGTAGACAATGATGCAGTAGAGATCTAGCCCACCGATAAAACGGCAGGCATCGGTACTTATACATAGAATGCAGATGAAGACCATGCAGCCACTGCAGGATGGCGGTTTTATAGAGCCATAGTACCGCTTGTATATGCATCCACGAAGGGCTAGAAAGGACAGTTAGGAAAGACGCGGCAGTTAGCTATCAATACCCAGTACAGGTATGTCAGTGGAGTGGTATGCAAGACAGTGATGACCTATGGGTAGAGGCGGCAGACTGGATATAGATGAGGCCTATGATATGCCGATGACGATAGAACAAGATCTATCTTTCATGGTGATGGGGCGGCCTGGATAAAAGAAGGGCCTAGGCTGGCTTCCCAACAGGAAGCATCTATGTACTGGACCGTTACCACCTGAATCAAAGCACGTCACGCACTGCTACGAGCGCATCACCGGGATAGACTACAGCAACTGCTATGTGGGACTACAGCACTGTCGGAGACACGGCTAGATTAAAGAGAGCTCTTTAGAGCAATCATCAAAGGCCTATACCAAAAGGCTGGCAGTGCCTCTGAGACAGAGAGAAGATACTGTGCAGGAATGCCATAGATATGTAACCATACTTGGGAACTGGGATGCAGTAGTAATGCGTCAGTATCGATGCAGATTATGCTGGCTGCAGCTGTACAGAAGGTCATGTGAGCCATATCTCTGTCGAGCTAGGTTAAGCTCAAGCCGCCCCATGGGCTGGAGCCAAGAACGGGCGTGCGACCAGATGGCCAGGAACTACGAGCGTTTATGTAGCAAGTGGCGGGAACGATAGTACGATAGCATTTATTCAGGAGATAAAGGCGGCAGTTCAAAGTGATAGCATGGAAGGTCAGAGTTGGACCGGGAAATTATGAGCCGAGCGTACGCTTACCGCATCTACACGAAACCAGTTCGGCAACATACCCATTTTAAAGAGGGGTAAAAGTGGTTCGGATGTTTCGCTGTTTACGTAGTCTTCAAACGGTCAATATCAGGGACGCTAGTGACAGCAACGAAGATAGGGATCGATGAGGGAATACTTTTTTCCTTACAACCCATAGTATCTTGACGCGACCCTCAGTTGCCCCAATCCCTTGACAATTGCTGACAAAAAGGGGTATAATAAATGCTGATTAAGATACGTGGAAAAAATGATGATTGGGAAAAGTAAACCGTAGTCTGCCTTGAGAGAGGAGATGTCGACGGCTGCAAGCATCTTCAGGTGTTGGACGGTTGAAAACCACCCAAGAATGACCGGTTGAAATTAGTAGACCGGTACGGTAGTCCCCGTTACTGATAAACCAAGTGGGCAAGCATGATGCTGGCCAACTAGGGTGGAACCGCGGTTAACCCCGTCCCTATTATTGGGAGCGGGGTTTTGTGTTATTTGGTTATATGATGATCAAAAAGGAGGAAGTATGACTGATGGATAACAAAATTTTGCTCACTCTTCCGGACGGATCGCAGGTTGCATATCCGTCGGGAATCACAGCAGCCGAAGTAGCGAAGAATATCAGCGCAACCCTTTATCGGGAGGCATTGGCTGCCAAAGTTAATGGTCAGGTGGTGGATTTGAATACGCCCCTAACTGAAAACTGTGATGTGGAAATACTTACCTTTTCTTCTGAGGAAGGACGGCGGGTATTTCGTCATAGTACCTCTCACATTATGGCCCAGGCAGTGCAGAAGCTCTACCCTGGGGTAAAACTGGCTATTGGTCCTGCTATAGAAAACGGTTTCTATTACGATTTTGATACGCTGGAACCCTTTTCCCCGGAAGATTTGGCAAAAATTGAAGCTGAAATGGAAAAGATAATTGCAGCCGACCTGCCCTTTGTCAAAGAGGAGGTGGAACGGGAAGCGGCATTGGACTATTTCGCCCGCATGGGCGAGGAATATAAGGTAGAATTGATTGAGGATTTAGCTCCTGATGTGCCGGTTAGCCTTTACAAACAGGGAGACTTTATTGACCTTTGTGCCGGACCCCATGTACCTTCCACAGGTAAGATTAAAGCGGTTAAATTGACCAGTGTGGCCGGTGCCTATTGGCGGGGCGACGAAAATAGGGCAATGCTCCAGCGGATTTATGGAACCTCTTTTCCGGAGAAGAAGCAACTACAAGCATACCTCACCATGTTGGAAGAAGCAGCAAAACGGGATCACCGTAAATTGGGCAAGGAGCTGGATCTGTTTAGTATCCATGAGGAGGGACCGGGTTTTCCTTTCTTCCATGCTAAAGGAATGATTTTGCGCAATCAATTGGAAAGTTTCTGGCGGGAAGTGCATGACAGGTGGGGATATCAGGAGATTAAGACTCCGATTATTCTTCATGGTGATTTGTGGAAGCGGTCCGGGCACTGGGATCATTACAAAGAAAACATGTACTTTACTGAGATTGACGCGGAACAGTATGCCGTTAAACCGATGAACTGCCCCGGGGGCATGTTGATATATAAGACAAAACCCCACAGTTACCGAGAGTTGCCCATAAGGGCGGCGGAGCTGGGCCTGGTGCATAGACATGAGCTTTCCGGAGTGCTCCATGGCTTAATGCGGGTGCGGAGCTTTACCCAAGATGATGCCCATATCTTTATGCTTCCTGAACAAATTAAGTCGGAAATAATTGGGGTAATAGAATTAACCGATTATCTTTACAAGGTTTTTGGTTTTGAATACAATGTGGAGCTGAGTACAAAACCTGAGAATGCTATGGGAGACGATGCAATCTGGGAAATGGCCACCCAAGCCCTGCGAGAAGTATTGGAAGAAAAAGGGATAGAATATAAGGTTAATGAAGGGGACGGCGCTTTTTACGGCCCTAAGATTGACTTTCATCTGAAAGATTGTATCGGTCGTACCTGGCAGTGCGGTACAATTCAGCTGGATATGTTAATGCCGGAGCTGTTTGATTTGGAGTATACAGGGGAAGACGGTGAAAAGCACCGGCCGGTAATGATTCACCGTACCTGTTTAGGCAGTATCGAACGGTTTATTGGGATTTTAATCGAACATTATGCCGGCGCCTTCCCTACCTGGTTATCTCCGGTACAAGTGAAGGTTTTGCCACTGACGGACAGGCATCAAGATTACGCCAAAAGTGTTGCGGAAAGACTGAAAGCAAGCGGTGTCCGGGTTGAGGCAGATTACCGCAATGAAAAGATCGGATATAAGATTCGCGAGGCTCAATTGGAGAAAATACCGTATATGTTGATTGTCGGTGACCGGGAAGTTGAAGAAGGCTCTGTTTCTGTTCGCAGTCGTTCTGCAGGGGATTTGGGGGGCATGGAGTTTGACCGCTTCCGGGAAATGTTGTTAGAGGAGATCGAGCATAAGGCTTAGATTATTGCGGCAGGTGATAATAGCTGCCCTTGCTGTGTTTATTGTGGGGGCGGCTATTTTTGTTTGGCAGCTGATAAGGATAAATTGTTCTAATAATGGCAATTGTTGCTTTGCCAAGGCAGGAATATTCCGGGGCGGGATGAATTTTACATTTAAGAGCAGACCCACACGCCTGTATTTCGACAACCGGCAGAGCAATGTAAATGTGTATAGCTAACTTTTAAGACGTCGCTTTTTTTACAGGTCAACTTTAACCGCCGGAATCTGCGCCCGTAGCCATCTTTTGCTTAAATAAACATTAAGCTGTCGGGCTGCCTTGCTCAGTCACCTGCTCAGGTAAATAGGTTGGCCTAATTGTCATATATCTGAGCCATAGCGTTTATTTTAAGGTTAGCCAAGTAAAATGAGCCCTTATAGGGGGAGACGATATTCATGGACAATGGGAAAATAAAGCGGCTGGTGGAGGAAATTGGTGACTGGATCATAGAAAAGCGGCGTGATTTTCACAGGTATCCGGAACCGAGCACCGAAGAATTTGAGACTGCGGCCAAAATTGCCGGTGTGCTGAAAGAACTGGGTGTCAGCGAAGTTAAAACCGGTTGTTATCGGACCGGTGTAACAGGTCTGATTAAAGGGGCAGAGCCGGGAAAAACCATTGCCCTTAGGTTTGACATGGATGCTCTGCCTATGGAGGAACAAACAGGCCTTTCCTTTGCTTCTGAACGGCCAGGTCTAATGCACGGGTGTGGCCACGACGGTCATATGGCCATGGGCTTGGGTGCTGCACGGGCATTAATGGAATTAAGGGAGGAGATTGTGGGTAATATTAAGTTGATCTTTCAACCGGCAGAGGAGGATGCCCCTCGTGGCGGTGGTGCGCAACATATGATCAAAGAAGGGGTACTGAAAGATCCCCCTGTGGCAGCCATTATCGGCATGCACCTGTGGCCAAGCTTACCGCTGGGTGCGGTGGGAACCAGAGCAGGCGCAATTATGGCAGCTTCCGATCCATTTACCGTCGATGTTATTGGGAAAGGGGTCCATGCTTCATCGCCTAATCTTGGCATTGATCCTATTGTGATTGCCGCACAGATAGTAAACAATTTACAGACCATTGTCAGCAGGAACGTCGACCCCTTTGAACAGGCGGTAGTTTCCATAGGAATTTTTGCCGGCGGCACGCGGTATAATATTATCCCGGAAAAAGTCCGGATCGAAGGTACTGTGAGAACTTTTAAACAGGATGTGAGGGATTTTGTCTACAACCGGATGAAAATTATTGTTGAAAAGACTGCGGAGGCGATGGGGGGCAGGGGAAATCTGGTATATAATTTTGGTTATCCGGCAACAATCAATAATGCTGAGCTGGTAGAAGTTGCTAAACAGGCAACAGAAGCCATTTTGGGAGCCAATAAATATATTGCGGTAGAAAGGCCGGCAGCGGGAGGAGAGGATTTTGCCTACTTTGCCCAAACAATACCGGGTGTATTTCTGTGGCTTGGCTACGGTCAGGATGGGAAGGAAGTTTATCCACTCCATAGTCCCCATTTTAACTTTGATGAAGAGGCCTTGATTATTGGAACAAAAGTTTTAGTTAAGACCGCTCTGCAATGGGGCCGGAAGAATTAATCGGATATTGACCCTCTATAACCGTTGTGTTATACTGGATAAGGTAATTCAATAGATTATTGGTCCAAAGTAGAAGCCATCTGCTTCTCACCTTGCGCGCCGTTTTATTGGCTGCTACCAAGGTCGGGTTTAATGACAGATTTTGTACTGTCTATTGCGGGTGGATACACCCGTTTTTATTTTGGGCCAGTTTTCTACAAAGTTATTGGAGGTGATATACTATTAGCAAGGATTTACAAGTCAACGAAGAAATTCGTTATCGCGAGGTAAGGTTGGTTGACAATAATGGTGAACAGTTGGGAATTGTGCCTACCCGGGAGGCTTTGCGGATTGCACAAGAGCGGCAATTGGATTTAGTGGCCGTTGCTCCCAATGCCAAACCGCCTGTTTGTCGGATTATGGACTACGGTAAATATAGGTATGAACAGAGCAAACGGGAAAAAGAAGCACGGAAAAAGCAACGGATTATTACTGTTAAGGAAGTCCGACTGCGGCCGAATATTGATCAACATGATCTACAGGTTAAAATGAGAAATGCCATTCGTTTCCTAAAGAATGGCGATAAGGTTAAAGTCACCGTTCGGTTTCGCGGTAGGCAGATTGCTTATACCGATGATGCCAAAGAACTGCTCAATAAGATCGCGCAAGATGTCAGTGATTTCGGTACTGTAGAGAAAAATGCCAAGGTTGAAGGCAAGCAAATGATTATGATTTTAGCCCCCAGGCCAGAAAATCAGGAAAAGAAAAATGAAGGGGGGAGAACAGTAGATGCCTAAAATGAAAACTAAAAGGTCTGCAGCCAAGCGTTTTACCGTTACAGGTAGTGGTAAGTTCAAGCGGAATAAAGCCTTTAAGAGTCATATTCTTACAAAAAAAACTACTAAGCGGAAGCGTAAATTACGTCGCTCCGGGCTGGTGAGCAGTGGAGATTTAAAGCGGACCAAGAGAATGTTGCCTTATGCGTAGTTGCAGGACAAAGGAGGTTTAGGTTATGGCACGGGTCAAAAGAGGCGTAACAGCCCGAAAGAGACATAAAAAGATTCTAAAGTTGGCGAAAGGATATAGGGGCGCACGGAGTAGGGTGTTTCGGGTAGCTAATGAAACTGTGTTAAAAGCGCTTTATTATGCGCGGCGGGATCGTCGTGCTAAAAAACGGGATTTTCGTAAACTTTGGATTGCCCGGATCAATGCTGCCGCCCGCAAGGATGGCCTTTCTTATAGCAGGTTTATTAATGGCTTAAAGCAGGCAGGGGTAGATATCAATCGCAAATTATTGGCACAATTGGCGGTGGAAGACAGCGAAGCTTTTAGTCAATTGGTTGCAGTAGCCAAGGAAAAACTAAACGCTTAGCAAGAACCTGGGGAAACCCAGGATTTTTCTTTATGGGTGCCGGGAATACTAGTTTTACCAATGAAAGTTGATTTTGGTCTAGGTGACTGCGATGAAGATTTTTACGGTAATCGGAGAGCGTTTGTCTCCTCCCCAGATAGTTGTATTTAGTTTTCTCATCCCTATCCTATTGGGTACAATTGTGTTGCGTTTACCCCAGGTGACTCAGGATGGCCATAGCTTGTCTATGATCGATGCCATTTTTACTGCCACTTCCGCAGTTTGCGTTACCGGTCTGACGGTGGTTGATACGGGAACTTTTTTCAGCCGCTTTGGACAGGTAATAATATTATTGTTGATCCAAATAGGCGGGCTAGGGTTGATGACCATTACTACCCTTTATTGGCTGTTATTGGGGAGGCGGATTCAATTACGGGAAAGGCTTTTGGTCCGGGAAGCGCTCAATCTTAACACTTTAGCTGGTGTCATAAGATTGGTCCGCGCTATTCTGGCAACTACATTTATTGTAGAAACTCTGGGTGCTATCTTACTTAGTATCTGGTTTGTCCCACGGGTGGGATTAGTGCAGGGGGCTTTTTTCGGACTCTTTCATTCTATTTCAGCCTTTTGCAATGCAGGATTTGACCTTTTGGGAGGGTATCGCAGTTTCACCGCTTATGCGGCAGATTCTTATCTAAACATAGTTTTGATCAGTTTGATCGTAATTGGCGGGATTGGTTTTACAGTTTTAATGGATATTTATCGGTATCATCATTCTCGCCGTCTTTCACTTCATTCCAATGTTGTCTTAGTGGTTACCGGTGGTCTGCTGCTAGTGGCTTTTTTGGGGTTTGCGCTCTTGGAAGGGAGAAATCCTGCTACGTTAGGACATCTTACGCCCGGCGGGCGATTTTTCAGTTGCCTTTTTCAAGCAGTTACACCGCGGACTGCCGGCTTTAGCACAATTCCTGTTGCCAAATTAAGGCAGGAGACCTTGTTTTTTTTAGTTTTTTTTATGTTTATCGGTGCTTCCCCCGGTTCAACCGGCGGCGGAATTAAGACTGCAACCTTTGGCGCTTTATTGGCGGCTGTATGGGCAATATCCACCGGTCGTAAGGAAATTGATATTTTTCAGCGGCGCTTGTCCTATCTGATTGTTGTCAAGTCTTTGGCTATTACTTTAATTGGTTTAACGGTATTATTTACCACAACAATTATTTTATCTTTGGCGGAAGAGAAAAAATTGCTGCCTCTATTTTTTGAAGCTGCGTCTGCTTTTGGAACAGTAGGGTTAACTACAGGAATTACACCACATTTGTCATTTTGGGGGAAAATCATAATCATTATTAATATGTTTTTTGGCCGGGTTGGGCCTTTGACTTTGGTTTTAGCATTTGGTCAGCGGGAACACCAGTCTATAGTTAAATATCCGGAAGAGAAGATAATTGTGGGATAAAATTAGCCCATACCTGGAATAGGTGCTATGGTAAAGCTGGGAGGGAACTACACCATGAAAAAACAGTTTGCTGTGATCGGGTTAGGCAGGTTTGGTCAGAGTGTGGCTGAAACATTGTATAAAATGGGTTATGATGTGCTGGGAATTGATCGTAGTGAAGAACGAGTGCAAAAAATGACCAACTGCTTAACTCATATCGTAACAGCAGATGCTACCGATGAGGATGCTCTCAAAGCATTGGGGATCCGCAATTTTGACGTGGTGATCGTAGCTATTGGTGAAGATATTCAGTCCAGTATTCTGGTCACATTAAACCTGAAGGAAATGGGCGTCAAATATGTGGTGGCCAAGGCACAAAATTCCCTCCATGGTAAGGTTTTATATAAGACCGGGGCGGATAAAGTTGTTTTTCCGGAGCGGGATATGGGTATTCGGGTGGCTCGCCACTTGGTAGCAGCAAATATTGTTGATTTTATTGAATTAACGCCGGATTACAGTATTGCGGAAATTACTGCTCCCCAAGAGTTTGAGGGGAAAAACTTGCGGCAGCTTGATTTACGGGCAAAACTGGGCTTAAATGTATTGGCGGCCAAAAGAGGCAAGCAGATTAATATTTCTCCCGGGGCTGAGTATGTGATTAAAGCAGGAGATGTATTGGTTGTGGTGGGTGAAGATGAACGAATTCGGCAGTTAAGTAAGGATGAATTGTAATTATGATTTGAGGTGTTTTTATGAAAACGATATCTTCCTATGATAATTCATACATAAAATATGCTCGTAATCTGAAGCAGCGTAAATATCGGGAAAAAGAAGGAAAGTATTTGGTTGAAGGAATACGATTGCTGGAGGATGCCCTGCAAGCAGGAATAGTGTTGGAAGCAGTTTTTTTTACCGAGAAGTTAAGAACGCGCGCCAGAGGCGAGGTTTTACTAAAACGGTGTCAACAGCTGGGCAGCAGTTGTTATCAGGTACCGGATTCGCTTTTGGATTCTCTAGCAGACACTGATACTCCGCAAGGTATAATCGGTATTGCCTGCATTCCCCGGCTAAATATTGCGGAAATAATTTCCGGCACCGGTTTGCTTTTAGTGGTAGATCAGGTTCAGGATCCGGGTAACTTAGGAACGATCCTGCGTACGGCGGAAGCAGTTGGCTGTGAGGGAGTATTGCTCTCTGTTGGCACAGTTGATCCATATAACAGCAAGGTGTTGCGGGCGAGCATGGGGGCGGCCTTTCGTTTGCCGTTGCGCTTAGATGTTGAATTACTTGAACTGCTGAAGGAATTAAAAGCAAAAGGGTATCAAATAGTGGCTGCTGATCTTGCAACTGATAATCTTTATTGGCAGGTAGGATTAACCTTACCCGGAGCATTAGTTGTTGGCAATGAAGGGAGAGGTATTTGCCCGGAAGTATTGGCGGTTGTTGATGATCGCGTAAAAATCCCTTTACGGGAAGGCGTAGACTCGCTTAATGTTGCGGTAGCCAGCGGAATTATTCTCTATGATTGGTTGCGGCAGGCAGGCGGCCAGTTACCGGGATAATTGGCTTTCCTTATTGCATTTGCTTGTAAAACACCGGACCCTATGTTATAATTAATGCCAAGTAAGGCCTCCAAATAAGTGAAAGGGTGTGGTGTAAAATGTTCACCGCTGACTTTTTCTGGAGCGTCTTTGAAAGCACCGGATCGGTCTTGGCTTATATATGGTATCGCCGTTTGTTAGTGCATTGATAATTAAGTATTGACTTTTCTAGTTTTGATTTTTCATACTACTGTGAGGTTTTTAGTACGAAACAGGTGAAGAAGGAGAGGAGTAAGTTCAAACTGCCCTGGCAGGGAGGGAATGTCAGCGACTGTAAGCATTCCTCAGGGTAGGTGGGCTGAAGTTCGCTCCGGAGCTGGCTGCTGAAGGCTTTTTTACAGCTGGGTAGGCGGGCCCGGAACCCTACCGTTATTAGGGGGTTTGCCTGGTAAGTGGGTGATGACAGTCATCAACGAGGGTGGTACCGCGGAACATAGCTTTCGTCCCTTTAGGGGAGGAAGGCTTTTTTTATTATGTATCAAAAGAGGAGGGCAAATAATGCAAGAAAAGTTAAAGTTATTGGAAATAGAAGCACAGCAAGCTATTGCTGCCGCTGCCAGTTTAGAGGAGGTTAATCAAAAGCGAGTGCATTATCTGGGGCGCAAAGGGGAACTGACTTTAATCCTGCGGGGGATGAAGGATTTGCCACCTTGTGAGCGCCCGTTGGTAGGGAATATGGCAAATGACCTGCGGGAACGGTTGGAAGCATTGATTCAGAAAAGGCTGGCGTACTTAAAACAACAGGAACAGTTAGAACGCCTGCGGCAGGAAAAAATTGATGTTACTATGCCGGGTATTAGACCGAGGACAGGGAATAAGCATCCACTCACTTTAGTCTTAGGGGAAATAAAACGGGTATTTACCGGCTTGGGTTTCAGTGTGGTGGAAGGGCCAGAAATAGAAACAGATTATTATAATTTTGAAGCGCTAAATCTGCCGAAAATTCATCCGGCGCGGGATATGCAGGATTCCTTTTATATCACGGAGGAGATTCTTTTGCGGACCCATACATCCCCGGTACAGGTACGGACAATGGAAAAACAAGCGCCCAATGTACCGGTGCGTATTATCTGCCCGGGCAAAGTTTATCGCCGTGATGCAGACAGTACCCATTCACCAATGTTTCATCAAGTGGAGGGTTTAGCTATTGATCACGGTATCACTTTAGGGAACTTACGTGGGGTTCTGACCCTTTTTGCCCAGGAGTTATTTGGCGCTGATCGCAAGGTGAGATTCCGTCCCAGTTATTTCCCCTTTACAGAACCCAGTGCGGAAGTTGATATCTCTTGTGTTATTTGTGGCGGTAAGGGATGTGGTGTTTGTTCCCAGACCGGTTGGTTGGAGATTTTAGGGGCAGGGATGGTTCATCCCAAGGTATTGGCAATGTCCGGTTATGATCCGGAGGAGGTTTCCGGTTTTGCCTTTGGCATGGGTGTAGAACGGATTGCCATGCTTAAATATGGGATCGATGATATCAGGTTGTTTTTTGAGAATGATCAGCGGTTTTTAGACCAGTTTGGGATCGGTTAAAAAATTTTAAGGGGGGGGAACTATTAACAATGAAAGTATCATATAAATGGCTGCAGGATTTGGTACCATTTGCATGGTCGCCCCAGGAGCTGGCTGACAATCTAACCATGACGGGAGTGACGGTAGATCAAGTTTACCCGCTTGCCGGTGAACTGCCCCATATTGTAGTAGGTGAAATCTGTACATTGTGCAGGCATCCCCAGGCAGATAATTTATTAGTTGCGCAAATGAACATCGGGAAGAGGAAGCCGGTACAGGTGATTACCGGGGCGAATAACATCAAGGTAGGCCATCGGGTACCTGTTGCTTTACCGGGTGCGCGACTTGTTGATGGCAAGGAAATCGGCGCGCAAGAATTCCGGGGGCTCGTTTCCCAGGGTATGATGTGTTCCGCCGAAGAACTGGGTTTAGAACCTTCACCGGCTGATGAGGGCGGCATTATGCTGCTGCCGCCGGATACGGAAATCGGTAAAGGGATAAGGGATGTTTTAGGTTTAGATGATTATGTTTTAGAGCTGGATCTTACTCCTAACAGGGGAGACTGCCTTAGTATGGTGGGAGTAGCTAGGGAAGTAGCAGCTTTGCTGGGGGTAAAGGTAAAATTACCCGCTGTTCCTACCGGCGCCGGACGGGAAACGGGAGAAGAAGCTGCAGTTACAGTTAAGGTGCAAGACCCAGATCTTTGCTTGCGATATAGTATGCGGATTATTACTGATCTAAAAATCGGGCCTTCTCCTCTATGGCTTCAGCAGCGGATTCGCGCCGCCGGGATGCGGCCAATCAATAATATGGTTGATGTCACCAACTATGTGATGCTGGAGTTAGGTCAACCACTGCATGCCTTTGATTATGACCGGATCAAGGATGGTAGTATCATTGTCCGGCGGGCAAAGCCGGGAGAGAAGCTTGTTACTTTAGACGGCAAGGAACGGGAATTGCATCCGGATATGCTGCTGATCGCAGATCCGGAGGGTGCTGTAGGCATTGCCGGTGTAATGGGCGGTGCCAATAGTGAAGTAAGTGCCGGCACGAGGACTATTCTCTTAGAATCAGCTTGTTTTCATCACTTAAACAACAGGAAGACCACAAAGGCATTAGGTTTGCGATCGGAAGCTTCTAATCGCTTTGAAAAGGGAGTTGATCCCAATGGAACCCTACTTGCTGCCAATCGTGCCGCTTATTTGATGGAGGAGTTGGGGGCAGGTCGTGTTTCCCCGCAAGTGATTGATATTTACCCGCAGGAAATTAAACCACGGCAGATTATTGCCAGGACGGAGCGGATTAATCAGCTTTTGGGTACAAAACTCCCGGCTGAAAAAATAAAGTCCATTCTTACCGGTTTAGAATTTAAGGTTACTGGATCAAGCCCCTTTACAGTGGAAGTACCTACTTATCGGCCGGATGTGGAGGCAGAGTATGACCTGGTGGAAGAAGTTGCGCGGATATACGGTTATAACCGGATTGAAGGGACTATGATTGCAGGTCAGTTAACACCTGCTCATACTTCCCGGGAGCAGGCAATGCAGGACAAGACAAAAGAATTGCTTGCAGGTTGGGGTTATAGTGAAATTGTAACTTATAGCTTTTATAATCCCCGTTCCTTTGATCGTCTCCGCATGGAGCCGGACGATCCGGTACGCAAAACCATAGCTCTTTATAACCCTTTAACAGAAGATCAGTCGGTGATGCGGACAACGCTTCTGCCCAATATGCTGGATACCATGGCCTTGAATTTGAAACGAAAAAATACAGAACTGGCTTTATTTGAATTGGGAAGGACTTATTGGGGGCAACAGCCTTTGCAAGGGCTGCCGGAAGAGATTGTGCATCTGGCTCTCGGCCTTACCGGTAGAATGGGCACACTGAACTGGCAACAGCCGGAATTTAAAGCGGATTTCTTTGCCTTAAAGGGAACATTGGAGGCCCTTATGAAAGCTTTGGGGATAACAGGGGTTAAATATATCCCGGAGGAGTATCCGGTATTTCATCCCGGGCGGCAGGCTACATTGTATCTGGGCTGTGAACGGTTGGGGATTATCGGCGAAATCCATCCTGATGTTGCCGAAGCTTGGGAGATAACAGAAAAGGTTTATTTAGGCGAATTGAATTTTTCACTGTTGTGTGCCCAAGCTCAGCGGGTAATTCGCTATCGGTGCCTGCCTCGCTATCCGGCAGTGGCTAGAGATATGGCTCTTTTAATCGATGCAGGGGTAGCTGCGGAGGCCATTGGGCAGATTATCAGCAAGGTTGGCGGTGAACTCCTGGTAGAAGCAAATCTTTTTGACATCTATCAAGGGGAACAGATTCCCGCCGGCAAAAAAAGTATTGCTTATTCCTTGGTGTACCAAGCCCGGGATCGCACTTTGACAGATGAAGAAGTAACAGCAGTACAGCAAAAAATTGTGGCAGCCTTGGAGGAGGAATTAGGGATAAAGCTTAGATAAAGGCAGGATTTTTATCACCCTTGGGGAATTACATGCTTAAAGGAAGAAGAAGGGTGATAGTGAATGGCGTTAGAAAAAAACAGAGTAAGGGTGCGAATTTTTAATGAAGAATATATCCTAAAAGGGCTGGGGAATGAAGAGTACCTGCGGAAACTTGCCCGGTACGTAGATAGGACAATGAATGAGGTTAAGAGCAATAATCCGAAGCTGATGACTGCACAAGTGGCAGTCTTAGCTGCACTGAATATTGCTGATCGATATTTTGCCGCGGGATGGGAAGAAAAAGAAAGGGAAAAGGGCGACAAGGCGGAAGGGGAAGTAAGGAGGGAAAAGGGAGAGTGAACTGGCTGGATGTTATAGTATTAGTGGTGGTGGGATGGCGCGCCTTTTCCGGTTACCGCCGTGGTTTGGTTAGGCAGGTTTTTGAGTTGGTCGGTTTGGTGGCGGGGCTGTTTTTGGCTGTCAGGTATTATTATTACCTTCAACTGCAATTACGCGTGTATGTCTCCCTGCCTGCACCTGTCTTAGCCATATTCTCTTTCCTGTCAGTTTTGTTTGCTGTGATGCTGGTTGCCCGGCTCTTGGGTTATATTTGTACCAGCCTCTTGAGCTTTCCCGGTTTAGGTTGGGTCAATGCCCTAAGTGGTGCTGTAGTTGGTATATTGATCGCCGTAGTGACCATCAGTTTCCTACTGGGCATATTGACAATATTTAAGATCCCGCCGGTGGAAACGGCTTTAGCCGGTTCAATATTTGCCCCTTACCTGGAAGAGATGGTGCCTTTTGTATTGGCTATGGTGGAAGAAAATATTCCTTGGCAGCCGGCAGATTTTTTTGAGCGCGGCGAGCCGGTGCCGCTGGATAGGATGAAGCTATGATTTGTATGGGAGGGCTTAACCTCCCATATTATAATATCAGGGAGGAATAGGATTGGAAGCGATTGAAGTTGCCTGGGCCTTTGAAGAAATAGCCACCCTCCTGGAACTAAAAGGAGATAACCCCCATCGGATCCGGGCTTATCGGCGGGCAGCCCGTACGTTGAAACAGGCAGGAGCAGAAATCCATACATTGTGGCAAACAGGGAAGCTTCAATCCCTGCCGGGAATCGGCAAAGATTTGGCCGCCAAGATTGAGGAACTATTAGCTACCGGAAGCAGTAGTTACCTCGAAGATTTGCGAGCGCAGGTGCCACCGGGACTATTGACCCTTTTGGCCTTGCCGGAAGTTGGACCGAAAACCATTCATACCTGCTATACCCATTTGGGGATAAGCTCGCTGGCGGAATTGGAAGCAAAGGCCAGGCAAAGGGAGTTGCGAAAATTACCGGGTTTGGGAAGTAAAACAGAGTTAAAAATTATGAAAGGCATTAATCTCCTCCGTTCCCAACTGGGGCGAATGCCTTTGGGAATTGCATGGGGTTTAGGTGAGGAAATCCGGCAAAACTTGGCTCTGCTGCCGGAAACGAAAATGTGCAGTCTGACCGGCAGCCTGCGTCGCAGGTGTGATATGGTTGGTAGATATTGATATTTTGCTGGCCACCGAAGAACCAAAGCGGATAATTGAACTGTTTTGTCGTTTTCCCATGGTGCGTCAGGTGGATGCACAGTCCGGGAACAGGGTAGTGGCCAAAACTAGTCTAGGTATTGTTGTTGATCTGTGGCTGGTGCGACCGGAACAATATTTTCCGGCTCTGCTTTGGGCCACCGGCTCAGAAGCCCATTATCGGTCGTTTACGGGAACGGTCTATTGGTTATAATTTTGCTTTGGAAGCTTGTGAGCTTGTGGAAAGGCAAACAGGAACACAGATTAGCGTTTATAGTGAAGAGGATCTCTATCAGCGCCTGGGTTTAGATTTTATTGTCCCGGAGTTGCGGGAGGATCGGGGTGAGATTGAAGCAGGTGCAGCGGGACAATTGCCCAAGTTGCTTGTCATTGAGGATATAAAAGGCGATTTTCATTGTCATACTGCGTGGAGTGATGGGATTGACAATTTGGAAAAGTTGGTTTTGGCTGCTCGCGGAAGGGGTTATGCGTATTTAGGGATAACGGATCATTCACAAACCTTGAAAGTTGCCCAGGGATTGACTATCGAACAGTTGCGCAAACAAGGTGCAGAGATCAAGGCATTAAACCGGAAATATCCTGATTTTAAGATTTTGCACGGTGCTGAAGTGGATATACTGGCTGATGGTTCTTTGGACTATCCCGATGAAGTTTTAGCGGAATTAGATGTGGTTATTGCCTCCATTCATTCCCATTTCCGGCAGGATCGAGCTACTATGACTGGGCGGATATTAAAGGCCATTAGCAATCCCCATGTGGATATTTTAGCTCACCCTACAGGTAGAATTTTAGGGAGGCGGGAAGGCTATCCGGTTGATTTGGAACAGGTTATTGCCAAAGCAGCGGCTACAAGGACAGTCTTGGAGATCAATGCCTCACCGGATCGGCTTGATTTGAATGATGTTTGGGTGCGCCGGGCTAAAGAATGTGGGGTAAAAATTGCCATTAATACCGATGCCCACGAAGAGGGTCGCTTGGAAGAGATCAGTTTTGGGATTACTGTTGCCCGTCGTGGCTGGCTGGAAAAAGATGATGTAATCAATACATGGCCGTGGGAGCGGGTGCGTGCTTATTTTACCCCAGGCTAATTGAGAACGGGTAGGTGGTTTAATGCATGTGCTCCTAATTTTTATCGATGGTTTGGGGTTGGGGGCAAATGATGCGGAACGAAATCCTTTGGTTGCTGCAGCAACACCCACTTGGCGCAGGCTTTTAGGCGGGCAGCCACTTACCGGGGAAGTAGAGGCTTTTATGGGAACGGAGGTTAGTTTTGTTCCTACGGACGCTACTTTGGGAGTTCCCGGTTTACCCCAAAGCGCTACCGGACAGACAACACTGCTTACCGGTGAAAATGCTGCCCAAGTATTGGGGCGGCATCATAATGCTTTTCCGCCGCAAGCCTTGCGGGAATTGATTGCCCGGGCAAGTATTTTGAAACAGGTTCAGGATATGGGTTTACAAGCAACCTTTGCCAATATGTTTAGAGATGAATACTTTACGCTGCGGGCGGAAGGGAAAAAAAGAAATAGTGTTACTACGGAAGCGACCCTTGCCGCAGGTTTGAATTTGCGGACAAAAGCAGACTTATTAGCTGGTCAAGCGGTGTATCAGGATATTACCAATGCAAGCTTACGGGAAAAGGGTTATAAAGTCCCATTGTTTAGCCCGGAAGAGGCAGGAAGGATCTTAGCTGATATAAGCCGGAATTATAACTTTACCCTTTTTGAGTACTTTCGTACTGATTTTGTTGGCCACAGGCAAAATTGGCAGCAGGCGGTGGCTGTGTTGGAATTGTTGGATCGTTTTTACGGAAGTGTCTTAACGCAGGTAGATTTAAAGCAAACACTGGTAGTATTGGCCAGTGATCATGGTAATATTGAAGATTTAACTGTTAAGGGTCATACATTCAATCCTGTTCCTACCTTACTGTGCGGCTATGGCCACGGGGAGGTTGCTAGGCAGGTCCGTGACTTAACTGATATCGCCCCGGCTATTTTAAGCCTGTATTAAGCATAGGGGATTGTTATAATAAAAGAGAATTTTTAAGGATTATTAGTGATCGCAGAAAGGTGTAGCAGAAATGGAAAAGAGGGTTTTAGAGAAAATAGGGTTCGACCGGATTAAAGAATTGCTCAGTGGTTTGACAGCTTGCGGATTAGGCAGGGAATTGGTTAATGACTTGGAACCGGTGCAAGATGAGATGTTAATAAGACGTTTGCAGCAAGAAACTTCTGAGGCACGGCAGTTATGGCGGCTTTTTCCGCAAATCCCCTTGGGAGGGCTCAGTGATGTGCGTCCATTGCTCAAAAGGGCAAAAATTGGAGCAAGTTTGGATCCGGGGGAATTGTTGGCCGTAGCGGATACTCTTGCAGCAGGGAAACGACTGCGGGAGTTTATGCTGACAGTGGGCGAAACGGCTCCTTTGTTACAAAGCTATGCGCGGGAAATACGATCCTTGGGGCAGTTGGAACGTCGCATCAAAAACGCGATCACTGATGAAGGGGAAGTGGCAGATGGGGCCAGCGAAAAACTATACCGGCTGCGGCGGCAGATAAAAAGTACGGGCAACCAGGTCAGGGAGCGACTGGATGCAATGATCCGTTCGAGTACCTTACAAAAATACTTGCAGGAACCGATTGTTACCGTGCGGGGAGATCGCTATGTGGTTCCGGTTAAACAGGAATACCGTAACCAAGTGCCGGGTATAGTGCATGATCAATCGGCCAGCGGAGCAACTCTATTTATAGAGCCCATGCAGGTTGTGCAATTAAACAATCGCTTGCGGGAATGTAAAATTGAGGAGCAGCGGGAAGTAGAGCGGATCTTGGCTGAGCTTTCCCAGGCTGTGGCTGAAGTCCATGAAGATATTGAGGCCAACCTCAATGCCTTGGGTCGTCTTGATTTTTCCTTTGCCAAAGGGCGTTTTAGCCTGCAGTTGGATGGTATTGAACCTCGGTTTAACCGGGAAGGATATATTGATATTCGCCGGGGACGGCACCCATTGCTAGGTGAAAATGTTGTCCCCATTGATGTCCATTTGGGGCGAGAATTTCACATCTTGGTTATTACCGGACCTAATACCGGTGGCAAAACAGTCACCTTAAAAACCATTGGTTTATTGGCCGTAATGGCCCAGGCAGGACTCCACATACCGGCAGGCGCAGGTTCGGAGACAACAATTTTTGATCAAGTGCTGGTAGATATCGGCGATGAGCAGAGTATTGAACAAAGCTTAAGCACTTTTTCCGGGCATATGAAAAATATTATTAAAATTTTACGCAAGTGTACTGATCGGTCTTTGGTTTTACTAGATGAATTGGGCGCAGGTACAGATCCTACCGAGGGCGCTGCTTTAGGGATGGCCATTTTGCATTATTTATATAACCGCGGCACAAGGGTTGTCGCCACCACCCATTACAGCGAATTGAAAACCTTTGCCTATAGCTTTAATGGGGTTGAAAACGCTTCGGTGGAGTTCAATGCGGAAACGCTTCAGCCCACATATAACCTGTTGATTGGGATTCCTGGCCGCAGCAATGCCTTTGATATTGCAATGGGATTGGGGTTGCCGGAAGAGATTGTGGTTAGAGCAAAGGAGTTTATGAGCAAAGAGAATTTGCGGGTGGAAGATTTGATAAGATCCTTAGAAGCAGATCGGGTTAAAGCTTATCATGACCGAACAAAGGCAGAGCGTGCCCGGGAACAGTCGGAAAAATTACAAGAGCGGTATGAAGAGGATATTGAACGTCTCAGGGAAGAACGACGGGAGATAATGATTAAAGCCCGCCAGGACGCCCTGGCAATTGTTAATCGCGCCCGCCGGGAGGCAGAGCGAATCCTGGAAGAATTAAAGAAAGAAGCAAAAGGCATCTTAGAACGGGAACGCACCCTGGTATCCCAGGAAACGAGGCAAGGTTTAAATAGATTGCGGGGTGAATTGGAGACACAGCTGGCAAAACTTGCTCCGGAAGAGCAAGGGGAAGTGCCGCAGGACTTAAAACCCGGGGAGAGTGTTTTTCTTACCCATTTAAATCAAAGTGGCCATGTTTTAGAAATTCTCACCGCTGATCAGGTATTAGTTCAGGTTGGGATCATGAAGGTGACAGTGGAGCCAAAACAAATTCGGCGCATTAAACGGGATGTTAATAGAGAAGTGCAAAAAACCGGGGTAGGTCGATTGGCAAGTGCTAAGGCCATACAAATTTCTCCGGAATTGGACTTAAGAGGACAAACAGCAGATGAAGCCATCTATCAAGTGGAAAAATACTTAGATGATGCTTATTTAGCCGGTTTAGATAAAGTTATTCTGATTCACGGTAAAGGAACCGGTGTGCTAAGAGAGGCAATACAGGAATTTTTAGCCAAGCATAATAATATCCGTTCTTACCGGTTGGGGCATTATCGAGAAGGAGGAACAGGAGTTACTGTTGTTGAATTGGGAGATTAAAGCAGATGCCGGTGTCTGCGGCAAAATTAGGCTAGCCCCCGGACAAAGTTTTTTCAGAGCAGGTTGCGGTGGATGCTAATGAATAGTAATGGGTAGTTCCAGCGGTCATTAAAACAGTTGCATAACTAAGGAGGGAAAATTATGGGCAATCAGAATTCTGTTACCGGGCCACTGGAGGGTCTAAATGTTTTGGAATTATCAAATGTAATTGCAGGTCCCTTTGCGGCTTCATTATTAGCGGACTATGGTGCCAACGTGATCAAAGTGGAGCTGCCTGGGGTAGGAGATTCTTTTCGGCGGTTTGGTCCCTTTCACGCCGGAGAACCATTGCGTTGGGCTACAATGTCCCGCAATAAAAAATGTATAACTCTTGACTTGAGAAACCCAAAAGGGCTGGATATTGCAAAACAATTAGTCCAACGAACAGACCTGGTAATTGAGAACTTTCGCCCGGGAATCTTAGATAAATGGGGCCTTACCTATGATGTTATGCGGGAGGTCAATAAAAGAATCGTAGTATTGAGGATTTCCGGTTATGGACAAAGTGGTCCGTATCGGGAAAAAGCAGGGTTTGGTATGGCGGCGACAGCTTTTAGCGGCTATACATATACCTTGGGCTATAGTGATCGGCCTCCTACCAGCCCCCCTATTTCCTTGGCAGATTATCTTGCCGGTTATATGGGTGCTGTTGCCTCCCTGGCTGCATTAATGTACATGAAAAACAATCCAGAAGAAGAAGGGCAAGAAATTGATTTGGCACTATATGAACCTTTGTTTAGGATTATGGAAGGCACATTGCATAATTATACTTTTAATGGTGTTGTGCAGGAACGGGGTGAATCTGTCAGCAGTTCAGTGAGCCCCGTAGGTGTTTTTTTGACTAAGGATAAAAAATGGGTGACGATTGTGGCCAGTACAGATCGAACATTTGACCGGTTGGCAGAGTGTATAGGGCGGCAGGATATGCTGACAGATCCCCGTTTTGATACTAATTCCGAAAGGGTAAAGCATAATGAGGAAACACTGCAGGCTGTACAGGACTGGTGTGATGGATTGGCGCGCAGTGAAATTATAACTCGCTTAGATAAAGCTGGCGTACCTGCATCACCGGTAAATAGTATTGCAGATATTGTAGAAGAACCACATTTTATTGCCAGGGAAAATATTGTAGAAGTTGAACATCCCCAACTGGGAAGTTTCAAGATGCCGGCAATATTACCTAAATTTTCTAAAACACCTGGTAAAATAAGATTTCCCGGCCCCAGTCTGGGTGAGCACAATAGGGAGATTTATTGCGGGATGTTAGGGATGAAACCGGAAGAATTTGAAACACTTAGGCAAGAAGGAGTTATCTAAACTTCATTAAGGAGGAAACAGGGAATATGCAGTTACCTAAACAAGTCATAATAAAGGAAGTTGGACCCCGGGATGGTTTCCAAAGTATTAATAAATTCATTCCCAGCGAGCTTAAAGCTGAGGTAATTAATAAGTTGGCCGAGGCAGGCTTAACCCAAATTCAGGCCACCTCTTTTGTTCATCCACGGGCTATTCCGCAGCTTGTAGACGCGGAAAAGGTCATGTCACTGATCGATCGGAAGCCGGGAGTCACGTATAGCGCCCTGGTGGTTAATCTAAAGGGAATTGAACGCGCCCATGCCGTTAATATGGATGAGGTTGAATTTACCGTTTCGGCCAGTGAGTCCCACAGTAAGGCTAACTTAAATGCAGACATTGAACAGGCATTAATTAGAGCCGATGAGTGTATCGAAGCTGCCTTGAAACGGGATTTGGCCATAACCTGTGGGATATCCGTAGCCTTTGGCTGCCCTTATGAGGGTGCTGTGCCAATAGAAAATGTAAGTAAAATAGTTGCCCGGTTTATCAATGCAGGTGTGGTTATAATCACTCTGGCCGACACTACGGGGATGGCAAATCCGAAGCAGGTTTATTACATGCTTAGCTACATGCGGGACAAATACCCTGATGTGATTTTTTCTTTGCACATGCATAATACGAGGGGTTTAGCCTTGGCAAACATAATGGCTGCCATGGAGGTTGGCGTCAATTCATTTGATGCGGCCATAGCCGGATTGGGCGGTTGTCCTTATGCGCCGGGTGCCACAGGTAATGTAAGTTCGGAAGATTTGATTAACATGTTGGAATCCATGGGCATTGCCACCGGTGTTGATTTGAATAAGCTGATCGACCTAGGCAAGTATGTGGAGGAGGTGATCAGTAAGGGAGAGAGCCATATATTGCGAGCAGGGGGTTGTCTTTAGGACAATTGTGAGCTAGAGAGAAAAAAAGGAGTGTTTTTACATGACCGCTGATTATAAAGTAAGTGAAAAAATTAAACAGGTATTCACTAAGTTAATGGCCGAAGAGAGTGTAAAAAAGGGATTAGCTTTTATTGAAGCGGATCAACCCCGTTCGATTACGGAACAAAAGGAACTAGTACAAATTGAAGCGCCGACCTTTGCCGAAGAAAAGCGGGCGCAGGATTATGCAGAACGCCTGCGGGCTTTAGGGCTTGAAAATGTTCATATAGACAAACATGGCAATGTTTTAGGCAAACTGCCGGGAAAAGGGAATGGCCCTACTATTTTATTGGAAGCCCATCTGGATACGGTCTTCTCTTTTGGTACAGACGTTACGCCGGTGGAGAAAGACGGAAAAATTTATGCACCGGGGATCTGTGACGATACCAGGGGACTCACAGCCAATCTTTCTGTAATTCGTGCTTTTAAGGAAACAGGGATTGAACCGGAAGGTGACATAATTTTTGCCGGAACCATTGCCGAAGAAGGTATGGGCGGTATGTACGGTATGAAAACATTGTTGGAAGATCATCCCGAAATCGCCGGGACAATATCCATCGATGGTGCTGGAGCAGATACTATTATTTATGAAGGTACAGGTATTCGCAACTTTGAAGTTACATATACAGGTCCCGGAGGTCATGCTTATGTGGCCTTTGGCACCCCCAGCCCCTTGCATGCAGCGGGCAGGGCGGTGGCCAAATTAGCCGATATGCGTCCCCCGGAACTGCCTAAAACCACCTTTACTGTCAGTTTGATTGAAGGCGGGCATGCTATCCACGGTATTGCCCAAAAGGCAGTATTTAAGATTAACTTGCGCTCCGATGATCCGGAGGAATTGGATAGACTTGAGGAGCAAGCGATCAAATGCTTTGTTGCTGGTGCCCGGGAAGAAAATGAACGCTGGGGTAAAGATTTAATAGAGGTTGATTACAAAATGATCCTTGATGTTCCGGCAGGCACCCAGCCGGCTGATAGTGTAATTGTGCAAGCCGCCTGGAAGGCCACTGAATGTGTCGGTGCCAATCCCCGGCTCGTACCTGGCGGGTGTACCAATACCAACATGCCCATTGGAAAAGGTATACCGGCTGTTACGCTGGGCCGTGGTGGCGCTGAAGGGGGAGTGCACAGCCTTGATGAATGGTTTGATCCAGAAGGAGCTTACCGTTCGCCGCAAAAATCTTTCCTCTTGCTCTTGGCCCTTGCGGGGATGCATGGAGTAACCGAACCGCTGCTTGCGAAACGATAATCCGATACTGTTTAAGAAAAATGCAGGGTTTATGACAAATCATGTCTTTACCCCTGCATTATAACTATTACGCATGTGCTCATTTTAAGGTATTATAGAGAGTACTAAATTGGGTTGCGTGTTCCAGCTCATCGATCATCGCGAAATAAAAGGTATCTTTAACTAATTGGTCGGTAGTGGATAGCTGAACATCACGATAAAATTCTGCTGCCTCCAATTCGTCTTTTAACGCCATCAATATTCCTGCTTTGTAGTTGGGATATTCAACAGGTGCAATGGTATATTGGGGTCTTTGACCGGTGAAGTGATAAAATAGTCTCATAAAGGCTTGTAAGTGTTCTTGTTCATCTTCATAAGCATGTTCGATAAATTCACGGTGCAGCTCGTCGGGCGCCTCCCTTAACAGGCGGGAATAGAATTCTGCTGCTGTGGCTTCATCTATTATTGATCTGTATATATGATGGAGCATTTGCCTAAAGGAGTGGGGTCCTAAAAGGGGAAGGTTAGGGATTTGTACATAAAGATTATTATTAGGCATACCGTCTGGAAGGTATGGATTTCCCGGGTAGGCAAGCGAGGGAAGATAAAGGTACATTCTAACAACCTCCTTATACTGTTGTAATCTATATTATGAAACAGGTTGATGATGTGTGTGGTAAAAGCAGGAGATATAATCGCATATGAGAAAAGGAAAGCTTTGCAAAAGAATAAACTAAAGTGTTGGTTTGTTTTATTAAAAAAACGGAGGCAGGTTATTTAATCACCTGCCACTTTAATTCTATACCACTGGTTGCCCGCCTGCCCGTGACCGAAACGGTTTAAGGATTTATGCTCATGCGGTCATAGTGAAGGGCATGAAACTGTGTTTATTATTTAATCATCACCCAAGCATTGGACCAACCCTTGCAGAGGCTAAATAGGTCTTGAACTTCTGGGTTTGCTTGTTCCTCCCATTGAATAACCGGGTGGGGTTTTTTATTTATATTATCTTTACTGTTCATAATTAACCCCCTTCTTTCGCCAGATCTGAATTCAAATATTCACAAACCTTATCGCCCATAGCCTTGGTTCCAATCAATTTATTGCCCGGGGTCATAATATCTGCTGTGCGGTAACCGGCTTTAAGAACCTGGTCAACTGCATTTTCTATGGCTGTGGCTACTGGATCCATGTCCATAGAGTAACGGAAAAACAAGGCAGTTGAGAGTATAGCAGCCAAGGGATTAGCCTTGTCTTGACCAACCAAGTCCGGGGCTGAGCCGTGGACCGGTTCATAAAGGCCAACCTTATCATCTCTGAGGCTGGCTGAAGCCAGGAGTCCCAAAGTACCGGTTAAGACAGAGGCTTCATCACTTAAGATGTCGCCAAACATATTTCCGGTAAGAATAACATCAAAATCCCGGGGGTTAGTGATTATCCGCATGGCACAACTGTCTACCAGCATATGTTCCAATGTAACATCAGGATAATTTTTGCTGACCCTTGTTACTGTTTCCCGCCAGAGGCGGGAGCAAGCAAGCACATTGGCTTTGTCCACAGAGGTCACCTTTTTTCGGCGCCGGCAGGCCATTTGGAAGGCTATATGGGCGATTCTTTCGATTTCTCCCGTGGTGTAGATCATTGTGTCTACTGCTCGTTCTCCCCCAACTATTTTTTCCCGCAGCCGGGGTTTGCCAAAGTAAATGCCGCCGGTAAGCTCCCGCACGATCAAGAGGTCTGAAGCGGTTACAATATCCGGGCGTAGGGAGGAGGCAGAGATTAAGGCAGGGAAGGTTGTAATGGGGCGTAAGTTTGCGTATACGCCCATGGTTTGGCGCAGTTGTAAAAGTGCTGCTTCCGGGCGCATTTCTCCAGGCAAGCTGTCATAGTCGGGCCTTCCCACTGCGCCAAAAAGGATGGCGTCACTTGCTTGACATTTTGCCAATGTTTCCGGTGGTAGGGGCATGCCGCATAAGTCTATGGCTGCACCGCCGATGGGTGCGGTGTCCAGTTCTAGATCTAAGTTAAAAACTGTCTGCACGCAGCGTATGGTTTTCTCCGCCTCTGCTATCACCTCCGGCCCAATACCGTCACCGGGGAGAAGGGTTATCTTAGTCATTGTTTGTTACCCTCCTTGTGACATAATTAATTAAGCCGCCGGCTGCGATGATGTTTTGCATAAAAGGAGGGAAAGGTGCAGCTTGGTAACTTTTTCCTTGGGTAAGGTTTGTGATCAAGCCTTTTTCCAGATCTATGGCCAGGGTATCACCATCATCAGTGCCGGCCGCACCTTGCGGGCATTCTAAAATGGGAAGGCCAATATTAATAGCATTGCGATAAAATATACGGGCAAAGCTATCTGCTACTACACAGGCGATGCCCACAGCTTTGATGGCAATAGGGGCGTGTTCACGGGAACTGCCGCAACCAAAATTTTTCCCTGCCACTAAGATGTCACCCGGTTGAATTGATTCTGTGTATTTTGGGTCTAAGTCCTCTAAACAGTGCAGTGCCAGTTCTGCCGGGTTCCAAGTATTGAGATACCGGGCAGGAATGATCACGTCCGTATCGATATCATCACCCAACCGCCATACCTTACCTTTAATTACCATTGCTTACCACCTCCCGAGGATGAACGATCATACCGGCTATGGCTGAAGCTGCTGCTACCGGCGGGCCGGCGAGGAAAAGCCTGCTTTTTGGATGTCCCATTCTGCCCACAAAGTTTCGGTTTGTGGTCGAGAGGCATGTTTCCTCCGCAGCCAGTACACCCATGTGTCCGCCCATACATGGTCCGCAGGTAGGGGGACTGACGACGGCTCCGGCCGTAATAAATGTATCGATAATTCCCTTTTTCAGTGCTTGTTGGAATACTGTACGGCTTCCGGGAACAACAATCAGTCGCACTCGCGGATGAACTTCTCGTCCCGCTAAAATGGCAGCTGCTGCCTCTAAATCCTCTAAGCGGCCGTTGGTGCAGGAGCCGATGACAACCTGATCTACCGGAATTCCGGCAGCAGCCGATACCGGTCTTGTATTACCAGGAGAATAGGGGAATGCTACCTGCGGCTCCAGTGTGGAAACATCATATTCGTATTCCTTCTCATAGACAGCATCAGGATCAGGGTTAAATACCTGGTACGGGCGGTTGGCCCGCTCTTTGCAATAGGACAATGTAGTGGCATCGGGGGCAATAAGTCCTGCCTTGCCGCCGGCCTCAACAGCCATATTGGCAATGGTGAATCTATCCGCCATGGAAAGGCCTTCAATCACCGGGCCGGCAAACTCCATAGCCTTATATCTAGCTCCGTCAACACCGATAGAACCGATGATGTGCAAGATTAAATCCTTACCGCCAACATGAGGCTGCAGTTGACCATGAAAGTTAAATTTTAAGGTCGGTGGAACCTTAAACCAAGTTTCTCCCGTAGCCATTGCAGCTGCCAGATCTGTACTGCCAACTCCGGTGGCAAAAGCCCCCAAGGCGCCGTAGGTGCAGGTATGTGAGTCAGCCCCGATAACTACATCTCCCGGAAGCACCAAGCCTTGTTCCGGCAGGAACACGTGTTCAATACCATTACGGCCCACTTCATAGTAATGGGGCAGTTTTTGTTCTTGAGCAAACTCCCGTAAGATGCGGCTATTCTCGGCGGAGGCTATGTCTTTATTCGGCGTAAAATGATCGGGAATTAGGACGACTTTCTCCGGATATGGTAATTGTTTTAAGCCAATACGGTTGAATTGGGCAATTGCCGGCGGGCCGGTGATATCGTTGGCTAAGATTACATCCAACCTGGTTTGGATCAGTTCGCCTGGCTGGACCTTATGCTTGTTGGCATGCGCTGCTAATATCTTTTCGGCAATAGTCATGCCCATTGATATTACCTCCTCTGATGATCAGTTTATTTAAGGCATCGATATAGGCAAGGGTTGAGGCTTCTAAGACATCAGTACTGGTGCCGCGGCCGTTTGCTACCAGGCCATTTGCTTTGATCCGCACGTGGGCTTCTCCCAAAGCTTCTTTTTCCCGTGTTACGGCACTGATGGAGTAGTTATCTAAAATCACATCATGTCCGGTTATTCGGTCAATTGCTTTATAAATGGCATCTACCGGCCCATCTCCAACTGCTGCTTCTTCATAGGTTTTGTCTCCGCAGATGAGTTTTAAGGTAGCAGTGGGTGCTATTTGACTCCCGGTTGCTACGTGAAAGCTTTCTAGGTGGTAATAAGCAGGAGCAGTGGAGATTTTATCCTCAACCAGTGCCTCAATATCTTGGTCAGTAATTACCTTCTTCTGGTCAGCCAGCTCCTTAAACCGGGAAAATACTGCGTTGACGTCTTCTTGGGACAAGCTAAATCCCATTTCTTGTAATTTAATTTTTAAGGCATGACGCCCCGAATGTTTGCCCAATACCAGTGAGTTGCTGGAAAGGCCAATGCTCTCCGGGGTCATTATTTCGTAAGTTTCCCGCTTTTTTAAGACCCCGTCTTGGTGAATCCCCGATTCATGGGCAAATGCATTGGCGCCCACAATAGCTTTATTTGGTTGGATGGGAACTCCGGTCAGTTTGCTGATTAAGCGGCTGGTTCTGTAAATATGGGTTGTATCAATATTAGTTACACAGTTATAGTAATCTGGGCGGGTAGCTAGAGCCATTACAATTTCTTCCAGGCTGGCGTTGCCGGCTCGCTCGCCGATACCATTAATGGCGGTTTCTACTTGGCGGGCGCCGTTTTCAATTGCCGCCAAGCTATTGGCCACCGCCAAGCCCAAGTCATTATGACAATGGACGCTGATGGTTGCCTTGTCAATATTAGGAACCTCCTCTTTGATCTGACGGATTAAAGAGCCAAACAAAGCCGGTGTTTGGTAGCCGACGGTATCAGGTATATTAATAATATTGGCACCGGCGTCAATGACTTTTTCGATTATTTCCATTAAATAAGCGGGGTCTGTGCGGCCGCTCCCACCGTCTTCTGGTGAAAACTGTACTTCCGGAAAAAAGCGCCTGGCATAAGCCACCACATCACAGGCAGCCTCTAGAACCTCTTTTTTCGTTTGTTTCAGCTTATATTGCAAGTGAATATCAGAGGTGGCAATAAATATATGCACCCGCGGGTGCTCCGCCCCGGCTAAGGCTTCGCGGCAAATGTCCACCTCCTTACGATTGCAGCGGGCTAGGGCTGTGATGATTGGCCCTCTCACCTCTTTGGCTACCTGCTGTATGGCTCTAACCTCTCCCCGGGAAGCAACTGGGAAACCGGCTTCAATAATATCCACTTGCAGCCGGGCTAACTGTTTGGCAATTTCCACCTTCTCGGCAACACCCAGGCTTACCCCCGGTGTTTGTTCGCCGTCCCTTAAGGTCGTGTCAAAAATCTTAATTAAGTTACTCATTGCTGTTTTGCCCTCCTTTATTTTGGTCCAGTGCAGACTGGCCAAGGGGCAGGACAAAAATAAAACTCTCCCCATCCTCTTGTGTATTGCACAAGAGACGGGGAGAGCATTTTCCCGCGGTACCACCCTTGGTTTACCCTCAACCTCACGGTGAGAGCCTTAGTGGGTCAAAGTCACATCTTTGTTCTTTGATCCGGCATGGTAACGGTGTCGCTCCGGCAGCGCCTACTGGGGTATTCCCGGGTACACCCGTTGGGAACTGCATTCTGGGGCGAGTTCGGTAGGAAGTCCTGCACCGGTTTCCACCTTTCCCGGTTCTCTTGAACTAGGACCGCTTACTTACTATTCCCCATCATCATTTTCGCAGGATAAACTTATCACGCACATTAGTGCTCTGCAAAGTATATTGCCTAAAATTATATAGAGCGCAAATTCCTTTGTCAACCCTGTTCTTGGATAATTTTTTTCTAAATTGTAGGATTACAATAGATCTTGGACACTGGGCTTAAAAAAAGAATGCAAGATGAGGACAATTCGGTTATTGTTAAGTTACCAACACAAAACAGTACCGAAAGGAGTGCCTCATCCTGCATGAACAGCATAACACAAGACATGAAGTATCGGCAATCCCTTCTTAATTTTGGATAGCGTCAAGATACTATGGGTTTTAAAAAATAAAAGTAATCTCCTGTTTACCTGCTACTTTAAGCATCCCTCACTGACTTAAGGAACTGGGAAGCCCAAGTCCTTTTGCCAATATTCAAAATGGTTATGTTACCGATGGTTTCGCGCGATGCTGTAAGCTTTCTCTTCCTAATAATCTCCCGGTCTACTTTTACCTCACTTGCTTCATTTATTGCTGCTTTTTTCTTTCGCATAAATATGTCATACACATCTCCGCCATTCGCTACAAAGACCCTTAACCTGGCCATCTGGTCCACACCCGTTCTACTCCAGCCCAGAGGCCGTGAGCTTAACCTGGACGACAAGATATGGCTAACATGACCTTCTGCACTGCAGCCGATGTAATCCGACACATACTGCCGCATTATCCCTTCCCAGTTGCCTAGTATATATCTTCTTGCTTCCTGCACAGCTCTCTTCTTTGTTTCCGGCTCAGTTGTACTTATGATTGCTTTAAATAGCTCTTTTACACTTTCCTTGTCTCCAGCATTTATATAATCCCACATAATTGGTGTGGTGGTAGCTCATATGCGCTGTAGCTTGAGTTACATACTTTGATAAGTGATAACGGTCCAGTACAAAGATGCTTCCCTTTATCCAGCCTAGTCCATTCTTTATCCATGCAGCACCATCCCCTGAGAGGTATATCTTTTCAATAGAATCCATATCATAAGTCTTATCTATGTAGTCCAAAACTTCCACCCATAGCTCATCACTGTTTGCATAAATACCGCTGAAATACCTTGCATTTATTAACCTCCACCGATTTTCCCCAACCCGTTCCCTACCCTCATGTACATATACAAGCTTTGGTTCTGCGTAGCCCCCAGTCTGAAGTGGTACATGATCTTCATCAGCTTCTATGTACAGTACCTTTACCGCCTTTTTATCTTGCTTAACCTCTACTGCGTCATTGTCTACACTGCCAAGCTCACGGATACTGTTCATTACTGTCTGTGATGTTAGATCCACAGCTTCAGCTGCTTCCTTTGCACTTCTACTATAGGGCATAAATACTGCTTCCTCTATGAGCCTTGCCTTTAGTGAAGCATCCATTTTATCATGGGCTTTTATGCCCACAGCCTCATCTGACAGGTAGCTGTATTCGCCTGCCTTTTTATTCTTGTAATATGTCCTTTCATACCTGACTTCGCCAAATATTGTCATAAGGGTCTTTTCAGCTGCTTTCTCCTTTACTGTCCAGTTTCGTTTCCGGTCTTTACTGTTTCTATACGCCTCGTCTATTGTTTCCAAGGCTTCGGCCACTAGGGTTACTCCAATCTCGTCCAACGTCTTCTTAGTAGCTAGAATAAATTCGGATATGTCTCTTCTTTCACGTATCAGATTCTCTAGTTCCTTTTCAAAACTACTGCTGATTTTTTCTATGATTTCCTGTATAATTAGTTCCATAAGAGTATCTCCTTTTCTCTGTGATTATTGTTGTGGTCCTTCACAAATTACATGATATCACAGGAGAGATACTCTTATCTTTTATTTTTTGGTTTTTCCCCAAAGTAATTTTACACTAACTAATTTTGCACTGAAATACGGTGTGTCCAGAGCTTCCAGGCGCTATAACAAATCACGTTCTTACATATACTTTTGGCTCAAACGATATGACGGAACCCTGGAATCCCTTGCCTGCATGTCCCGGCGGCCACACTCTCACCCAAACCAGCATACGGAGGACGAGTTAACTCTCATAAAAAACATGCGTAGACGCAATCCAAAACTCGGGCTCATAGAATTCTGGTGCAGGTTAAGAGAACGCGGGTATTCTCGCAGCATTACAAGCTTATACAGAGTAATGAGGCGAATAACCTTACTGCCCCCGAAGAAGATTCAAAAACCCTACAAACCCAAGCCATATCAGCAAATGATCTACCACGGCCAACGGGTCCAGGTTGATGTTAAGCATGTTCCTGCCCAGTGTAGAGTCGGTGAAGCCAAACATATGAAGCTATATCAATTTACAGCTATCGATGAATTCGGCCGGCTACGTTATCTGGAAGGGTTTAACGAGAACAGCTCTTACTCCGCAACTGTCTTTCTCCGGAATGCAGTCCGGTATTTCAAGGAGCATGGTTTCGATGTTAAATGTGTCCAAAACAGATAACGGGTTCGAGTTTACGAATCGCCTCGGATCTGCGAAAAACCTACCGACTTTATTCGAAAAGACCGCTGCTGAAATGGGTATACAGCACAAACTGATCCGTCCTTACACTCCACGACACAACGGCAAGGTAGAGCGCAGCCATCGTGAAGATATGAAACGCTTCTATAGCACCCATACATTTTACTCACTGGCTAACTTTCAGGCACAGCTCAAAACCTATAACCGCCGTTCAAATAATATCCCGATGCGTCCTCTCGGCTACCTGTCTCCGTTGGAATTTTTAAAGCTGTACTGTGTCCAACATGTTTGACAAACCTACAGTGTTCTTGGATAATTTTTTTCTAAATACTCCCGGCATTATGGCAACGGGGAAAATTAATTTCTTTATTAAAGCTTTTTGCGGCATGCTATAATAGATTATAATTATTAAGAAGCACAATGTTGAAAATAGCGACAGGAGGCAAGCGGGGAGCACATAATGTACAAAGGGGCGGAAAAAGGTATTTTTGGCCATAACTATCCTGTCAGTTAAGCTGAGTGTTTTGCGGAGGTGTAATTAATGCTGGGCGGGTTAATAGCAGGTTTGGTTGTTGGATGGGTAATTTCCCTGTTTGGTGTCAATGAGATTCTCATACAAGGCTTATTTGAATTGACAGGAATTGCAATTAGTAATGCCGGGTTTTATACAATCCTCGTCATCATTGGCATTTTGGGAGGAGCTATTAGCAATAGAAAATAACAAAAAGTTTCAGCCTTGCACTTTAGAACTGCGGCTGCTGATCCGGTAAGAATCTTAAAGAAACAGATATTTAACAGTTACTGCAGTAAGGATTATTTCTATGGGTAAAACATTGTATTGGCCGGGAAACAATCTGTTGGTGTCTGGGATAATCTTGTTCTTGAATATGCAGAGAGGAAACTTCGGGTTTTCACCTGTTGTGAGGAGGAGAAAATGACTAAAATTGATTTATACGATATCGGCTTATCGGAACACTACCTGCGGGAAGCGGCAAAGCACTCGCAAAAATTATACCTAGCTCGAGTTTCGGAGCAACATAAAGATTTATATAAGCTACTGACAGAGCAAGGGGAAATATTAGGGGAAGTATCGGGAAAGCTGGGTTACAATGCCGTTGATTCCGGAGATTACCCTGCTGTAGGCGACTGGGTGCTGGTGGATAGGAAAACCAATGAAACGGGCAAGGCAATTATTCACCAGGTTCTTTCCCGGAAAAGTTGTTTTGAGCGAAAGGCGGCAGGTACTAATCATGCAAGGCAGATTATAGCTACCAACATTGATATAGTGTTTATTTGCATGTCATTAAATAAGGACTTTAATTTGCGACGACTAGAACGCTACCTTTCCATTGCGTGGGATAGCGGCGCAACACCGGTGGTTGTCCTGACAAAGGCAGATTTATGTGATGATATTGCCAATAAACTTACGGAAATCTATGATATAGCCATTGGCGTCGATGTTGTGGTAACATCCAGTGTCAGCCAGGAAGGCTATAAGGATATTAAGAAGTATCTAAGCCGGGGGAAGACCATTGCCTTTGTCGGTTCGTCCGGGGTGGGCAAATCAACTATGATTAATCATATTATGGGTGAAGAAGTGCTGGCTACCAATGAACTGCGTAACGATGACAAAGGCAGGCATACGACGTCATTCAGGCAGCTGTTGCTTGTTCCGGGCGGCGGACTGGTAATTGATACGCCCGGCATGAGGGAACTGCAATTTTTTAGTGCTGACATGGCAAAGTCCTTTGCCGATATTGAAGAAATTGCGTCCCAATGCCGCTATGCCGATTGTAAACACCAGCAGGAACCGGGTTGTGCCGTACTTCAAGCTATAGAGGATGGTACGTTATCCAGGAGCCGGCTGGATAGTTATTTAAAACTGCAGCGGGAATTGGAGTATGAGGGGCTTAATTGGAAACAGAGGGAGAGTGCAAAGATCAAACGGATGTTTGGCAGCAAAGGCGAAATGAAAAAGCAGCTGGACCATATAAAACACAAGCAGCATCAAGAATAAAAATATAGCAGCATATGGCCTACGAAAGTGTGTATAGTTCTCCTGGACTAATGTCGGGGGAACCTTTTTGTGGCCAATTGAATCGTGAGGATAGTAAGTGCTGGATCCTTATGAATGCAGCCGCTCCCTTTGGCGGTAGTTTTATTGAACCTTGACCATAGATAAGGAGTTGTTCCAAGTGGGTGAAAAAAACAAAACCATAATAACTGGATTTATAGAAGCTTTACCTTTGGCAATCGCCATTGGCACATATGGAATATCTTATGGTGTCTTGGCAACGCAAGCCGGTTTTAGTATAGTGGTTACAGTGGCAATGTCCATATTGGTGTTTTCTGGTTCTGTGCAGCTGATAGCTGTGGCAATGTTGATGGCCGGTGCAAGTGTGGCCAGTATACTTATAACCTCGGTACTGTTAAATTTGCGCAATTTGTTATATGGAGCGGCACTTGCCGAAGGTCTTGCCGCTGCAAATAAGTGGAGATGGCTGCTTGCGTATGGTGTGTCAGATGAACCTTTTGTCTTGGGGAGTGCACGGTTTAAAAAACATGGTCCGGATCCCCTTTATTTTGGAGTGATACTTGGAACCTTTTATATTGCTTGGGTTTTTTCTTCCCTGCTGGGAGGGTTAATCGGTAATCAAGTTGACCCGCAAAAATGGGGTTTGAATTTAGCATTTCCGCTCACTTTTGTCGCTCTGCTTATTCCCGGTCTTACCGAAAAGCCGATCGTCGCAACAGCTTGCGCTGCCGCATTATTAGCCCTGGGGCTGGAGTATTATCTCCCCGGTAATGAATTTACCATTATTATTACCGGTGTTCTGGCACCCTTAGTGGGTCTTTATGTTAATAGGAGGCATCGCAAATGCTAAAGCAGTGGTTATTGATCGGTTTACTCTTCGTTTCTACTTATATTTCCCGTGTCATTGGCGTTGAAGTAATGGCCCGGCGGCAGATGAGTCCTACCTTGCGTCTGTATTTTAATTATGTACCGGTGGCAATTATGGCGGCATTAATCATCAAACAAATCTTTGTTTCCGTAGAAGGGCAGTTAGTTATTTCAATGCCGGTTCTGGTAGGCTGTCTCGCTACAGCAATAGTAATCAAGGCAATGAAAATGTTTTTGCCTGCAGTTGTGTCCGGTGTGATTGCGGGCTTACTGGTCTATCATTTCTTTGGTTAATGGCAAATATTTGCTTCAGTTTAGGGATAAGCTTAACGGAACTATTTAAGGATTTCTGCGTCATTATATATAGTAGGGGCTGGATTAATAAAAAATATGGGATTGGCTAAGCCTTACACTTTGACCGTGCCCATAACGGGTGGGGAAATCAGGGTAAAGGAAGAGTCTTGACACAACTAAAGAGGGGGATGCAATTGACAGCCAAAAGAACTATTATTGGTATGGTATTAATAGCTGTATTGGTCTTACAAATTGGGTGCACAGCACAGGAAAATCCGCAAGACTTGGAAGGAACAGAGGATACAGGAAAAACCGTTATGGAGGAATTCAGCCAATTAATAGATAATGGAGCGGAACTATCTGCTGTGATTGATTTTATTGATGGTAATATCGATCAGGTGTCGGCAGGAAACGCCTCGCTCATGCTTGATCAGCTTGAAAAGGCTCAAAAAGAAAATCAGCCTCTGCTAGATGCCAAGTTTTACAGTGATGAAAGTATACAGGTAAAACTTATGGAGCTATATGGACCGCAATTAGGTTTTGAACTAGCGGATGCCGAACAAGTAGAGCATGAGGAAGTAAGGGCATTATTGCTGGAAACAAGAGATACCGGCTATAAGGTGGAAACAGCGGAAGGGATGTTTTTCCCTATTATCGATTATCAGTTCTACCAGCAATACAGTTCCTATGTTACTGCCGACATGCAGGAATATATGGAGATCATGGCCACAGAATCTGCTTCTGTACCTGCTAAAGATGCGGCACTGGTTATTGGTTGGGATGAGGTATTGGCAAGGGCATTGCGGCAGGAAAAATTCATTCGGCTGTATCCGGATTCGATCAAGATAGAGCAGGTAAAGGAGCTGTATGCGAAGTATGTTTCCTTTACCCTGTTTGGCCTGAACAATACACCTTTATTTAGTTATGACAGCAATACCATGGTGGATGAAGCCCAAACCGCTTATCTAAAGGCAGCGGGGAGTAATGAAGATGGCGGGTATATCCAGCTTGTACGGGAGTATTTGCAAGTGCTGGAAGAGAATAATTACCGGTTAACAGAGGCGGTTGACCAATATCGGAAAAACGCATACGAAAGTATTTAACCGCTGGGAAAGGGAAAAAATTTATACAAAAAGAGAGAAGGTAAATTGGCTAGCCCTAATCAAAAAGTATCGTGGAACATCAGATTTGGTGACCGGCAAGCGGGATATAGGATTGCTGTAGTGCTGCGGCTACCTTGTCAAGCCTCCGGTTACATGGTGATAACTGTGCAGTATGATTGAAATATCGAATAATAACGTAACAGCAAACCGGCATAGCGCAATTTGACTATGCCGGTTTGCTTTATTGGTAGGGGCGTAGTTTTTTAAGGCCGCCATTGTCCGGGGTAAAAGGTATGAGGAGAACCCTCCGTCTCCCTTTGCTCAGGTTGGCCAAAGCTCCAATCATTATTACTTTTATTACCGGTCTTGTTGCCATGTATTGTACAGTAGCCTTCTGGCTCCCGCCCTTTAAGGAGAAAGATCTGCCTTGGTTTAGGGCACCGGTTGGTAGCTAAGAGGCCAGAGTCGGAACAAATTGTTACCTGGACCAGTTCCGGTGTTGTGTGTAGTTGGCAATACTCGGTAGGCGCATCTTCCAATGTACCGTCCGGTTGGCGAATAAAAACATGTGCTTCCCGGTGAGGGCAATAATTAGTGGCTAAGAGGCCTGTATCCCTACAAATGAACACTTTTTCATGGATATTACAGGTTGACTGCGGTTCGGTACCGCCAATAAATATTTCACCCTTAATGTGCTCTGGTGGGCAAATTTCAGAGGGCAGTAACCCGGATTTAGTACAAACATGGATTGGTCCTACGATGTTACTAGGTCTGGTAAAATCACTTACCGGTATGTCTTTTACCACCTCTTTCATATAAGCTCCCCAAATTTGTGCAGGCAATGCACTACCGATTCGGTTTCGCTCCATATAACTTTTTTCCCCAGGGGTTCGTTCATCGGAGCCTACCCAGATGCTGGTTACAAGCTCAGGCGTATACCCTACAAACCAAGCATCATTATAATCGGAAGTTGTTCCAGTTTTGCCCGCCGCCGGCCGGCCGATATTGGCTCGACCACCGGTACCGCCTTGGGCGGTTATAACACCCTTGAGTACATTTGTCATCAAGTAACTGGTTTGCGGACTCAAGACTTGTGTTTGGGTAGGTGATTTTTCTAGAAGTATGTTACCGTTCCGGTCTTCAACCCGCAAAACAGCCATGGGTTCAACACGCACTCCTTGATTGGCTAAAACGCCATAACCTACAGCCATATCCAGCGGGGTAACCCCATGGGTCAATCCGCCGAGCGCAATAGCAGGCTGCATGTCGTTATAAGCACCGGTTTTAACTAAAGTAGTAATGCCCATTCGTTCAGCATAATCTACCACTGCGGTAACCCCGACATCCATAATCAATTGGGCTGCGATCGTATTGAGGGAGCGTTCCACCGCCCGTCGGAGGGTAGTGGGTCCTTCGTATTGGTTGCTATTATAATTCCGTGGTTCCCAAATTCTACCTCCAGATACAGGTATAGATACTGGCTCGTCTACATAGATGGTGGCAGGGGTGAAACCATTGTCGAAGGCAGTGGCGTAAACAAAGGTTTTAAAGGCAGAACCGGGTTGTCGTTGGGCTTGTATGGCGCGATTGAATTTTGTATTCTCAAAGTTGCGGCCTCCAACCAGTGCTTTTATATACCCGGTTTGCGTTTCCATGGTGACAAGGGCGGCTTGCGGTTGTGTGATACCATTGGCATCCACTTCACCTTCAGGGAGATTTTCCGTGAGGGTTTTTTCCGCTATTTGCTGCATCTGTGGATCAATGGTGGTGTAGATTTTAAGTCCACCTTTATAAATTGCATCATAGACATTATTTTCCGAGCCGAAATGGTCTCCTAATTCATCTACTAAGATACTGATGACATAGTCAACAAAGTAAGGAGCCGGATGGGAGAGTGAGCTGCGCCCAGCCAATTCAATGGGCTGTTCTTTTGCGGCGGCAGCTTCTTCTGCGGTAATATGGCCGAATTTAACCATTTGATCCAAGACCACAGCTTGACGGGCGCGGCATGCTTCCATATTATTATAAGGAGAGTACCGCCCCGGGTTCTTAATGATGCCTGCCAAGATGGTTGACTCAGTTAAATTAAGCTCCCACACATCTTTACCAAAGTAGTTTTTAGATGCAGCCTGAACCCCTTGCGTACCATGACCAAAATGGATTTCATTTAGATACATTTCTAGAATTTGATCTTTAGTATAAGCTCGTTCCACTTTGATAGCTAAAATAGCCTCTTGAATTTTGCGTTTTAATGTAGTCTCCGGGGTGAGAAAAACGTTTTTAACTAACTGTTGGGTAATGGTACTGCCACCTTCAAAGGCTTGGTTAGTTGCTATGCGCCAAGCAGCTCTTATAATAGCCCGGATGTCCACCCCAAAATGTTTATTAAAACGATTATCTTCTATATCAATAACAGCTTGCTGCAATTCAAGTGGCATATCTTGTAACTTGACAGGTGTTCTATTTTCTTCTCCATGAAGTTTGGTGAGCAGGTCTCCATTTATATCGTAAACAAAGGAAGTAGCACTGCTTTCCCGCAACAGTTGCGGATCAAAACGGGGCATATCTTTGACAGCGTTTAAGACCAAGGCACTAGCTGTACCTACCATGATGATAGTTATCAATAAAGCCAGCACTGCAAAAATTTTAAGGTATTTATTCCAGTTTCTATTTTTATTCTTTTTCTTTTGTTTCCGTGCCATTTATTAGTCCCTCCACTTCAGTATTGCAGTCTAACAGTTCTATTATATCATATCGTAATAAAGGTAACTGAATATAAAGTTTGCTCTTAAATATTGGTTCCGGTAGCAACGTCTATTTATTACAACTATCTATGGATCTTCGTCATAATTAGCATATTTCCTGCAGCGTGCTCACGCTGTCCATTGTGCTTTTCTGGAATCCATGCTATAATAAAATGCAAGTTGTTGTGTAGTAAACCGATGAAGGAGAAAAGTAAACAGTTAGGTTGTTTACAGAGAGCCGGTGGCGCTGAAAACCGGTACAGCCGCTGTGGAAATACACTCCTGAGGGTCTGGCTTAAATCTTCATCATAAGGAGAAAGTAGGCGGAACGGTGCTCCACCGTTATTGGAGTTGGTTTAATACCTTTAGAGCTGGGTTCACATGAACTAAGTAGGGTGGTACCGCGGGAAGCAAATGCTCTCGTCCCTAGTGGGCGATGAGCTTTTTATATTTAATGTCTTTATTTTAGGGGAGGGATTAAAAGATGGATATCGAAAAGCAATTGGAAGTATTTTGGCGGGGTGCGGTGGAAATTATTTCCGAGGAAGAGTTAGTCAAGAAGCTCAAAGAAGACAGGCCATTACGGATTAAGTTGGGGGTAGACCCGTCAGCTCCAGACTTGCATTTAGGTCATACTGTTCCACTGCGAAAGTTAAAACAATTGCAGGATATTGGGCATCAGATAATTTTTTTGATCGGGGATTTTACCGGTCGGGTAGGAGATCCAACTGGGCGTTCGGAAACGAGAAAACAGTTAACTGAGGAAGAAATTATAAAGAATGCTGAAACTTATAAGGAACAAGTTTTTAAGATTTTGGATCCAGGTAAAACTTTAGTAGAGTATAATAGTCGTTGGCTGGGATCGATGAATTTTGGTGATGTTATCAAACTAAGTTCAAGATACACTGTGGCTAGGATGTTAGAACGGGATGATTTTGCCCGGCGATATCAAGAAGGGCGACCAATCGGGATTCATGAGTTTCTCTATCCTTTAATGCAAGGTTATGATTCAGTAGCACTTCAAGCGGATGTAGAAATTGGAGGTACTGATCAGAAATTTAATTTGTTGGTGGGAAGGCAATTACAGCGGGAAGAGGGGCAAGAGTCGCAGATTTGTTTAACTTTACCCATTATCGAGGGTTTAGATGGGGTAAATAAAATGAGTAAAAGTCTAGGTAATCATATTGGCATTCATGAGCCGCCGGCAGAAATGTATGGGAAAGTGATGTCTTTGCCTGATCAGTTGATGGTTCGTTATTATGAATTAGTAACTGATGTTCCTCTAGAAGAGATCAGGGAGATAAAGCGGGATTTGGAGCAAGCCACGGTTCATCCCCGGGATGTAAAAATGCGTTTGGCCAGAGAGATCGTGAGTCTTTATCATTCACCTGCGGATGCCTTGCGAGCTGAAGAGTCTTTTAAAGCGGTTTTCCAGAAGGGAGACTTACCCACCGAAATACCTGAGATTGCCATCCCGGAAGAGTTTTTAGTTAATGGCAAAATTTGGATAGTTAAGTTGCTGGCAGTACTAGGTTTGGTCAGTACCAATAGTGAAGCTCGTCGTTTAATTTCACAAGGCGGAGTTTCAATAAATGGTAATCGAGTTGATGATGCAGGCATTGAACTTTGTCCGGAACCGGGGATGGTCGTTCAAGTTGGGAAACGGCGTTTTGCGAAGATTAAAATATAATTGGAATGTGAAGGGCTATAGAAGTTTTTCTATAGTCTTTTTTTTGACTTGCTTTCACCTTTTTTTTGCCAAAGGCATAAGATGTGGTGTGGGGGTGAAGTTGATGCGCCGGTGGGGACGGGCTAGGAATTGTGTCATATCTTGGAAAATTGTCTTCGTTTTTTTCTTTTTAATTTTCATTATCTTATTTATGATTTTTGAACGCAATTTGAAACCCAGTATTTTGGCTATTGCAGAGGCCAAAGCTAAAATACTGGCTGTTGAGGCTATTACTGATGCAGTTGAGACAGAGATAGTGCAAAAGGTAAGGTATCAAGACCTTATGTTTATCCATAAAGATAGTCAAAGTCGCCCGGTTTTGATTCAGCCCAATACGATTGAGATTAGCCGTGTAGCGGCAAGAACTACAGATCATATTAGAGAAAGGTTAAAGGAATTAAAAGATGAAAAGATAAGAATTCCTATGGGCCAGGTGTTAGGGAGCAATATTATGGCCAATATAGGACCACGCCTTAGAATAGGTATAATTCCGGTAGGAACGGTCACTGTAGATATGATTAATGATTTGGAAGAGGCAGGAATAAATCAAACTCTACATAAGATCATGTTAGATGTAAAAGCTAATGTTCAGGTTGTCATTCCTTTGGTTACTAAGCAAATAGAAGTAAACCATCAGGTGCTACTTGCCCAAACCGTTATTGTTGGAGAAGTGCCAGATACTTTGATGCAATTAAGGTTACAATAGTGATAATAATAAGTTATATTTTAGAATATATAAATGCTTACAAAAAACTAAGCAAAATGGGGTAAACTGAAACATAATAAGATATATTTCGGCATATAGTCGAATAAAAAGATTGCTTCATGTTTTAGAACGTGATATAGTAATTACTGTCGCCGCCACAAAGCGGCCATAGCAAAGAGGGAACGACCGGTCCTTGAAAACTGAACAGTGGAAGAAGCCAGTGCGGGTTTTCTGGCTTTGCAGGTGATGCGAAGTGAAGAGAACCGAACAAAAGAGTAAGAATAAGAAGAGCTAACAAACTCTTTTTAAGGGTTATAGAACTTTTACGGAGAGTTTGATCCTGGCTCAGGACGAACGCTGGCGGCGCGCTTAACACATGCAAGTCGAGCGGTTCTCGGAGTTCGAGGTTGGAGGTTCGAGATTCGAAACAGAGAAGGAAGCGGTTAAACCATTTCCAACGGAGCCTTCGAATAAACGAATTTCGAACCTCGAACTTCGAGGATAGCGGCGAACGGGTGAGTAACACGTGGGCAACCTACCTGTAAGACTGGGATAACAGCGGGAAACCGTTGCTAATACCGGATACATTTACCCTAACGCATGTTAAGGTAAAGAAAGGCGCAAAATGCGTCACTTACAGATGGGCCCGCGTCCCATTAGCCAGTTGGTAGGGTAACGGCCTACCAAAGCGACGATGGGTAGCCGGCCTGAGAGGGTGTACGGCCACACTGGAACTGAGACACGGTCCAGACTCCTACGGGAGGCAGCAGTGGGGAATTTTGCGCAATGGGCGAAAGCCTGACGCAGCGACGCCGCGTGAGGGATGAAGGCCTTCGGGTTGTAAACCTTTGTCTAGGGGGACGAAAGCTAAGAGGAGGGAATGACTTTTAGTTGCCGGTACCCCTGGAGGAAGCCCCGGCTAACTACGTGCCAGCAGCCGCGGTAACACGTAGGGGGCGAGCGTTGTCCGGAATTACTGGGCGTAAAGGGCGTGTAGGCGGTCATAAAAGTCAGGTGTGAAATACCGAAGCTCAACTTTGGGGTTGCACATGAAACTATATGGCTTGAGGGCAGGAGAGGAGAGTGGAATTCCCGGTGTAGCGGTGAAATGCGTAGATATCGGGAGGAACACCAGTGGCGAAGGCGACTCTCTGGACTGACCCTGACGCTGAGGCGCGAAAGCGTGGGTAGCGAACAGGATTAGATACCCTGGTAGTCCACGCCGTAAACGATGGATGCTAGGTGTTGGGGGTATCGACCCCTCCAGTGCCGGAGCAAACGCAATAAGCATCCCGCCTGGGGAGTACGGCCGCAAGGCTGAAACTCAAAGGAATTGACGGGGGCCCGCACAAGCGGTGGAGCATGTGGTTTAATTCGACGCAACGCGAAGAACCTTACCAGGGCTTGACATGTCACGGATACTTTAGAGATAAAGTAGTGCCCTTTTAGGGAGCGTGAACACAGGTGGTGCATGGTTGTCGTCAGCTCGTGTCGTGAGATGTTGGGTTAAGTCCCGCAACGAGCGCAACCCCTATGCTTAGTTGCCAGCACTATAGGTGGGCACTCTAAGGAGACTGCCGGTGACAAACCGGAGGAAGGTGGGGATGACGTCAAATCATCATGCCCTTTATGCTCTGGGCTACACACGTGCTACAATGGCCGGAACAACGGGCAGCAAGAGGGTGACCTTGAGCGAATCCCTAAAAACCGGTCCCAGTTCGGATTGCAGGCTGCAACCCGCCTGCATGAAGTCGGAATCGCTAGTAATCGTGGGTCAGCATACCACGGTGAATACGTTCCCGGGCCTTGTACACACCGCCCGTCACACCACGAGAGTTGGCAACACCCGAAGCCGGTGACCTAACCTTTATAGGGAGGAGCCGTCGAAGGTGGGGTCGATGATTGGGGTGAAGTCGTAACAAGGTAGCCGTACCGGAAGGTGCGGCTGGATCACCTCCTTTCTAGGGAGAAGATAAAGGATTGTGAACACAATCCTTACATCTTCCAGGTCGATCTGGCATACTTTCACTGTTTAGTTTTCAGGGACTGGAGACAGTCTCTGAAAAAGCATTGCACCTTGAAAACTGCACAGTGTAGAGAAGAAGCATCAATACAGGTCAAGCTAGAAAGGGCACACGGTGGATGCCTAGGCGCTTAGAGCCGATGAAGGGCGCGGTAAGCTGCGAAAAGCTTCGGGGAGCCGCAAGCAGGCGTAGATCCGGAGGTACCCGAATGGGGGAACCCACTTGTGGTCATGCACAAGTATCCGTATCTGAATTCATAGGATACGGAAGGGCACCGGGGGAACTGAAACATCTAAGTACCCCGAGGAAAAGAAAACAACAGTGATTCCCTAAGTAGCGGCGAGCGAACGGGGAAGAGCCTAAACCCATTAGACGAGATAGGCTGCAACCGTTGTTTAATGGGAGTTGCGGGAACGGCAGGGCGAACATTGCAGAGTTAGCCAAAGAGTAAGAAAGCAGTATTTTAGCCGAAGGGTGCTGGAAAGCACAACCATAGGGGGTAACAGTCCCGTAGGCAAAAGAGTACTAACTCTTCGCCGTCATCCCAAGTACCACGGGACACGAGGAACCCCGTGGGAATCCGGGAGGACCACCTTCCAAGGCTAAACACTCTAAGCGACCGATAGTGAACCAGTACCGTGAGGGAAAGGTGAAAAGCACCCCGGGAGGGGAGTGAAAGAGAACCTGAAACCGTGTGTTTACAAACCGTAGGAGAACAATATTAGTTCAACTGCGTGCCTATTGAAGAATGAACCGGCGAGTTACGGCATGTTGCGAGGTTAAGGTCCACAGGGCCGGAGCCTGAGCGAAAGCGAGTCTTAACAGGGCGCGAAGTAGCATGTCGTAGACCCGAAACCGGGTGATCTACCCATGGCCAGGGTGAAGCGTACGTAAAAGTACGTGGAGGTCCGAACCCACTGATGTTGAAAAATCAGGGGATGAGCTGTGGGTAGGGGTGAAAAGCCAATCGAACCCGGAGATAGCTGGTTCTCCCCGAAATAGCTTTAGGGCTAGCCTCACAGGATAAGTTATGGAGGTAGAGCACTGATTGGGCTAGGGGCCCTGACAGGTTACCGCCCCCATTCAAACTCCGAATGCCATAACATTAACTGTGGGAGTCAGACTACGGGTGCTAAGATTCGTGGTCAAGAGGGAAACAGCCCAGACCGCCAGCTAAGGTCCCCAAATTCAAGCTAAGTGGAAAAGGATGTGGGGTTGCCCAGACAACCAGGATGTTGGCTTAGAAGCAGCCATTCATTCAAAGAGTGCGTAATAGCTCACTGGTCGAGTGGCCCTGCGCCGAAAATGTCCGGGGCTAAGCTTGGTACCGAAGCTGCGGATTTGAGAGGTGGGAGGCACATTTCACCAATCAAGTGGTAGGGGAGCGTTCCTACCGGGTAGAAGTCTGACCGTAAGGACAGGTGGACTGGTAGGAAGTGAGAATGCCGGTATGAGTAGCGATAAGGCAGGTGAGAATCCTGTCCGCCGGAAGCCTAAGGGTTCCTGAGGAAGGCTCGTCCGCTCAGGGTAAGGCGGGACCTAAGCCGAGGTCGAAAGGCGTAGGCGATGGGCAGCCGGTTAAGATTCCGGCCCCACCCATAACCGTTATAAGTGAAGGGGTGACGCAGGAGGGTAGGTTGAGCGCACGGATGGAAGAGTGCGTCCAAGCCGGTAGGCGGGACTTCGAGGCAAATCCCGGAGTCTGTAAACGCCGAGAGGTGATGGGGAGAAAGATAAATTCGAAGCAACTGACCCCAAACTGCCAAGAAAAGCCTCTAGCAAGGTTAGTGGGTGCCCGTACCGTAAACCGACACAGGTAGGCGGGGAGAGAATCCCAAGGCGCTCGGGAGAACCCTCGTTAAGGAACTCGGCAAAATGACCCCGTAACTTCGGGATAAGGGGAGCCACGAGTAGGGTGAAGGGTATTACACTTAGAGCCTGAGGTGGCCGCAGAGAATTGGCCCAAGCGACTGTTTAGCAAAAACACAGGTCACTGCTAAGAAGAAATTCGACGTATAGTGGCTGACGCCTGCCCGGTGCTGGAAGGTTAAGGGGAGGGGTGAGAGCTCCGAACCGAAGCCCCAGTAAACGGCGGCCGTAACTATAACGGTCCTAAGGTAGCGAAATTCCTTGTCGGGTAAGTTCCGACCCGCACGAAAGGCGTAACGATTTGGGCGCTGTCTCAACGAGGGGCCCGGTGAAATTGCAGTACCTGTAAAGATGCAGGTTACCCGTGGCTGGACAGAAAGACCCCGTGGAGCTTTACTGCAGCCTGGCATTGGATTTCGGTACTAAATGTACAGGATAGGTGGGAGGCTAAAGAAGCCGGGGCGCAAGCCTTGGTGGAGCCGCTGGTGGGATACCACTCTTTTAGTGCTGGGGTTCTAACTTTGAGCCGTGAATCCGGTTTGAGGACAGTGTCAGGTGGGCAGTTTGACTGGGGCGGTCGCCTCCCAAAGAGTAACGGAGGCGTCCCAAGGTTTCCTCAGCGCGGTTGGGAATCGCGCCGAAGAGTATAAAGGCAGAAGGGAGCTTGACTGCGAGAGGTACATCTCGAGCAGGGACGAAAGTCGGGCTTAGTGATCCGGCGGTATGCGAGTGGAAGTGCCGTCGCTCAACGGATAAAAGTTACCCCGGGGATAACAGGCTTATCTCCCCCAAGAGTCCACATCGACGGGGAGGTTTGGCACCTCGATGTCGGCTCATCGCATCCTGGAGCTGAAGCAGGTTCCAAGGGTTGGGCTGTTCGCCCATTAAAGCGGTACGTGAGCTGGGTTCAGAACGTCGTGAGACAGTTCGGTCCCTATCCGCCACGGGCGCAGGAAACTTGAGAGGAGCTGCCCCTAGTACGAGAGGACCGGGGTGGACGGACCTCTGGTGTACCAGTTGTCCCGCCAGGGGCATAGCTGGGTAGCCACGTCCGGCAGGAATAAGCGCTGAAAGCATCTAAGCGCGAAGTCCACCTCAAGATGAGGTTTCCCGCCATAAAAATGGTTAAGACCCCTTGCAGAAGACAAGGTAGATAGGCCAGGGGTGTAAGGGCAGAGATGTCTTTAGCTGACTGGTACTAATCGGTCGAGGGCTTGACCTTAAATATGCTCAAAACCTCTACACTGTTCAGTTTTGAAGGTACAGATTTCCTAATTATGATGATTCCCGGTAGCAATAGCGGAGGGGTCACACCCGTTCCCATCCCGAACACGGCAGTTAAGCCCTCCTGCGCCGATGGTACTTGGGTTCGCCCTGGGAGAGTAGGACGCTGCCGGGAGTTAATTTTTGAAGTCACTTGCCAACTGGCGGTGGCTTTTTATATTTGTTACAAGGGATAGGAACATTAATCCCGCTACTCTAAAAATGCTTTGTCCGGGGCTAGCCTAATTTTGCCGCTGGCTCCGGCAACCTTGGCCGCCCTCCGGCTGAATAACTACAATAAAAGGTCGGGCGGCCATGTTCAGCCGCCGGCTATGCAAAATCTGACTAGCCCATCCCATTAGTACACCACGCCGGGAATTAATTTTTAATTAAAGCGAGAATTACAAAAGAAATTCTGTGTTTTTTCTTTTTCACAATCGAACTTCTAATTTTTGCACCTCGACCAATTGGGCACATTTCTCGGGAGTATTCGTTATTATTAAAGCAGAAATTTAATTAACAGTTTATATTCTGTTTTTTCATAAAGAAAAATAATTAATTCTACAAAAAATTGAAGAAAATTATAGTCTATGGCAAAACTATAAAGTCCTGTGTTATTCCAAAAAACGGGATATTGGCGAATGTCATATGGCCCAATGAATAGAGAATGAGGCCTTGGGCATCATCTGCGGGAAGCCCAGGGCCTCATGAGTTTAACCGCGCATTATCAAAGCATTTGTCAAGCTCGGTATACCGCTGTATACTGAACGGTACGAACGGTGGTGTGAGGGACCGGGGCTAGGTCCCTCCTCCTACTCGGTTCGCCTTTGCAATAACTAATCTAGTTCCGCGGCGCCGGGAGATCTGGGTATACAAATGACCTGGCCGACGAAAATTATATCGGGATCAACGATTTGTGGGTTAGCGGCCAACAGTTGATTGACTGTTAAGTTGTATCTTCTGGCGATTGCCAATAAGGTTTCCCCCCGTTGAATTGTGTAAAGGAATCCCTCTGGGCATTCCGGCGGTGGTGGAAACGGAATACAGATCATTTGTCCTGGGAAAATAAGGTTTGGATCAACAATCTGTGGGTTTGCATCTAGAATAGCCTGGTGACGGACGCCGAAACGACGAGCAATTCGCGCTATTGTATCTCCTGTCTCAACTTCGTAGAGGAACCCGCGGCATACAGTTGGTGGGCTGGGAACTGGGATGCAGATTACCTGTCCAGGATAAATGATATGAGGATTAATTATTTGCGGGTTAGCTCTCATTAACGCCCGCAGACTAATGCCAAAGCGTTGGGCAATGAAGTATAGACTATCTCCTGGTTGGATTGTATAGAGGAATCCGGAGCAAGGTCGTGGAGCCGGGGGGAAGGGGATACAGATGATTTGCCCCGTATAAATTAAGTTGGGATCAATTATTTGTGGATTTGCTCGTAGAATAGTATTTATGCTTATACCAAAACGGTGGGAGAGAATCCATAGGGTCTCGCCCCGTTGTATGGTATAGTAAAACCCTGTACATACCTGCGGCGGTGGCGGGATTTGTGATATCTCGCCAGGCAAATAGAAGTAATTACCGGCGGTATAAGTTGGCAGATACCAATTGTAGCCGTTAGCCTGTAATGGATCATAGAATGAACTATAATAGGCAGGTGCCATACTATAATATGCTTCTCCAGCAGTAGCCGGTGAGCAGGTTGGGCAAGAACCGTTATACCCTTGAGCATAATAATCCCCTTGCTCCATGCTTTCAACATCAATTGCTTCTGTAGTACCGATATCTTCTAATTGATTCATTATTTTACCTCCCTTCTGTGCCTAGAGCAGCTCGTTATACTATATGCAATTAAAGACTAAAGGGCTAATTTCCCGGAGATGTTTTATTATGCACAGAAGGAAATTCCAGTTTTTTGTCGAATAAACTAATTTACACGTATCGGCTTTATTTACTGCTATTGGTTAACTTTGGCAGTGGTAGCGTTGAAGGAGCAGCGGAGACTGCAATATTCACATGAAAATTTTATCAGATTAACAGTATTACTTCTATGGAAGGCATGTCTCGAGCTCTTGGCAGGACGTTCACTACCGGTGATATACAATTTGTTGTTAGTTCCTCTGCACTGACTTGTGTAATCAGGAGGAGGTGATTTATTGCGGATAAATGATAAGGGAAAGGTAGTGTTATTGTTTTGCTTTGCCCTTTTCCTGCTTGCGACGGTTCCGGCCCAAGCCGCCGATGAGGTTACAATTAAGGTTGCGCAGAGAGAAATACCAATGGATACCGCACCTTTTTATAACGATGATGTTTTGCTTGCCCCTTTAAGACAAATTCTTGAGTCAATCGGGATCACAGATTTAGTGTGGGATCAAGAGGGGGCTAGCGTACAATGGACTTGGGAAGATAAAACCTTTTTTATCCAGGTAAATAATCCGGAAGCATATGTTGCCGGTGAAGTGGTGGTTTTATCCCAAGCTCCTATTTTACTCAATGGACATACTTTCGTACCGGCGGATTTTATAGAAGAATTTTTCCCAGTGGATCTTGGCTGGGACACGAATAAGCGCCAGTTGGTTTTAGCCAATAGAGGCGGTCGGGAATTAATTGTTCCAGGATACTTTCAGAGGCAAGCAATTATAGAAACCGCTCTCAAGTATCAGGGAGTTCCTTATAAATGGGGTGGAACTGGACCCAGCGGCTTTGATTCTTCCGGTTTTATCTGGTATGTGTTTAAAGAGAATGGAATTCAGCTACCCAGGGTCTCCTTTGATATGTATGCAGCAGGAAAAGCAGTTGCCAAAAAGGATTTACTTCCGGGAGATTTAGTCTTTTTTGAAGGCTATCGTAGCGGTCCATCCCATGGAACAATCTATATTGGTGATGGTAGATTTATACATGCTCCATCTACCGGAAGCTCGGTTAGTATTGACTCTATAGATGATCCTAATTACTGGGCGCCTAAATATTATGGTTCCAGGCGTATTATCGAATAGAATAAAATAAGAACTTAGCAAAAAACAGCCTCTTCGCTTGGGATGAGGCTGTTTTTATACTATTTAAGATTCATCATCCTTGCGGGGTGGTTTCGGTTTTCGCCCTAAGAAATTGAGAAATTCGGTGCTTGTGAATTGCCGCAGTTTTTGGCTCGCTTTTTCCCAGCTACCGGTGGCTACATAGAGATAAATGCCACCGGCTATAGCAGCAATAAGAAGTAACCAGAAGATACTGCGTCCGGCTGTCCGGTCTGCGCTTGCCCGGGCACTTTTTGCCGTGCTGCCCTCGCCATAGAGAAAGGTAGTGGTAGCATCGGCAAAAAGGTTCATGGCTCTTTCTGCTTGTTCGCGGCTATTCTCATGGGATCCTACCTCCAAAAGCAGAGACCGGGGGGACATATCTTGATTATAGTTGCCTTTGGCGTGGAATATGCCCTTGATTAGCCCCGGATACTTTTCATCGGTTACCTGTTTTAGGCTTTCGGCAAATTCTTGTATGGCATCCTGGTTTTGGTTTTGTTGCCCTACAACAAATTGAATTTGTGTTATCTCTTGCCCATCTATAGTAGCGGTGTATTCTTCCGCCGGTACTGCATCGCGATGCACATCGAACAGCGCATCGGGGTTTTCTTGCAACAGTTCTTCTACAGTTCTGCGGGAGCGGTCATATGCACCGGCGTCATGCGGGACATGGGTTTCTTTAGACTGGATGGGATGCACCTGTTGGTTTTTTAACGCTTGGGCAAAGGCTTCACCAACTTGCAGGATGCCCCCGCCATCTACCTTACTTTCAGTGCCATCGCTGGGGACATATGATTCGGCGCCGTGGCTGTGATAAATACCAATAACTCTATTGTTTTCCTGCTGTACGGGAATGCTTTTTGCCGCAAAGGAGGTTGTAGGTTTGGTTGTATTTCTCGACAAGTCAACATTTTTTATAAAGCGGGCATAGGCAGTTTTTTCTTCGACAGTGTGCACTTCATAGAGCTTGTTGTCATAGGTTAAGTATTGGTTGCCGACGTAAATCACCCGCGCAGTACGCATTAGGCGATTGCCTTCATCATCTACCAAGGTATAGTAAGTGCCATCAGTTAACTCGTCAAAACCTAAACTTTCAAGGATTTTTTCGCCGGATATCACACCTTGAGCTACCGGAGGGATGGGCTGCCTTGCGAAGCCATAGACAATAACAATGGTAATGACAATTAATCCACTCCAAACAACACGTCTATCTCTGCCGCTCATCCTCTGTCACCCCCTCATGCAGTTCAATTTTATTTTCTTGTGATCGGCCATTTTCATCAGGTAGATTTGACGGCACAATTTCCTCAGCTGTTTCTAAGGCAGCCGCTGTTTTAGAAGACGATAGTTGTTTTTTTTCTTTTTTTTCTTTAATTGAACCGCCTTGTAAATGTTCACGGGTTTCGCCAACTATTTCAGCCAATCCCACTGCAATTATACCGGACAGAACTACGGCATCGAAAATACCGGCACCACCAATAACTGTGCTTCCCCGGCCGCCGATTAAGGTTGTTTCAATGCGGGAAAATATATCTGTGAGCACTATTCCCATGGTGCCGGCGATAAAGGCTGTGCGGCGGGAACGTCCAGACAAATAGGCAATTGCGCCCGCCATCAGGGCGAAAATATACATGGGATCAAGGAAGGCATTGAAAGTAGGTTCTACAGGGAGAATTTTCATGGTGCCGTATATAGCTACGGATGTGATCAAGGTAGCTAAAACAGCTCGAATTTTTTCCCCGCTTGTGTCTGCTCTAGCCAGGAGATAGATTGCTAAAACAATAGGGATTACGCCACCGCCAATATTAATACCTAGGGTGTCGGTCAGTTTGATGTCAGGTAAAAAACTACCGAAAAACATAGCGGCAATAAAGAGGAGAGCAATCCGGTCAGTTAAACCCATCCGGTCCAAAACCCTTTCCGCTACCCCGAAGTAGACAAGAACAGTAACTACCAGCAGGGTGATCATGCCGATGGGCATGGAATCACTCCTTTCTTTAATTATTATTTACTACATTAGTTTCCCCAATTTTTTTCTATTCTTGCGTTAAGATGCTGGTTTTGGCTTATTATTGACAGCGGTTATTTTTGCATGCTATAGTTATGCCAGTAGGAATAGGGAGGATCACATAGATGGATAGGATTGAGCAGCTAGGCGATAATTTGGTAAATTGGCTACGGAAAATGGTGGATATGGCCGGTGCGCAGGGAGTAACGGTCGGGATAAGCGGAGGTTTAGATTCAGCAGTAGTGGCGGCTATATGTAAAAAGGCATTTCCTGCAAACACTTTAGGCTTAATTATGCCTTGCCATAGTATAGCAGAAGATTTGCAACATGCCCGTTTAGTGGTAGAGCACTTACAGATACAATGGCAAATTGTGCAATTGGATCAGATCTATGATGTTTTTTGCGCGACATTACAACAAGGGTTGGGCAAAGAACAGCCTTCAACTTTGGCAGCAGCAAATTTGAAACCCAGGTTACGGATGACAACTTTATACTTTTATGCTGCGCAGTTCAATTATTTAGTTGTAGGAACCAGTAATTTGAGTGAACGGGCAGTTGGGTACTTTACCAAGTACGGTGATGGAGGGGTAGATCTAATGCCCTTAGGCAATCTTGTCAAAAGGGAGGTTCAGGAGTTGGCATACTATTTTGACATACCAGAAATAATTATTACTAAACCTCCCTCTGGCGGGTTGTGGCCGGGGCAGACCGATGAAACAGAAATGGGATTAACTTATGCCCAACTGGATGCTTATCTTCGGGGTGCTGAGATAGATATTGCGAGTATGAGGAAAATTGAATTAATGCATAAGAAAAGTCAGCATAAGCGGGAGTTACCACCTATTCCTCAGTTCTAGAGCCAATGGTTGGGGGGAAAATATGGTGAGCGACCTTTATCTTATATGATAAAATAAAATAGTGGTTTTATTGCTTGAATCTAGTGAAAGGCAGGGAAGAGCTTAATGGCCGGACATTCGAAATGGGCTAATATAAAACATAAGAAGGCGCGGGCAGATGCCCAAAAAGGGCGTGTTTTTACAAAACTAGCTAAGCAAATAATCTTAGCTGCCCGCGAAGGCGGTGGCGATCTGGATGCCAATTTCCGTTTGCGGCTAGTTGTTGATAAAGCAAAAGCAGCCAACATGCCAAATGAAAATATCGAACGGGCAATAGCAAAAGGTAGCGGCGGCCTGGAAACAGTTAATTATGAGGAAATTGTATATGAAGGGTATGGACCAGGTGGCGCAGCTATTCTTATGGAGTTATTGACTGATAATCGCAATCGTACTGCGTCCGAAATTAGGTATATTTTTTCCCGGCATGGCGGCAATTTAGGCGAATCGGGATGTGTTGCCTGGATGTTTGCGAAGAAAGGTCTATTAGTTGTAAAAAATGAAGGACTTCCTGTGGATGAGGACGAGTTGTTGCTTTTTGCGCTGGAAGCCGGGGCTGAAGACGTCAAAGAAGAAGAAGATGCCTTCGAGATTATCACATCAGTAGATAGTTTTAAGCAGGTGAAAGAAACCTTGCAGGAACAGGGAATAAATTTTGAATCAGCGGAAATTACAATGATTCCTCAATCTACTGTTGAGGTTCAAGGTCATGATGCCGAAAAGCTGATGAAGCTGATGGAAGCCTTAGAGGATCATGATGATGTGCAAGAGGTGTACGCAAACTTTAATATTGCCGATGATGTTTTGGCCAAAATGGAATAAAAGCCGAAGCCTTTCCTTTTTCTCCTTTTATGTATAAGTAAAAGCCCAATGGGAATACTTTACATTTGAGCAATTGGGATCATATTTGTACAGCCAAAGGAGGGAAAGGTTGTGCGCGTTTTTTGGGAACGGTATCACTTTTCACTGCTATTAGGGTTGTTTATTATTGTAACTGCTGGGTACATTTTTTTAGGCGGAGATGAAAGTGGGCTAAAAGAGGATTTGCCGGAGGAGATTGTTGCCCCCCAAAACAGTGAGGAACCGACAGTATTTACGGTGGGATCTGAGTCGAGATTGATCTATCAAGTTACATATAATCAGTGTAATCATGTGGAGGTATTGCGGGAACGATTACCTAGTGAAGAAATTGGACTGACAATAGCTGATTTACAGGCCATATATAGAGAATGGGTTATTGAACAGGATGGTATTGATGTATTATTGACTGCAGTGGTTGACGGTTTATGCGAACACTGCCGCAGTTCCTTGTTTGTCGGTATCTATGAAGATAAAGTTGCGATTTATTATGGCGAGCCCGGCGGTGATTCCTGGCTCAAGGAAGTAACCAATATTTCACTGGATAGTTTACCGCCGCGGGAGCAAGCAGATCTGCGGCAGGGCGTTAAAGTCACTAATGAGGAAGAACTACCGTTAATTCTGGAAGGGTTGATGAATTAACCGTCATAAGGGTGGGTAGCCATCCTTTTTTTTTACGGGAAAAGGTATTGCCTAAAAAGGGATAATTAGGGGCATTGTGGAAATATATATTATGCATTTGGATGGGTGAGGGAGGGTAATCCTTGTTTATTCTTGGTATAGATCCTGGCATTGCGATTACTGGTTACGGTATCATAGAAGTAATGGGGCATAAGTTTAGGGCTATTGATTATGGATGTATAAAGACAGCAACTCGACATGAGGATACGCAAAGGCTCTTAGAGTTGCATACCCAGCTTGGGGAGTTGATTGTTAATTACCAGCCATCAGTTATGGCGGTGGAGGAAATTTTCTTTAATAAGAATACGCGCACAGCTATGTCAGTAGGTCAAGCCCGTGGCGTGGCACTTCTGACTGCTGCCCGCTTTGATCTGGATGTGGTTGAATATACACCGTTACAGGTTAAGCAGGGGATTGTCGGTTACGGCCGTGCCAATAAACAGCAGGTACAGGAAATGGTAAAAGTGCTTTTGGGATTGGAGCAGATTCCCCAACCTGATGATGCTGCCGATGCATTGGCTATTGCTATCTGCCATGCCCATGCACTACCCTTGGCCGGTCGCTTGGAAAGGTTAAAAGGTTAATTATGATTTATTACTTAAAAGGCCGTTTGGTAGAAAAGAATATGGATTATGTAGTGTTGGAGGTAGGGGGTATTGGTTATCAAGTGTTTATACCTGAATCTCTTTTTCCGGAGCTCCCTGCAATGCAGGAAGAATTGTTATTATTTACGTACCTCTATGTACGGGAAGACGAATTAACCTTATATGGCTTTGACCGTTCTGATGCGCGCCATTTGTTTACCCTTGTCTTAGGTGTGGCTGGAATTGGCCCAAAGGTTGCTTTGAAGATAATTGGAACGCTGCCTATTTTTGATTTTGTGCAGGCGGTACTCACGGAAAATTATGCTTACTTAACTCAGGTTCCGGGCATTGGGCAGAAGACCGCCCGAAGATTAGTATTGGAATTAAAAGAAAAAGTCAGCAGCTTAACTGTAGCGATGGTAGAGGATGAGCTTGCGAAAATTAATGAAGGTATTATGCAGGAGGCCAGTACAGCGCTACTGGCGTTAGGATACTCAGCCCGTGAGGCGGGAATTGCCTTGAAGGAAGTTGTTGCTCAAGGCGATGATTTGGAAACACTGGTGAAAAAAGCTCTGCGCTATTTGGGGGAAGCATAAATGAAAGAGAGAATTATATCTGCTGTCGATCAAAGCGGTGATTGGGAATTTGAAACCACTTTACGGCCCCAAACGCTGCAGGAGTTTATCGGACAGGAACGGATCAGAGCAAATTTAGAGATCTTTATTACTGCAGCGCTGGAGCGCAAGGAAGCCCTGGATCATGTTTTGCTACATGGCCCTCCCGGTTTAGGGAAAACTACCTTAGCCCGGATTATTGCTGCGCATTTAGGGGTAAATTGTCGCATTACCTCCGGACCTGCCATCGAACGCCCTGGTGATCTGGCGGCTATTTTAACCGCCTTAGGGGAAAGAGATGTTCTTTTTATTGACGAGATTCATCGCTTACCCCGCAGTGTGGAAGAGATTTTATATCCGGCCTTAGAGGATTTTGGCTTAGATATTATTTTGGGAAAAGGTCCCGCTGCCCGCTCATTGCGTCTGGAGCTTTCACCTTTTACGCTGATCGGTGCTACTACCCGGGCTGGTTTGTTAACATCCCCTTTGCGGGATCGCTTTGGGATTATGTGTCGTTTGGAGTTTTATCAAGAGGCGGAATTGACGGCGATTGTTACCCGGTCGGCGCGTATTTTGGGAATTAAAACCGATAAAAGCGGAGCGCAGGAGATTGCCCGGCGCTCCCGGGGTACACCGCGGATTGCCAATCGGCTTTTGAAAAGGGTACGTGATTATGCCCAGGTTAAAGAGCAAGGGCAGATCAATGCGGAAGTAGCGAGGGAAGCTTTAGCGCTGTTGGAAGTAGATCAATTGGGGTTAGATCGTGGCGACCGAAAATTACTCAAGACAATAATTGAGAAGTTTGCCGGAGGGCCTGTGGGGCTGGATACATTGGCGGCGGCAATCAATGAAGAGGCCGGTACTGTGGAAGATGTATATGAACCTTATCTTTTGCAACTGGGGTTTTTACAGCGGACTCCCAGGGGAAGAGTTGTCACGCAGCGGGCCTATGAGCATATTAATATCTGCTGAAGATAGATCAGCTAGACTCCACATATGTGGTGAATAAATAAAATGTCCATAATAAATTACGAAACTTATAGGTTGTCACTTAGTATACCTAATACAAAGATAGTAGGGGCGGTCTTTGACCGACCGGATGCCACTTGCAAGTTTAGGGAGGTGCATTAAATCATGTTAGGCTTCGAAGGTATAGGGCGGATGCTTTTGGGGATCGGTGGTTTATTGATAATTATCGGTCTTTTTCTGCTCTATGGGGGACGTTTATTGCCATTAGGCCGTCTGCCCGGGGACATTTTCATTCAAAAAGGTAATTTTACCTTTTATTTTCCCTTGGTCACCGGTTTAATTCTAAGCGTGATTTTAACTCTACTCCTCAACATATTTGGTCGCCGCTAGTTCTTTTTTTCGACAGCTAAATTATAAGCACTTCGTTGGTGACTGGCAAATTGAGCAAATGGGGAAGGAACAAACCCTAACCTTGTAGAATAATCATTCCTAGGAAAAAAATGGTCGAAGGTGGTGGTGAAATGCAATCCTATAGACAAAAAATCCTAGGATTCTTTCTACTGGGTTTTATTTTTTTGTCGGGTATCGCTTCCGCAAATCAAAATGAACATATGGTGCGAGTGGGTTTAATACAGGGTCAACAACAAGTTAGGGTGGCTGCAGAGGAAGGTTTTACTGTGGAAGAACTTGCCACAGGCAAGACACTGGGACAGTCTAATCCCCATGCGGAATGGGTTTTTAAAGCTCTTGGGGAAGGTCTAGAGGCCGGTTCATTCCTATTTACCAGGCCGGTAAAACTAACTACGCACAATAAGTATATAATGGTTAACGGTAATCCATATCGCGGGCAGATAGAAGTACATCCTATTGCAGGTACATTGACAGTGATCAATGTGCTGCCTGCGGAAGCTTATTTATATGGTGTGGTGCCGCGGGAAATGCCTACAAATTTTCCTTTAGAGGCATTAAAGGCGCAAGCAGTGGCAGCCCGCACCTATGCTTTTGCCAATATGAACAAACACCATGCCGATGGATTTGATCTTTGTGCTACTATTCATTGTCAGGTCTATGGCGGAGTCGCTGCAGAGCATCCTCACACCACCGTAGCTGTAGATGCCACCCAAAATGAAGTAATGCGTTACCAAGGGCATTTAATTAATGCTTACTACCATGCCAGTTCTGGCGGGCATACGGAGAATTGTGAGTTTGTATGGAATAGTTCGGTACCCTATTTACAGGGTGTACCTGACTTTGACTCCAATTCCCCTTATGCCAATTGGGTGGTAAAATACTCACCGGAGGAGTTGGATGCTGCATTGTATAGGGGTGGTATTCAAGTGGGAAGGATAGAGGATATAGAATTATTAAATCGGGGCGTGTCCGGGCGGGTTAGTGAATTGCGTTTGCGGGGCAGTAGAGGCGAACAAGTTATTACAGGTAATCAGTTTCGAGATATTCTAGGTTATACGGAATTGCCCAGTACATTATTTGATATTGAATTTCAGAATCCGGGTAAGGGTTTTACCAATATTACTTGCAGACCGGAACAGTTAATCTGCGTAATGGGCGGAGATGGCAACAACATTTCCTGGCAAGCCGGGGATATTTCTGTTGTAGGAAAAGATCAGGCAGGCAGGCAAGCAATGGCGATTATCGGTTTAACTGAGTATACGCAGGAACAGATTGTATTCCGGGGGAGCGGCTTGGGTCATGGATTAGGTCTATCACAGTGGGGAGCTAAGGCCATGGCGGAATTAGCTCCGGCTGCTGGCCCTGACTTTTATCGAGCTATTCTTAGCCATTATTATCAAGGGGTTACAATAGAACCCTATTAAACTATTATATTGGAGTAGTAGTTGTTACAAGAGGTGATAACAACGTTACTGGCAGAAGACTTCGCTTATGATTTACCGGAGGAATTGATCGCGCAAGAACCGATTGCCCATAGGGAAAAATCACGGCTCTTGGTCTTAGATCGAAAGCAAAATAGTGTAGAGCACCGTGTATTTAAAGACGTGGTGGAATACTTGCAACCTGGGGATGTTTTGGTTTTGAATGATTCCCGGGTAATACCTGCCCGGTTGTGGGCAAAGAGAAGCACGACCGGAGGCAAGGTGGAAACATTACTCCTAAAACCCTTAGGAGGCGATCTATGGGAAGTACTGGTTAAACCGGGGCGGCGTGCCCCAGTTGGCGAACAATTAGTCTATGGCAATGGGGAACTTGTGGCCAAGATAATTGATAAAACCGAAGCCGGCGGCAGAATCTTGGAGTTTGCCTATGAAAACAGTTCTTTTCGGGAACTGATCGAGCGTTTAGGTGAAGTACCTTTACCTCCTTATATTCGTAAAAAATTGCATAACCGGGAAAGGTATCAAACGGTCTATGCCCGCAAGGAAGGGTCAGTGGCTGCTCCTACGGCTGGATTGCATTTTACGCAGGAACTGCTGGAGGAGATAGAAAATAAAGGGATAAAGATTTGCTATTTAACGCTCCATGTGGGGTTGGGCACTTTTCGCCCGGTTCTGGTAGAGAATATTCTGGAACATAAAATGCATACTGAATTTTATGAACTGGGTTCTGAAGTGGCTGGGGTTGTTAATCATGCCCGCTCCGGTGGCGGGCGGGTTTTCGCCGTAGGTACAACTGTTGTTAGAGTTTTGGAGTCAGTTGGAAAGGATGATGGAATTTTACGACCGGATCGAGGTTGGACAGACTTATTTATATATCCCGGCTTTAAATTCCGGATAGTGGATGCGATGCTAACAAATTTTCATTTGCCTAAGTCTACATTATTAATGTTGGTCAGTGCTTTTGCCGGCAGGGAAAGGGTATTGAGTGCGTATGAGGAAGCAATCCGAGCAAAATATCGATTTTTTAGCTTTGGCGACGCTATGCTTATTTTATAGCCTCAAAGTGAGGTGTTATTTTTGCCTATATCATTTACGATAACCGCTCAGTGTAAAGAAACCTCTGCCAGGGTGGGAAAATTAAGCACCCCTCATGGAACAATAACTACCCCGGTATTTATGCCGGTGGGAACTCAGGCAACGGTGAAGGCCATGTCTCCGGAAGAATTAAAAGCTCTGGGGGCGGGAATTATTTTATGTAATACATATCATCTTTATCTTCGCCCTGGGGCAGATTTAGTGGCGGAGGCAGGGGGTTTACACCGGTTTATGCATTGGGATCGGGGAATTCTGACTGATAGTGGCGGTTTTCAAGTTTTCAGCCTCGATTCTTTGCGAAAGATTACGGAAGACGGGGTACTGTTTCGTTCTCATATTGACGGTTCTGAGCATTTTATCAGCCCGGAAAAGGCGATTGAGATTCAAAACAATTTAGGTGCCGATATTATTATGGCATTTGACGAATGTATTCCTTATCCTTGCGACTATGATTATGCCAAAGATTCTACACTTAGGACCACCCGCTGGGCAGAGCGATGTCTTTCCGCCCAGAACAGGTCGGATCAAGCATTGTTTGGCATCGTACAGGGAGGTGTTTACCGGGATTTGCGGGAGCTAAGTGCCCGTGATTTGGTATCATTAGATTTCCCCGGTTATGCCATTGGCGGGCTCAGCGTCGGAGAACCAAAACAGCTTATGTACGAAGTGTTAGATTATACTGTGCCCCTGTTACCAGCGGATAAGCCTCGCTATTTAATGGGAGTGGGTACTCCCGATTGTTTGTTGGAAGGTGTTTCCAGAGGGATAGATATGTTTGACTGTGTTTTGCCAACTAGAATTGCCCGTAATGGAACCGTGTTAACAAAAAAGGGGAGGCTGGTAGTACGAAACGCCCAGTACGCTAGGGATTTTGGCCCTTTAGATCCGGATTGTTCATGTTATACCTGTAGGAACTATTCCCGCGCCTATATTCGGCACCTGATTAAAGCTAATGAGATCTTAGGCTTACGCTTAACTACAATTCATAATTTGGCCTTTTTGTTGGATCTCATGGCTGAAATTCGCAAGCATATTGAAGATGGAACCTTTGCTCAGTTTAAGAATAATTACTGGGCGGATAATCTTTACCCTGAATGAGAATTATTTTTTCTTGAGTGAAAAAAGGTATATTGAGAATCTTTGCCGAATTAGAATTTAAGAAAAGTAAAGAGGAGGTACATTTATGTACGAACAGTATGGTGGCCTTATTACCATGGCCCTTATGTTTGGGATTTTTTATTTTCTCGTAATTCGTCCCCAACAAAAACAGCGGAAGCAGCGGATGGAAATGCTAGACAATTTAAAAAAAGGAGATAAAGTTGTCAGCATAGGCGGGATTTTTGGCACAATAGTAGAAATAAAGGAAGATACAATCAAATTAAAGGTTAGCGATAACCTTGAGCTAAAAATGACCCGGGAAGCAGTGGGGTATAAATTGAAATAGAAGTGGAAAAGCAGGTGGAAGAACCTGCTTTTTTATTTTTATTGTAACTATTGGTCCATTGTTGTCGAGGAGTTAGCAGGAGAAATGACAAAAAGGAAATAGTTTGCATGGTAAAATTAGGGAAAAGACTGAAGGAGGATTTCTCGTGAGTACGCTGAAAGCGCTTAGCCTGTGGTACTTTACTTTTAGAGCGGAACAGGATTATCGCCGCGTTGCTCCTTGGGCTAGACGGATGGATGAATCTTGGCTGCATCAGGAGGCTAACTTAGTTGCGCAGGTGGAGAAATATCTGAAGGGGCTGAATGCCAATGAAAAAAAGGAATAGGTTGTTCAAAATTAAAAGGGGGCAAATCTATTGGATTAAACTCCCTGGTGATCCGTGGATAGACCAGCAGCGACCGGTTTTTAGTCCTGCAGAATGATATAGGTAATCGATTCTGTCCTACAGTAATTGTAACGCCATTAATTAGTGATACGCAGTACGAAAAATTTATTCTTCTCTGTGCATATTCCCCATAAGGAAGTAGAAGGCTTGCAGGAAGATTTAGTTGTTCTATTATTCCAATTATTTACTTTGCCCCGGGACTTGTTTGCGGAGCAAAAACTTGGTGGGGACGCTACCGGCTTACTTAATGCAAAAAGTTGATGAAGGGCTGAAACTCAGCTTGGGGCTGAGCATGATGCAGCAGATACAGAGTCGTTTTTTACTGGGCGCAAGAAGGATAGTATAAATCTTTTCCTTTCGAGGAAAAGATTTTTTTTGTAATGATTGAGTTGTAGCGGGCGTAAATTTGTTGTAAGAGGGACTGTAGAAAGGCGATCAGGGGGTGGTGTGATGAAAAAAGGTAGTCTCTGGCAAAAAGTATGGGGATTCACGCCCGCATTTTGATTTATTTGCAGTAGTATTTGGAATCCTCATGGCCTTTCGTTTTCTTTTGGCATAACTTCCCTTGTTATTGGGTCTCTTGCTTTTTATGTAGAAGCATTGGCAGTGTGGAATAATTCCATAGCTATAATTGCCGGTTTGTTTAGTGCTTGTCTTGGGGGAATGGCAGCTGCCGCGAAGGCAAAAAGTCTTGGTTGGCTGCATGGGGGTTTGGTTGGCATTGGTTTTGTCTTGGTTTCTTATTTGGTATCGCTATTTTGGGGGCATGAGGCAGCTTTGCTTTCCTTACTTTTCTATCGTTGTGTGTGGGGTTTAATTATTGGTGCTTATGGGCGGTATGATGGGAGTAATTTTTTTATAGACGAGGTGGAACGAGGTTGTTTGACCTAAAGGGGTATTATCGGGCAGCCCTGGTCGTTTTGCTGTTGGTGATTTTATTGCTTATAGCCTACATTGCCGGTGGGAGCAAGCGGTCCGGCTGGTGAGCGCAGATGCCGCCTTCCTTATGGACGCACAAACGGGGACGGCATTATATGCTAAGGATGCATATACCAGACGCCCGCCGGCCAGCACGACAAAAATTATGGCAGGCATCGTTGCTTTGGAGATCGGCAATTTAAGCGATGTTGTTACCATTAGCAGGAGGGCTGCTTACACTGAAGGGTCATCAATGTATCTAAAAGAGGGAGAGAATGTAACCTTAGAAGATCTAATCTACGGCGCCTTGATGCAATCGGGTAATGATGCTTGCGTGGCTATTGGGGAGCATCTTTGTGGTAGTGAAGATGTTTATGTGGAACTCATGAATCGAAAGGCACAGGCAATTGGAGCATGGGATACAAATTTCAAGAATCCACATGGTTTACCTGCTGGTGGCCATTATTCAACAGCTTTCGATTTGGCTTTGCTGGCCAGATATGCGCTGCGGAATGAAAAATTTCAAGAAATAGTGAAAACGAAAATAAAAACCGTGGCTAGAGAGGATGAAGTATGGGGAAATGTAATCCAAAGTACTAATAGTCTTCTTTGGGATTATGAAGGGGCTGACGGCGTAAAAACCGGGACTACTGCTGAAGCCGGTCAGTGCTTAGTCGCCTCTGCTACCAGAGGAGGAAGGCAGTTAATAGCGGTAGTGCTAAATAGCAGTGATCGGTGGGTAGATGCGGTTAGTTTGTTAGATTATGGTTTCCAAAGTTCCATCCTCTTATCTTTCGGCAAAATGGGTGATCAGGTAACCCAGGTAGAGGTTGCACAGGGTAAAGAAGAAAAGGTTGATTTGGTTTTGGCTCGGGATTTAGACGTTGTAGTTGCTAAAGAAAAAGTTGAGCAGTTGAAACAAGTCTTAGTGCTCAATGAGTCTTTAGCAGTAGCGCCTTTGCAACAAGGGGAAGTATTAGGTGAAATGCAGGTGCACTTGGAGGGTAAGGTTATGAAAAGAGTTGCATTGGTGGCGGCAAAGGAAGTCCAAAAGCGAAGTTTTTTGCAGAGCGTATTTCCCCTTTCGTTATAGTATTATAAACTGGCATAAAAGGACGGGCAGACCAGTGCCGCCTTTTTTTTATGGGAAAAAGACGACACGTATTGCCGAATATTACCGGGAGGATTAGTTGGGAACCTGTTGAATTGATGTGTAATAGCATTTGTAGGAGAAAGGATGGCGAATAGAGATGGACTCCAATTCTAAGGTTAATTTGCGGCCATTTACTAATGATGACTTAGCAAAAGTTGCAGTTTGGAGCGAAGACACAGAATTAGCTTCATTTCTCGGTTTAAAATTGCCCGGTGAAGAAGTGGACTATTATCAGCGTTGTCAAATGCTGCTTTGTAAGCGAAACAGTAGACTTTATGCACTTGAAACAGTCAACCATGAATTCATTGGCGAAGCGGAACTAAACCAGATCACATGGCGCCGTAAGGAAGCAGAGTTACATATTTGTATTGGAGACAGAAATTATTGGGATCAAGGATATGGTACGGAGGCAGTGTTAGCTCTTTTGGAAATTGCCTTTCATGAATTAGGTCTCAATTGGATTTATCTGCGAGTGTACCGCCACAATCAACGGGCAATTAGATGTTATGAAAAATGTGGTTTTCATAAGGAAGCTATTCTGAAGAATCGTTTTCAGTTAGGGAAGGCCTACGATATAATATTGATGAAAGTGAATGTGGCAGAATTTTCACAGATGCAGACTGTCTCGTAAAATTATATTGGCGAATAATTATTAAGCATTGTTTGCATCCTCCCGAATATTGGTATATAATGTAATTGCCCCCGCTTAGCGGGGTCATTATTTTATGTATGGAGATGGTGTTCTTTTATGCCGGGAAAGGAAGACTTGCGGCGTATTTTGGCACGAATCGACGGTAAAGGTTATAAAGCGTATAAAGATATAGAGGGGAATTATAATTATGATAACTTTACTTTATATATAGATCATGTGCAGGGGGATCCTTTTGCCGCCCCATCACGCATGCGGGTAAGAGTCCCGCAGGCTGTTGCCGGTATTCCCCGAAATCTTTTTCATACAACTGCCCGCCGGGTGGCCTGTACTGATTTTCTCACCCGCAGTTTTGCCTGGCCATAAGGAAGAATGCCGGTGGATCCCGTGGTACAGGTAAAAGTGGTTTGCTTGCCATTGATCAATGCCGGCAGGAAATCCTCGCTCGCACTGCAATGGTAATTACTACTGAATATGTGGAGGCACGTTTTGTTATGGGCTTACCTGCCCGTGGCCGCAGTGTTTTGGGACGGCAGGCGGAAGAAATGTTTTTTATTGATTTACCGGCGGTTGTAAAGGATGCTTTGTTTTATCAGCGTCTGCCGCAGGAGGCATTTGCAAAGCATGTAGATATATATGAAGACCAAGAATACATTCGGCAACGCTTAAGGGAGAAAGGGCCTGATTGCCTTTCTGGCTAACGGCTCAGTCCTCCCGCGCCAGAGTGGAATTAATGATCTGCCGCTGAGAGGAGAAAAGGCGGTTCCCTTTATTAGTCCTGCAGAACTGGAAGTGGAGTTAAACCTTCCCCATGCAGGGTCGGTAAAAGGGATGGGGATTCCACAGGGTGTAACTTTGATTGTAGGTGGCGGCTACCATGGCAAATCCACTTTACTCCGTGCTTTAGAGCGGGGAGTATACAATCATATTCCGGGGGATGGCCGGGAGTTGGTGGTATCCATTGCCACAGCCATGAAGATTAGAGCTGAGGATGGTCGCCGGATCGAGAAGGTCAATATTAGCCCTTTTATCAACAATTTGCCCAACCGGGAAGATACGGTCAACTTTGTTACTGAGAATGCCAGTGGGAGTACATCGCAGGCAGCCAATATTATGGAAGCCTTAGAAGCCGGTGCGGAGGTATTATTGTTAGATGAAGATACCTCGGCAACTAATTTTTTGATTCGTGATGTCAGAATGCAGCATTTGGTACCTAAAAACAAAGAGCCAATCACACCTTTTATTGATAAAGTACGACAGTTATGGGAAAAGTTTAGGGTTTCTACTGTAGTAGTTTTAGGTGGCTCCGGCGATTATTTTGATGTGGCGGATACTGTAATTATGATGAATGAGTATTGTCCACAGGTAGTTACGGAAAAAGCTAAGGAAATAGCCAGGAGATTTCCAGCGGCTAGGATTAGGGAAGGGAAGGATAGTTTTGGAGATCTTAAGGAGCGGATTCCTTTGCCTACAGGCTTCAATCCTACTGTAGGCAAGAAAATAAAAATTCAAGGGCGGGGTTTAAGTACTATTGAATTTGGCAAGCAAAGCATTGACCTAAGCTTGGTAGAACAACTGGTAGATCCCAGCCAGACAAGGGCCATTGGCGATATTATTTATTATGCTGCCCGTAAATATATTGATGGCAGGAATACAATGGTGCGGATCTTAAAATTGATCGAACAAGATCTTGAAAAGTATGGGCTCGACATAATTTCACCCTACTATGGACAAAATCCAGGTGACTATGCACGGCCGCGCATGTTAGAGGTTGCCGCTGCCTTTAACCGGCTCAGGAGTTTATATATTAAGCCTTTTGCATAATTCTCAGCCTATATATATCAAGCATTCAGAAGGAAATTAGAAGGACTTCACCCCAGAGGTGGAGAATTTACAGGTGACAAACCCAAAATCCCCCTAAGGAGTGAAGTCACTTGTATATTCTCCAACAACACCTGTTTTCCCTTGAAGAAATGCAAAAAATTGAGTATCAAAATCGGCTACCGATATTTTTTTGTTCCTTGGATTTACGTCCTTACGCTAAAGAATTAGTATCTTCATCACCCCAAGGAGCTCCACCCCACGACCGTGAGGCAATCCTACGAGCTTTATTGATAGCTCCTCTTGAAAGGATAACTACTTTTACAGCCCTTCATCGCAGGTTAGATAGGGATCTAAGGTTTCGTTATCAATGTGGGTTTGATATCAGACGTAATGCTCCATCAATATCAACCATTAGTCGTGTTTTTAAAGCGATTACTCACAAAGGTTTGGCAGAGAAGTTATTCTATGACCTAGTTAAGCAGTGTTACTATGAAGAAATCATCATTGGTGATACCATTGCAATAGATAGTACCGCCATCGATGCTTACGAGCAAAAGAAACCTAAATCCAAACAAGACGGTATTAATGCCACTTGGGAGCTAAGCTTGATAGTTTCGGGAACAAATTAACCTGGTTTGGTTACAAGATACATTTAGCCGTTGATACCAAAAGTGAATTACCAATTGCATTAGAGGTTACACCAGCCCATGTTAATGACGGAGATATGGGGCCACCGCTGGTAGAGACTATTGCTGCACAAGGCTTCATAGATAGGGTCGATTTCATCATTGCAGACGCATGTTATGACCAACGAAAAAACTATGAAATTGCACATCGCTACAATGCACAAGCTATTATCCCCCTTAATCTCAGAAACGAAAAGGAGCCACCAGCAGGGTTTTCTTCCATGGAACCCACGTTGTTCTATGGGCTATGATATGGTTTACTGGGGATGCGATGACAATTACTTAAAATTCCGCTGTCCTCATGCACTCGGTAAAGTAGATTGCCCGCATGGTACACTATGGTGTTCTTCATCTAATTACGGTATGGTTGTAAAGGTTAATGCTAAAATGATTTAAGACGCTTCTCTGTTCCACATCGCAACACACGGAAATGGAATGATTTATATAGCCAACGTAGTAGTGTAGAACGCTGCAATTCACGCTTAAAAGAATACTTAACTGCCAATGATATTCATGTTGGCGGGAGAGAGAAAGTAAGGACTCATGCGTTTATCAATGCTATAGTGTTATTAGCTTCGCCTTGCTCTTAAGAAGCATAGGGAAAAAGCTAATATGGCTATTCAAGCTGCCTAAGCAACAAATACCAAGTCTCGGCCCACTTCTGGATAAAATTCTGGAGATCTGTCCTTTTTTAACGAAAGTGACTTTGACGGAGAAATTATGGTAAATTACTGGGTTTTGGACTTTGAAAAAAGAGTTTATGCTGATTACTTATTATTTGCGTCTCTTTGATTAGGGTTGTTTTGCAAAAGGCTCATATTAAATAGAGCCATGTCCATAATTGGGGCAGTAGAAGAAGCAATAAAATAGTTTACACGGCATTTCCGCGTGATTACCAAAGGAAGGGCTAGCCTAATTTTGCCGCCGGAACCGGCACCTGCCGCGCTTTCGGCAAAAAAAACAAATAATGGTGGGTGTTCATGCCCTGTAGCCGGCTATGCAAAACAGGCCAGCTCTCAACACATAATTTTATTGACATAATTTTACTGCAATGGTCAATAGCTAATTGGTTCGGCGGCAACAATGCTTATGGGAGGAGAAACATGGAGATCGATTTGGGAATTGCGAAAATAAATAAGTATGCAGTCAGTGAGGGCGGTGATAGTATTGAAGTGGTGGAACGGCCCCGGGGGGGGATTTCAGTTATTATGGCCGATGGTCAAGGGAGCGGACCAAATGCTCGCCGCATTAGCCGTTTGGTGGTAAGCAAGGCCGTTGCCCTTATTGGCGAGGGGACTAGAGATGGTGCGGTAGCCAGGGCTGTTCACGATTATCTTTATGCTGTTAGGGGTGGCAAAGTTTCAGCTACATTAACCATAGTATCAGCTGATCTTGATAGTAGAACGGTCGTAGTATCCCGTAATGGCAATAAATACAATTTATATTTGTCAGCAAGGGTTTTGTTATCCTCTTGTGGATGGGGCAGATTCTATTGGCGTACACCGGCGCATGCGTCCGTGTATAGATGAATTCCCCTTGGAGGAAGGGTTTATGGCTGTGGTAGTTACTGACGGTATCATCCATGCCGGTCGACGGCGCGGTCATTCTTTTACCGAGGAACAATTACAAGCATTGCTTACAGAACAGGTGGGAGAAAAGAGTCAGATTTTAGCCGATAAAATTCTTTATCAGGCCATGCTCCTGGATTCCAATCAACCGGCGGATGATATGACGGTAACTATTTTGCAAATTAAAGCCCGGCAAGGGGAGGAGTTAATCAGGCGGATGGGTGTGTCGTTTCCCTTTCGGTAAGGAGAAGGGGTGACTTTGCTATGGAGAAAGATAAGAATATTCGGATAGTAGTGGTGGGGGTTTGCGCCAGTGGCAAGTCTACGCTGGTAGCAGGCTTAAAAGAAAAGGGATATTGTGCTACGAGTGTGGTCCAAGAACATTCCGGGGTTCCCGGCCTATGGGCTCGAGCTGAACCTGATTTTTTAGTAGTATTAGATTGCAGCTTAGCTACTGTGAAGAGAAGGCGGCAGGTTTTTTGGGGAGAGGAGCGGGTTAAACCTGCAGCGGAAGCGGTTGGCCAACGCACGAAAAAATTGTGATTTTTATCTTTGTACAGATGATTTGAATCGTGATGAAATGGTAGAACGGGTAGTACAGGCGGTGAGGGAAAGGTGCAGCAAAAGAAATGCTTACGATTGAAAAAATGAAGGCTGTTGAACAGGTCAAGATATATATCCGGAAAGCTGATGATCACTTGGGAGCTTTTGTTTTACAGAACATGCTAGCCAGTATTATCGCCAAATCCCCCATCTCCTCTTCCAATTTTGGCTGCCAGTAACAGCCAAAGGTCTTTCGTTGACAAGCCTGGTGAAGGATATTATAATGAAGCAGGAGCAGTGGGAGAAGCTTATTTTACCATATTGATAGTAAGTAACGATTTATTTGGAAAAGGGGGGAAACTGCCTATGAAATGGGGTAGTTTGGCCAAGTTCTTTCTTGTAATAATTGTGGCCGTGGTTGCTGCTTACCTCCTCTATGAACCGATACAGGAATCAATTAAACTCGGCTTAGATTTACAAGGGGGTACACACCTGGTTTTAGAGCTTGTAGATACACCGGAGGCACCGGTTGATGAGCAGGCAGTACATGGTGTTTTACAGATCCTTCGGGAGCGGATCGATGGTTTTGGCGTAACTGAGCCGATTATTCAGCGTCAAGGAGAACGGCGTATTATTGTGGAGCTTCCCGGTCTGGAAGATCCTGAGGAAGCGGTGCGGACGATTTCCATGACCGCCCATTTAGAGTTCATGGATGAAACAGGGGAAGTGTTGCTTACCGGCCGTGATGTTATTGACGCTAAATTTGTTTATGGTCCTGATAATAAACCGGCTGTGTTACTGGAGTTTAATCGTGAGGGAGCAACTAAATTTGCTGCTGCCACCGAGGAAAACTTGCATAAGCCATTAATCATAGTTTTGGATGAGCGGATTTTAAGCGCACCTGTTGTTGAAGAAGTAATTAGCGACGGAAAGGCACAGATTACTAACATCCAATCGCCAGCGGAAGCGCAGCGGATTGCCCTTGGTTTACGTTCAGGTGCCCTTCCGGTGAAAGTACAGATCGAAGAAAGTAGAACCGTTGGCCCAAAACTGGGTGAAGATTCTATCGCCAAGAGCATGCGGGCTTTTGTTTATGGCGTGGCCTTTATTTTGTTGTTCTTGCTCCTTTTTTACCGGGTTTCAGGTTTAGTTGCAAATATTGCTTTAGGGATTTATATTCTGATCTTTGCCACTGTGCTGGCCATGCTAAATGCAACATTAACCTTGCCGGGAATTGCTGGTTTAATCCTTTCTATCGGTATGGCAGTGGATGCCAATGTGATCATTTTTGAGCGGATTAAAGAAGAAATACGCAATGGAAAGACTATTCGTGCGGCTGTTGATGCAGGATTTCTAAGGGCTTTTCGCGCCATATTGGACGGTAATGTTACTACTTTAATTGCGGCAGCCGTACTCTTTTATTTAGGCAGCGGTCCCATTCAAGGGTTTGCCGTAGTTTTGGGTGTTGGAGTTATTGCCAGTATGATAAGTGCCATATTTATCACTAGGGTTTTGCTGCGCTTCTTAATCGATAGTAAAGTATTAAATCAAAATCAAACCATATTTTTCGGTTTATAGGGGGGGATGGCAATAATGAGGTTACAATTAGATGTAGTAGGGAAAAGAAAAATTTGGTTCTTGATTTCAGCTTTAGTCATCCTACCCGGATTATTCTCTTTATTGCTACAGGGATTAAATTTGGGGATTGACTTTACCAGTGGCACTCTGTTTCATTTGGGGTTTGCACAGCCTGTTACAGAGATAGAAGTACGCTCTGTACTTAGCCAGTTTGACCTGAAACAAAGTTCGATTCAATCAAGCACTGGAAATGTTTTTTTAATCCGTACTGAAAACATGGAAGAAGCGAAACGGCAAGAGGTTATGTCCGCCTTAGAGGAACAGTTAGGTGAGTTTACGATTATGCAGGCACAGAATGTTGGTCCTATTATTAGTGGTGAGTTGCGCAATGCTGCTTTCTTGGCTTTGGCCGTGGCAACTGTCTTAATGATCGGTTATATTACCATTCGCTTCGAATTTAAGTTTGCCATTGCCGGGATTTTAGCCCTTATTCATGATATCCTGGTGGTTTTAGGGGTCTTTTCCCTATTTCAGATTCAGATTGATAGCACCTTTGTCGCTGCTGTTTTAACAATTGTTGGCTATTCCATTAATGACACAATCGTTATTTTTGATCGCATTCGGGAGAATTTAAAAGGATATCGGAAGGGTTTTGTGGGCCCATTGGCCAATGTCAGTATTAATCAGGTATTGCTCCGTTGTATCAATACATCGGTGACTACTTTGTTGGCAGTTTGTGCGATACTGTTTTTTGGAGGCGATACCACTAGGGTTTTTGCCCTGGCCATATTCATTGGAATTGTGGCTGGGACTTATTCGTCAATATTTATCGCTACTAATATCTGGGTGGCATGGCGCGATTTGGATGAACACAAAAGACTGTTGGCAGCCCAGGGGAAGGGTAAATAAGTTGCAATAAACTATAGCATGTGGTAGAATAATAGCAAGTAAAATAGGTTACAGGTCAGGCGATCGGCAACCTTCGGATATTGTAAAATGCCGGTGGTGCTGGGCTCAAAATATGAGCAGCGGGTATAACAGACCCGTGGGACCTCATGCGAGGGACTGCGGGTCTTTTTGTATTTGTGGAGGTGACATCGATGGTTTCTTATGGTATGAATCGCTTACAGGAAGGGTCGCAAGGGGCGTGGTTGGGAGTTTTAGCTAATCTTGCCCTAGCTTTAGTGAAGGGTTTGGTGGGGGTTATGGCCGGAAGTAAAGCTATGTTGGCCGATGCCCTCCACTCAGCCACTGACTTAACCGGATCCTTAGTGACATTGGTTGCTTTTCGCGTTGCAAATAAACCGCCTGATGACTGCCATCCTTATGGACACGGTAAAGCAGAATCATTAGCCGAAAAAATAATTGGACTGTTTTTAATTATTACTGGGATTAATGTAGCTTGGATGTCTGTACAAGGGATAGTTAATTGGGATACAACAACTATTCCAGGTGCAACTGCCTTATACGCAGCTCTCCTTTCGATACTTGTTAAAGAAGGGATGTTTCAATACAAAATTCGCTTGGGGCGCAAGCTGCAAAGTGTCGCCTTAATGGCCAATGCGTGGGAACATCGCTCCGATGCATATACTTCAATAGCTACGTTTATTGGGATTGGAGGAGCACGGTTAGGTTACCCGGTTTTGGACCCTATTGCCGGATTGGTTGTGGCACTGATAGTAGTTCGCATAGGTATAAAGCTTGTGATCAATGCAATGGCTGGATTAATGGATAAGGTTCCCGATCCGAATTTAAGAAGACAAGTGGCAGATTTGGCAGCACAAATTGATGGAGTTAAACAGGTGGGGCAGGTATGGCTGCGACCTATGGGTGACTTTATCCTAGCGGAGCTGACCATTGGCGTGTCAAATGCATTAAATGTGGGGGAAGGGCATCAAGTGGCTGCGGCAGTTAGAGATGCTATACTGTATAATCATGAAAAAATAATAAGGGTATTTATTCATGTAAACCCTCTATGAATTTGAAAAAATACTAATCTATTCCAGCCCCTTTGGGGTTTTTTTATTTTTATTTCGAGCATGGAACAAAAGGCACCGGGTACACTAAAAAGGTGATAAAGTTGTTATTCGAAATGGGGGTAAGAGGATATGCGTCCCTATTCTTCGCTAATTCGCCACCAGGGAAACAAAGAACTTTTTTTGTACTTGGAAATGTCGATTATTTCCCAGCTCAATGGCTTTCCCTTGCACTTTCATGTGGAGGGGCTGAGGGGAACGGGAAAAACTACCATTATTCGGAGCGCGCGAAACGTACTTCCACCCATTACTCGGATTAAAGGCTGTCTATATAATTGTGATCCAACTAACCCTCATTGCCCTGACCACCGTGGTTTAGCAGCAACGGATATTATTCAATTGGGGACAGAAGAAATTCCCATGCCTTTTTTAGAAATATCTGCTTCTGCTAAAGTTGGGACAGTTGTAGGAACAATAGATCTAGGTAAAATCACTAATTCAACCCAGCCGGAAGCAGCTCTATTACCAGGAACGGTCCCGCAGGCCCATCGGGGGATAGTTTTTGTGGATGAAATTAATCGTTTGGCTGATACATCACCGGAGTTGGTTGATATACTGTTGGATGTTATGGGGACAAAACCGGGGCGGTTGCAAATTGAAGAGAGTGGGCTGCCCCGGATTGAGCTCCCGGCGCAAGTGGCAGTATGGGCAGCTTCTAATCCCGATGAAGACCCCGGTTCTTTAGAAGATATTCGCCGTCAATTATCGGACCGGTTTGATTTTTTAGTTGAGATGGCACGTCCCAGTAAGCCGGATATTGTAGCACAGGTTCTGGGGCAAAGCTATGGCAGAGTACAAGCAGAATTCTGTTTACAAGCCGAAGATTGCCAGGTGCAACAAAAGTTGATCAGTTTTTCCAGTTTCGTAAGGCAGGTTGAGGTTGACAATCCGGTGCGGGAGGTTTTAGCTTCTCTATATACAAAGTTTAATTTGGAAAGTTTACGTGCTGTAGAAGCATTACAATATGGGAGTAAGATCTATGCTGCTCAAAGAGGTAAATGTTTGGTTACGGTGGAAGATTTGGCTGTCATTGCCCCCGCCGTATTGCGGCACCGGGTTGAGCCGGGGCGATTGACGGAAATTATAACTTACCTTGAAAATATTGCAACCGTAGGCGAAGAACCTTATGTTACAGTGGCAGCAAGTGTTAATACCGAAACAGACAAGAGTCCGGCTTCCCCAATAAAAGGAAATGATCGGCCGCTTGGAATATGGCATAAGCTTTGCGCCGGTATCCGGCGCTTGATTCCCCAGTCTTTTAACCAACGTCTTGGGAGACATTCACAGGCAGGCTCTGGGATGGGGAGGGGTATTGCTCGGCAGCAAGGAGATCAAGCGGGGGAACCAGGTACCGGCAATAAGCAACCCTTGGTTTCTGATCCCACGAAAACGCCGATACTATCTCCGCCGAGGCAGGCTAGGCCTCTTTACGAGTTGGCGGCTGAAGGCAATGTTTTTCCCGGGGAGAAGGAGGACATAAATGTGGCGGACAGTTGATGAAGAGCAGCTGCTAGCATGGGGGCAACAGGCTGGCTGTATACTACAGAAACATGGTGCCCTTCGGATTGGGGAATCCAGTGTAGCCAGCTTCCATGTCCATACAATAGAACCGACGAAACCGGGGTTTGTTAACATTTTGTTGGGTTCAGATGCAGGGGAAGTATTTTATCAACGGAGTATGCCTGGAGAGATAATCCACCTGGATATCTTCCATTCCCTGGGCAAGGTGGATCATAGGAAGGTAGCTGCCGGGATTAAAGCTTTTGCATCGGTAAAGCTGCCGGAAACCTTTGCCAAGTATCCTTTTCTGGATTATATGGATTTACAGACTGGTACTGGTGGCGGCCGGGTGAGCGGGAGCTTGACTTTTGGCATGAAGGAGTCACTGCAAAAAGCTCATATGAATCATGTCCACATCACCGTCAAAATTCCCCATGACCTTATGGGATTGTTGGTTCCTTTAGTAGCCATAGTTGAAGATGAAATAATGGCGCACGGTTATGAGATCCGCCGGATTGAAGGGCTTAATTTCCTGCGCGGGAGAAATAAGCAGCCGGTGGATTTATCTCATTATGCGACACAGTCAGACTCATTTATGCAAAATCAAAACCAGACCGGAGCCTTACGAAGTTCAGAAGAACAAGGACAGCTGGAAACTGCTTTAGATCTGGCGCAAAAGGTGATGAATCCGGCGGAACTTAAGGATGTATTTGCTGATTTTGCCGCTGGAAGGGGACAAGCGCCTCATGCCTATGCCGAAGAACAACAGGCGATGTTAAAGCGTATGCAAGAATTAAATTTAATTCGTGTCCGGGGAGGAAGATACTATCTTACTAGTAAAGGTTTGAAACTAAAGGAGTTTCTGGGCAATCATTTTGCAGAGGTAGAATTTTATTTTCGCAAATTGTTGCGGAAAGTGCCAATCGGGGGTAAAAGAAGTAAGGATAACCATGGTTCTATAAACTTACGGGGGTGTGCACAGGGGGGGAAGCAAAAAAAGGTAAAGCCAATTGATCTTAAGGAGCCCTTTGGTGAGCTGGCAGTTCCGGAAACTATGCTGGCAGCGGCTAAACGGCGGCTACAATTGGGTAATGGAAACAGCATTATTATTAAACAACAAGATTTACGGCGACTGGAGAAAAAACCTACAAAACCGCTTAATATTTGCCTCTTGATTGATGCCAGTGCCAGCATGGCAGGGGAACGATTGCAGGCAGCAAAATATTTGGCGCAACATCTTTTGTTATCTACTAAGGATCGGGTTGCTGTAATTATATTTCAAGACCAGCAGGTTAAGCTGGCAGTACCTTTCACCCGCAATTTAGTCCGGGTGCAACAAGGTTTGAAGGATATTAAAGCTTATGGCCCCACTCCCCTTTCTTTAGGTTTAGAATATACGCTAAAGTATCTTCTAGAGGCGAAAAAAGAAAAGGAATGTCTTTTTTTTGTCATCACCGATGGGATCCCTACTGTTTCTTCCAGTAGACAGGATCCCGCCTTAGATGCCTTAGAAGTAGCGGGCAAGATTGCTAGACAAGGGTTGCATTTTGGGTGTATAGGTTTGGCTCCCAACAAAGGCTATCTTAAACAGCTTACTGAGCGGGGAAAGGGGAATCTTTATATAATTGATGAACTGCAAGACAAGGTTCTGGCAGAAATACTCCATCAGGAGATAAAGAGAGCAGAGCGCGATTGATATTTGTATTTGTTTTCTGTTGCAGGGATTTCATAGTAAAATGTTGAATAACAACCACTGATTATAAAATATACTTCATGTCATCCTGCGGCACTTGTAGGGGGATGCAATTGGGTCTGCAGTATTATTTCTGGGAAGAAATCCTCATAGATGCCAAAGGGCTGGGTAAAGCAATTTCCGGATAGGTGGTTGTTATTTTTGTTGTGCAGTTTACGAGATTGGTATTGCGCCGATGCTGGCGAAAGGAGGCGGAAAAGTGTTCAAGCTGGTTATAGCTTTATTGTGTGCACTACTAGTGGCTATATTTGCGGTGCAAAATTATCAAACTGTACCAATTCGTTTTTTGGCTTCAGGTTTAGAAATTTCATTAGCGTTAGTTATTATCGGTTCTGCCGCCGTGGGTGCTACATTTGCCTTTGTTTTGGGTATAGTGCGACAATTTAATCAAGGACGAAAAATTAGAGAGTATAAACAGAAACTGACAAAACTCGAACAAGAACTGCAAAAATTGCAGGAGGAAAAAATGAGCTTAACATTGGAGAAAGGCGAAAAGGATGAACAAATCAAAACAGAAGCTGGTTTCCCACCGGAGGGAGAACTGGGTGCAGTTTAAGGCTAATATTTACTTCTTTGCTATTTATTAATAGGTATTCTATAATGGAATGGATGTTAGAACTTGTCGCTTTTTGACTAAGACTGGGAGTAATGGAGGAAGGAAATGGTTGGAGTACGTAAGAAGTGGTGCTTATTGAAGCAGCATCCAGCAGCAGAAAAGGAGTTGGCTCAAGCGGCAAATATTTCTCCGCTCACGGCAAGGATTCTGCTCAATCGGGGCATAACTGATGCACAACAGGCACGGGATTTTCTTTGGGCTGCTTTAACGAATATTCATGATCCGTTTTTGCTAAAGGACATGGCAATTGCTGTCGAAAGAATTAGGCAGGCTATCCATAAGGAAGAACAGATTTTAATCTTTGGTGATTATGATGTTGACGGGATTAGCGCGACTACATTACTACTACTAGCTTTGCGCCAACTGGGAGGCAAGGTTGATTATTATCTGCCTGACCGTTTGCAGGAGGGCTATGGCCTAAATATTGCGGCAGTGGAGGAAGCAGCTGCAACAGGTTATAGTTTAATCATTACTGTGGATTGCGGTATTGCGGCATTGGAGGAAATTACGGCGGGAAATGAACTGGGTCTTGAATTTATTGTTACTGATCATCATCAACCTCCGGCACATATACCTCCTGCCCTGGCAATAATTAACCCGAAGCAAACTGACTGTACATATCCCTATCAGGAATTAGCCGGCGTAGGGGTTGCTTTTAAATTGGTGCAAGCATTAGGCTCTGTCTACGGAAGGGGTCAAGACTGGTGGCAGCAATATTTTGACCTAGTCGCCCTGGGTACTGTAGCTGACGTTGTGCCCCTATTGGATGAAAATCGGGTTTTTGTAAAATATGGCCTAAAATTGATGCAAGCGGGCAACCGGACTGGAATAAAGGCTCTCTTGGCAATAACAGGGCTGGCCGGGAAGGAGTTAAGTCCCGGCCATATCGGTTTTATGTTGGGCCCCAGGCTTAATGCTGCCGGACGGTTAGGAAAAGCTAACCGGGGTGTGCAATTATTGCTGGCTACTGAGGAAGAGGAAGCTAGAGAAGTAGCTGAAGAATTAGACAGGGAGAACAGGGAACGTCAGGCTTTGGAAACGGCAATCTTTCAGGAGGCCAAAGAAAGGATCGCCGGTGAGATTGACTTGGCAAAAGAGAGGGTAATTGTCCTTGGCTCAGCCGGTTGGCACCCGGGAGTGATCGGAATTGTTGCTTCGCGGCTGGTTGATACTTATTATCGGCCCACTATCCTGGTAAGCTTTCAAGACGGCGAAGGTAAGGGCTCTGCAAGGAGCATAGCTGGGTTTCATATATTTAAGGCTTTGCGTCAATGTGAAGATTTATTAGTGCAATTCGGCGGCCACGAGCAGGCGGCTGGGCTTTCGGTTACAGAAGCTAATGTGCCTTTGCTGCGGGAACGTCTCAATCATTTGGCATGGGAATGGTTGCAAGATGAAGATTTTTGTCCTGTCCAAAAAATTGATGCAGAAATAAAGCTTGATCAACTCAATTTAACTGTTTTGGAGGAATTGGAAAAACTGGCACCCTTTGGTGTTGGCAACCCGGAGCCGGTTTTGATGTGTTGCGGATCGCAATTAACTGAATGTCGTTGGGTAGGAGAGAAGAAGAATCATCTAAAAGTAAAAGCATGGCAAGCCGGCTGTGAATTGGATGGAATCGGTTATCGTATGGGCGAGCTGGCGCGAGAAATCCAGAATTACAATTGTGTGGATTTAGCTTTTACGCTACAGCGTAATCAATGGCAGGGCAAGACCACTCTGCAAATGGTACTGCGGGATCTGAGATTAAATCAGACTCAAACAAAAGTTATGAAAAAGTTGCCTATCTGGCAAATTAATGATAAACGAGGCCGGTGTGATGTCGCCACCTTAGCAGAGCTATTGCAGGGTGAAAGAGCATTAGTTTTTGTCAATAGCGCCAAACAAGCAAGGACAGTAGGGCAAATGCTGTGGCAAAAAAATATGGGGCAATGGAAAGTAGCTGTATATTATGCAGGTTTAGAAAAAGGGGAGCAGGCGCAGGTAATTCGTTCTGTATTGACAGGAAGCACAGATATTTTGGTCACAACTTCTAATTTTCATTTAGGGGAAAGAATAAAACATTTCCGTCAAATAGTATGGCTTGACCTTAACTTTAATCCACAAGATTTTCGACGGCTTTGTTATCTCATTGGTGAAGAAGGAGTGCCGGTAACAGTATCATTACTTTATGGGGCAGTGTCGGGAGAACGGAATAAATACTTAATAACAGGGATAGTGCCTAACTTAGAGTTGTTACAGGCCATTTATGCCCTGTTACAGCAAATAAAAACCAAATCAGTAAACAGGGATAAACTATACAGTTTGCTCCATAAACAAGAATCCCCAATCCCTCCTCATACTTTTAAGAGCGCGCTGGAAATATTGCATGAATTAGGCTATATTGGGTGGAAAGATCAGGACATTTATTGGTTAGCAAAAGAGCCGGTAAATAAGAGGTTTGAACTTGACACTTCTTTGGTTTATCAGCAAAAAATTAAGGTGCGGGATACATATTTGGGATTTCAGGATTTTTTATTGAATGCCCCTCCAGAGGATATTGAGGCATTTCTTACGGGAAAGGATTTTAATTTTTTGCATAAAGGAGGCAGCATTGCGTGAATCTAAAAGGAAAAATCCGTATTATTCCAGACTTCCCTAAAGAGGGTATCAGTTTTAAAGATATTACTACTTTACTGAAAGAAGGATCGGCCTTTCAAGAGGCGATTTTTCAACTGGCGCAGTTATGTGAAGGAAAGGAATTCGATGTTATCGCTGCACCGGAAGCTAGAGGTTTTATGATTGGTGCGCCATTGGCTTATTCATTAGGGGCTGGCTTTATTCCCGTGCGGAAACTGGGAAAACTTCCCGGTGAAACAATATCTGCCCAATATGAGTTGGAATATGGGACTGACTGGTTAGAAATGCATCAAGATGCGATCAAACCGGGACAAAAGGTGTTGATAGTGGATGATTTATTAGCTACAGGCGGTACAATTTTTGCAACTATTGATATGGTCAAAAGGCTACAAGGGGAAATTGTCGGGTTAGCTTTTTTAATTGAGTTAACGGAGTTAAAGGGCAGAAGCAATCTTGCTGAATATGATGTTATATCATTGATTAAATACTAAGATAAAATGTTTTATTGCCATAAGGGGGGGTGACCATGAACTTTGAAGTATTGTTAAGTAAGATCAAATCTTATAATCCAACAGCTGATTCGACCTTGATCCGGGATGCCTATCATTTTGCTGAATCAGCACATACAGAACAATACCGTGTTTCTGGTGACCCCTATATTGAACATCCTTTAGGAGTAGCTTCTATTTTAGCAGAACTAGAATTAGACGTAATCACAATTGTTGGAGGTTTATTGCATGATGTGGTGGAGGACACACAGATTACATTGGAGGAAATAGAAGCGAGATTTGGTAAACGAGTTGCGTTGATAGTAAATGGAGTTACTAAGTTAAGCAGGATTGAATATAAATCAAAGGAAGAACAGCAGGTAGAAAACCTAAGAAAAATGTTTTTTGCCATGGCGGAAGATATCAGGGTGATCTTAATCAAGTTGGCTGATCGCCTGCATAATATGCGCACCCTTCGTTATTTGCCTGCTGAGCGGCAAAAGGAGATTGCTGCCGAGACTTTAGATGTCTTTGCTCCCCTTGCTCACCGCTTAGGTATATCCCGGATTAAGGCTGAATTGGAGGATACTGCCTTGCGGTATTTGGAACCGGAAAAATATTATGAACTGGTGGACAAGGTGGCAAAGAAACGTGTTGAACGGGATAATTATATCAAAGATGCCATTGAACTGCTACAAGTAAAATTAGAAGAAGTAGGATTGGAATGTGAAATTCAAGGCAGGGCTAAACATTTTTATAGCATTTATAAAAAAATGCAGGAGCAACAAAAGGACTTTAGTGAGATTTATGATTTAATTGCCATTCGCGTTATTGTTAATACAGTTAAAGATTGTTATGGTGCTTTAGGCATAATACATACCCTATGGAAACCGATACCCGGCCGGTTTAAAGATTATATTGCAATGCCCAAGATCAATATGTATCAGTCTCTACATACAACAGTGATGGGACCGGAAGGTGAACCCCTAGAGATTCAAATTCGAACTTGGGAAATGCACCGGACAGCAGAATACGGCATTGCCGCCCATTGGCGCTATAAGGAAGACTCCGGTGATAAGGAATTTGACGAAAAACTCTTTTGGCTGCGGCAATTACTGGAATGGCAGCATGAACTGCAAGATGCACGGGAGTTCATGGAGACATTAAAACTAGATCTGTTTACTGATGAGGTCTTTGTCTTTACTCCTAAAGGTGAAGTAATCGATTTGCCGGCAGGGTCTGTTCCTATCGATTTTGCCTACCGGATACATACTGATGTTGGAAACCGCTGTATTGGCGCTAAAGTAAATGGGCGGATAGTGCCGTTGGATTATCAGCTCTGCAATGGTGACATTGTGGAAGTTTTAACTAACAGGCAGAGTGGCGGACCCAGTCGTGATTGGTTAAAGCTGGTGAAAACCCCCCAGGCTAAATCTAAGATTCGGCAGTGGTTCAAAAAGGAAAAGCGGCAGGAAAATATTGCCAAAGGACGGGAAACCATAGAAAAAGAAGTTAAACGAATGGGTTATAGTACGCAACTTTTGGTCAATAATGATTATTTATTGGAAGCTGCGAAAAATTTTAAGTACGCCAACACGGAAGACCTTCTCGCTGCCATCGGGTACGGAGGGATTTCCCTTCATTCTGTTTCAAGTAAATTACAGGAGTTTTATCTTCGGGATCATCCTCCCGAGGAGGAAGAGGAAAAAACCGAAGTATTAGTGGCTAAGCAAAGGCTAAAAGAGACGCAGCGCCATCCCCGGGCCTTAGGTGTAAAGGTGAAAGGTTTGGATAATCTATTGGTCAGGCTTTCCCGTTGCTGTAATCCGGTCCCTGGGGATCCAATTATCGGCTATATTACCCGCGGCCGGGGGGTTTCAGTTCATCGTGCCAACTGTCCCAATGTGATGGTTATTGATAACCCGGATCGGGTGATTGAAGTGGAATGGGATGCAGAAACTCCAACTTCATATCATGTGGAAATTGAGGTAGAAGCTATCGATCGTACCGGATTAATTAAGGATATCACGGAAATTCTAGGGGAAACGAGAACGCGGATTGTTGCTGTGAACGCTCGCACTACGAAAAATGGCATTGCCTTTATTAATATGGTGTTAGAAACGAAAAATTTGGAGCAATTAAAGTTTATCATGCAAAAAGTAAGTAGGGTTAAAGATGTGGTCGGTGTGGATCGGGTTAATCCCCGCAACCAGCTTTAGGTTTGAGAATTGAGGAGGTTATACTGTGCGTGCTGTTGTACAACGGGTAACAAAAGGACAGGTTACATTAGAAGGAGAAGTAATAGGTGCTATTGGCAAAGGGTTTGTAGTTCTTTTGGGTATAGGCAGGGATGATACCAGCCGCGATGTAGAGTATTTAGTGGATAAGATCGTTAATCTGCGGGTATTTGACGATGCTGCCGGTAAAATGAATTGTTCACTATTGGATGTCGGTGGGGAATTATTAGCAATTTCCCAATTTACCCTTTATGGAGATTGTCGTAAAGGCCGTCGCCCCAGTTTTATTGCAGCCGCTGCTCCTGAGGAAGCAGTATTACTATATAATGAATTTGTAAAAAAGGTTGCGGCATATGGTATTGCGGTAGCTACCGGTCGTTTCCAAGCTTTAATGCAAGTGGATATACATAATGATGGGCCGGTTACATTACTGATAGATAGTAAAAAGGAATTTTAATGGCGGAGGTGTTCAGGGTGCAAGTAAAAAGGTTTGTCTTAGGCCGGCTTGCAACTAATTGTTATTTAGTTAGATGCCAGTCAAGCAAAGAAGCAATTGTGATTGATCCCGGCGGAGATGTGGAACCAATACTAAATTATATTAGACAGGAGGGATTAAATCTCCGGTATATTGTCAATACCCATGGCCATGCAGACCATATTCAAGGGAATGGAGAACTTAAAGCTGCCACAGGGGCGAAAATTATTATTCATCAAGAGGACGCGGGGATGTTAGATTTACCCGGTAAGAATTTATCTCGCTATACCGGTGAAGAGTTTACCAGCCCGCAAGCAGATTGCTTGGTGGCTGAAGGTGATACTATTACTTGGGGTAAGGAATCCCTGCAGGTTTTGCATACTCCGGGGCACACTCCAGGTGGAATTTCCTTGGTGGGTGATGGTATTGTATTTACCGGGGATACGCTTTTTGCCGGCTCGGTGGGGCGGACTGATTTACCCGGGGGTTCAATGGCTAAATTATTGTTTTCCATTAAAGAAAAACTATTAATTTTACCACCGGATACTAAAGTATTACCGGGTCATGGACCGGAGACTACCATTGGCAGCGAGAAGGAGCATAATCCATTTTTATAAAATAGGAGGGATAAGGTTTATGTTACGTCCAACCTGGGCAGAGGTCGATTTAGAGGCTATTGCCCACAATGTACAAGCGATCAAGAAACATATCGGCACCGATACAAAATATATGGCAGTGGTAAAGGGAGATGCATATGGTCATGGAGCTGTACCGGTAGCAAAAACTGCTCTCGCAGCAGGAGCAGATCAATTGGCTGTTGCTACCGGTGATGAAGCGGTAATTTTACGAGAAGCAGGGATTAAGGCTCCTATTTTAATCTTAGGCACCAGTATTCCTGACTGCGGTGAAGAAAAGTTAATTGAGCTAGAGATTGCAATCGGTGTCACCAATATGCAGTTTGTTATGGCATTGGACAGAGCCGCTGCTAGAATAGGGAAAAAAGCTCTGGTGCATATTAAAATTGATACCGGTATGAGCAGGATTGGGGTTGCCCCTACAGAGGCACTTGCTTTTATTAAACAGGTGCAGGGGCTATCCCATATAGAGATAGTAGGTATATATACTCATTTTGCCATGTCTGATGAAGAAGATAAAAGTTTTACAGATTATCAGTTTGGTCAATTTAAACAAGTTTTAGATCAATTGGCCCGGGAAAGGATTGAAATTCCGTGGCGGCATGTTTGCAACAGTGCGGCATTAATAGAGCAACGGCACATGCATCTTAATCTTGTGCGGGCAGGTACAATCATGTACGGCTATTATCCCAGTAAATATGTGAAAAGGGAGCTGGCTTTACGGCCTGCTTTAACACTTAAGACCCGGATTGTACACATTAAAGATGTACCGGCAGGGACTAGCTTCAGTTATGGCCTTACCCATACTGTGGATAAAGAGAGTCGGATTGCAACCTTGCCTATCGGTTATGCCGATGGCTATCGCCGTGTTTTTTCCAATAAGAGCCAGGTATTGGTTCATGGGCAGCGGGTTCCTATAGTGGGCAGGGTGTGCATGGACCAGTGTATGATTGATGTAAGTCAGGTGGCCAATGTGGCTTTGGGGGATGAGGTTATTTTACTTGGGAGGCAAGGAAACGAAGAAATTACAGCGGGCGAGTTAGCTGCCATAGGCAATACTATTCCTGTTGACATTACCGCCGGCATTGGTAAAAGGGTGCCACGGGTGTATCGGGGAAATAATTTAGGTTAATATAGACGCCCATGTCGATTCCCGGCACCGGCAGAGGAATAAAGGAATAAAGAACTCTTTTGCATTACTGTCTAACCTCAAATCTCTAACCGCTAAATTCTAGAAGAGTGGGGCGGCCCCTCAGCAAGGAGTCCGGCGGTTAAATATCATGACAACAAGTCGACTGACCATAGCTGACTGTCAGCGTTTATTTTCAGAGCAGCCATCAGAAACTCCTTTGGCTTTTCCCTTATGTGGAGTTTATGATGGCTTTTTGTCTTTGGCAGTATTTTTTATTAGAATAAGTTTATGTTGCTATTGACTAGGTGCTAAAGAAGATGCTATTATCATATATATGAAATATACATATAGCTCAAGTAAAGGGGAGATGTCCGTTGTGTTTACCTAGTATGAGTAGCGGTCATATTTGCGGTTGTAATCTGGGCAAACCGGGTAGGTTTTTGGAACCTTGTGTATTGCTTTTATTAAAGGAACAGCCAACTTATGGCTACGATTTAATTTCACAGTTGGACCGCTTCGGTTTTGACCCGAAAACGCAAGATGTTGGCGCTGTATATCGGGTGCTCAGGAAATTAGAGCATGAATGTATGGTAATGTCTCAATGGCAAGCGGGTGAAGGGGGGCCGGCCAAAAGGTTATATGAAGTGACGGCTAAAGGAGAGGGATTTTTGCAGGAATGGGTAGAATCAATAAAGTTTACTAAGGACAGGTTGGAAAAATACTTGTTGGAGTATGAAAAAACAATTAAGAATAAATAGTAACCATAGAAGTTATTGCTCCAGCAATAAATTGTCATTAAACCAGAAGCAATTAAAGCTGCTTGTGATATGGATACTATAATTGGGGAGGAAGAGGAATGACTAATTACATCTTATATTTAGTTACAATCCTGCTTTTACTTCTCTCAACAGGCAAAGATCGGCGCAAAACCAAGATGGCTTTGCGCAAAGCATGGAAAGCCTTTGCCAATATCCTGCCGGAGTTTTCCGGTGTAATTTTGCTTGTGGGAATCATGTTGGCTGTATTTAACGCTGAATTCATATCATCGTTACTGGGGCCACAATCAGGGTGGCTGGGGGTTATTTTTGCAGCAGTGGTAGGTGCTATAACCCTAATTCCGGGATTTGTCGCCTTTCCCACCGCTGCCCTGCTTTTGGAGCATGGGGCTGGATATATGCAAATTGCTGCTTTTGTTTCATCATTGATGATGGTTGGCATTGTGACCATGCCTATCGAGATTAAGTACTTTGGCAAGCGGCTTGCTTTTGCCCGCAATGCCTTGGCATTTGGGTTTAGCTTGTTTGTTGCCTTTGTCATTGGTAAGGTGGTAGGAGGTGTATGAGTTTAGTTAAACGATATCGGTTTTTGCTTTTGCTGGTCATTGTGATGGGAATTATGATGGCGGTTAACCGTGAGTTGGGTCTAAAAGCCGTAAGCATAACCGGATTTAGTTTCAAAGAGATGGCTCTGGTTTTACCACCGATTTTTATTCTCTTAGGCTTGTTGGATGTATGGGTGCCAAGAGAAATAATGATGCGGTATATGGGAGAAGGCTCTAAATTAAAAGGCATTATTTTGGCATTCATTATTGGTTCGGCTGCTGCTGGTCCCTTATATGGCGCTTTTCCCATAGCCGCTATGTTTATGAAGAAAGGTGTTAAGTTTTCCAATGTCTTAATTTTTATCGGCGCATGGTCAACTACTAAAATTCCCATGTTCCTCTTCGAATTGTCAGCCTTAGGAGCGAGGTTTGCCATCACCAGGTTATTGGTGAATATTCCCAGTATTATCCTAATTGCTTATATCTTATCCGCCATAGTATCGCAAGAAGAAGTAAAGGAAATTTATACAAGAGCGCAATCCATGTAAAATGTCTAAAATCTGCCCATCAAAGGGGTGGATTTTTTTATTCCTAAAAACATTACTTGACAGCGCGTTAAATTTCAAGTAAGGTAAAAAATAGAACATATGAACAATTGTTCATGTATGGGAGTGATTTTATGGATGGCATTAAAGAAGTTTGTGAAGAAGTATATGTTCATCAAGGAAATGTGCAACGGGTTAAAGAACAAGCCCTTGCCAATGAGGAGATCTCATACTTGGCAGCAATTTTTAAGGCATTGGGAGATCCTACCCGCATCCAGATCCTACAGGCATTATCGCAGGAGGAACTTTGTGTATGTGATCTGGCGGAAATATTGGGGATGACCCAATCAGCAATTTCGCACCAATTGCGGATATTAAGGAATCTGCGTATTGTCAAGCATCGGAAAGAAGGTAAAATGGTTTTCTATTCCTTGGACGATGAACATATTATTAATCTCTTCGCCCAGGGTTTAGCCCACATTCGGCATAGATAATGCAAAGATAAAGGAGGCTTAAGATGGTTAAAAAAAAAGAATACATCCTTGCGGGTTTAAACTGTGCCGATTGTGCCGCCAAAATAGAAGCGCAGATTAAAGCACTACCGGGTGTGAATTGGGTCAATCTAAATTTTGGCACCAGTATTTTATCTATTGAGGCAGATGGCCAACTACTTGGCGACATTATTGAACAAGCAAGGAAAATCATTGGCAAAATTGAACCAGGTGTTGTGATTCAGGAAAAAAGACAAACAATGAACCCAAAGAAGATTTATGTGTTGTTGGGTTTGAATTGTGCAAACTGTGCAGCGAAAATTGAAGCAGCGGTCAGAGACTTGCCCGGCGTTGCCAATGCCTCTCTGGACTTGGTTTCCCGCAAATTAAAGGTTGAGGTTCATTCCGGTGTGCGGCTGCACCGACTGGAAGCAGAAATTATCCGCATTGTCAATAAACATGAGCCGGATGTTGTAGTATCACAACTGGAGCAGAAAAAAGCATCCTCCTTCTTAAATGTTGAAAAACAGGGTAAAAAACTAGAGTTGGTCCGGCTTATTGGTGGGGCTTTGCTTTATTTAGCCGCAATTTTGTTTACCTTTTCGCATGGAGCAGAATTGGCCTTATTCGGAATTAGTTATATTTTAATCGGCGGCGAAGTTCTTCTGCAAGCTGCCAGCAATATTATTCGCGGCCAGGTATTTGACGAAAATTTCCTCATGACCATTGCCACCATTGGCGCCTTTGCAATTCACCAATACCCGGAGGCCGTAGCTGTAATGCTCTTTTATCAAATAGGTGAATTTTTTCAGGACCTGGCTGTAAACCGGTCCCGCCGTTCAATCCAGGCGCTTCTGGATATTCGTCCTGATTATGCCAATCTCAAAAAAGGCGAAGAGATTGTTTCGGTAAGCCCGGAGGAAGTTGCCATTGGGGATGTTGTCATAATCAGACCAGGGGAAAGGGTACCCTTAGACGGCAGAATTATTAGCGGTAAATCTATGGTAGACACCTCAGCGCTGACCGGTGAATCGATGCCCAGGGGTGTTAAAGCTGGTGACGATATTCTCAGTGGTTTTATTAATACCAGCGGGGTTTTGGTGGTGGAAGTGAGTAAAGAATACAGCGAATCAACGGTTGCCAAAATTCTGGATCTGGTGGAGAATGCCAGCAGCAAAAAAGCTCCGACGGAAAATTTCATTACGAAATTTGCCCGTTATTATACACCAGCTGTGGTTTTAGTGGCAATTGCTCTTGCTGTTGTCCCGCCGCTGGTTTTTCCCGGAGCGCTTTTCTCCCTCTGGTTGTATCGGGCGTTAGTCTTTTTGGTAATCTCATGCCCTTGCGCATTGGTAGTGTCCATACCTTTGGGTTTTTTTGGCGGTATTGGCGCTGCTTCCCGGAGTGGCGTTTTAGTAAAGGGAAGCAATTACCTGGAAGCTTTCAATAATATCGATGCTGTAGTTTTTGATAAAACCGGTACGCTGACCAAAGGGGTTTTTATGGTTACCGCCATTGTCCCTACTGAGCGCTTTACAGGGGATGAATTATTGGCAGCGGCAGCTTGCGCTGAAGCTTACTCCACCCATCCCATTGCCAGATCTATTTTGGATGCCTTCGGCAGAGAAGTGGCGAAAGATTGTATTGATGTTTACGAGGAAATCAGTGGGTATGGGGTTAAGGTTGTGGCAGAGGGGAAAACAATTCTCGCCGGAAATAGAAAGCTAATGGCCAAGGAGGGAATAACCGTCCATGGGCAGGAGAAAGCCGGAACTGCCGTGCATGTGGTTATTGATGGTCAGTATGCGGGATATCTCCTCATTTCCGATCAGATTAAGGAAGACAGTATTGACACCATCAGAGGCTTAAAGGAGATGGGTGTGAGAAAACTTGTTATGCTCACAGGTGATAACAAGGTGGTTGCAGCCGAGGTAGCTGGAAAGCTGGAACTGGATGAGTTTTATGCAGAACTATTACCCCATGATAAGGTGAGCAAAATGGAGGAGGTATACGCTCTGAAAAAGAAAGGTAATCTAATCTTTGTCGGCGATGGTATAAACGATGCTCCGGTGTTGGCCAGGGCTGATGTGGGAGTGGCTATGGGCGGTTTAGGTTCCGATGCAGCCATTGAAGCGGCAGATGTGGTGCTTATGACCGACGAACCCTCAAGGTTGCTCACAGCGATCAGGATTGCCCATAGAACCAGAAGTATTGTCTGGCAAAATATCGTCGTTACCCTAACGGTTAAAGCCATCGTGCTGGCATTGGGTGCCGGCGGTATTGCCACCTTGTGGGAAGCTGTTTTTGCCGATGTGGGCGTGGCACTTATTGCCATTCTTAATTCCATGCGCATTTTACCAACCAGCCGCTAAGAGGCCGAGATATTTAATGTTTAATCTGGTTCCGGTAAGTTGACATTGATTAGGGAAATATTGTACAATAAGGCAAGATTATAAGCATATTGTAACTCCTATGCTGGGGAAGAGTAAGTACAACCTCTTGCCAGGGAGGGAACGTCTGGATTGGAAACGTTCCTCAAGTAAGGTTTGCTGAAAGACACCCCGAAGGTGATAACCCAAAGGCTCACGGGGCTAAGTAGGCTTGTCCGGTTAACCGCCGTTATGGTAAAAGTGGGACAGTATAACTGTCTAAGCAGGGTGGCACCGCGGGAGAATGATAACCTTCCGTCCCTATGTAAGTGGGGATGGAGGGTTTATTTTGTAAAAGGAGGAGATAGCTGTGTTGATAAAAGCACCCCGGGGGACAAAGGATATTTTATCTCCGGAAGTAGAAAAATGGCAATATCTTGAGGAGAAAATTAGGCAGCATTGTCGGACTTATGCGTACAGTGAGGTTAGATTACCGATTTTTGAGCATACTGAACTCTTTCAGCGCAGTGTTGGCGAAACTACTGATATCGTGCAAAAAGAGATGTATACCTTTCAAGACCGGGCGGAACGCTGGTTAACCTTACGGCCGGAAGCTACCGCCTCAACAGTGCGGGCTTATTTGGAAAACAAGTTGTATAGTGGACCGCAGCCGGTTAAGCTCTATTATATTGGGCCGATGTTCCGTTATGATCGCCCGCAAGCCGGCCGTTATCGTCAATTCTATCAGTTTGGGATAGAAGCTATCGGGGCGCAGGATCCGGCGGTTGATGCGGAGGTTATTTTGCTTGCTATGCATTTATTTGAAGATTTGGGGCTGCATAACTTAGAAGTGCATCTTAATAGTATCGGTTGTCCTGTTTGTCGCCAGGCCTATCGCAAGGAATTATTAACATATATATCCCGACATATACAGTCCCTTTGTTCTGACTGTAAAGCCCGTTACCAGCATAACCCCTTGCGGGTTTTGGATTGCAAAAATGAAAAATGCCAAGTAATTGCTAAAGGGGCTCCGGATTTTACTGCGCATCTATGTACTGAATGTAGCGAACACTTTGCCAAGGTAAAAAGGTATTTATCTCGTATGGGCATCAAGTATCAGCTTAATCCAAGTTTGGTGCGGGGGTTGGATTACTATACGAAAACCGTTTTTGAAATCATCTCCCATGATTTAGGAGCCCAAGCAACTGTCTGTGGGGGCGGCCGTTATGACGGTTTAGTTGAGGAATGTGGCGGGCCGCCTACACCGGGTGTAGGTTTTGCCTTGGGTATGGAGAGGTTGCTTTTAACGCTGGAGAGTGCAGGCGTTACCTTGCCGGAAAGAAGCAAGTTAGACGTGTTTGTAGCTGCTGTTGGACCAGCCGGCGAGGAACCCGCATTAGAACTTTTGTACCGCTTACGGCGGGCCGGCTTGCAGGCTGATAAGGATTATCTGGGGAGAAGCTTGAAGGCGCAGATGAAATATGCAAACAAAAATGGTGCTGCTTATGTAGTTATTCTAGGTGAAGAGGAAATAAGACGCCGCGCAGTGACTGTGCGCAATATGATTACCGGAGAACAGAAAGAGTTTTCCCTGCAAGAGGTAGGGGAAGCATTGATGAGAGAAAGGGGTAAATAAGAAAAATGGAAATGCCAACAGGATTAAGACGTACTCACAATTGTGGTCTTTTGCGTTCTTGTGATGTAGGTCAGGAAGTATTGCTCATGGGATGGGTGCAAAGGCGCAGAGATCACGGCGGGTTGATATTTATTGATCTCAGGGATCGCTCCGGCATTGTACAGATAGTGTTGAGTCCGGAAATTGGCAATGAGGTTTTTCAAAAGGCTGAATCAGTCCGCAATGAATATGTACTTGCAGTCAAAGGTGTGGTTTCTTTACGGCCGGGAGAAACAAAAAATCCCAGTTTACCTACAGGGGAGGTGGAAGTTTCTGCCCAGCAATTATATATATTAAATGAAGCTAAAACCCCGCCATTTTATATTGAGGCGAATGTGAATGTAGATGAAAATGTGCGGCTGAAATATCGCTATCTTGATTTAAGGCGGCCGGATATGCAAGCAAATCTCATTACCCGGCATAAGGTAGCCAAAATAGTGCGGGATTTTCTCTCGGAGGAAGGTTTTATTGAGGTTGAAACACCTATGCTTACCCGTAGCACTCCCGAAGGAGCACGGGATTTTCTCGTGCCAAGTCGTTTGCATCCCGGTGATTTTTATGCTCTACCCCAGTCGCCGCAACTATTTAAACAGTTACTGATGGTTTCTGGCCTGGAACGTTATTTCCAGATCGTCCGTTGCTTTCGTGATGAGGATTTGCGGGCAGACAGGCAGCCGGAGTTTACACAAATTGATATTGAAATGTCATTTATGGACCGGGAACTTATTTTCCAACTGATGGAGGGAATGATGGCCCGCATTTTTGGGGAGGTTTTAAGTGTTGAATTGCGGCGTCCATTTCGGCGCTTAACTTATGAGGAAGCTATGGAACGTTATGGCAGTGATAAACCGGATTTGCGTTATGGTTTGGAGCTGGTAGATGCCTCACCGGTAGCAGCTACTTGCCAGTTTAAAGTGTTTCGGAACGTAATTGCCACTGGAGGCCAGGTTAAGGGTATTAAGGTTCCAGGTGGAAGTACCTTTAGCCGGGGCGAAATTGATCAGTTAACTCAATTGGTAGCCCAGTTTGGTGCTAAAGGATTGGCCTGGGCAAGAATTACAGCTGCAGGTTTTAACTCACCCATAGCAAAATTTTTCACAGCAGCAGAAATTGAACAGTTTTGTAAACTTTTTGCTGCAGCTGAAGGGGATTTGCTTCTTTTTGTTGCGGGACCGAAAAAAGTAGTTGCCAATTCCTTAGGTAATTTGCGGCAACATTTAGCCCGTAAGTTGGCGCTAATTCCGGAGGGTAAATTGGAATTTGCGTGGATTGTCGATTTTCCGTTAGTGGAATGGGATGAAGAGGAGCAACGTTATGTAGCTATGCACCATCCTTTTACCAGCCCGGTGGATGAGGATCTACACCTTTTAGAGTCTGCACCGGATCGAGTACGAGCAAAGGCATATGATTTGGTTCTCAATGGAGTTGAACTGGGGGGCGGCAGTTTACGGATCTATAATCGCCAAATTCAAGAGAAAATGTTTGCCGCTTTAGGCTTAAGTGCAGAGGAGGCGCGGGAGAAATTTGGCTTTTTACTGGATGCTTTTGAGTATGGCACTCCTCCCCATGGCGGAATTGCCTTTGGTTTCGACCGGTTGATTATGCTTTTAACCGGTTCTGAGAGCATTAGGGATGTCATTGCTTTTCCTAAAACGGCCAGCGGCACTTGCCTGTTAACTGAAGCCCCGGCAGAGGTAGGAGCAAGGCAATTGCAGGAACTTTATATTAAGAGCACTGTGGTTAAGCGGGATTAGTTTTATAGAGGTAAAGGGCAATATGTACTAATGGCTTTTTTTCGGCTGCAGTTGGGAAATAAGGTCATGGATTACATTTGATCCCCGGGAAATAATAATACCGGTCAGGATATAGTCAATTAGCGGTGTTCTGATTTCCAGTTCTAGGACTTCTAGGATTCCAACCTGTGTTTGGATGCAGAGGATAATACCACAGAGCATGGCAATAGCTAAGGCAAAGTTTTTCACAATAGGGAAAGCGGTCTTGATGATTTCCGTAATTATCTCATTGAGGACGGAAAGAACGATAATAATAGTTAAAGATTCCACTAACATTTTGTTTCACCTCCTTCAGGATAGGTTTCTATATATTATCTACCCTGAAAATTCTTTGTCCGGCTAGCATAATTTTGCCGCTAGCTCCGGCAACCGTGGCCGCCCTCTCCTAGAAATTAAGGTTAGAGATTCGAGGTTAGACAGTAATGCGAAGGAGTTTTTTATATCTCCTTTGTTATACGAACCTAAAACTATATTGTCTCATTTCTAACTTCCAACTTCTAAATCTAACCTCTTACCTCCAAGAGCAGTCGCCGGGCATGCGGTTTAAATTAGCGGAAGGTCTATTATATAAATATGGGCGGGTAATAATATCTAGACCTGCTTTCCGGAACCATTGTATCCTTTTTGTGCGTTCCCATTGGCTCGCCCCAATTTCAAATTAATTGCAAACCTCTGCCCAAACATGGCATTAACTTAAGGGTTCCCAATTCAACTATTATCTGGCAACCCCGTTCTGCTTGCAAAAAAAGGGATTGTATGCTAAGATATTAATAGCAAACGAGACAAACCAGGTTTGAGAATGACAGCCCTGCTGTGTCCGTGGATTTGTCGGTAATTTTTGAGCCAACACCAAAGAAGAGGGAGCTTTAACTCTGGGTAAGGCGTGCATGCCTCAACATAGAGGACGTATAAATTATTCAGGAAGGCACCCACTTGCGAGAGAAGAGCTTCAAAAAATATCGACCCACGGCATGGTGGGGGAATTTGCTCCCTTTTTGGTGAGGGAGGTTTTTTTATGTTACATCCCTTTTCCCGCACTGAGCTCTTAATTGGTAAAGAAGGTTTACAGAGGCTGGCCATGGCAAAGGTGGCTGTTTTTGGGCTGGGCGGAGTAGGGTCCTTTGCTGTTGAAGCATTGGCCAGAAGCGGAGTTGGCAATCTCGTCCTAATAGATCATGATGTAATTACTATTACCAACATAAACCGCCAGTTGCTAGCAACTTTAAATACTGTTGGTAGGCTTAAGGTAGAGGTAATGGCAGAACGGATAAAAAGTATTAATCCTTCTGCAAAACTTGAAATCCATCCGGTTTTTTATCAACCTGATTCCGAAGAAAAATTATTACAAGATGATTTCACTTACATAATTGATGCTATTGACACCATGACCGCAAAGGTTGATTTAATAGTAAAGGCAAAGCGAAAAGGGTTACGGATCATTTCCAGTATGGGCACAGGCAACAAATTAGACCCGGAAAAATTACAAGTGGCGGATATTTCCCAAACCTATACCTGCCCTTTAGCCAGATTGCTACGAAAGGAGCTACGAAAACGGGGAATAACCAATGGCGTGAAGGTTGTTTTTTCTCCGGAGCATCCTGTGGTTTTGCCCTCTTGTGCCGGGCAGCAAGAGCATGTTCCCGGCGACAGGCAAATTCCCGGCAGTATTGCTTTTGTTCCACCGGTGGCGGGGTTTTTATTGGCTGGTGCAGTGGTGCGGGAATTGATAGGACTGGAGGATTAGCATTTATGACTGCTGATTATAACACAAGGCAAAAGTCTATCTTGCGGCAAAAGATTAAAGCTAAACTAAATGCACTAACTGATGACGAACGGCGGGAACAAAATTGCCTGATCGCGGTCAACTTAGAAAGCTTGCCAATATACAAAAAAGCACAAAAGGTAATGTTTTATGTTGGCGTAGAACAAGAGGTCAACACTACTCCCTTGATTGCCAGGGCTTTGGCTGCGGGGAAGGACATATCTGTGCCTATATGCGTAGTAAAAGAAAGAAAACTAATTGTATCACAGTTAGCGGATTTAAGGGAACTGGAGCGTGGTTATTATGGATTGCTTGAACCGGCAGCTGGTTATGTACGGCCCAGAGAACCGGGGGAATTAGAGATTGTCATAGTTCCTGGTCTTGCTTTTGATCCGGAAGGTAATCGCCTCGGTCAAGGCGGGGGGTATTATGACCGATTTATTACCCAGTTGCAACCGGATACAACCCTTATTGCTTTAGCTTTTGCCGTTCAAGTTGTGGAGCAAATTCCTACGGAACCGCACGATCGTCCTATACATATACTTGTTACACCTAACCAAATTATTAATTGCGCTTCATTTTTTTGGGCAAAAAAGGAAAGGGAGTAGGATTTTTTTTTATTCTGTTGAATTTTTCAAGTAGAGCACTCTTAAAATGAATTGAGGAGGTACAGGCGCGTGAAAAAAATTATTGATTTAAGGAGCGATACGGTTACCGTACCAACCCCGGAAATGCGCAAAGCTATGTATGAAGCCGAAGTCGGGGATGATGTATATAGGGAAGATCCTACAGTCAATCGATTAGAAGCAATGGCGGCGGCTAAATTGGGCAAGGAAGCAGGAATGTTCGTGGTCAGTGGGACTATGGGAAATTTAGTATCTGTTCTTACTCATACTAATCCTGGGGACGAAATAATTCTGGAAGAAGATGCACATATCTTTACTTCTGAGGTTGGCGGCAGTGCTGCTTTAGGCGGTGTTATGGTTAGAACGGTACCAGGAGACAGAGGTGCAATTGATCCCAAGGTTTTGGAAGCCAGTATTCGAACACCGAATATTCATCATCCTAGTACAGTCCTTATTTGTATGGAAAATACCCATAACCGGGCAGGCGGTGCCGTTGTACCTCCGGAGAAAATTGCATTGGTGCGGGAAGTAGCCGATAAGTACGGTATTTCTATGCACTTGGATGGGGCGAGGATCTTTAATGCATCGGTTGCCTTAGGTGTATCGCCGGTAGAAATTGCCAAATATTTTGATTCGGTTCAATTTTGCATCTCTAAAGGCTTAGCTGCACCGGTTGGCTCTTTGGTAGTTGGACCGAAGGAATGGATTGAACGGGCACGGAAGTGGCGGAAAATGGTCGGTGGCGGGATGCGGCAAGCGGGTATTATCGCAGCAGCCGGTATTGTTGCTTTAGAAACCATGGTGGATCGCTTGGCTGAGGATCATGCCAATGCACGGTTTTTAGTGGAAAGGCTGGCGGAAATTTCCGGTATTAGGGTTAACCCGGAAGAGGTAGAAACAAATATGGTACGGATGGATGTCACTCCTTCAGGCATGACTGCTGCTGAGTTTGTAGCTAAAATGGAGGAAAAAGGCGTGCTGGCAAATGCCGTCACACCATATATGATTAGATTAGTAACCCATAAGGATGTTTCCCGGGCAGATATTGAAATTGCCATTCCTTTGATCGCCGAGGTAGCAGCAGGAAAATGTTAGATGTAGGTATGTGAATAATTAAGAAATAAATTGAGGCAGGTGTTTAATGTATTATTCTAAAGCGCCTACCTCTTTTTTATTTGCTTTCTTTCCATTTTTGCAGTCTTAGTTTAATTTTTTTTTCATAACCCTGTTCTGTCGGTTGATAAAAAGTAATGTCTTTTAGTTCCTCGGGTAAGTATTGTTGGGGAACATAATTGTTGGGGTAATCGTGGGGATATTTATAACCTTTACCATGGCCTAAAGCCCCGGACCCCTTATAATGGGCATCCCGTAGATGCAGGGGAACAGGCGGTGCGGTTTTTTTCTTCACAGCTGTCAAGGCAGCGTCAATAGCGCGAATAGCACTGTTACTTTTGGGGGCGGTGGCGATATAAATAGTGGCTTCAGCCAAAGGGATTCTCGCCTCCGGCAGTCCGAGAAAATCGGCAGCATAGGCTGCTGCTTGGGCAACTTGAAGTGCCATGGGATCTGCTAGACCTACATCTTCAGCCGCATGGACCAATAAACGGCGGGCAATAAAACGAGGATCTTCGCCTGCATAGATCATCCGGGCCAGCCAGTAGAGGGCGGCATCGGGATCAGAGCCACGGAGGCTTTTGATGAATGCAGAAATTGTATCATAATGATTATTGCCTGTTTTGTCATATTGGAGCACTTTTCTTTGGCTGCATTCTATCGCTATATCTAAGGTAATTACAATTACCCCTTTTTCATTGGGAGGGGTAGTAATAGCTGCCAGTTCTAATGCGGTGAGAGCTGCTCGTCCATCGCCGTCGGCAATTTGGATGATATGCTCTAAAGCCTGCGGCTCGACAGATATGTTCATGCTGCCCAGACCCCGTTCCTTATCATCTATGGCTTGTTTTAAAATAGTTTCAATATGTTCGGGGCGTAACCGCTGGAATTGGAATATTCGGGAACGGGATAATAAGGGAGAAATAATTTCAAACATGGGGTTTTCCGTAGTTGCGCCAATGAGAACAATGGTACCGTCTTCCACATATGGAAGGAGCGCATCTTGTTGTGCTTTATTGAAGCGATGAATTTCATCAATAAAGAGAATTGTTCGCTTTTCTTGAAAGGCCAGATTCTCTTTGGCAGTGTTAATCACCTGGCGGATATCGGCAACACCTGCCATAACTGCGTTAAGTTGCTGAAAATCCGCCTTTGTGGTATTGGCGACAATACGGGCTAATGCTGTTTTCCCTGTGCCGGGAGGGCCGTAAAATATAAGTGATGTGAGCCTGTCTGCCTCAATTGCACGAAAAAGAAGTTTTCCCGGGGCAAGGATATGTTCTTGGCCGACAAATTCATTTAAATTCCGTGGACACATTCTTTGGGCTAAAGGCGCTTGAGAGGCAAGATTTTGTTGATAACTGTAATCTATTAAGTCGATGGAAATCACCTTCCAATCTTTCGGTATTCTTGCTTCCAATTGTAGCTAAAACTAAAGCTTTGAGCAAGGGTTGGATAAACGAGGCAATAAAATTGTTTGCTCTGGAGGAATAGGAAAAAAAGAAAAGTGGACAAAATATAAGCAGATAGTTGACAAAAATACTCGGGTATGGTACTTTTAAACCGAGAAAACCGACCAATTTACTTGGGAATAAAAAGGGGGAGTGAACCGGGGTGCTTTTTTCTACCAAAGGTCGTTATGGAGTAAGGGCGATGTTTGTCTTAGCACAACATTTTGGGCAAGGCCCTATACCCTTAAAGCAGATAGCCGAGCTGCAGAGCTTATCAGAAGCTTACTTAGAACAATTAATGGGAGAACTCCGCAAAGCCGGATTAGTAAAGAGTGTCAGGGGTGCGCAAGGAGGTTATTTATTAGCCCGGGAGCCGAAAAAAATTACCATTGGTGATATCATTCAGGTTCTTGAAGGCCCGATAGCGCCGGCTGATTGTGTATTGGGTGATGAGGAATCATGTTCCCAAGCGGAAAAATGCGTTACCCACATTATTTGGGCACGGATTCGGGATAGTCTAACCAAAGAGTTGGATAGCATTTCTCTTTTTGATATGTTGCAAGCGGCAAAGAAGATTAACGGTGGTGCCCAACAATGTGAACCAACAGTTAATAAATAAGGAGTGGGAGCGATGAAAACAATTTATCTTGATCATTCGGCAACAACCCCGGTTGACCCCCGTGTATTAGAAGCAATGTTACCATTTTTACAAGAACAATGGGGTAATCCTTCCAGTGTTTACAGTATGGCGCGGGAAGCAAAGAAAGCAGTGGAAGATGCCAGAGAACAGGTGGCTTTACTTATCGGGGCCGAACCCTCGGAAATCGTATTTACAAGCGGAGGTACTGAGTCTGATAACATTGTCTTACGGGGAATAGCCAGGGCTAACCAAAAAAAGGGGAAACATATAATTACATCTGCCATTGAACATCACGCTATCTTGCATACAGTTGAGGATTTGGGAAAAGCAGGTTTCGAAGTTACCTATTTGCCTGTTGATAAATATGGGATGGTTAGCGTTGCTGATTTGGAGCAGGCTATCCGGCCGGATACCATTCTAATCAGCATTATGTATGCCAACAATGAAATTGGTACAATTCAACCGATTAAAGAGCTAGGCCGCATTGCCAAAGAGCGGGGTATTATCTTTCACACTGATGCTGTTCAAGCTGTTGGTTACCTGGATATTGATGTAATGCAGGAGCATATTGATCTACTTTCTCTTTCCGGTCACAAGATTTATGGACCTAAAGGTATTGGTGCGCTTTTTATTCGCAAGGGTGTTAAAATGGCTCCCTTAATGACCGGTGGCGGCCAGGAACGGAAATGGCGCCCGGGTACGGAAAATGTTCCCGGTATTGTCGGGTTAGGAAAAGCAGCCCAATTAGCCCGGGAGGAGAGGGAAAAAAGGAACAATCATCTCCGAAAGCTGCGGGATCAATTGATCGATGGTGTGGTTGCAAAGATAGATCATGTGCGTGTTAACGGTCACCTGGAGCAACGTCTTCCAGGTAACGCCCATTTTGCCTTTGAATTTATTGAAGGGGAATCCTTATTATTAAATCTGGATCGGGAAGGTATTGCCGGCTCCAGCGGTTCAGCCTGTTCTTCCGGATCTTTAGAACCTTCCCATGTGCTGCTGGCAATTGGCATGCCCCACGAGATTGCCCATGGCTCGTTACGACTTACTCTGGGAAAAGATAATACGGAAGCAGAGATTAAACGGGTAATCGAAGTATTACCACCGATTGTGCAAAAGCTGCGGGCAATGTCCCCTCTTTATGATAAGCACAAGGTTGGCGGATAATGGTAAAGGATTTTAGTAATGAAATAACTGAAGTAAGCATTAGGGGGGAGGAAGAAATAAAATGTACAGCGAAAAAGTTATGGAACTGTTTATGAATCCTGTGAATGTGGGAGAGGTGGAGAATCCCGATGGAGTAGGTGAAGTAGGCAATCCTCGTTGTGGCGACATGATGAAACTGACAATTAAAGTTGAAAATGGAATCATCACTGATATAAAGTTTAAGACTTTTGGCTGTGCTGCTGCTATTGCCACTAGCAGTATGATTACGGAAATGGCCAAAGGGAAAACTATTGAAGAAGCTTTAGAGCTTACCAATGATGCTGTGGCTGCCGCCTTAGGCGGCTTACCGCCCTTAAAATTGCACTGTTCCAACTTGGCAGCAGATGCCTTACATGCAGCGATTAAGGATTATCAGGAACGGTCTAAAGCACAATAGGTAGGTGTGGTTATGGCCATAGGTGAGACAGTTGTTGTGGCAATGAGTGGCGGTGTAGACAGTTCTGTGGCCGTTGCACTGCTGCTTAAAGAAGGCTATGATGTAATCGGCATGACTATGCAAATTTGGCCGCGGGAAGAGGAACCAGGATGGGATGAAGGGCATCGAACCTGCTGTTCTATAAGTGCAGTGGATGATGCACGGCGGGTAGCCGATAAGCTGGGCATACCATATTATGTTACCAACTTAAGGGCAAAATTCCAAGAGCAGGTAATCAATTATTTTACCAAGGAGTATGCCCGGGGGCGTACCCCGAACCCTTGTGTTGCCTGCAATCATTACATTAAGTTTGCTGCCTTGTTGGAGCGTGCTTTAGCCCTAGGTGCCAGTTATATTGCTACCGGCCACTATGCGCAAATTGAGTATGACTATTCCCGCGGTAGGTATATTTTGCGCAAGGGCAAAGATCCCAAAAAGGATCAGAGCTATACTTTATATGGGTTAACGCAAACACAATTAAGCCATACCCTGTTGCCTTTGGGGAAACTGACCAAAGAGGAAACCAGGAAATTGGCCGATGATTTGGGATTGCAGGTAGCCACCAAACCTGATAGCCAGGAGATCTGTTTTATTCCAGATAATGATTACCGCGGATTTCTCAACCGCCAGATTCCCGAGCAGATTACGCCGGGACCTTTTTTGGATACAGAAGGGAATATATTGGGCACCCATAGTGGCATCCCTTGCTATACTATTGGACAGCGGCGGGGTTTAGGCCTGGTGGCACCGGAACCGTTATATGTGGTTGATATTGATCCGGCTCGTAATGCTGTAATCGTCGGTACAAAGGAGCAATTAGAGCGTCAAGAATTAGTGGCGGAAGCGATAAACTGGATTGCCATTCCCCAATTGGATATGCCGCTTCGCTGTATGGCAATGATTCGCTATAATGCCAAAGAGGCACCGGCGGTGATCAGCCCTCTTTCTACCGGCGATGTATTAGTCAGGTTTCAAGAACCGGTTCGCGCTCCTACACCCGGTCAGTCGGTAGTCTTTTATGAGGATGATCTGGTTATTGGTGGGGGTATTATTAAAGAAACAAGATTATAAGCGAATGTTAATAATTAAGAGCTTTTACTAAATAAACAACCTTCTTTTGCCATTGAGCCGGGGAAAAGAAGGTTGACTCATTTTAGGGAACGTGATATCATTTTTGCCAATATTTATTTGGTAGGACGGTAGCTGGTGCAGAAAACTGTAAGCAGTTCAAAGTAGGATGGTAGCATGGTAGGGGGAGGGGAGAAATTAAACAAGAAAAGACACCCCTTACAGAGGGGTGTTTTGTGTTTTTTTAGACTAAAAGTCCATCCTAATTGTAATAAGGCTGCTGCAACGCAGATATCGGCCGGGATATTTTCTAAATAGGAGGTAATATAAATGATTGTTGTTATGTCTGCCACTGCTTCCCAGAGGGAAATCCAAGCTGTTTTAGATTGGCTACAGGCACAAGGTTTGGATGTACACATTTCTCAAGGTCAAACGCGAACGGTTTTAGGTATTATCGGTGATCGGCAGACTTTACGTGATTTGCCTGTGGAAGCATTAGATGGAGTAGAGAAAGCTATACCTGTGACCCATTCGTACAAGTTGGTCAGTCAGCTGTTTCAACAGGAACCAACGGTAATTGAGGCTGCAGGCGTCCAGATTGGGAATAACCATCTAGTCGTGATGGCCGGGCCATGCGCAGTTGAGAGCAGAGAAATGCTTTTCGAGGTAGCTTACCAGGTAAAACAGGCTGGAGCACATTTTTTGCGGGGCGGTGCCTTTAAGCCGCGGACATCTCCTTATTCTTTCCAAGGTTTACGCGAAAGAGGCCTCCAATTACTGGCTGAGGCTAGGGAGCATACCGGACTGGGAATAGTTACAGAAGTTATGGCTCCCGAGCAGGTAGAAATGGTTTCCCAATATGCTGATATTTTACAAGTGGGAACCCGCAATATGCAAAATTATGATCTGTTGCGGGCGATAGGTAAAAGCAAGCGGCCGGTGCTATTAAAGCGTGGTTTTGCTGCCACAATCGATGAGTGGCTCAATGCTGCCGAATATATTATGTGTGAAGGAAACTACCAGGTGATTTTATGCGAGCGGGGAATTCGCACCTATGAACCGATGACAAGGAATACTTTAGATATCAGTGCAATTCCCTTGGTGAAAGGATTAACCCATTTGCCTGTTTTAGTTGATCCCAGCCATGCCAGCGGCAAATGGCAACTGGTAGCCCCTCTATCCAGGGCTGCTGTGGCGGCAGGTGCGGATGGCTTGATTATTGAAGTGCATCCCGATCCTACACATGCTGTATCCGATGGGCCGCAGTCTTTGAAGCCGGAAAAATTTGCCGCGATGATGAACGAAATTCGCCAACTTGCTCCTTTGTTGGGAAAGGAGCTGCCGTAAATGAAAATAAAACAGGGAAAGGCGACAATCATCGGGGTAGGTTTAATCGGCGGTTCCCTGGCTTCAGCATTAAAGCAAGCGGGGTGGGTGGTGCATGGCTTTGATCCAAATGAAGCGGCCTTGCAGTATGCCGTAACGCAGGGGATAATTGATCGCGGATTTTCCGGCATGGATAGTTCTTTATGTGAGGCAGATTTGGTTTGTTATGCGACTCCGCCGGCTGTGATTCCAAAGTTGATTCAGGATTGCAACGCTTATTTTAAACCCGGTTGCCTGGTAACTGACGTGGCCAGTATTAAGTTGGATTTGGTTAAACATATTGAGGAGGTTGTCCCTGATACTGTTCATTATGTTGGCGGTCATCCCATGGCCGGTTCAGAGAAAAGCGGGGTATGGGTCAGTTCTGCCCAATTATTTGTGGGTGCACCTTATATATTGACGCCAACGGAGCGAACTGATCCTACGGCTCTAAGCATACTTACGCAATTGGTTATGGAATTGGGCGCAAAGCCGGTAATCCTATCGCCGGCGGACCATGATTATTCTGTTGCCGTAATAAGCCACCTGCCGCATGTTGTGGCTGCTGCCCTCAGCAAACTGGGCAAGAAGGTCAATGGGAATGAAAACAGAGTTGCCAGCTTGGCTGCCGGAGGTTTTCGCGATACCACCCGTATCGCCACTGCCAACCCGCATCTGTGGCGGGATATTTGTCTCGGTAACCGGGAGCGAATTAAAGAATTGCTCCAGCTGTTTCGGGAGATCGTGGAGGAATTTGAACAGGCATTGGATGCAGGAGCAGACAATGATCTTGTGCAATATTTCACAGAAGCTAAGCAATTTCGGGAATTGTTTTAGTTGCTGTTGATTTAATGCAAAGGGGGGAGACATTTGGAACTGTGTGTTAGGCCTGCCCGCTGTTTACAAGGTAGAATTGGGGTGCCCGGGGATAAATCGATTACCCACAGAGCCTTGATTTTAGGAGCGCTGGCAGAAGGGACCACCAGGATAAAAGGCTTTCTCGCCGGTGCTGATTGCTTGGCTACATTGGCATGCTTGCAGCAATTGGGAGTTGAAACTAAATTTGTTACTGACAATGAAATTATCATTGCAGGTCGAGGAAAGGCCGGTTTCCTTGCTCCGGAGAAGGTGCTTGATGCGCAAAATTCCGGTACCACCATGCGGTTGCTTTTGGGAGTTTTAGCAAGCCAACCCTTTACTGCGACACTGACAGGAGATAAATCGCTGCAGAACCGACCGATGGGTAGGGTGACAGAACCTTTACAATTGATGGGGGCGAAAATTGAAGGTCCAGATGGGGGCAAGCTGGCTCCCTTGACGGTAACCGGCGGTCAATTGCATGGAATCACTCACCACTCGCCTGTTGCCAGTGCGCAAGTGAAATCAGCCGTCCTTTTGGCAGGCTTGTCAGCACAAGGTACTACCCGGATAGTTGAACCCGCCCTATCCCGGGATCATACGGAGCGGATGTTGCATACATTTGGTGTGCAGTTAGAACGGGAGGATTCTATGGTTAGTATCACCGGTAAACAGACTCCAAAAGCCTGCGCAGTACAAATTCCCGGGGATATATCTTCAGCAGCATTTCTCTTGGTAGCCGGGCTATTGGTTCGGGAGGGTAGCATAACTCTTACCGGTGTGGGGATAAATCCCACCCGTACAGGTATTTTAGAAGTGCTGATCAATGCCGGGGGAGATATATTGCTGAAAAACCAAAGGGAATATAACGGGGAACCGGTGGCAGATTTGGTAGTCAGCAGATCTTCGCTACAGGCTTTTGCCATTGGAGGCTCTTTAATCCCCCGTTTGATCGACGAAATTCCTATTCTGGCAGTTGCAGCTACCCAGGCAGTAGGCACAACTGTAATTGAAAATGCCGGGGAATTAAAGGTAAAAGAGAGCAATCGACTGCAAGCCATAGTTAAAGGCCTACAGGACTTAGGCGGGCAAGTTGAAGAAACGGCTGATGGGCTAATAATTTATGGTCCTACCCCCCTTACTGGTACAGTTTTAGAAAGCTATGGTGACCATCGGATGGCTATGGCTTGGGCTGTTGCCGGGTTGCTTGCCCAAGGGGAAACAGTGATTAAAGGAGCCCAGTTTATAGATGTTTCCTATCCTGGTTTTGCTAATAGCTTAGCGGCACTGGGTGCTGATATAGTGCTTAACGATTAGAAGGTTATGGGAATACTTTGCGGGAGGGAATTAACATGACTGGATTGCGGTATCTTAGTGGCGGGGAATCCCATGGAAAATGTCTTATTGCAATTATTGAGGGTTTACCTGCCAATTTGACCTTGGATATAACTGCGATCAATGGGGAATTGGCCCGGCGACAGGCTGGTTATGGCCGGGGTCCGCGAATGAAATTGGAAAAGGATCAGGTTCAGATTTTAACAGGATTACGCAATGGTATAACATTAGGAAGTCCTTTGACGCTATTGATTGCCAATAAAGATTGGCCCAACTGGCAGCAAGTTATGAACCCGGTGGGGGAAAACAAAGGGGAACCGATAACCAATCCGCGCCCTGGTCATGCTGATCTGCCTGGAGCGCTTAAGTACAGGCAAAGCGACATGCGCAATATTTTCGAGCGGGCTAGTGCCAGGGAAACAGCTATACGGGTGGCAGTGGGTGCGGTTGCGAAGCAATTATTACGGGTTTTCGGCGTCCAAATTGTCAGCCACGTAGTGGCCATAGGTTCTGTTACAGCCCGGGAAAAGCATATTCCGGTGGAGGATATTGAGGCCATTGCCGCTGCATCCCCAGTGCGGTGTCTTGATCCGGAAGCCACACAGGCTATGGTTGCCAAAATTACCGCTACCCAGGAAGAAGGGGATTCCTTAGGCGGTATTTTTGAAGTGCAGGTGCATAATTTGCCCTGGGGGTTAGGGAGTCATGTCCATTGGGACAGGAAGCTTGACGGTCGCTTAGCCCAGGCTGTAGTTAGTATTCAGGGTGTTAAAGGAGTTGAATTTGGAGCTGGTTTTGCTAGTGCCAGTATGTCGGGCAGTAAGTTTCATGATCAGATTATTTATGACGGTAAATTTTCTTTGGGTAGTAACAATGCGGGCGGAGTGCTGGGGGGAATAAGCACATCAGCGCCTATTGTAATAAGGGCTGCCATGAAACCGATACCAACTTTGGTAAAACCATTACTTAGTGTTGATTTTATAACTAAGGAACCATGCAATGCCTGTGTACAGCGGACAGATGCTTGTGCAGTCCCGGCAGCCAGCATTGTAGCAGAAGCAGCTATTGCTTGGGAACTGGCGGTAGCATTTTTGGAAAAGTTCGGCGGTGATTCTAAGCAGGAAATAATAAATAATTATAAAAGTTTTTGCGAAAGTCTGGCCTAAGGCCAGATTTTTTCTTGGTTAAAAAGTAATGGGTATGGTCATACTAAAAGAGAGAACTTTTGCCTGTTATAGGCTTGCTTGAAAGGAGCTTTTGTATGACCTGTCCGCTTTGTAATGGAAAAAGTGTGGGTAAAGTTGGGGTAAAAAACTATTTTTGTCGGGATTGTTATGTGGAGTTTATTGTGCACGGAGATCGGGTACAGGTCTATGAAGTTGAGGATGATGGCAGCTTGGTCGCCTTGGCTGAAGTTGCGCTTTTAACTTAACAAAGGGGGTACAGTAAATGCGTGGTTTTTGGCAAGGGATTATTATTGGAGGCGTCATGGGAGCAGTTATTGGTATGATGAGTGTACCTCATTTACGGGAAAGAGTGCGGGTACCTTTGGAGCGGAGCAGCAATGAAATAGGTTCACTAGCCAGCAAGGCTTTTCAGGAAGTCCGGGAAAATATGGGGGAAATGTGGCAACGGCGGGTGAAAGAATAGTCATACACAAGGGGTGACTATAGGAAATGGCTCGCTACCTCTATTATGTACTTCTGGTTTTGGCAGTAATTATAATGGGTTTGTTTTTCTATGGGATTCGGGGAATTTTTTCCCCTTTTATTTTTGCCATAATTATTGCATATATGTTATATCCTTTATTGGAGTTTTTGCAAAAATGGGGCTTTTCCCGTTTGGGCTCTTTGATATTATTATATTTTGCCTTGGCAGGTTTAGTTTTTATTACAACTACTGAACTAATACCATTAGTATTTAATGAATTACAAGCTGTTTCCGATGAATTACCAAAGTATACTAAGCAGGTGCAGGAATTATATTGGAAGCTCAGTCAAGAATATGCCCGCGTTGAAATGCCCCAGAGTATGCGGCAGGTTTTTGATGATGCAATTAATCGGGGCGAAGAATACTTGATAAATATGATCAGTGTTATTTTAGAAAATATTTTAAGTGTTTTCTCGTATTTACCTCGTTTAGCAATAGCCCCCATCTTGGCTTTTTATTTATTAAAAGATATGACTTCTCTCAAAGGTATGGTGGTAAATAGTATTCCCTATCGCTACCGGGGAGATATATTAAGTCTATTAGGGGAATTAGATCGAGTGCTCAGCGGATTTGTGCGCGGCCATATCTTGATCAGTTTGGCTGTGGGTGTGGTGAGTGCGATCAGTTTATATTTCGTCGGGGTCGATTTTGCCATTCTCATTGGCATTATTGCCGGGATAACCAATGTTATACCTTATTTTGGGCCGATTCTCGGGGCTATACCGGCAATTTTTATGGCCAGTCTGAAATCCCCTGTGACAGTTATTTATGTTATTATCATTTTTGTTGTTATTCAGCAATTGGAAAGTAATATTTTGGCGCCAACCATTATTGGCGATCGGGTAGGGTTACCTCCTTTAGCAGTTATTTCTGCTTTATTAGTGGGCGCAGAGCTCTTTGGTTCTTTAGGATTATTACTTGCCGTTCCCCTGGCAGCCATTTTAAAAGTATTATGTAATTGGTTTTGGTACCGGCTGAAGGGTTCCAGCCCAGGGGAAGAGTAATCAGTGTCAATGTTCTATGAAAATGTCACCTTTTTTGGGGGGCTTTTATTCTGAGAAAATGTCACCCCCTAGAGGCGGCTGCCCTTGACAAAGTGGGCTTTGTTAAAAGATTGCGAGGGGCGACGGCGAGAGGCATAAAGAAATCGCCTTACGCCCCCTCGCCAAGCAATTTTAGCCCACATGTCAAGGGTTAAACGAGCAGCCGCCAGGAATGCTCAGGGCTCAAGCTCAAAGCATAAATAACTAACGCCAAGCAAGCCTTGAGCTGTAAAGAGCTTCAAGGATCTCCCGATCTGTATCATCGTAGATACTCACAGGGAAGCTGACCGACTTACCCCTCCAGGGGTGGTTTTCCGAAGGAGCAGCATACTGTCGAGGCTTCCTGGGTTGCTTAGGTACTACTTCCTTTACCGGTAAAGCCTCCAACACCTCAACATCATAGATCGAGCCGCTGTATTGCGCCTTCAACCCATACCGGGGGCTTTTTAAAACCGTTACCTTGGATTTGGGAATCACCGGGATGACCTTACCATTACGAACAAGCCTGTAGTAAACATTTTCATAAGAAAAGGTAGAACCATTATCCACCTGACGCGTATCTTTGACACATAAAATATAATCAAGCTCCATGTTTTCCAGAGCATGGAAAGCAGACTGGGGATCTTTAGCTTCAACAGCAAACCGCTCATTGTGTTTTGTCAAAAAAAGAGCTAAGAAATCATTTGCTTCATCCATTGTGGATATCCCGGCGATATTTAATTCAACAGGCAGCCTGCTTTGCAGTGTATTCCATAACCTTTCGATACGGCCCTTAGCCTGTGCTGTCTTGGCCCAGATAAGGTTAATCCCGAGTTCAGCCATCGCCCTGCCGAACTGCGTGGCTTTACCCCTCTTACCACTCAATTCATCTTCTAAGGATAACCTACTCGTTTTAGGGGAGCGGAAAATGGTATGCCTGTCAGCATAAACAGCAAGTGGGATGCCGTTATTGGAGATAAGGCTTCTCATAATCTGAAAATAACTTTCCAGGCACTCGGTAGGGGAGAAAAACAAGGCCAGAATCTCCCCTGTGGCATCATCTATAGCGCCATGCAGCGAACATTCCTCGCCGTTTAAAAACCAGGTGTGAGGGCTGGCATCGATTAGAACAAGCATCCCTTTTTGCGGCTTCCTTTTCCTGCGTTTATGCTGTTTTACTTTTGTGTGCTTCTTCGGGCTTGTAAACCCGTTTTCTACAAGTATTCTGTAGACCGATGATTTGCTCAGACGGATCGACTCATGTTCCTCAAGCAGCTCCTGGAAATGCGAGAAATTAGCTTCAGCGTATTTTTGCGTTTGTCGATGCTTAACAACTAAATCCTTAATCTTATCGGTTAGAGCATGTGCAGGCTTTAGACCCCGGTTTTTATGAACGACGAACGCATCGCCGTATTCTTTAACTCCTTTCTTTATGCGTTTTACCTGTCGTTCGCTTAAGCCTAAGATCTCTGCCGCTTCACTGATTGTCATCTTACCTTCGAGCAGACAACGGGCAATATGAAGTTTGTTTCGTTCATCCTGTGTCATTGATAATATCATCCTTTCATTGTAGCAGAGGGTGACATTTTCTCAGAACAATTTCAGGGTGACATTATCACAGAACAAACACACAGGGGAAGAGTAAGAAGACGTTGGATGAGATTGGAGTAACCTTAGTGGCAGAAGCTTTAGAAACAATAGATCATGCATATAAAAACAGCAAAGATCGTAAACGGTGCTGGACAGTAAAAGAAAAAGCGGCTGAAAAGACCCTCGCGACGATATTTGGAGAAGTCAGGTATAAAAGAACATATTACAAGAATAAAAAAACAGGTGAATATAGCTACCTATCAGATGAGGCAGTAGGCATATCAGCCCATGATAAGCTAGACGCTTCACTAAAGGCAAAGCTGATAGAAGAAGCCGTATATATGCCCTATAGCAAAAGCGGAGAAAAAGCCTCTGAAGCAGTAACCCTAACATCACAGACAGTAATGAACAGTATACGTGAGCTTGGTAGTGTAGACAATGATGCAGTAGAGATAAAGCAAGATAAAAGGAATGTAAAAGTACTTTACATAGAAGCAGATGAAGATCATGTAGCACTTCAGGATGGAGGTTTTATAGAGCCAAAGCTTGTATATGTCCATGAAGGCAGAAAGGAAGTTAGTAAAAACCGGTATAAGCTATTAAACGTAAGGTATTTCAGTGGAGTTTATGCAAACAGTGATGAACTATGGGTAGAAGTTTTAGACTATATAGATAAGGCTTATGATATGGATGCTATAGAAAAGATATACCTTTCAGGTGATGGGGCTCCCTGGATAAAGAAGGGCCTAGGCTGGATAAAAGGAAGCATCTATGTAATGGACCGTTACCACTTATCAAAGTACGTCACGCAAGCTACAGCGCATATGGGATATACTACACCAATTATGTGGGAATACATAAATGTCGGAGACAAGGATAGATTAAAAGAGCTATTTAAAGCAATCATAAGTACAACTGAACCAGAAACAAAGAGAAGATCTGTGCAGGAAGCAAGAATGTACATACTTGGGAACTGGGATGGTATAATGCGTCAGTATGATGCAGATTATACTGGCTGCAGCGCAGAAGGTCATGTTAGCCATATCTTGTCGTCTAGGTTAAGCTCAAGGCCTCTGGGCTGGAGTAAAACGGGAGTGGACCAGATGTCCAGGCTAAGAGTTTTTGTAGCAAATGGCGGGAACGTGTATGATATATTTATTCAAAAGAAAAAGGCGGCATTAAATGAAGCAAGGAAGGTAAAAGTGGACCGGGAAATTATGAGAAAGCGAAAGCTTACCGCATCACACGAAACCATCGGTAACATAACTATTTTAAATACCGGTAAAAGAACTTGGATTTCGCAGTTCCTTAAGTCAATAAGGGACGCTTGAAGCAAGAAGATAGATCGTGAGGGAATACTTTTTTCTTTAAAACCCATAGTATCTTGACGCTATAATCAGTTGACAAACAGCATTATTTTGACTAAAATGCTAGTAAACCAATATTTAAAGGTAATGACGGAAAAGAGTACACTGATTCCCCCTGGCAGAGAGAGGAGCTCTTGGCTGTAAGGTTCCTCCAGGTGTTGATTGGTGGAAGCCCTTCCGAAACCGAGGACTGAAGTTAATTAAAAGTAAGTCTTTCCGGTTGGCACACCGTTAAATTGCCCAGTGCACAGGCACTGAGTGAGTCCGGCATCGTGAGATGTGCGGTGAATAAGGGTGGTATCACGGCGGTAAAACCTTTCGTCCCTACAAAGTTGGATGAGGGGTTATTTTATTTTATTGCGTGTTTTGGAGGTGTTTTTTAAGATGAAGGGAAATGAATTACGTCAACGCTATCTTGATTTTTTTGCTCGGAAAGGGCATTTGGTGCTACCCAGTGCTTCACTAGTTCCGCAAAATGATCCCAGCCTATTGTTAATTGGAGCAGGCATGGCACCTTTTAAGCCGTACTTTACCGGTCAAGAAACTCCACCGCGGCAAAGAATTGCTACTTGCCAAAAGTGTGTCCGGACCGGGGATTTAGAAAATGTAGGGCGGACTGCGCGGCATCATACTTTTTTTGAGATGTTAGGCAACTTTTCCTTTGCCGATTATTTTAAAGCGGAGGCTATTGCTTGGGCCTGGGAGTTTATAACCCAAGAGTTAGGTATAGCTGTAGAAAGGCTGTGGGTCAGTATTTACGAAGAGGATGAAGAAGCATTTTTTATCTGGCGGGATCAGGTAGGAATAGCACCGGATAGAATAGTCAAGTTAGGCAAAGAGGATAACTTTTGGGAGATTGGAACCGGTCCCTGTGGCCCTTGTTCGGAGATTTATGTGGACTTAGAGCCGGAACGTGGTTGTGGTAGGCCTAATTGCGCACCAGGCTGTGATTGTGATCGCTATTTGGAAGTGTGGAATTTAGTTTTCACTCAGTTTAATAAGGATGAAAACGGAAATTATAACCCTTTACCGAAAAAAAATATCGATACGGGGATGGGCTTGGAAAGAATTGCCGCGGTAATGCAGGGAGTGCCTACCAATTATGATACGGATTTGATTTTACCAATAATTAAAAAAACCGCGCACTTGGCCGGTGTTGCTTATCAAGAGCAAGAAAAAATCGATGTCTCGCTCAAAGTTATTGCTGATCATTTACGGGCTGTTGTACATTTGGTAGGAGACGGTGTCTTGCCCAGTAATGAGGGTAGAGGTTACGTGTTGCGACGTCTTTTGCGGCGGGCGATTAGGCATGGTAAATTAATTGGGTTAGAAACGGCATTTTCATCTGTAATAGCGGAGGAGGTAATTGCCCTGGGGCAAGGGGCTTACCCTGACCTTTTAGCAAAAAAGGAAGCAATATTGCAGGTTATTCAATCAGAGGAGCAGCGATTCCAGGAAACCTTGCAGGCAGGAATTAATATCCTGACAAGTTTTATCGCGGAGCTGAAACAAAAAGGAGAAAATGTTTTAGTAGGAGAGCAGGCCTTTCAACTCTATGATACTTATGGTTTCCCCTTGGATTTAACCCGGGAAATTGTTGCTGAAGAAGGTTTAATAGTTGATGAGAAAGGCTTTCAGAAAGCAATGGCCAAACAGCGGGAACGGGCGCGGGCTGCACGGCGGGAAGATGATGGCATGCTGGTGGGAACAGGTGCTTATCGGGAATTAGTTGCGGAAGATGCAACTGGTTTTACCGGTTATGAAAGCCTCCAAGGATCCAGTACCGTAAAGCATATCCTAAAGGATAATGCTTTTATCAATCAAGCCACAGCCGGTGACCAGGTAGAAATTATCCTGGCACAAACCCCTTTTTATGCAGAGGCCGGAGGGCAGGTAGGTGATCGGGGCCTCCTGGTCGGTTCTGATTTTGAAGTTAAGGTGCTGGATACGAGGATCTTGCCCGGAGGAATAATTGCGCACAAAGGTGTGGTGGAAAGAGGTGTAATTAAGAAAGGGTCTTCCGTGGATGCACAGGTTGATGTAAAGCGGCGTATTGCAACTGCCCGTAATCATACGGCTACACATATACTTCACTGGGCCTTGCGGCAAGTTGTGGGCAAGCATGTAGAACAGGGGGGCTCATTGGTTACCCCGGAGCGGCTACGATTTGATTTTACCCACTTTGCTGCTTTATCTCCCGCCCGCCTGAACCAAATTGAGCATTTGGTTAATGGCAAAATACTTGAAAATATTTCCTTGGAAATATTTTCAAGTACCTTAGCTACAGCACAACGCATGGGAGCAACAGCCTTATTTGGTGAAAAATATGGTAATGAGGTGCGGGTAGTTAAGATTGGCGATTATAGTATGGAGTTATGCGGGGGTACCCATGTGCCTGCCACCGGGACCATCGGTTTGTTTAAGATAGTTAGTGAGAGCAGTATAGGCGCCGGCTTGCGGCGGATAGAGGCAGTAACAGGAACTGGTGCACTGGAATATGTGGCAAAACTAGAAAATATTTTAGGCGCAGCCAGCGAACAGTTAAAGACAACCCCTGATTTGTTATTGGATCGGCTGGCTCTAATGAACACAGAATTAAGAAAGCAAGAGAAAGAAATTGAGGAATTAAAACAAAAGCTGGCTATAGTGCAAGTATCTGACATATTGACAAAGGCAGTGGAAATAGAAGGGGTATCGGTGTTGGCAACCTCAGTTTCCGTTGGTACGATGCATGATTTGCGTTCAATGGTAGATATATTAAAAGGAGAATTGCCGTCCGGTGTAATTATCTTGGGGGCGCATATCCAAGACAAGGTAAACTTTATTTGTTATGTATCACCCGACTTGGTAAAACGAAACATCCATGCTGGGAAGATTGTGCAAGCTGTCTCCCGCATTGTCGGCGGTGGTGGCGGCGGACGCCCGGGTTTAGCACAGGCAGGCGGCAAAGATCCTGAACGTCTCCAAGAGGCTTTGGACCATGGTGTTACAATTATTAAGCAGCAGCTGGCTCAATAACATCGTTTTCGCATTTTTTTGGCCGGGGAAAAAGGAAATCCCCTAACCTGACGAGAATATACTACTATATATTAACCACGGGAGTGTGAGATTATGGGGCAGCTCTTTGACTCAACCATGCGATTTCGGGTTAAGGGAGAAGATGAATTGCAAAGTGCCCGTGAAATTCTCCTGCAGGTTTATAAATCCTTGGAGGAAAAGGGTTATAATCCGATAAATCAGATTGTAGGCTATCTTTTATCAGGAGATCCGGCTTATATTACTAACCATAATAATGCCCGCAATCTGGTGCGCAAGCTGGAACGGGACGAATTACTTGAAGAATTGGTGAGCAATTATTTGCAAAATCCTTAAACTCCGGTATTGTAACCGGAGTTTTTTTCCGATTTCTGTAGGAGCTGTTCTAATCGAGGGGGCAGATGAAGTGGAATTGAGACAACTGGGCCAATTAGATCTGTGGGTGTCGCGCTTATGTTACGGGAGCCTTCCCCTAGGGCCATTGCAGCTGAATTTAACCCCGGAGCAGGGTGGAGAGTTGCTTCGGCACGCTTTTGAACTGGGTGTCAATTTTGTTGACACAGCTGAGTTTTATGACAATTACTCGCAGATTAGATGGGCTTTAGAGCATTGGACAGGGGATGTGGTTGTGGCTAGCAAGTCTTATGCCTATAGTTCTGAATGGATGGCGGCAAGTTTAGAAAAGGCCAGGCGTGAGTTAAATCGCGATGTTATAGATATTTTTATGCTGCACGAGCAGGAGTCCCGTTTAACCCTGGAAGGACACAGACCGGCATTGGAATATCTTTTGGAGGCCAAGACAAAGGGTATAGTCAAAGCGGTGGGTGTTTCCACCCATGCGGTAGAGGTTACGGCATGTGCGGCCACAATGCCGGAAATTGATGTTATCCATCCATTGATTAATTTAGAGGGTTTGGGAATAATTGATGGTAGTAGACAGGAGATGGAGCAGGCTATTAAGGCAGCCTCCGGTCAGGGGAAGGGTATCTATGCCATGAAACCTTTAGGTGGAGGAAACCTCCTGCCGCGGTTAGAAGCAGCCTTTAATTATATGCTCGACCTTCCTGTGATTAACTCCATCGCCGTAGGGATGCAGACACCGGAGGAAATTGAATATAATGTGCTGCTGTTTAGCAAACAAGACATTCCGCAAAAACTTGCTCAGGCTGTAAAGCAGAGAGAACGGTACTTAAAAATAGCTGATTGGTGCCAGGGATGTGGCAATTGTGCGCTACACTGCCCACAAGGGGCATTGGAATTAAAGGCTGGGAAGATGAAAGTAAATGAGGAACTATGCATTTTCTGTGGTTATTGTGGGGCTCATTGCCCTGAATTTTGTATTAAAATTTTCTAAGGTAATTAGGTGGTGGGGGAATGCGTCATATGGGTTTAGATGTGGGTGACCGCAGGATTGGGGTTGCGGTCAGTGACCCGCTGGGAATTACCGCCCAAGGGGTGGATGTAATCAAGTACAAGGCCTGGGAAGAAGCATATGAAAGATTATTTGAAATCATTGCCGCTTATGATATTGGGATAATTGTGGTTGGTTTACCTAAAAATATGGATGGGAGCAAGGGAAAACAAGCGGAAAAGGTTGAATTCTTTGCGGAATTACTGAGAGAGAAGTGTGGTCTACCCATAGTTTTTTGGGATGAGCGCTTAAGTACTGTGGCCGCTGAAAAAACCCTTGTGGCTGCTGATGTGAGTAGAAATAAGCGGCGCCAGGTGATTGATAAAATGGCAGCAGTGTTAATTTTACAAGGTTATTTGAATCGGCACAGAACAGGTAATTGTTGACAAATAGTTAACTTCATCTTACAATAGCACTAACGCCAAAAAAATGAGGTGAAAACAGTGTCAGAACAAGATAATTTAATTGTTTTAGTGGATGAAGAAGGTAATGAATTGGAGTTTGAAGTAATTGACGTAATAGAAGTAGACGGTTTGGAATATGTAATTGTACAAGAAGTAGGTCAGGAAGACAAGGAAGCGGAAGTTCTTCGCATCGATACCGATGAATCAGGGGAGGAAGTATTGGTTCCCATTGAGGACGATGAGGAATTGGAGCGAGTTGCGCAGACCTGGGAGGAAATGTTAGCGGCCGATTATGAAGAAGATGAGGAGCTGTAGCAAGAGCAAAATTATTTTTTGAATAAGTGTATAAAACAAAGGAAAGCTGGAAACATTAGCAGATGTAGGAAGATTGCTTGTGGGGGAGCATTATTACTACAAGGGCGCACGAATCAATCGTGCGTCTTTTTTTGCCTATGGATTCGGAATAATATGCGGCGGGAATACAGAGGTAAGTATATGAATTGTTGGGAGATTATGTGATGAGTAATACCAGTACCGCTTAATTACAGATCTAATTGAGTAAAAAACCGTCAGTTAATTTTATCTGACGTTTTTTCTGTATGCTCACTGTGGGTTGTTAAATAGCAATGTTGAAGCTATAATAAAGTTAAAGATTATCAGATTTAGATGGGGAGGGGGAGTAATTGTTGCCAAAGCCCTTACGGCAAACTGGGCTCTATATTCGCTATATTTTGTTAGGGATAGTTATTTCTGTAGGGTTATTGTTGATTGGGGTTAATAATCTATTGGCACCTATGGCACCGGCTAATTTTGAGGCAATACCGGTGCGAGTAACTATCCCGGCCGGGTCTTCAGGTGCACAGATCGCAAAAATTTTGGCAGATAAGGGGCTCATAAAAAGCGAACTATTATTTCGTTTACTGGTTCGGAAGGAAGGAGTTGCTCAAGACCTGAAGGCGGGAGAATACCAACTATCTCCCACATTAACTCCCCTAGAATTGATCAACAAATTGACAACCGGCGATGTCATTTCCGATTATGTGCGGGTTACCATCCCTGAGGGATATACAGTAAAGCAAATAACCGATCTTCTGGAAGCGGAGGGGCTTATACAAAGGGAACGATTTTTGCAATTGGTGCAGGAAGGTGATTTTCCTTTTAGTTTTATCGACAAGATCCCAGCAGATGTAGATTACCGGCTGGAGGGATATCTTTTTCCCGATACATATCATATTGATCTGGAAATGGATGAGAAAGCTATTATCCAGCTCATGTTGCAACGGTTCGATCAGGTAATCTCCGAAACAAGGATCAATGAATTGGCAAGCCAGTTAGATATGACTCTCCATGAAGCAGTTACCCTAGCTTCTATTGTAGAAAAGGAAGCTAAGTTGCCGGAAGAAAGGGCGGTTATTGCCGGTGTGTTTCACAACCGGCTGGAGAAAGGGATGATGTTAGGTTCCTGTGCAACGATCCAATATATTCTTGGCGAACCCAAGGCTCGGTTATTGACCAGTGATACCCAAATTCCATCACCTTATAATACATACCTGCATACAGGCTTACCGCCGGGGCCTATTGCCATGCCGGGAAAAGATTCTTTGCTTGCTGCCGTTAAACCGGCTGAGACGGAGTATTATTATTTCCGTGCCCGGGATGATGGAAGTCATTATTTTACGAAGACATTGGCAGAACATAATCGGGCCGCTGGCCTAAACTAGAGGTGAGGATAATGAATGGGATACCGGAACTGCTCTCACCAGCCGGTGATTTGGAAAAATTAAAAATGGCATTAATTTATGGGGCTGATGCAGTTTATTGCGCGGGCAAGGCTTTTGGCTTGCGTGCCGGAGCTGGAAATCTTACTGAAGCAGAACTCAAAGAGGGTGTTTTATTTGCTCATCAGCGGGGGAAAAAGGTTTATGTGACAGTTAATATTATTCCCCATAATGAAGATCTGGAGGATTTGCCTGCATACCTCTGCTTTTTGGGAGAACTGGGGGTTGATGGCTTGATCGTTGCCGATCCCGGTGTTATTTCAATTGCACAGGAAACTGTGCCTCATTTGCCTTTAGCTCTCAGCACGCAGGCAAGTGCTGTTAATTGGCGCAGCGTTCAATTTTGGCAGCGGCAAGGTATAAAGAGGATCATTTTAGCAAGGGAACTTTCTTATCAAGAAATTGCAGCAATTAAGGAAAAGACCGATATTGAATTGGAAGCATTTGTCCATGGAGCTATGTGTATGGCTTATTCTGGGCGGTGTCTATTAAGTATGTATCTTACCGGCCGCGATGCTAACAGGGGGGATTGTGCCCAACCTTGTCGCTGGGGATATAATGTTGTAGAGGAAAAGCGGCCGGGAGAATATTTCCCATTGGAAGAAGATGAAAGAGGAGCATATATTTTTAATTCTAAGGATCTCTGTCTCATAGAATATATTCCCCAACTGGTAGAACTTGGATTGGCCAGTCTCAAAATCGAAGGAAGGATGAAAGGCATTCATTATGTAGCAACTGTGACGCGGGTTTACCGGCAGGCGTTAGATACTTATAAGTCTGATCCGGAAGGATATGAGCTCCATCCCCAATGGTTAGAGGAGTTGGCGAAGGTTAGCCATCGGGATTATACAACAGGTTTCTTTCTGCAATCTCCTACTGGAGATGATCATATTTACAAATCGAGTAAGTACAGAGCGACTCATGATTTTATTGGTTTGGTGAAAGAGTATGATCATAAGCAAGGGCAGGCATTAGTTGAACAACGTAATCCATTTGCCGTAGGTGAAAAGATCGAAATAACAGGGCCGGGGGCAGAGACTTTTTCGTATTTGCTGGCGGATATGTATACTGAAGAAGGCAGTAGGATCGCAAATGCGCCTCATCCGCAGCAATTGGTGCGAATAAGTACTCCACAGCCGGTAAAACCTTATGCTTTAGTCCGCCGGGCTAAGGAGGGATAATTAATGCAGGTGTCACTTTCACTAGTGCAGGAAGCTACCGTCAATATCAGTGCCGGTATTCATCGAACTCCTTTAACACATTCACAAACCTTTAGTAAACTGAGCGGGAATGAAGTATACTTAAAAACAGAAAATCTGCAAAAAACCGGATCTTTTAAAATTAGAGGTGCATTAAATAAAATAAATTCCTTAACTGCAATAGAACGAAAAAAAGGGGTAATTGCCATTTCGGCGGGCAACCATGCGCAGGGAGTAGCTTTTGCTGCTGCTAAAGCTGGAATTACTTCTATTATTGTGATGCCGGAAAATGCCCCCATAGCCAAGGTAACTGCTACCAAAAGCTATGGTGCTCAAGTTGAACTGTATGGTAACGTCGTGGATGAGTGTGCCATTAAGGCGAAAGAATTGCAAGAAAAGAGCGGTGCCATTTTTGTCCATCCTTTTAATGATCCTTTAGTTATTGCCGGGCAGGGCACAATAGGGTTAGAAATTTTGTCCGATTTACCAGGAGTCGAAGCTATTGTTGTCCCAGTTGGCGGCGGTGGTTTAATCTCCGGCATAGCTACGGCAGTAAAGGAAATTGCACCAAAAGTGCAAGTAATTGGCGTTGAGGCAAGCAAAGCAGCATCGATGCAGGCTTCCTTAGCAAAAGGTGAGATTACCAGTATCCATTCTGCCAAAACTATTGCCGATGGAATTGCCGTAAAGACGCCGGGAACAATAACCTTTGACTTGGTTAATAAGTATGTGGACGGGATAGTTACAGTTGACGAAGAAGAGATTGCCAATGCTATTCTAATGCTGTTGGAACGGGCCAAGTTAATAGTTGAGGGGGCAGGTGCAGCTAGTTTGGCTGCAATCATTAATAATAAGTTAAATATCAGGGATAAGAAAGTAGTGGCATTATTAAGCGGTGGGAATATTGATGTTAATATCATTTCCCAGATTATTGAACGGGGTTTAGTTAAGGCTGGACGAAAGGTCAAGCTGAAGACAAGGATTGAGGACAGACCGGGTCACTTGCATGCATTATTAGGCTTAGTTGCAGACCTGGGAGCCAATGTGTTCAACATCTATCATGATCGAGAAAAGATCGGCGTTGAATTGGGTTATGCGGAAGTAGATTTAGATTTAGAAACACGGGACAAGGAGCATTCGGAGGAGATTTATCAACGCCTTAATCGGATGGGTTATAATACTTCTTATGTGCTTTAGCCTTCCCTTAGGGAAGGCTAATTTTTTTGTTCTCTTTGCATAATGTACTCTCCTTTGGGCAATAAGGTGAATATAGAGCAGAATCTTAGCGGCGGGTGAATATGATGCGCAACTCGGTACATAGGCTGCAAGTATTGTTAATAGCTATCACATTGTCCTTTGTCTTATTAACCCTGAGGCTGATTAATATCCAACTTTGGTCCGGTCCGTTATTGAGGGCGCGGGCAGTACGGCAACAAGGATATGAATTAGTGTTGGAGTTGCCTAGGGGGGGTATTTACGATCGCAATCATAGTTCCCTAACTGCATCTACTTGTCAGCCAATTTTAGCTTTATTCCCTAATTTAATTGAGGATAAAATAAGTACTGCGCGGGAATTGGCTTTATTTTTAGATTTGAACCCAGAAGATGTATTAAACAAAATTAATATTGCACAACCCTTTTATTATCCAGTTACACGTCAGGTTCCGGCATTAACTGTTTTTGAGGCCGGTTCATTTCCCGGGGTATTTCTATTGCAGAAGCAAGAACGCTATGGTGCCAATTCCTTAGCTAGACATCTCATCGGTTACGTGCGGGCAGAAGAAAATATGGGTGTTACCGGGTTGGAACAGCATTTTAATAGTTTTTTGCGCCAAGGAGCTGGCCTTTCTTTAGTCGCTTGGGTAGATGCAAACAAAAAATTGATTCCTGGTTTGGGTTTTCAACAGCAAGTTTTAGGGCGAATGGATGGCGGTCAGTTGGTTTTAACCCTGGATGCTCACATCCAGCGTATTGTGGAAGAAGTAATGGATCAACACTGTGAGGCCGGTGCAGCGGTAGTTGTTCAAGTTGAGACCGGTGAATTGTTGGCTGTGGCCAGTCGGCCAAATTTTACGCAAAATCGGGTTGAAGCCTATTTAGATAAAACTGATGCCTGCTTGATGAACAGGGCATTTTTGAGTTATCCTCCAGGATCACTTTTTAAAATTGTTGTTGCAGCAGCTGCATTGGATGAAGGAGTAACTGACACGGAAGAAGAGTTTTTATGTGAAGGATTTATTCAGATAGGGCATCAGGTTTATCGGTGCCATCAATATGAAAAAGGAGGGCACGGTCCGTTAACTTTGACCGGCGCCTTTGCCCATTCTTGCAATCCGGTTTTCATAACATTAGCCCAAAGGTTAGGTGCTGAGAGGTTATTAAATTATGCCAGGCGGTTAGGGTTGGGATCTACCATAGCTTTGATACCGGAGAATAAGGCCGGTTATATTCCGGGAAGTGCTCCCTTTTTGGGTGATTTAGCAAATATATCCTTGGGTCAGGGTTCGGTTTTGGTTACTCCTTTACAGATGGCACAGGTAACTCAAATTGTTGCCAATAACGGTGTATTTGTTCCTCTTTGGGTAGTGAAAAAAGGGCCTGATGGGGAAATGGACCCGGGGGATAGTAAAATTCTTTTATCGTCGGAAACAGCACAGAAGCTTCAGTTTCTATTGCAAGAAACCGTAGTAACAGGAACTGGCAGTTTAGCTGCTGTTCCGTGGTTGACTCTTGGAGGAAAGACCGGGACAGCGGAAACCGGGCGAAAAGATGCAGAAGGAAAGGCAGTTGCGCACGCTTGGTTTGCCGGTTTTGGTCCATTGGAAAAACCGCTGCTGGCAGTGGTGATTATGGTGGAAGAAGGGGGAAGCGGGGGAGAAGTGGCAGCACCAATCTTTCGCGAGATTATTACCCGTATTTATCAGGAAGTATCATTACAGGATCTGGATGTCAGTTAGGGTAATCAACAGGGTCACTTGCAGTGGTTTTGGTTAAGTACGGCACTATTGGCTAAAAATACTCACTTCCGTACAAGCACAAAGGGGAAGGGGAGACCATATGATAAAAATGCAGACCAAATCCTAATGGAGGTGGCATGTGTGTTTTCTCTACCCCTGGCAGCCGTTACCTTTTTTTTTCTAAAAGGCTTCATGTTTTTAGTGTCCTATGTGACAAGTAGCAATGCTTTTCCGCATCCATTGTCGGAAGAGGAAGAACAGCAGTACTTGCAGGCTATGGAAATAGGAGATGAGCTAGCACGTAATATGTTGGTGGAACGGAATCTGCGTTTGGTTGCCCATATTGTCAAAAAGTTTGACAATACAGGGGAAGAGATGGATGATTTAATCTCGATTGGTACCATTGGATTAATAAAGGCAGTTAATACCTACGACCGGAAACAGGGAACCAGATTGGCTACTTATGCTGCCCGTTGTATTGAAAATGAGATCTTAATGTTTTTACGGAGTACCAAAAGGCTCCGCAGTGAGGTTTCACTTTATGAACCTATAGGTATAGATAAAGAAGGTAATGAAATTTCCCTCTTGGATATCCTAGGCACTAATCCAAACGTTGTATCGGAAATTATTGAACTACGTTTTGAGCAGCAAAAGTTATTGGAAAAAGTTAAGAAACTGGGGCGTCGGGAAAGGAAGGTACTTGAATTACGCTATGGTCTCAGGGATGGCATTAAGAAAACCCAGCGGGAAATCGCAAAAGCTTTAGGGATTTCTCGATCTTATGTTTCACGGATAGAAAAGCGGGCGTTAGGCGAATTATATGCTGAGCTACAAGTAGAGGGGTTTGAAGCGTGAATTTGTGCCAGTGGGCTTCCTTTGTACCCAAGGGAAGCCATTTTTTTCTTCACAAATTACCAAAGCTGTTATATGCGAAAACATAGTTAATTCAAGAATATCATTTACCGGTTCCGGGAAACGGGAATGGCGACAGTGATGGCATACCAATTATTAACAGCAATCACCCTCTAACTGGGTGCGTAATAGAATATACTATCTCAGGAGTGTTAAGGAGGTAAGACAGATGTTTTGGCAAAGTATGCCAGGCGCAGGATATCCTGGCATTCCGGGCGGACCGGGGTGTCCCGGTTACCCAGGGTGTCCCGGTATTCCTGGATTTCCTGAAGGGCCATGGGGTCCATATTATCCCGATTATCCGCCCCCCAATGGGCAAATGGATTATGAAACCATAGAAAGGCGTATATTGGCTTATAACCCGGAGATTGTGGAAGAGGCTTATCCTTTTGTGGAACGGGTGTTAAATGAAAGGGACGATCCTTGGCGTTGCCCTGTACCGCCTCGGAGTATGGTTGATGAAATGGCCGAGGAAGTATTACGGCGCTGGCGTCCGTCAGGTTTTTTGGAAGAGAGCCAGGAAAACATAGATATACAGCAGCGTCGGAGGCTGCTTTTATCATTGGTAACCGTTTTACTGCTGTCTGAGTTATTGCGTCGGCGGCGGCGCATTTATCGATAGCTTTTAATAGAGGGGGAATCCCCCCTTCTTTTTTTGGCAAAGGGAAGGAAAAAAAAGTTCCCTGCAGAAAAAGTTATTCAAGGTTGGGGAAGGCCGACAGATAGGTCAATGTATAAATTGGGAGGTCATTGAATGCTCCGTTTCCGTTTATATTATCTACTACTGTTGTTTCCACTGTTATTAATATTTGGTATCGGACCGTATGTTGATTGGCTGTGGTTTAATAATCTGGGTTTAGGGATCGTTTATTGGACTATGCTTAGCGCAAGAATATTAATAAGGTTTGCAGCTTGGGTTTTCTTTTTTATTTTTTTGCTGGCAAACCTATATTTTGTGCGTTGCTTTTTCCCCAACCCAGGGAATATAGTATATACAGATCAATTTGGCAAACCGATCGGACCAACTATTGTTCATGGTCGTCATGCAACAATAATTGCCTTTTTGGCAAGCGTCTTGTTATCTTATATATTGACCGGCTATATTAGTGAGCAATGGCTCACAATCCAGCTTTTTTTTCGCGGGAATAATTTTGGTTTTACTGATCCCATTTTTCAATTAGATGTGGGAAATTATATTTTCCGCTTGCCATTTTACTTATTGTTAAATGGATATTTACAAATGGTAATAACGGTAACAATATTAATTGTCAGCGGACTATATATTTTTTTAGGTACTACGCGGTTTGAACCCCGACAATTATTGAGTTTTTTCCCGGGGATGAAGCATGTATCTATTTTAGTAGTTCTTTTTTTCCTGCTTAAGGCTTGGGATTATCGCCTCCAGTCTCTACAACTGTTGTATTCTCCCCGCGGTGTTACCTTTGGTGCCAGTTATACAGATATTCATGCGCTGTTACCTGGCTTACGGATTCTTACTTTTTTGGCGGTTGTAGTTGCAGTTGCGGTGGCTATTAATATTATTTGGCGGCGGCGAGTTTTGTTTATGAGTAGTATTGCTGTTTTTGTAATTGCATCCATCCTCTTGGGAAAAGTATATCCAAGTTTAGTGCAGCAATTTCGGGTTAATCCAAATGAGGCCAATATGGAACGGCAATTTATAGAATATAATATTGAATTTACCCGTAAGGCTTATGGTTTGGATCAAATCCAGCTGCAAAACTATCCCGGTGATCAAGGTTTATCAATGCAAGACATTCAGGAAAACCGCGGCACCATTGACAATATTCGCCTTTGGGATTACCGCCCTTTGTTGCAGACTTATCAACAACTGCAAGCAATGCGTTTGTACTACCGCTTTATTGAGGTTGATACGGATCGGTACTGGATTGACGGCCAGTATCGGCAGGTGATGCTGGCGGCCAGGGAATTAGATCAGGCAGAGTTGGATGTCCAAGCCCAGAATTGGGTAAATCAACGGCTGGTTTTTACCCATGGTTATGGGCTGGTTATGAGCCCTGTTAATGAATCAACCAGTGAAGGGTTGCCCAAATTTGTCATTTATGATATTCCGCCTAAAACAAAATCCGGTTTAGTGATAGACCGCCCGGAAATATATTATGGTGAGTTGACTGATCCATATGTCATTGTCAATACTAAAACAGAAGAGTTTGACTATCCAATGGGCGAAACCAATGCCTATAATCATTATCAAGGTGTTGGCGGTGTGCAGTTAAATTCTTTTTTCAGGCGTGTTGTCTTTGCCCTTTATTTTATGGACTACCGGCTTTTGTTTTCTGATAATATTACCCCGGAAAGCAGGATCATGTTTGACCGCAATATAGCACGGAGAGTTAGAAAGGCGATGCCGCTACTGCATTATGATCCGGATCCTTACCTTGTTTTATGTGATGGACGACTATTCTGGTTACAGGATGCTTATACGATAAGCAATATGTTCCCTTATTCTGAGCCGGTATCAGCTTCAACCAATTATATACGTAATTCGGTGAAAGTGGTAATTGATGCTTATAACGGTGATTTAAATTTTTATATCTCCGACCCTGAGGATCCGATTATTCAAGCTTATGCTAAGCTTTTTCCGCGAGTATTTCGGCCATTGGAAGCAATGCCTACAGGGTTAAAGCAACAAATCCGCTATCCGGAATACTTGTTTACTATCCAAAGTAAAATTTTAACAACTTATCAAATGGAAAACCCGATGGTATTTTATAACCGGGAAGATCAGTGGCAAATACCTTCTGAACGGTATGCAGGAAATACTCAATTGGTAGAACCATATTATACAATTATTCAGCTGCCGGGAGAAGTACAGGAAGAATATGTACTGATGTTACCCTTTACCCCCAGAGAGCGAAATAATATGGTGGCGTGGTTTGCCGCCCGCAATGATGGGGAAAAGTATGGTCAATTAGGGCTGTATACATTTCCCAAGGATCGATTGCTTATGGGTCCAGCTCAGATCGAAGCTAGGATAGATCAAAGTACGGAGATATCGCAACTTCTATCCCTCTGGGATCAGAGAGGTTCTCGTGTTATTCGCGGCAATTTACTGACTCTGCCGTTAAATGGTGGCATCTTGTACGTGGAACCAGTATTTTTGCAGGCGGATCAAGGTCAGCTGCCGGAATTAAGCAGGATAATTGTTGCTTATAAAGATAACCTAGTAATGGAGCGGACATTAGAGGATGCTTTAGCTGCTATTTTTGGCCTTGCTGAGGAGAAAATGCCTCCTGTGGCAGATAGGGAGGATGATGAAACAGCAGGATCATTATATGAATTAGTAAAGGAAGCAAACAGACTTTTTACAGCTGCTCAGGAACGTAGCCGAGAAGGGGATTGGGCTGGTTATGGTGAAGCATTAGCCGATTTGGAAGCTTGCTTATCCCAAATGATGGAAAGAATTGAAGAAGAACCATAGCTATTTACTCTGAGAACATACGCTAACACTCAGCTATGGTTAGCTTGTTGGTTAAGCTATTTATCGCCGGACTCCTTGCTGAAGGGCCCGACTCTTTGTGGTTAGACAGTAATGCGAAAGAGTTCTTGATTCCTCCATTCCTCTGCTGGTGCCGGGAATCGACATGGGCGTTTCTTATGATTTTTTCCGACATTTTCTAAGAGATATTACTTCTTATTTTGGTTGGCAAAAACAATTATGATATAATATGTTAAATCACAAGGTGAAATGGAGAGTTATTATGTGGCAATTATTATGTCCACGGCTATATGTTGACTCTGTATTGGATATCCCCTTGGCACAATTGCAGGAACATGGAATTCGGGGATTGATTTTTGATTTGGATAATACTATTATCGGTTGGGATCGGGATCACTTAGATAAAAATATAGAGGAATGGCTAAAAAAACTAAAGGAGCTAGGTTTTAAGGTTTGTCTTGTATCCAATAATAAGAAACTGCGGGTTACAACATTTGGTCGATTATTGGCAATCCCCGCTATTCCCAAAGCCGGTAAACCGCGGCGGCGGGCTTTCCGGGAAGCAATGGAGATATTGGGTACTAAGTCAAACACTACAGCTGTGGTTGGTGATCAAATATTTACCGATGTCCTGGGAGGTAACCGCTTGGGCTTATATACTGTTTTAGTGGTACCTATGGGAAAACGGGAGTTTATCGGGACAAGGGTTATGCGCTGTATGGAACGATTCGTTCTTAAAAACCTTACTAAGCGTAAGTTATTACAAAAAAATCAGATTAAGAATTAATTAGGAGGTAAAGGTTGCAATTGCCAAGTTATTGTCGGGGTTGTGGTATTCCTTTGCAGGTGGAAAAACCTGATCAGCCCGGCTATATACCGCCGGAAGCATTGACAAGGAAAAGTAAACTGTGTCAGCGCTGTTATCGTATTTTACACTATGGTAAAAATGAAGAAGCAATTGTAGAACGAGAATTCTATATCCAAGCTATTAAGCGTGCGCTTAAAGAAGCGGAGTTAGTAGTGCAAGTTTTTGACATTATTGATTTTGAAGGTTCCTTTAGTGAAGAATTGCATGAACTTATTGGCACTAAGCCATTGGTGACAGCTGTGACCAAAATTGATTTGCTGCCACAGCAGGTGACGATCAAAGAGACGGAAGACTGGGTATGGTATCGCTTTAAGGATTTAGGGTTAATGCCAAAGGCGGTAATTCCGGTTAGCAGTGCCAAGGGTTGGGGTATAAAGAAATTATTGGAAACGATTCAATTACTTGCTGGTAAAAAACGGCTGGCTGCAGTGGCGGGGGTTACCAATGTCGGGAAATCAAGTCTTCTCAATGCCCTGCGGCGTCGGGCCGGGGATGGGGTGAAAAATAAACGCCGATCCCAAAGCAATTCCCCGGCCCTAACAACTTCTTCTTATCCGGGTACAACGCGGGGTATAGTAAGGGTGGATTTACCTACTGCCGGTGTTACCTTGCTCGATACACCGGGCATTGTGCCAAGAAGTCGAATCAGTGATTTACTTTGCCCTGATTGCAATCAAAAACTGATCCCTGCGGGAGAACTGAGCCGAAAGACTTTTAAGCTAATTGCCGGCCAATCCCTTCTCTTTGGGGGAATAGTTGAGTTTGCCATTAAGGGAGGGGTACAGCGGCCGATTTTAATGTCCTTTGCCGCAAGAGGCGTAGTCTTTCATAGTACAACGACCCAACGTGTTCCGGAATTAATAGCACGCCATGCGGGAGATTGGTTGGTTCCCCCTTGTAAAAAGTGCGATATTGGGCGCTGGAAAAAGATTAAGGTAGAGGTGAATGAAGGTGAAGATCTTGTTATACCAGGCTTGGGTTGGATTAGTATTCGCAGGGGGCCGGTAGAGATGGAAATTAAATTACCTGAGGATGTCAAAACTATAGTTCGAAAAGCATTGGTTGCACCTGAAAAGTAACGGGGGGAATTGGACTTGATTACAGGCAAGACAGCGACTACCGGAGTTATTGGTAACCCAATTGCACATACCATGTCACCGGCTATACATAACGCTGCTTTTGCGTATTTGGGTTTAGATTATGTCTATCTTCCCTTTCGGGTATTGCCCGAGGAATTGGAAGCGGCAATAGGTGGGGCAAAGGCTTTGAATTTTGTCGGACTGAACGTGACTATTCCCCACAAAAAGGCAGTTATTCCCCTTTTGGATGAACTAAGTCCGGAGGCAGAGATCTTGGGGACAGTAAATACAATTCACTACCGAGACGGGAAAGCAATAGGGCATAATACCGATGGTATCGGTTTTATGCGCGCGTTGCAAGAAGAAGCCGGCTGTGAACCGAAAAAAAAAGTAGTGACAATTTTGGGCACAGGCGGGGCAACCAAGGCAGTTGCCGTCCAACTTGCTTTAGCAGGTGCAGTTCAGTTAAATATTGTGGGAAGAGATGTAGAGAAGGCCGAAATTATTTGTATGGCGATCAAGCGCGCAAATCCTCTGTGTGAAACTAATACCTGTAGTATACACGATGTAAAAGAGTTGGAAAATAATCTTGCTAAATCACATATTCTGGTACATGCCACTTCGGTTGGTATGTATCCACATCAAACCCAAGCGCCGTTGGTCAATAGAAATATGCTGCATCGGGGGTTGTTGGTTTGTGACCTTGTTTATAATCCAGTTGTAACAGGTATTCTTAAAGAGGCTGAGGCGATTGGTTGTCAGACTTTATCCGGATTGGGAATGCTTTTGTATCAGGGTGCCTCGGCATTTTCTTTGTGGACAGGCAGGGATGCGCCTATTGAAATAATGAAAAAAGTATTGCAGGCTAATTTGAAAGGTTAACACCTTTCTTTTTTTTGGGTGCAATTGTTTACGGCTAGAGAAGGAATCTGCTTTTTAGTGTTGAAATCTAGCATTAAATGTCAGAATATTCCCAGGAGTCGAGATAAATCATGGCACAAGAAGGCAAATCTTTAGGGGATTTTTTATTGGCAACCGGTTATCTGTTACCGGAACAATTGCAGGAGGCATTGGCAGTTCAGGCGCATACTGGCGAAAGTTTTGTCAAAATTCTCGCAAATTTGGGGTATGTTACCCAGGAGGAAATTGTGAAGATTTTAGAACAAAACTTGGGGATAGCCCATGTTAACTTGTATAGACATAACGTTGCTCCGGAAATTGTTAGGAGTATTCCTTATTCCTTAGCGCAAAAGCATCAAGTAGTTCCCATTAAGAAGCAAGGGAACAAGTTAACCCTAGCCATGGTTGATCCGTTTAATGTATTGGCCATGGACGAAGTACGTTTACTAACCGGTGCTGAAGTTGAACCGGTTGTAGCTAGGGAGGACCAGGTTAACCAGATTATTAATTGGTACTTTGGTGTTCAAGGTCAGGTGGAGCGATTTCGGCAGGGTTTTAAACAAACTAATGTAGATATAAATGGTGCCAACTTAGCGGATATAGTGGAAAGAGCCCCGGTAGTACAAGCGGTAAATAAACTTTTTGAACAGGCTATTCAGGAACGGGCAAGTGATATTCATTTTGAAATCCAAGAACCTGATGTGCGTGTCAGGTATCGGGTAGACGGATTTTTGCAGGAAATAATCACTATACCCCAATATATTTATGCTCCTATTTTGACCCGGATTAAAATTATGGCGGGGATGGATATTGCGGAAAAGCGCTTGCCCCAGGATGGTAGAATCCAGCTACGGGTGGCAGGCCGGCCGGTGGATATGCGAGTTTCCACTCTTCCCACCATTTGCGGGGAGAAGATTATGATCCGCCTTTTAGATAAAAGCAATCTCATTACATCCCTGGAACAATTGGGATTCTCGCCGGCAAATTTAATTGAGTTCCGGCGGATGATTCATCGTTCATATGGGTTAGTCTTGGTAACGGGGCCCACCGGCTCCGGAAAGACTACTACTCTTTATGCAGCCTTGCAAGAACTGAATAGTCCTAAGGTTAATATAGTTACGATTGAAGATCCGGTAGAATACCGGTTGCACGGGATAAATCAAGTCCAAATTAATACTAAAATTGGGTTAACTTTTGCTAAAGGTTTGCGCTCTATCTTGCGCCAAGATCCTAATATTATTATGATTGGCGAGATCCGGGATCGGGAAACGGCGGATATTGCTGTACGCGCAGCTCTAACCGGTCATTTGGTTTTTAGCACATTGCATACCGATGATGCCAGTGGAGCATTGATTCGTCTGCTGGATATGGGTGTTGAGCCTTATTTGGTTGCTTCTGCAGTGATTGGAGTTGTAGCCCAGCGTTTGGTGCCTTTGCTGTGTGTTAACTGCCGCAGGCCTTATGAAGTTTCTGCCCGGGATCATAGTAGGTTAGTTCTTGGCTTGAAGGAATCAGAAGTTTTCTATACCAGTACAGGTTGCCCGTATTGCAACCATACCGGTTATCGAGGACGAACTTCGATCCATGAGATAATGGTTATGAATGGGAAAGTGGAAGAACTAATCCTCAAGAAGGCGAGTAGGGAAGCTTTTAAAGATTCTGTGCAGAAGTTTGGTTTGGTTTCCCTTAAGGAAGATGGAATGACCAAAGTAAGACAAGGTCTGACTTCTGTGGAGGAGCTTTTCCGGGTAGTAACTTGAGCAAAATAAGGATAGAGGGTGCATGTTATGGAATTTTACTATCGCGGCCGCACCCAGAATGGGGCTAAAGTTCGGGGAATAATTTTTTCCGCTAACAATGAACAGGCAGCGCAACAGTTGCGTGCCCAAGGCTATTTTGTTACCGCTTTAAACCAAAGGGGTTTAAGTGTGTTCAACCTGTTTCGTCATCCAACGACTAAAGATTTAGCACTTTTTTGCCGGCAATTGGCCACTATGCTCAAAGCTGGACTATCTTTACTTTCTGCCCTTACAGTTTTAGAGAAACAACATCACAACCATGGTTTTCGCCGGGTAATCGGTGCGGTTAAAAGTGATTTAGCCACTGGTTCGCAGTTAAAGCAGGCATTGGCCAAGTATCCACAATGTTTTCCGATTCCTTTGGTGTATATGGTGGAGGCAGGAGAGAGCGGCGGCATATTAGATACGATTCTGTTTAGAATGGCGGAATACTATGAAAGAAATTATACCCTGCAGCAGAAAATAAAAGAAGCTATTACTTACCCAATAGCAGTAATGCTGGTGGCAGTTTGCACCCTTTTTTTACTGCTGGCATTTGTTTTTCCGGCATTTGAATACCTGTTTACTAATGCCGGCTTAATTTTGCCTTGGCCTACGCGGGTCTTATTGGCTTTTGGTAATTTAATGGCCGACTATTGGTTTGCACTATTATTAGGATTAACCATGATCTGCATTATTTTGTATTACTTAGCTGGCACAGGTAAAGGTAAGGTTTATTGCCATCAACTATGCTTGCATCTGCCATTAATAGGATCAGCTGTGCGGAAAACAGTGATCGCGCGTTTTTGTCGTACACTGGGAATTATGCTAGAAGGAGGTGTTCCTTTATTAGCTGCTTTAGAAATAGTAAAAAACACCAGCGGTAATATGATTTTCTCCCAATCAATCGGAAATTTGCAGATGGGCATTAAAAAAGGTCGGAATATAACAAATGTTTTGGCAGAAAACAATATTTTTCCGGAAATGATGGTGCATATGATTCGGGTGGGGGAGGAGACAGGAACCATAGCATTGATGCTAATTCAGGTGGCGGATTATTATGAAGAGGAAGTAAGTTATTTTTTTAAGCAATTTTCAACGCTGTTAGAACCTATTTTGATTTTGCTTGTTGCCGGTGTGGTTGGGTTTATTGTTATCGGTATTATCTTACCGTTGTTAGATGTAATCTCAGTTATTGAATAGTACTCGAATCTATTTTTGCAAAGGAGGTTGAAATTATTGTTTGCGGAAATAAGAAAAAGGCTGGCTGCGCACAGGGGATTTACCTTGATAGAGCTATTGGCTGTTTTAGTCATTATTGGGATCATCGGAGCAATGGCTGTACCAAGAATTGTCGGAGTAACTGCTACTGCTAAGGAAAAAGCTTGTGCTGCCAACATTAATGCAATTGAAACTGCAGTATCAGCATATATGCTGCAGTATGATCAGTTGCCGGATAAAATAGAAGATTTAATGGACAAAGGTTTCATAGATGAAGGTCTTTCCTGTCCGGTAAATGGGAAATCTTATGCTGCTGATATGATTAATCAGGATACCGGTAAAGTAGAGCACAGTCATTAAGGTAGTGCAGAATAGGCAGGAAGTTTTCAAAATTTTTTACTAGTGTTTGCCCTGCGTATTTAGTTTGCGCGTCATTTTAAGAAAGCTTTTTTATAATCCAAAAACTGTGTTATTTACAAGGGAGTAGATGTAATTGAAGGAAACAGGCTACACTTTGGTGGAGCTTGCAGTTGTGATCGCACTGTTGGGTATTTTCTTGGCAATTGGGTTGCCCATATTAGATGCCCCTTTAGCCAGCTTTGTTTTGGATGAAGCAGCTTGGCGTTTGGCTCGGGATTTACGCCAAATACAGCATTTGGCTATTATGCAAGAAGAATGGTTTAAAGTTGAATTTCAGCATCCATTAGATCGCTATGTTATCAGCCGTTCCGGAGAAATATGGGCTATTGTTGACTTACCACCGGGAGTTGAAATGAATTTAACCAGTTTCCGCCATAACCAATTATTTTTTTATCCATCCGGTGCGCCCTCTATGGGAGGCACCATACCTTTAACTCATAGGCGCGGTGGGGAGCGTTATGTAAAAGTAACTGTAGGTGCCGGACGTGTACGTGTAACAGGGGAAGGTGAAAGTGAGTGAAATTGTTGGCTGCTGAGCAGGGAATGACCTTAATTGAAGTTTTGGCAGCGATTATATTACTCACTTTCGTACTTGTGCCTTTGGCCAGTACTTTTAACGTCAGCGTTTTCAGCACTGAGGAAGCAAGATTAACATCTACCGCACTTGCTTTGGCGCAGCAAGAAATGGAGCGGTTTATGGCAGGAGTTAAGAGACCTGCAAATGAACTTCCCTTTGGCTTTGAAATTGATACTCAAATTATTGCCTATGATGCAGAAGGTTATGAAACCATTGTTGTTGAAGTTCGTTGGCTACAGAGGGAGATGGAGCGAAAAGTGCAGTTGGCCGGACTGAGAAAAAGGTGAAAACCATGGGGAAAGGGCAGGAAAACAAAGGTTTTGCTTTGGTGGAAGTTTTAATAGCTTCTGTACTTTTTGGGTTGTTTTTTGTGACTGCAATCCTGTATTATAGAACGGCAATTGATTTGTGGAAATATGGCAACCAAAAAACTGAGGTGCAGCAACAGGCACGAATTGCTCTGGAAAGACTGGTGACAGATTTGCAACAAGCTGCAATCGTTGAAGTTCGTGCCGATGGAAAAAGTGCATGGCAAGAGATTACCAGTGGTCTTATAACTGAGCTTACCGGGCAAACAAGGATAAAAATAGTTATTCCGCAAAAGGATGAAGATGTTCCAGTGACGGTTTATTATTATCGCCAAGGGGATACATTAATTCGCTCTACAGGTGGGCATAACCCCATCGCACTTAATATTACTAAAGTTGAGTTGGTTTGCAGGGAAGCATGCCTCTGCCAAATAAGGCTAACTGCCTGTATAAACAATGACGTGGAAACAGAGTTGGAGACTACTGCCTATATGCGTAATTTATCTTAGGGGTTGAGCATATGGAGTGGTTGCGGGAATTGTTGTCAGGAGTACGGGGCAGTGCATTAATCTTTACTTTGTTGGTGCTGACAGTATTGCTAGTCGTCAGTACTGCACTTTTGACCATGGCCCAAGTTGAAACCCAAATTGTAAAATATCAATATAAGGATCTGGCGGCTTTTTATGTAGCTGAGGCTGGACTTCAGTTAGCTGCTTGTTATTTGGAACATGATCCCGGTTTTCGTGGAATGCTACCGGCCAGTTTTATCCCCGCCGAATTAACTGGCGACAGTTCCAGTTTAGCGGTCACTATTAAGGAAACAACCACTGATGGCTTGCTGCAGGTTACTTCTATAGGGGAGCTAGATGGAGTTAAGAGCACATTAGAAAGCGATCTCTGGGTGGTCGAACAACAGTTTATTCTGGAAGGAGAAGAAACAGTGTTATCAGCCGGAGACATAGAGATTAATCTTGGAGTAGATGGAAGTATGCCAAATGTAGCAGGTCTTATGGGCTATAACCATTATATTAAAATTGATACTATGAACTGCCAGTTAAATTATGAGCAAAACAATCCGCCTTTGGATTTATCCTGTTTGCCATTGGCTGCCTTTAGATTATTAGCTGAGCGTACCATATCTTTGTTGGAGTTGCCTTCAATTTTACCATTGCAGGGGATAGTTTACCTTGATGGTGATTTACTGATTGATGCTCATATGGGTTTTGCCGGGTCCGGTATTTTGATAGTAGCGGGAGAAGTAGTATTAGACAATGCGTCATTGCCGGGAAAATTTTATATTTTAGCGGAGAAGGATGTGAAAATATTGGGACATACTTCTATTACCGGAGTTATTCTAACTCCCGCCAGAGTAGTTATAAGCAATGGCGGAGTTGTTACAGGTAGAATAATTGCCGGTAAAGAGGTGAAACTCTGTGGCAATGTAGAGATAAATATGTATGATGGTCCTTGGTCCGATTTGTTATTTGGTTTACCGGAGATTATGGTGCTTAGAGACAATTGGTATGGACGTAAGTATATCGGGGATTAAATTTAGCAAGAAAATAACGTATAGTTTATAAGGAACTACATGGTTGTTACAAACTTTGGTTGTGGGGGAACAGTGACAAATTACCTGATTGTAGTATTGAATAGTGAAAAATCCCCCTTCACTATGGAGGGAAGGTGTATAAGAATGTTTTTATCTAAATACTATCATGGTTTGGAGTTTAGTTTCCAACATCTCAAAGCAGTGCAAATAAAAAGACATGGCAATAAGATGATTGTTGAGAAAGCAGGGTTACAATTTTTACATAAAGATGCGTATGGAGAAGGGGTCATTTTGCAACCGAAATTAGTGGCGGAGGCAATAACCGCATTGTGGGACCAATTGGAATTTACAAGGGCTCAAGTTATCGTTTCCATCGGTGGGCCTCAGGTTTTATTTCGAATATTGAATTTACCTAAGATGAAGGCAAAGGAGCTGCGCACAGCTCTTTATTGGGAATTGGAGAACCATTTTCCCCATTCCGCACCGGAAATGGTATATGATTATACAAATATTGGTTTTACTTCCGTGGCCAATGGGGGTCAAGAAAAAATTTTGGTAGTTGGCACAACGCGCCGTTTGATTGATAGTTATCTAGAAACCTTTGATTTGGCCGGAATTGAGGTTCGTGCTTTGGAGCCGGAAGTATATGCATTGTTACGTATTTTAGAACTCAACCAAGGCTGTAATATAATTTTAGCCTTCAAAGATTACTATACAAATTTTATGCTAACTAAGGCAGGAAAACTGCTATACAATCGGGTTCTTCCGTGGGGCAGCGAAACGCTGTCTAAAGATGAGCAAGTATTAGATAAGTTATTTGTGCCCGAGTGTTATCGTTCATTACAATTTTGCCAGGAGCAGGTTGGCGGGGATATTGTGTCTTTTGATGAAATTCTTATTTGGGGAGCGCCCGTTTGTTTAATTGAATATCTCGGTGAAAAATTAAAGGCACGGCTGCGACTGCCTGTAAGGCGTAATGTTTTTTACAAAAACCAACAGTTATCATGGTCTGAGGCAGTTCCTGAGGAAAAACGGGGGTTATTTACCATAGGAGTTGGTTCGGCTCTCCGGGAGGTGAAGGTTAGTGCAAGACATTGATCTTTTGCCAGTCCATTATAAACAGCGGCAACAGATAAAAAAAAGAAAGGGATTTTACTGGCTGATCTGCCTAATATTTTTTTGCAGTGCAGGTTGGCATTTGCATAGCGTATTAACAAAAATTGATTTTTATCAAGCAGAATTGGCTGCTGTACAACAGCAGTTGAGGCAAGTGGAGGCTGAATTGAACAAATGTGATGTTTTGGAATATCCAACGTTACAGCATCTTGAGCTTCTGGAGCAGTTGGTAAATAACCCCTTACCTTGGCAGGCATTGCTGCAAGATATGGAGAAAATGGCACCTTTAGATCTAGTGGTAGACAAAATGCAATTGGAACCTACAGGTAAGGTCATGCTTAAAGGGCGGGGAGTAAATCTCTTCCAGATCGCCCAATTTTTAGAGTCACTTGCCGCAATAACATATTTGCAGCAGGTAGAGCTTATATCGCTTCAAGTTGAGGAACAGGCAGGGATTAGCTATATGATTGCCGCAGAGGCTACAGTGGAGGGATAGATAGATGGGAATAAATACTAAGAAAGCAAGGGTAAGCCAGCTTGTTTTTTTTACTTTTTTTTTCGGTTTTGTTTTTTGCAGCTATTATTATTTATATCTTCCGTTATTAAATAAACTGGAAAGTTTAGATTTAGCATTGCAGGAAAGCAGGATGATATTGGCTGAGCAGCAAGCACAGCTTGAACAAAGCAAATTGAAGCAAGCGGAAGCTGAAAAATTGGCTCATGAATTACAGGAAGCAATGCAGACTTTTTCTAAAGCAAAAAGGGTTTCGACATTTTTGCTTGAATTAGAAAAGGCAGCAATAACCAGTGGGGTGCGGTTGGCGTCATTGCAGCCCTTAAGCAGGGAAAAGGAAGAGGTATTCTTTATTGATATTTTTCAAGTGGAAATTTTAGGCGATTATGGGCAGATCATAGATTTTATTGGTGCGATGAATCAGCTACAGGGAATAAATAATGTGATTGGGCTAGACCTTGTTCGGAATCCAGAAGAAGAACTGATAAAAGTTAACTTACAACTGAAAACTATTTATCTCATGCCAGAAAGGGAAGTTATATCTATTGTTTGAGCCGTTTACATTGAAATCCTTGAGCTCAGGTACAACCAGGTGTACGTAAGTTGGCACAAATCGAAGCAGAAAAGATACTAAGACAATACAGCTCATTTATAGTGCCAGGCATTACCTGGAAGTAAAACAATCTTACTTAATGATGCGGGTATAAACAAGCAAAAGAGGATTGGTGATATTTTTGGAAAACATAGTTCTAATTGGATTTATGGGGACTGGGAAGAGCGTTGTAGGCAGAGAGTTGGCCGGTCAATTGGGATGGCGTTTTATTGACATCGATCGTGAGGTGGAAGAAAAGGCAGGGATAACTATTTCCCAGATTTTTGAGCGTTATGGCGAAGATTATTTTCGACAACTGGAGGCCGATACAATTCGCAAAGTAATGGCGGCAAATAAGCAGGTAATTGCCACCGGCGGAGGGGCTGTTTTATCTGCCGACAACAGGGAATGTATGCGGGCAAGAGGTATAATAGTATGCTTGGAGGCTACTGCCCAAATAATCTTAGAACGGATAGGCAAAGAAAACCATCGCCCTCTTTTGCGCAACGGGGATCCATGGAAAAGAATTTGTCAGCTAAAGGAGCAACGGGAGACGTATTATCAAAAGGCTGATTATACCATAGACACTGCAAGTCTGACTCCTAAAGCTGTGGCACAAAAAATAATCGAATTTATCGGGTGGCATGATGCAAATGCGCGCCTTCAGTTAGTACGGGTTAATCTATCGGTAAAAGGTTATAATATTTATATTCGTCCCGGTATACTTTCCTCCTTGCCAGAATATTTACCCTATGGGCTTGGTACTGATATTTTACTTGTCAGCGATGAAAATGTTAGCGGTATATATGGTGCCAATTTGGTATCTTTACTGGAAGATAGTGGCTATAGAGTGCACTTGTTTTCAGTGGCGGAAGGTGAAACGGCAAAATCCCTGTCCAATGTAAAAAGGTTATATGAAGAAGCACTTGCAGCTCAAATTGATCGTCACTCGGCAATAATTGCATTGGGAGGAGGAGTAATCGGTGATTTGGCCGGTTTCGGGGCTGCTACTTTTATGCGCGGTGTTCCCTTTTTGCAAGTACCAACCACATTACTGGCGCAAGTTGACAGTAGTGTTGGCGGTAAAGTAGGAATAAATTTACCCCAAGGTAAAAATCTTGTTGGCGCTTTTTATCAACCTGCAGGGGTTTTTATTGATCCTGCTTCTTTAATCTCTTTACCCATAAGTGAATTGCGGGCAGGAATGGGAGAAGTAATTAAATATGCGCTGGTTTTTTCGGAGGATTTTTTAATTTATTTAGAGGAGAATCTACCGGCCATAATGGAACTGGACCAAAAAGTAATGGGGCAGATAATAAAAAAGTGCTGTGAGTTAAAGGCAACGGTGATCCAAGCGGATGAAAGGGAACAGGGAAAACGTATGCTATTAAATTTTGGGCATACAATTGGCCATGCCTTGGAGTCGGCAACAGGATATGGTCGTTTGCGGCATGGTGAGGCAGTAGCCATAGGTATGCTTGCTGCCTGTCGTTTGTCTGCCAGGTTGGGCTTAGCAAGGGAGGAAATTTGGCAACGTTTGCAAGCACTCCTGGTAAGGATTGGTTTGCCTACCAGCTTTTCTGGTGTTAAGATAGAAATGATACAGAATAATTTTATGTATGATAAAAAAGTGCGGGGAAAGAAGATACCTTTCATTCTACTCCGCCATATAGGGCAACCGTTAATTGAAGATGATATTGATGGGGATATTATTAAAGATGTACTGGCGGAGTTGCAGAAATAAGCAGGAAGTTGGAGGTGGACACAATTGTTAAGTAAAGAACAACTAGAAGAAATACTGGGCATTGCCCTGCAAGATGGCGGTGATTTTGCTGATGTATTTGTAGAAGAAAAAATGACCAATGTGGTGGCGTGCGAAGAAAATAAAATTGAGCGGGTCAATTCCGGCAGAGAAGCAGGAGTAGGTATCCGGGTTTTATCAGGGGAATCTACTGCTTACGCTTATACAAATGTTCTTTCATTAGCCGCTCTTAAAGAAGCTGCTTTTGTGGCCAGTAAGGCAGCAGTGAAAAATCCCCGGAGGTTGACAACAATTAACCTCTGTAAGCGGGAACCGCGGATAGATTTTCAAATTTTGCGCCGTCCAGAGGATGTTGATATAGATGAAAAGGTAAAGACTGTAATTGGCGCCAATCATGTAGCCCGCTCCCATGATCAACGTATTGCCCAGGTTTTAGTCAGTTATGGCGATATTATCCAGCGGGTGTTGCTGGCTAACTCAGAGGGTGATCTAATTGAAGATGAGAGAATACGTACTCGTTTTATTATTCATGTGGTGGCGCAAGAAGGGGGAGTTATTCAGACCGGTTACGAAGCCTTAGGGGGTTTGGCTGGTTTTGAGCTTCTGGCAGCAGGCCAACCGGAGATTATGGCGGAACGGGCTGCACGGCAGGCTGTGCAAATGTTACAAGCTAAACCTGCCCCTGCAGGACGGATGCCGGTTATAATGGCAGCGGAAGCAGGTGGAACTATGATCCACGAGGCATGCGGTCACGGGTTAGAGGCGGACTTGGTGCAAAAGGAATTGTCTGTATATAGAGGGAAAATAGGCACAAAGGTGGCAGCTGAGACTGTAACAGTTATTGACGACGGCACATTAGCTAACAAATACGGTTCTTTCCGTTTTGATGATGAAGGTACACCTTCCCGGAAAAATATATTGATTGAAAACGGAATATTACGTTCCTTTATGTACGACCGGCTAAGTGCCCGCGTAGAAGGACATCCACTAACCGGGAATGGAAGGCGGCAATCCTTTGCCTACCGCCCTGTTCCCCGGATGACAAACACATATATTGCGCCCGGGAATTCCGATCCGGGAGAGATAATCGAAGAAACAGAAAAAGGTTTATTGGTGAAAAAGATGGGTGGCGGACAGGTCAACACCACTAATGGAGATTTTGTTTTTGACGTTAGTGAGGCCTATTTAATTGAAAAAGGTAAGGTTACGGTACCGGTACGGGGTGCTACGCTTACAGGTAACGGCCCCGAAGTATTACAGGATATAGTAATGGTTGGCAATGATTTAGGCTTTGGCATCGGCACATGTGGCAAAGATGGCCAAGGCGTTCCTGTTTCTGATGCGCAACCTACAATTTCGATCAAACAGTTGATCGTGGGGTCTAGAGCGCCGGTAGCGCCAAACGGTGATATATGTTTATTAAGTTAGCATAGATTCATACAGTTTACTCTGAAAATAAACGCAAACATTCAGATTGCCGGACTCGTGGCCGTTCTTCCAGGGAATTTAGAGGCTGGAGGTTTGCGGTTAATATCAACGGTGGGTATATTAAATCAAAACGAGAGGAGATTAATGATGAAGATTATGATTAAATCCGGTTCTTTTTCCCGGGCAGGTATTATTTATGATACCCCAACCGGCAACCAAATTTATAATAATTTGCCAATAAAAGGTAGGGTTAACCGATGGGGCAAAGAAATATATTTTTCCATCCCGGTAGAGGCTAATTTGGAAGTTGGAGCCTCTGATGTGGTTGCCAAGGGAGATTTAGCTTACTGGCCAGTGGGCAATGCCTTTTGCATTTTTTTCGGCCCCACTCCTGCAAGCCGGAAAGACGAAATCCGGGCAGCAAGCCCTGTAAATGTCTTTGGCCAGGTAGAGGGTGATCTGGAGAATCTGGAAAAGGTGAAGAATGGCAGTGAAATAATAGTTGAAAAAAGGTAGCATATTGCCTTGCTGAGGGTAAAAATGAAGGGGGCAAAGAAATGGATAAGCAGGAATTTGCTCACTGGGCGGTAATGAGAAGCCTACAGCTAGGTGCAGGCTTAGCGGAAGTTTTTCTTTTGGATCATAAGTCATTCAGTGTTCAGGTTCGCCATGGCCGGGTGGAATCCATAAAGCAGGCGCAAGAAAAAGGAGCAGGTTTACGTGTAATCGCCGATGGGCGCATGGGTTTTGCCTATACTTCCCGTTTAGAAAAAAGCATAATGGAAGATACTATTGCCCAAGCAATTGCCAATGCAGGGAAAACAGCTGTGGATGAAAACCACATTTTACCCTACCCCGGAGGTGAATCCCATGCTGAGTTGAGAATTTATGATCCGACAATTGCTGCAACACCGGTGGAGGAAAAAATTCAGCTGGCTAAGGTTATTGAAGAGTCAGCTTTTGCTTATGATCCGCGAGTGGTTAGATCTGAACATTCTGCTTATGAAGACACCATTTATGAAGTGGTTATTGTCAATTCCAATGGTTTGGATGTTAATTACCGCGGTGCTTTTTGCGGCGGGTATGTTTGGGTAGTGGCGGAGGAAAACGATGATAACCAAACTGGGGCAGGAATGGACTTCCACTTGAATTTGGCTGATCTGAATCCGGAAGCAATAGGAAGAGAGGCTGGTGAACAGGCGGTAATGATGTTGGGAGCGAAAAAGGTTCCTTCCCAGCGGGTTCCAATTGTGATGCCGCCCCGGGTAGCTACGCAGTTTTTAGGAGTTCTGGCGCCTGGTCTAAGCGCGGAGGCTGTGCAGAAGGGTCGTTCTTTGCTTGCCGGTAAGCTTGAGCAAATGGTAGCATCCAACTTGGTTACATTAATAGATGATGGTGCGTTACCGGGGGGAATTAATTCCAGTCCTGTGGACGGGGAAGGCGTTCCTACGGGAAGAAATGTTTTGCTTGAACAAGGCAAACTAAAAAAATATCTGTATAATACTTATACAGCCGCTCGTGATGGTATAGTATCTACTGGTAATGCATCCCGTAGTTCATATCGGGGAACGCCGGAAATAGGAACCAGTAACCTCTATTTAGAACCGGGGACTTGGGACCCTAAGTCCCTCTTGCAAGATATTGATCAAGGTTTTTATGTAACAGAAGTATTGGGTATGCACACTGCAAACCCCATTTCCGGTGATTTTTCCGTTGGCGCTGCCGGGATTTGGATTAATGGGGGAGAGCTTGCCTATCCGGTACGGGGAGTAGCTATTGCCGGTAACATATTAGAGCTTTTCCAGGGCGTGGAAGCCTTGGGTAATGATCTCCGTTTCTATTTGGGTACCGGTTCTCCCACTATTCGCTTTCAGCCACTGATGGTTAGCGGTGATTAGAAAAAATGGGTAAAGCTAAAAAGGATGGTGAGAGGGGTGAAAATACTAGTACTCCATGGGCCGAATCTTAACCTCTTAGGTACCCGTGAACCGGAGCTTTATGGAAAAACTACTTTAGCGGAGATTAATGCAGGATTACAAGCAGAAGCAAAGAAATTAGGTGTACAGTTGGTAATAACACAAACGAACCATGAAGGGGTTATGGTTGATAAATTGCAAGCATTTGCAAATCAAGGACAAGGTGTGATCATTAATCCGGCGGCATTATCCCATTATAGTATATCTCTGCGTGACGCAATTGCTGCTTTAGATATACCTGTGATAGAGGTTCATCTTAGCAATATCTATGCCCGTGAAGAGTTTCGCCATCGTTCAGTATTGGCACCGGTTGTAAAGGGACAGATTAGTGGACTGGGCTCTTACGGTTATATATTGGCATTACAAGCCTTAGTACAAGGTGATAGTATTTTCCGCAATGAAGGTTGGTGAGGTGCGATCAGGGCAAATCGAATCAAGAAATTAAGGGCTGGTTTAATAGATTATCAGTTAGATGGAATTTTAGTAATGAACCGGGAAAACTGTCACTATTTAAGTGGATTCACTGGCACGGAAGGTTGCTTGTTAATTACTGCAGATTCATGTTATTTGTGTGCCGATTTTCGCTATCTGGAACAAGCTAAAATGCAAGCGCGGGGTTTTGCAATTGCCGAAAGCCATGGCTCTTCTTTCCAAGCATTGGCAAGTCTTGTGGAAAAAACGCAGGCAAAGAAAATCGGCTTTGAGGAGGAGCATGTAACTTATCAAGTATATAGGAAATTGGTAGATCTAAAACTGCCCAGTGTGCAATGGCTCCCTGTTGCCGGCATAATTGAAGCTTTACGGATGCAAAAGGATCAAGAAGAATTAGCGGCAATAAAAAAGGCAGCAGCAGTGGATGACTTGACTTATAAGCATATTTTAGACTTTATCCAACCGGGGCTGCGGGAGCGGGATATAGCTTTGGAATTGGAGTTTTTTGCCCGCAAACAAGGCGGAGAAGCAGCTAGTTTTGACTTTATTGTTGCTTCAGGACCTCGATCAGCCCTGCCCCATGGAACTGCCACTGATCGGATATTAACTCCTGGAGACTTATTGGTGCTGGACTTTGGAACTGTTGTAAGTGGCTATCATAGTGATTTTACCCGCACGATCGTAATAGGTGAGCCTACCGCTGAGCAATTGGCCGTGCATCAGGTGGTACAATTGGCCCAAAGAGAAGCAATAGCAGCTGTTTGTTCCGGCCGTAGTACTCGGGAGATTGATGCTATTGCACGGCAAATAATTGCCGAGCACGGTTATGGCCAGTATTTTGGGCATGGATTGGGTCATGGAGTGGGGTTAAATATACATGAAGGACCTCACCTGGCACTACATAAAGATTGTATTTTACGTCCGGGAATGGTAATTACAATCGAGCCGGGAATTTATATTCCTCAATGGGGCGGAGTCAGGATTGAAGATATGGTTGTTGTTACCGAATCGGGTTATGAGGTGTTAGAATATTCTTCCCGGGAGCTTTTCAGCATATATTAATGAAGGAGGTAATTTTGATGATTTCTACAAATGATTTCCGTACTAATTTGACCATTGAGCTAGATGATGATGTGTATATGGTTTTAGATTTTCAACATGTAAAGCCAGGAAAAGGGGCGGCATTTGTTCGGAGTAAGCTGAAGAACCTCCGTACCGGTACAACAGTAGAAAAAACATTTCGTGCGGGGGAAAAGGTGAGCAGGGCTCATGTAGATAAGCGGGAAATGCAGTATTTATACAGGGCGGGAGATTTATTAACTTTCATGGATACGGAAACCTTTGAACAGGTCAGTTTTACCGAAGAACAATTGGGGGATTCCATCAAATTTTTGAAAGAAAATATGCTGATCGAGGTGCAATCTTACAAAGGTATGACCATAGGAATTGAACTGCCAAACTTTGTAGAGCTGGTCATCACTGAAACCGATCCGGGAGTTAGAGGTGATACGGTTTCCGGTGCAACCAAACGGGCAACTGTTGAAACCGGAGCCCAGATCAATGTGCCTCTTTTTGTGGAGCAAGGGGATAAAGTTCGAATTGATACCAGAACTGGGGAATATATTGAAAGAGTTTAGTATTTAATTTCACCGGAACGTGTTATACTAAGGTTATAATATTTGGTTAGTACAGGAAGGAGGTTTGCCATAATGGGCGATCTTATGGAAAGAATTGCTTATCTTCAAGGTTTAGCTGCAGGGCTTGAGTTACGTGAGGATTCAAAAGAAGGGAAACTAATTGGGCAGATTTTAGAAATTTTAGAGGAAATGGCGGAGGAGTTGGAATTTTTGACCGGTCAACAGGAGGAAATGAATGAGTATTTGAGCGCAGTCGATGAAAGTTTAGGCGAGTTGGAAGATGATTATTATGGTGAAGAAGGTTTTACAGATGAGGAAGATGATTATATAGAGGTGGAATGCCCTGATTGTGGCGAACGGGTTTATTTTGAGGAAGAGGTTCTCGATGAGGATGGAATAGTGGAAATAACCTGCCCCAATTGCGGTGTAGTAGTTTTTAGCACTGAGGAAACTGATGAAGATGATGAAAATGATGAGTATGAATTGGAAGAAGGGGAAAGTGATTTAGTATAAGTTCCATAACCTTTTCAGATTGATATAGGCATGGAAGAGGAAGATAAAGATCAGATCAATATTGATCCGGTCTTTATTTTTTTTTCATAATTTTGCCAGTAGAGCCATATCTATAAAAAAAGGGGGTGGCAACTGCATGCTGGCAGTAAAGGAAAATTTAGAAGTGCCATTACCTTTATCCGGTGAAAATGGGGATTTGTTGCGCTTGTTGGCACCTTCGATCCGCCACATACTGGAAAAAATACCGAAAGCTAATTGGGAGGAAGTACAAGAGATTAGGCTGCGGGAAGGAAAGCCGTTGATGATAGTTTTTTCCCAAAAGGATACATTTGTAGATCCAAGCGGGGTATTTATCGATTCCCCAAGTAGAGGCTATTTAGTGCAGCGGGAAGATATGCGCAAAACTATACAGTTATTAAGTAATTGTTCTATTTATAGTCTGGAAGAGGAGTTGCGCCAGGGGTTTCTTACTCTACGCGGCGGCCATCGGGTTGGATTGGTGGGAAAGGCTGTTTTAGAGAAGGGCAGAGTTAAAACTTTGAAATATATAGCCGGATTGAACATTCGCTTTGCCCGGGAGTTAAAAGGGGTTGCTGACAAGGTATTGCCTTACTTGATTAATAAAAAGGAGAAGACAGTTTATCATACATTAATCGTTTCCCCGCCGCAAGGCGGTAAAACTACGATATTACGGGATTTGGCCAGGCAACTAAGTTATGGCCGGACAGAACTTGGTTTACCGGGGTTGAAGGTGGGGGTTGTGGATGAGCGTTCGGAAATCGCCGGTTGTTATGCCGGTGTAGCCCAAATGGATTTGGGTCCGCGGACTGATGTTTTAGACGGCTGCCCTAAGGCAGAGGGGATGATGATGTTAGTGAGGGCAATGTCACCTGCAGTAATCGTAACCGATGAAATAGGGCGGGAAGAGGATGTTACAGCCTTAGAAGAAACACTCCATGCCGGGGTGAAGTTGTTCACAACTGCCCATGGATATAACTTACAAACTATACGGCGGCGGCCAATTATGTCCCGTATTTTGCGACAGGGAATATTTGAGCGGATCATAATCCTGGGTTTTTCTCGCGGAGCAGGTACTGTGGAGTCCATACTTGACGGTGAAACTTATTGCCAGCTTTTGTCGCAACCCCTTTGCTAAAGCAAGGAGGAAATAATATGGTCAAGATAATAGGTGCAGCGTTAATTATTATTGCCTGTGGTTTGTTTGGTAATAGCGTGGCATCTGCCTATGCACGCCGTCCCAATCTGCTCCGTTCATTCCAGACTGCTCTGCAATTTTTAGAGACAGAGATCGATTATGGGGCAACACCACTACCGGAAGCATTGGAAAAGGTAGCCTGGTCTGCAGGGCCGGAACTGGAGCTATTTTTCTTCAAAGTGAGGGAACATCTCCTCTCAGCTACCGGATATAGTATCCAAGAAGCCTGGGGGATTGGATTAGATGACCTGAGTGCAAATTCAGTTCTGAGAACACAGGAATTGGAGGTATTGGCCCCTTTAGGCGGGATTCTAGGCAGCTCAAATCGCGAAGATCAAGTAAAGCACCTGCAGCTTACCCTGCAACAGCTGAAAGTAGCGGAAGAAAAAACAAGGGATGAGGCAAATCGCAATGAAAAAATGTGGCGTTATCTTGGTTTTCTTCTTGGCGCTATGTTAGTATTAACATTTTATTAAGAGGGGAAGGAGTAATGGCATGGATATTGATCTAATTTTTAAGATTGCCGGTATTGGGATATTGATATCAATACTAAATACGGTATTGCACCAAGCCGGTAAGCAGGAACAAGCCCAAATGCTGACTCTGGCAGGAGTAGTGATTGTATTATTAATGGTGGTTCAATTAATTAGTCAGCTTTTTACAGCGGTAAGAACGGTATTTAGAATTTATTGAGAGGTGATGGATCCTTGGAACTATTACCTATAGTAGGCATCGGGATCGTTGTCACCATCTTGAGTGTGTTGATCAGGCAATATCGACCGGAATTGGCTGTATTGCTCAGCTTGACCGCAGGAATTTTAATTTTTTTTCTTATTATTGGCCGTATTGCCACGGTGTTGGATTTGTTACAGCAATTAGCATTACGGGCGAATATTGACTTATTATATTTTAATACTGTGTTGCGCATTGTGGCCATTGCCTATATTGCCCAGTTCGGCTCTCAGATCTGCAGAGATGCCGGTGAAGGAGCAGTTGCAGAGAAAATGGAACTGGCCGGCAAGGTAATGATTATGTTATTGGCTGTACCCTTGATGTTGGTAATTTTAGAATCTGTTTTACGTCTTTTGCCATGAGGTGGACTTGATGGGAGTAAATCATATAAAAGTATGGCTAGTGATTATTAGTTGTGCAATAATTTTGATATTTGCTCCTTCTGTGAGCGGAGCTGTAAACAATGAACAGGAATTCAATCGGGATGAAATTATCAATGGGCAGTTAGATAAGTTGGATTTAATGGAAATGGAAAGGTTTATTAATGATCTTAATCGGGAAACCAATGCATTAATCCCCGATTTCAACTTACGGCAGTTTATTCTACAAGTTACCCGAGGTGGGGAGCCATTTAACGTCTCCGTTTTAGTTGCCGGCCTGCTGCAATATTTATTCAAAGAATTATTAGCCAACTCCCGCCTTTTAGGACAGTTACTGATTTTAGCTGTGGTTGCAGCTATCCTGCAAAATATTCAAAGAGCTTTTGCCGATGAAACTATCGGAAAAATGGCTTATGGAGTTTGTTTTCTAGTACTTTTGACATTGGCGATTCAAACATTTGCCATTTCTATCGATACAGGAAAAATTGCCATTGATCGAATGGTTACCTTTATGCAGGCATTGCTGCCGGTTTTACTGGCTTTATTGACAGCAGTAGGTGGAATAGCAACTGCCGCCATATTTCATCCATTATTGGTAATGGTCATAACTGTGATGGCAACTTTAATCAAGATTCTAATTTTCCCTTTAATTTATATTGGGGTAGTATTATCAATTATTAGCCATATTGCACCAGGAGTTAGCATTACCAGGTTGGCAGGCTTGTTACATGAATGGTCGGTAATCTTATTAGGTTTAGTGATCTGTATTTTTATGGGTGTCCTGGTTGTGCAAGGAGTAACTGCTTCTGTATCGGACGGGATATCCATGCGTGCGGTGAAGTTTTTAACCGGTACATTTGTGCCCATAGTAGGGAAAATGTTTGTTGATGCCATTGATGCTATTGCCGGTTGTTCCTTGCTGTTAAAAAATGCCATAGGCGTATTGGGCGTCATCGCAGTATTTCTTGTTTGTGCTTTTCCTTTGCTGAAGCTGACTTCCTTAATCTTGATTTATAAGGTTACTGCAGCCATAATTCAACCGATATCAGAAGAAGGATTGGTACGCTGTATTAATTCTTTGGCCAATAGTTTAACAGTAGTATTAGTAACGGTAGCTACAGTGGGAGTAATGTTTTTTATTACTATTACAGTGGTAATTGGAGTTGGCAATATGACTGTGATGCTAAGATAAATTTATCCTTCGATGCCAAGAAGGTAGGTGGTGATTGTGCTTGATTTCTTGCGGGAGTGGGTGAAAAGCATAGTTTTGCTTATGTTTTTGGCGGGGTTTATGGAAATGCTCATTCCAACGGGGAATATGCAGAAGTTTATTCGCGTTGTGATAGGACTTTTCGTAATTATGACGATCCTCAACCCCATCTTGACTCTTATGCGACAAGAGGTAGTCTGGAGGTCACTACCTTGGAGTTTAGATGCAGTTTCTACAGAAGATGTAACAAAAATCATTCAACAGGGAGAACTGGTAGCTGCAACCGGACAAGAACAGGCGTTATTGCATTATCAGCGCCAGTTGGAGGAACAGGTACGGGTAATAGTGATGAGTATTGCTGATATTAGCAATGCCAGAGCCCAAGTATTGTTAGAAACAGACCCCAATGCTGCTGCGCATGGCTCGATCAAAGGGATTAAAGTATGGGTTGATAGTGGATCGCGGGAGGAATCACTGCCGGTTGTAAAACCGATTACAGTGCAGGTAGAAACTGAGGTAGCTCAAAAAGAGCAAGGGGATGAGCAAAAAGAGTTGGAATCAATAGATTTACAGCAACAGGTAGTGTCTGTTCTTAACACATTTTACAATTTGGAACCCAGTAAAATTGCTGTTTATGCTTGGGAACAGGAAGTGTAAAAATGAAAAAATCAAGAGGTGGTAGCAATGGGTTGGTTGACGGGGTTAAAGGAAAAAATAGGGGTATGGCCAGAAGGTGGTGCAGATAAAAATTATCAAGGGAATTCCTGGCGAAAATCAGAGCAGCGGATTTCGTGGAAAATACTACTTCTTGGCATTTTAGGCTTGGCATTATTTTGGGGTCCCAGTTGGTTTGGGCAGCGTGATGCAGAAGGCCTTTTACAACCAATAGAGCCAGATGCAAGCAGCAAATTTAGTGTTAATACTATTTCCCAGGAGGAATTAACAGCGCTGCAACGCTATCAAAATACCCTTTCTATTCAATTGCAGGAAATCTTAAGTGAGGTAAAAGGTGCCGGTGAAGTATCAGTCTATGTTAATCTAGGGAGCGGTCCGGAATATGATTTTGCCCATAATTTAACTACAGAGTCCAGGCATACAGAAGAACAGGATGCAACCGGCGGGCAACGGGTAGTAAATGAGGTGCGGGAAGACAGTCAGTTAGTAATGACAACCGGTACGCAAAGTGGTTTGAATCAGCCCCTGATCCAAAAGGAAATGCATCCTGCAGTCCAAGGGGTGCTGGTGGTAGCAGCCGGAGCGGAAAATTCGCGGGTGAAAGCGGAACTAACGCGGGCAATTCAAGTAATACTTGGAATCGGCAGCCATCAAGTTGTGGTATTGCCGCGGGAAAGGTAGGTGCGTGAAAATGGCAATCTTATTGCGCAGGGAATGGTTATGGTTAATATTAAGTATGCTGTTGGTAATGCTTGTAATATTTTACGCCAGCAATAATAGTATACAACAATTAGCGGATGAATTGGAAATTAATGGAGATCTGGAAGAAGTGGAAAAAGGCAGAGAGGAAATAAGTGCAGCTGAAGAGGCGGAAGAATTAAATCAACAGCCGGTAAATGATCCTTATAACAATAGTGATTTTTTTGTAGAATATCGCTTAGAAAGAGAACGAGTTCGCAGTCAGCAGATGGATATGCTGCGGGAGATTGTTCATAATCCTAATGCCGATGCGGAGAATAGGAAAGAGGCTCATCGCATCTTATTGGAAATATCACAGAGGCTGGAATTGGAGATGGAGGCAGAGGGACTGATCAAAGCAAAGGGGTTTCGTGATGCAGTAGTATTCTTTAATGAAGAACGGATACACGTGATTGTAAAAGCAGACCAGTTAAAAGCAGCACAGGTCGCGCAAATTGGTGATTTGATTACCGGTATGTACGGTGTGAGTTTGGAACACATTATCATAGATTGTCACCCTTAAAGGAAGGAATTGTTTTATCTAGGAGAGTCTGGTATAATTTTAGTATAATGGCATCAAGACAAAGAATAGGTCGGGGTTTAATATATAAATCCTTTTAAGGAGGTGTTTTCCGTGGCCAATAAGGGATTGGATATAATTAATGAAAATGAGGGCGGCAGTGTTCGGATTGCTGATGAGGTAGTAGCAACAATTGCCAGTTTGGCGGCGACAGAAATTGAAGGTATTGCAGGGATGAGTGGAGGTATTGCCGGCGGTATAGCTGAAATGCTGGGAAAAAGGAATCTTTCTAAAGGGGTTAAGGTTGAAGTTGGCGAACGGCAGGCTGCTGTTGATCTCTATATCATTACTGAATATGGCATTCGCATTCCTGATGTAGCATGGCAGGTACAGGAGAATGTTAAACGCAAGATCGAAACCATGACAGGGCTTGAAGTAGTTGAGGTTAATGTTCACGTCCAGGGGATAAAGATGGGCCAGGAAGAAAAAGAGGAAGACATTCGCGTACGCTAAAACGATTTATAGTTATGGGAAAGGGGTTTTTTGCTTATGAATATTTTTGATCGAATTTTATTTTTAATTGCCGTACTTTCCCTGGCTTTACTTTCTCTGTTTATATTATCACTCTCTCTTGGTTTGTTTCCTTTGGATTATCTAGGGACAAGCATTTCCGCTTTCTATGGAAGGTTTGATCTGGCACTGATAGTTTTTTTGTTTTTACTGGCCAGTATTCGTCTGTTTTTTGTAGCCTTTGGAAAGCAGCGGCACTTTAAGAGTATAATTATTAAAGGCGAATTGGGTGATATTAAAATTGCGTTAATTGCAATTGAAAATTTAGTCCATAAGGTAGTTAGAGAAATGCCAGGGGTGAAACAAATCAAGGCTAAGGTACATCCTGCTGCAGAAGGGGTAGTAATTAAGGTAAAAACTGTACTCAATCCGGAATACACTATTCCTACAACTGCTGCGAAGCTACAAGAATTAGTTGGTCAACGGGTGCAAGAAACAATGGGAATTCAAGTGTACAAAACGGAAGTCTTGGTTGAAAATATCGGTGGGAATGGAGAAGTGAAACCAAAAGTAAAAGTTCAATGACTGTTCCCGTGTGCTTAAGTGAGAGTTGGTCCTTAAAGAGGTGGGTTAAATGACAGAAGAGTTGCTCCGTTTACTATTGGAGAATAGGGGGAAAATAGTAGGAGTACTGCTCGGTTTTGTTATGGGTTGGTTTTTGATCAGCAAGGGTTTGGTGGCCACATTGATCATAATGCTCTTTGTTCTGGGTGGCTATTATTTTGGGTGTCGATTTGATGCCGGCAGTGATTGGCGCGATCTGTTTAACCGTTTTTTCCCGCCTTATTAGTATGTTTTTCTTGGAAGGGGCGTTTAGTTTTGGGGAGAAAATTTGCAAGGGAAGTGCTGCTAAAAACTCTATACCAGGCAGATGTAGCCAAAATTGATTGCCAAGAGGCATTGCACAATGTATTACAAGATACAATGATCACAGACGAAGATAAGTTGTTTGTCCAAGATATAATAAGGGGTGTTTCCTGCCAAGTAGATCTGGAACAAATTGATAATTTACTGAATAAGTATGCAGTTGACTGGCCTGTGGAGAGAATTTCTCCGGTTGAGCGAGCAATATTACGGATTGCCATCTATGAAATTCTCTTTCGTGATGATATTCCTCTCAGTGTATCCATAAATGAAGCGGTGGAATTAGGTAAAAAGTATAGCGGCCCGGAAGCGGGACGGTTTATAAATGGGGTGCTTGGCGGAGTATCCAAGGATATACAGCGCTCCACATTGGAGGGATAAAATGGAGACCGGTGTTCTCGGTATTGATACCAGCTGTTATACAACTTCGCTGGCAGTTGTAAATGAAGAAGGCGTGCTTTGTTCCGATCAACGGCAACTATTACCTGTACCTCAAGGCAAAAGAGGTCTTAGGCAAGCAGAGGCAATCTTTAAACACTTGGGAAACTTACCGGATTTGGTGCAAGCTATGCGGCAAGAATTCCAGGGCAAATTGGTAGCCATTGCTGTTACAGAGCGCCCTCGGCCTTTGCATAATTCTTATTTACCGGTTTTTCGCACCGGATATGCTTGGGGAAGGACAATGGCCTCCATATTGGGAGTTCCATTTTTTTCTTTTAGCCACCAAGAGAGCCATTTACGGGTAGGTAAATGGTCGGCATCCGGCCCGGTAGCGAAAAAATTTATCGCTGTGCATCTCTCCGGCGGCACAACTGAAATATTATTGGTTAATGCCAGTGAATTAGGTTATCAATCAACCGTTGTAGGTAAGGACTTGGATTTACACGCAGGCCAATTTGTTGATCGTTTGGGTACTTCCCTAGGGCTTCCTTTTCCCGCAGGCCCTTATTTGGAAGAACTGGCAACAGATGGGAAACCGGGTGCGGTATCAATACCTGCCAGTGTAAATGGTTATGATGTAAGCTTTTCAGGGCCATTAACTGCCGCTTTGCGGCAAATCAAAGCGGGTGCTGCTAAAGCAGATGTGGCTTTAGCAGTGTTTTTCTGTATTGCTAAGGCATTGGAGAAAATAATACGCCCATTAATTATTACCAGTGGTTGCAGGGAAGTGCTTTTAGTGGGAGGTGTGGCTGCCAATAAGATCATTAGAGAGCGGCTGCGTCACCGGCTGGAACACCCATCTATACAGGCAAAACTATATTTTGCTGCTCCAAACTATAGTACGGATAATGCCATAGGTACGGCTCTTTTAGGGTTAGACTCCTATCAAAAGCTGCATTAGTACATAGAGCGGTTATAATATAATCGCTTTTTCTTTTCCATGCAGGAAAATGGTTGTGCGGGTACGAAAAATAACTTATTATGATTTCCTCAATTTAGATGTTGTTGGCTCTATCTGCTGGAGAAAGGTTGAGTAAAATGAAGCCGGTAGTTCTAACAGTGAGCGATGTTAATCAATATGTGAAGAAATCCCTGGAGGGGAATGATTTTCTTGCCAGTATTGCGGTGAAAGGTGAGATTTCTAGTTTTAAGCACCATAGCTCCGGGCACATGTATTTTACGCTCAAAGATGAAAAGGCTACCTTGCGCTGTGTTATGTTTCGGAACCAGAATCAGTTTCTTGGCTTTTCACCGGCAACCGGAATGGAAATATTAGCCTTTGGCGCCATCAGGGTATTTGCGCGGGATGGCATTTATCAACTATATGTTGAAGCAATGGAACCGGCAGGTCTTGGTTCTTTGCATCTAGCTTTTGCACAATTAAAGGCTAAACTGGAGGAAGAAGGTTTATTTGCTAAGGAATGTAAACTTCCTCTGCCGGTTTTGCCCCGAAAAGTCGGGGTCATTACTTCAGTAACAGGTGCCGCCATTCAAGATATTATTAACGTAGCCCGTCGCCGTTTTTCTGCTGTTGATTTAGTTATTGCTCCGGTATTCGTGCAAGGAGATAAGGCTGTAACGCAACTTAAGCAGGCATTAAAAAGCCTCAGTTCAATTCCGGAGATTGAAGTGATCATAATTGCCCGTGGCGGAGGGGCATGGGAGGAGTTGCAACCCTTTAATGATGAAACTCTTGCCCGGGAGATTCGGGCATGTCCGATCCCGGTAGTAACAGCTATTGGCCATGAGACTGATTTCACCATTGCAGATTTTGCCGCTGATTTGAGGGCGCCGACTCCTTCAGCTGCCGCTGAGTTAGTTGTTCCCGATGTTGAGGCATTGAAGCGCAGGCTTGATATACTGGCAGATCGTTGTCTAAAAAGTATTAATAGAACAATGGGGTTCTATCGTTCCACTTTGGAAAAATTATATAAGAGAAGACCATTGGCCAGTCCTTATTTATATTTTAACGAGAAAAGGCAAATGTTGGATGTTTCTTGTAAGCATTTAGAACGGGCGATGGATAGTTACATGGAAGAGCGTCGAAATAGTTTATCCTTCCAAAGTGGAAGATTAGATACCCTCAGCCCCTTGGCAGTGTTAAAAAGAGGTTATAGTGTGGTTTATGATGAAAATGGACATGTTGTGCGAACTCCTTTGTGGCTGGAAATTGGCAGCAAAATTAGAGTAGTAATGGCTGCAGGTCAGATTTGGTGTCAAGTAGAAGAACTGGAGGTTGGTGATGGCGTTGAGCAAGCAAAGCTTTGAGGAAGCATTAAGTAGGTTGGAACAGGTAGTTTTCGAACTGGAACAAGGAGATTTGGAGCTGGAATCTGCCTTGAATCTTTTTGCAGAAGGAATAAGATTAACCGCATTTTGCAATCGGAAATTGGAGGAGGCGGAAGGGAAAATACAGCTGTTAATAGCAGAAAAGGACAATCTAAATTTACAAGCCTGGGAGGAAGGAGATTTAGGGTGAAACTGACCGATTATCTGCAGGAAAGAAAACTGTTGGTAGAAAACAGATTAGCTCAGTTAATTCCGGCAACTAAGGACTATGGGCAGATACTTTATCAGGCCATGGGGTATAGTGTTTTTGCCGGTGGCAAAAGGTTGCGACCTATTCTGGTAATAGCCGCAGCGGAAGCGGTAAATGGCTGTAGTGAAGGCGTGTTGGATGCAGCCTGTGCCATCGAGATGATCCATACTTATTCTCTAATCCACGATGATTTACCAGCTATGGATAATGATGATTACCGGCGGGGAAGTTTGACCAATCATAAGGTTTATGGAGAAGGAATGGCAATTTTAGCCGGTGATGCACTATTAACACAAGCATTCGTGGTCTTGGCGGGAAATAAGGCAATTACTCATCAGGTAATTAGGGAAATTGCTATTGCTGCTGGCGCTCAAGGTATGGTGGGCGGGCAGGCGGTTGATATTCTTTCAGAGGGGAAAGCTATTGATCAGGACGTCTTACAATATATCCATAGACATAAGACCGGGGCTCTAATTAGAGCTTCTGTGCGTACAGGGGCACTGTTGGTCGGGGCAAGTGATGCTGACTTGGCTGCATTGACTATGTTTGCGGAAGAGTTCGGTTTAGTATTTCAAATCACTGACGATATATTAAATGTAGTAGGAGACAAAAAGAAGCTGGGCAAGCCTGTGGGCAGTGATGCGGAAAGACAAAAAGCTACTTATCCGGCATTGTTTGGGCTGGATAAGGCAAGAAAATTAGCCCAAGAGGGAAGGGAAAAAGCCTTGGCTGCTTTATCCAGATTTGGACCAGGTGCCGAACCTTTGCGGCAATTAACAAATTACTTATTGGAAAGGGAATCTTAAACTAGACAAGGTGGGAAATTTAGCTTGACAACAAATCCAATCCTGATGGCATCGATAATTGCTTGGTTTTTGGCGCAATCAATAAAAGTTGCACTTACATTTTGGGTAGAAAAAGAAATCGACTTTCGCCGTTTTGTCGGTTCCGGCGGGATGCCCAGTTCCCATACAGCTTTCGTTTTTGCTTTGGCTGTAGGTGTAGGCCGCCAAGTTGGCTGGTCGTCTGCCGAGTTTGCGATTGCCGTTGTATTGGCTCTCATTGTAATGTATGATGCCGCCGGTGTCAGGAGAGCAGTTGGAAATCAAGCAGAAGTGTTAAATAAGATTATTGATGAGTTTTTCCATAAAGGTAAATTTCACGAAGAAAGGCTGAAAGAACTATTGGGACACACTCCAAAAGAAGTTTTTGCCGGAGCCTTGCTCGGGGCTGTTGTAGCGTGGTTTTTTGTGGGTTAGTGTTGATTGCACTACTAATGAGTATATGCTATAATTGCAATTGTCATGAGAAACGATAATAACTGCGCGGACAGGTGGTGCAGTATTCTAGTCAGTATAATCACCTTTGAAGACGGGGCTAAAAATCCGTCAATGGCATATCGATGAAGTCCCTGGTGCCGGCTGCTGACGCCCAGTTGGGGGTCGGTGCTGGGGGTTAAGGAGATGAGGGGAGCCCGCAATGGCATGTGGTATCTCACCCTCCTTCCGTGGAGGCCCAAGTGCGTGGAGTTTAGAAAAGCTTTACGGCTTGGGGGTAACCTACATGCGGTACCAAGCTGTGTGTAGTGTAGCCTGCCTTGAGTGGTATTGGTGAATCTGGAGGACACACTCCCGGTTTTCGTAAGGGCCCAGGAAAACCGGGTTTATATTGCCGGTGAAACCCTTACTGCAAAAGAGGCTAGAAGGTGATTGGCTGTGGAGGAAAACTCCTAGAATGTTCAATTTTGGTTGAGACAGATCGGGGATTGCAGTGTGGACTAAGTGGCAATCTAGTCCCATAGTCGGCGACGACATGGAGCGATGCGGTGAAGGGAAACCGCCCGAATGGCAACATTCTGGTGCATTGCTGGGAAAACCTACTAGACCTTAAGCCACAATGTTTACTCGATTTGTTACCACCTGTCCCTCTCTAATATATAAAAACTATGGCCGGGGAAAGACTTCGAGAGGGGAGGTCTTTCCTTTTCTAGTGTTTACCGGACAATCCTGCCTAAGTCCTTCGTCTTTATAGATGTGAGTGCAAAGGGCAGTTAAGTCAGGTATGGATTTGACTAATTAGAGGGGTTGAACTACTTCTATTGTTCCCCATCTAAATGCTAGTTTCGTTCAATTAGACATGGAAGGTGAAGGATTTTGTCTGCTAATGGTAATAATAAAAATAGTAAAGATGACCATCCTCTGTTACGGGGGTTGCATTTGGGAAGCATTACTTTTCTGCTTTCCATCCTGTTGACGCTCCTTTCTAATTTTGTATTAAACAAAATGGGATTATTCTTTGCCATTATTTTTTTACTTATTATTGTTTTTTTTGGTGTCGTTTTTGATATGATTGGGGTAGCAGTAACAGCAGCCGGTGAGACTTCCTTTCATGCAATGGCAGCAAAGAAAGTCTTTGGTGCACTGCAGGCTTACCGCTTAGTGCGGCATGCTGACCGGGTCAGTAGTATATGTAACGATGTGATCGGCGATATTTGCGGAACAGTAAGTGGAGCTGCGGCAGCAATTATAGCTTTTCATTGGGTGGCAACAGGCGTTTTAGACGATCAAAGAATCATTTCGTTGTTTATAGCCGGAATAGTAGCTGCATTAACTGTAGGTGGAAAGGCAGCTGGTAAATATGTTGCTCTATCCCGTTGCCGAGAGATTACTTATCAAGCAGGTAAAATTTTGGCTTGGTTGGAGGTTAATTTTGGTTTGCAGTTTCTTATAGAGAAAGGCAAGATGCGACGGAGGTGAAAAAGTGGGGAAATTACTGGAAAGCATTAACAGTCCGGAAGATGTGCGCTGCTTAAGTATGACCCAATTGGTTCAATTGGCGGAAGAAATAAGAAAATATATAATTGATATTGTATCGCAAACAGGAGGGCATTTGGCACCTAATTTGGGGGTAGTAGAACTTACATTGGCACTTCACACTGTGTTTAATAGTCCTCATGACAAAATAATCTGGGATGTGGGTCATCAGAGTTATATACATAAATTAGTTACCGGGCGACGGGAAATGTTGCCTACCATCAGGACTGCCGGCGGGCTCAGCGGATTTCCCAAACCGGAGGAAAGTCCCCATGACATCTTTGCCACTGGCCATACCAGCACTTCTATTTCCGCAGCTTTAGGTTTAGCCCTTGCCCGCGATATGCAAGGAGAAGCTTATCATGTTTGTGCAGTTATTGGCGATGGTGCCCTGACCGCAGGTATGGCTTTTGAAGCTTTGAATAATGCCGGTGATTTGGGCACAAATTTGTTGGTGGTCTTAAATGATAATGAAATGTCCATAGCGCCTAACGTTGGGGCCATGGCATCGTATTTAAGCCGATTACGGTCTGACCCGGCTTACTTTCGCATCAAAGAAGATGTAGAGTATATTTTACGGAAAATACCTGCAATTGGGGGCCGAGTGGTCAAAACTGTTGAACGGCTTAAGGATAGTTTAAAGTATTTGCTGGTAGCAGGGATGCTTTTTGAAGAATTGGGTTTTACTTATCTAGGCCCTATTGATGGGCACAATCTGCCTTTACTAAAAAGAGTATTATTAAGTGCAAAGAAAATTAAAGGGCCGGTACTTCTCCATGTATTGACCACTAAGGGAAAGGGGTATAAACCGGCTGAGGATAATCCGGACCGGTTTCATGGTATCGGGCAGTTTGATGTGCAGACTGGTCGGGCTGTTAAGAATCCTAATGCCCCCCCTTCATATACAGAAGTATTTGGCAATACCTTAGTTAAATTGGCGGCAACTGATAACAAAATTATTGGCATAACTGCAGCAATGTCCGGCGGAACAGGAATGGATAAACTGGCTGCCCGTTTTCCGGAGCGCTGTTTTGATGTGGGCATAGCGGAGCAACATGCGGTAACCTTAGCCGCCGGCTTGGCAACCGGTGGACTTAAACCGGTCGTAGCCATATATTCTACCTTTTTGCAGCGGGCATACGATCAAATAGTTCATGATGTGTGCATGCCTCATTTACCGGTGGTTTTTGCGCTGGATCGGGGTGGAGTTGTAGGAGAAGACGGACCAACGCACCACGGCGTTTTTGATTTGGCCTATTTGCGGCATATTCCGGGAATGGCGGTGATGGCGCCAGCCAATGAAGCGGAACTACAGCAAATGCTGGTTACTGCTCTTAATCATTCCGGTCCCATTGCGCTCCGCTATCCCCGGGGCAAAGGTGAAGGGGTCAATTTACTGGATAATCCGGACCCCATAACAGTTGGTAAAGCAGAAATCCTGCGCCGCGGTAAAGATGCAACGATTCTCGCCCTCGGGCCAATGGTAGCAAGAGCATGTGCTGCTGCGGAACAGTTAAGTAAGGAGGGAATTGATGTTACAGTTGTTAATGCCCGGTTTGTGAAACCTTTGGATGAAGAGCTTATTATCCAAGAGGCACAACTTACCGGTAAATTGATAACTGTAGAGGATCATGTGTGCCAGGGAGGATTTGGCAGTGCAGTATTAGAGCTTCTTGCCCGGAAAAATATGCTTAATTGTCAGGTGAAACTGTTAGGTTATGGTGATCATTTTGTGGAACATGGAAATAGGGAACTGTTATTGGAAAAAAACGGTTTGACAGCAGCGGGAATCGGGCAAGCGGTTCGGGAAATGCTGGGCTGGGATTGCGCACAGAATAAAAACGACTCGGTGAATAATCATGCATGAAAAAAAAGAAAGGTTAGATATTTTATTGGTGCGACGAAATTACTTTCCTAGCAGGCAACAGGCGCAAGCGGCAATTATGGCCGGGTTGATTGTAGTGGATGGTGAAAAAATAGAAAAAGCAGGAACCCGAGTAACTAGAGAGGCAATTATCCGGATATTAGGGAAAACCCATCCTTATGTAAGCAGAGGTGGGCTTAAACTGGAAAAGGCTTTACAGCATTTTAATATCTCGTTAGAAAAAAAAATTGTTATGGATGTGGGTGCTTCTACCGGCGGTTTTACAGATTGCGCACTTCAATATGGTGCAGAAAAGGTATATGCTGTTGATGTGGGATTTGGACAATTAGATTGGAAGTTGCGCCAAGACAAAAGAGTGGTAGTAATGGAAAAGACAAATATTCGCTACTTGGAAGCAAAAGCTATTCCGGAACCGGTGGATTTTGTCTGTATTGATGTTTCTTTTATTTCCTTAGCAAAGGTATTACCGAAAATTATTGAAGTATTGAAACCTAAGAGCGAAATTGTTGCCCTAGTGAAGCCACAATTTGAAGCAGGTCCCGATCAAGTTGGCAAAGGTGGTATTGTACGCAGCCCTAAAGTTCATGTGGAAGTCTTGCTACAAGTAGTAAATTTTGCTCTGGAGTTGGGTCTAATTATGGGTGGCATTACATTTTCCCCCATAACCGGTGCTAAGGGAAATATAGAGTATCTCCTGTATCTTGTCAAAAATGGGGCGCATCAAGCCAAACCTTTAACGATGATTGCGGATATAGTAACGGATGCCTGGAAAGAGGTTTAAAATGAAAAGTAGGAGAGGAATTTTATGAATTGCATTGGAATTTATCTTAATGTCGATAAAGATGATGCTCCCGAATTAGCAGGACAAGTTTTTCAATGGCTGCATAATAAAGGAATCTCTGTTTATGTGCCGCAGGATCAAAGCAAATATCTATCCCTTTCTATTCCAGGTCTACAGTGGGAGGAATATATTCGGCTGGTGCAAATGGTTATCGTATTGGGTGGGGATGGGACGCTGTTGGCGGCCACTCGCAAATTATCACCTGCCGGTGTGCCTGTTTTTGGCGTAAATTTGGGGCATTTAGGTTTCCTTACTTCTGTGGAACCATCTAATCTATTTGAAATATTGACAGAAATTCTTGCAGAAGAATATGAAATTGAGCAGCGGATGATGTTAATAGCCAAAGTTAATCGGAAAGGGAGCAATGTATATCAATATCTGGCCTTGAATGAGGTAGTTGTCACAAAAAGCGCATTTTCACGCATAATCAGGCTACAAACATTTATCGAAAATGAATATTTTGCCACATATCCGGGAGATGGTTTGATTATTGCAACACCAACAGGTTCTACGGCTTATTCACTTTCTGCCGGAGGGCCGATTATTAATCCGCAATTGCAGAATATCGTAATTACCCCCATCTGTCCCCATACTTTGTCCTTTCGTTCTTTGGTAGTACCTGAACATGAAGTAGTAAAAATTATGGTTAAATCTGATCACCGGGATGTGATGTTAACATGCGACGGCCAGGTTGGTTTTCAACTACAGCCGGATGATCAGGTTGTTGTATCCAGTGCCCCGTTTAAAGCAAAGCTAATTAGAGTTAAGGGACACAATTTTTATCGAGTATTACGAACCCGGTTGCATGATGGAACTATAGCTTAAAGGTAAAAAAACCGAAGGGAGGATAAGAGAGATGAAAAGCAAAAGGCAACGACATATATTAGAGATTATATCTACATACAAGATTGAAACACAGGAAGAGTTGGCGGAATATCTCCGCGATCATGGGATTGAGGTGACACAAGCTACAGTATCCCGTGATATCAAAGAGTTAGGTTTGATTAAGGTGCCGATGGGGGATAACCGGTACTGTTATGCAAAACCTGCAGAAAGAACACCGGGCGTTATTGATCAAAGGCAGCAGCGGATGTTCCGGGAATCGGTGATCAAAATAGCTGCCAGTGAAAACTTAATTGTAATCAAGACTCTAACCGGCTCTGCCCAAGGGGTGGCCGCTGTGGTGGACGGTCTTGCTTGGCCTGAGATTATCGGTACTGTAGCGGGCGATGATACAATTATTATGGTTATCAGGACACGACTGGAAGTTGAAGCTGTGGTAGCGAAATTAGAAAGCCTGCGGGAATAAAGGGGAGGAAGAGTATGTTACTGGAACTTGAGGTGCAGAATTTGGCTGTAATTGAAAGATTGCATCTTGCATTGACCCCAGGCTTAAATATTCTCACCGGTGAAACCGGCGCCGGCAAATCAATTCTAATAGATGCTCTAGGATTAGTTTTAGGGCAGCGGGCTAATTTGGACTTAATTAGAACTGGTACAAAACAAGCTCGAGTAGCGGCATTGTTTCAAATATGGGACAAGTCGGAGTTGCATAACTTATTAGCAGAGCTGGACGTGGAATTAGCGGAGGATGGGCAGTTGTTACTAACGCGGGAAATAACTGTTAACGGCAAAAATGTCTGTCGCATTAACGGTAAGTTGGCAACTGTTGGTATGTTGCGAAGTATTGGCGAATTATTAGTTGATATTCATGGGCAGCATGATCATCAATCATTGTGGAAACCGGAAAACCATATTGACTTCTTAGATAATTATGGTGGCGAAGAGTTAATAATTTTGCGCCAATTTGTGGGAGAAAAATATCGTTTGTTTCGTTCCCTCCAAAAAAAAATGCAAGAGTTAGAGTCAAGTGCCCGGGAACGGGCGCAGAAAATGGATCTATATTCCTTTCAAGCAAGGGAAATTGCTGCTGCTGCACTACAGCAAGGTGAAGAAGAAGAATTATTGTCCCAGAAGGAGATTCTTCTTCATGGGGAAAAGCTTTTTCAATTGACACAAGCTGCCTACCAAGTGCTTTATGGCGATGACGAAGCTAAGGCAGTGATCGAAAATTTACAGCAGGTATTGGCGTGGTTGCAACAAGCAGCAAGTTTAGATGCACGTTTGCAATCATTAGTCGATAATCTAACCTCCTTATATTATCAATTGGATGATATTGCCCATGAATTAAGATCTTACCGAGATAACTTAGAATTGAATCCTGCCCGGTTGGAAGAAGTAGAAGATAGGTTGCATATTATCGCTGAATTAAAACGTAAATATGGAGAAAATATTAGCGAAATTTTACAATATGGCAATTGGGTGCAAGGAGAAATTGAGAAATTAATTCATACTGATGAAGCCCGTTCCGCTTTAAAAGAACAGATTGCCGCAGTTGAGAAAGAGTTAATTTCAGCGGCACATGATTTATCAGTGAAGCGCAAAACTTTGGGACAAGCCTTTGCCCAAAATGTTAAAGCAGAGCTGGTACAATTAGGTATGACCAAAACTCAATTTTTTGTGTCCATTTCTCAACGGGAAGAGGAAGCAGGTTTGTCATTGGATACCAAAAAGCCAGCAATTGGTCCCAAGGGCTTTGATCAAGTTGAGTTTTTGTTAGCCCCTAATCCGGGAGAAACGCCAAAACCCTTAGCTCGTATTGCCTCCGGTGGTGAATTGTCCCGGGTGATGCTGGGATTAAAAACCGTTCTAGCTGATATTGATGCAGTGCCTACGCTGATATTTGATGAAATAGATGCTGGAATTGGTGGCAGAGCTGCGCAAGCGGTGGCGGAAAAACTATCTCGTTTAAGCACAAAACGGCAAGTCCTTTGTATTACACATTTGCCGCAAATTGCCAGTATGGCTGATTCTCATTGGAAGATCACTAAGGAAACGGTAAATAATCGTACTTTTACTATAGTATCAGCCCTTGATTTGGCAGGAAGAGTCGACGAATTGGCAAGGATGTTAGGTGGAGCGGAAGTCACCGCTACAACAAAAAAGCATGCTTTGGAAATGTTAAAGCTGGCAAGCAAAACCCAAAATTAGCTAAAATAGGCCTCACCTGGGGTCTATTTTTTTCTCCTTTGTTGGTTGCTGTTGGCTGAAGGAACAAAGACTCTCATCATAAAGATCTGTTAATCCGGAAAAGATCTATAAGAGAAGCAACTTAGATTGAGAGGAGTGAAAAGAAAAAAAGGGGTGTGTTAACTGTAAATGAAAAACAAAAGACAAAGAAAAATTTGTGGTATTATGTTGGCGCTCTTAATCATCTGCATATCTTTAACCCCTCAGTTTCAGAGTATTGTTACTTTTCCCCAGAAAGTCCGTTTTCTAGAAGGAGTTAATCAAAGTTATTATTTTGGCTTTCCGGTAAATGTATATCTTCGCTCCAATAGAAATGGCATTGTAAAACTGAATGGGACTGCTTTAAGTTCGCAAGCGGCAAGGGTAAATTTGGGTGCTCCTTTAGATATTGAACCATTACAGAGGGGAGCAATAGAAATTGAAGTGCTGCTTTTCGGCGTTCCCATCAGAAAAATGATGGTAGATGTAATCCCGCCGGTTAAAGTTATCCCGGGTGGCCATTCAATTGGTGTAGTATTATTATCCCATGGTGTGATCGTTGTAGGATTGGCAAGTGTTGGGAGTGGAAGGGCGCAAACTAATCCTGCCCAATTGGCCGGATTGAAAATTGGCGACACAATCCTTAGGGTTAATGGTGAACGGGTTGAAAGTATCGGTCATTTAGCGGAATTAGTTAATCAATTTGGTCAATTAGGTAAATCCTTACATGTTGAGTATAAAAGAGGGAGTGAATTCTTGACCACCACTTTAAAGCCTGTGTTTTGTTCGGAAACGGGGAGATTTAGAATTGGTCTTTATGTCCGGGACGGTGCAAATGGTGTAGGTACATTATCCTTCTATGAACCTGAAACTGGTGCTTATGGTGCTTTAGGGCATATAATTACTGATTTGGAAACCAATCAACCGCTAAATGTAGAAGAAGGGTCAGTAGTTAGAGCAACTATATCTGGGATACAACCGGGTATGAAAGGACAGCCGGGTGAAAAGATTGGAATTTTTACCAACAATGAGGATATTTTAGGAAATATTACAAAAAATACAACTTATGGTCTTTTTGGGACACTCAATAAAAATTTACAAAATCCCTTTTATCCTGAGCCTATACCGGTAGCATTGGCATCGCAAGTTAAAACTGGTCCCGCAGAGATGTTAACAGTAATTAACGAAAATAAAATTGAAAAATTCCAGATTAAGATCGAAAGGATATTTGATCATAGTATACCCACCGATAAGAGTTTTGTAATCAAAATTATTGATGAAAAACTACTTGCTGCAACCGGCGGCATTATACAAGGAATGAGTGGCAGTCCAATAATTCAAAATGGTCACTTGGTGGGTATCGTTACCCATGTTTTTGTCAATGATCCAGCCAAAGGTTATGGAATTATGGCAGAATGGATGCTTAACGAATTAGAAATTTCGCCCTTGGCAAAAGCCAAGGGTAAATTTTTGAGATTTTTTTCCATTTTTGAGCAGGAAAATTTGATTATAAACAGAATATAGTAAGGAAAACAGAAGGGAGTGGGAAACTTGGTGCAAAAGAATCTAATTTCTGTAATGATAGCAGATGACAATAAGGAATTTTGCAATTTGGTCCAGGAGTATATTAATAAACAAGAAGATATGCGCGTTGACGGGATTGCTTATAATGGGGAAGAAGTTTTACAGCTTTTGGCCAATAGTTGTCCTGATATATTAATATTAGATATTATTATGCCCCATTTGGACGGCATCGGTGTTTTAGAAAAGATGGATGAAATGGCATTATCACAACGACCTAAGATTATCATGCTTACAGCCTTTGGGCAAGAAAGTATTACGCAACGAGTTGTATCTTTAGGTGTTGATTATTATATTTTAAAACCATGTAATTTGGATATATTAATTAATCGAATCAGGCAATTGGCCGCTAATGCGCCAGTGACCAGGTCATCGGTATCTAGTCGCGGACGAAACATAGATTTGGAGATTACCAGTATAATTCACCAATTAGGTGTGCCTGCACATATTAAGGGATATTTGTACTTGAGGGAAGCAATTTTAATGGTTGTCAATGATATTGAATTGTTGGGCGCAGTAACAAAGGAATTATATCCATTAATTGCAGAAAAATTTGATACTACGCCCAGCCGCGTGGAAAGAGCGATCCGGCATGCAATTGAAGTTGCCTGGGGAAGAGGAAATGTGGAAACAATTAATAATCTTTTTGGCTATACAATTGATTTGGATCGGGGTAAACCTACTAATTCTGAGTTTATTGCCATGATTGCGGATAAACTGAGATTGGGAAGTAAAGTAAGTTAATTTATTCAGACTATAACGAGGCCTTTATGGCCTCGTTTTTTTGTTTGTATACATGGCTTTGGGTTAAAATAAAAAATTAGCATATATTAAAGATGGAGTGTTTCAGCCACCTTGTAGGATATTCTTTGTTATTAGTTGATCGGTTTTCGTTTTTCCTATTTTTTCCCAATTGATTTTAACTACATTTTTTCCATATCAGATCAAATAATAATACAGGAGGTGTGGCAATTTGCCTTTGCAAGGTATTGTTCGACTAGACCGAAAGACGAAAAATCTTGTGCGACGTTTACGGCCTGGCGATATTGCTGTAATTGCCCATGAGGATTTAGATGAAGTGGCAGCTGCAGCGCTCTTGCAAAGGCGTGTCAAAGCTGTTATTAATGCTTATAGTTTTATTACCGGCAGATACCCTAATCCAGGGCCGGAAAAGTTGGCAAAGTCAGGAGTTTTATTGTTAGATCGAGTGGGTGACGGAGTTTTTGCCAATTTGCATGACGGACAAAAGATAATTATTAGTGGCTCTTCAGTATTTTATAAAAACAAATTGGTAGCAAGAGGACAGATCTTAGATTTGTATGCAATAGAGCAACTGATGCAGCAAGGTAAAAGAAATTTAGCAAAGGAATTGGACCGTTTTGTCAATAATACCCTTAAGTATGCAGCTAAGGAAAAGGCTGCACTCCTAGGGCCAATTAAGGTTCCGGAATTAGATATTCCCTTGAAAGGAAAACATGTATTGGTAGTAGCCAGAGGTAAGGACTACCGTCAAGATTTGTTAGCCTTAAAACCTTATATTGAAGAAATCAAACCTGTGCTTATGGGGGTAGACGGAGGTGCCGACGCATTATTAGAATTAGGTTTCCAGCCACAAATAATTGTTGGGGATATGGATAGTATTTCCAACCAAGCATTGAGTTGTGGATGTCAATTGATAGTCCATGCGTATCCCAACGGAGATGCACCTGGGTTAGAACGGTTATTGAAATTGGGATTAAAACCGTCTATTTTTTCCATACAAGGTACAAGTGAAGATGCGGCTCTCCTTATTGCCTATGAAAAAGGGGCAGAGTTAATTGTCGGGGTGGGCTTGCATTCAAATCTAATCGATTTTTTAGAAAAGGGGCGACCTGGTATGGCAAGTACTTTATTGGTCAGGCTAAAGGTAGGTTCTATTCTTGTGGATGCTAAGGGAGTAAATGAGCTGTATCAAGGTGGTTTGCGATTATCTTATTTTTGGGGTGTGCTATTTGCCGGTTTAGTGCCATTATTATTGATTTTTTTTATCTCACCTAAAACCCAGTATTTTTTGCAAATTATTTTGCTTAAATTTAAATTGCTGGTGGGTCTTTTATAAATCGGAGGAATTGTAGCTATGATTGGTTTTAAACAATATATAATCAGCTTAATGTCTATATTTTTATCCTTGACCCTTGGTATTTTTATTGGTAATGCTGTTTTAGATAATGATTTAGTTATTGCACAACAACAAGAAATAATCGGGCGGCTGGAAGGAAATTATAGCGCTTTGCAGCAAGAATATCGCAATTTACAAGCACAAATTTCCCTCCTGGATTTATTCCATTCCACTGAGCAATGCTTAGAAAAGGTGTTATTACCCAGTTTGGTCAAAGAGAGCCTAGAGGCTCGAGTGGCAATTGTATGTATTAATGGTAAAAAATTGGACGCTCAGTTACTTTCCTTTTTACAGGATTTGGGCGTAAAAATAGAAATGGTTATGAATTTATCAGATAATTTTTATCCTGATAATAAGCAGCTTATGCAAACCTTAATCAAAGAATATCGTCATGGCAGGGAAGGTGCAAATCTCAATTGGCAAGAACTGATCGAATATTTAGCCGGTGTGGTGACCGGCAGTAGAGATGATAAATTGTTAGGGATCCTTGTTGCGGGAGACTGGATTACTTATACAGGAAACGCTTTCTCTGGTGTTGATATGGTCTTGCTTTACGGTGGCGGTTCACATGAGCGAAGCTGCCCGCTGGATGATTTGGAAGTGATTTTATTGTCAGCCTGGCAAAAGGATAGGATGAGGGTGGGCATAATTGAGAATACAGGAAGTGATCCAGCTTATTTATCTTTTTTCTTGGATCAAAAGGTAGCTTTGATTGATCATATCGACAGCTTAGCAGGTAGAATTAGCCTTTTATTTTTCCTCCAGGGGAATGATTCCGGTTACTATGGTGTTGGTGAACATGCGCAAGCTATATTACCCATGGAATGGTTGCAGGGGTTGATCATAAGCAATGGTACCAGGAATTAGTGTTATCATACCTGCTTATAATGAAGCCCATAACATTGAAAGAACAATATTGGCGGTTAAATCTATTCCCGGAGTTGTGCAAATTATTGTTGTTGATGATGGTTCAGAGGATGATACTGCATTTATTGCCCGGAATATGGGTGTCGAGGTAATATGTTTGAGACAAAATCGGGGAAAGGGGCAAGCATTAACTGCCGGTTTAAACTTAGTTAAAGGGAAATATATTTTATTGCTCGATGCAGATTTAGGCGAAACTGCAGCATTGGGCGAAAAATTATTGTATCCGTTGTTAAATGGCCAGGCAGACATGGTAGTTGCTTGCCTACCTGCTACAGGTCATAGTGCAGGGTTTGGCTTGACCCTGGGTCTGGCTCGGTATGGAACTTGGTTATTCACTGGAAAAATGTTAAAAGCACCTCTTTCCGGCCAAAGGGCTTTTACCAGTGCAGGATTAAAAGCGTTATACCCACTATTACCGGGATTTGGTGTTGAAGTAGGCCTCAATATTAAAGCAGCAAGAAAAGGGATGCGCATTAAGGAATTATCAATAGCAATGGAACATGATGCTACCGGCCGTACTCTTAAAGGTTTTTTTCATCGCGGGCGTCAATTCTGGCACGTTTTATTTGCTTTGTGCAGATTGGCAATTGGCAAAGAGGAGGAAGAGAAAGGATGACTCCATTGTGGTTGCTAGGAGTGTATGCTTATTTGCTCACCTGGCTTTTTTTGCCTGCCTTTCTCCAATTATTGGCTGATGGAGGAATGACAGCGAATACTTATCGAGAGGTAAAAGTACCGGTAGGTGTTGGTTTGGCTTTAGTTTTTATTACTGATATAGTCTTGATCACAACTATACCTTTTTTTATGCAGTGGGAGTTGGAAGTATTAATTTTTATGTTTCTGCTTAATACTGTGGCATTATTGGGCTTGCTTGATGATACCGCTGGTTCAAAAAAGATTAAAGGATTATGTGGTCATTTACGTTTTTTTTGGTACAACGGCAGATTGTCTACCGGTTTGCTGAAAGCAGCTGGGGGAGGGTTAATCGCTTTTTTTGTTTCTTATCTGATCAGTGAATCTATAGCAAGCTTTTTTCTTAATGGTTTATTAATAGCTCTTTCTATTAACACATTAAATCTCTTGGATTTAAGGCCGGGTAGAGCTGTGAAGTTTTATGTTTTTTTGATGGCATTAATTTGGATATGTGTGCAACAAGCTAAAAGGTTTTATTTGGATTTTATTTTAGTGGGAGCAGTTTTGGCTTATTATCCTGTGGATATTCAAGGAAGGGCGATGTTGGGAGATGCCGGGGCAAATGTTTTAGGAGCTGCTGCCGGTATTGCCTTGGCTCGGTATCTACCTTTTGGGCTCAAATCAATAGTTTTGTTGTTTTGTTTCTTTTTGCATATGTTTAGTGAGTTTTATTCTCTTACGGAAATTATTGAAACAGTGCCTTTACTGGCTTATATCGATCGATTAGGGATCCCAACTAAACGAAAATCTTAATTTGGAAAACCGCAATTTAGATGTTAAGGAGGGTTTTTTATTGAGCAAAGAGAATTTAGTAGCAATAGGGAAAAAAAGGAACTAAAAGCGAGGTGAATATACAAGCGCCAAAAACAATAATATAGGATGGGAGTAGATGTTTAACCGTTGTTAGCAGCGGCACAAGATTATCTAATACAATAGTCATCTATTATTGCCTAATTTGCCTTAATTATTTTAATATTAGTAAAAAATATTAAGTTATTGTAATTTGCCTTATTATATTAAATTTTTGTTGACAAAGGACTTGTAATTAACCATTTTTTTGCTGATTCTTAAGAATATGGAAAGAGCTAAAATACATAAGCTATTGAGGGGGATCGTTGGATGTTTAATTCCTTTAGTGAAGTCCTTGAAGCTGTCCGTGGTCAAGTGAGAAAAACAATTGCAGTGGTTATGGCTCAGGAAGCAGAGGTGCTTAAGGCGGCCAATACTGCTTGGGAATTAGGGCTGGCTCGATTTATGTTGGTTGGAGACAAAAGAATAATCGAGAGCATGATTAAAGAACAAGGTTTAAATCGGGATGGATTTGAGATTATTGATGAATCGGATTCCAACCAATTAAGCCCAAAAGCTATTGCATTGATACGGGAAGGTAAAGCGGATGTACTTATGAAGGGTTTAATCAGTACAGAAAAATTATTAAAGGCAGTATTAGATTAAGAAAAGGGTTTAAGAACCAGTAAGGCCTTAAGTCATGTGGCAATATTTGAGCCTCCCGGATATAAGCGGCTATTTTTATTGACTGATGCTGCAATGAATATTGCTCCCGATCTGGAAAGAAAAATAGATCTAATTCATAATGCGGCAGCAATTGCCAAGGCCTTAGGGATTGCTAAGCCAAGAGTTGCGCCGGTGTGTGCCGTAGAAACAGTGAATCCGGAAATGCCCGCCACATTAGATGCGGCTATTTTAAGCAAAATGGCAGAACGGGGGCAATTAGGCGGAGTTGAAGTTGACGGACCATTGGCGCTGGATAATGCCGTATCATTAGCAGCAGCGGCTAGGAAAGGGATCGGTGGAGCGGTGGCTGGCCGGGCTGATATTCTATTAATGCCTGATATTGAGGCGGGAAATGTATTTTATAAGGCGTTGGCCTACTTTAGTCCTGATACTAAAATTGCCGGTTTAATTGCCGGTGCCCGAGCGCCAATTGTCTTGACTTCACGGGCAGATTCACAGCAAACGAAATTATTATCCATTGCTGTAAGCTTGTTAACCAGCGGAAAAATGTGGAATTAATTTTTGTTGTCATAGCATGGGGTGATTGGTTGGGGGGATGATAAAAATGAGTAACGAGGGCATCCTGGTAATAAATCCAGGCTCTACGTCGACTAAAGTGGCTTTTTTCCAAGGTGAATCATTGCTATTGGAGGCTTCATTGCGTCATTCTCAGGAAGATATTAGCCGTTACGCAAGGATTATGGATCAATATCACTTTCGCTTACAGGTAATTTTAGAATTTATTGATCAGAAAAAAATAAAGCTTACTTCCATCGCTGCTGTAGTGGGAAGGGGAGGGGTGTTGAAGCCGCTTCCCGGGGGAACATATTTGATTACTGATGAAATGGTAGCGGAACTTAAAGGACCTAACAGAGCAGAACATGCTTCCAATTTAGGTGCGTTATTGGCGAAGGAAATAGCGGAAATGGCTGCTGTGCCCGCCTTTATTGTCGATCCGGTTGTGGTTGATGAATTGGAGCCAATCGCGCGAATTTCCGGGATGGCCGGTATTGAACGGATAAGCATTTTTCATGCACTGAATCAAAAGGCAGTTGCCAGAAAAACTGCAGCCCAGTTAGGAACTACATATGATGCTGTAAACTTAATTGTTGCTCATTTGGGGGGAGGCATTTCTGTCGGCGTTCATCAGCAGGGAAGAGTTATTGATGTAAATAATGCTCTTGATGGCGAAGGACCTTTTTCACCGGAACGGTCAGGCGGCGTGCCGGTAGGCCAATTAATCGAGCTATGTTTTAATGGCAGTATGACCAAAGAAGCTGTATACCGGCAGGTGGTTGGTGCAGGGGGCTTAGTTGGGTATTTGGGAACCAATGACGCACGTGAGGTGGAGAAAAGAATTAAAAAAGGCGATCAAAAGGCAAAACTAGTTTATGAGGCAATGCTCTATCAGGTCGCTAAGGAAATCGGTGCCGCTGCCACGGTACTCAAAGGTCAAGTTGATGCGATTGTTTTGACCGGAGGTTTGGTTTATTCTTCCTTGGTGACTGATTGGCTAATCGAGAGAATTGGGTTCATTGCTCCGGTTTTCACATTCCCCGGTGAGGGGGAAATGGAGGCATTAGCGTACGGTGCTCTACGGGTTCTCAGGGGGGAGGAAGTAAGCAAGTCTTATCCAATCCAAATTAAATAATTTGCTAAAGCATTGTAGAGCAGAGGAGGGTAATAGATGGCTAAAGTTGAGTTTAATGAGGAGCGGTGTAAAGGGTGTGAATTATGTACAACCGTCTGTCCGGTAAAAATCATCAAGCTCTCTAATAAAATTAATAAGCTGGGATATCATCCGGCAACGGTAACAGATATGGATAAATGTACCGGCTGTACAATGTGTGCCCGTATTTGCCCTGATACTGTGATCAAGGTTTATAAATAGGGGGTGAGCGTATGGGAGAGAGGGTTTTAATGAAAGGGAACGAGGCATTGGGGGAAGCGGCCATACGTGCCGGTTGTCGTTTGTATTTTGCCTATCCGATTACGCCACAAAGTGAACTCCCGCAATACTTGGCCCGTCGGTTGCCTGAAGTAGGCGGGGTTTATTTGCAGGCAGAGAGTGAAATTGCGGCGATCAATATGGTTTATGGAGCTGCCGGAGCTGGGGCTAAGGTAATGACTTCCTCTTCGAGTCCAGGGATCAGTTTGAAACAGGAAGGGATTTCCTATTTGGCCGGTGCAGAACTGCCATGTGTAATTGTGAACATTGTTCGCGGTGGGCCAGGGCTGGGTGGGATACAGCCGGCGCAATCGGACTATTTCCAAGCGACTAAGGGTGGTGGCCATGGAGATTATCGCTTATTAGTTTTAGCGCCTGCTTCTGTGCAGGAAATGGTTGATTTAACCATCTTAGCTTTCACTTTGGCAGATCAATATCGGAATCCGGTGATGATTTTAGGGGATGGTATCTTAGGGCAAATGATGGAGCCGGTTGAGTTCAAGCAAGTTGAGGTAAAATCAATACCGAAGCCGTGGGCAACCACCGGCAGAAAGGGGCGGCAAAAAAATCTGATTAGTTCTATTCACTTGGAAGCAGAGAAACTGGAAAAACATAATCTTCACCTGCAGGCTAAATACAAGCGAATAACTGAGGCGGAAATTAGGTATGATGCTTATCAAATGGAAGATGCGCAGTTGGTTGTGGTTGCGTATGGGATTTCTGCCCGTATTGCTCGCTCTGCCGTCGATATTGCACGTACCAACGGTATACCTGCCGGCTTGATCCGGCCCATAACACTATTTCCTTTTCCTTACAAAGCCATTGCAAATGCCGCAGCAGGAGTTAAGGCTGTTTTAACGGTGGAAATGAGTGCTGGTCAGATGGTTGAAGATGTGCGTTTGGCGTTAGCAGGTAGTCGAATCCCTGTGGAGTTTTACGGCCGCATGGGCGGCATGGTTCCTACCCCGGATGAAGTCTATCAGCGGTTGCGGGTTCTTGCAGGTGAGGAGGTGGCGAAATGAAACTGGTTTTTGCACGGCCACATGCTTTAAGCGATGTTACAATGCATTACTGCCCCGGTTGCACCCATGGGATTATTCATCGTTTAGTGGCACAGGCAATTGATGATCTGGCCTTACTGGAACGTACCATTGGTGTAGGTTCTGTTGGCTGTTCGGTTTTTGCCTATGACTATTTAGAATGTGATTGGCAGCAAGCCGCCCATGGCAGAGCACCGGCAGTGGCCACCGGCATTAAACGGGCACTGCCGGATCGAATAGTATTCACATATCAAGGAGATGGTGATTTAGCCTCCATCGGCACAGCTGAAATAATTCATGCTGCCAATCGCGGTGAGCGGATAACGGTGATTTATGTCAATAATGCCATCTATGGGATGACTGGCGGGCAAATGGCACCTACCAGTTTGGAAGGCCAAATTACCGCCACAACGCCATCGGGACGGAATGTCAATGTCGCCGGTTATCCTTTGCGGATGGCGGAAATGCTGGCCACTTTGGCCGGGGTTAAGTATTTGGCGCGGGCGGCTGTGAATAGCCCTGCGCATATTATACAAGCCCAAAGGGCGATCAAAAAAGCTTTTTCAGTACAAGTGGCAGGAACAGGGTTCGGCATGGTGGAAGTTCTATCAACTTGTCCCACAAATTGGGGCTTGCATCCGGCAAAAGCCCTCCAATGGGTAGAGGAGCATATGATCCCTTATTTTCCTTTAGGTGAGTTTATAGTCCCTGGGGAGGTGAAATAGTATGCGCCATGAAATAATTAGCGCCGGTTTTGGAGGTCAAGGAGTATTGCTTTTGGGGCAATTATTAGCTTATGCAGGTATGTTAGAGGGGAAAGAGGTATCTTGGCTGCCTGCCTATGGACCGGAAATGCGAGGGGGTACCGCCAATTGCACTGTTGTAATAAGTGATAGTGAAATCGGCTCTCCGGTTGTTTCACAACCGGATTGTGTGATTGCCATGAATTTGCCCTCGGTAACTAAATTTGAAAATAGCTTGCGTCCCGGTGGAATCCTGCTTGTGAACAAGTCTTTAGTGGACTATACACCTTCAGGGGATAAGAAAAAGGTTGTGCAAATTGCGGCTACTGAAATTGCTGATGATTTGGGTAATAGTCGGATCGCAAATATGGTGATGTTAGGCGCCTTGAATCAGCTAATAAGTGCAGTATCATTTACCACATTGGCGCAAGTATTAAAGCAGGTTTTACCTGAAAGGCGGCACAATTTAATCCCGCTTAACATTCAAGCCATTGAACGGGGTGCAAAAGAGGTTATTGGGATTGTTTAGAGTCATCAGCTCATTTGTGTGCCCGGGGAACACAAAAAAAAGGACTCGCGTTAAAAGCGAGACCTTTAGATAGGCGTATAAGTGAAACTCTATAGTTTCTTGGAGAATATCGCCATGACTATAATAATGCCAATTCCGAATAGCATCAGGCTTGTTTGTTCGATAGCGCGAATGCCCATAATGGCAATGATAAGAATTAGAAGCGGGATAATATATTTTATTAAAGTATACCATAATTCAAACAAACCAAATGCTACAGTGCCGTCATTTGTCAGCTCGTTTTTCAAATCTTCCTTGTTCATAAACCAACCGACAAAAATTGCCAGGAGCATACCGCCGATTGCTAAGAATATTTTATCGGTTAATATGTCAAAGAAGTCAAAGAAACCGACCCCAAATAACTTAACTCCTGCCAGGGTACCCATAGAAAGGGATGAGAGAATACACATTACTGCCATGATTGTCGATGAAATATAAGTTGCCGATTTTCTAGGCATATTTTTTTCGTCGATCAAATAGGCAACTACTACCTCTAATAAAGATACCGATGAAGTGAGAGCGGCAACTGCTAAGGCTGCGAAAAATATAATTGAGAATAATGGTCCTGCGGCACCCATTTGTGCGAATATAGATGGTACCAATACAAATACTAGTCCTGGACCTTGATCCGGGGCCATGCCGAAAGCAAATAGAGCCGGGAATATTGCAATGGCAGCTAGAAGAGCAGCAGCTGTATCCATTGAGACGACTGTCAAGGCATTGCTCGGCAAGTTTTCTTTCTTGCTTAAGTAGCTGCCATAAGTAATCATGCAGCCCATACCGAGACTGAGGGAGAAAAAGGCTTGCCCCAATGCAGCGAGGAAGGTCTGCCCTGTGACTTTTGACCAATCAGGAGCAAACAAAAATGTAAGACCTGCATTGGCACCGGGTAAACTTACACTACGAATGATAATGAAAACAAGGAGGAGGAATAAGGTAGGCATTAATATTTTACCGGCCTTTTCAATTCCGCCGGCAACACCTTTGGCAACTATAAAAACATTAATCACTAAGTAAATAACCATCCATATCAACGGCTCCACAGGAGCAGAAATAAAGGCGCCAAAGGCGTCTCCGATTGCTTCCGGAGCTGCCAACAAGCCGGTGACAGATTTGAACATATATGCCAATGCCCACCCGCCTACTACCGGATAAAAGCCCATGATAAAAAATCCGCTGAGAACTCCCAATGCTCCGGCAAAGGTCCAATTCTTATTCTGCGCTTTGTATGCGCCCACTGCAGCCAGACCAGTTTTTCTTCCCACGGCAAACTCGGCAATCATAATACTCAGACCTACAAAAAGAACACAAGCTAAATAAATAACTATAAATGCACCACCACCATTGTCACCGGTCAGGTAAGGGAATCTCCAGATATTTCCCAGGCCGATGGCTGAGCCGGCTGCCGCCATGATGAAACCAAACTTGGATGCCCAATTTTCTCTTTGCTGTGTTGCCAGTTGTTGTTGCATTAAGCAAATCCCTCCTTTCATATATTTAATTATCATACATGAAAATAAATTGAATGTCTAGTAAGCAAAGTGAAGAAAGATTCTCATATTTAGAGATTGTGGGAAAAATTCGTTTAATATCTCACTATTTTGGAGTTTTATTGCGATAGTCCGGCAATTTCAACGATAATTGCTAAATATAGGGATAAATAAATATATAAATCTGATAATTATTAACTTTTTTCTGTTTGCTTTCTACCAAGCTAACCTTTCCACCTCTAACCTAAAAATGAGTGGAGATGCCCAGTGACGAGTGGCTAAACTAGTTTTACAAGTGACCAAGCGCTAGATTATCTGCGTATAGATATTTAATATAAATTTTTGTATCTACGGATAATAATAAGGCGCCAGCTATTATTTCTTTGGCTTGGGGAGGTACGGCAGTGCTTTGTAAAGACCTTGGTACTGTGGTAGCATTAGGTGCTAAACGCAACAGAGCAAGAGAGGTTTTTGTGCTGGTGGCAGGTAAAGTGCAAAGAGCTTTGAATTATGAACTGTTTACCGGTCGTGTTCTTCCAGGACATCAGGTGGTCTTAAATACTACTGCCGATTTTCTTGGTTTGGGTACAGGAGGGTATCATTATATCATTCATGTCATAGGACATGAAAAGGTAGAAATAAATAAACCAGGTCATATCATGAAACTGCGTTATACCCCTCTGCAGTTCGCCTGTTTGGCAGTGGAAGAACAAGACAGCCCTTATCATCAGGTTATGGCGCAAGCGGAAAAGCTGCGCAGCTTACTACCCATAGTTTGCGGTTCTTTGCATAGCATACTGCCGGCAGTTGCCGCTGCAATAAAGAGGACAACTAAAGGGCAAGCAAAGATTGTCTATCTGATGACCGATGGCGCTGCACTGCCCATTGAATTAAGTAAACTGGTTTTTCGGCTAAGGGAAAATAATTTACTGGATGGAACAATAACCATCGGACATGCTTTTGGCGGCGATCTGGAGGCGGTTAATCTCTATAGCGGGCTATTGGCTGCGGATCATGTGCTGGGCGCTGATGTAATGATTGTGGCTATGGGTCCAGGAATAGTCGGCACGGGCACAAAGTTTGGCTCAACGGCAATGGAATTGGGTGAAATAATTAATGCTATATCGATTTTAGGCGGACAACCAATTGTAGTGCCCCGGCTTAATTTTGCCGATTGTAGGGCGCGGCATCAAGGGGTTAGCCATCACTCGTTAACTGCCTTAGGCAGGATAGCCCTGCGCCCGGCAATTATTGCCCTACCTTTGCTTAGGCGGCAGTTATATGATAGAATCCGTGCTCAATTAAAATCCGCCGGGGTTTGGGGACAACATAAAATTATGATGGTCGATGGGGCTGTGTCTATAGAAATACTTGGGGAGAGGAATATAGAGTTAACTACCATGGGGCGAGGATTTGAGGAGGAAGAATATTACTTTTTAGCGGCAGCGGCAGCGGGCGTTATTGCGGGGGAGTTCTATAATGTTCATGCCAAAGAAGTTCACCCAAAGTTAGATAATGCCGATTAAATAATGCCAATTGCCGCAGTACTTCTTTCCTGGTTCCGGTAATAAAGAGACCGGTGGCAGTGAGGGCAATGTGCAAATTACTCACCTCTTTAAGGATTCGCTTAATGCCTGGACAATTTTATTATTTTCTAAGATAATGGCTATATATACATACCATATTTTATGAAAAAGGAGCCGTTATTATACAATTAACATAGGAGGTGTATTCTGCATGGAAAAGACATTATTAAGCCGAAAAATTTTTTCCGGCAAAATAATTAACTTGCGGGTTGATGAGGTTGAACTCTCACATGGTAAAAGGGCTACCAGGGAAATAGTAGAACATCCCGGCGCAGTGGCCATTGTTGCCCTTACTGACAAAAAGGAAATTGTACTCATCCGCCAATATCGAAAGGCTCCGGATGAAGATATGTGGGAAATACCGGCGGGGAAGCTAGAGCCCGGCGAAGATCCCCGGCAATGTGCAATAAGGGAGTTATGGGAGGAAACAGGATTCCGGGCAGCAAGTTGGGAAAAGGTGTTTAGTTTTTATACTAGCCCCGGTTTTTCCAATGAAATTGTACATCTATATTTGGCACGGGAATTACAGGCAGGTGAACAACACCTGGAGGCTGACGAGGAGATTAATATCCGGGTAATGCCTTTTGCGGAAGCCTTAGCAAAATTATCTGCGGGAGAAATAAGAGATGGGAAAACTATTATTGGTCTTTTTTTGTGGGCTAAGTTGGAAGGTAATTAATACTCAACAGGTATATTATTCCTGCGGCGCTCATAGTTATTAGAGAAGTTTAAGCCAGGGGGTGTGTCTAATGTACCGCAGGGGACAAGTTAGAGAATTCTTCCAAGAATACCTACGGGAAAACTTGGGAGTTTATCTTTTTGTTATCTTGTTGTTTCTTATGGGAATCATCTTTGGCGCCCTGGCAGTCAAGGCTCTTAACAGCCAACAAAAGACCGAATTGTTTTCGTACTTAGAGGTATTTATCCAAGGAATGAATCCTTTGCTGGCTAAGACAGATTCTTTATTGCATAATTCCATCATAGATAATTTGCAGACAATTGGTTTAATTTGGTGCTTTGGTTTAATAGTGATCGGTTTGCCATTAGTTTTAGTAATGGTCTTCACTAAAGGCTTTGCTTTGGGATTTACTGTTGGTTTTCTTGTTTATGAAATTGGTTTTAAGGGGGTTTTTTTTAGTATTGCCTCTGTACTTCCCCCCAGCTTATTTTTAATCCCGGCGCTGGTGGTTATGTCAGTAGCAGCTATTTCATTTTCCTTGGCTATCATTAGAAGCCGCTTGCTCAGACACAATGTGCATGTATATCCGCAACAGGTTTTTGGGTATAGTTGTTTGGCCTTACTGGCAGCCGGAATGGGCATATTGGCCTCCTTAGTAGAAATTTATATTAGTCCGGTTTTTATCGGTTTGGTCAGCAAGTGGGTATTTTGATTTTGTACTTTAAATACCTGAGAATCCAAAGGTATAAATCTGTAGATGATCCCAGTCTTGGTACCGGGATTTTTTCTATTTATGCACTTCCACTTCTCTGTATAATGCTGCAGTACAATTTTACCCCCTGCTGCTGTCGTAGGGTGGCATGAGTTTATTAACCGCGGCAGTTACCGGAGAAATCTTTCCGCAAGAAAAGGATTTTATTTAAAAATGTGGAAATTACAGTGGAGTGTCAAAGGAGAATAAGATATAAGATATTTGAAATTGGGTGGGTGTGATGAAGGAAGACAAACAATTCTTGCTTGATGCTTTCCTTGCTTATTTAAGGGTAGAAAAGGGCTTGGCCGAGAATACTGTTGCTGCCTATAACATTGATATTACCGATTTTTTTTCCTTTATTGAGGAAAGGATTTCTGTATTACTGGTCAATCATACCCTTTTGACCGGTTATCTTCTTTCCTTAAAGCGTGCTGGATTAGCTGATTCAACCATTGCCCGTAAAAAGGCTGCCATAAAGGCTTTTTATAATTATCTCTATAAAGAACAGTTAATCGGCACCAATCCGACTCATCTTTTATCCTCACTCAAACGAAGCAGAACATTGCCACAGGTATTGACCCTGGAAGAAGTAGAAAAACTATTAACGCAACCGCAAGGGGCATCGCCTACGGCCTTTCGTGATCGGGCGATGCTGGAACTTCTGTATGCCGCCGGTTTAAGGGTGTCGGAACTTGTGCTGTTGGATAAGGGCAGTATTAATTTCCCCTTAGGTTATGTTCGTTGTTTAGGCAAAGGAGGAAAAGAGCGGATTGTCCCTATTGGTAAAAAAGCTTTATTGGCTTTAACAGGTTATCTACGATCCGGATATCCTCATCTGGTTAGTTCTGCTTCCGGCAAGGCTTTTTTTCTTAATGCCCGCGGAAACCGGATAACTCGCCAGGCAATATGGCAGTTAATAAAAAAATATGCCCAAAAGGCAGGGATTAAAAAGGAAATAAGCCCCCATACATTAAGACATTCTTTTGCCACGCATTTATTAGACAATGGTGCGGATTTGCGGGTTGTCCAGGAATTATTGGGGCATGTTGATATTTCTACGACGCAGATTTACACTCATTTAAGCAAGCAGCGTTTATGGGAGATCTATCAGCAATTTCATCCCCGGGCTTAGATAAACTGCAAAAAAATAGAGGCCTTTATTAGTTGTATGTAGTGATGTGATCAAGAGGTGATATTGTTTTGCAACAGGTAGAAAGGGTAATAATTATTGTCCTTGACAGCCTCGGTATCGGTGCTGCACCTGATGCCAAGGATTACGGCGATGCCGGTAGCAATACATTGGGCAATGTGGCAAGAGCTGTAGGCGGGCTTAAACTGCCGCACCTAGAGAAAATGGGATTAGGTAATCTTGTACCTGTAGCCGGTGTACCACCGGTTCCTTCTCCAATAGGAGGGTGGGGGCGAATGCAGCCTGCTTCTGCCGGCAAAGACACCATTACCGGTCATTGGGAATTGGCGGGAGTAGTTTTAGCAAATCCTTTTCCGCTCTATCCGCAAGGTTTTCCTGAAGAGATAATTTCTGCCATAGAAAAGTCCACAGGCCATAAATTGTTTGGCAATGTTAATGCATCGGGTATGGAAATAATTGAACGTTTAGGTAAGGAACATTTGCGCACCGGTAAGCTAATTGTTTATACCTCCGGTGATAGTGTAATGCAAATTGCCGCCCACGAAAGCGTGATATCAACTGATGAGCTTTATAAAATATGCTGCATCGCCAGGGAGATTCTACAAGGAAAGCACGCAGTTGGCAGGGTGATCGCCAGGCCTTTTCGCGGCACACCGGGTCACTTTCAGCGGACTGCTCACCGAAAGGATTTTGCTTTAGAACCGCCGGTAAAGACTATCTTGGATCGCTTGCAAGAACAGCGGCAAACAGTGATTGGGATTGGAAAAATAGGTGATATTTTTGCCGGGCGTGGCCTTGATTATTCTGTCACAACTAGTAATAATAAAGATGGTATGGCTAAAACTTTAGAGATTATTAAGGAATGTAATAGTGGACTGCTTTTTGTTAATCTGGTGGATTTTGATATGAATTATGGGCATCGCAACGATCCTTTTGGTTATGGGCAAGCTCTGGTAGAATTTGATTGTTTTTTACCGGAATTGCAAAGGGCAATGGCTGCAAAGGCTCTGTTAATTATTACCGCAGATCACGGATGTGATCCGACCATAAGTGGTACAGATCATACCCGGGAATATGTGCCGCTTTTGATTGCTGGAACTGGTTGCAGGTCTATTAATTTAGGCACACGCAAGACATTTGCCGATGTTGCGGCCACAATTGCATGTTTGTTCAATATTCAGTGGCATGGACCGGGAACTAGTTTTGCCGATGAGTTAATAAGGTCAAAGGAGGAAGTTAGAGGTGGATAATTTTCGTGCTAATATGGAAGAAACCGTTAATTACTTGCGCCAGCGAATTGTCAACCCTGCACAAATAGGAATGATCCTCGGGACAGGTTTAGGCGAACTAGCCGCTGAGGTAAGGGAACAAGTTGTTATACCTTATAAATGTATTCCGCATTTCCCGCAATCAATGGTAGAAAGTCATGCTGGCAATTTGATTTGCGGTAAATTAGGCGATAAAGAGGTTTTAGTTTTACAGGGAAGATGTCATTATTATGAAGGTTATTCCATGCAGGAGCTTACTTTTCCCATCAGAGTAATGGGAGCTTTAGGGATTAATAAATTGCTGATTACAAATGCTGCCGGAGGAATTAATCCTGCATTTTCCCCCGGTGATTTAATGCTGATCAAAGATCATATTAATTTTATGGGGAATAATCCTTTAATTGGGTTTAATGATCCGGAACTGGGGCCGCGTTTTCCTGATATGAGTGCTGCTTATAATGAAGATTTACAACTTTTGGCGTTGAGGAAATCTCAAGAAGTGGGTATTGAGATTAAGAAAGGCGTATATATAGGCGTAACAGGGCCAAGTTTTGAAACGCCGGCAGAGTTGGCTTTCTTTGCCCAAATTGGGGCAGATGCCGTCGGCATGTCGACAGTTCCGGAAGTGATTGTTGCCAATCATATGGGGATGAGGGTTTTGGGTATTTCATGTATCACCAATATGGCTGTGGGACATCAGCCGCATAATATAAATCATATGCAAGTAATAGATGTTGCCAGAAAAGCATGCGCTTCTTTACAGCTTTTACTTAAGGCGATTGTTGAAGCAATATAATTTAAATTGTCATTCGTTATGAAAGATTAAAGCAGGGAAGGTCATAAACTGGCCTTCCCTTTCATATTAAGGTAAGGAAGGGGGGAAATAATTATGGGGTGGTGTAAGGGGTTAAAAAAGAAAATAGTGGTTTTGCTTTTGTGTGTTTTCTGGCTACTATCGGCAGTAATACCGGCCTGGGGGCAGGAGCTGGAAACTGAAGCTGCTAGCGCAATATTAATGGATGCAAATTCTGGAAATATTTTGTTCGCCAAAGACCCTAATACTCCTAGGCCTCCTGCCAGTATGACTAAGATAATGACACTGTTGTTAGCTGTTGAAGGATTGGAGACGGGGAAGGTTAATTTACAGGATCAAGTTTTAATCAGCGAAAATACCAGAAATATAGTTGGTACCCAAGTGTGGCTTGAGCCCGGTGAAGTATGGCCTTTAGAACAGTTGCTGATTGCCATAGCAGTAGCCTCTGCTAATGATGCCTGTATAGCGGTTGCAGAACATATCGCCGGTAGCGAGCAAAAATTCGTTGAAATGATGAATCAACGGGCACGGGAGATAGGGATGAAAGATACTAATTTTGTCAATAGCCATGGCCTTCCTGTAGAGAATCATTATATGAGTGCCTATGATACCGCCATTTTGTGTCGTACTGCCCTTAATTGTCCTAAATTATTGGAATTTACTTCTATTTATGAATATCCCCAATTTCGCCCTGATCCGCGACCTTTAGACCTCTGGAATACCAATAAGTTGCTGGTTTGGTACGATGGCGTAGATGGTTTTAAAACCGGGTGGACAGAAGAGGCCGGTTATTGTTTAGCAGCAACAGCCAAAAGGGATGGACTGCGGCTGATCAGTGTTGTGATGAATTGTCAGGCTGCCAATGGTCATTTTTCCGAAACTATAGAGCTGTTTCAACATGGGTTTGCCAATTATATTTCGGAACGAGTAATCTCCAGGGGGCAAGTATTTGAATTGCTGCCTGTTAATAAAGGCAAGGAACAAGAGGTACCAATAATGGCAGCTACAGATCTTTATATTACTTTACGGAAAGGACAAATAGAGTTTGAAACTAAAGTTAATCTTGATTGTGACGCACTAACAGCCCCTGTAGAAGCAGGGTATAAGTGCGGTGAAGCGCAAATATGGCAAGAAGGAAATATGATTGGTAAGGTTGACTTGGTTACGGCAGCAAGTGTAGCCAAAAGTAATCCGATTTTGAATTCTTGGTATCTGTTTCGGAATTGGTTTCGTTTTAGCCGCTAGGGATTTAGTTTATTAATCCCTACTTTATCGAGTATTCACAGATATGTAGTTGGATTATTTGCCAATGGGCGTCAACTATACATGATGTGGCGTAGCTGTTTGCGAGCCTAACTATTAAATTTTCAACTCCACTGCGCCGGTGGGGTTTTTTATTTTTTGTAGCAGGAGTTTTCTTAGAAAGGTAGAATTCCAAAAAAAGGAAAGTGATTGGAAGGAGGGTGCTTCTTTGTGAAGATCGAGCTGCAAGAAGGAAATCATATGCTTACCGTTAGGCTGTATGGGGAGTTAGATTATCATACAGTAGGTAAAGTTAGAGAAGTGATAGATAAGGCAATTGCGCAAGCAGTAGGTAAGACACTACTGTTAAATTTAGCCGGTGTTCCCTTTATGGACAGTTCGGGGCTCGGTTTAATCTTGGGGAGGTATCGACGCTTTTGTGAACAGCCAGGGCAATTTATATTAACGACACCTGCTTCTCAGGTTCGCAGGTTGCTGGAATTGTCAGGGGTTGATCGGATTATTCCGATTTATAATACAGAGGAAGAAGCTTACCAACTCAGGGAGGAGGTTGAATAGGAATGGATATTATAAATCAGATGAAGCTAGAGTTCCCAGCCCAATCTAATAACATTTCCTTTGCCAGGGCAACTGTGGCGGCCTTTGTTGGACAATTGGATCCAACTTTGGCAGATTTAGATGATATTAATACTGCGGTATCAGAGGCGGTGACTAATGCCATCGTCCATGGTTACAATGGCGATCCTGCGGGAATAGTTAGTATTTGTGTGCGGCTGTTTTCTGATCATAATGTGGAAATTATCGTTACTGATCAAGGCAAGGGGATATCCGATGTAGAGCATGCGAAACAGTTCGGTAAAACTTCGCAACCGGAGGAACGGATAGGTATAGGATTTAATCTGATGGAACAGTGCATGGATGAGGTTATCGTTTCCACAGCTTCTCATAGTCCTGCTCGCCAGGTGAGTTCTTCTTTTATTCAGCTATTGGGGTATAGATTAGGATTAATTAAAAAGCCTAACCTTTCCATCGATAAGCAGAAACTTGGGACGAAGGTAATTATGCGCAAAAAAATACCAAAATTAACTGATTAGGGGGTTATACCATGGCCAGATACATGGTGAACTTTAATTGGCAGGATATATCCCCCTTAATGGATGATGAGGTCATTGCTTTAATTCAACAAGCCCAAGCTGGAGATCAGGAGGCTAGACAACGGCTGATCGAGTCAAATTTAAAATTAGTACGTACTGTAGTTCAACGCTTCGCCCCTTGGGGGTATGAGCAGGAGGATTTATTTCAGGTTGGTTGTATAGGACTGGTTAAGGCCATTGATAATTTTGATACCAGTTTCGGTGTGAAATTTTCCACATATGCTGTTCCAATGATCATTGGAGAAATTAGACGCTTTTTGCGGGATGATAATCCCATTCGGGTTAGCCGTTCCTTAAAGGAAAACGCTTATCGGATTAGAAGAACTGCGGAGGCGCTGACCCAGCGTTTAGGCAGGGATCCTACATTGCAGGAGTTGGCAGCGGAAGTGGGGATGGAAGCAGCGGAGGTGGCTACAGCCTTAGATGCAATTCAACTACCAACATCTTTATCTGAACCATTATATCAAGATGAAGGGGATCCGATTCTCATTTCGGATCAGTTGGCTCAGGCCGAAGGGGAGCAAGATTGGCTAAATATCGTAATGCTGAAACATGTTATACAAAAATTAAAAAAACGGGAACGGCAGCTAATCTTCCTTCGTTTTTTCCAGGATAAAACCCAAACAGAAGTAGCGAAAATACTCGGCTTATCGCAGGTACAAATTTCCCGGTTGGAAAAACAGATTCTCAAACAAATGAAAGAATTATTGGATACAGACCGCAGGGAGGATGATTAACCTGCGGTTTTTGCATGAAAAAAATCTGGCGAGTTATACTATTACTGTTGCCGCTGAAAGGGGAATATGGGATGAAAAAAACTATCTTTATAGTTTTTTTATTTCTTACACTTGCTGTCCTTGGTTGGTTTCTACTGCAGAAAATATGGAGGCAGCAGGAACCTTCATATGGTAAATTGGTTTACCGTTCAGATTTATTGAGAGGGGAATACCAACTGAATGGATTATGATACCGCAAGAATTTTTATCAAAGGTAAAGGCAAAATTGCAGTATTACCGGAGAAGGTTATATCTTTGGCAGAACTATTGGACTATCGAACTACCAGCGAAGGATTGGAAAGAATAATGCACGCACCGTTTTTACAGATTAAGAAACAAATTGGCAGGTGTAAAGTGATTGCTGGGATCGATATTTTAACTTTCATTCAACGGGAGTGTCCCGGTGTTGTTGTTTATCCATTAGGCGATTTAGATGTAATTGTTGAGGTTATCAATGATCAGCAAAGGCGAGGGAATCAAGTATTACTATTGACACTGGTATGTTTATTGTTATTCATTGGATCTGCTCTTACTATTATTAGCTTCCACAATGATGTAAATATGGCGGAAACACACCGGAAACTATACTTCTTTTTGACGGGAAAAGATAATATGCAGTCATTGATTCTACCTGTCAGTTATTCATTGGGAATAGGAGCAGGTATGTTATTGTTTTTTAATCACATAGGTAAGAAATTGGGGGGCAGTGAGCCAAGCCCTTTGGAAATTGAGATGCATCTATATGAAAAAAATATCAACCAATACTTGCGGGATCGACAGGAACAGGCACAGGTTTTACCTGAAGCAGTGGAGGCGGTTCCAGATTGGGATTAATGTATGCAAGTTTGTTAGTAATAATCGGAATGGCGCAAGGAGTAGCTGTAGGAGGCGCCCTTGCAGCCTTTATCACGATCTTGGATTTAGTCCCCCGCCTGTTGCAATTGACGCAAAATCAAAAATATGTATTTGTTAGTGAAATAGCGCTATTGAGTGGCGCAATGTTAGGAAGTTTTATCTATTTTTTTACTATACGAGTACAATTAGGACTGCTCCCAGTTTTACTTGTTGGGTTTTCTGCAGGTGTTTTTATTGGATTGGTGGCAGCAGCTTTAGCGGAGGTATTGAATGTACTGCCGGTATTGGCCCGTCGTTTACAACTACTATCGCATACCGGTAAAATTGCTGCCGCCCTGATACTGGGAAAAGTTATGGGTTCATTGCTCCAATGGATTATTTTGGAACGATAATAATAATTGTAATTACTGTTGTACAATCGTAGAAAGGGGTGGGAATAACAAAATATTGCATCTTCAATAATTAAACTATAGGAGGTATACACAAAATGACTGTGGTTAAAGTGATTGAGGTAGTTGGTGAATCGCCGCGGAGTTGGCAAGATGCAGTGGAAGTTGCAGTTCGTGAGGCATCTGCTACCATAAGAGGTATTACCGGTGTTGAAGTGTATAACTTAACTGCCAATGTTGAAAATGGCCGGATTGTGGAATATAAGGCAGATGTAAAGGTTGCATTCCCAGTAGAACATACAACTACGAAAGCGGGACTGTAATTTTTTGTAAAGAGCACCGTACTGGTGCTCTTTTTCCATGCTTGTATGAAAGTGGTTATTTTGTGTGATAATAACCTTGTACGAGGTGAGAAAGAAATGGCAAAGCTAACAAAAGAACAGGAGCAATACAAGCAATGGGCCAATTGGCGCAAACCGCGCCCACCACTAGGCCGTAATTTGCTTGTTTCTTTTATTGTAGGCGGCTTAATTAGCACATTAGGCCAGGCAGTCTTAAATTTTTTTATCTCTCTAGGTATGGACCAACAAGCGGCCGGTGGGCCGACGGCTGCGGTAATGATTTTTTTGGGAGCAATTTTGACCGGACTCGGCATTTATGATAAGATTGGGCGTTTTGCCGGAGCTGGTTCTGTGGTGCCGATCACTGGTTTTGCAAATTCCATAGTTGCTCCGGCAATGGATTTTAAACGGGAAGGATATGTTATGGGAGTTGGAGCGAGGATGTTCACCATTGCCGGGCCGGTTTTAGTCTATGGGATGACCAGTGCCTGGTTGGTCGGTTTGATATATTGGCTTTTGCATAGATAGGGAGGGGTTGACATTGAACGGAAAAAAGGTGGGTCGTAGTACTGTCCTTTATTCAAATCCACCATCTATTATTGCCACTGCATCCATAGTAGGCAAAAAGGAAGGTGAAGGCCCCTTAGGCAATTATTTTGATCAGGTGATACAAGATCCGTTGTACGGAGAAAGCAGTTGGGAAAAGGCCGAAAGTAAACTACTCTTAGAATCAGTACAGTTAGTTTTACAAAAGTCTAGTTATACATTTGATCAAATTGATTTTATGTTTAGCGGCGACTTATTAAATCAGATTACCGCATCCAATTTTGCTGCAAGGGAGATACCAGTTCCTTTTTACGGGCTGTTTGGAGCATGTTCAACTTTTGCCGAAGGTTTAGGTTTAGCCGGGATGGTTGTTGATGGCGGTTTTGCCCGGCGGGTCATTGTGGGATCCAGCAGCCATTACCAAGCTGTAGAGAGGCAATTCCGTTATCCCCTGGAACTAGGCGTGCAACGTCCCCCTACGGCACAGCGGACCGTAACAGGTGCGGCTGCAGTTATTTTGGACCAAAACGGTAAAGGTCCATACCTAACTGCGGCTACAGTAGGTAAGGTTGTTGATATGGGAATTAATGACCCTATGGATATGGGTACTGCCATGGCACCTGCTGCAGTACACACAATAATGCAACATTTTCAGGATACAGGGAGGAGACCGGATTATTATGATCTTATTGCTACCGGAGATTTGGCCAGCGTAGGAAAAACCTTGGCACAGGAAATGCTGGCCAAAGAAGGATATGATTTATCCGGGCGCTATACGGACTGTGGTGTAATTATCTACAATCCGGATCCGGATACCCAAGCCGGTGGCAGCGGGTGCGGGTGTTCGGCAGCGGTGTTTTCAGCCTATTTCTATCCATTATTAGAAGAAGGCCAACAATTTCAGCGTGTTTTATTAGTTTGTACAGGAGCATTATTGAGTCCAACTACATATCAACAAGGGGAGACCATACCTGCAATAGCCCATGCGGTAGCAATAGAAAAGAATTTATAAGGGAGAGTGAATTGCTTGGATTATTTATTTGCTTTTTTGGTGGGGGGAGCCATATGTATGCTGGGGCAATTACTAATGGATTTAACCTCTTTAACCTCTGCGCACATCTTAGTTTTATTTGTTACCAGTGGCGCTATCCTGAGCGGTTTGGGCATATATGAACAAATTGTTAAAATTGGAGGCGCCGGGGCAACCATTCCTTTACCGGGTTTTGGGCATTCGTTGGCCAGTGGTGTCATGAAAGAAGTGGATGCCAATGGCTTTTGGGGCATTTTCAGTGGCGTTTTGGAGAACGCCAGTGTAGGAGTAGCAGCAGCTGTTGTGCTGGGTTTGCTTATATCCTTGTTATTTAATCCTAAGAGTTGATGTAAATGAATTTACTGGAGGATAAAATGGTTAAATGGTTATTCAAATAGATATGGTTGGTTTGATTTTAACATGGCTTTTGGTGGGGCCATCATACTTGCAATATACTGTATTATTAACAATGCTACAAGTTGTATGTAGTTTCTTGGTAACAGTATTATTAAAAGCTGAAGTGCTGACAATGACAATCGGAGGGGCTTTTGGCTTCACCCAGGTAGCTGAAAATACTCTAGCGAAGCTATTTGCCATTTATCTGGGGCCTGTCCTTTGTTATTTAATATCGCAATATAGGGGTGGCCGCCAAAAGAAAGACAAAAGCAGAGTGATTTTAAACCCATTGGCAAGTTTAGTTAATCCTATGGTAGTTGTGGCAAGGCGTTTCTTGTGGCTCTCTTTTGTCATTGCTACCTGGCGATTATTTTAGAACTTTTCCTGCGAAAGGAGTATTAGATTTTGCATGTAGAGAAAAAATTATCAGATAATCTTTCATATCTGGGAGAACAACTGGGTATAGGGGAAAGTTTTGATGTTATTGTACGGGAAGTGGAAATTGGCGGCAAAAGGGCAGCCTTTGTTTTCATTGATGGTTTTGTAAAGGATGATTTTCTCTTTATATTGGAATTCCTTCTGCATCTTGGCCGGGAAGATATTGTGCCTGATCCGGTGGAAAAAATATATAAAAAGTGTATACCTTATTTTGAAGTAGAAAAGGTTAATTTGCTGGATGACGTTATCCACAATGTTTTAGCCGGGCCGGTAGCTCTTTTAATAGAGGGTGAAGTGGAAGCAATAATAATCGATACCCGTGAGTATCCGGCCCGAGGCCCGGATGAGCCTGATATCGAAAGGGTGAGTCGAGGTTCGCGGGACGGTTTTACTGAAACATTGGTATATAACACTGCGTTGCTGAGACGGCGCATTAGGGATCCTGCGCTGCGGGTGGAATTACTGCGGGTTGGGAAGCGGTCGGTAAGTGATATTGCTTTATTATATATCAAAGATATTGCTAACCCAGGTGTAGTTGACGTAATAAAAGAAAGGATCAAAAAAATTGAGATCGATGGGCTACCAATGGCAGAAAAAACAATTGAAGAATTTCTCACCTTAGGCACTTGGAACCCCTTCCCCCAAGTTCGTTACACTGAGCGGCCTGATGTAGCTGCCATTCATCTTTTGGAAGGACATGTATTGGTTATGGTAGACACTTCTCCCAGTGTTATTATTGCGCCGGTTACAATTTTTCATCATGTTCAGCATGCAGAAGAGTACAGACAGAATGCAGTGGTAGGCGGATATTTACGGTGGGTTCGTTATTTTGGTTTATTATTATCATTATTAGTAACCCCCCTTTGGCTGCTCTTTGTTTTGGAACCAACTCTCCTACCTCCGGAATTATCGTTTATTGGCCCGCAGGAAACAACACCGGTACCAATCATTGTGCAGTTGTTTTTAGCCGAATTAGGTGTGGATCTGGTGCGAATGGCGGCAATTCATACACCTTCATCTTTAGCTACAGCCTTAGGTATTATAGCTGCTTTTATGATCGGCGATATCGCGATCAAGGTTGGGCTATTTACCGGTGAAATAATTTTGTACATGGCCATTGCTGCGGTTGGCACATTTGCCACTCCTAGTTATGAATTTGGTTTAGCCATCAGATTAGTACGTTTGTTTTTGCTTTTATCCGTGGGCTTATTTCATTTGCCCGGGTTAATTGGAGGTTTGGTGCTATTTGCCCTGCTCTTACTTAAAACTAAGTCATTTAATGTGCCTTATTTGTGGCCTTTAATTCCTTTCAACGGCAAGGCAATGCTTGATATTATTCTGCGCAGACCGGTACCCATTAAAGCCAGTCGCCCCAGCTTTTTAAATCCGTTAGATTCAAGGCGTTTACCGGATGAGCAGGGCGAATGATGCGGAATTTGGCAAAGGGAGGTTGTCTAATGAAAATATTATTAGGTATTGACGTGGGTTCTGTCAGTACTAATTTAGTTGTTGTGGACAAAGAAGGAGAGGTTAGAGATTCATTATACCTAAAGACACAAGGGCGTCCGCTGCAAGTATTGCAGGAAGGCTTATCTATTATGGCTAAACGATGGGAAGATTGCCAAGTTATTGGTGTTGGGGCTACTGGCAGCGGTCGCCGTTTGGCAGGGGCAATTGTGGGCGCAGATGTGATTAAAAATGAGATAACTGCCCATGCTGTTGCTGCTTTAAAAATAGAACCACAAGTGAAAACTGTGATCGAGATCGGTGGGCAAGATTCAAAAATCATTTTACTGCGCAGAGGTGTTGTGAGCGATTTTGCCATGAATACTGTTTGCGCAGCTGGAACTGGCTCCTTTTTGGATCGGCAGGCTGCCCGGCTCAATATACCCATAGAGGAATTTGGGAAACTGGCTCAGAATGCTACTTTGTCGGTGCAAATTGCTGGCAGGTGTGCAGTTTTTGCAGAATCGGATATGATTCATAAACAACAATTGGGCCATAAGGTAGAAGATTTGATTTATGGTTTGTGTGAGGCGCTGGTGAGAAATTATTTGGCCAATGTTGCGAAAGGAAAAGATATTCAAGCACCGGTCTTGTTTCAAGGAGGCGTTGCCAATAACCTAGGTATGAAATTAGCTTTCGAGCGGGCACTGGGGTTTTCGATTCAAGTTCCGCCACATCATAATGTTATGGGAGCTTTGGGAGCTGCCCTATTAGCCAAGCGAGCAACAAGAAATCGTAAAAGTCAATTTAAAGGTTTTTCTGTCAGTAATTTAAACTACCAAGTTACCGGTTTTACCTGTTCCCATTGCCCCAATAGCTGTGAGATTCTGCAAATCAGTGCCGACGGTCAAGTCTGTGCCCGTTGGGGAGGTCGTTGTGAACGTTGGAATGTAGATACTACGATCAAGACAGTATTAGGTTCTCGGTACGGAAAAGCAGTTGACACAAAAATTGCCCCATGTTAAAATATATCAAATTATAAAAATTAATAATTTACCTCATCTCTTGCGTAAGAGGTGAGGTAGAGGAGCGGTCACTCAAGAGTAGCCGGCTAGGAAAAGGGCATTGATGATTGCCGGTAAAAGGGAGTTCCGCCGAAGTTAGAGGGAATGTTGCTCCTGTCCCTTTAGCTGGGTCTACATTGAAAAAGTGTAGGACTGTCACCGGATTTGACCCCTAAAATCCGGTGGAGCGCTATCTCACGACCGGGGAGGGATGGGCGTCCTTGGAATTATGTGGCCAAGACTTAACGTCTATGGTCATTTATTTTATACCGCTACTACGGATGTATTAAAATAAAGGAGTTGACCTAGGGTGAATTTACCGGGGACAATGCAAATTGATGCTAACGGCCATCTCCAAATTGGGCAGTGCGATGTTATCCAATTGGCTAATACCTATGGAACGCCCCTTTATATACTTGATGAGATGGCTTTAAGGCAGAAATGTAGGGAGTATCATCGTGCCTTTAGAGAGTTTTATCCTGACTACCAAATCCTCTATGCCAGTAAAGCTTTTTCCACAATGGCTATCTGCCGTTTAATGGAGCAGGAAGGCTTGGGATTGGACGTTGTTTCCGGCGGAGAATTATTTACCGCTTTAGCTGCCGATTTCCCTCCGGAAAACATATGTTTTCACGGAAACAACAAAAGTGTTGAAGAACTGAACTTTGCCTTGGCCAGTGGGATAGGGAGAATTGTTGTTGATAATGCGTGGGAGTTGGAAATCCTGGCTAAATTAGCCGAAGGTAAAAAGTCGAAAGCAAATATTCTATTGCGTATAACGCCGGGGATTGAAGCACATACCCATCATTATATTCAAACCGGACAAACAGATTCAAAATTTGGTATTTCTTTGGATGATGGCACAGCACTTACAGTTGTCGAACGTGCCTTGCAATTGCCCCAAATTAGTTTATTGGGCATTCATTGTCATATAGGATCGCAGATATTTAATCTTGACTCTTTTGTTTTGGCAGCTCAACGGATGCTTAAATTCATGGCTGAGGTTAAAAAACACACTAAACATCAACTATTGGAACTGAATATGGGTGGCGGTTTGGGGATAAAGTATACTGAGAACGACACACCAGTTACATGTACTGAATATGTGCAAAGATTAGCACAAGCTATTAGAGAATATTGTCGGGATTATAACCTGCTTTTACCTAAATTGCTGATTGAACCGGGCAGGTCTTTAGTGGGTGATGTAGGTACTGCTGTCTATCAGGTAGGGGCAATAAAAGAAATACGTGGTGTACGTACCTATGCATCTGTAGACGGCGGAATGTCCGACAACTTGCGACCGGCCCTTTATGAGGCGGAGTATAAAGCGATTGTGGCCAACAAAGCTAAGCTGCCTGCAGTTAAAAACTATACTATAGCCGGTAAATGTTGTGAATCCGGGGATATTTTAATTAGGGATATTTCACTGCCGTCCTTGGCTCCCGGTGATTTGTTGGCTGTTTTGTCCAGTGGAGCTTACCAATACTCCATGGCTAACAATTATAATCGTTTGCCTCGTCCCGCTGTAATTTTAGTGGGCAACGGTCAGGCACACCTTATTATTCGTCGGGAAACTTATCAGGATTTGATTCGCTGCGATCAGATTCCCAATGGGTGGGGAAAAAAGAAGGTTACATCTTTTGTAGTATAAAAGCGCTATGCAGCGCTTTTTTTCTAGTGCTCTTTATGGTATAATTTTGCTGTGTTTGCAATGATATTTCTTCCAGTAAACAATTGGAAGTTTATTCAGGGGGTGACTCTAGTTTCAATTCAACAGATCTTATTTGATATACAGGGTGTTACTTCATTTTTGCAAGAGATGTTAATTCGCATTGTCGCTCTCTTAATAGCGCTTACAGTTCATGAATACGCTCATGGCAGGGCAGCGTACGCTATGGGTGATTCCACGGCAAAGGTGGCGGGAAGGCTGACCCTAAATCCCCTAGCCCACATAGACCCTATAGGTTTTTTAATGTTGTGGATTTTCCGCTTTGGGTGGGCTAAACCTGTTCCTATTAATCCCTTTTATTTTCGTAATCGGCGGCAAGGTTTAATATTAGTTTCTGCCGCTGGACCGGCAGCTAATATAGTTACCGCATTTTTTGTTTTAATATTACTAAAAACTATTTTATTACTGGGCTTACAGCAAACCAAGCTGCTCTTTGTTAGTGTTTTATTTGTTCCTTTGCGGCAAATACTTTATCAGACATTTATTTATAATCTTTATCTTGCTATCTTTAATCTTATACCTGTTCCACCTTTAGATGGGTCCAAAATACTAATGGGTTTACTTCCGGCAGCCCGTGTTTCTACATATGTCGAATTGGAAACATATGGTCCGATTCTTCTTATTTTGCTCTTATATTTTGGGGTTATCGGCAAAATTTTGCATCCTGCAGTGACGTTTTGTTTAACTTTGTTAGACGTTGCCAGTCATTGGATAGTCTTTGGTGGCTTAGAGCTATTACTTTCATTGTTTTAGTATTTTTTCTGGGAGGTTAGATTATGGTTCGTGGTATAGTGTTTAATGGTATGCGTCCTACCAGCAGTTTACACTTGGGCAACTATTTAGGTTCTGTGGTCAATATGATTAAGTTACAAAATGAATACCAGTGTTTTTATGCTATTGTTGATTGGCATGCTCTCACTACCGGTTATGAAAATACAAAGGAACTGCAAACCAATATTCAGGGAATTGCCTTGGATTGGCTGAGTGCAGGGGTTGATCCGGAAAAGTGCACTATTTTCGTCCAATCCCAGGTTAAAGAACATGCAGAATTACATCTGCTTTTATCCATGCTCACGCCCCTCGGCTGGCTGGAACGGGTGCCAACATATAAGGATCAGTTGCGGCAGTTGCAAGAAAGAAATATTCATACCTATGGTTTTTTGGGCTATCCAATGCTGATGGCAGCTGATATTCTCGCATATAAGGCTGATACTGTTCCTGTGGGTGAAGATCAAATTCCCCATTTGGAATTTGCGCGGGAAGTAGCTAGGCGTTTTAATCATCTCTATCAGCCGATTTTTCCCGAGCCGGACGCATATTTAACTAAGACTCCATTGTTGCCTGGTATTGATGGCCGCAAAATGAGTAAGAGTTATGGTAATGATATTCCCATGTCAGCCAGTCCGGAACTGATTCAGGAAAAAGTACGGCAAATGATAACCGACCCGGCGCGAGTGAGGAAGACTGATCCTGGTAACCCGGAGATTTGCACTGTTGCCCAGTTTTATAAATCTTTTTTACCTGCTGGTCTTGAAGATGTTTATGGTCATTGTCAAACTGGGAGTATTGGTTGTGTTGCGTGCAAAAAAAGGTTGGCCCAATTGATTATCCAGCGTATGGAACCTATTTACCGGCGTCGCCAAGAGCTTGAAAAGAGACCTGAACTGGTTAGGGAAATTCTCAACGATGGTGCCAAGCGTGCGCGGCTAACCGCTACCCAAGTGATTGCAGAAGTGCGCCAGGCAATGAATGTCTAGGCCCGGGAGTGAGGGCTTTGTCTTATCAAATTCAATTGGAAAATTTTCAAGGCCCCTTTGACCTGCTTTTTCATTTGTTGGATCGGGACGAGATTGATATTTATGATATTCCCATTGCCAGGATAACATGCCAGTATTTAGAATATCTAGCAAGCTGGGAAGAACTGGATATTAATTCTGCTAGTGAATTCCTTTTGATGGCTGCCAGGCTCGTGGAAATTAAATCTAAAATGCTCTTACCTTGCCCGCAGGTTAAAGATGAAGCGGACACGGAAATAGATCCGCGGGAAGAGTTGGTTATGCAACTATTGGAATATAGGCGTTATCGAAACATAGTAACTGAACTGCAGGAACTTATCGATCAACAAAGTACTATATTTACAAGGCCTAAAGGACATAATCAAGCTTCAGACAGTCGCCCTTTAGAGGGTTTATCGGTTATGATGTTAGCGCGGGCGTTGGGAAAAGTATTACAGGCAAATCCTGCATTTAAGGCATTGGATGTAGAAATAAAAGAGATAAATATAACTAAAAAGGTAGAAGAAATACTGGCTATTCTAAGGGGAAAAAAAGAGGCAGTATCATTTAATCAGCTTATTAATTCCACAATGGCTCGGATTGAACTTATTGGTAATTTTTTAGCCCTTTTGGAATTGATCCATTTAGATAAGGTCAGGGTGTTTCAAAGGCGTTTATTTGGTGAAATATTTATTATACTCAGGAAGGAGTGATAGATATTTCCCAAGCATTGATTGAGGTACTTCTTTTTGTTGCCGGTGAACCGTTGACTTTGGCAGAAATTTGCGCTGCCACAGATTTAGAGCCAGAAGCAGCTGCCATTGCACTGGAAAAGTTAAAAACTTATTATGAGCGGGAAGAACGAGGTCTGCAATTGCGCATGGTAGCCGGTGGTTACCAAATCTGCACCCGCCCCGAATATGCGCCTTATGTGGAGCGCTTGTTAGGAGAAAGGGATAGAAATACATTATCCCAGGCAGCTTTGGAAACATTGGCAATTATTGCTTATAAACAACCGATCACAAAACAGGAAATCGAAAACATTCGCGGGGTTAGAGTAGACAGTGTGCTCAATCGCCTTTTTGAAAAGAATTTGATCAAGGAAAAAGGTAGAAAAGATACACCTGGTCGGCCGATACTTTATGGGACAACTGACCAGTTTTTGACTATATTGGGTTTTAAACGATTTGGCGGAATTACCTAAAATTGAAGTATAGAATAATATTGATTGAGAGGGAAGCTTTGAAGTACTTCCCTCTTTTTGTATGTTTTTCCTATTGGCGGTTAGACTAAAGGTATATATAGTTGGAAGCTGGCAAGAAAAGGGGTGGGCGAAAATAGTACGTCAATTAGCGATTAGCCTAATTCTTTTTCTTGCCCTATTGTTGCTGACTCCCATTAAAATAGCATTAACTTATTATTACAAACAAGGTAAAAACTTAGCCATCCTCAATGTTAGTATTTTGTTCGGTTTGGTTAAAATTAATTGGGATAGCAGGGAAAAAAGGATCAGATTCATATTTATACATTCCCGTATTAGTTTTTCCTGGCAGTTTCCTTCAACAAGGCGTAGGTTAAGAAAGGAAGCAAAAACCTTCTCGATTATAAGAGTTCGATTGGAATCTTGGCGGGGAAAAAGGGGGTTAATTAATAGATTTTATCCTTATTTTTTTGGATTTATTAAGGGTATCAGCCTAAAGAAATTTGTCTTGGAAATGAAAATTGGCACCGGAGATGCGGCTGAGACAGGGATATTAGTTGGTTCAATTTACGGATGCCTTGGCTTGATCAATCATTTTTTATTTCGTTATCTTAAGCAAATAACCGACAAGCTAAAAATTATTATTAAACCGGATTTTAACCATCTTTATTTAGATGTTTATTTCACTAGTATAATAGAGATGCTGCCAGGCTATATTATAATTGAAATGCTCAAGTTCTTGGCAGCTTTAATTTGGTATTTGTATATAATTAAGGGGGGACGGGTAAATGAGCGAGCATCCTATTCAGGGTTTAATGAAGACTGCTATGGAAAGTATCAAGGAAATGGTTGATGTAAATACGATCGTCGGTGATGCTGTAGAAACACCAGACGGCAGTGTTATTATCCCTATCTCACGGGTTAGTTTTGGGTTCGCTGCCGGGGGTGGTGATTATATGCAGCAAGACTCCCGGGGCGTTGGTTTAGATAATGGTATGCCATTTGCCGGCGGAAGCGGTGCGGGAGTGTCTGTGCAACCTGTGGCTTTTTTAGTAGTCGGCCAGGGACAAATTCGTTTGTTGCCAGTGGATAATAGAGCTATTTATGATCGATTAATAGATTTAGTTCCTCATTTTTTGGAACAAATAGGTATATTGTTTAATGGGGAAAACAAAGATACTGGTAAAACTAAACATCCTCCCTTGGGTTACCAACCATTAGAATAGAAGAGGGATTATGCCCTGCTTTGTCGAAAGAATTTATTAAATTAAGGCAAAGGAGCGGCGGCAAATGTTATTGCGTGAAGCTATGGATATTATTTGGGAAAATCGTCGTTATATAACCTTGGATCCTAAGCAAGCATTAAGTCACTTGAATGAAGAAGTTGCCGAGTCTCTTAAGGCTTTGCTTAGAGGTGATGAGGAAAGAGCGAAGAAGGAATTAGAGGATGCATTATCGTGTCTTTTTATTGCTCTCCGGGTCTTGGATATGGATCCGGAAAGTGTTGTTAAACGGCAAGTGGAAACTATGGGTAAACGGCGGGGTAAGGTTATGGTTATTAAGGAAGATAGGGCAGAAATATATGTAAATGGAGAATTAAAAGGCGGTTGGGCTATTTGGGGTCCGGAAGATAGGGAGCAAGCCATCCAAATAGCTACTGAGTTTGCCTGTGATATTATTGAAGATATTTAGGATGTAATTGAAAAATAATGCAAATAAAGATCCTACCTGGTTATGCGTATATCCTGTGGTAATAGGAGTTATAAGCCTGTTGCAGGGTATAAGGTAGTTGCATAACCTGGCTAGGGTCTTTGTTGTTCTAGGTTCTTATTATTTTTCATAGGTTAAAGGTGAAGGGAAGAAGATCAATACCAAGGTGCAAAGGTGATAATTTGTTGTCGGATTATATAGTTTTTAATACCAGGAGGGAGAGAGTAATGATCAATACCATATGGCTTTTTTTTCTGCTGGCCGGTGTATCCTTATCACTGTGGGGAGGCCATCCGGAAATAGCTACTAAAGCTGTTACGGAAGGTAGCCAATTGGCTGTTGAGACGTCTTTGGGTCTAATCGGAACTATGACATTTTGGTTAGGGATAATGCGTATTGCAGAAGATGCCGGCCTGATTGGTATTTTAGCCAGATGCATTCGTCCTTTGGTAGTATGGCTTTTCCCTGAAGTTCCGCGGGATCATCCGGCTATTGGGTCAATTCTATTAAATTTAAGCGCTAACATTTTAGGTTTAGGCAACGCAGCAACTCCTTTGGGATTAAAGGCAATGTCGCAATTGCAGGAATTAAATCCTGAGCCTGATACAGCTACAAACAGCATGTGTACCTTATTGGCTCTGAATACATCAAGTGTTACATTGATTCCAGCTATGGTTATTGCTGCACGCAGTGCAGCCGGCTCAATGGACCCTACTGAAATCGTTGGCACAACTATTGTAGCTACTTTTTGTTCAACTTTTGTTGCGCTCTTGGTGGATGCTTATTATCGTTACCGCTAGGAGGTAGTTAACATTATGTTAATACCCATAGTGGAATTATTATCGGCCACCGCAATTCCCCTTCTAGTTATCGGTATTCCATTATTTGCTCATTTGCGGGGGGTGAAGGTGTATGAGTCTTTTGTGGAAGGTGCGCAGGAAGGTTTTATCACTTCGATTAAAATTATACCCTATCTGGTTGCTATGTTAGTTGCTATTACATTGCTTCGACTATCAGGCTTTTTTAATTTAGTTATGCATATAATGGAACCCTTAATAGCATTAAGCGGGATTCCACCGGAAGCAGTGCCCGTTGCCCTGATTAGGCCGCTTTCAGGTAGTGCAGCCTTTGGCTTGGTTGTTGATATTTTAAATAATTATGGACCGGATTCTTTTGTTGGCCGCCTTGTATCTACTATGCAAGGCAGTACGGATACTACTTTTTATATTCTTACAGTTTATTTCGGCTGTGTTGGTATAAGAAAAATACGTCACGCACTTATAGTGGGCTTAATTGGTGACATAACCGGTTTTCTGGCCTCCTATTTTGTGTGTCAGTGGGTTTTCAAATAATGGAAACATAATTAAGGCCCTTGCTGAGTATGCGAGCATGGGCCTTTTATTGTTAAAAATTAAGATGGCAAGAAAACGGTTTCCGATAAACATAGCTTTATGATTTTTCTGGTAAAAAATGCGGATAATATATCTTATCTCTATACCCAGTTTATGTGAGGATATTTGTTAAGTTAACGAAAAATTTGCCGTGATTGCTCCAATCATAAAAAACATTTTCATTTGTCAGTTCGAAGGTTTGCTTTTTGTCTCCTGTGAGTATGCAGAGATAAAATCTATGGAAAAGCTCTTCTTTTTTATAGGCAACTGAACTTTTCATAAAGAACAAAGCTCGCTCAATAGCAATTATTTCCGGCACAAATACCAGCTCTGCCGGACCACTTGTAAAGGTTTTATTGCTATTATTGCGATGGATACATTTACGACCTGTTGCACTGATCCTTTTTCCCTTTATAATAGAAAAGGGAGCGAAATAGTTATCTCTGCCGAGAGTTTCCGCAATAGGTTGTCCGTTGATGCTAATGAATACTTCAAAAAAAGCTTGATTTTGTAAAATCAAGTCTTTTTTAGCCATAAGTTCTATGCCCAATTGCAATATAAGCACCTCCCTTGCCGGGTGTATGTTCTAGGGTATCTTATGCAAGATAAATAAGGTATGTGAATTATTGATTACCATGAAGAGAGGTAAGGTTCATGATCAGGTTACAGAAATATTTGGCGAAGGCTGGAGTTGCCTCCCGGCGAAAAGCGGAAATATTAATCCAGCAAGGGCGGGTAACTGTTAATGGAGAAAGGGCGCAATTGGGTATGAAAGTAGATGAGAATAAAGATGCAATTTGCATTGATGGGAAAAAAGTAATAACTGACAAGAAAGTCTATCTGTTGTTTAATAAGCCCCAAGGGGTTGTTACTACTCGCTTTGATCCACAAGGCAGGCCTACGGTTATGGATTATTTGCATGATATCCCTGCCAGTATTCACCCTGTTGGCAGGTTGGACTATGACAGTGAGGGACTTTTATTGCTGACAAATGACGGTGATTTGACCTTGCTTTTGACACACCCTCGCTATCAGTTCCCCAAAACCTATCAAGTTTTATTACAAGGGAAAGCTACGGGGAAAATTATTCAACACTTAGAACAAGGGGTGTTGTTAAATGGCGGGAAGACAGCGCCGGCTAAAGCACGCATTATCGGTTATCAGAATGGCAATACCTTAATGGAATTAACCATTCGTGAAGGGCGTAACCGGCAAATAAGGCGTATGTGTGCAAAACTTGGTTTTCCGGTTCTTCGATTATATCGCACTAGTCTGGGTTTTCTTACCATGGGAAATCTTAAACCAGGTAAGTATCGCCATTTAACCGCTCAAGAGGTAAAAAAGTTGCGGCAGGCAGCACAGTCTATTGCGGAGAAGAACACGCTCAAATAATTTATTTTGCGCCTTTGCCTTTAACTGGCTTATTTTCCAATATTAAGCTATAATATAAAATATAATACGCCAAGCAAACCGAGCATAGTGAGGTGGTAGAAATTAGTATGGGCGAAGTAATAGGACAGAAGCATGTTAGAGCTAAGCTGCGTTTTGATTATCGTGGGGTTATCAAACCAAGCCGTTTTCTCTTTGGTGCCAAAAATACGGAGCGAGTAGCTGAGGAGACTAGAGAACAACAAATAGCCCTTTTACGGAATGTTCCATTACAAGGTCTGCAAATTGAAGACACAAATACTTCCTTTGAAATCTACCATATTTATGATGAGGAGCTGGGAACTGAGATCGCCTTTGCACCGGCAGAGGTTATTGTGCGTGCTGATTCTTTAGAAGAAATTCTTCGTTTTATTATGAAGGAAGAATTTCGTAAGATAGAAGTATTAGAGCCGGATGAATTTAATCTAAGCCGGTATGAATTGGAACGCTTGCTTTTTAAGGTAAATAGCGAAACTCGAAATTTTATCCAATATTTACAGAGACGGTTGTAATTGATAAACGGAAATTCTATCTAGCTTTATGGTTGTGGGGTATAAATCCCTTCCTTTACACATAGTATATAAGCAAAATTTGGTTTCTTTGATTGGTGGTAAAGAGGAGGGGTTGCGGTGAGTTCTGTAGGGGAAAGAAAGATATTCGATTTTATTGCCAGGGGAGAAAGGTTAATTATTGTTTCTTTCTGGTTAACTTTTGTTTCAGTAGTTTTGATCCAGTTTTTATTAAGTTATACTCACTTGGGATTGAAGTTAAACAATTTAGTGTATAAAGGTGAACATATGGAACTGATTCCGGTAATGGCAGTTGCCGAGGATACAGTAGATACGGTAAATATTAAAATTGAGGCTTTGGGGCATGAATTTTTGCGTTCTGCTTACATTTTAGTAAATGGAAATAGGATTACAAATTTCCCTACTGCAGAGATGGAAATAACTGTTCAGAGGCATGATGAGATTGCAGTTGATGGATCTTTTTACAATCGTCCCCTTACATTTAAAATAAAATCTGTTTCCCGAGGCGTATTAAGCCCCACAATTGGCCAGGAAGTTACTACCTTTGGCACTGTGGAAAGTTTTGGAAGGGTTAATATAAATTAGCTTATGCTACATGTCAGTTAATTCATAAAGGGGTTGATGCCAATGCAGATGAGAGGCATACGGGGTGCAACAACAGTAATGGAAAATACAAAGGATGAAATTAGTAAGGCGACGCAAGAGCTGCTACAACATATGGTGCAGAAAAATAATATTGTATTAGACAGTATTTGCGCTATTTTTTTTACTGTAACTTCGGATTTAAATGCAAATTTCCCGGCAACTGCAGCCCGTGAATTGGGATGGGTGAGTATTCCTTTTTTGTGCTCTACCGAAATTCCAGTACCAGGCAGTCTAGCTAAGTGTATAAGGATATTAATATTGCTTAATACCGATCAGGAACAGGCAGAAATACATCATATATATTTAAATAATGCGCAAAAACTTCGTCCTGACTTACAATAAAGTATTTATAATAAGGACAAGCAGTTTGGGAAAATTGATTTTATAGGTGGGGAAAATGGCCAAGAAAGATTGTTTGCAGCTGACTATAGCTATAGATGGGCCGGCAGGTGCGGGAAAGAGCACTATTGCCAAAATGGTTGCGGAACGGTTGAAGTATAAGTATATTGATACTGGTGCTATGTATAGGGCATTAACATGGCAGGCTTTACAGCATGGAATTAATTGGGATGATGAAACCGAATTATTAAACCTCCTTCGCAAGAATAGGTTGGAATTTGTTTCTTGCCATAGACACGGTCAACACCTTTATCTTAATGGCGAAAACATTGACCCGTACCTGCGGTTACCTCAAGTGGAGCAAAAAGTTTCGTTAGTTGCCAGTAATCCTAAAATAAGAAAAGAACTGGTTAACTTGCAACGTGAATTGGCCGCCGGTGGAGGAGTTGTAATGGATGGAAGGGATATTGGAACGGTAGTTTTACCGGACGCGGATCTGAAGATATTCCTCACAGCTTCATTACAAGAGAGGGCGCGCCGAAGGTATGTTCAATTTGCTGCAGATGCACCTTTAGAATCCATAGAAGAGATTGAGAAAAAACTTGCCATAAGGGATAAACTAGATCGGGAGCGAAAATCAGGGCCTTTGCAACAAGCATCTGACGCTATCCATATCGATACCACCGGTTATACTCCGGAACAAGTAGTTGAGCAAATTATCGCTCTCTGGGAGGAAAGAAGGTGTAAAAGCTAATGCTTTATATGATCGCCCGTGGCTTATTACGGGTGTATTTTTCCCTTTTTCGCGGCTGGGTTATTAACGGTATAGAGAATGTGCCTGCAAAAGGAAGTTTAATTGTTGTTGCAAATCATAGCAGTTATTGGGACCCGCCTATTGTTGGCTCAGTCCTTCCCCGCCGGGTTTATTTTATGGCGAAAGAAGAGTTATTTCGTTATCCGTTATTTGGCAACTTATTATCCTTATTAGGCGCGTTTCCCGTAAAGAGAGGAGCTCCTGATCGGACTGCTATTAGGCGGGCCTTGACAATTTTGCAAGATGGACTTGTTTTGGGTATGTTTCCCGAAGGAACCAGGAGTAAATCGGGAAAGTTAGGTGAAGCACAGCCAGGCGTTGCCTTATTGGCACTTAAATCAGGTTCTCCAATCCTGCCAATAGGCATCAGCGGGGCTCATGATCGATCAAAACTAGTAATTAAAATCGGGGAACCATTTTTATTATCAGTAGACTCTCGCCAAAAGGAAAGCCTGCGTATTGCAGGTAAGGAAATTATGCAACGCATAGATAACTTATTAATTAAAGGTAATTAAGCGGTGCTTTTTTGCCACTAAGGAAGGATTTCTGCAACTTTATCGCGAAAACTAAAATTTATCTGCATAATTTTTGGATATGTTTTTGCCTTGACTCGCATCCCTAATAATCTTATTATAAGTGATCGGCAAAAACGGGGTGGGGAAAATATTGGAGCGCGGTAAAGGGGTGATTCGTTTTTTGGATATTAAAATAGCTAAACATAGTGGCTTTTGCGCTGGGGTTAGGCAAGCTCTTAATAAAGCGTTAGCTGCTGCCCAAGATTATAATGAACCTGTTTATACATGGGGACCTCTAGTACATAATAATCGTGTCATTAATGATTTGGAACAAAAAGGAATTAAAGCCATTACATCATTAGATAAAATAGAACCAGGGGTTTTGGTGATTCGAGCTCATGGTGCACCACCGGCAGTATTTGAGCAAGCCCTAGAACAAGGTTTTTCGGTTATTGATGCTACCTGTCCTTCTGTAAAGAGATGCCAGTTGCAGGCGAAAACATTGATTGAGGAAGGGAAAAATGTAGTTGTGGTGGGCAAAAGAGGTCATCCGGAAATAATAGGCATATGCGGATGGGCTGAGAACAAGGTTATTGTTGTAGAGAATGCAGCTGAAGCCAAGGCACTAAAATTTACCGTTCCCGTTGGTGTACTGGCTCAAACTACGCAGAACGAAAAAAAATTTGCCGAAATTGTAGATGTCCTGCGAAACAAAGCACCTGCCATAGAAGTATATTCTACTATTTGTGGGGCAACCAGTTCTAGGCAAGAGGCAGCAATTGAGTTGGCCAACGAAGTTGATTTAATGATTGTCATAGGTTCTGCTCACAGTGCTAATACTAAGCAATTGGCGCAAATATGCCGTGAAACGGGAGTAACCGTATGCCGGATTGAATCGGCAAGTCAGTTTAACCGGGAATGGTTACAAAATAAAAGCAAGGTTGGGGTTATAGCAGGAGCCTCGACACCTGATGTCACCATTGAGGAGGTAATTAGAGTAATGACGGAAAATCAACGACCGGAAGGACAGAATATTGAGGATATGTATGCCAGTACCTTTAAAGCTTTACAGGAAGGTGAAATTATTACTGGAAAAATTTTGCGCATAGATAATGATGAAGTTTTGGTAGATATAGGTTATAAATCGGAGGGGATTATCCCTCTTGCAGAACTTTCGGATAAACCGATTTCCTCTCCGGCAGAAGTTATTCAAGTCGGCCAAGAAGTAAAGGTTTATGTGGTCAATGTGGAAAATAATGAAGGCAACCCCATTTTATCAAAAAAACGGGCTGATGTAGAGGAAGCATGGAAACTGTTAGAACAAGCTTTTGCCTCCGGAGAACCGGTAGAAGGGGAAGTTTTACAGGTTGTAAAGGGCGGGCTAATTATTTTCGTGGGATTACGTGCTTTTCTGCCGGCATCGCAGGTAGGGCTTCGTTATGAACCTAACCTGGAAAAATATGTAGGCCAGACCTTGGCAGTTAAAGTGATTGAATTGGATCGGGATAAAAATAAAGTTATTGTCTCGCAAAAGTCAGTCTTAGAAGCGGAATTGGCGGATAAACGGGAGAAGTTGTGGCAAGAGCTTGCGGAAAATCAGGTGCGCAAAGGGCGTGTAACTAAATTAACTGATTTTGGCGCATTTGTTGATTTAGGCGGTATTGAAGGATTAGTGCATATTTCGGAACTATCCTGGTCAAGGGTCAAACATCCTTCTGAGGTGTTACAAGAAGGCGATGAGATTGAAGTCATGGTATTAGGTGTCGATCAACAACGGGAAAGGGTTTCCTTGGGATTAAAGCAGGTTTTACCGGATCCTTGGTCTGGTGTTGCGGAAAAGTATCCGGTTAATAGCGTGCAACAGGGTACGGTAACCCACATAGTTGATTTCGGTGCTTTTGTCCAGCTCCAACCGGGGGTTGAAGGCTTGGTACACATTTCCCAATTGGCCAACCGTCGTGTCAATGAACCGAAAGAAGTTGTCCAGGTCGGCGATCAAGTAGCTGTGAAGGTGCTGGATGTGAATGAAAAGGATCGCCGGATCAGCTTAAGCATGAAAGAAATAGAACAGCAACTGGAACCAACAGAAAAAGAATATAATGAATACTTGGAGCAAAATCCGGAAGTTCCTGGCGGATTAAAGGTTGGCGAAGTGCTGGGTGAATTATTGGATGAAACAGAAGAGGAAGAAGCTGAAGCTGATGAGTAATAGTATAAGCCGTTCATCCCGCAAACTTGATCATATCAAATATGCCCTTAGCTTACCTTCCGGTCCGGGTACAACCGGATTTGAAGATGTAAATTTGATCCATCGTTGTTTGCCTGAGTTGGCCTGGGAAGAGGTTGATTTATCAACCTCTTTTCTCGGGCTTTCTCTATCTGTGCCAATAATCATCAATGCTATGACCGGTGGGGTTGAGGATGTAACCGGGATAAATAGAGCCTTAGCACGGGTTGCAGCCCGTACAGGATTAGCTATGGCTGTTGGATCGCAAACTGCAGCATTGGAAAAAGAAGATTTAGCTACCAGTTTTCAAGTGGTGAGAGCGGAGAATTCCACTGGTATTATTTTTAGCAATGTAGGTGCTCATGTTTCGCCGGAAGCTGCTTGTCGAGCGGTGGAGATGCTAAATGCCGATGCACTGCAAATTCATCTTAACCCCGCTCAGGAATTGGTCATGGCTGAAGGAGAGCGAGATTTCCGCGGTCTGTTGGCAAATATTAAAAATATAGTAAAATCAGTGTCTGTACCTGTAATTGTAAAAGAGGTCGGTAATGGGATAAGCGGGAGAGATGCTGTAAAACTGGCTGATGTTGGAGTTAAGGGCTTGGATATAAGCGGCAGGGGCGGCACTAATTTTATTGCCATTGAGCTTGCCAGGCGCTCCGATGCTTTTGGTAGAGATTTATTAAATTGGGGCATACCAACTGCTGTCAGTTTAGTAGAGACAGTGTATTCTTTGGTGGACAAAAATGTTGAGGTGGTGGCTTCCGGCGGGATAAAAACCAGTATTGATATTGCCAAGGCTATCGCGCTAGGCAGCCAGGCAGTATGTATTGCCGCTCCTTTTCTCAAGATCCTGGAACAGGAGGGAGAGGAAGCATTGGTAGAAAGGATTATTAATTTGCAGCATGAATTGAAAATGGTCATGCTGCTTACGGGTGCATCTACTGTGAGTGCCATGCAAAATGTTCCTGTTATTATTACCGGTCCTACTGCCCAATGGCTGCAAACCTTAGGCATTCCCATTGAAATGCTTGCTGTCCGCTAGGACTTGGAACATGTTAATATGCCGGATAAAGGAGGCAGTTTACGGGAAAACTAAAAAGTATCATGCCAATGAGTAAGCAGGGGGAGATAAGGTGGAAGCATATGGGCCTATGGTTTTACTGGGCATTGTAGCTGGGGTTGTAGGCCGTATCACTATGCTGGAGATCGACTATCGCCAATATCCCAGTTATCCCCATGGTTTTGTTATTCATCTTTCCCTGGGAATCATTGCCTCCTTTTTAGGCGCCATCGTTGTACCGGCATTGCTAGAGAAAGAATATACGGCTGTCACTTTTTTGGTACTGGCAGCGCAGCAGTTCCGGGAAATCCGCAATATGGAAAGGGAAACCCTTGCCAAACTTGATCAAACTGAACTAGTACCACGTGGGCCGGACTTTGTAGAAGGCATTGCCAGAGTATTTGAGGCACGTAATTACTTAGTGATCTTTGCCAGTGTTGCCAGTAGTGGCGGCTATTATTGGGGGGGAATTTGGGTAGGAATATTATGCGGTGTGTTGGCAATTGGCTTAGGCAATGTTGCCATGCAAGGGAGAACAGTAGGCTCCCTTGCCCGTGTAAGGATAGGCAAACTGCATTTTGTTGGCCCTCTATTGCATGTTGATAATATTATCATTATGAATGTAGGATTGATTGAAGCACAAAAAAAGATTCTGGAAAGAGGTATCGGCGTAATAATCGAACCATTGGACGACAATGCCCGGGCAACATTGGCTAATACCGGACAAAGGCAGGCTATTGCCCATGAAGTGTCGGCCCTGTTGGGGATACATAAAGATGTGGCGGAACCTGAATTTACCCCCTTGTTGCGTTTGGATTTGGATACAGGGCGGGTAGGTTTTTTTATTGTGCCTATAGAAAGGGATGCGGAATTAGTGCTGGAAGCTGTACGCAGGGTACCGGTTTTGGAAAGTGCAATCCGCCGCCCTTTAGCAACCAGGATAGGTAGGCGTGCCGCAGATTGAGGAGGTAGTGTTATGGAAATAGAGAAATTCATCGTCGCAATTTTGGCGACTGACAGCAATGCTGTTTCTGGCGGTTACGCACCGGTTTTTTATTTTGAGAGTGCGGCAGAAAAAGAAAAAGCTGCCCTTTATTTAAGCCGGGTGCTGGATGCGGCAGTACATGCTTTAGATAATGGTATTTATTTTTTAGTCAAACACTAATTGGTAAGTATGGAGGAGAAAAATGTTAGTAGTGTATCATTGTTGCGGTTACTCCCATACTGCCGCTATTGCTGCGGCTATTCATTTGGGGAAACTGGACTTCACTAGAATACCAACTGGCCGGGTAATTGACGGATTGGATATCCCTTTGCAGGAAACTTCATTGGAGAAAGGTAAGATTTATCCGCTGGGAATAGATGAGCAAGGTTGGCAAGTATCTATTCTATACCGGGGAAGAAATCCTGCGGTTCTGGTCAGGGCACTGGGCGGAGTAATAAGAGTTTTGAATAAGGATCCCAATGAATTTGTCTTTGTGGATACAGATCTATGTGCACAAAATGAAAGGCAAACAAAGAGGTATCTGCTCGCTTGTTTTATTAGATGCGGTTGGAAAAAGAGGAATTGTTCCTTTCTAAAAATTAATGGAGGCTATGATTATTATCGGTTGGCAGAGTTGGTGAATGAGTGTAAAAGGCAATTAAAAACTCATGGAAAAAGGGCGAAACAATAATGAAAATTATATATTGTTGCTATGGAAGTGCTCATTCTTCGGTCATTGCCGCAGCCATTCATCTCAATAGATTGCCTTGGCATCGTGTACCTACAGCGCAAGAAATATTACAACAACCGCATTTTGATCAAACTAAAAATGAAGAAATTGGAACTCTTTTTTTCATTGGTGTAGATCAATGGGGGAATGAGGTTTTCATTTTGGGATTGGGAGCGGATAGGGTTATTAACCACCGGGCGATTGACAGTTTGCTCTCATTATGCAATTATCCTTCCTGTGAAGTAAGATTAATTGACAGCTTAATTGCAATTCATCCCTTGACGCGGATTGGCGGTTTTTTTTCCCGGCGTTTGGGATTAGTTAGTATTGGTAGACCCATAGTGTTGTTAGGTATTAGATTAAGCTATCCTTGCCTTTTAAATTTGGTACAGAAGCATCAATTGGAGATTGTTAATAGTTTAACCGAAGCGAAGGCTGAAAGGATCGCCGGTAGCTTGACGCTGTGCTTAAGTTATAGGATAATTGGTAAAGAAAGCTGGGAAAGGAAGAAAAACATGGGGAAACAAAGTGATTTTCAGGGGATTACTATCAGCCAAGTTAGAGAGGATAGCATTGCTGCTGACTTAGGGATTAGTATCGGTGATCAATTACTGACAATTAATGAAGTGCAGCCTAAAGACCTGATTGATTATCGATTTTTAATAGCCGGAGAGATGGTTCATTTACATATACGTAAAAAAAACGGACAACATTTTATTTATGAAATTGAAAAGGAATACGATGAGGATTTAGGTTTAGGGTTTACAGATGCATCTTTTCCAGGTATTAAAAAGTGTGCAAACAAGTGTATCTTTTGTTTTGTTGATCAAATGCCTCCCGGAATGCGCCCCAGTCTGTATGTAAAAGATGATGATTATCGTCTTTCTTTTTTAGAAGGCAATTTTATTACGCTTACTAATTTATCTGAACTTGATTTCGAGCGTATTTTAAAGATGCGCTTGAGTCCTCTTTACGTTTCTGTACATACGGTAAATCCCCGTTTGCGGCAAAAAATAATGGGCAATAACCGCGCCGGTGAAATAAAAAAACAACTGCAGCGGCTTGCCGAAGGGGGCATCGGGTTTCATGCCCAGGTAGTTTTAGTACCGGGTATTAATGATGGTTCATATTTGGAAGAAACTGTGCACACTCTTGTTGATTTTTGGCCTCATGCCCTCTCTTTAGCCATTGTCCCGGTAGGTTTAACTGGTCACAGGGATAATCTTGCCCAACTACGAAGCTTTAGCACTCAAGAAGCTAAAAAGCTTATCTTATGGGCGCGGGATTTGCAGAGAAGATTACGGCAAAAATTAGGTGCAACATTCCTTTACTTGGCGGACGAGTTTTATGTCTTAGCAGCAGAAGAAGTACCACAACGGGAGGATTATGACGGCTTTCCGCAACTGGAGAATGGAGTTGGCTTGCTGCGCTTGTTTTTTGATGAGCTTGCTGAACTTGCTTTGCCATTAAAATTAAGGGAACCATGTAAAATTACATTATGTACAGGTGTTTTGGCTACCGGTGCGGTTCAACGCCTAGCCCAAAAACTGCAAAAAGTAGAAGGTCTCAAGGTACAGGTTGAACGGATCATAAATCATTTCTTTGGTGAAACTGTTACTGTGGCAGGTTTAGTTACTGGCAGTGATCTGTTACGGCAACTAAAAGGGAAAGAACTGGGAGATTGCCTTTTTCTCCCTGAGGTAATGTTAAGAAATAGAACGGAAGAGTTTTTAGATAACCTAACAGTATCCCAATTAAGTACTGCCTTGGGAGTACCTGTTGAAATAGTATCGGGGCCTGTTGCAGTTGGAGAGTGGTTTTTACGAAGGGATGGGAAGAAAAATGTCTAAACCGATAGTAGCTATAGTGGGTCGACCCAATGTAGGTAAATCTAACTTATTTAATCGGATATTACAAAAAAGAGTGGCAATTGTTGAAGATGAACCGGGAATTACTAGAGATCGCCTCTATGGAGAAGTTGAATGGCTGGGAAAAAGGTTTATTTTAGTTGATACCGGCGGAATTGAGATCGATCCAACTGCCCAGATCAGCTCCCAAGTTCGCTATCATGCTGAAATAGCAATTAAGGAAGCTGATATAGTCCTGCTTGTTGTTGATGGGAATGAAGGTTTAACTCCCGGTGACAAAGAAGTGGCAGAACTATTACGGCGCAGCAAAAAGCCAGTGATCTTGGTTGTTAATAAAATTGATCATCCCAAACAAGAAGTAAACCTATGGGATTTCTATTCCTTAGGTTTAGAACCAATCATGTCTGCTTCAGCAATTCATGGGTTAAATATAGGCGATATTCTTGACGAAGTAGTCTCCCTGTTTCCTCCCCAAAAGGAATTTGAACAGGCCTGCGAAGATGATAAGAAAAGGATTGCTGTTGTAGGAAAACCTAATGTGGGCAAATCATCATTGATAAACAAAATCGTAGGTGAAGAAAGGGTTATTGTCAGCGATATACCTGGAACAACTAGGGATGCTATTGATTTACCTGTGGAAAAGGAGGGACAACACTATCTTTTTATCGATACAGCCGGATTACGTCGTCCTGCCAGGGTTAACGTTGCTTGGGAAAAGCATAGTGTATTGCGCACTTTAAGAGCTATTGATCGGAGTGATGTGGTCTTAATTCTAATCGACGCTATTGAAGGGGTTACAGAACAAGATAAACGAATTAGCGGTTATGCCCATGAAGCCGGACGAGGCATTATTATAGTTATTAATAAGTGGGATATTGTGGAGAAAGATAATAATACTATGCAGGAATATGAAAATAAAATTCGCCTTCAATTGCCTTTCCTAAGTTATGCGCCGTTGATTTTTATCTCTGCCAAAACAGGACAGCGTGTACAGCGTTTATTTCCTTTAATCGATTTGGTTGCCGCCAATAACCAGCGCCAGATAGCTACTGCGCAGCTGAATCAAGTTGTATCCGAAGCCGTGCAACTGAGGCTTCCGCCAACGCGGAAAGGGCGGCAAGGAAAAGTTTATTATGCCGCGCAGACCGGTGTAAAACCGCCGACTTTTCTTATCTTTGTCAATGACCCAAAGTTGATCCATTTTTCCTATGAGCGTTACTTAGAAAATAAACTCAGAGAAGGATATGATTTTACCGGTACTCCCATCTGGTTGCGTTTTCAAGCAAGAAAATAGTTTTTTATGCTGAAGTTTAACTGTAATGCTGGATTTTTACTGACAATATTAGTTGTGATGCATAGCAGCATTTTAATATGTGTCATGCTAGTAGAGTGGCTGTTTAGGTCACTCTTTTTTGTCATACATACGGCTTTTTCTAAATATACATATAATGGTCCCCGGTATGAAAATAAGAATTTATAAATAGCAAATAGAGGGGCATAAAATTAAGTTTTTTAGCCAAAAAGTTCTAAAACCTATCTGTGGAAAGTAGGAATATGATAATAAGGAAGGAGGGGAGAAAAAGTGGAGAAGTTTGATCTTTTTCGCGATATTGCTGAACGAACTGGAGGGGATATTTACATCGGCGTAGTTGGGCCGGTCAGAACAGGGAAATCGACTTTTATCAAACGTTTCATGGAACTATTAGTGCTGCCTAATATAGAAGTGGGGCCAGAGAGGGAACGTGCTTTGGATGAACTGCCACAAAGCGGTGGCGGTAAAACAATTATGACCACTGAACCTAAATTTATTCCAGAAGAAGCAATAGAGGTTACAATTAAGGATAATATTACTCTTCGTGTACGCATGGTGGATTGTGTTGGTTATAGTGTCAAAGGGGCATTAGGTTATGAAGAAGAAGACGGTCCCAGAATGGTGCAAACACCTTGGTTTGAAGAAGAGATCCCTTTCCAACAGGCTGCGGAAGAAGGAACAAGAAAAGTGATTTCTGAGCATTCTACCATCGGCTTGGTGATTACTACAGACGGAACAATAACGGAAATCCCCCGTGAACACTATGAGGAAGCAGAAGGCAGAGTTATTGGGGAATTGCTGGCTATCGGTAAACCGTATGTTGTCATTTTAAATTCAGTTTTACCTGATGCGCCAGAAACACAAGCACTAGCAGAACAATTACAGGAAAAATATAGTGTTCCCGTCCTTCCTGTAGATGTGGCCCGGTTGACTTTAGAGAATATATATTCAATTCTCCAAGAGGTTTTATACGAGTTTCCCATTGGAGAAGTTGATGTAGAGCTTCCTCCTTGGTTGGATGTGCTGCATGAAAACCATTGGCTTCGGCAGCAATTTAAGGGTGCGGTACAGGAAACTGTAACTCAAGTTTTACGGGTCCGTGATGTAGATGTGGCATTGGAGAGTTTTGAGAATTACGATTTTGTGCGCAATGCAATTTTAGTTGCTCTTGATTTAGGGAATGGAGTTGCAAAGATAAAAATAACACCCCATGAAGATCTACTTTACACGGTTATGCAAGAGATTGCCGGCACTACCATAAGTGATGAGGCCAGTCTATTGCGGGTGCTACAAGAATATTCCTTTGCGAAACGGGAGTATGATAAGGTTGCTGACGCCCTGCGCGACGTTGAAAGGGTCGGTTATGGTATCGTGCAACCGCGGCTTGATGAAATGATCTTAGATGAACCGGAGCTAGTTCGACATGGCAATCGCTTTGGGGTCCGCTTGCGTGCCAGTGCTCCAAGCATTCATATGATCAGGGCGGATGTAAAGGCAGAGGTATCCCCCATAATCGGTACTGAAAGACAGTGTGAAGAATTAGTTATGTATTTAACGGAAGAGTTTGAGGATAACCCAGCTAAGCTTTGGCAGACTAATCTTTTTGGTAAATCATTGCATGAATTGGTAAAGGAAGGGATCCGAAATAAATTATATCGGATGCCTGACAACGCACAAGAGAAAATCCAGGAGACATTGGAGCGAATTGTAAACGAAGGTGGCGGAGGGCTTATCTGCATTATTCTGTAAGCGTGAGCCGGTTAATTTCCGGCTCTTTTTTTATTGTGTAATGATCAATACGTACCCTGCCGATTTGCGGTGTTGGCAGAGGGATGTAAGTGGATGTTCTATGCCGTTAACTAATGGATGATATGCTGATTGGTTGTTTTTAATTGCCAATGGATATACTTATATGGTATAATGTCTTTCGTACATAGATAGTTGTTTGTAAATAATAGACTGGGAGAGATAAGAGATGGCAAATAATAAAGATGCGTTATTCTTGCTCAAAGAAGAAGCTCTTCCTACAACATTCAAAAAGACAATTCAAGTAAAGGAATACTTAAAAAAGGGTGTATGCAAAACTGTAAATGAAGCGGTTAAAAAAGCGGGTATTAGTCGGGCCGCCTATTATAAATATCGTGATTATGTATTTCCTTTCACAGAACTTAGTAGGGAAAAGATAATTACCTTCTACCTTCTCTTGGAACACCAGCCAGGAGTTTTATCGCAAATCCTATCACTTATTGCCAATGCCCGTGGTAACATTCTCACCATAAATCAAGGCCTTCCATTGCAGGGTGTTGCTAATGTTTCGATAACTATGGAGACAAAGGAAATGAGTGTAGAGGCAGAAAGGCTATTGATTGATCTGGGCAAATGTGAAGGTGTGCGAAAAATTGAAATTATAGGTCAAGGTTGGTAGAGTTAATACCAGGTAAAGTAGAGGAGGGGCAAAATATGCTAAAGATAAAAGCACCGGCCACTGCAGCCAATCTTGGTCCAGGCTTTGATTGCTTAGGAATAGCTCTCGATTTATATAATACTGTTATGGTTAGACCCAGGGACGGCTCAGGGATCTCTATTGAAATTTATGGTGAAGGAGAAAAGATACTGTCCCGCAAAGAAGATAATTTAGTATATCAAGCCTATAAAAGCTTTTACCGGAGAATAAATCAAGTGCCGCCGGCAGTGGATTTACAATTATATAATCAAATTCCTTTAGCCAGTGGTTTAGGTAGTAGTGCTGCTGCAATAACTGCGGGATTGGTTGCCGGCAATGTATTAAGTGGGCATAACCTGCCATTGACAACTTTACTTGATCTTGCCATAGAATTGGAAGGTCATCCGGATAATGTTGCTCCGGCAATGTTTGGCGGGCTGGTAGTAGCCTGTGGTCGGAGCGATTTATTAGGCTATCATTGCCTTAAATTAAATGTTCCGGAAGATTTGTATGCTGTAGTTTGTGTTCCTGATTTTTCCGTATCAACAGAAGAGGCTCGCGGTGTTTTACCCGTAAAGGTTCCCTTTGCCGACGCAGTTTTTAATGTAGCCCGGGTAGCTTTATTATTAGGTGCGCTACAGAATAAACGCTGGGATGTGTTGTCTGATGCCATGCAAGATAGGCTCCATTTGCCCTATAGAGAGGCTTTGGTACCAGGTATGGAATCTGTTTTTGCCCAGGCAAGACGAGCAGGGGCAATTGGCGCAACTCTTAGCGGTTCCGGCCCCACTGTTTTGGCGTTGGTTAATAAAGCAAGCGATGGCATCGGTGTAGGAACAGCAATGGAAAAAGCTTTTTCCAGTATGGGAATAAGCTCCCGCACCTTTACATTGGCTATTAGCAGCAAAGGTGTAGAGGCAGTCTGATGGAATGGGGACTTGAATTCTAGCTCAAAATGATATATACTTAATATGTGTTGGCGGGGTATAGCTCAGCTTGGTAGAGCGCTAGCATGGGGAGCTAGAGGCCAGCGGTTCAAATCCGCTTACTCCGACCATAAAGGAAAGTAAAAGCAGGTTGTCCTTTAACCTGCTTTTTGTATTTCTAAGCTGTGCTTAAGGGAATAATAATTTATGCTGCATTGAACGCAAACAGAATCAGGTGATAATAATTAGTCCTTAAGATATGAATTTGCTCAGTACAGCTCAAGGAGACACGAAACGAATTGCTTTGCTGGAAAGTATATAACATCGTTTGATTTAGCAGGAGGGAACTATGTTAAATAAATACCTGCTTAGTTTGCTATTGGCTTTGTGCTTGCTATCATGCTCAATTAAGTTAGTCAATGCAGAAGATGAGATGATAAATCATGAAAAACAAGTAGTAATCTTTATAATTGACGCTATTACTTTTACTGAGTTTAACCATGCCCACACACCCACTATTGATTCATTCATTGCAGCCGGTGCCATTGGCCTTTTGAATACCTCTACAGCTTCTGGAGCGGCAAGAACTGCAGCTTATTTGACCTTAGGTGCTGGAACACGGGCAGCGGGATCAGACAGCATTGAACCAGCTTTAGAGATTACAGAGGCTTGGGGGCATGAAAGTGCTGCTGACGTTTTACACCGCAGAGTAAGTTTTGAGCTAGAAGACAATAAGATACTGTATCTGGGTATTGGGGAAATCATAGAGCGCAATAAATCGCTTCCTGTGACAATTACGCCCGGGTTATTAGGCCAATCCTTAGCTGAGGCGGGAATTTCCCGGGCGTTATTGGGAAACGCTGACTTACCGCAGCGAAGAAATAGGCCTGCTGCAGGTGTTCTGATGGATACCAATGGTTTAATCGAAGCAGGAGTCATTGGTTCCCAGGTGGTGAGTAAGTGTTCAGAAGCTCCCTTTGGCATTAAAACAAATACAACCAGACTGCTGGCAGAGTTTCAACAGGTGGCGCAAACAAGTAATGTGATCGTAATTGAGTGGGGTGATACAACCCGGGCAGAGGAATACAGGCAATTTTGTCTGCCCGAGGTTGGTCGTTCCCATAAGTTAAAAGCTATTGCGGAAGCAGATGCTTTTTTGGCGGAACTTCAACAATTAATCGATTGGGAAAAAACTGTACTCATAATAGTTTCCCCTGCAACATCATATCACGGTTACAGAAATGGTGAACGACTAACACCAATTATTGTTGTGGGGCAGGGTATAAGACCGGGGCTTCTATCTTCTCCTACTACCCGTTGGCCGGGGCTAGTGGCAAATATTGATATTGCTCCTTCTATCCTTGCCCATTATCAGATTTCCCCCCTTCGTCCGACTACAGGCAGACCCTTTCAGGTTATCCCTAACGTTAACCCCTTAAAAGAACTAAAAATATTATACGAAGTGTCACTAAACAATTTCCAGCAACGGCCAATAATTATTAAGGCTTATATTTTGTTTATTATTATCGCTCTTATTGGCGCCACATTGAGTATCTATGGTATTTTGCGCAGTAATAATTGGCTATCATTACTATTTGCAGTGGCGACGGGGCCTTTTGCTTTATTAATACTGCCGATTTTTTCTACTGCGGATTTGAAAAAAACTTTTATGCAATTTATGCTCATCAATCTGCTTTTATTTTTTATTTTTAATAGTAGGCGGTGGACTCAGTACAGATCTATTATTATGTTGGCTTTAGTTACTGTGGCTGCACTGGCTTTAGATTTGCTTACCGGCCAATTTTTCCTCCGTCGCTCTCTTTTTAGCTATTGTCCCATTAGCGGTGCCCGTTACTACGGAATTGGTAACGAATACATGGGGGTATTTTTAGGGGCAGGATTTATCGGTTTTACTGGTTTGGCCGATTTCCTTGATAAGAGGCATATGGTTAAATTGCCGCTGCTTGTAATTGGTTTTGGGTTATTGTTTATACTTATTTTTTTAGCTCACCCCAGTCTAGGGGTTAATTTGGGCGGAACCATAGCGGTAATGGGAGGAACGGCAATGACCATTTTATGGCTCAATAAAGATTTTCTTTCCGGCAGGTATTTTTTTGCTTGTGCCTGTGGTATAGTTTTATTCTTAATTGCACTAGGTTTTGGGGAATGGACATTAGCCCAGGAAACATCTTCACATTTTGGACAGACAGTTCAACTGTTAATGAATGAAGGACCATGGGAGCTTTTTCTGATCGTGCAACGGAAACTTGCCCTGAATTTTAAACTATTGCGCTACTCTTGGTGGAGTTTGGTGCTGTTAGTTGCGTTATTGGTTTTTATAATTATATCGGTGCGCCCGCCAAGGCCGCTGGTGCAGATTAGTACCGGTTATCCTTATCTTTGGTCTGGATTGGTCGGAGGTGGGGGCGCGGCTTTGGTTGCCTTAATAGTAAATGACTCCGGTGTAGTGGCAGCGGCTACTGCATTGATTTTTCCCATTACTATTCTCTTAACATTGATTAAAAAAGAAGGCGGTTCTTAGGCGTAATTAGGAGCAAATCAAAATAAAGTAGCGAATTGGCAAGTTCTTATAATCTTGATTTGATAATTTGCGTTTAACCGGTTAGTGTAAAATTACTTTGGGGAAAAACCAAAAAATAAAAGATAAGAGTATCTCTCCTGTGATATCATGTAATTTGTGAAGGACCACAATAATCACAGAGAAAAGGAGATACTCTTATGGAACTAATTATACAGGAAATCATAGAAAAAATCAGCAGTAGTTTTGAAAAGGAACTAGAGAATCTGATACGTGAAAGAAGAGACATATCCGAATTTATTCTAGCTACTAAGAAGACGTTGGACGAGATTGGAGTAACCCTAGTGGCCGAAGCCTTGGAAACAATAGACGAGGCGTATAGAAACAGTAAAGACCGGAAACGAAACTGGACAGTAAAGGAGAAAGCAGCTGAAAAGACCCTTATGACAATATTTGGCGAAGTCAGGTATAAAAGAACATATTACAAGAATAAAAAAACAGGTGAATACAGCTACCTGTCAGATGAGGCTGTGGGCATAAAAGCCCATGATAAAATGGATGCTTCACTAAAGGCAAGGCTCATAGAGGAAGCAGTATTTATGCCCTATAGTAGAAGTGCAAAGGAAGCAGCTGAAGCTGTGGATCTAACATCACAGACAGTAATGAACAGTATCCGTGAGCTTGGCAGTGTAGACAATGACGCAGTAGAGGTTAAGCAAGATAAAAAGGCGGTAAAGGTACTGTACATAGAAGCTGATGAAGATCATGTACCACTTCAGACTGGGGGCTACGCAGAACCAAAGCTTGTATATGTACATGAGGGTAGGGAACGGGTTGGGGAAAATCGGTGGAGGTTAATAAATGCAAGGTATTTCAGCGGTATTTATGCAAACAGTGATGAGCTATGGGTGGAAGTTTTGGACTACATAGATAAGACTTATGATATGGATTCTATTGAAAAGATATACCTCTCAGGGGATGGTGCTGCATGGATAAAGAATGGACTAGGCTGGATAAAGGGAAGCATCTTTGTACTGGACCGTTATCACTTATCAAAGTATGTAACTCAAGCTACAGCGCATATGAGCTACACCACACCAATTATGTGGGATTATATAAATGCTGGAGACAAGGAAAGTGTAAAAGAGCTATTTAAAGCAATCATAAGTACAACTGAGCCGGAAACAAAGAAGAGAGCTGTGCAGGAAGCAAGAAGATATATACTAGGCAACTGGGAAGGGATAATGCGGCAGTATGTGTCGGATTACATCGGCTGCAGTGCAGAAGGTCATGTTAGCCATATCTTGTCGTCCAGGTTAAGCTCACGGCCTCTGGGCTGGAGTAGAACGGGTGTGGACCAGATGGCCAGGTTAAGGGTCTTTGTAGCGAATGGCGGAGATGTGTATGACATATTTATGCGAAAGAAAAAAGCAGCAATAAATGAAGCAAGTGAGGTAAAAGTAGACCGGGAGATTATTAGGAAGAGAAAGCTTACAGCATCGCGCGAAACCATCGGTAACATAACCATTTTGAATATTGGCAAAAGGACTTGGGCTTCCCAGTTCCTTAAGTCAGTGAGGGATGCTTAAAGTAGCAGGTAAACAGGAGATTACTTTTATTTTTAAAACCCATAGTATCTTGACGCTATCGTACTAAGAGCTATTTGCGTTGTCCAGAAAGGCCGATGAAATAAGGGATAGAAAGACGTGATAAAAAAACTTTACCCCAAGAAAAGGCCAAAAAACAGGGGAATGCAGAGCAGATAACGGATAAAATCGAAAAATTCACCCCATAAAAAAGAGGATGAGCCTCCATAAATGAAGAACGTTTGAATTATCCAAAAACAAACGTAAAGGAGGTCATCCTCATGGCTATTATACCACAAAAAAAGTTGTTTGCGTGGACGGAAATTCAACCTCTTGGCGATTTAAAACGGCTGCAATTGGTATTGGACTATATGCCGGATGAAGATCTGGTTAGGACATTAGAAAAAAAGCGGGGACAAGGCCGGGACGATTATCCGGTACGCGCCGTATGGAATTCCATTTTGGCAGGAATAGTATTCCAACACCGCAGTATAGAAGAGCTTCGGCGGGAGTTGTCGCGCAACGGGCAATTACGGGAACTGTGCGGGTTTGATGATCAAGTACCGCCGCCATGGGTTTACACCCGGTTTTTAAAAACATTGATAGCCCACGAAACCATGATTGACGGGCTCTTTAATCGGTTGGTAAAAGAGCTTACGGAAATACTGCAGAATTTCGGGAAGCACCTGGCAATAGACAGCAAAGCTATCCCGTCTTTCGCCAAACACAAGAATAAAAAGAAAACTGCTGACGGTCGTCGGGATATAGATGCGGAATATGCAAAGAAAGAATATCGTGGGGTACGTAAAGACGGCAGTGCGTGGGTAAAAATCGTCAAATGGTTTGGCTACAAGCTTCATTTAGTAGTCGACGCAACCTACGAGTTACCTGTGGGTTATTCAGTAACCAAAGCGGCAGAATCTGACGTCATTGAAGGGCGCCGTATGTTAAAGCAACTGGCGGAAAACCAGCCGGAAATCATGGAAAAAGCAGAGACCCTGGCTGCCGACAAAGCCTACGATGACACCAAATTAATAGTGGCCTGCTGGGACGATTACAGGATCAAACCGGTCATTGACATCCGTAATACTTGGAAAGATGAGGACAAAACGCGTCTGCTTGCCGATAAAAAGAACGTAGTCTACAACTACAAAGGCAACGTGTTTTGCTACTGCCCGGTAACCGGGGCCTGCCGTGAAATGCCAGGCGGCGGTTTTGAGAAGGACCGCGGAACGTTGAAGAAGCTCTGTCCGGCTAGGCGGTACGGGATTAAATGTAAAGGGCAAGAAGAATGCCCGGTAGCACAGGGGATTCGTGTTGCCATGTCGGAAGACCGTCGGATCTTTACCCCCATCGACCGCGCCAGTTATAAATGGAAAAGAGAATATAACAAGCGGCCGGCGGTGGAGCGGGTTAACAGTAGGTTGGATGTTTCCTTTGGTTTCGAAGTACATACCATCCGCGGGCAGAGGAAAATGAAGCTCCGGTGTTCCTTGGCGCTTTGCGTTATGCTGGCCATGGCGCTGGGCCGAATTAAAGAAAACCAAGAAGAAAAACTCCGAAGCCTGGTGGCCTGCGGCTAAAAGCAGCCTCAACAGTTCGAAAATCAAGTTTGCAGGTAATGGAACGGTGGGGTCAATGTATTCTTTTTTGCTGACAAATTATGGATGATCATGCTTTTCATCATCGATAACGGTTAAAAACAAAAAATTAGCTGTTGTCTTGCGGTGAGACCCATTGTTCATTAACAAAAGAAACGGGCAACGCAAATAGCTCTTAACCGATATACCTTGACATCTTGCAGCTATTTGTTAAAATTTTAGTTGAATGTATTTGTAAAAAGGAGGAGACCGGAATGAATGCTTTAGGTCGTCAACTAATTCTGGAGTTTTACGACTGCGCCTCCGATGTTCTTAATGACCTGAAGGAGGTCGAACGGATCATGGTTAATGCTGCTCTGAAAGCCGGGGCTGAAGTGCGGGAGGTTGCTTTTCACAAGTTTAGCCCCCAAGGGGTAAGCGGTGTGGTAATTATTTCCGAATCTCACTTATCTATTCATACATGGCCTGAGAACGGTTATGCGGCAATTGATGTCTTCACTTGTGGCGATCGGGTTGATCCATGGGATGCATATGATTACTTACA
>JBMNJR010000002.1:0-45436 GCA_050951765.1 bacterium | reverse complement strand
ACTAAAAATATTATACGAAGTGTCACTAAACAATTTCCAGCAACGGCCAATAATTATTAAGGCTTATATTTTGTTTATTATTATCGCTCTTATTGGCGCCACATTGAGTATCTATGGTATTTTGCGCAGTAATAATTGGCTATCATTACTATTTGCAGTGGCGACGGGGCCTTTTGCTTTATTAATACTGCCGATTTTTTCTACTGCGGATTTGAAAAAAACTTTTATGCAATTTATGCTCATCAATCTGCTTTTATTTTTTATTTTTAATAGTAGGCGGTGGACTCAGTACAGATCTATTATTATGTTGGCTTTAGTTACTGTGGCTGCACTGGCTTTAGATTTGCTTACCGGCCAATTTTTCCTCCGTCGCTCTCTTTTTAGCTATTGTCCCATTAGCGGTGCCCGTTACTACGGAATTGGTAACGAATACATGGGGGTATTTTTAGGGGCAGGATTTATCGGTTTTACTGGTTTGGCCGATTTCCTTGATAAGAGGCATATGGTTAAATTGCCGCTGCTTGTAATTGGTTTTGGGTTATTGTTTATACTTATTTTTTTAGCTCACCCCAGTCTAGGGGTTAATTTGGGCGGAACCATAGCGGTAATGGGAGGAACGGCAATGACCATTTTATGGCTCAATAAAGATTTTCTTTCCGGCAGGTATTTTTTTGCTTGTGCCTGTGGTATAGTTTTATTCTTAATTGCACTAGGTTTTGGGGAATGGACATTAGCCCAGGAAACATCTTCACATTTTGGACAGACAGTTCAACTGTTAATGAATGAAGGACCATGGGAGCTTTTTCTGATCGTGCAACGGAAACTTGCCATGAATTTTAAACTATTGCGCTACTCTTGGTGGAGTTTGGTGCTGTTAGTTGCGTTATTGGTTTTTATAATTATATCGGTGCGCCCGCCAAGGCCGCTGGTGCAGATTAGTACCGGTTATCCTTATCTTTGGTCTGGATTGGTCGGAGGTGGGGGCGCGGCTTTGGTTGCCTTAATAGTAAATGACTCCGGTGTAGTGGCAGCGGCTACTGCATTGATTTTTCCCATTACTATTCTCTTAACATTGATTAAAAAAGAAGGCGGTTCTTAGGCGTAATTAGGAGCAAATCAAAATAAAGTAGCGAATTGGCAAGTTCTTATAATCTTGATTTGATAATTTGCGTTTAACCGGTTAGTGTAAAATTACTTTGGGGAAAAACCAAAAAATAAAAGATAAGAGTATCTCTCCTGTGATATCATGTAATTTGTGAAGGACCACAATAATCACAGAGAAAAGGAGATACTCTTATGGAACTAATTATACAGGAAATCATAGAAAAAATCAGCAGTAGTTTTGAAAAGGAACTAGAGAATCTGATACGTGAAAGAAGAGACATATCCGAATTTATTCTAGCTACTAAGAAGACGTTGGACGAGATTGGAGTAACCCTAGTGGCCGAAGCCTTGGAAACAATAGACGAGGCGTATAGAAACAGTAAAGACCGGAAACGAAACTGGACAGTAAAGGAGAAAGCAGCTGAAAAGACCCTTATGACAATATTTGGCGAAGTCAGGTATAAAAGAACATATTACAAGAATAAAAAAACAGGTGAATATAGCTACCTGTCAGATGAGGCTGTGGGCATAAAAGCCCATGATAAAATGGATGCTTCACTAAAGGCAAGGCTCATAGAGGAAGCAGTATTTATGCCCTATAGTAGAAGTGCAAAGGAAGCAGCTGAAGCTGTGGATCTAACATCACAGACAGTAATGAACAGTATCCGTGAGCTTGGCAGTGTAGACAATGACGCAGTAGAGGTTAAGCAAGATAAAAAGGCGGTAAAGGTACTGTACATAGAAGCTGATGAAGATCATGTACCACTTCAGACTGGGGGCTACGCAGAACCAAAGCTTGTATATGTACATGAGGGTAGGGAACGGGTTGGGGAAAATCGGTGGAGGTTAATAAATGCAAGGTATTTCAGCGGTATTTATGCAAACAGTGATGAGCTATGGGTGGAAGTTTTGGACTACATAGATAAGACTTATGATATGGATTCTATTGAAAAGATATACCTCTCAGGGGATGGTGCTGCATGGATAAAGAATGGACTAGGCTGGATAAAGGGAAGCATCTTTGTACTGGACCGTTATCACTTATCAAAGTATGTAACTCAAGCTACAGCGCATATGAGCTACACCACACCAATTATGTGGGATTATATAAATGCTGGAGACAAGGAAAGTGTAAAAGAGCTATTTAAAGCAATCATAAGTACAACTGAGCCGGAAACAAAGAAGAGAGCTGTGCAGGAAGCAAGAAGATATATACTAGGCAACTGGGAAGGGATAATGCGGCAGTATGTGTCGGATTACATCGGCTGCAGTGCAGAAGGTCATGTTAGCCATATCTTGTCGTCCAGGTTAAGCTCACGGCCTCTGGGCTGGAGTAGAACGGGTGTGGACCAGATGGCCAGGTTAAGGGTCTTTGTAGCGAATGGCGGAGATGTGTATGACATATTTATGCGAAAGAAAAAAGCAGCAATAAATGAAGCAAGTGAGGTAAAAGTAGACCGGGAGATTATTAGGAAGAGAAAGCTTACAGCATCGCGCGAAACCATCGGTAACATAACCATTTTGAATATTGGCAAAAGGACTTGGGCTTCCCAGTTCCTTAAGTCAGTGAGGGATGCTTAAAGTAGCAGGTAAACAGGAGATTACTTTTATTTTTAAAACCCATAGTATCTTGACGCTATCGTTTAACCGATATACCTTGACATCTTGCAGCTATTTGTTAAAATTTTAGTTGAATGTATTTGTAAAAAGGAGGAGACCGGAATGAATGCTTTAGGTCGTCAACTAATTCTGGAGTTTTACGACTGCGCCTCCGATGTTCTTAATGACCTGAAGGAGGTCGAACGGATCATGGTTAATGCTGCTCTAAAAGCCGGGGCTGAAGTGCGGGAGGTTGCTTTTCACAAGTTTAGCCCCCAAGGGGTAAGCGGTGTGGTAATTATTTCCGAATCTCACTTATCTATTCATACATGGCCTGAGAACGGTTATGCGGCAATTGATGTCTTCACTTGTGGCGATCGGGTTGATCCATGGGATGCATATGATTACTTACAGGAAGAATTGCAAGCTAATAACGTAAGCGCCACAGAAGTAAGACGGGGGATTTTTACTCATAGACCGCCAAATACCTAGCACCGCTCAAATGGAGAGTAAGCCCAAACCCACCCTGATTTTATTGGATATTAAACCAATTAAATCAGGGTAATTAATTTTATGGCAGGAGATAGAAAAAAGGAAAAGAATTTATTTATATATTGAACACATAAGCAGGCTTGACAGAGGGATTATTACATGAGCCTTTTGCAAAACAACCCTAATCAAAGAGACGCAAATAATAAGTAATCAGCATAAACTCTTTTTTCAAAGTCCAAAACCCAGTAATTTACCAATAATTTCTCCGTCAAAGTCAACTTTCGTTAAAAAAGGACAGATCTCCAGAATTTTATCCAGAAGTGGGCCGAGACTTGGTATTTGTTGCTTTAGGCAGCTTGAATAGCCATATTAGCTTTTTCCCTATGCTTCTTAAGAGCAAGGGCCGAAGCTAATAACACTATAGCATTGATAAACGCATGAGACCTTACTTTCTCTCTCCCGCCAACATGAATATCATTGGCAGTTAAGTATTCTTTTAAGCGTGAATTGCAGCGTTCTACACTACTACGTTGGCTATATAAATCATTCCATTTCCGTGTGTTGCGATGTGGAACAGAGAAGCGTCTTAAATCATTTTTAGCATTAACCTTTACAACCATACCGTAATTAGATGAAGAACACCATAGTGTACCATGCGGGCAATCTACTTTACCGAGTGCATGAGGACAGCGGAATTTTAAGTAATTGCCATCGCATCCCCAGTAAACCATATCATAGCCCATAGAACAACGTGGGGTTCCATGGGAAGAAAACCCTGCTGGTGGCTCCTTTTCGTTTCTGAGATTAAGGGGGATAATAGCTTGTGCATTGTAGCGATGTGCGATTTCATAGTTTTTTCGTTGGTCATAACATGCGTCTGCAATGATGAAATCGACCCTATCTATGAAGCCTTGTGCAGCAATAGTCTCTACCAGCGGTGGCCCCATATCTCCGTCATTAACATGGGCTGGTGTAACCTCTAATGCAATTGGTAATTCACTTTTGGTATCAACGGCTAAATGTATCTTGTAACCAAACCAGGTTAATTTGTTCCCGAAACTATCAAGCTTAGCTCCCCAAGTGGCATTAATACCGTCTTGTTTGGATTTAGGTTTCTTTTGCTCGTAAGCATCGATGGCGGTACTATCTATTGCAATGGTATCACCAATGATGATTTCTTCATAGTAACACTGCTTAACTAGGTCATAGAATAACTTCTCTGCCAAACCTTTGTGAGTAATCGCTTTAAAAACACGACTAATGGTTGATATTGATGGAGCATTACGTCTGATATCAAACCCACATTGATAACGAAACCTTAGATCCCTATCTAACCTGCGATGAAGGGCTGTAAAAGTAGTTATCCTTTCAAGAGGAGCTATCAATAAAGCTCGTAGGATTGCCTCACGGTCGTGGGGTGGAGCTCCTTGGGGTGATGAAGATACTAATTCTTTAGCGTAAGGACGTAAATCCAAGGAACAAAAAAATATCGGTAGCCGATTTTGATACTCAATTTTTTGCATTTCTTCAAGGGAAAACAGGTGTTGTTGGAGAATATACAAGTGACTTCACTCCTTAGGGGGATTTTGGGTTTGTCACCTGTAAATTCTCCACCTCTGGGGTGAAGTCCTTCTAATTTCCTTCTGAATGCTTGATATATATAGGCTGAGAATTATGCAAAAGGCTTACATAATAACGGTGAATAGTGGTAAGCGTTCTGCCATAGCAAGGTTCTGCGGAATATTAGTAGTTATTATAGACTTAACGTTTATTTATAGAGCAGATGCCCATGCCGATTCCAGGCACCGGATGAAGGATGAAAACTAAGTACCCGGAACTATGGAGTCACTTATTGCTCATCTCAAGGTAAAGCTATTTACACTGAACTAACCCGCCCTAATTTCCCCACCTTTTTAAGCGGCGGGCGTCAAAGAGCGGCTAAGACCAGTATGGACCTGACTAACATTTAGAGGAGGTTAAACCCCTCTAAATGAAGCCGCGTTCGACAAAGCCGGCGACTGAGCATGGCCACCCGACAGCTTAGTGTTTTATTTAATCAAAGGGTGGCCACTTATCAAGGAGTCCGGCGGTAAATAGCTTAATCAACAGAGTTGACCATAGCTAAGTGTTAGCGTATGTTTTCAGAGCAGTGTATTTAAAGTTCGTACCTAAGCTAAGGAGGAAAAAATAATGGGACAAGAGAATTTTTTTGTTGCAGAGGGTGCTTATGTATTCGGTGATGTTATAATGAACAAAGGAAGCAGTGTCTGGTTTGGCAGTGTCTTGCGAGCTGATCATAACCCCATAGTTGTGGGTGAGTATTCTAATATTCAGGATGGCAGTATTATTCACGTATCCCGGCAATTTCCGGTCCAGATTGGCAATTATGTTAGTATTGGTCATCGGGCGGTTCTCCATGCATGCCGGATTGATGACTTGGCCTTAATCGGAATTGGCGCCATTGTTCTAGACGGTGCCGTTGTTGGCGAGGGAAGCATAATCGGTGCAGGAGCAGTTGTTACTCCGGGGACGGTAATACCCGCCCGTTCTTTGGTACTAGGAGTACCAGGGAAAGTAATTAGAACTGTAACAGAGGAAGAAGTGCAAATTAGTAGAGAAAGGGCACATCGTTATGCGCAACTGTGGCAAGATAAATACGGTGATTTCAATAGAATTTCTGTGAGCAAGATCTTATTGAAGTAATGATTGGAATTAATAAAGGGGTTGGCGCCATGACCGGAACATTTATTAATACCGGAGCTGTAATTGCGGGAAGTTTGATTGGCGTTTTTTTACAAAATATAATTCCTCCGCGGATTAATAATAGGATCATGCAAGGTGTTGGTCTGTTTACCTTGGTATTAGGCTTTGACATGGTTCAAGATAGTGAAAATCTTTTTCTATTACTTATCAGTTTGGTTATGGGAGCAATAATTGGGGAGTTATTGCAGCTAGAAGACAGGTTGGATAGGTTTGGGCAGGCGTTGCAAACAAGGTTTAATCATGCGGAAGACCGTTTTACAAAAGGTTTTATAATTACCAGTCTCCTTTTTTGTGTTGGTCCAATGGCTATTTTAGGTGCTATTGAAGATGGTTTAACAGGTGATTACACCTTACTTTTAACAAAGTCGGTTTTAGATGGTGTTAGTGCTATTGCCTTTGCTTCTACTTTAGGCATAGGTGTCTTGTTTTCCGCTGGTACGCTTTTTTTCTATCAAGGAATCATTACCATTGCTGCCGCTGCTGCCAGGAGCATATTAACCGCACCGGTAATTTCGGCACTGACTGCCACCGGTGGCGTGCTAATTATCGGGCTTGGCTTAAATATTTTAGATATAGTGAAAATTAAGGTGGCCAATTTTTTACCGGCACTTGTAATTGCCGTTTTTTTAGGAACTTATTTTTTTACCGGATAGCATTTTTTATCAGTATTTATCTTTGCCCCTTTTTCATATATTTGTAAAAGGAATCCCTGACCGGAAAGGGGCAAGGGTAAATGTTTCCACAAGAAATCGGAAATAAAGACAATCTTAGCTATTTGCTGCGGAAAGCACAAGAGGAATGGCAGGTGGCAATGGATTATTTTCAATGGGTCACAGAACCAGATTTAATAGATTATGCAATTTATTGGAACCTGGCAGCAGAAATGCAGTATCGATATCTGTTGAAACTAGCACGGAACACAGAATTTACTATACCGTTAGAAAAGGTCTTTTTCTATTCTCTTGGCAAATGGTAGTATAGTAGCCAAAAGAGGAATTGGGGATAGGCCTGCCCTAATTAGGAGGTTATTATGATGAAAAGAAAAATCAAAGTGGGGTTAATGTTTGGCGGCAGGTCCGGTGAACATGAAGTATCGCTTATGTCCGCAACTTCAGTATTGGCAGCATTGGATCTGGATAAATACGAACCAGTGCCAATAGGAATCACAAAAGAAGGCAGATGGATTACTACCAATGACCCATTAGCAACTCTAAAACGAAATGAACCGGTAGAAGGCTGTGAATTGCCTGTTAAGCTATTACAGGAACTTGATGTGGTTTTTCCTATACTCCACGGCCCATACGGAGAGGATGGAACAATCCAGGGTTTATTGGAAATATTGGATGTTCCTTATGTCGGCGCCGGGGTTACCGGTTCAGCTGTAGGAATGGATAAAAGAATAATGAAGCAAGTATTTCGCCAGTATGGATTGCCAGTGGTAAAATTTATTACCTTTTCCCGGCGGGAGTGGCAAGAAGAGGCGAGTAAAATTTTAGCAAGAGTTGCCTGTGAATTAGGCTATCCTTGTTTTGTCAAACCTGTTAATTTAGGCTCCAGTGTTGGTATTAGCAAGGCAAACAATGCTGCCCAGTTAGACGATGCCATTGCCTTAGCTAGTCAATATGACAGCCAGGTAATTGTGGAAGAATTTATTAATTGCCGCGAGATAGAAATCAGTGTTCTAGGTAATGAACGGCCACAGGTATCTATACCGGGAGAAATTGTTCCGCATCTGGAGTTCTATAATTATGAGGCAAAATACACTGCCGGAAAATCGGATTTAATAATCCCAGCCCCATTATGCAAAGAAAAAACAAAGGAAATACAAGATTTGGCGCTGCAGGCATTTATTGCTGCCGGTGTATGTGGAATGGCACGGGTTGATTTTTTTATAGATAAGAATACTGAGACCGTTTTTATTAATGAATTAAACACAATCCCAGGCTTTACACAACTTAGTATGTACCCAAAATTATGGGAAGCAAGTGGCATTAGTTATCCAGACTTAATTGAAAAATTGATTTTTTATGCTTTGGAAAGATATAATGAGAAAAAAAGCAAGCGAATTGTATGATTTTATTTCTTTATTGGCCTATTTCTAAACTACTTGTGCCACCAGGGAGACATATTTTCTGCCAAACTGGGCCAATTATTAGCGTTCAGTTTTTGGCAGGGTGTTCTTCCCTGGTTTTTGTTGCAAAGTTTTTGATTTTTGATAGTTTTGGTGCAGGGAAAACGGAATAAACCGCATATTTCCAAAATATCAAGAAAAAATAAGGAAAACCTTTATAAGTTTACCTAACAGGAGGACAAGAAAATGGAGATTGTATCTTTGCTGCGGGATCTTTCCGAAGTAACGGGAATATCCGGTTATGAGGAAAAGGTGGTAACAATTATTAAGAAAGCAGCCGGCCCTTTTATTGACAATCTGCAGCGGGATCCATTGGGCAATGTTGTTTTATTTAAAAAAGGTGAAGGCAGCAATAAACGCCCCCGGGTAATGCTGGCGGCGCACATGGATGAAATCGGGCTTATGGTTGCAAAAATAGAACCTAATGGATTTTTGCGCTTTACAACAATAGGCGGCATAGATTTACGAACTATGCCTGGACAAGAAGTAATAGTAGGAGGGAAAGAACTTATCCATGGAGTTATCGGTTCTAAACCACCACATCTACAGGAACCGGAGGAAAGAAAAAAAGCGATTACATTGGAAGAGTTATACATAGATACCGGTTATAGTGAAGAATATATAAAGAAAATGGTTAAAATTGGAGATACTATAACCATCCAAAGGAAGCTGCAAGTCTTAGCCGGGAATCGGGTGGCTGGTAAAGCCCTTGATGATCGAGCCGGTGTAGCGGTCCTGATTGCTTGTTTGCAAGAGTTGGCCGGCTTACGCCACCAAGCGGATGTTTATGCCGTGGCAACAGTTCAGGAAGAAGTGGGTATAAGAGGAGCAATTGTGAGCACATATGGTATTTATCCGGACATTGGGATCGCGATCGATGTATGCCATGGCGATATGCCCGGAGTGGCAGAGGATGAATCATCTCCTTTGGATCAAGGCCCGGCCTTAGGTTTAGGGCCTCACGTCCATCGGAAAATTTTTGCCAATTTAAATGCTACTGCACAAAAAGTAGGAATACCCATTCAAATTGATCCATCACCTAACCCCCGGGGAACAGACGCGTGGGGAATGCAGATTGCCAGGGATGGCGTTCCTACGGCACTGGTGTCAATACCCTTACGTTATATGCATACTTCTGTAGAAACGCTTTCTATTAAGGATTTGCTGGAAACCAGCCGTTTGTTGGCTGCTTTTATTCAAAAAATAGAGCCTGCTTTTGTGGAGGGGTTAGCATGCTTTTAAAACAACTTTCTGAGGCTTTCGGCCCCCCGGGGCAGGAAGATGAAGTGCGTAACATTTTAAAAAAGGAGATAGCGCCGCACGTTGATTCCTTTTGGACAGATACCATTGGCAACCTCTTGGCAAAAAAAGAAGGCACAAGTAAATCCGGGCCAAAGATTTTTTTGGCCGCCCATATGGATGAAGTGGCTTTGATGGTCACTGGAATTGATAAAAATGGCTTTTTAAAGGTAAAGACTTTAGGCGGTATTGACCAGCGGATTTTAGTGGCCAAGACAGTATATGTCGGTAGGAAGAGGATTCCCGGTGTGATTGGTTCAAAGGCTATTCATCTCTTGGATGTTGCTGATATGAAAAAAGCGCTACAACTTAAAGAGCTATTTGTAGATATTGGCGCAAAGAGTAAGGAAGATGCGGAGCAATTAGTCTCGCTTGGGGATGGAGTAGTTTTCCAATCAGCCTTTGCTCAGATTGGCAATAATTATTATAAGGGAAAAGCGTTGGATGATCGGGTTGGTTGTGCCGCACTAGTTAGATTATTACAGCAAGAATATCCTGGCACTATTTATGCCGCTTTTACAGTCCAAGAAGAGGTAGGGCTACGGGGGAGTAGGGTGGCAGCATATGGGATTTACCCGGACTTGGCTATTGTTTTAGAGGCAACCGCTGCAGCCGATGTTCCGGAAGCCAAATCGCATCAAATGGCAACCCGTCTGGGACAGGGTCCGGCCGTTACAATCATGGACAGCACTTTAGTTGCAGACCCTAAACTATTACGTGACCTGCAAAAAATAGCGGCAGCTACACAAATACCTTACCAATGGCGAGAGTTTGCTCAAGGCGGTACCGATGGTGGAATGTTGCACCTTACCGGCTCCGGGATACCAACCTTAGTCATATCTGTTCCGTGTCGATACCTGCACGCACCGGTTTCTATAATTGCGGGAAAAGATTATGAAAACTTGATTCAATTGGTACATGCGTACCTGAAACAATTGAGCTAAGGGGGATATCATAAGTGAAGGAGATATTAAAGCGGTTGGTATGTGCATATGGCCCTTCAGGCAGAGAAGACGGGATAAGAAAGTGTATTATGACAGAACTGGCTGAAACGCAGTTTACCGTAACCGTTGATGCTCTAGGCAACTTAATTGCTACAAAGTCCGGTCAGGGAAAGCGTTTACTATTAGCTGCTCATATGGATGAAATCGGTTTAATGGTAACCAATATTGATGATAAAGGTTTTTTACGTTTTGCGCCAGTAGGAGGACATACGCCGGCAATTCTTTTCGGTGCTAGGGTTTGTTTTGCTGATGGAACAATTGGCACTATTGGTTCGGGAAAAATTGATGATCCTAAAAAGCTTGAGTTAGACAAATTATTTATTGATGCCGGCTTTTCTTCACAAAATGAGGCAAAAGGTAAAATAGAAATAGGCAGTATCGCTACTTTTGCTCCCCACTTTGCACTGCAAAGCAATAGAATATTTGCCAAATCACTGGACAATCGAGCAGGTTGCGCTCTTTTAATAGCACTGGCTAAGTCATTGCCTTTATTGGATTATCAATTGGATCTGGTATTTACCGTCCAAGAGGAAGTAGGCTTAAGGGGCGCCCGTACCGCTGCCTATCAACTTAAACCGGATATGGCTTTAGCAGTGGATGTGACCAGGACAGGCGATACACCTGAAACACCAATTTGTATGGCAGTGGAATTAGGCAAAGGCCCAGCAATTAAAGTTAAAGACAGCTCAATCATTTGCCACCCGCAAGTAAAAGCTTTATTGGAGGCAGCTGCCGATAAAGAAGGGATACCTTATCAACTTGAGGTATTGGAAAGGGGAGGCACTGATGCCGGCGCTATTCATTTGTGCAGGGAGGGAGTCCCAACCGGGGCAATTTCAATACCGGCCCGATATGTTCATACACCGGTAGAGGTTATAGATTACGGGGATTTGGAAGGCGGTTTGGCACTTCTCGGCGCTTTTTGCCGGGAGTTTAATAAAAACTAATTTACAATCGCTTTTTCCCAAGCAATCTCGCCGTTGGGGAAGGAAATACTTCCCTAAAAGGCGAATATCATTGGCAAGACTATTACCCGGAAAGTGAACAGAACAAGGGGGAGAGATTTAATGAAAAAGTATGAGGACCAACAATTGCGCAATGTGGGACTAATTTCTCACGGCGGTGCCGGAAAAACTACTCTTACGGAAGTTTTACTTTATACTTCCGGTGCTACTGAGCGTTTAGGCCGTGTAGATGAAGGAAACTCCATAATTGATTTCGATCCGGATGAGGTGCAAAGGAAAATTACTATTAATGCTACTTTGGCACCATGTGAATGGAAAGATCACAAGATTAACATTATTGATACACCTGGGTATGCCGATTTTGTCGGTGAAGTAAAAAGCGCCCTGCGAGTTGTTGACGCAGCAATAGTTGTTGTGTGTGCGGCGTCAGGAGTTGAGGTGCAAACCGAACGGGTATGGCAGTATGCTTCTGCATATAATTTGCCACGTCTCATATTTATCAATAAATTAGATCGAGAGAACGCTAGCTTTGAGAAAGCTTTAAGCCAAATTCAAGAACAGTTATCAGCAAAGGTTGTCCCTATACAAATTCCCATTGGCTGCGAAGCGGATTTTCGCGGAATTATTGATCTAGTTGCAATGCAAGCGCTTGTTTATGATGGCAACAACTGCAAGAAGTTCACTGTTACAGATATTCCTGGGGAATTACAAGAGCTGGCTGAGAATTATCGAGAAAAATTAATTGAGGCAGTAGCTGAAACTGATGATGAATTAGTAATGAAATACCTGGAGGGGGAACCTCTTACCGATGCAGAAATAACAAACGGTTTGCGTGCAGGGACAATTGCAGGGGATATAATACCTGTACTTTGCGGTTCCGCATTAAAAGGGATAGGGACACAACCACTGTTTGACACAATTATTAACTATTTACCTTGTCCGCAAGATATGCCTGCAGTAACTGCAATAGACAAGAAAACCGGGAATGAAATGAAACTAGAATCTAAGGAAGAAGGCCCCTTAGCTGCGCAGGTTTTTAAGACCATGGCCGACCCGTTTGTGGGTAAGCTTACCTATTTCCGCGTTTATTCCGGTGTTTTTAAGTCTGATTCACAGGTCTATAATATTAATAAAGAAAAGAACGAAAGAGTTGGTCAACTGTTTATGGCCCGTGGCAAGCAACAGATTCCAGTTGACGCTATTGGTGCCGGTGACATCGGGGCTGTAGCCAAACTACAAGGAACTGCCACCGGTGACAGTTTGGGTGAAAAGGATAATCCTATTTTGTTTTCACCTATTGCGTTTCCCAACCCTTCATACTCTGTGGCGATTTTTACCAAATCAAAAGGCGATGAAGATAAACTAGGTACAGGTTTAAGCAGGCTCTTAGAAGAGGATCCAACCCTTAAGCTGGAAAAGCAAAGCGAAACTAGAGAATTGCTCCTTTACGGCATGGGAGATGTACATCTGGACGTAACTATAGAACGTTTAAAGCGGAAATTCGGCGTAGAAGTTGATACTAAAGTTCCTAAGGTTCCGTACAGGGAAACAATCAGGAAGACGGTTAAAGTGGAGGGTAAACACAAGAAACAAACAGGTGGACATGGGCAATATGGTCATGTATGGATTGAGATGCAGCCATTAGCAGAAGGCGAAGGATTGGTGTTTGAGGAAAATATTTTTGGTGGTGCTGTACCCAAACAATATATTCCCGCTGTAGAAAAGGGTGTACGGGAAGCAATACAGGAAGGTGTTTTAGCCGGTTATCCTGTTGTTGACATCAAAGTAAATCTTTATGACGGTTCATATCATAATGTGGACTCATCGGAATTGGCATTTAAGATTGCTACGATTCAAGCTTTCCGGAAAGGAATGGAACAGGCTAACCCGGTTCTCTTAGAACCAATTATGAACTTGGAAGTATTGGTGCCAGAAGCTTTTATGGGCGATGTAATCGGCGATTTGAATGCCAAGCGCGGCCGTATCTTAGGTATGGAACCCCAATCAGGGAATAACCAATTGGTGAAAGCGCAAGTACCATTGGCAGAATTAGCTCGATATACAATAGATCTTAAATCCCTTACCCAAGGTCGAGGCAGTTTTAATATGACCTTTGACCATTATGAAGAAATGCCTGCCCGTGCTGCTGAAGCTATTATTGCCCAGGCTAAAAAAGAAAAGGAAGAAGAATAGATTACTTTATGCTCAGGTGGGGTTTTGCTCCACCTGAGCCAGTATATTAACCAAATTTGCCGGGTGATTCATCTTTAAGTGGTTGTCATTTTTTTAGAAAACCCGCAAGGGTTTTTTTTCTTAGAGACAAAGAAGATATAATACCGGCTGCGAAATAAAGGAATAAGCTTATGTTTGCCATTAAAATAGTAAGAATTTTGTACTTGCTAAATACATAATAAAGACTTTAGATATTCTCAAACCTTATCTTGGCCTGCTAATTATTGGGAGGGATTATATGCATATCGTGTTAACCAATGACGATGGTATTTTTGCCCCCGGTCTTGCGGCTTTGTATGCACAATTGAAATCTATAGCCCAGGTAACAGTAATTGCACCGGATCGGGAACGCAGTGCAACAAGTCATGCAATTACAATGCATAAGCCATTAAGATTGGAAGAAGTCAAATTGAATGAACATGGTGACATTGGTTGGGCTGTAAGCGGAACACCTAGTGATTGTATCAAGTTAGGGCTAAAGGTTGTTGTTAAAGAAACACCGGATTTAATTATTTCCGGTATCAATGACGGTCCCAATTTAGGCACAGATGTTCTTTATTCCGGAACTGTGTCCGCAGCTATTGAAGGAATTCTACATAACATCCCTTCTATTGCTGTTTCTTTGGCCTCTTTCGAAAAGTGTTCTTTCGCATATGCAGCCCGGATTACTGAGCACATTGTGCAGCAAGTTATGGCTAAAGAGTTGTTTGGCCATACCCTTTTGAATATAAATATCCCTTCTGTCCCTGCGGAGCAATTGCGGGGCATAAAAGTTACTAAACTGGGAATCCGTGAATATGAAAACATAATTGAAATGCGTCGCGATCCCCGAGGTAGAACATATTATTGGCTGGGAGGGGATATTGTGGATCGGAATCTTGAGCAAACAGACATTGACATTAGTGCCGTCAAAAATGGTTATGTATCGATAACTCCTTTGCATTTTGATTTAACGAATCATGCTTTGCTTGGTAAGCTTGAAACTTGGCAACTTACTTTGTAACAATTATTACGGTAATAGGGGAGGAAGAGGATGCAATCTATTGCATGGAAACAGGGAAAGGTAGAATTTATCGATCAGACTAAATTACCCCAGAGCTACACAAAAATAACCTGCACCGATTATCGGGAAATCATTCATGGGATCAAAACATTACAAATAAGGGGGGCACCGGCAATTGGCGTGGCGGCGGCAATGGCATTTGTTTTAGCGGCGTATGAGTATGCCGGTTTACCCGCTAAAGAATTTCAGGCAAAGATGGCACAAGTGTATTCTGAGCTGACTGCTAGCAGGCCCACTGCAGTTAATTTATTTTGGGCTCTTAATAATATGGTGCAAGTGTTGCAGGAATACACAAATCACGATACAACAAAGGCTGTGTTTGCCTTAGAAAAGGAAGCATTAAAGTTAGCTGCTGCCGATCTGGATACAAACCTTCAAATAGGCGTCAATGGTTCACAAATTATTGGTGATAATACCCGTGTGTTGACTCATTGTAATGCCGGGGCTTTGGCCACAACCGGTCATGGAACAGCCTTAGGGGTAATTAGAACCGGATACAAAATCGGGAAGATTAAACAAGTTTTTGCTACGGAAACCAGACCATTATTACAAGGAGCTCGGTTAACCACATGGGAGCTATTTCACGAAGGAATTCCTGTTACATTAATAACTGATAGTATGGCCGGCTATATTATGCAATTAGGTATGGTAGACATGGTTATTGTTGGTGCTGATCGTATTGCCCGCAATGGGGATGTAGCAAACAAAATCGGTACATATAACATTGCTGTTTTGGCACGGGAAAACAATATCCCCGTATATGTGGCTGCCCCGCTTTCAACCTTTGATTTCACGTTGTCGTCAGGAAAGGATATACCGATTGAGGAAAGGGATCCCCAAGAGGTGACACATATCAATGGCCATCCTATTGCTCCCGCCGGGATTGATGTCTTTAACCCAGCCTTTGACATTACTCCCGCCCGTTATATAACAGGCATAATTACGGAAAAGGGGTTGATTCAGCCGCCTTATTTGCAAAGCATTAATATCCTTTGTGGCGGAAATCTGAAAGCGGAGTGCAGAAAGGGAGGAGAATTAATCAATGAATGACATTATCATCTCCGGTGGGGCAGTTGTTACAGTGGATGAAAAAGGGCAGATCTTTGATCCCGGAGAGGTAGTAATCCGGGACGGAAAGATTCTATCTGTCGGCCCTGCAGGCAGCACACGGGCTGTGCCGGGGCAACAGCAGCTCATTATGAAGGCAGAGAATAAGATTATTTTGCCAGGTTTTATTAATGCCCATACCCATGCTGCCATGACTCTTTTCCGGGGTGTGGGAGACGATCTGCCCTTACGGGAGTGGTTGCAAAATAGGATTTGGCCATTAGAAGCAAAATTAACTGCAAAGGATATTTATTGGGGAACTCTGTTGGCGATTGTAGAAATGTTGCAAGCAGGAGTAACTGCCTTTGCTGATATGTACTTCATGTGCGAATCAGTAGCTGAGGCGGTTTATGAGTCAGGCATTAGAGCTTCTATAGCGCCGGGTCTGTTGGGAATATCATCCTCTGCTGAACAAGAATTAAAGACTGCGGTTGATTTTTGCCGGAAATGGGGAGGGAAAGCTGGGGGAAGAATAACAACAATGTTAGGTCCCCATGCACCATATACCTGCCCTCCTTCTTATCTGAAACAGGTGATTGCGGCGGCAAAAGATATTGGTGTGGGGATTCATATTCATTTAGCGGAAACCAAGCAGGAAGTAGCTGATCTAAAAAATGAATACGGGTTAACACCTGTTGCATACCTTGCAACGCAAGATCTTGCTGGATTGCATATTCTCGCAGCCCATTGTGTACATTTGGAGAGAAAAGATATCTCCCAATTGAAAAATTACGGAATTTTTGTTGCCCATAACCCCGGAAGCAATTTGAAATTGGCAAGTGGAATTGCACCGCTTCCGGAACTCCTTGCCGAACATATTAGAATAGCTCTTGGTTCCGATGGGGCAGCCAGTAATAACAATCTTGATATCCTCGAGGAAGCACGGCTAACTGCTTTGATTCATAAAGCCGCAACAGGCGATGCAACTGCAGTGCCTGCTACTTTAGCATTGGAGATGGCTACCCGTAATGGCGCTGCGGCGTTAGGGTTAGATAAATGTTGCGGACAAATCAAACCGGGGCTTAAGGCTGATCTCATCATCATAAACAGGAATGCCCCGCATATGTATCCACTTTTTGATCCTATTTCAAGTCTGATTTATAGCGCCAAAAGCAGTGATGTAGAAACAGTTCTGGTAGATGGCAAGATTATTGTTGATAAGGGTGAAATTAAAACAGTTGATGCGGAAAAAATCATGTATATGGCAGATGAGCATGCAAGAAAGCTATTGCATTAAATTGGTTTACTCCACCGAGAGACACAACCAATGGTTGTGTCTTTTTATTTAGTGATAAAAAAAATTGCGAAAGGATAAAAGTTAAGGTAGTTATTGGCAGGAATTTACATTTAATGGTAGAAATAATAAAAAGGAAAAATTAAGCGGCAGGAGGGAAGTTATATGGCCAGGGAAGCATTGGAGTTTTTATTAAATCGCAACTCAATCCAGGAATTTCATCCTGTTGCAATCCCTTTAGAAACCCGGGAAAAGCTCCTGGAGGTAGCATTAAGAGCGCCTCATACTAACGGATTGCAAGCATACAGCATGATCTTAGTAGAAGATAAAAAGCAGCGGGAAAACTTAGGTGAAGTTTTTTTTAGCCAAAAATTACTTTTACAGGCACCCTTAGTGGTAGTTTTTTGTATAGATGTCTTTCGGTGGAAATATATTTATCAACATTTTGATCAGGATTTCAACCTCGATCACCCTTTAATTTTTCTAATGGGGGCAAAGGATTCTTTTTTTGCGGCGCAGAATATGCGTTTAGCAGCCGAATGTTTAGGGTTAGGGGCGGCCTATATTTCAGATTTCTTTTCTCATTCCCTTGATGTGCAAGAAATATTAAAATTACCAAGTTATGTATTTCCTACAGCAATTTTATGTATCGGATACCCATTGAGTTTCTTTCCGCAAGGTCCAAACTATCGGGAAGTTATGCACCAAGACTATTATCAATACCCCGGCGAAAGACATATTCAGGAATTTTCTCAGTTTTCGCCATTGAACTTGCAGCAGCTTAGTAAATTAGTCAGCCATCGCACGAAAATTTTTGGGCAGGCAATGCGTAAAACAGGTTTTTTCAATTTTGAAAGCGGCAATGGTCCGGAATCCACCAATCTCGCTGCGAGTAAGCTTTCATTGGAACAGTGTTTTGCCATCATAAGAAAGGCCAATCAGTTAACCAGAAGTAACCACAAGCACTTATTTTGCAAGTTAAACCTGTTGTTAAGTCTTGCTCAATTTTACCTAATAAGAAGGCAGCCACAACGTGCTGTAACTTATTTTCTGGAAGCAATAAAAATGAAGCCGGAAAGGGCGGAACTATATTGCTGCTTAGGCGCAGTCCACCAGTATATGGGTAATATACAAGAGGCACAACATTATTTTCAAAAAGCGCTTAATCTGGATAAACAACAAGGGTATTTTTATCTTTGGTTGGGTGAGTTGCAATTATCGCTATCGAAAGCGGATGATGCGGAAGAATCCTTTGCCGCTGCGGTAAAACTAGATCCCGAATTAACACAGGCATGGCTTGCTAAGGCAAGACTTTTTACCGATAAGGGAATGTTAGATAAGGCACTTTATTGTTATCTGCAGGCGGAAAAATTAGAACCACAGAATGCGGTATTGTTAAACAATATGGCAGTAATATTGCTCAAACTCCAACGGTTTTCAGAAGCAATTGAGTATTGCGATCGTGCTTTACGAACGAGGCCAAGGGATTCCGTTATTCTTGCCAATAAAGGGCTTATTTTATCAAAAATGCAAGCCTATCACCAAGCTGCTGAATGTTATACAAAAGCTCTTAATACGCAACCTGATAATGTGGATATGCTGAATAATAAGGGTTACTGTTTAATGAAACTGAAAAAATATCAAGAAGCTCTGGCCATATATGAACTTGCCTTAGAATTTAAGCCAAACGATTATGAGTTGTTAGATAATAAGGCTTCCTGTTTAGCATTGCTAGGACGCCACCAAGAAGCTGTAGCTTGCTATGATGATATTTTGGCTAATATTCCTTCCGATGCGGCAGTATTGAATAATAAAGCCCTTTGCTTGGTTGAGCTGGGCAAATATAAACAAGCATTAAGTTGTTATCAACAAGCTTTAGAGCAAGAACCTGATAATCCTACGTATTTAGGCAATTTAGCTGGGTGTTATTTGCAGATGAAAAGGTATGAAGAGGCGTTGACATACTACGAGGAAGCATTATGCATAGATCCTGAGCACACCGGATTTTTGAGTGGAAAAGGTATTTGTTTGGATTATTTGGGGAGGCTGGATGAAGCGCTCACATGCTATAATTTAGCGCTGAAATTGGCATAAAAAAAAAACGGTTTTTACCGTTTTTTTTATGGCTGGGGCGGAAGGATTCGAACCTTCGCATACAGGATCCAAAGTCCCGTGCCTTACCGCTTGGCTACGCCCCAATAATATTTTAGTGGTGGAGAGGGCTGGATTCGAACCAGCGAAGGCTCTGCCAGCAGATTTACAGTCTGCCCCCTTTGGCCAACTCGGGAACCTCTCCTCAATTGGTGGGCCCACCTGGGATCGAACCAGGGACCGACCGGTTATGAGCCGGCTGCTCTACCGCTGAGCTATGGGCCCTCCTTGTGGTCGGAGCGACTGGATTTGAACCAGCGACCCCTTGCTCCCGAAGCAAGTGCGCTACCAAGCTGCGCTACGCTCCGTTAGTGACAAACATTAGTATACCGGAAAAACGGATATAAGTCAAGTGTTCTTGGCCGGCTCTTGACAATAGAATTATTGATTTTTATAATGGAGGTGTAAATAATGGACAAATTATTAAAATAAACCAGGAGTGAAATCCATGCCGATATTTGAATTTTATTGCTCTAACTGTAATCAGCATTTTGAGCTGTTATGTAAGTATAGTGAAAAGCCTGCTGACCCTAAGTGTCCACACTGCAATGATACTAACACCAAACAGCTTCTAAACAAGTTTGCCGTTCATGGACAAGAAAAATCTGCCGGTTCAACTTGTAGCACTTGCAGTGGCGGTGATTGCAGCAGATGCCATTAAATATAAAACTAAAACATTAAATTCCACTCTGAAAATGCTTCGTCCGGGGCTAGCCTAATTTTGCGGCCGGCTCGGGAGACCGTGGCTGCTTTTCGATTGCACAGCTACAATAGATCGGGCGGCCATGCTCTATGCAAAATAGAGGCTAGCCCATCCCATTAGCGCAACAGTGTACTAAGGGCATCGCTTCCGGCAGAGCGATGTTGCGACGAGCGGCGAAGGGCACCGCGACGATTCCAGGACAACGGGGCGAAGGACAGGAGTTCCGGAAGCTGTCCCTGAGACATGGAGGTCCTATGGGATCACGATCCCTGCTGGAGCCGTATACCGGCGTGGACGTGTATTCCCGCAAAAGATAATATAAAAGAAGGAATATTTAACTAAAAATAGAATGTATTAGTTAGGTTAGGGTATGGCATTAATATGCATATGTAGAAGCATAATAAATAAAAGTTCGCTTATCGACAATATTGATTCCATACCCACTAATACGTAAGGGGGAGATACTATTGTCTATTGGTGCCAAGCGGGTAGAAAATGTACAACTGTCGCAAATAAGGGCTGTTATGGACAAAGCCCGTAGTTTGATGGCTCAAGGAAAAAGCGTAATTAATTTAGGTATCGGCGAACCGGATTTTCCTTCACCACTGCACGTGAATGAGGCTGCTAAAAAAGCTCTTGATGATCAAGAAACCCACTATGCACCCAATCGTGGTTTATTGTCATTAAGAGAAGCTTTGGCAAAAAAATTAGCGGTTGATAATGGCATAACAGTAGATCCGGAAAAAGAAATAATTATTACTGTTGGTGCAGCTGAAGCTCTATTCATTGCCATGGTTGGCTTATTAAACCCGGGGGATGAAGTGATAATTATTGAGCCGGCCTTTCCAAGCTATGTTAACATTTGCCGATTAGTTGGCGCAGTGCCGGTACCTGTGGCAGCACGGGAAGAAAACGGCTGGGTACCTGATCCTGAGGACATTGAAAAGGCAATTACTCCACGCAGTAAAATGATTATTATAAACTCCCCTAATAATCCATCCGGTTCAGTGTATCCTAAAGAAGTATTAATGAGTGTAGCTAAAATATGTGAAAAGCACAACATATTTGTTGTATGTGATGAAATTTATGAGAAGATTATTTATCCCGGCAATACCCATTTCTCCATCGCCTCTATGCCCGGAATGGATGAGCTGACAATTACAATAAACGGTTATTCAAAGGCATATGCTATGACCGGATGGCGGTTAGCTTATGTAGTGGCAAAACCTGAATTAATTTTGCCTATGCTGAAAGTCCATCAATACGCAACCACTTGTGTTGCTACTTTCGCCCAGATAGGGGCAATAGCAGCTACTACCGGTCCACAAGATTGCGTAGTAGAAATGCGCAATGAATTTCAACGGCGCCGGGATTTGGTTGCCAAAGGCTTGAATGATATTGAAGGAATATCATGCTTTACTCCCCAAGGAGCTTTTTACGCTTTCCCCAATATTAAAGCATTTGGCTTATCCTCTGCTGAGTTTTGCGATTTTCTCTTAGAAAAAGCCGGTGTGGCAGTAGTACCTGGAACAACTTTTATGAGCGAAGACGGTTATATACGCCTTTCTTATGCTACATCGTATGAAGTTTTAGCTGATGCTTTACAACGGATGAAGGATGCATTAAGAGGTAAATACTGTAGCTAAAATTTGCTTGGACCATTTAACAGCTTGATATGATACAAGAAGCGGAGAGGTAGCAGATTGGGTCTCATACCTCTCCTTTATTATTTAAGGCTTGCGAATCATTACCCTCTGGTTGTCAGCAAGGATCTTGGCGTTTTATTTTAGAAACATCTTGGAAATTTCCTTCTTTAGCACCTTTAATAATAATGATATGCACTTGAATAAACCTCATCTCTATGATCACTTACCGTTTTGTGGTTTGTAATGAACCATCAATAAAGGGAATCCATCATCAAATGGCGATAAAACATGAGCATAATCATCCCGGTAGGATTTATAGTTCCTATTCTAATTATAATAAAAAACCAAGCATACTATATGCTTGGTTTTTAGTTAATTGACTGTTCAAATTTGAAGAAAACAAGAAGGTATGTTATTCTAATAAATAATGTAGCTTTGTTCTTATATGCTTGTGGCAGGGGAGACAGGACTTGAACCCGCAGCCTACGGTTTTGGAGACCGCCGCTCTACCAAGTTGAGCTACTCCCCTGCGTTCATCATTTATTATAGGGTATTAGAAAATGGATGTCAAGGGGGGGGTAGAAGTGGAAGATAAGCTGCATGTAGGATTACAATAGATATTGGACACTGGGCTTAAAAAAAATGCAAGATGAGGACAATTCGGTTATTGTTTAGTTACCAACACAAAACAGTACCGAAAGGAGTGCTTCATCCTGCATGAACAGCATAACACAAGACATGAAGTATCGGCAATCCCTTCTTAATTTTGCACTGAAATACGGTGTGTCCAGAGCTTCCAGGCGCTATAACAAATCACGTTCTTACATATACTTTTGGCTCAAACGATATGACGGAACCCTGGAATCCCTTGCCTGCATGTCCCGGCGGCCACACTCTCACCCAAACCAGCATACGGAGGACGAGTTAACTCTCATAAAAAACATGCGTAGACGCAATCCAAAACTCGGGCTCATAGAATTCTGGTGCAGGTTAAGAGAACGCGGGTATTCTCGCAGCATTACAAGCTTATACAGAGTAATGAGGCGAATAACCTTACTGCCCCCGAAGAAGATTCAAAAGCCCTACAAACCCAAGCCATATCAGCAAATGATCTACCACGGCCAACGGGTCCAGGTTGATGTTAAGCATGTTCCTGCCCATTGTAGAGTCGGTGAAGCCAAACATATGAAGCTATATCAATTTACAGCTATCGATGAGTTTGGGCGGCTGCGTTATCTGGAAGGGTTTGACGAGTGCAGTACGTACTCCGCGGCTATTTTTCTCCGGAATGCGGTCCGGTTCTTTAAACGGCATGGTTTCGATGTTAAATGTGTCCAAACAGATAACGGGTTCGAGTTTACGAATCGCCTCGGATCTGCGAAAAACCTACCGGCTTTATTCGAAAAGACCGCTGCTGAAATGGGTATACAGCACAAACTGATCCGTCCTTACACTCCACGACACAACGGCAAGGTAGAGCGCAGCCACCGTGAAGATATGAAACGCTTCTATAGCACCCATACATTTTACTCACTGGCTGACTTTCAGGCACAGCTCAAAACCTATAACCGCCGTTCAAACAATATCCCGATGCGTCCTCTCGGCTACCTATCTCCGTTGGAGTTTTTAAAACTGTACTGTGTCCAACATGTTTGACAAACCTACAGGGGTAGAAGTGGAAGATAAGCTGCAACCAATACATAAAGGGTTAAAAAAATTGCTGAAGAGCATTTATACATACAAGGGGATGTTCATCGCACGGTAACATTTCTCAATAAAAACTTGAAACTGCGCGGTTTGATTTTTGGCCTATCAGCGGCTAAAGATAATGGCTATATTCTAACAATATATGATGAACCATCCATCGATTATATGTGTTTGGCAAGTAGGTAATACACAGTTTGGCAATTAAAAAGTGCAGAGATTGCCATCACATTAAGGGGAACCGTGATTTACAGATTACATGCGGAGAGAGAGTACTTCAAACGGTTGCTTTCTCCTTCGAAGGCTAGAATATGCGCATGATGCACCAGACGGTCAATTAGAGCGGCGGTTAATCGGTTATCATCAAGAACGGAATTCCATTCCCCAAATTGAAGGTTGGAGGTTACGATCACGCTTTGCTGCTCATATGCCTGGGCAATCACATTGAATAGCAACTCGGCTCCTTCACGGGCTAGGGGTACAAACCCCAGCTCGTCGATGATCAGCAAGTCTGTTTTTGCTAATTCTTTCATCAGCCGGTATAACTTTTCCCGGCGAAGGCTGTCCAGCAGGGTATTAACCAGGTCTAAACAGCGGTAGAAACGGACGCGTTTGCCACTTAAGCAAGCCTGTAACCCCAAGGCAATGGCCAGATGGGTTTTACCGGTACCTACAGCCCCCAGAGCCAATATGTTTTCATGGTGGTTAAGAAACGCAAGCTCTGTTAATCCTGAGATAGAAGTAGCAGTTGGTAGTGTAACAGGCTCCCAATTAAAGGCCTCCAGAGTTTTTTGGATAGGGAAGCCGGCTTTCTTGATCAGTGCCGCAACTTTTTTAGCCCGGCGCACTTCCAGCTCAGCTGCAAAAACTGATGTTAAATACTGCTCCCTATCATTGAAGGGCACTTCAAGATATATCTTAGGAACATGGCCCAGTTTAAGGGATTTGCACTGCTCCTTTAGAGTCATTTTTAACACCTCCCCTCAGCGGCAACAGCCGGTCATAGATATTTACCTGAGGAGAGTAATTCCTGACACTGGCAGGAGTATATAGGCCTCATTTAACAGTTCTAAAGGCTTATCTGGAAAGGCTAGTCGGTAGAGATAATGACGTATTATTCCTTCATCGCAATGATTGTGTTTCAGTGCTTGAGCTATCTGTTCAATAGTAAAACCTTCCTGAAGTAGGGAGTGAATAAAACGCAATCGCTCTTTAAACTGATGATGGTCTAGATAGGTTTTTACATCCGGGGGAAGATGTTTATACATACTGGCATTTTTAGCACCCCGGGGTTTCTTGACAAAAATTACGAAGTAACTCTTCCAGTCGATGGGTTGCTCTTTAAAGGTGTAATTCCTGGGGAATGTGGCCAGAGGTTTGTAGCTGCTGCTGTAGACATCAATATGGTCCCACCACATCCGCAGGTAAACAGTTTCTCCCTTCTTAGCTTGGGGCAGATTGTATTCCTCTTTCTGGCAGCGAATACGACAATACTTATCCACCCGGGCGGTATCTGTTTGTGCAGGTTCAAAGGGGATAGCAGGCAGGGCTAGAAGCACTTGCTTGTCGGCTTCCCACAACTCTTCCAACCGGGATTCCTTTTGGTAATGAGAGCGATTTAAATCTTCAATCGCCCCTGTGGTAGAGTTCATCTGCTAATTCCTCGAAGCTGGTAACTTCCGGGTAAGGCAACACCCAATTACGGCGAACGTAGCCTATTTTGTTCTCAATATGCCCCTTTTCGTTGCCTTTGCCCCCGTTGCAAAAATGGGCTTCAAACCGGTAGTGTAGCTTAAAGCGAGTAAACATCTCCGTTAACGTCCGTTCTTCCCCTTTGCCAATACTTACAACCGCTGCCGTCAGGTTGTCAAACCATATTTCCGGAGGCACTCCCTTAAGCCAGCTAAAAATCTGTGTTAAGCCATGCAGGAAACATACTGTGTTTTCTGCTGGCAGCGGATAAGCAAAGGCAGCATTACTGTAGGGGAAAGAGCACATCAGGCACATTATTTCTCTAATCTGGCCATCCCAAATTACCCTAATCCTGCCGAAATCCACCTGAGCCCGACCTGGAGGGTGATCCAGCTTTAAGAATTTTTCTGTGTTGCTACTTAGAAGTTCCTGTTTGCGCTGTGATACATATCCCCGAATTGTTCTATCAGAACCGCTAAAGCTATACTCTTTCACCAGTTGGTGATAAATAGCTGTTGCACTTCTTCGATCCTTCCGGGGTTTTAAACCGTCCTCTAGCAGCCAGATGTCGATGATTTCAGCGACACTGTCTATTACAGGTCTCTTCCGGGCGCTCTTTGCAAAGTCTCTGTTCCAATCTTCCTTCTTGGCATATTTTGCTGCCGTTCTCCAGTTAATTCCTACTTTGTCGCTAATCTCGGTAATGTTGCAGTCTTTTTTTTCATACAAAAACTTGATATAATCTTGCTGGGGCATTGCCAACACCTCTTTATTCCCTCCTGTTCTTACGAGAGTTTCAGAAGGGATTATTTTGAGAACGTGATGGCAATGTCCTCTTTTTTAGATTTTTTGCTCTGCACTTTTAAGTGCCATTCTATGTATTTTTATAATGCCATAAACAATTATATGCACAGATAGCTAACTATCAATAAAAAGCTATTTATGGGGTGAAATAATGGTTACAGGAATAATGGGAGCAATGGAAGAAGAAGTTTCCTGCTTGCAGGATATCATCACAGTCCATAACTCCATTAATAAGGCAGGAATGGTTTTTTTCGAAGGAAAATTGGAAGGCAAGGATGTTATTTTAGTTCATTCCGGGATTGGGAAGGTCAATGCTGCTATTTGCGCCCAAATCCTGATCGATATATTTGGCGTTGAGCGGATACTGTTTACCGGCGTAGCCGGTGCCGTAGCAACAAAACTGAGAATAGGGGATATAGTCATTGGCTCCGATGTCATGTATCATGACCTGGATTGTACCCAATTTGGTTATGAACTGGGGCAGGTACCTAGACTTAAGGTAAGAGCTTTTCCCGCAGATAAAGAATTAGTAAGGCTGGCAAGAGAAGCAGCTGCTAGGGTAGGGGAGAGTGGGGTTTTTGTCGGCCGCATATTAACCGGTGATCGTTTTATTGCTGATCGGTGTTTAGCCATGGAATTGGGATCTAAACTGGGAGGGTTGTGTACAGAAATGGAAGGTGCAGGTGTTGGCCATACATGTTATTTGAATGGTATACCTTTTCTTCTCATTCGTTGCATTTCTGATCAAGCAAATGGGACTGCACCTGCAGACTTTAGCAAATTTTACCGCGAAGCTGCCAAAACGGCAACTATGATTATAAAATATATTCTAAACGATATGCAATAAAAAAGAAGACCAATACTGGCCTTCTTCTGCTAAGTAGCTTAGATTTAGTGGGTTTCCACATCTTGGGCATTGTTTTGCCGTAATATCTCAGCGGCTTTTTCGGTTTTATCATCGGAAACGCGGATGGCTGCTAAAATTTGTCCTTGTTTAACCTGTTCTTCATAATAGCGGCCTCTGTCTTCAGGAATACCCCAATCAATTAAGCCCCCGGCAATTCCTCCTGCAGCAGCCCCGGAGAGAAGTCCCGCCAAAGGACCGGCGGCAATTAAGGGACCAATACCGGGAATAACCAATGCCCCTGCACCGGCTGCAAGTCCTGCTAATCCGCCGAGAACGCCACCGGTTGTGACGCCGCCACCGATATCGCTGCCGTCAGTCATGGTATCTTGGTTACGGCCACCTCCGCCACCCTGTCCTTTTTTAGCAACTAAAGATATTTCATTTTCGGTAAAACCAGCTTGGCGTAATGCACCCACAGCTTGTTGAGCTTGGTCTTCGGAGCGGAAGACACCTATTACTGTTTTACTCAAACATATCTCCTCCTTACGCAAATTTTGTATATTTCTATAGAGGTAGTGTTAGCCTCTGACTGTACAACTATGCCTGGAAGATTCAGGCAAATGCTAAAATTTCTTATGCAGGAGGATTTTCCCTGCGCCATAAAGAATATTATTTTCATCTTTATTTTTCCAGATTATTCCCTCCCTTTACTGGGAAAAGTAAACTAGAAGCGAAATCTACCGATTATGTAATAGGTGGAGGGAATAAAATGCCGCATAATAATCATGATTCAGAGGAGGAAATTTTACACCGGCGCTCTCGTGCAGATAATAGGTTTTTTATGGGACTATTTGAATGGGGCTCTACGCCAAGGGAAACTGAAATTGCCGCTGAAGAATATATGTTTTTTCGCGGGGAGCAAGATTTAACTGAAGCTCATGATCATAAGGATGATCGTTGGCGTCAGTTTAAGTTAAAACAACAGGGGGGAGAAGACAAATAAGTTAGAGGTAGAACGATTGAGAAGAGTCTTTCTCGTTTTACCCTTGTTTGAAATGAAAAATAAAGGGTGAACGTTATGTATTCTAAAATTAAGCACATTGCAGAGAGATTGCGAGAAAAAGATTTTCGTTTAACGCCTCAACGTCAGGCAATCTTGGAAACTCTTATTGTGCATCAGGATGAACACTTAACAGCTGAGGATATATTTAAGATTGCAAAAGATAAATATCCTGATTTAGGCTTAGCTACTGTATACAGAACCTTGGAGCTCTTTGCGGAACTAGGTGTAATCTATAAACTGCAATTTAACGAAGATTATAGTCGCTATGAATACAATCCCGATGGAGACAAGCATTCTCATCATCATCTTGTCTGTATTCAGTGCGGGGAAATAACTGAATTTGACCAGGATTTATTGGAACATTTGGAGGCGGAGATTACCCGTAAAAACGACTTTAAGATTACTGACCATAGTCTGCGCTTTTATGGGTACTGCAGTAAGTGTTCGAAAGCCAAAAAGGGTAGTGAATAAAGGTCTCGGATAAGCCTATTGCAAATTAGGGTTATGTGTGGTAAACTGTTATCTGTAACTGTTGAGGATATGCGCCTGTAGCTCAGGGGATAGAGCACTGGCCTCCGGAGCCAGGTTTTGCGCAGGTTCGATTCCTGCCAGGCGCACCATTATATCTGCCTTGAGTGGCAGTTTTTTTATTTAGCGCTAAAGGGGGTTGTAAATGTGGACCAAACAGTTGCAGGCGATTTAATTCTTGCTGCCCGATACATCAAGGAAGGAAAATGTAGTTTAGTAATGATCAAGGAAGGTATTGTGACTGCAACCAAAACTGGGCGGGGTATTAGACCGCTCTTGGAATTATGGGAAGAACAAGGTTCTTTTAAAAAATTCACTTTAGGCGACAAAGTAATAGGCAAAGCTGCGGCTTTATTGGCAATTAACGGCGAAGCTGCAGGCGTTTATGCGCATTTAATTAGCGAGCCGGCATTAAGCATACTTTCACAATATCAGGTGCAGGTCAAATATGAGCAAATTACAAAAATGATAATCAATCGCAAAGGGACTGACAGTTGTCCCATGGAAAAACTAGCGATAACTATTGATCGTCCTGAAGAGGCGCCGGCTAAAATTAAACAAAGATTATTGGAACTAAACCAGGGTCAATTATTTTGATCATATCCATCAGATTATGCGGAACCAAAATGATAGGGGAGATGGGGAAAGAGGAAAGGAAGATAACTTCTTTTACTTTACATAATATATATTATCGGACTCAAGGAGCAGAAGCAGAAAAACCCATATATCTACTCCGAAATCAACACTCAGCTATGGTTAGCTTGGTGGCCACCCTCTGAATAAATAAAACACTGTGCTGTCGGGTGTTCATGCTCTGGGAGCTAAATTTTCATTCTTCTGCTGATGCCGTATACTGGCATGGGTGCCTACTATGATTTCTTTTTCTGCGGCTGTTTGGGAATCTCAATATTAAAGAGAATATCATCAATAAGTATAGCCTTATAATCGGCATCGGATTCAAGGCACTGCATGCAATTATCACAGAGCTTATTCGAATCCAGATCACAATACAAGCACTTACCGCAGTTTATACAGATCTTATCTTCCAGTACACATGCTTTCATTTTCCGAACAACTCCTTGTGCTGAAGTGATTTATTATTTGTCATTGCGAATTAATAGATATGTCATGTATTTAGACAAACATTTGTTTGCAATCTTAATCATTCATTGGTATAATAATTTTGAGTTACGATAAAATTTTTATTAGTTTATTCTGTTGGCTGTGCTGGCCAAAATGGATTATCTGCCTCTCCCCTATTTTGAAAAGGGGAGGAGTAAATTATTAGATTAGGTGATTCTATGCAGGATAAAAAATTAACCGGCAGGCAGATGCAAATATTACAGTATATTGAGCAAGCAATAACCCAAAACGGCTATCCCCCCTCCGTACGGGAGATTGGACTGGCCGTCGGTCTTAGTTCCAGTGCTTCAGTATATGCACAACTTTCTCAACTTGAAAAAAAAGGTTATATCCGCCGTGATCCCACTAAACAACGTGCTATAGAAATTCTAAGTGATCAGAAACAGAAAGTCAAAACTATTTCCGTGCCCATAGTTGGGGATGTTACCGCAGGAGAACCAATTTTGGCTGTTGAAAATATTGAAGGCTATGTAAGCATTTCCGAGGATTTTTTTCAAGCAGAAAACCTTTTCCTTTTACGCATAAAAGGCGATAGTATGAAGGATGCCGGCATTTTAAATGGCGATTTGGTAATAGTTCGCAAGCAAAGTGCAGCGGATAATGGCGATATTGTAGTTGCCCTCTTGGACGAAGATGCAACGGTGAAACGTTTTTATCGGGAGGAAAACCAGATTAGATTGCAGCCGGAAAACCCTGCTTATGCACCTATAGTAGTTGATCAGGATGTACGAATCCTGGGCAAGGTTGTCGGCGTATTGCGCCGTTATTAACAATACATCTGGCTGATAAAACCCGATAGGGTTTAAGAAACGTCTATATATAAAAAGGAGGGGATAATTGTGCTAGAAAATATAAGGGATAAGGCCTACCAGCTATTGCGTAGTTTTAAGGGCGAGCACTATGCTTTCGGCATAAATGTCCTCAATAAGACAGGTGAATATGCCGGTAAGTTTGGGGAAAAAACCCTGCTGATTAGTAATAATAGTAAATGGTTGCAAGGATTTAACCAACAAATAATAAATTCTTTGCAAGATAATGGTGTTAGCTTGGTTGGTGGAGGTATTATTCCAGGGGCTAGACCCAATGCTCCTAGGGAAGATGTTTACCGGATTGAAACCTACATACTTCATTATCAACCTGACTGTTTGGTTGCTGTGGGCAGCGGCAGTGTCATTGATGCTGTCAAGGCTGCCAATGTTCTGGCAAACCTTGGCGGATACAGCCCTGATATTGAAACATATTTTGGCACTAATCAGGTAACTGAGGTTTTGCTTAAGACAGGAAAGAGTTTGTTGCCTTTAATTGCAGTACAAACTGCTGCCAGTTCCGGAGCCCATTTAACCAAATACTCCAATATAACCGATCCGGAGCTGGGACAAAAAAAATTAATAGTTGACGAAGCCATTGTACCTCAATGTGCTGTATTTGATTACAGTGTTACAAGATCAATGCCCCAAGCAGTAACCCTTGACGGAGCCTTTGATGGTATTGCCCATTGTTTAGAAGTGTTTTATGGTGCTACGAAGGAAAATTATGCACAAATAGAAACAGTGGCTTTAACAGGCATTGAATTAATTATCACTGGGCTATTAAAATTAACCGCAGACGATAAAAGTATGGAAGCAAGGGAATTAATCGGTTTAGGTACAGATCTTGGCGGGTATTCCATAATGCTCGGCGGAACCAGCGGTCCCCATTTAACCAGCTTTTCTTTAGTTGATGTGACTAGCCATGGTAGAGCCTGTGCCATCATGAATCCATATTATACGGTATTTTTTGCCCCAGCCATTCAACGGCAACTTAAATCAGTTGGCCCGATCCTGCAAAGAAACGGTTTTATTGATGCTGATTTTGGGCAGCTCACCGGTGTTGATTTGGCAGTAACAGTGGCAAAGGGTATGCTGGAATTAAGCCGGAAGGTCGGTTTCCCTACGAAACTCAGTGATTTACCTAAATTCACCGACCAACACATTACCAAAGCTCTCACTGCAGCAAAAAACCCACAGCTGGAGATGAAACTAAAAAATATGCCGGTTGCTTTAGATGCCACATCGGTTGATGAATATATGGAACCAATTTTGCAGGCGGCAAAGATCGGCGACTTCTCTTTAATCAAACAAATGAATTAGAAAAGAAAAAGGTGGTTGAAGGCTGGGAGATACGCTTTCAACCACCTTAATTATGATGATCTTGCAGCATTTCATTCATTAGTAGAATTTCTTACAATCCTTCCATTCTTGTACAAGGCGTAAGGTTTCACCAAAACGTTGGAAATGGATTATTTCCCGCTGGCGTAGATAACGTAGCGCATCCGTTACTCCCGGATCATCAGACAGATTGATTAACCACTCATAAGTTGACCTGGCTTTCTCTTCAGCAGCCATATCTTCATGCAAATCTGTGATCGGATCACCTTTTGATTGAATATAAGCTGCAGTCCATGGAACACCTTCAGCATTGACAAAATAGAGTGCCCGGTCATGGTCAGCATAATAACCGTCTAATCCCGCTGCCTTTATTTCATCTAATGATGCATCTTTCAACAAATTGTAAACTAGAGCCGCTACAATCTCCATATGCGCTAATTCTTCAGTGCCAATATCCGTCAATACTCCTTTTGCTTCCGGTATAGGCATAGTATAGCGCTGTGTTAAATAGCGCAAGGACGCTGCCAATTCCCCATCAGGGCCGCCATATTGAGTGATGATATTCTTAGCCAACCGCGCGTTAGTGCTTGTTACGCGAATTGGGTATTGTAGTTTTTTCTCATAAAGCCACATGTTTCTGCCCTCCTTTAGAAAAGCTTCTCAAAATGTTATTTCCCATGGCCACGGTTCTTGAATCCATTGCCAAGGCAATTTACTGAACGAGTGTCCAAAGTTGATTAGAGGTCCAAAACGCTCTTGATATTGTTGCCTTAAGACATGTGCTTGTTGCGCTACGGCATTAAAATCCTGTAATGCCCGCCCGTCTTGAGGGTGAGTATCAAGATAAAGGTTCAGCTCTAAGGCGGCAAAATCTAGTGCCATTAGTCTGCGGAGCATTTCTTTTCGTTCGTTGTTCCACATTATTTATCACTCCCTCTACTGCCTTCTTCATGCGGAACATAAGGGCGAAATAGTTCGGGAAAGATAGTACCTTTCTCTAAACCTTCCAAGGGTTCAAAAAGTCTGGTATATTGTTGAAAGGGCACATAAGCCCTGGCCAATTCCATTTTTGGTGGCTGCCCAAACACCGTGAAGACCTCCTTTATAGCAGTCTTGTACTTCATTCTATTCAGATACATATAAACTGTTAATACCTGCTTAGTTATAAACAATAAAAAAAGACCCTTTCAGGTCAGCGCTGCACATTATGAATTCAATGGTTAAGGCAGGAGTAAAAAGCCGACACTATTAATCTGAAAACCACAAAAGCCCTTTTTGAGGACCTTGTTAATAGCACATTACATGTTTTTTATAATCAAAACAGATTTGACCACTTGCCGCACCGATCGCCCCAATATGCCAAAACATTACCGTCCATAGAGAGGCTGACTACCTCACAGTGATTGGGGCAGCCTTTACATTCAAAACTATTTACTTTATAGTCAAAGTGTTTAACTGCAAAGCCGCGGAATCTTGTTTGGAAACCGGGAGTTTGCTGCGCTTTTTGTTGCGCTAAAAGGGCTGCTCCAATGGCTCCGGTTACGGAGTAATGCTCCGGTACTATAATCTCTAAACCCAGGGCTTTGGTAAAGGCAGCACAAATGCCGGCATTTGCTGCAACGCCCCCTTGGAAGAGGACAGGCGGCAAAATTTCTTTTCCTTTGCCCACATTGTTGAGATAGTTTCTGACTAGCGCTTCACAAAGGCCGGCAATTATATCCTCGATCTTATGGCCGGTTTGTTGTTTGTGAATCATGTCCGATTCCGCAAATACTGCGCAACGACCTGCTATTCGCACCGGATTATTGGCACACAGAGCCAGGTCGCCAAACTCTTCAATAGGAATGTTCAACCGCGCTGCTTGGTGCTCTAAAAAGGAACCTGTGCCGGCTGCACAAACGGTATTCATGGCAAAATCCGTTACAATACCGTTTCGCAGGATAATAATTTTAGAATCTTGACCGCCGATTTCGAGAATTGTTTGCACTTCCGGTTCTATAAAAATTCCCGCGATGGCATGGGTAGTAATCTCGTTTTTTACTACATCCGCCCCCACTACTAACCCGGCCAAAGTGCGGGCGCTTCCGGTTGTTCCCACGGCCTTAATCTCTATAGGTTCGCGAAGTTCTTCCTCTAATAACTGCAATGCTTCCTGTATTGCCGCTATTGGGTTGCCTTGGGTTCGAATATAAACACTTGCTAAAACTTCACTCTTAGGATTAGTGATTACTGTTTTAGTACTGACGGAACCTACATCGATGCCAAGGAAACCGACTTGCATATGGCTTCTGCCCCTTTCTCTTTCTTTTGTTTCAATAGTTCCACAAAGGCCTCCAGTCGGGTTTTAATACCCTCCTCCCCTGTCTGTTCATCTAGAAACAATGTCAGTACCGGAATGTTATACTTTTTACTGACATGCGGCAGAATACTTTTTGCTACGATTTCTGGAATACAAGCAAAAGGAGCCAATTGCACAACACCGTCAAATCCTTTACGGGCATAAAGAATAGTTTCACCTATACTATTTACCCCATGTCCACCTACTAACTCTCTTAAGAAAGGCTTGGCCGCTTTCTTGATCTCCCGTTCGCCCGGAACAAGGGCGTTTCCTCTCACCCAATTGGCTAAATAAATTGAACGATCAGCCAATACGCCCATTTGCTCCAACAGGATTTGAACATTATGATTAATGAAGGGTTCTAAAACTACGTATATTTCGCCAATTATGCCGATCCGAAGAAGTGGTTTATTTTTATCTTGCGGGATTTCTGCCAGTAATTGGCAACATTTCTCCCGTGCATTATTTATTTCCTGGACGTCTTTTGCCGCATCGATCAGTTGAAGGCATTTTGTCATAACTTTTGTGGTCTGTCCCAGATTTAATTCCCTCGGCCTAATTTGATGGGAGAGGCGTTCTACCTCATCGATTACATTCAGCTTGGTCCAGGCGTGGTATAATGCCTGCATGAGATTTATTAGTCCAATTCCCCGGGGTACAAGTTTGTGTAATTGACGACAAAAATCGGTTAAGTTGCGCAATGGCGGTTCAAGTACGATGAAATCTAAATTTATACCCAAGTCTTGCAAAATTCGTTGATGCAGTGTGGCATAATAACCGGCGCGGCAAGGGCCCACCCCACCGGAAGTGATTATCGCTTCTGCACCTAAGGCTACAGCTTCTTGATATGTCCCCAATAATACTTTAAAGGGAATACAGGCAAACTCCGGTGCATAGCGAGTGCCATAATCGAGAGTTCGTTTGGAGGGGCAAGGTGGAATAATGGGTTCATGTCCCAAGTCCCTTAATAACTGGCTAAATACTAAATAGGAATTACCCATGTAAGGAAAGGTTATTTTCATTTAATTTCAGTCCCCTCCTCCACAATACCATGTCAATAAAAGCTTCCACCCGGGTATGGATTCCCGCTTGCCCGGTGTGTTCATCCAGTGTAACTGTAAGGAAAGGTCTTTGCCAGCGCTTGGTTTCCAGTTCAAGCAGTTTATTCACCATGGCATCCGGTCCACAGGCAAAATTACTGAGGTGAATTATGCCATCGACAGTGGGTTGTTCGAGAAAATACATTCCTGCCCATAAAACCCGGTTACTGAAATGCCAGAATAAGTCTTTAGGGAAATATGCAGCTTTTTGTATTAAAATATGATATGGAACCATCTCTGGCGTTAAGATCTTGACGCCCAAACAAGATAACTTCTTCAATATATTCCCATTGAGATAATCATCATAGAGGGAATATGGATAGCCTAAAACGGCAATATTTACAGCACCGGTCATTTTGCTGTTATGGTTTTCTTTTTTATCGCCGACCAATAGAACTTTCATCGCTTCCGGAGATGTTTGTCCCTCCAGCATCAATTGCCTAAAGGAGCGTTGGGTCTGCAGTGCTTTGTACATTGCCCGAGCTGCTTTTATAGGACTGCAACTAAAGAAATTGGCAATTTGCCTAATTAAATAAATAAAACTGAAGGGGTGTTTACCAGTATCAATTCTGGGGCTGATTAGCGGCGGAAGGTCTTCCATGCTATATTTAATGATCTCAGGGAGGCCGAGAAATTTGGGGCAAAAAGTATCTACTTTTTTTATGCTAACCCAACGGGGAATCAAAATCATATCGACTTTGTCACGCAATTGGGCTACATGCCCGTGATATATTTTTAAGGGAATGCATAAATCATTACTGGCCTCTAATACCCCCTGATCCAAGACAGCCTTTGTGGTTTGGCTGGAAACCACTATTTCAGTGCCAATTTCTTTAAGCAGGGTTTGCCAGAATGGAAAAAAAAAGTGATATGCAAGAGCCTGGGGAATCCCAACGGTAGCCAAAATATTTCGACCTCCTGCAAAAATCATTATAAAATTTTGCTACCACGTTATAAAACACCCTTCACGGGTGTCTGTAATAAAATTCTGCCAATTTAATTCAAAGGAGATATAGGATTATTTGCCGACCATAGGTTTGTGTAAAGAAACTTCAAGCTCCACCCGTAGAGCTTAGAAAAGGCCTTATTCCCTATTCTGTAAAAATACCTAATATAAGCAAGGGTTACCATTACTACCATCATTTAACACTTTCAATAAATATTCGTCGCCAATACATTTATTCCTGCTTAATATAATAAATAAAACTTACTTTTCGTTAAAAAAATATTTTTTCTCCAGTTGAAGTTTTCCCCTGTCTAACATGTGTTGCAGGGCAATCATAATTGCTACTTTAACATGTGTATTGGTCAATCCTCCTTGCAGGTAAGCAATATAAGGTTCTCTAATTGGTGCATCAGCGCTTAACTCTATGGACGCGCCTTGAACAAAAGAACCGCAGGCCATAACTATTTTATGTTCATATCCAGGCATTGGCGCCGGTTCTAGGTTTATCATGCTGTCTACAGGGGAAGCCTTCTGAATTCCTTGGCAAAAGGCCAGTAGTTGCGCAACATTATTAAATTTGATCGCCTGAATAATATCATGTCGCTTTTCATTGGCGCGGGGTGATACCGAAAATCCAATGTTAGCTAATAATTTAGCGGTAAACACAGCACCTATCAAGGTTTCCCCTACTACATGGGGGGCTAAAAAAAGACCTTGGTATAAGTGGGTTTTCAAGTTTAAGCTGGCACCGACTTCACTGCCAATACCGGGGGCGGTTAAACGGGATGCCACCAAGTCTATTAAGAGTTGCTTGCCGGCAATATAACCACCGCAAGGAGCCAAGCCGCCACCGGGATTTTTTATTAATGAACCTGCGACCAAATCTGCGCCTACAGCATTGGGCTCCTTCGTATCGGTAAATTCTCCGTAGCAATTATCCACAAGACATACAATATCTTGTTTAGTTTGTTTCACAACATTAATTATTTGTTGAATCTGGTACAATGACAAGGAAGGGTTCCAACTATAACCACGGGAACGTTGAATCAACACTAACCGTGTTTTGACGTTGATGGCTTTTCTTATGCCCTCAAAATCAGGTTCACCATTATCTGGCAGCGGAGGAACCTCTTTATAAGAGATACCAAATTCCTTTAATGAGCCTGGGTTTACTTGTTTGTGACCGATAACTGAAGCTAATGTATCGTATGGCGGGCCATTGGCAGCTATAAATTCATCGCCAGGGCGTAAAATGCCTTGCAAGCATAAAGCAATGGAATGAGTACCGGACACTATTTGGTGGCGGACTAAAGCTGCCTCTGCACCAAAAATCTTGGCCCAAATACGTTCCAGCTTGTCCCTGCCTTGATCATTATAACCATAACCTGTGCTGGGATAGAAATCACTCTCCCCTACCCTTTCCTCCTGAAATGCTCTTAATATGCGGCATTGATTAATGGCAGCTAATTGGCGCAACTCTTCTGCTGTTGGTTGGATTTGCCGGGCAACTTCCCTTCCAAGCTGACACAAACGTGGATCAATATTCCATGCTTGCTCAAGGTAGTTAAACACTTAGCGTAACAACTCCTTAGTCTTAGATTACCATTATTAGTATTATAGCATATTAGAGGAAGAAGGGGGAATAATTCCCTCCCTGCCATTGTCACATAACAAGCAGTACCCTTTTTCCATTGATTCTTGCCTTAACACTATGGGGGCAAGTGAAAGACCCAGTTTTTGTCCCTCTTCTTTCCCTAATCTCCGTCCACAAATATAGCCTAGTAAAACTCCGCCGATCATGAGCCAAATAACCCACCAGAAGCTCATTTAATGACTATAACCTCCTTTCCGCACAGGAATATCTACTATAAAATTAATTATTGGCGTTAAGAGAACAACAAAAAGGGCTTTCTGCCACTCTAGCAAAAAAGCTATATACCCTGATAAAAATGCTAAAAGTAGCACTTCAATTATCCCCAGCGATGAACTAAATTTTGCCGGTGCAGTTTTTTATCCAAACCCTGATCTAGATAATCATCCATCAATTGAACGAAGGCTATTATGGCCAGTGAAGATAACATCTCCTGCCATTCCCATAACAATATACCTAAAGCAATTACAATTATTGATTCAACCCAAGTGGGGAGGTGTGTAGGCAGGATTAAATCGGGATCTTTTAGCATTCCTATACCATAAGCGGCAAATAATAGTGTACAAACAGGGCCGGGACTTAAGCTTACTGCAATGGCAAAAACTAGTAAACCATAAAGGGCAACGCCTTTATCTAGCTGTGCTGCCAAGGTGATTTGTTGTCCAGTTTCCGTTGGTATTTCATCTAGATAATCATCCGCAACTTTGATTACAGTTCCGACTAAAAAGAATGCGATAAAATTACTAAACATCCTAAATGCTGTGGGTGACAAAGGTCTTTACCTCCTTAAAACCGCGTTTATAAAGGGCGGAAATAGGGATTATATATTGCCCGGGAAGTTCCTGTTGCAAACGTTGTAAACCTTCCTTGGCACCGGGCAGATCCATTTTATTGGCTAAAATACAATAGCGGCCTTTAAGCTGTGCATACTGAATCAATTGGTAATCAATTGCATCCAACAAAGGTTGGTTTGGATCTGGCATTAGTTTTGATACGTCTATAATGTGGATTAAAATGTCTGCTTGCCGAAGCATACCCAGGGTCTGGGCAATAGCCCTTCTTATCTCTACATCTTCATGTATTGTATCAATGAGCCCGGTGGTGTCGGTTATTTCTAATTTTTTTTTGCCTTTTCCCGCCGGGATCTCCACTGTGACTGATTGCAGGGAACGGGTTTTATGGGGGCCTAAGCCGGTGAGCTCCCTTTTAGCCTGGGCAATAGAGTATTCTTTCTTTGTCACAAACTCATTGGGAAATCGCACCCTAACTTCAATTTTGTTCAAGCCCAGGTATTCGGCAAAATTAAGGACAAACATTGTTTTGCCCACATTAGTCCTGCCAAAAACCAAACATTCTTTCATTACCGGTCACCTTCCTGAATATCTTCCCTGGTTATTGTCATCAGTTCTTCGCGCGTGGGATATTTATTGCTGACAAGGCGCACCGCCTGCCGCCGGATGGCATATTCAATAATATTACGTACAAATCTGGCATTACCGGGGTTTTCCACTGTATGGGCGGTGTTATTTTTAATAATTTTAATTAATTCTTCCTTTGCATCGGCACTCATTTTATATTGTCTTTGTTCTAACATTAATTCTGCTATCTGCAGCAGCTCATCTAGACTATAATCAGAAAATGTTATGTGAATGGGAAAACGGGAACGCAGGCCGGGGTTGGTTCGGATAAATTGGGCCATTTCCCGTTGATAGCCGGCTAGAATAAGAATTAAATTATCTTTATGATCTTCCATCGCCTTGACCAAGCAATCAATTGATTCCTTGCCAAAATCCTTCTCCCCGCCCCGGGCGAGAGAATATGCCTCATCAATAAATAATATTCCATCCAGTGCTTTTTTGACTTGCTCCCGTGTCTTTTGGGCTGTGTGGCCTATGTATTCCCCCACCAGATCAGCCCTCTCCACTTCCACCAAATGTCCTTTGCGGAGCACTCCCATCTCGCAAAATATTTTTCCCAATATCCTGGCTACCGTGGTTTTCCCAGTTCCCGGATTGCCCATAAAGACCATATGCAGTACCAATGGTTCAGTGAGAAGTCCTTCCCGGCGGCGGAGTTGCTGTACCTGAACAAAAGCCTGCAATTCCCGAACCAGTTTTTTCACCGGCTCCAGCCCCACCAGGGAATCCAACTCTTGTAAAGATTGTTCTAATAATTGCCTTGATTTCTCCTCTTCACCATAAAAAGCCATTTCTTCTTCCTGCTGGCGCAGGAGTTCCAATGCCTCTACCGGGCTAAGATCGCCCTTCTCCAGCAGGTATGAGACCTTCCCCACAGAAAAGGAGACCCGTATCGAGTTATCCTTCCTCGCCACTGCTGCCTCACCTCTTACGGAAACTGATATATCATTATACGCACATAATAGTTGAGGTGTTCAAAAAAAGAAAAACCAGCTTACTCTATGAAGCAGAGCTGGTCGTTTATGTCAAGGGTATCCCCGTCAATATTAATCATTAATAAGTCAAGGTGTTTACTTTGGACGAAACAACCGATAAAAAACCATATCCTTGTTATTCTTCCCATGTCTTATCGGGCTGCCCCCCAAACTATCGACACTATGCGCTCATCTTTAAGGCTTTCTCAGATTTACTCATATTTCGTTGTAATACTCTAGAGGTGGGCGATAACCAATACTGGAGTGGAGTCCCAGCTCGTTGTAGTAGCGCATAAATTCCGTAATTATGTGATATGCCTCCGCAAAGTTCTCAAACTCATGTATTTGCAGACAATCCTCCTCCATAATACCATGAAATGCCTCAGTGTGAGCATTACTCTGATAATCTATTGTTATTGCTATCTATATCTAGAATCTAGAAAAACAAGAAATGGTAATAATATGCTTTACAGTACAAGTGTGTTTGGCAAGTAGGTAATACACAGTTTGGCAATTAAAAAGTGCAGAGATTGCCATCACATTAAGGGGAACCGTGATTTACAGATTACATGCGGAGAGAGAGTACTTCAAACGGTTGCTTTCTCCTTCGAAGGCTAGAATATGCGCATGATGCACCAGACGGTCAATTAGAGCGGCGGTTAATCGGTTATCATCAAGAACGGAATTCCATTCCCCAAATTGAAGGTTGGAGGTTACGATCACGCTTTGCTGCTCATATGCCTGGGCAATCACATTGAATAGCAACTCGGCTCCTTCACGGGCTAGGGGTACAAACCCCAGCTCGTCGATGATCAGCAAGTCTGTTTTTGCTAATTCTTTCATCAGCCGGTATAACTTTTCCCGGCGAAGGCTGTCCAGCAGGGTATTAACCAGGTCTAAACAGCGGTAGAAACGGACGCGTTTGCCACTTAAGCAAGCCTGTAACCCCAAGGCAATGGCCAGATGGGTTTTACCGGTACCTACAGCCCCCAGAGCCAATATGTTTTCATGGTGGTTAAGAAACGCAAGCTCTGTTAATCCTGAGATAGAAGTAGCAGTTGGTAGTGTAACAGGCTCCCAATTAAAGGCCTCCAGAGTTTTTTGGATAGGGAAGCCGGCTTTCTTGATCAGTGCCGCAACTTTTTTAGCCCGGCGCACTTCCAGCTCAGCTGCAAAAACTGATGTTAAATACTGCTCCCTATCATTGAAGGGCACTTCAAGATATATCTTAGGAACATGGCCCAGTTTAAGGGATTTGCACTGCTCCTTTAGAGTCATTTTTAACACCTCCCCTCAGCGGCAACAGCCGGTCATAGATATTTACCTGAGGAGAGTAATTCCTGACACTGGCAGGAGTATAGGCCTCATTTAACAGTTCTAAAGGCTTATCTGGAAAGGCTAGTCGGTAGAGATAATGACGTATTATTCCTTCATCGCAATGATTGTGTTTCAGTGCTTGAGCTATCTGTTCAATAGTAAAACCTTCCTGAAGTAGGGAGTGAATAAAACGCAATCGCTCTTTAAACTGATGATGGTCTAGATAGGTTTTTACATCCGGGGGAAGATGTTTATACATACTGGCATTTTTAGCACCCCGGGGTTTCTTGACAAAAATTACGAAGTAACTCTTCCAGTCGATGGGTTGCTCTTTAAAGGTGTAATTCCTGGGGAATGTGGCCAGAGGTTTGTAGCTGCTGCTGTAGACATCAATATGGTCCCACCACATCCGCAGGTAAACAGTTTCTCCCTTCTTAGCTTGGGGCAGATTGTATTCCTCTTTCTGGCAGCGAATACGACAATACTTATCCACCCGGGCGGTATCTGTTTGTGCAGGTTCAAAGGGGATAGCAGGCAGGGCTAGAAGCACTTGCTTGTCGGCTTCCCACAACTCTTCCAACCGGGATTCCTTTTGGTAATGAGAGCGATTTAAATCTTCAATCGCCCTGTGGTAGAGTTCATCTGCTAATTCCTCGAAGCTGGTAACTTCCGGGTAAGGCAACACCCAATTACGGCGAACGTAGCCTATTTTGTTCTCAATATGCCCCTTTTCGTTGCCTTTGCCCCCGTTGCAAAAATGGGCTTCAAACCGGTAGTGTAGCTTAAAGCGAGTAAACATCTCCGTTAACGTCCGTTCTTCCCCTTTGCCAATACTTACAACCGCTGCCGTCAGGTTGTCAAACCATATTTCCGGAGGCACTCCCTTAAGCCAGCTAAAAATCTGTGTTAAGCCATGCAGGAAACATACTGTGTTTTCTGCTGGCAGCGGATAAGCAAAGGCAGCATTACTGTAGGGGAAAGAGCACATCAGGCACATTATTTCTCTAATCTGGCCATCCCAAATTACCCTAATCCTGCCGAAATCCACCTGAGCCCGACCTGGAGGGTGATCCAGCTTTAAGAATTTTTCTGTGTTGCTACTTAGAAGTTCCTGTTTGCGCTGTGATACATATCCCCGAATTGTTCTGTCAGAACCGCTAAAGCTATACTCTTTCACCAGTTGGTGATAAATAGCTGTTGCACTTCTTCGATCCTTCCGGGGTTTTAAACCGTCCTCTAGCAGCCAGATGTCGATGATTTCAGCGACACTGTCTATTACAGGTCTCTTCCGGGCGCTCTTTGCAAAGTCTCTGTTCCAATCTTCCTTCTTGGCATATTTTGCTGCCGTTCTCCAGTTAATTCCTACTTTGTCGCTAATCTCGGTAATGTTGCAGTCTTTTTTTTCATACAAAAACTTGATATAATCTTGCTGGGGCATTGCCAACACCTCTTTATTCCCTCCTGTTCTTACGAGAGTTTCAGAAGGGATTATTTTGAGAACGTGATGGCAATGTCCTCTTTTTTAGATTTTTTGCTCTGCACTTTTAAGTGCCATTCTATGTATTTTTATAATGCCATAAACATTTTTAGGGGGGTCAATTTTCAATGAAAATAGGGGGTCACTTTTCAGTGTAGATCAACAGTCAAAATGGCTCCTTAGAATTTCGTTAACAGTTGCGTATTCGTTAAGAGCCTGGTGGTACCTGCGTATGTTGTTGTGCAATGTCTTAAGGTCGTCTAACAGCTTTACCGTATTACCATAGGTGGTTAAAAGGGCGTCATACATATAATTGTCCCTCTCCTGGTCGGCGGTATTTAGCGCCGAATAGGTAGAATAAACATAGGAATTATACTCCCGGAAACTATCTTCAATGAGAGAATATAGTAGATTAATAAGCTTAACCGAATAGTCCGGGAGAGTAATGTTTTCTGCAAAGGAATCTACCCGGTATTCTGACTCTATCCAACCGGTATCTCTTAACCGGCGCAAAATAAAATGGGCAGTAGAAGAAAAGCTTTCCCCGTCCCGTTGAACATTGTATGTATCCCCATTTTCCGCATCCGCACCCTCCTCCTCCGACAGGTCCATCTGGTAAATAATCTCGTCTAGGATGTTTATAAGCATAGAGACTAGGTCAAATTTAATTATGGACATTTCCTGCTTGAAGGCCCTTCTTATAACAAACAGTGACTCGACGTAGATATCCCTATTTTTGAAGTAAGTATCGAAAACAGATTCTGTGGCAATATTTCAAATAATTTCAATCTAATTCCCCTCCGGTACCAGATACACCCCAAATCCAATCGCTTATATTCTATCATTCATTCAAAAGCATTACTATAATACTTTCTGGATTTCTTCTATTGCACTAATAACCGACTCAATAAGGTATGCTGCACTCTTTTGATATTATTTCTTAATACCATAAAGCCAAGTCATAGGCTTGGTTTATTTTTTTACCATACTGTCCTATAATAATTATGTAACGATAATCAATAACTTTTTATTGTAAAATGATAATTAATGTGATAGAATCAAAAATAATAATAATTAAGGAGATGCTTTTTATGAACCGGGAGACACTTTTTTTGAAGATCGTTGTTTTTCTTCTTGGACTTCCAATTCTTGCTGTGTGTATATATGTACTACCATGGATAGCTAAAGAACCAGCAAAGGCTTATTGGATGCTAAAACCCATTTTAATTGTTATGTATGTGACTGTGGTACCTTTTTTCATTGCCTTATATAAGGCTTATAAACTTTTAACCTATATCGACCGAGACATAGCTTTTTCGGAATTATCGGTCAAGGCTTTAAAGAATATAAAATACTGTGCAATTACTATCAGTGTATTGTATGCGATAACCATGCCATTCATATATCTCTTAGCAAAGGCAGACGATGCCCCAGGTATCGTATTAATAGGATTAGTCCTAACTTTTTCTCCAATTGTGGTTGCAGTTTTTGCCGCTGTTCTTGAAAAGCTTTTGAAATATGCCCTTGATATAAAATCCGAAAACGATTTAACGGTTTGAGGTGAAGAATATGTCAATTATAATCAATCTTGATGTCATGTTAGCTAAAAGGAAAATGAGCCTCACAGAACTTTCGGAGAGGGTTGGAATTACAATAGCAAATCTTTCTATATTAAAAACCGGCAAGGCAAAAGCGATTCGATTTTCAACTTTAGATGCGATTTGTAGAGTTTTAGACTGTCAACCCGGTGATATTCTCGAATACAGAAAGGAATAAAAGAACTTTTCTATAGTATCTTCTTCATTGTTGTTTTGGCGATTTATCTCCGGTTTGACCGAGCTTGCCATTTTCATCTTCTGTATGAGGGAAGCAACAGCCCGCCCACCAACATCAGATAATCGGGCAAGACGCCGTTTTTAACCCATAGCAGGGGGAATCCAAAGTAACGGCTGGCCGTAAGGGCTACATCGCCACCTAGCGATTCAATTGAATAGCGGATCTGTTCCGGCTTTCGGCACGGTTGGCCCTCCGGCCGGGTACAGGCGGTACATAAGCTGCAGGAGCCTGCGGCTAAGGCAAGAGTGCCGGGATGTTTGGCCTCCCAGGCCAACAATATGTCCAGGCATTTATGTTTTTCCTTCCGAAGAGCACGGAGTGCCGCCTCTGCATCCTGCCCAGGCCAATCCGGTATCAGCATCCGGGCGTAAAGCCGCAAGCTCCCATAACGCTTCCACACCTCCATAGGGTCAAAATCATAGGGGGGACATGACCACACGGAACCAAAGTTTGGACAGGCTCTGCAATATGCCAGAAACCGGGGTATATCTACGCAATCTCGCAGATATTCCGCCAGTAAAACCTCTTTTGTCAGCTCTCGAATATTATAATTTAATTTTTCTTCACTCATGCGGTTTCTTCCTCTCTAAGCTGTGGGTGCCATGGGTGGATCATTTTCGTCACCCTGTCCCTGTGTCATCCCTATAGATCAATGTCAAGCAATATGGGCGTATGGTCTTGTCTTGGGCCAGAATCAATCATTTCCGATCTTATAACTTTATCTGCAATCCTATCACTCACCAGCCAATAATCAATTCTCCAGCCGGAATTATTAATTTTGCTGGTTTTAGCGCGCTGGGCCCACCAGGAATAAACACCTTCAACATCGCCGTGTATATAGCGAAAAGTATCTGTGAACCCTTTTTTTAGCAGGTTTGTAAAACCTTCCCGCTCCTCATCGGTAAATCCGGCCGTATTGCGATTCCTATCAGGATGGGCCAAATCAATTTCTCTATGG
>JBMNJR010000001.1:0-118618 GCA_050951765.1 bacterium | reverse complement strand
AGGGATATCCATCTGTCGTTATGTATTGTTCCAGGCATAGAAGCCACCTCACTTTGATAAATTCGCACAAGTATCCTAATTGATCGTTGTTGAATAATTATAGCACAATAATGTCAAAATGGCAGTTACTATTTGTTGTTTTATGTAATATTGCGTTGTATTGTACATGTTTATGTACTATGGTACGACATTGGGCCTGTCCATAATCGATACATAGCTACTTTCACTAAACAGGATGGTAATCCTGGTAACAATTCCAATCTCTTTCATTTCCACATCACCCTATTCGTAGATATCAGCTAATATATTCATGTCATCATATATGAAATTTTCAAAGATATTTATAACAACTATTTAATTATGAATGATATTTTTCAAAAGAACAAGCTAACACAAAAAAACTATATCTATAATAAAACAATTCCGCGAAACTCATTAATTACGCCAATTTGTTTACCCCCCCTATGCAAAAATTCCCTCAAACTTTCATCTGAGGGAACATAAAATACACCTAACTATTAACATAAAAGTCGTGAAACCTTTTGATTTCAACCTATTTCTTCTCTATCAACGCTACGCACTCCACATGGGTCGAGTTGATGGAGTTGATGTCTGTGAGCCATTTTTTATATCATCTGTTCGTGGGAACATATCAATAGGTTTTTGGCATTTTCTCCGTCAACGGACGTTCAGGGAAACAAATCGGCCGCCCGATTACACAGGTCTTCTATATATTTCACATTGTGTAATATATTACTCTCGCTTATTTTACCAGTATGATAAACGCGATCTCAAGGTTCTGACAGCAACAATTAAAGCTTTGCCGGAAACCGAATGATACTTTATGCTCATTTATTTTTATGCCGAAAAGCCTATAAGCAAATTAAGTAAATTTGCCACCGGCTACAGTCTGTGTGACCCTGTAGTAATAGTCATTTTTGACCAACAGTAGTAGTTTTTTGCGCTGTCTTTAAACTCCATCAGGTCGCCGATTCCAATATCCGCATTGTTATCTGCATTATTTTCCAACACTTTTTTCACCGCGCACCGAGCCTTGAACACCGGTCATGCCCGGCAGGCAGATATTGATAAGCATTGTCGCGTCATAAGGCTTAACGGTATTATAGATATCCCTGAACAGCGCATTTGCCGTATCCTTGTTTTCATATCCGCCGCAGCGCTCCTTTGTAAGCTGAATTCACTTTTTAATATCTGCTTTCAACATCCGTTTTTTTATTAGATGTACAAGAAAGAGTAAAAGAGGCAGAATCAATCCGTGTGTGGTAATATAGGGCAGCCAAACAAGATTAACCCAATTCGCCTGATATACGACATCCGGGAAAACAACCCCTGACATTACCAATGTAATAAGTCCCAGCGGCATGACGATCCTTTTATGGTCTTTTAGCCCGAGAAGCTGCGATAGTCCTGTTGCACCTGCATAGAAAAACAACAAACCTATCATAAATTGCGTTACGATCCAGGTACCGGCAACAATAAACTCAAGCCTTGTGAATATGATGCCGAGATTTATTTCTCTGGCAAGCAGGTATGTCGGATACTGCGAACTGGCGGTAATCTTGCTTCCAAGTATCAGTATGGACATGAGGATTGTTATGAAAGTGATGAAGCCGGCCCATAAAAAACCTTTAAATATCGATTTCTTAGCTTCTGAATTATTATCTGTATTCGCCGGATATACCATCATTATGGTTATTATAGGAAATACAATAAAGCATGAAAGAGCATCCTATAACAAAAATCACCGGTTAGTTTTACCCCCAACCGGTGATTATCTTTCCATTCTATATCTCCTAGGCACATGCAGTACCCGCCCCTTAGCGCCTAAAGCCGCTTCGGCAATTGCCTCCCCTAAGGTTAGGTGGGGGTGGATAGTGCTTGCAAAAGGATTTTCTTTAGTGAAAAGTATATTATACTTTTTCGTTACCTGGTGTATACTTTTGGGTTTACTTTTACAAAATTTCTCCCTAATAACATATTATGCATTTTTACTTAATACTTGTGAATTAAAATACCTTCTGGCATATTGCCCTGATCAATTGCAATCACATTTTCAAGTGAGAGGAGTGGTTTTTTTAAATTCAAAGGTTCCCCGCCCTGTACCTGCTGTTAAAGCTGAAATCCTATCTTCCAATTCCATTTCTTACACCTACCTTATCTATAATAATTTACCAAGGCACGGGTATTTGCATTTTTTGTGCCAATAATTCTAATTCAGTGCGTGTTTTCGTACGCATCTTTAAACCTTCGGCAACAGTACGTACCCGTAGACTACCGGTACGCTCTCCCGGGAGACGAATTGTGGTTTGACCAGCCTTAATTTTATCTGCCCAGTCAGCCAATCGTTGAGTGAAATCATTAGGCTCTAAAAAAAAGCCTGGATTAATTACAGCCAGAAACTGGCTTACATTGGCTATTCCCCTGGAATCATGGGAGCCATGTACATCAGTAGCATATGCGCCTCCACTTAAGATTCCGCTCAATAGATCCACAATGAGAGCCGCAGCATAACCCTTCGCCCCACCTGCCGGTTGCAGTGTTCCCTCTATCGCAGATTGTGGATCGGTTGTTGGTTTTCCATTAACATCCAACGCCCAGTCCGCAGGGATGAAACGTCCCTCTCTGGCAGCTAATCTGATTTTACTTTTTGCCACCGTAGTAAGAGCCATATCAACACAAAAGTCTCCCCACGGTGCCGGAGCTGATATACTAATGGGATTCGTCCCTAAAACAGGAATATTGCCTCCCCAAGCCGCCATTGACGGCCCAGTATTTCCCATAGCTATACCGATAAATCCTGCTTTAGATGCAGCCAGCGTATAATAACTAGCAATACCAAAATGGTTGCTTCCCCTGATGGTGGCGATGCCTGCCCCATATTTCTTCGCCTTCTCCATGCACAGTTCCATAGCTTTGATCCCCGCAACCTGTCCCCAGCCATTACCAGCATCACAAACTAAAACCACACCTCTACAACTTAGCACAGCAAATTCCGTATTGGGCAACATTAGACCTTGTTCAATACGCTTAAGGTAACCGGGCAGCCTAGCTAGTCCATGGGACTCAATGCCCCGTAAATCTGCTTCTAAAAGGGAGTCAGCGACAATCATCGCTTCAGCATATGGTACTCCGCTATTGATTAAAATTTTGTTGACAAATTTTTTTACCTTTTCCACTGGTAATAACAGTTCTTTCTCCCCAGCAGCACAATTTATCCTTATCTCAGGCTCACTATTTTTTTTGATAGATATAGCCTGCTGTGGACATACATCGACACAGGCAGAACACCCATTACAGTCCTCTGATTTACACACTTTTATTCCTTTATTCTCAAGAACAATAACACCAAAGGCGCAATATTCAGCACACATACCGCACCGATTACACTTCTCCGAGATTACTATCTCAAATTGTGCAACAGTTGTCATCTCACCCTCTCCTTTTTGCTATTTCGATTAATTCAATTAATTATACTTGTTTAACACTTAACATCGGTCTGAAGACGCTTTTTTCTATTTATTAACATATTGGTTATAGCAGGAGATAGAAAAGAAATTAAAGCGAGAACAATAACAGTTGCCACAATCGGTTTCAGCAGTGTAGGCAGAATCGCTCCTCCTGTGGTGATTAATGAGCGCCGTAGTCCTGCATTGGTCCCAATATGACACCAAGAACAATAGGAGATGTCGGGAATTCATTCTTATTCAAAACATAACCTGCTATTCCAGCTATGAGCATTACAAAAAGATCCATAATACTACCCCTGATAGCAAAAGCACCAACACAGGAGAGTATAAAAACTATTGGACTAAGGATTCGATAAGGAATTAACACTGCCCTTGCAAACATCTTTGCCCCATAAGCACCCATAACAACCATAATAAAATTTGTAATAAACATGCCAGCAAAAATTGTATAAATAAACTCAATATTTTGGGAGAACAATAAGGGGCCTGGACGGATACCGTGCACTTGTAAGGCACCCAGCATAACAGCTGTTGTCGCACTACCAGGTATGCCCAGCGCCAACAAAGGGATCATTGCCCCACCGCAAGCGGCATTATTGGCCGATTCTGGTGCTGCAATCCCTTCAATTACCCCCGTACCGAATTTTTCCGGCTCTTTTGACCACCGGACTGCTTCATTGTAAGCAATAAAGGAAGCTATTGTGCCGCCAGCACCCGGTAATGCTCCATTCTACATATAACATTTTTTTCCTGCTTCCGGAATAAAAAGCACACAATACTATTTCCATTGCCACCCTCACCTACTTTTAAATCAAAAACGGATACCCGTAACGGATACCCGTCTTTTATCCATATATTCCTGCATCTTCATTTATTGCTTCATTATATATCGCTTAAAGGTTCCTCCTGCCCCCGGCTCAAGAAAAACCGCTGGGCAACCGGCGGTACAATAAGAAGCTGCAGAATAATGCCTGGCAAGCCGGTAACAATAGCTCCCTGAAGATAAACAATGGGATTAATCGGAGCAGCAATAAACAGCGGGGCAATTACTACCACCGCCAACCCTAAGGCAATCCTCCCGGCAATCATGGCGCCCAGCAAAGCAAGCCAGATATTAAGCCGTAGTATCCGGCAGAGATATCCCATAGCCCAGCCATATACAGCCAATTCCACGATCATCAATTGCAGCATTGGCATGGGGGCAACAGGCGGCATGCCGGTAAGCAATGTGCTGATAATCGGGGTAAGTACACCCACCAAGACTGCCAATGATGGGCCCAAAATAACGCCGGCAAAGAAAATGGGGATATGCATAGGCAAAAGAATAGTCCCTCCCACCCCGGTAATATGGACAGTCATCGGTAATAGTACTCCTAAAGCAACCAGCAGACCTCCACTTATTAATGGCTTTGCACTCATTTCCCTTCCTCCTCTCCAAAATAAAAAACTCGAAGTATTACCTTACCGGCCTTCAAACCGGTAGTGGTTACCCTTCGAGGTACCTTCTTTCTTTTTCTTAAGTTCATCTAAATTATCTAATTACCCATTTTCCATTCCGCCTGTACCCGGCTCACCAATTCCTTCAGGAGCGTGGCCAAAGGTACGGCACTGATACCAATCAATTCTACATGGGGCTGATTGATCGGCAAGAGAAACTTTTTTGCCTTACTGGCTACCACTGCTGCTGCCATTGCAGGGGTTATCTCTCCCAGCATACTATGGGGAATAATAATTCCCAAGGGCCCAATAATAATATCAGCTCTGCCGGCGCAATAACAAATGGCATTTTCTCCGGTCGCCCCTCGCTGGGCTCCCGCCTTTACCATACTGGTGGTAGCAGCAGAATTGGTCCCCAAGGCCACAACTTCAACCTTGCCATGGGCATCGATGGCCGGCTGTAATTGGGAAATTATCTGACTGCCAATCCCACCACCCATACCGTCAATCACGATCACTTGGGACATATAAGATGCCTCCATGATAATTAAATATAATTGGGTAATTATAAAAGCAGGATCTTCGTGATCCCTTTGCAAAAAAAGATATTCTTAAGCAGCCTAAAAGAGACTATTCTCCTTTCGAAAGCTAATTCCTGCTCCTAAATTTGAATCCGATCTTTCGCCTGGAAAAGAATCTGCTCAGGTAAGGATTACTCCCACCTGAGCAGTTCCAGCAAATACTTATGGGGCTAAAAAAATCCGTTGTGGTGTACCGGAAGCAGCCTCTTGAAAGGCAGCAGCAAAATCATCTAAGGAATATACATTGCCTAAGAGGGGGGTAAGATCCAGCTCACCAGAAGCTAGCAATTCTTCAATGGCCAGCCAGGTATCAAACATCCGCCGGCCCCAAATTCCGGTAATACTTAATCCTTTTCGGATTAGATACCGATCAGAGTTAAATTCAACCGGTTTTGTAGGGATTCCGATCAGGCAAAATCTACCTTGATTCTTGAGCATTTCCAAGCCTTGAATAAAGGCTTCATTGCTTCCGGAAACTTCTAAAACTACGTCTACACCTGCACCTTTGGTAACCTCTTTGATCGCTTCCACCACATCTACTTCCTTGGAGTTAAAAGTGCAGACAGCACCTAATCTCTGCGCCAAATCCAGTTTTTCCTTAGTCCGGCTGATAGCAAATACCCTGGCTGCACCCATTTTTTTAGCCGCTGCCACGGCTATTAAACCGATGGGGCCACAGCCTAAAACAGCTACTGTTTCCCCGCAGGGATTAGTCCTTTGCAATGCATGCACAGCCACTCCCAGTGGTTCAAATATAGCCGCTAACTTGGGGTCTAAGTCTTGTGGCACCTTCCGGACACAGATTTCCGGCGCTAACATGTACTGGGCAAAACAGCCTGGATAAGATCTGCCCACGATCTTCATATCAACACAAATATGCTGGTTTCCAGTTGCACACATATAACACTTACCGCAAGGATAATGTGTTTCGCCGGCAACCCGATCACCGACAGCTACATTTTGCACATGGTCTCCTAACGCAACCACAGTTCCACAATATTCATGTCCCATGGTTAAAGGCAATCGCACCTTTTTGGCTACATCCGCCCGCCAATTATATACCTGCAGATCAGAGCCGCAAATTGCCGCCAGCTCAATTTTTACCAACACAAAACCGGGTTTTACCTCGGGAATGGCAATTTCCTTAATCTCCCCCCCTACCTCAAGGCGGGTTTTCTGTAAAGCCTTCATCATGCCTGCCATTTGTCCATACCTCCTCTGCCCTTACTCTTTAGCTTATTGTTTCTCTAACAGCTGCCCAGTTCCTGTTTTCACCATGCCTTAAAGAATATCCTGTTTATTTATAAGGATTTCTTAACAGGAAACAATACCGGCTACGAGAATTAATTAAAAGCATGAGAATAAGATGCTAGTATTATCTTAATGATCAATGTATTAGCCGGTTTCCGTTTAAAAAAACAACAAGGAGGTCTACCAGCTTGTATATCGATGTCTTTCCCACTGCCGACAGCATTATTCCCGCTCAACTGGCAGGGAAAACCGCCTTGGTTATCGATGTTCTCCGGGCTACCAGTACTATTACTACCGCCTTAAACAACGGTGCTGTCCAAATATATCCCACAGCCACCATTGCGGAAGCCCGCCGGGTGGCATCCTGCTTTCCCGCCGGTACCTACCTGCTGGGAGGAGAACGTAAAGGCGTACAGATTCCAGGTTTTGACTTGGACAATTCCCCGCTCCGGTACAAAAAAGAAATTGTCGCCGCGAAAACAATCATTTTCACCACCAGCAACGGCACGAAGACCATCAAGCATGGCAAAACAGCCCAAACTTTATTATTGGCTGCCTTCCTGAACGCAAAACCTGCCGCCCGCATGGCCTGGGAAACAAAACAAGATATTTTTCTTCTTTGTTCAGGTACCAACGGCCGTTTCTCCCTTGATGATGCAGCTTGTGCCGGATTGCTGATCGAATATTTAAGACAGTTGGATAAAAGAGCCCGGCTCAGCGACCTGGCTTTCACCCTGCACCAACTATACTTATCTCATTGTAATCGCTTACCGGATCTGCTCGCCCACGCTTCCCATTACCGGCGGCTGCTGGACCTGAACCTACAAGCAGATATTGCCTACTGCCTGCAAACAAATATCTGCACCATTGTTCCCTTCTGGGACGGGGAAAAAATTATTAAAAAAGACGGGAGCAGTGGTGAATAAAACTGCTTCCGCCTTACTTAACCTTCTGCTTTTTTCAACTCCAGCTGCGACCCTGCCAAAGCTTGCATGATCTCCGGCACTAGGCCGGGGAATTGCTGCAGCCACTGCCTCCGCTCCTGGCGAAGCCTATCCACCAAATCTCTATATTCTGCATCAGTATAATATTGCCGCGGGTCATATTTAGCCATATCTACTCCCGGCACGCTTACCGCTACCTCATATCCCCAATCCGGGTCTTTCTCCCATTGGATACCGCCACAAGCTAAGGCTTTCATAATATTCGTAGTAACGGCAATAGTGATCTTCTCCCCCGGGTTATCCCCCTTGGCTCCGACACTACCGGTATTAACTATATAGCACTCCTGATCAGGGTTAGCAGCCAAAATGGCATAAAGGCGGTTACCTTCCTCCGCTTCCGAACCAATGATAAAGGGGTTTGTCCCAACCTCCCGTTTCGACTGCCCCGCCTTGGAGGGATCACCGGCAGAAGTCTCAATGGACTCACCGAGCATAAAGAAAGCTGCAGCTTGGATCGGAGTGAGTTTTGCCACCGGCGGGACAATATCATTACGCCGGGTAATAAAAATAATCCGGTTGGCTTTGGGTAGATCAATTAACTTATCAGTCCCTTTAACTTCAGAGCGGGGAATTACACCGCGGCCATTACCGGTCAGCTCTGTATTAGCAAAATCGGGTTTTCCGTTTTCCTGTATCCAAACATTTTCCAATATAGCTTCCGGTCCCGTGGCAGCTTGGTAAAGAACTGCCTGCCCAGCATCCAAACCCTCAGTTTTGATAAAAAAGCCATTTTCCGTACCATAGCAATAGCCTTCCCGGTTCATGAGCACAACGTCATCTTGGCGAATAATAGATTTTTCTACTCCACTAAGGCCATGATCATGAATAGTCAATGTGGTCTTGCCTGTACCGCTGAGGCCAAACATGATAAAACCTATATCCTGTAGCTCTCCGGTTTCATCCTTGACCCGCAGGATTTTACTCCCGGCATGGAAGCCTAACCCCCCTTGATCCCGCTTAAACCTGTACATCGCTTGGCGAAGAAAAGATTTTTTTGCCTCCCCAAAATAATCTGTGCCCAAAATATAAGTGATGCCGCTTTCCGGGTAAACTAAAATAATTCGCTCCGGCCACTCCGGCACATAAACACTAACAAAATCCGGCTCCTTTTCTTCAGTAACGGGGAATAATGTATAATACCACATATAGGCTATGCGGGCATATTCTGAGGTTACATAAAGCCGGCAATGATACCTGCAGGCATGATGTTGCCCCAACTGGCGATCTACCTGAATCAGCTCTTTCGTAACCAGATACTTTTGTACCTCTGCCATAATTTTGTCCGCATGGCCGGGAGCAATGGATTGCTGCCTAACTCCCAGTTTGCAGCCTGTCTCAGCAACAATGTAAGTATTTTTCGCACTGCGGTTCCGCACTTTTGTCACATAGGCAGCACTGCCATAACAAGTTGTCTGTTCATGATGCGCAGCCAGCTCTCGCAACTCTTTTCCCCGCAAGCCTTGCAAAATTTTCCGGGCCTTGATGTCCCGCCAACTACCCGGCATAAAAAAAGCCCCCCTCAGTATAACATAATTATTAATTTGTATGGCCCATTACCTATTATAATTGATAACGCTTTATTCTGGTACGGGTAATATTGGTGTAAATTATGCCAAATATAATAATACTATTGATTTTACCACATAGGTGCGGATAAAGCTACCCGTCTGTTGTTCAAACTAAATGTGAAAGCTATGCGGAAAGGGGATATTGGTGGTGCGGAAGACTATTTATTTCCTCTTAAGTGCAACTATTATCTTTGCCGGGGTGTTTTTATACATGAACTATAACCCGGAACGGGGACCACACCTGGGGGAGATATCCGCCCCCGGAGAGGGAAGGACTAAAGTTAACCGGGAAGGAGGACTGGAGGTTATTGCCACCTTCCTCTCCGATGCCGATGATGGTACACCGGAAGAGTTGCTTTTTAAGATAGAACTCAAAGGCCCCAAAGCGGAATTAACCGGCCATGATCCGGCAGAACTGGCCTCTTTGATTAATGCCCGGGAGGAAAGACTAAGCACCGGCTTTGTCTGGGAAGATGAAACACTGGACGCGGAAAGCCGCACCGGTTTTCTCCGGGTACCCAATCAAAAAGCTGACGGCCAACCTTTTTGGGATAAAGGAATAGACTCCCTGACCCTGGTCTTCCGTGACCTGGGGGGAGTCGTAGAAAGAAAACTAAATTGGGTTTTTTAACGGTATTTTTGCAACCAATCTTCCTCCGTAGGCTGGTATACAGGGAGATCAATCTCAATTAACTCCGGATATTTTAAACCGGAACCGGTATTAAAGATCACTACCCGCTCATCTCTCCCAATCTGCCCTTGCTGTACCATTTTGTCCACTGCTGCCACTGCCGCTGCCCCTTCGGGGCTAATAACCTGTCCTTCTTTCCGGCCAACCAGCTTTTTGGCTGCCATTATTTCATCATCGGTAACGGCAATAGCCGCTCCATTTGTTTCTTTAATCGCTTTTAGCACTAAAAAGTCACCTAATGCTTTCGGTACTCTGATTCCATCGGCCAATGTCTCGGCACCGGTCCAAAAATCAGAATCCTCCCTGCCTTCTTCATACGCCTTTACTATGGGGGCACAGCCACTAGCTTGGACTGCCACTAACCGGGGACGTTTGCCGGAAATCCAGCCGATGGCTTCCAGCTCGTCAAAGGCCTTCCACATCCCAATTAGACCTACGCCGCCGCCGCAGGGATAAAGAACCACATCCGGCAGATCCCAATTAAACTGCTCGGCTATTTCAAAACCCATTGTTTTCTTGCCTTCAATCCGGTATGGCTCCTTCAAGGTTGCAGCATCATACCAACCCAGCTCCTTAACACCTTTCCCGATAAACTTACCTGCATCGCTAATGAGCCCGTCAATTAAGAACAACTCAGCCCCTGCTGCCAAACATTCCTTCTTATTGATCGCCGGCGCATCCTGGGGGATAGCAATAAATGCTTGCATTCCCGCCTTGGCGGCATAACAAGACCAAGCTCCACCGGCATTACCGGCAGTAGGCATAGCCACCGCCTTAACCCCCAACTCCTTGGCTTTGGTTACCCCGGCAGCTGCACCCCGGGCCTTAAAACTGCCGGTGGGATTCAGCCCTTCATCTTTAATCCATAAATTCTCTAAACCATACTCCGCCGCCAGATTGTCTACTTTTAGCATCGGGGTGAACCCCTCGCCTAGGGTAATAATTTGGACGGGATCACTGACAGGTAGTAGCTCCAAATAGCGCCACATATTGGCTGCCCGGCTTTTTAGAGCCTCCTTGGTCATCACCTTTTTCACCTGTTCCAAATCGTACCGGGCCAATAGAGGCGAGCCGCACCCGCACAGGTGCTGAATCTCCTGGGTAGAATAGGATTTTTGACACTTAGGGCATTCTAAATGGGATACAAAACTCATAAGTAAATCATCTCCTTCATCGTGGAATAATGATAAAAATTGTAGCCTATTCGCACCGAAACTTATGCGACAATAACCGCTACACCATCCGGGACAACTGTAACCTGCGCCTCCTTTCCCTGGTGGGTAAAAGCTCGCTCTAGGGCCTGATCAAGGCTTGCAGCGTGTTCCATAAACATATCCCGCAGGACATGGGGTTTGATCCCATCAGTAACCACTATAACCTGGTTCTCCAAAAGAATCTTTGCCAAGATCTGAATCTGCCACTGATCTAATATGGTTTTCTCCGGTGGTATCTGCCTGATATCTGCCAGCACTGCCGCCGGGCTCTCTGCTTTGGCCATATATTCATAAAAGACATCGCCGCCAACACCATCAAGGCAAGATGCGGCAATAATGATTGTTCCCCCCGGCTTTATTGTCCTATTGGCTGTATACATACCCTTTACTGCCTGATACAGGTTTTGATCTAAAGGATAGCCTCCATTGGAAGTGATCACAATATCCGCCGGAGCTGCGGCAACTTGGGCCAAACCGGCAAGAAACTTACACCCTGCCAAATGGGCCTTTTCCATATCACCGGCAAAGGCAGCAATAATATCCTGCCCCGGATTAAAAATTACATTAAGAATAAAGGCTAATTTCACCTGCCGGGCTGCCCATATTTGATCAATATGGATGGGGTTATCATGTAAGATACCGGCTTGAGCCCGGGGATGGTCGATAAAACCGGCACTATGATTGGTCACTATGGTTTCGTGGCCTACAATTCCCGGCAAAATGCTTTTTCTGCCGCCGGAAAACCCGGCAAAAAAATGGGGTTCAATAAACCCTTCCGCCACCACCAGGTCCGCTTCCACAGCTAGGCGATTAACCAAGCACTGACCGCCGGAAGGTAGCTTACCGATTGCAACCAAACTTTTATCATCAAAGGCATTATGGGCTACTATTCGTTCTTTCCGTACTACTTCTGGACCATATCGATCTATTAATTCATCCTCAGTAGGAGAACGATGCAGCCCTGTAGCAATCAGGATCGTGATTTCCGCTTCCGGATTTCCGCTTCTGATCTCATCTAATAAAGGAGGTAGAGTAATCCGGCTGGGCACAGGACGGGTATGATCACTGGAGATAATGACCACCTTGTTATTGCCCCGTGCCAGTTCCCGTAAAGGCGGTGCGCCAATGGGAGCCGCCAAAGCTTGGGCAACTAAAGTTGCTTCGTCAGCTGCCGGGCGAAAGGAATGGGTCCCAGATTCCAAAACCGCTACCACTTTGTCGGTGGGAATCTCTACCGGCATTGACCCCCGACCATAAGGAATATCTATTTTCACCATACACTCCCCCCTCAAATTGATCCGATCTGCTTTTATTATAATTGATCCGGAACCGGAAAAAAAGGGAATTGATACTTCTTTCTGGTATTAGTATTACACCGCACTTTTTGGGAGAATACGCATTAGTTTACATTCAACACCGAACAACTGCCCTATTAACCCACGCCAAACTGCAGGAAAACGGCAATGCTTCTGAAACTAAAAGACGCCTATGTACGCAACAGCCTCCATCGCCACAATATCATCAGCAAAATAGTTGCCTCCCGATTATTGTTCAACCTACTTTCTTATGTTATCATCGGGGTTTTATTAATTATCCTCCTAGTGTACATCAATATATGAACTGCAAATATAGTGCAACTGTGAAGTGGATTGGGGCGATAGCTGTGCCCACAAAGGAGGAACCAAAATTCGCCGCTTTTCAGCAAATAAGCTGGAGTGAACAACAGGTAGAATAATACCCGTACGGCTCTTGATATCCGCATACTATGCAAAACAAATAACCACCAGCGGGCTATAAATCTGAGGCAGAAGGGGTTATCAAATTTCATAAATGAGCATGTTCTCAATATAATTAAGTAACTCTTCTATTCTTTAATCAGTTGGGACTGGAGGTAAGTAAATGTCAACCATTGCGCAGGCGGAAAAGGCTAAGGCAGCAATAATTCACCGGCAGGCCTTAGTCTGGGATAACCATTGCGACACCCTCATTGATGTAACCCTCGGCAAGCGAAAACTGGGAGCAAAATGCACCGGCGGCCACATAGATCTACCCCGCTTACAGGAAGGGGGAGTTAATGTGCAAGTATTTGCGATTTACATTGCCTCGCCGCCTTTTCTACGTCAAGCGCTCGAGTTTATCAGCGCCTTTTATCAAGAATTGGCGGCAAATGAAAATTTGGCATTAATCACTTCTGTCAAGCAAATTCCCCAGCTTTCGACCCAGAAAAAAATCGGTGCCTTATTAAGCATTGAAGGAGGCGAAGTCTTGGAAGGAGGACCTGGTATCCTCCCCTGCCTTTATCAGCTGGGGGTTCGTGCCATGGGTCTCACCTGGAATTGGCGGAACCAACTGGCTGATGGAGTGGCTGAGGCAGGAACCGGTGGCGGACTGACCACCCTGGGTATTGAAACTATCAAAGAGATGAACCGCTTAGGTATGGTAATCGATGTATCTCACCTCTCCCCTGCCGGGTTTTGGGATGTATTGGCACATTCTGAGATGCCGTTCATCGCCTCCCATTCCAATGCCCGCAAAATCTGTGACCACCCCCGGAACTTAGACGATGGGCAAATAAAAGCCCTGGCAGCGCAAGGGGGGATAATGGGAATAAACTTTGCCCCTGACTTTCTGGGCGCCAATGCTGATCTCAATACGGTTATAGATCATATTGATTATATTGCCAACCTGACCGGCAGCACTGACTGTATTGCCTTAGGCAGCGATTATGATGGAATCCCCGCCACCCCTGTAGGCTTAGAGGATGTAAGCTGTTTGCCTAACCTTACCGCAGGCTTAGTGGCCCGGGGCTATCAAGAAGCAGATATCACTAAAATCCTCGGCGGCAACTCCCTCCGGGTATTTCAGGAAGTGATCGGTTAAGTGAGCCCTATACAAAAAAACCTCAAACCAGGGGTTTTAAAATATATATTAATATCAATATCTGGACCAACGAAAGACAACCAACTCTAAAAAAACGCTAAATTCAGCCATGGTCAGCCAGCTTGTTGGTTAAGCTATTTACCGCCGAACTCCACGGCCGTGGCCACCCTCCGATTTAATAAAACACTAAGCTGACGGGTGGCCATGCTCAGTCGCCGGCTTGGTTAAATAGCTTAGCCTTGAGATAAGCAATATGCGACTTCATAAGCGCTGGGCTAAATTTTCATCCTTCTGCTAGTGCCGGGAACAAGCATGGGCGTCTACTCTGAAAAATAAATGTTTAGACACTCCGATCTTCTTCTATCATATGCTGCAATCGATCCTTTAACCTTGTATACCGCCGCTGGACGGTATTATTGCGGATTGCCCGGGCCAGTGCTCGCCTGCTGCCAACTAAAACAACCATCTTTTTGCCGCGGGTGACTGCGGTATAAAAAAGGTTTCGTTGCAACATATACCAATGTTGAGTGCTGAGAGGAACGAGACAAAAGGCAAATTCCGACCCTTGGGACTTATGCACAGTGATGGCGTAAGCCAAGCTTAGTTCATCCAACTCCGCTCGACTATAAGTGACCATCTCGCCGTCAATTTCTACCAGCAATGTGTCCCCCTGCAATTCTTCATGCTCCCCCGCCAGCAAAATATCAACAATGCAGCCCAGATTACCATTAAATACACCCTTATCGTAATTATTCTTCACCACCATCACTTTATCGCCAACCCGATAAACGGTATGCCCCACCTGATATTCTTTTTTGCCATGGCCAGGCGGATTTATCTCCTCCTGCAAAACCCTGTTCAAGTTTTCTACACCCAACTGATAGTTGTGCATAGGAGCAATAACCTGCACTTCCTCTAGGTCTAAAGATTGTAGAGCTCGCCTGACTATTTGCCGGATTGCAATCACAGCCTGCTCCGGATCTTCAATGGGGAGAAAGATAAAATCGCCTTCCTTTTTTGCCTCGATCATCTGCCCGTGGTTGATCCGGTGAGCATTAGTGACGATATTAGACGTCCCTGCTTGGCGGAAAATATGGGTAAGCCGCACTGTGGGAATGGTTTGGGAATCAATCAAATCGCGGAGTACATAACCGGGTCCAACACTGGGAAGCTGGTCTACATCTCCCACCAAAACAACCCGCATCCCCGTAGGCAGTGACCGGAAGAGTTGATTAGCCAAGGGTAAATCAACCATGGAAAATTCATCTACTACCAATAGATCCCCCTCCAAGGGTTTTTCTTCGTTAATACTAAATTCTCCCCGTCCCTCTTGCCACTTAAAACCCAACAGCCGATGCAAAGTCTTGGCCTCTAAACCTGTCAATTCGCTCAACCTTTTAGCCGCCCTCCCCGTAGGTGCAGCCAAGAGGATTGCTGCCTGCTGGTTTATCAGCTGTAACGTCCGGATAATGCCACTGACAATTGTGGATTTACCAGTACCGGGACCACCTGTTACCACCAATAACCCGTTTTGCAATGCCTTAAGGACCACTTCCCGCTGCTGGGGTGCCAAAGTTAGACCCAGTTCAGCTTCCACAGCATCAACAGCAGTATATAGTTCCTGCAGGTCAAGATCGTATGTTGCACCTGCCAACTGCTGCAGGCGTTGGGCTACTCCCATTTCCGCTATTAAAAGAGAACGGAGATATATAGAATCCCCGTCACGGAGTAATTCTCCTTTCTCCACAAGGATATCAAGAGCAGCCAACAATTCCTCACCATCGATAGGCTCTTCAATATCAGGACAATTTACCAACTGTAAAGCAGCTTTAAGCAGCTGCTCTTCCGGAAGATAACAATGGCCTTCTTGATAACAGGCCTCAGTAAGCACGTGTCTGACACCGGACTGCAACCGGAAAGGATCATGGGAAAACACTCCCAAGTGCCGGGCAATTCGATCTGCAGTTGCAAACCCAATGCCAAAAATATCTTCAGTCAAACGGTAAGGGTTTTCCTGCACCACATTAAGGGTGTTAGCTCCGTACTGCCGATAGATTTTCATTGCCAAATTAGCGCTAATCCCATGAGATTGGAGAAAAACCATAACCTGTTCCAGTTCCCGGTTCGCCTCTGCTGCAGCTCCGATTTTCTCTGCTGTCTTTTTACCAATTCCCGGTACCTCTTGCAGTCGTTCCGGATCAGTGGCAATAATCGTTAAGGTTTCTTCCCCAAAATGGTCCACCAACCGGGCAGCCATTTTTTCGCCGATTCCGGGAATTAACCCGCCTCCCAGATAAGCCTTAATTCCTTCCTTGGTGGTAGGCAAAATTTCCTTTAAGGTACTGGCTTTAAACTGCTCCCCGTATTTAGGATGTACTGTCCACTCACCGGTAAAACAGTACCGCTTACCCCGCTTAAGTACGGGAAAATAACCCAGTACTGTCACCCGCCCGCTTTCCGTAGTAATTCCGGCTACTGTATAGAGAGTAGCCTCATTGCGGAAGTAAATTTTCTGGACTTCCCCCACCAGTTCTTCCCCGGTCAGTTCCCAAATTTGCTGTTGCATATATAATCCTCCCCGGCGGTATTCACATTGATCATTTTCATATCTAAACAATTTCCTCCCGCTCTATCTTTAATCCTGCTATTTATTTGCAATTTACAAAAATATCCATAAAAATAAGCACTTATCCTAGCATGTCAATAAGTGCGTACTCTCCGTAACAAGTTAATACCGCCGGGTATATAATAATAATCACACGGGTACTATATTTTTAGGGAAAGGTTCCTGATGGCTGAGCCAAGATTACGTCTGGTCTAAACTATGACGGAATCGGCCAAAGGTCACTACCAAAGTGCTGGAATTTTAGCGGTGGCCGGCGGGAAGATCTGTATCTGTTCTTACTGGGTTCAACCAATGGATCCAGGTGGACAGGTATAGGTCGAGCTAAGATTACCAGGAGTCCCGCAGGCTCCTTGCATAGGATGCTAGGGGTCATGTAGCTGCCAGGCCGGTAGCTATGGCTCCTCAGGGATTCCTGGTAGCCGAGCTAAGGTCAGGTCAGGTCTTGATATGGTCTCCCGGCGCGGAAGAACCGGCAGGCTGTTAAGGGATCCGGCTTGTGCTGGCGCGTAGGTCATCTTGAACCTTTCCTTTTTGCTTGTAAAGATACCAACCACTGGCAAGGGATAGGAATAATAAGGTACTTAGTGCGCGAATTGTAAAGACTCTAGCCGTATTTTGAAAAAAGGTCTGTGGAACCAGCTTAATCAAATTATGCTGCAGTGGGTCAAGCAGCCACAAATCATTATCAAAGGACAAAAAATGAAACTGGTCAAACCAAAAGGCAAAGTCAGTACTAATTATGAGGGCAGTCAGCAATAAAAGCAAAAGGGCTAAAAGGGCAGACCGGTTCAAACTTATAATTAATCCTTCTCGCCATGATCCATTGCATAAAATTATGCTTAATCCAAATAAAACCGCCAGCAGCCATCCGGCAACATTACGAACTAAAAAACCTGTGGCAAACAACCGGCGTACATCTACCATATGGGCTATCTCCCGTTGACTGAAAAAGGGGACCTTTTCCCCATTTATCGTGGCTTCAATGGCTAAATCATCCCTTGCCCCTTTAAGGTAAGCCAACATTTCACCGGTAACCCGCAGTAATTCTGCCTCTGTCATCCCCAGCTTTTCCGCCTGGCCTAGTATACTGTACTGGTTCCGATAGTGTTTTAAATCAAAGGCTACAATTTCGAGACTGCTTAATAAAACCACAAGCAACAACAGAAGACCAATAACTACCACCATTAACCGTGAAAAAAATCGTTGCCAATTACCGCCCATACCTTTCACCTCTTGGCTGATGAAAAAGCTTCAGTTAAATATTACTACACCTGCGGCGACAATTAAACCCCCTATAAATTGCCAAACCCCTTTCCTTTTGTTATAAATAAAGTAAATCTATATCCTAATCAATGTAGTAAAACAGGGAATAATTATCGGCTGTTAAGGCTATCCCTAGCAACCAAAAATTATCCTTTGGGTAAAATAAATATAGAATTAATGCGAAAGTGCAGGGGATATACTGTTATGGAAGCTGTTGAACATCTTTTTACCAGCTTTATTCTGTTTTTTTTCCATATTCTGGAGCTATTTGGGGCTATTGTGATTGTCTTTATTCCCTTTATACCTTCGGCCATTTCTTGCTGCATCCATTGGAAACGAAAAACGAGTCCATTCGCCTTTCTTTAGCCAAACGGTTGGCTCTGGGGCTGGAATTTTAGCTGGGTGCTGAAATATTAAGAACCGTAGTTGTCCGTACCATAGATGAAATAATCGTTTTAGGTGCAATTATTGCCCTGCGGGGAATTCTCAACCTACTTATCCACTGGGAGATTCATAATATGGAGAAGCACAAGGAAATAAAAGATGATTGGGGGAAGTTGGAATAATACTACCGACGAAAATCAGGCTGGCCTTGGGGCAGAGTAATTTAGAATAAACGTCCATACCGATTCCCGGCATTAGAGAAGGATGAAAATTTAGTACCCAGTTTTATGGAGTCACTTATTGTTTATCTCAAGGTTAAGCTATTTACACTGAACTAACCCGTCCTAATTTCCCCGCCTTTAAGCGGCGGGTGCCAAAGGGCGGCTAAGTCCAGTATGGACTTGACCAACATTTAAAGGGGATTAAACCCCTCTAAATGAAGTCGCGTTCGACAAAGCCGGCGACTGAGCATGGCCACCCCACAGCTTAGTGTTTTATTAAATCGGGGAGTGGCCACAGTCGTGGAGTCCGGCGGTTAAATAGCTTAACCAACAAGCTGGCTGATCATAGCTGAATGTTAGCCAGGTGCGGGTAACCGGCATAGGGTCCCCTCTATAAATAAATAGCCAACTTTTCACCGCAGGACCGGCAACAGTTGCCGGTCATTTCACTGATCTCAACCTGATAGCCATACCGGCGGATTACCTCCTGGCCACAGGCAGGACAATAGGTGTGACTCCCTTCCCCAGCTTCCACATTACCTAAATATACATAAGCCAACTTCTCTTTGGCCAATTCCCAAGCCAGTCGCAAGGTCTTTAATGGTGTAGGAGGCAGTGTGAATTTGTGGTGCGGGAAATACCGGGAAAAATGCAGGGGAATAGCAGGATCTAAGGAAGCCACCCAGGCTACCAATTGCCCAATTTCTGCGCCAGAATCGTTCCAGCCGGGGATCAACAAGGTAGTCAGCTCCACATGACATCCCGCACGCACACATTTTTCCACTGTGTTTAGCACCGGTTCTAGGCGGGCGCCGCACAGGCGACGGTAAAACTCAGATTGAAAAGCCTTTACATCGATATTGACAGCATCCAGATAAGGCAGGAGCTTTGCCAATGGTTCCGGCTCAATGTACCCGTTGCTGACCAGCACATTTTTTAGCCCCCGCTCTCGCGCCAATTGGGCGGTATCGAAAACAAACTCATACCACATTAAAGGCTCTGAGTAAGTATAAGCAATCCCAATACAGCCTTCTATAGCTGCTGTTGTCGCCAGTTCAACTAATCTCCGGGAACTGATTGCTTTCGTTGCGGCAGTTGCCCGGGCTAATTCCCAATTCTGGCAAAATTCACAGGTGAAGTTACACCCTAAAGCGCCGATGGATAAAATAGTGGCACCAGGATAAAAATGGTAAAGGGGTTTTTTTTCAATGGGGTCTAAGGCTAAAGCGGCATACTGCCCATAATTGCGGGCATACAATTTCCCGTCAATATTTTCCCGCACCTTGCAAACCCCAAACCCGTCCTCTGCTACAATACAACGATGCGGGCAGATCCCACATTGTACTTTTTTATTGGCCAGCTGTTGATAAAAATAGACTTCTTTCATTAGTGATCATTCCTCATATCTTTCTACCACAAATCGAAATAATTTAATTTTTTCTCCCGGTCTTATTCCCGCCTTTTGGCAGGCAATATCTACCTGTTCCGTTACAGTATCAATACCATCCAGGTTGGGCAAAAGCAAACCTGTCTTTCTTCCCGCCTGCACCACTACCCCGTAACGGAACGGATCCAACTCGTCCATACTATTTATTGGCTCCAGATCGCCTAAGACATCTACCGAATAAACTAGCTGGTCCAGTTCCGCTTCCTGTACCGGCGTAAAGCGAGGATCATGAATCCCGGCACTGACGGCATTATGGATGATTTCCGCTGCTAAACTAGATTGCGTAGGCCGAATGGTACCGATGCATCCTCTTAACCTGCCCTGCTTTTTTAAGGAAACAAAAGCCCCCGCCTTTTGTTCTAGCCCACTTGGCAGAGGATGCGGCAGATCCAACATTTTTCCTGTACGAACATAGGTTTCCAAACTGGCACGGGCCAAGCGCACATGGTCACTTACAGCATGGGCTCCCTTTTCACCGCCCATATACTTCCCCACTTTAAGCCGGGCAACCAAATAACCGACACCAAAGGGGCCCTCATAAGATAATACCTTGCTCTCCACCTGGAAATCTGCTACAGCACCGGCAAGCATAATAAAGGAACGCCAACCACATTCTCCCGCCTTCTCAACCAGGTTAGGATCAATAGCCAGCAAATTAACCAGGTTTCCGTTCTCTACTATCTCTACGATCTGCTGGTCATACTCTTTCCCCATTTTGTCATACCCGGCAGGAGCATCGGGGGTAAGGCGGTGGGACAGGTCACCGCTGGCAATTACCACCACCCGCTTCCCTTCCCGGGTAACAGCCAAGGCTAAGGAGCGCCCAAAGTCATATAAACGCTCAGGGGGAAGGAAGGCCATACTAACAACCACCAGCGGTGCCACAATCCCTGCTTTTTGCAGGTAATAAAGGGGAACCATTGTGCCGTGATCCAATTCCGGCTCAAGCCTATACTTACGCCGCATATCCTTTGTTAGCTCTAATATCGGTACCTGTAATTGCCCACAGGCATGGACAATTTCCTGCACCAATTCTAAATCATTATCTGCCCTACAGCCAACATGTGCCGCCCCAAAACGGGCAAAGTTACCCTCTAAAACAGGCTCCGCCGCCACTGCCACAACATCCCGGAAAACAGGTCCATGGGGAGTAATGATGACAATAGCCTCCGGTCCCGCTTGCTTGACATCTTGCGCCAAAGTTTCCATGGCAGCACAGGTATTGGCTACCCGGGCCAATCCGCTTCCCCCAATAGAGGGGATAATTAAGGGGGGATGGGGGGTTATCCCCGCTAAGACAATACTCATGAACCTCACCTCTTTGTTTACAAAATTCGCTTGCCAAGGGCGGAAGTGATCAACTCCACTGCCAATTCCGCTGTCTGATTACGATAATCTAAAATAGGATTTACTTCAACCATGTCTAAGGCCAGTAATTTATCGGATTGCGCCACCAATTCCATTGCCAGGTGTGCTTCCCGATATGTTATCCCACCCCGCACCGGCGTGCCCACACCTGGTGCCTGCATGGGATCAATGACATCCAAATCAAAACTAACATGAATTCCCTCCACACCGGAGCCGGCAATCTCAATACCTTCCTTTACTACTTGCCGCATTCCTCTTTCATCAATATCCTGCATGGTAAAAACCGTTACCTCTGAACTTTGCAAAAGCTGCTTTTCCTCCGGATCTAAATCCCGGGCGCCAATAATCACAACATTTTTTTCCTTCACCTTTACCTTATTTGTACCGCAATTAACCAACTCTACCGCACCCCGTCCTACAGAAATCGCCAATGGCATACCATGAATATTGCCGGAACTGGTGGTGGCAGGGGTATTAAAGTCCCCATGGGCGTCAAACCAAATCACGCCCAAGGATTCCACCTGACTGGCCAGCCCGGCGATGGTGCCAATAGATATGCTGTGATCTCCCCCCAAAACCAAGGGGAAATCTCCTGCCGCCATTATTTTTGCCACCACTTCTGCCAAATGTCGATTGACCTCTAGAATCTCCGGCAGGTGTTTAAGATTATCAGCCCTGACAATATGTTGGGGCAGAGAATCCCGTTCCGGTACCTCAATATTGCCTAAATCCTCAACCTGATGGCCAATTTCCGCTATTTTTTCCCGCAGGAGGGCATACCTTATGGCACTGGGCCCCATATCCACCCCACGGCGATTTGCCCCTAAGTCAATGGGTACGCCCACTATTTTTACCTGCACCCATTCTCCCTCCTTAAGACCGGATCATAACCAACAACATTTTAAAATCACTCTTTGCTTTCAGGGCATGGGGTTCCCCAGCCGGCATAATCACCATCTCTCCCGCTTTTACAAGGATCGGATTTCCGGAAATCGTTACTTCCGCTTCCCCGGCTAAAATATAAACCAAGGCATCATAAGGTGCGGTATGTTCGCTTAACCCTTGTCCTTGAGCAAAGGCAAACAAGGTGACTGTACCCGTATCAGCATTAATCAATGTTCTACTAACCACAGAACCGGGCTGATAAGCGACCAAGCCGGCCATATTATGGGCCTGTGCAGTAAGCTTTTCCATATTTGTACCTCCTCAAGATCACCAGTAATATCTACTAGGTTTCCACTAAGTAGTTATTTCAATGCCCAACCTTGGAACTGTAGCCTCAATTTAGGATGGATTTTGTCCCTATAACAATAATAACCCCAAATCTAAACCGGTTCATTTCTTGGGCAATATGTTCCAAGTACTTAATAGCTAGAATATTCGCCCTACTTCTCCGATTCCCTCCTCATAAGCATGAGCTGTAAAAAAACGAACAATACCTACAAAAATACACCAGGCCAATTTTTGTTGATACACCGGTTGGTTTAATAACAGTTCCTCCCGGGGATTTGACAGGAATCCCACCTCAATCAATACAGCCGGCCGGGTTACCTGCCGCAAAATATAATAATCAGCCTGCATCGCTTCCCGGTAATTATAGCCCAGAACATCGATGCCTTCTACCAATACATTTTGAATTGCCACCGCCAGCTGTTCACTGGCCAAGTGGTTATCAGTATAAAAGGTTTGCGCCCCAAATTCATAGGGTGATGGAAAGCTATTGGCATGAATACTAATAAAGATATCAGCCCCTACTTCCTCCGCCAATTGACAGCGGGCATCCAGATCTTCTACCTTATCTTCCGCCAACTCTTCATCACTGTCCCGGGTTAGAAATACCTTGGCACCGACCTGCCGCAGATGCTCCGCCAAGTGTCGGCCAATGGCTAATACCACTTCCTCTTCTGTGACGCCGCTTACCCCCTTTGCCCCTCCGTCAAAACCGCCATGACCGGGATCAATGACAATTATCCTCTGTCCCACTTGCCGTGCCAAAACAGCTATTTCCTGCTGCTGCGGTAAATGTACAAAGTGATACCCGGTGACAAAAACAAGGGAGAAAAGCAAGACAATTGCCACCGGTACCAATACGCTTTTTTCAACTGCCGGCCGAATATGCACATGGCCTCCCTCCCGCAGATAATCTTTTCTGCTCTTATCCTTATTACCGGCAGTAGCCTTTTAGACCTGACAAGCCCTGGATGCATGAAGCATGAACACTATGGGAAAATAAAATGACGCCCAAAGGACGTTACATCAAATGGTTGTGTTATTCATTTGCCTGCCTCTCTCGGGCGTAGCTGTATATTTTGAAATACTGTAGCCGAAGGTCATAGCGGATAAACTAACTATATAATTGAACATATTTGCCAATCTGTAGAAAGGCTTTATTAAATCTTGATTACTCTTAAGTATCGGTTCTTTGTTTCGGCTCCCAATGTTTGGCCATGCCTTGGGTGATGCGGTCAATAATAATAGCCATAGCTACAATGACAAATCCTCCCTCGAAACCCTTGCCTACAGCGATACGATTGGCGGCTAACAAAATATGCTCTCCGACTCCTTTGGCTCCGATCATGCTGGCAATGACCACCATTGACAAGGCCATCATTGTGGTTTGATTTACTCCTGCCATAATTGCGGGCATGGCAAGAGGCAATAATACTTCCCGCATCATCTGCCACCGGGTGGCACCGAATGCCCGGGCAGCCTCTTGCACTGATTCTGCAACCTGCCTTATTCCCAGATTGGTCAAACGTACTACGGGCGGAACTGCATAAATCAAAGTGGCAAATGTGGCCGGCACTTTTCCTAAGCCAAAGAGCATCATGGCCGGGATCAAATAAACCAGGGTAGGTATGGTCTGCATTGCATCAAGCAGCGGCGTTATCAACATATTGATCCGATCCCACTGCGCCATTGCAATCCCTAAGGGTATCCCCATAGCCAAGGCTAGGACTACAGCTGTGATAATAATTGCCAATGTTTCCATAGCTGCTAACCAAAGATTAAAGACGCCGATCAAAAACAGGAGGATTGGCAAACTCAATGTGCTGAGCAAGCGTCTTGTTTGGTACCACCGGATTATGCCTACAAGCAAAATCCATACCCACCAAGGGACGGCTAAGATACAGTTTTGCACTTGCAAAAGCATTGCTAAAATGCTATCAGAGATGATATCAAAAAACGCACCCCAACTCACAAAAAGCCAACGGACAAAACCGTCTATAAGGGGCGCAACATGAAATTGCATGCTTTCCGGGAACATTTTCTCACCTCTTTCCTGCTGCCTGCTTTTTCTGTTCTAACAATGTTTTATGCCCTTCCACAGAGTGGAAAGCGGGGCGCTCCTCTTGAGCTTCCGCAAAGCGAGCGATGCGGCGCTCATCCTGTACAAACCGCCGCACATATTCGTCTGCTGGATACATGACAATTTCCTTTGGTTTACCGGTCTGTACAAAAACACCATCCCGCATTACAGCCATGCGGTCACCTAGGCGCAAAGCCTCACTCAAATCGTGGGTGACAAAAATAATGGTTTTATGCAGCTCTTGCTGCAGTCTGATCAATTGTTCTTGCATCTCCCGCCTGATCAACGGGTCTAGGCCGCTAAAGGGCTCATCCATTAATAGTACTTCCGGATCCCTAACTAAAGCCCTGGCAATACCAACCCGTTGTTGCATTCCCCCGGAAAGCTCACCGGGATAGCGGTTTTCCCACCCGGATAAACCCACCATTTCTATACTTTTTTTCGCCTTTGCTTCCCTTTCCGGGCGCGCGATTCCACACAATTTCAAACCAAAAGCAACGTTCTCTAATACAGTTCGGTGCGGCAGCAGCCCATAGTGCTGAAAAACCATAGCTACCTTGGTGCGGCGAAACTGGATTAATTGTTTAGCATCCATTGCCGTAACATCTTCATTATCAACTAAGATTCTGCCGCTGGTTGGCTCGATCAAGCGAAGCAGGCAGCGAATCAATGTTGACTTGCCGCTCCCTGAGAGCCCCATCACCACAAATACTTCTCCCTGGTTAACAGAAAAGGATACATTCTTAACAGCGACTACGGTTTCATTGTTTTCTGCAAGAGCCGTTAGATCCAGTCGGGAATCACTTGCCAGAGCTGCAGGCAAACAATAAACCTTCCATAGATTTTCTATTCGTATTAGCGGGGTATTACCTCTCCCCATCTCAACTCACCTCATTGAGCGCATCTTCCACCCGTTCAGCCACATCCCCAGGAACCCAGCTTCGCCACACATCACGATATTCGTTTAAAAACCAAAGGGCTGCTTTTTGGGCATCCGCGTCCTCTTCATACATAATTGCCAACGCTCTGTTTGTCTGCTCCAATGTAGTCTCATAATTATCCAAGAACTCCACTATCTCAGGAGCTGTCTCCTTAAGTTCAGCATTTACCGCCACATTGACCTCACTGGCAGGATAGGCGCTATTATACACGCCCGCTTCCCAAGCCGCTTCATCCACTGGAGGCTCTTCCAACATTGTCATATCATACATACCCATGACCCAGGTAGGCTCCCAGTAATAGCCAACCCACGGTTCACCCTTTTCGTAAGCAGAAACAATAGAAGTTACCAATGCGGTATCAGAACCGGTAGTAAAGGAAACATAGTATTCATCTAATCCATAAGCCTCTATTTTGACATTATTAATATCAGTACAAACCCATCCGGGAGGGCTGTTATAGAAACGCCCCTTATTGGGATTCTCCGGATCCTTGAAAACCTCCCAATATTGCGGTAAGTCGAAAACCGATTTAAGATCCGGAGTCAATGGCTCTATACCCCTCTCCGGATCCCCTTCGATTAAATATGTGGGCACATACCAGCCCTGGGGTGCATCAGGAAAATTAGAACCCAAATCAATCACTGTCCCGGAACTGGTTATTTCATCCCAAGCCTCCCTAATATTGTTGACCCAGATTTCCGTCGAAGCATCTACATCGCCCCGTTCCAAACCTTGAACAATGGGTAATGTATCGCCAAAAATATAATCAACCGGATACCCATACCCATGTTCAATAATAAAAGCGGCAACACGATTATGTACCTGTACGCTATCCCAACTAAAGTCGCCTAATATTATAGTCTGTTTAGGATCAACTTCAGCCTCTTGCTCATCACCTCCGGCACAACCTGCCAGCACCAACAGAATAGCCAGCAATACCGGTAACAATGTATACCATATTTTCGATCTGCCCATAGCAAAACCTCCCCATTTTTATTGACAGCAATGGAAAAGAAAACCGAACTCAAAACCATAAGAACAAAACAAATGCATAACAAATAGGCTCCCCCGCAATCACAAAAATCTCCATAAACACCTGGTTTGATTTAAGTGCGGCTGTTGCTGCGGCTGCCATAGTCACAACGAAATTCTACAAAAAACATAAATCAAGATAAATTAAATCTCCTTGATTATCCAATAAAAATGATTTATCTTAACTTGTTTCATTGTAACAAAGTGCCGGCAACTTGTAAATTCTACTCAGTTTGTTTCAACCACTATAAGAGCCGAAATAACAAAATCCTGGCTAAAAAACCAGGGAATACCTGCCAATATCGACCAATAAGAGCTAAATGGCCCTTAAAGCAATGAGTATCATCAACCGCCAGAGAAGTACAGTTGTTTATGTATACTAATCCTTAATGTAGCCGTTGTACAAATAAAAAAAAGGACCTATTGGCCTTTTTGTCTACTTCCACTTAAGTTTGCTCGTGTTTTGCCCCTACAAAACTTAACACAGAATTTTGCTCTTGTTTACTTCATTATATTATTTTCGCAAAATCTTCTCCATGGCTTTTCCCTTTGCCAACTCATCTATTAACTTATCCAAATAACGAATGTTCTGCATCGTTGGGTCCTCAACATCCTCTACCCGAACACCGCAGACTACACCTTTAATCAAAGCCCGCAAAGGATTTATTTGGGGGGCTTCTCTAAAGAAAGATTCAAAGTCTACATTTTTTTCTAACTGTGTTTCTAACTCATCCGGGCTATATCCAGTCAACCAGCAGATAATTTCATCAACTTCTGCTTTAGTACGCCCATTTTTCTCTGCTTTCGAAATATAAAGCGGATAAACTCTTGCAAAATGGAGTGGTAGGGGGCTCCCGGACAATTGAAAGCGTTCTTTTTCTCTGCCATTCTTATAACTACTAACTTTTTCATCATCTATATCAAGCGGCTATTAACCGCATATTGTTATAGTATTGCTGTTCAAATTCCAACGGGGACATATCATCAAGATAGCTATGAATTCTTTCGGAATTGTACCAGAGAATATGATCAATTACCTCTAGCCTTGCCCAGGAACGGGTTTTGAAACGTTTTCTATGTATCAGCTCTTTTTTGATGGTTGCGAAAAATGATTCACTGCAGGCATTGTCATAGCAATCGCCTTTAGCACTCATACTCTGTCTAATGCCATGTTCCCGCAAAAGGTCTTGATAGTCATAAGAGGCATACTGGGACCCTCGATCCGAATGGAATATAAGCCCCTCTGACGGCTTTTCAAGGCGTAATGCTTGGAGCATAGCATTAATGACCAGCTGCTTTGTCATACGGGGTCCCAAGGCCCATCCAACCACTTTCCGGGAGAAAAGGTCAATAATAGCTGCCAGGTATAGCCAGCCTTCTTCTGTAGCTATATAGGAAATGTCTCCGACCCACTTCTGGCAAGGCTCACTGGACTCGAAGTCTTTGTTAAGCAAGTTTGGTGCTACTGGCAGTGAATGATTGGAATTGGTTGTTGCTTTGAATCTGCGGGTCTGGACAGGCACAAGATGCATGCTCTTCATCAGACGACGAACCCGGTCATTGCTGCACCTAATCCCATTTTTCCTTAATTTCTTCTTGATCCGGCGGTGGCCATAGGTGCGGCGGGAATCAAAAAATAGTTGTTTAATCTTCCCCGCCAGGTCTCGGTCTTCTTGTTCTTTTTTGGTTAGGGGTTTCTTAAGCCATTCGTAAAATGCGCTCCGGCTGACTTGCATAACAGCACACATCCTCGTGACGGAAAATTCGGAGCGATAGTCCTTGATAAACAAGTACTTTACTTTCCGTCTTTGGCGAAGATGCTCATGGCCTTTTTTAGGATGGCATTTTCCTCTTCCAGTTCTTTAATGCGCTTATCCTTTTTCCGGATTGCTTCGTTTGCTGGATGAAGCTTCCCTTTGCCGGGGAAAGCAGCTTCACCCTGGTTACCATACTGCTTTACCCAGCGTCGCACGGAGGTGGCCGTTACACCGATATCCCTGGCCACATCTGCGGGGGACTTACCTAACTCCTCCACCAAACGAACCATTTCCCTCTTATATTCGGGATCGAATTGCTTGTGATACTTGCTACCTGGCATTTGCTGAACACGTCCTTTCATGAATTAATTATAGAGTTTTTCTACGTGTCCGGCAAACCCGGTAATCTCCAAAACTCATTTTATAAATTTTGTGTGTGGTCATAATACACCTCTCTTAATTATTTTTTATTATTATTCTCCATAGCCTTAAGTATTGCTAGGTCCCATATATCCACAGCTACGACATGAAAAATTGCATCTTCTACTCATTTCCTATTTAATTATCTATAGCAACATTGGATTAAACCTGTACCCAGGATTGTGTCTATATAATGGTGTAAAAAGAAGTTGAGCCAAAGCTCATACCTCGGTTAAAATATAAGTTGCCAAACAAATACCAAACCGAGGAGGATGAACCATGGCTCAGTTTAATATTACAATAACCGAGGAACTTTTGCACGGACTTTTTTTATCAAATGGTAGGGATGAAGCATTTTCCAAATTGTTGGAGGAAATCTTCAACCAGATCCTTTTGGCGCAATCTACAGAGCAAATAGGTGCGGAACCCTATGAGCGCACCGAAGAAAGAACCGCATACCGCAATGGATTTCGGGATAGGCAAATAACAACTCGAGTTGGTACGCTCACATTGCGGGTTCCCAGGCATCGTAATGGACAGTTCTCTACAGAGCTTTTTGCTCGATATCAGCGTAGTGAACAGGCATTAATGCTTGCTATGATGGAGATGGTCATCAATGGTGTTTCTACACGAAAGGTTGAATTAATTACTGAGGAATTATGTGGTAAAAAGTTTTCAAAATCGACCATCTCAGAACTTTGCAAGAACCTGGATCCGATGATAGCAGCATTCCGTACAAGACCGTTGCAAAGCCATTATCCCTTTCTCATGGTGGATGCCATCTATGTAAAGGTGCGGGAAAATGGACGTATACAATCGAGAGGCATGCTGATTGCCATTGGGGTTAACGAAGATGGCTATCGTGAAATCATCGGGTTTCAGCTAGCAAATAGCGAATCAGAAAGCTGTTGGGGTGAGTTCTTTTCTTCTCTCAAAGATCGTGGGTTAAAGAACGTGCGCCTGGTTACCTCTGATGACCATAAAGGGTTGGTCAATGCAGTTAGAAAACATTTTCAAGGCGCTAGTTGGCAGCGTTGTCAAACCCACTTTTCCAGGAACATGCTGGATCATACGCCTAAAGCATTGCAGGCTGAAATTAAGGAAGAGCTGCGCCAGCTTTATGAGGCTGTTGACCTTGAGAGCGCTCGTAAAATCAGAGACCATATTATCCAAACGTATGAAGTCAAAGCACCAAAAGCCACAGCTCTCCTGGACGAGGCATTTGATGATATTACTGCTGTTCTTGCACTACCCTTGAAGTATCGTAAGAGGCTTCGTACTACAAACGGTGTGGAAAGACTGAATGAAGAAATTCGTCGTCGAGAACGGGTCATTCGAATCTTTCCCAATGCTGCATCCGTTATCCGGCTCATGGGGGCCTTATTAATAGAGCAGGATGAGAAATGGCAGACCGGTCGCAAATACTTTGATATGCAGCTATATTATCAAGTGCAGAATAAGGAATCTAAGTCTGGCACTGCTGCATAGAAATCGCATTTATTCCACGGTCTGTTGACAATGAGCCTCCCATGGCATGTTTTCAGGCATCAGGGCCATCCCCCCTCATCTTTGAGGTGAAGTCTTACGCTGGAGTGGTGATGCCCGGCTAACAGCCTAACATGCCATGTACTCATTGTCAACAGCTTTCGCGGCATAAACGCTTAGGCTATTGTTTGATTAGCTACTGCTTAATGACCGAGGTAATTTACACACAAATTTGGACTTGACTTGTACCCAGGTTGCAATAACTTATATTTTGATTATCTTCAATGTATATATAATATACCATTATTTAAACCCAAATGCAGGAAAGAATAAAACTAAATCAAGTCCAAAACCAAATTCTTAACAAAATAACCTGAATACCGCCGCACAGATTACACACAAAAAAACCGCCAAAGGACAATAACCAATGACGGTTTGGTAACTAGTAAACAAACTTTTAAGTTTGAACAAGCTCGAGTGTAAAGAAACAATGAACAATTTATTATGTAATAATAACTACACTATATAGTCCCCTATATTAATTTAAAATATGGTCGCATATTATAAATATGTGTAATAAATATTAACTTATAATCCTTGTTGTTTTAACCTTCTTTTTTCGTTCAGTAATCTTTCTTTATTAGGCCTTGTGTCATCCAATAAGAAGGCAGCCCAATCAAGTCTTTGTTTGTCTGAATTTTCCTGCCAGTATAGTAAACGGTCGCTATAATATGCTATTTTTTCACTTACCGGCTTTTGAAAGTTGTCTATTCCATATTTCAAGACTAGTGCTGTCAATTCATAGATAGGTAAACCTATAGCGTGTGTTTCTACATGCACTGTTGCCCCAGCATGACCAATTGCATGGCACAAAGCACCGTATTCATTGTCATCAATTTCTTTCGCCACAGCATGTGAATCTAAAATTGCTCGTTTTGCTATAGGCATTTTGATTTTCCCTCTCGCCCAAGATTCACATAATTTCAGGCAGATTCTAGGTCTGCGTTCATCAGGATATTTTATTTCAAATTGCTCTAAAGGCAGTTTTGCGCAATCCAATGCCCACATTACAAGGGTTCGATGCTTTTGTGATTGAATTAATCCTATTAACTCTTGTAAGCATTCACTGTCACGGGAAAATAACATTTTGTTTCGTTTTTTATATTTTATTTCTACATCTGAGAACATGACAACCCTCCAAAAATCTAATCAGTCTCTATTTTATAGATCGTAAAATAGAAATGACCCTAGATCGTCAAGTAAAACTGACCCAACTATGATGAGATCTCCCCTGAAAAGGGGGGGGAAGAGGTGGTCAGCATGTACAAATGGCAGCGCATAAGGCAATGCATGCTCAAGGGGTCAGCATCAGGCAAATAGCCAGAACGGTAGGACAGGCAAACCTTCTCTTTCGCCTGGCGCTATGAGAGGGGAAGCATCATCCTGACCAGCAACTACAACTTTGACGAATGAGTGGAGATATTTCCGGCCAGGTGGTAGCTGCAGCCATAATTGACCGCCTAGTGCACCATGCCTGTTTTTTGCAAACCCAAATTCCTCACTTTTGCAAAACTTTTTCCCCAGGCACCGGTGGGAAATTTTTATGCTAACCCCAAGAGTTTTGATTGACCAATTCCTATGTGTCCAGCCTCGATTCTCGTATCCTGTTGCTTTGACCAGGGAATAGTAGCAGGTGGCAGTGGTGGAGTATTCTGTCAATAATGGCACCCGTCATCTGCTCGTCATAGAACACATTTACCCATCTTGAAAACTCTATGTTGGTGTTAATAATCACTGATTTGCGTTCATAACACTCGGATATTACCTCAAACAGAAGCTGTGCCCCCACCCGGTCGAGGGGGACTAACCCCACTCGTCACAGATCAAAAGGTCGGCCTTGCTTAAGTTTCTTAAAAAGACGGATAATGTCCCAGCTTTCTTTAGCTCCGCCAGCTTGTTCACAAGTGCTGATGTCCTAAAGAACCTAACCTCCATGCCCTTCTTACAGGCCTCTGCTCCTAAAGCAATTGACAAATGCGATTTACCCGTGCCGACGTTGCCATACATAACAATATTAGTATTGCTGGCTAAAAATTCGCACTCCTTAAGGTATTCCGGGGTAATACCGCTAGGGAGCGTTACTTCATAAAACCTAAAGCTTTCAAAGCGGGCTGACCCCCTAACTATGGACACTATGCGCTCATCTTTAAGGCTTTCTCAGATTTACTCATTATTTCGTTGTGATACTCTAGAGGTGGGCGATAACCAATACTGGAGTGGAGTCTCAGCCCGTTGTAGTAGCGCATAAATTCCGTAATTATGTGATATGCCTCCGCAAAGTTCTCAAACCCATGTATTTGCAGACAATCCTCCTCCAGAATACCATGAAATGCCTCAATGTGAGCATTACTATTGGGTGAGCTGTTGGGGATATGCGCTCATGCTCTACAGGGAGCTTTTCACAAGCGGTTTCAAAAGCCATACTAATAAACTGTGGGCCATTATCTGTACGTACCACTACTTTCCCTTCAGGAAGACGTCTGGCACAGGCCCTGGACAGGATATAGGCAGCATCATGGCCAGTACAGCTTAAACCGGTATGATAATCGATAATCATGCGGTCATAGACATCTAAAATGCTCATGATAAAGAAAAAGCAGTCTTCTCCGGTTATGTGGCCGTACTTGATATCAATCTCCCAGAGCTGATTGGGAGCAGTGATTTCTCGCTTCTTGGCTAACCTACGAGGGTGTTTACGTTTCATCTGCCGCTGGGGCTTTAGCAAGCTGATTCCCTTACACAGGCGATATACCTTTTTCTTGTTGATAATAAGTTCATATTCCCGCTGCAGCCATTTTGTCAATTTAGCGTAGCCGTAATTATAACAGTCACCCTCAATGGCCTCACACAGCTACTCCTTTATCTGCTCATCACTTATGCTTTGGCCTCTTTTGTCCCAGGAGTACCCCGGTATGGGCCTGCCGCCATTGTTCACCCGTTGCCGTCGATATCTTATATGGTAGTAGTAACACGAACGGCTGATTCCCACTATGCGGACCACCTGGGACACCTTTTATCTCCGGCAAATCCATTTATGTGCTACGGCTACTTTGTCGGCCAGTGAGGGCTTTACTTTTAAGAGATCACGCAATATCGCTACCTCTAAGTCCTTTTCGCCCAAGATCTTTTTAAGACGTTCATTTTCATCCTTAAGTTTATGGTAATCCTTATGGCTGTATCCAACTAGCTGCCCATTTCCTTTATTGTTCCCTTTAAATGCTGCTTCTCCGTTCTGTTTGTACTGTCTGTCGTACCCACTTGGTTACCATACTGGATGAAAGATCATGCCTTCTCGCAACAAGAGCTGCGTTACCGGTTTCCAATGCCTCCCTGACAACTTTTAATTTCGTTTCAGCTGAATGTTGCCTCCGTGTTCTCATTTGGATCTCCCTCCCTATTATCCTACCATGTTAAGACTACTTGTCCAAACGAGTTAGGGGGCTAAAGAGTATGCAATAAATAGCTCGTGAGCAGTGAAGAATGACAAAGTTTACTCGTAGAAAAATAAGGACAGTGATACGCAGGGTATAACCTACGGGAGGAAATATCGAAACCACCTACACATACGAATTATACAGGCTTACGATGGATTAAAACTGCGTCCGGATTTAATAATTTATACATTCTTATATGCTTTTTTACACAACAAAAAACCGCCAAAGGGAATTCTCCCACCTGACGGTTTGGTAACTCGTAAACAAACTTTGTAAGTTTGAACAAACTCAAGTGTAAAGAAACACAATTTCTAACGCTTGGAGAACTGTGGTGCCCGGCGGGCTTTCTTTAAACCATATTTCTTTCTTTCCTTCATCCGCGGATCCCGTGTCAGGTACCCGTATTTCCGCAAAACCGGACGTAACTCCTCATCTGTTTTTAGCAAAGCCCGGGCAATACCGTGGCGAACTGCACCGGCTTGGCCGGATTTACCGCCGCCTTCAACTTTTACAATCACATCAAATTTATCAAGCAATCTGGTGGCTACCAATGGCTGTTTCACGATCGTTTGCTGGACAAGAGTGGGGAAATATTCCTCCAATGTCCGACCGTTAATATTGATATTACCGGTACCAGGAACAAGTCTTACCCTGGCAACGGAAGTTTTTCGCCGTCCTGTTTGCATATACTGAACTTGTGCCATATCCTTTTTGCCCCCTTTCCCTAAAAGTCCCAAGCTTCAGGTAGTTGGGCCTGATGAGGATGTTCCGACCCCCGGTACACCTTTAGCTTACTGGCCATGGCTCGACCTAAACGATTATGGGGTAACATCCCCTTGATTGCCTTTTCTACGGCTCTTTCCGGTTTTTCTTGCATAAACTTTTCATACTTAACCCTTTTTATTCCACCAGGGTGACCTGTATGCCGGATATATTCCTTTTGTTCCAATTTCCGACCGGTTAGAACCGCCTTTTCCGCATTAATTACAATGACATGATCACCTGTATCAATATGGGGGGTAAAAATAGGCTTATGTTTACCCCTGAGAATTCTGGCTGCTTCTGTAGCTAAACGGCCAAGTGGCTTACCTGTGGCATCAAGCACATACCACTTCCGCTGAATATCTTGGGGCTTAGCCATATAAGTCGTCCGCACCCTTATCCCTCCTCAAAACTTTCCACAGAATTAATTATTAATTGGGGTACAGTTTTTCCTGTGTCCGGGGCTGGGGACAGGGGAAAACCAGATAAACCCACAGCATAATTTTAATACACGCCCCCGGGGATGTCAAGTTAATGGTTAATTAAGATAGCGTCAAGATACTATGGGTTTTAAAAAATAAAAGTAATCTCCTGTTTACCTTCTACTTTAAGCATCCCTCACTGACTTGAGGAACTGGGAAGCCCAAGTCCTTTTACCAATATTCAAAATGGTTATGTTACCTATGGTTTCGCGCGATGCTGTAAGCTTTCTCTTCCTGATAATCTCCCGATCCATTTTTACCTCCCTTGCTTCATTTACTGTCGCTTTTTTCTTTTGTATAAACATATCATACACGTCCCCGCCATTTGCTACAAAGACCCTTAACCTGGCCATCTGGTCCACTCCCGTTCTACTCCAGCCCAGAGGCCGTGAGCTTAACCTGGACGACAAGATATGGCTAACATGACCTTCTGCACTGCAACCAGCGTAATCCGCCTCATACTGACGCATTATCCCCTCCCAGTTGCCGAGTATATACCTTCTTGCTTCCTGTACAGCTCTCTTCTTTGTCTCTGGCTCAGTTGTACTTATGATTGCATTGAATAACTCTTTTACACTATCCTTGTCACCGGCATTTATATAATCCCACATAATTGGTGTGGTGTAGTCCATATGCGCTGTTGCTTGTGTTACATACTTCGATAAGTGGTAACGATCCAGTACAAAGATGCTTCCTTTTATCCAGCCTAGTCCGTTCTTTATCCAGGGTGCCCCATCACCTGATAGGTATATCTTTTCTATAGCATCCATGTCATAGGCTTTATCTATGTAGTCTAGAACTTCTACCCATAGCTCGTCACTGTTTGCATAAACACCACTGAAATACCTTGCATTTATTAGCTTCCACCGGTCTTTACCAACCTGTTTCCTACCCTCATGCACATATACAAGTTTTGCCTCTGTGCATCCGCCCTCCTGTAGTGATACATGATCTTCATCTGCCTCTATGTAGAGTACATTTACGGACCTTTTATCTTGCTTAACCTCCACTGCATCATTACTTACACTGCCAAGTTCACGGATGCTGTTCATTACTGTCTGAGATGTAAGGGTTACTGCTTCAGAAGCTTTTTCACCGCTTCTGCTGTAGGGCATAAATACTGCTTCTTCTATAAGTCTTGCCTTTAGTGAAGCATCCAGTTTATCATGGGCTTTTATGCCTACTGCTTCGTCTGACAGGTAGCTGTATTCGCCTGTCTTTTTATTCTTGTAATATGTCCTTTCATACCTTACTTCGCCAAATATTGTCATAAGGGTCTTCTCAGCTGCTTTCTCCTTTACTGCCCAGTTTCGTTTCCGGTCTTTACTGTTTCTATACGCCTCGTTTATTGTTTCCAAGGCTTCGGCTACTAGGGTTACTCCAATCTCGTCCAACGTCTTCTTAGTAGCTAGAATAAATTCGGATATATCTCTTCTTTCACGTATCAGGTTCTCTAGTTCTTTTTCAAAACAACTACTGATTTTTTCTATGATTTCCTGTATAATTAGTTCCATAAGAGTATCTCCTTTTCTGTGTTTATTGTGGTTCTTTCACAAATTACATGATATCACAGGAGAGATACTCTTATCTTTTATTTTTTGGTTTTTTCCCAAAGTAATTTTACACTAACGTTAATTAATAAATAACCTCCCATAAAGTCAAACCCTTGGCAGGGGCCGTAGGACCGGCTCGATACTGACTCTGTTGGCAACCAAGAAGTTCCTTTATGCTTTGGGGCGGAATCTTACCCCGGGCCACTTCCACTAGAGTCCCCACAATAAGCCGAACCATCTTATACAAAAAGCCGTTCCCCGTAATATAAAAGTGCCAAAGGGGATCATCAACAAAATCCCACTCAGCCCGGGTAATTGTCCGCACTGATGTCCTTACCGCAGAACCGGCTGCCCGAAAGGCAGCAAAATCATGGGTGCCGCATAAATAGCTACTGGCTTGTACCAATAGTTCACGCTTCAACGAATACATGGGGTGCCATGCGAAGCGCTGCTGAAAAACGTCAGGAAACTTTCCCGTGTCCAAGGTATAACGATAGGTTTTAGCCCGGGCAGAACGGCGGGGATGAAATTCAGCCGGCATTTCCTCAGCGGCTAGAACAACTATATCTGCCGGTAAGCAACAGTTAATAGCATATGGAAACCGTTCCTGCGGAATGGGAGCCATGGTATGAAAACTTACAACTTGCCCCCGGGCATGGACACCGGTATCTGTACGACCGGCTGTTGCCAAGCGAATTGGTTCCCGGCAAATCTTTCCCAATGCCTGCTCAAGTACCGCCTGTACAGAAATGGCATTTTCCTGGCGCTGAAAGCCATAATAGTTAGTGCCATCATAAGCAAGGAGTAGTTTTATATTGCGCATCCTCTCAACTCCTACCCTTTAACTAAAGACTAAGGACAGAAACGTTCCCAAAAGGCAAAACCGATCAGCAGGAGCATAAAAACCAAGGTAATATAATCCCGCGCATAATAGTGCAATTCCTTCAGGCGGGTTCTACCCTCACCGCCCCGGTAGCACCTTGCTTCCATGGCGGTTGCTAATTCATCTGCCCGCCTAAAAGCGCTAATAAATAAAGGAACAAGTAAAGGAACCATCCCTTTCGCCCGCTGAATAATATTACCGGTATCAAAATCTGCTCCCCTTGCCATTTGCGCCTTCATGATCTTATCAGTTTCTTCCAACAGTGTCGGTATAAAACGCAGGGCAATGGTCATCATCATGGCCAGCTCGTGGGCAGGTACGCCAAGAGAGCGAAAAGGGGTTAACAGCCGTTCAATGCCGTCAGTTAGTGCAATGGGTGAACTGGTTAAAGTCAACAAAGATGTAGTAAGAACCAATAGCAATAAACGCCAACCCATAAAGATCCCTTGCCGCAAGCCTTCTTCCGTCAGCCGGAGGAACCACCAACGCCAAATCTCCTTGCCCGGGGTTAAGAAAAAGTTGAGGATTACCGTAAAAGCCAAGATATAATAAAGAGGTTTTAATCCCCGCAGGACAAAACGAAGCGGCAGGCGGGAAATACCGATGACCAGAATGCTAAAAAGTGTTAAAAAGATGTAACCCACAATATCAGTAACAACAAATAAAGCCGTAATGAAAAGAATAGTGGCGATGATCTTGGTCCGGGGATCTAATTTATGGATCACCGACTCCCCCGGAATGTATTGTCCAATGGTAATATCCTTAAGCATTGTTATTACCTCTTTCCCGCTTTAGATAACCTAAAATCACCCGACGGGCTTCCTCAACGGTAAGCACATCTAGAGGCACTGCCTGCCAATGTTTTCGGAGCGAGTGCATCAGCTCTGTCACTTGCGGAATCCCTAAACCAATTCCTTTTAGTTTCTCTGCCTGCAGAAATACTGCCCGGGTATCACCGGTTAACACTAAGCGCCCCTTATGCATTACCAATAGGCGTTCAACCAATCGTGCCACATCCTCCATACTGTGGGATACCAAGATCACTGTCAAGCCTAATTTTTTATGTAAATCTTTTATTTGTTCCAGGATCTCGTCGCGGCCGCGGGGATCTAAACCTGCAGTAGGTTCATCCAAGATCAAAATCTTCGGTTCCATTGCCAACACGCCGGCAATGGCAACTCGCCGCATCTGGCCGCCGCTCAATTCGAAAGGAGAACGTTCCTTAAACTGGGCATAATCCAATCCGACCATAGCCATTGCTCTTTGCACCCTGCGCTCCAATTCTTCCCCGGAAAGACCCATGTTGCGGGGGCCATATGCAATGTCGGCAAATACAGTTTCCTCAAAAAGTTGATGCTCCGGGTATTGAAAAACCAAACCCACGCGCCGCCGCACTTCTTTTAGGTTTGTATCCTTAGACCCTAGATCTAAATCATCAACATAAATTTTGCCGCCGGTCGGTTTTAGGAGCCCGTTAAAATGTTGGATCAAGGTTGATTTCCCTGATCCGGTTTGCCCGATCAACCCCACAAACTCGCCGTCTTTGATTTCTAAGCTTACATCTTCCAGAGCCAATGACTCCATGGGAGTGCCCGGCATATAAATATGAGTTAAATGTTCTACCCGAATCGGCATAATTCAGTCACCATCTCTTCCACTGTTAATACCACCGACGAAAATTGATAACCGTCCTGTTTCAGGTAATAAGCCAATTCTGTAACTTGCGGCACATCTAAACCGGTTGATCTTAATTTTTCCATTTGCACAAAAATATCCCGCGGTTTACCTTGTAAGATAATTTTCCCTGCTTCCATTACGATCACCCGATCGGAGCGCACCGCTTCCTCCATGTAGTGGGTGATATTAATTATACTAATACCCTCTTCCCGGTTTAGCCTGAAAACAGTATCCATTACCTCTTTTCTGCCCACTGGGTCTAACATTGCCGTAGGCTCATCCAGCACAATACATTCAGGACGCATGGCGATCACGCCGGCAATGGCTATCCGCTGTTTCTGACCACCGGACAATTGGTGGGGAGCGGCATACCTATATTCCTCCATATCTACAACTGCTAAAGCCTCATCAATTCGCTGCCGAATTTCGTGGGGGGGGATGCCCAAATTCTCCGGGCCAAAGGCTACATCCTCTTCCACTGTAGTTGCTACAATCTGATTATCCGGGTTCTGAAACACCATCCCCACAGTCTGCCTAATCTCCCAGAGTTTGTCCTGATTTTTCGTATCTATTCCCTTCACCAAAACCTGGCCTTGGGTTGGCAAAAGCAATGCATTAAGATGTTTTGCTAAAGTTGATTTACCAGAACCATTACTGCCGATAATAGTTACAAATTCGCCTTTTTTGATCTCCAAATTTATTCCTTCCAGTGCTGCTACCTGATCATCCCGGCCAAAATTATAGTAATGGTTCAGGTCAACAATCTTAAACATTAGTTCTTCTATTGCTCCCATGCCACCACCTGCTTCTCAATAAAATAGGGACCTTCCCGTGTACGCAAACCAGCCCCTCAAAGGTATGCAAAAGAAAGGGGCTGGAAACCGTCTACTAGGCCGCGGTCCCTTTTAACTTACTTCACCAATTCTAATACAACCATGGGTGCAGCATCGCCCCGGCGGGGTCCAAGCTTCAGGATTCGAGTATAACCGCCCTGCCGTTCCTGATATGTTGGGGCAATATCAGCAAAAAGCTTTCGTAGTACTTCTTTGTCCTGAATATATTTGGCAGCCTGTCGCCGGGCATGGAGGTCGCCTCGTTTACCTAGAGTTATTAGTTTTTCCGCCAGGGAACGGATTTCCTTAGCCCTGGTCTCTGTTGTCTGAATCCGCTCATATTTAAAGAAGGAAACAAGGGCGTTTCTAAACATCGCTTCCCGGTGGGCGGAAACACGGCCCAGTTTTCGATAAGCCATGGAACTCGCCTCCTTATTCTTATTCTTCCTTTTCTTTCAGCGAGAGATTTAGGGCTGCTAATTTTGTTTGCACTTCTTCCAATGATTTCTTCCCCAGATTCCTAACTTTCATCATATCTTCTTCCGTTTTCTGGATCAGCTCACCTACATAATTAATACCAGCCCGTTTAAGACAATTATAAGATCTAACCGAAAGATCAAGCTCTTCGATGGCCATCTCTAAGACCTTATCCTTTTCATCTTCTTCCTTCTCAACCATAATCTCTACCTGATCAGTTGTCTCTGTTAAACGCACGAATAACAACAAGTGTTCCGATAAAATCTTAGCCGCTAAACTGATGGCCTCATCAGGTCGAATACTGCCGTTGGTCCAAACTTCGATCGTTAACTTATCAAAATCTGTCATCTTACCAACACGAGTATTCTCAACCTGGAAGTTTACCTTCCGTACCGGCGTGAAAATTGAATCTACGGGAATAGTGCCAATTGGATCTCCTTCTTTTTTATTCCGATCAGCAGGCACATAACCCCTGCCTTTTTCAACCACCAATTCCATCCGTAATGTAGAACCTTCCTCTAAAGTTGCTATTATATGGTCAGGATTTAAGATCTCCACATCAGGATCAGTTATAATGTCCCCCGCCTTTGTTACAGTTGGACCTTTTGCCTCAATCCGTACAAGCTGCGGGCTATTACCATGGATTTTTAAGGCTAAACCCTTTAAGTTTAAAACAATATCCGGTACATCTTCAATTACACCTGGAACAGTGGAAAATTCGTGGAGTACCCCATCGATTCTGACTGAAGTTACAGCTGCCCCCGGTAGAGACGATAATAAAATCCGGCGCAGGGAATTACCAAGGGTAGTCCCATAACCTCTCTCTAAAGGTTCAATCACAAATTTTCCATAGGTATTATCCTCAGCCATCTCCACCACTTCAATGGTAGGCTTTTCAATTTCAATCATATTTGGCAAACCCTCCTTCTCGCACAATTGGTAGGATTACATTACGAGCGAGAAATGCTGGGTCGATGCGCCCTGTGGAGGTATAACCGGCGAAAGCACAAGAAACCCTATTTACTTGGAGTAAAGTTCCACAATCAGGTGCTCTTCTACAGGAACATCGATATCTTCCCGCGTTGGTAAACGGAGTACCCTACCCGCAACGTTTTGAACATCCCTTTCCAACCAAGCCGGGGAGGTTTTATCTTCTGCCGCTTCTAAAATTTCTTTTATCTTTACGCTATCATTATTTTTTGCCCTAAGTGCTACTATATCGCCAACTTTCACCCGGAAGGACGGGATATTTACTTTTCTGCCGTTAACGGCAAAATGACCGTGCCGCACCAGCTGTCTTGCCTCTGCCCTTGAACTGGCAAACCCTAACCGATAGACAACATTGTCCAATCTGGTCTCCAACAAGACAAGCAAGTTTTCCCCTGTAATACCCTTTTGTTTACTTGCTAATTGATAATACCGGCTAAACTGTTTTTCTAGTATTCCATAGAATCTCCTGGCCTTCTGTTTTTCCCGTAACTGCAGCCCATACTCAGAAAACTTTTTCCGTCCCTGGCCGTGTTGACCTGGCGCATAATTACGCCTGGTAACCGGGCACTTATCTGTATAGCATTTATCTCCCTTGAGATATAATTTAATTCCTTCCCGACGGCAGAGCCTGCAGACAGGTCCTGAATATCTTGCCATAAATCTGTTCACACCTCCAGTTCTATTTTCAAGTTTTACACTCTGCGGCGTTTGGGGGGACGGCAACCATTATGGGGGATTGGGGTAACATCTTTAATCATATTTACTTCCAGGCCAGCTGCCTGCAGAGAGCGAATTGCTGCCTCCCGTCCGGCTCCCGGCCCCTTTACCATAACCTCAATCTCCCGCATCCCGTGTTCCATAGCTTGTTTAGCAGCAGTTTCCGCTGCTAACTGAGCTGCAAAGGGGGTTCCTTTCCGGGAGCCTTTATAGCCGGCTGTACCGGCACTGGCCCAAGAGACTACATTACCGGTCCGATCTGATATGGTGATAATTGTATTATTAAAGGTTGAACGGATATGAGCAACACCGGATTCAATATTTTTCCGCTCCCGCCGCTTCACCCTTTGGGTAGTATTTCTTCGCGCCACTTTTCTCCCTCCTTCTTTTAGCCGTTACTTTTTCCTCTTAACGCCTACAGTTCTTTTGGGGCCTTTACGGGTACGGGCATTGGTCTTAGTCCTTTGACCTCTAACTGGCATCCCGCGACGATGTCTAATGCCTCGATAGGTTCCAATTTCTATTAACCTTTTAATATTTAGAGCAACATCCCGGCGCAAATCCCCTTCCACCCGATAATTCTTATCAATAAGCTCCCGTAGTCTTGCTACTTCATCTTCCGTAAGATCACGTACTCTTGTATCGGCAGAAATACCTGCTTGTTGCAATATCTTTTGGGCATTACTGCGCCCAATTCCATAAATATAGGTTAAAGCAACCTCTATGCGCTTTTCCCTCGGCAGGTCAACTCCGGCAATACGCGCCATATCTTGCATCCACCTCCTGTTTTACTCCTCTAACTGTTTTTTTTTGATCACAATTAGATTCAAACCTATTGAGCGACTGAGGAAATTTGACCTGCTAACCCTGCCTCTGTTTATGCTTGGGATTCTCACATATTACCATAACTCTTCCTTTACGTCTAATTATCTTACACTTTTCGCAGATAGGTTTGACCGAAGGTTTTACCTTCATGTTGCAACTCTCCTTTTCCCTACCGACTTATTTATATCGATATGTGATCCTGCCCCTTGTCAAGTCATAGGGAGAAAGCTCAACACGCACCCTATCACCAGGAAGAATACGGATAAAGTGCATGCGTATCTTACCGGAAACATGGGCCAGGATCTTGTGTCCATTATCTAATTCAACCCGGAACATAGCGTTAGGTAAAGGTTCCAACACTTTACCTTCAACCTCAATGACGTCATCCTTGGACATAGATTCCCACCACCCTCCTTGTATACAAGGCGCACTACATTTCCGCCCCCAGTCTTTTAAGCGCCGAGCGAATTTCTTCGTCGGTGACCTCTTCGCCAATAGATAGTTTGGCTTCAATATCCTCTGCTATTGCCTGGTGTACAACCAGATGGCGAATATTCTTCTTTTTGGGATTTCCCACTTTCCGTTTACCACCATTGGCCAAGAGGACGAACCGCTCATCGATCCTTTTTAACACCAGGTAACTCTGGCTACAATCTCTCCCGGTTTTGGAACTAACCATTTGGCCGAGGCGAAGTTTCTCCATAGCCATCGATGGTCACCTTCCCTTTTACTCCAGACTGGTTAAAATATACGGACCAGTGGCAGTGATAGCAACAGTATGCTCAAAATGGGCCGAAGGTTTACCGTCCTCAGTTACCACTGTCCAGCCATCAGGCAATGTCTTTACCCCGTATAACCCCATATTAACCATAGGCTCAATTGCTAACACCATGCCTTCCTGCAATCTCGGTCCCCTACCCGGAGGGCCAAAATTGGGGATCTGGGGTTCTTCATGCATTGCCTGCCCAATACCGTGACCGACATAATCGCGAACAACAGCAAAATTATGCGCCTCAACGTAAGTTTGAATAGCGTGAGAAATATCAGAAAGCCGATTGCCAACCCTGGCCTGGACTATACCTTGCTCCAAAGCCGCTTGCGTTACGCGCAACAGCTCTTGCTTCTCCGGTGTAATGTCCCCAACCGGAATTGTCACGGCTGCATCCCCATAATAACCATTAATTACCACGCCTAGGTCAATACTAATAATATCCCCATTATTTAAAGGTCTTAACCCAGGTATACCATGAACCACTTCTTCATTAATAGAAGCACAAATACTGGCGGGAAAGCCACGATAACCTTTAAATGCTGGTTGGGCCCCTTCTGCTCTTATTAATGCTTCTGCTGCCTTATCTAGCTCCTGGGTGGTAATGCCAGGGTGAGTCATCTCTCTTAGATGGGCTAGCACTTTAGCCACCAATTTTCCTGCCTTCGCCATGATTTCGATTTCCGACTTTGACTTCAAAATAATCATACTGTTTCGCTCCCTAAAGAGCGACAAATATCACTAAAGACTTTTTCCTTAGGCTGAGCTGCATTGATCGCAATGAGCAAATCTTTTTGTTGGTAATACGCCCGTAACGGACCGGTTAATTCCTCATAAACAGCCAATCGGTTACGGATAGTAGCTTCCCTGTCATCATCTCGCTGGTATAGCTGGCCGCCACAGCGATCACACCAACCTTCCTCCTGGGGCGGATTATGGGTCAGGTGATAAATCGCCCCACACCGGCGGCAAAGACGGCGCTTAGTTAGCCGTTCCACCACTTCTTCCGGACTTAATTCTAAAAGGATAACGCCATCGAGATCCTGCTCTAACTCGGCTGCCAGTGCTTCTGCCTGGGCGACGGTACGGGGAAAGCCATCTAAGAGGAACCCCGGTTCACAATCCGGTTGTGTTATTCTCTCCAAAACAATCCCCACAACTATCGCATCAGGCACCAGTTTACCGCTTTCAACATACAGCTTTGCCTTTTTCCCCAATTCAGTCTCGTTTTTAATTGCCGCGCGAAAAATATCACCGGTAGAAATACGAGGTATTTGCAACTTCTCCGCCAACAATTCTCCCTGCGTGCCTTTCCCCGCACCGGGAGGACCCAACAAAACAAGACGCATTATTTCTTCCTCCAATCTTACCTTCATCCTAGCCAGTACTATTTTTTCATAAACCCTTCATAATGACGCATAAGCATGTGGGCCTCAATTTGCTTCATTGTCTCTAAAGCGACACCGACGACAATAAGAATACCGGTCCCACCAAAATAGATGCCTTCAATACCGGTTACCTTGCCAATGAAAACCGGTAATATAGCGATAAATGCAATAAAAAGGGCCCCAGCAAATGTCAGTCTGGTAAGAATGCGGTCAATATATTCTGCTGTCCGCTTTCCCGGACGTAGTCCCGGAATAAATCCACCATACTTCTTCATATTTTCTGCCACATCTTGCGGGTTAAAGGTAACAGCAGTATAAAAGTAAGTGAAAAAGATTGTTAACAATACGTACAGGATAGTATGCAGTGATGTCCCAAACTGTAACCATGCGGCTACAGCCTGAGCCCAAGGATGATTGATAAACTGTGCTACCGTACCGGGGAACATCAATACCGAACTGGCAAAAATAATGGGTATAACTCCTGCTTGGTTTACTTTCAAAGGAATATGGGTGCTCTGTCCCCCATAGACCCGGCGTCCTACTATTCTTTTTGCATATTGCACCGTGATCCGCCGCTGTCCTTCCTGGATATAAATAATCCCGACCAAAACCAAAAGGACTACCACTGCTAAAGCCAAGATGTTCAGTATATTAATAGCCCGAACCTGGATATATCCCAATAACTGGCCCAAGCCGGCAGGCAGCCGTGAAACAATACCTGCAAAAATTATCAAGGAAATACCGTTACCAATCCCTTTTTCCGTAATCAGTTCCCCCAACCACATCAGAAAGGAAGTTCCTGCCGTCAAGGTAATGGCAATTACAAAGAATGTCCATGTAGTTGACTCTGTGACTGCTTCCCGCATCCACAAACTCATTCCCACAGCTTGAATAAAGGCCAAAACCACTGTCCCGTAACGGGTATATTGAGCCAGTTTCTTTCGCCCTACTTCCCCTTCTTTGGCCAATTGCTCCAATTGCGGGATGACAATGGTCAATAGCTGCATAATAATCGATGCAGTAATGTACGGGGTTATACTGAGGGCAAATATGGAAAAACTCTTTAAAGCACCTCCGGAAAACAGGTCAAGAAAGCCGAACAGTGTACCGGCCTCCAAATATTGCTGGATAGTTTGCACATCAATATTGGGTACCGGGATATGACTTCCCAACCGGAAAACCAAAAACATTATAAAGGTAAAGGTAATCCGCCGCCTTAAATCAGGAATCTTCCATGCATTGCGCAAGGCTGCCAGCACCTATATCACCTCTGCTCTTCCACCCGCTGCCGTAATTTTCTCCACAGCGGACTTACTAAAACTATGGGCACGTACTACCAAACTTTTCTCCAACTCACCGTGGCCCAGTATCTTTACCCCATCCAAATTTTTCTTAATTAACCCAGTTTCCACTAATACTTCCGGAGTAACAATCGTGTCAGTTTGAAAGCGATTAAGCTCTTGCACGTTAACCTGGCCGTACTCTTTCCGGAAAATATTTTTAAAGCCGCGTTTGGGGAGTCGCAACTGCAGTGGCTTTTGTCCTCCTTCAAATCCTGGCCGGACACTTCCACCGGAACGCGACTTTTGCCCCTTATGACCGCGTCCGGAGGTCTTACCAAGTCCGGAGCCTATTCCCCGGCCAACGCGTTTTTTGGCGCTTTTCTCCCCTGGTTGCGGTTTCAGTTCATGGAGTTTCACAGTCCCACCCCCTTCAAGTTAATACTCACTGGACAGTTAATAGGGCTTTTTATTCTACTGTTTCAACTTCAACTAAGTGGTTAATTTTATTGATCATACCCCTAATCTGGGGAGTGTCTTTTCGGATCACTGCTTTATTGATCTTGGTTAAACCTAAAGCCTTTGCCGTTGCCCGCTGTTCAGGTTTACTGCCAATTAGGCTTCGTTTCAAAATAATCTTTACCGTTCCCATCTGCTTAACCTCCTAGCCTAACAGCTTTTCCACCGGTATGCCCCGTAGTCTAGCCACCTCCGCGGGAGTCTTCAAGGACAAGAGCGCATCCATTGTCGCCCGAACCATATTGTTTGGATTATTAGACCCCAAGGATTTGGTTAAGATGTCCCGGACTCCTGCCAGCTCCAACACTGCCCGCACCGGTCCACCGGCAATAACTCCGGTTCCCTCTGCTGCCGGCTTCAAAAGTACCCTGCCTGCACCAAACTTGCCGATTATTTCATGGGGAATTGTGGTTCCCTGCAAACTAACTGCCACCATGTTCTTCTTCGCAGCTTCAATCCCTTTCCGGATCGCTTCCGGCACTTCCCCCGCTTTACCTAAACCATAGCCAACGCGTCCGGCACCATCGCCGACCACGACCAAGGCGCTAAAACTGAACCGACGACCACCTTTGACAACTTTAGCAACCCGGTTAATACTAACGACTCTTTCCTGGAGTTCCTGAGCAGCAGTTTCCTCTTTCGCCATTAATATCCCTCCTTTACAGCTAAAATTTCAGCCCTGCCTCCCGAGCTGTTTCCGCCAAAGCTGCTACCCGTCCGTGGTATTTGTAACCACCCCGATCGAATACGACGCTCTTAATACCCTTTGCCAGGGCTTTTTCAGCCAGGAGTGTACCAACCGATCTTGCTGCTTGGATATTGCCTCCATGGGCCAGTTTGCCCCTTAAAGCAGGATCCAAAGTTGAAGCAGCGACCAGGGTTATTCCTTTTTGATCATCAATAATTTGTGCATGAATATGCTTTAGACTCCGGAAAACATTGAGCCTGGGCCGTTCTGCTGTACCTACTACCCGGCGCCGCACTCGAAGATGACGTCTTTTTCTTGCAACATTACGGCTGTCCTTAGGCATTTTGGTTTCACTCCTTTCCACGTAAAAACCTAAAGGCGGGGGTTACTTATGCACCTGCCTTACCAACCTTACGGCGAACCTTTTCCCCTTCATAGCGGATCCCTTTACCTTTATATGGTTCCGGTTCCCGCTTGCTTCTGATATCTGCCGCTAAGGCTCCGACCTTTTCTTTATCTATGCCCTTAATGGTAATTTTATTTGGATTAGGCACTTCAATCTCAATTCCTGCAGGCGGGTTTATTTCCACAGGGTGCGAATAGCCCAATTGGAGCACCAACTTGTTACCCTGCATTGCAGCGCGGTAACCGACGCCAACTATTTCTAACTTCTTTTCAAAACCCTTTGTTACCCCTTCCACCATATTGGCAATCAGGGTGCGGGTCAATCCATGTAGAGCTACATCCTGTCGATCATCTGAAGGCCTGATCACAAGTACCTGATTATCCTTAATCTCAACCTGCATCCGTTCAGCTATATCAGTAGCCAATTCACCTTTAGGCCCTTTAACGGTAACCTTGCGATCAGCTAAGCTAACCTCAACCCCAGCAGGAATCTGAATAGGTAACCGCCCAATACGCGACATATTTCCACCTCCTACACTATCCGACTTCTATACCTTCTTTAACTGCCGGGAAATTAAGACTAATGGATACTTACGCTACCACACGTAGCAAATCACTTCGCCACCAATGCCTTCTTCCCGTGCCTCACGATCCGTCATTATCCCCTTTGAAGTAGAGAGAATCGCAATGCCTAACCCTCCCAAAACCCGTGGGATTTCATCTTTCCGTGCATAGACCCGCAACCCCGGTTTACTGATACGCTTAATACCGCTGATTACCTTTTCCCCGTTTTGACCATATTTCAGATAAATACGCAATTTATTCTGGTGTTCATCTTTAATATTAACGCAATCGCGAATATATCCTTGCTCCTTTAAGATGTTAGCAATGGCCAGTTTCATCTTCGAACCGGGAATCTCCACGGAGTCGTGGCGAACCATAACAGCATTTCTAATTCTGGTCAACATATCAGCAATTGGGTCTGTCATAGTCATTGACCTTACCTCCTTCCTCCCTCCGTTAGAGTGAAGAGTTTACCAACTGGCCTTGGTGACGCCAGGTATCTCGCCGCGATAGGCCCTTTCCCGAAAACAAATCCGGCACATGCCAAATTTACGCAGGTAAGCCCTCGGCCGGCCACAAATTTTACACCGATTGTATTCTCTAACCTTAAACTTGGACCCCCTCTTCCACTTTTCAACAAGGCCCGTTCGTGCCATTTAATTTATTTCCCCCCTTTTTTAACTCACCCTAAAGGGAATCCCTAACATCCGTAATAGTTCCCGTGCTTCTTCATCTGTTTTCGCTGTGGTAACGATTATTACATCCATTCCCCTGACCTTTTCCACAGCATCATAATCGATTTCCGGGAATATTAACTGTTCCTTTAGCCCCAAACTGTAGTTTCCCCTGCCATCAAAAGCATTGGCAGAAACACCGCGAAAATCCCTGACCCGGGGCAATGCCACATTAAACAGTTTATCCAAGAAATCGTACATTTTTTGTCCTCGCAGGGTTACCTTGCACCCGATGGGCATCCCAGCGCGGAGTTTAAAGTTTGCAATCGACTTTTTTGCTCGAGTTATTACCGGTTTTTGTCCGGTTATAATAGTCAGGTCATTTACTGCTGCATCTAAGAGTTTCGGATTTTGAATCGCATCGCCAACTCCCATATTAACAACAACTTTTTCCAATTTGGGTACTTCCATAATATTGCTGTAGTTAAACTTTTGTCTTAAGGCTGGGATGACTTCTTCTTGATAATGTTCTTTGAGACCCACCGGCACAACCTCCCTTCCAGCCATTATTTATCAATAACTTCCTGGCAGCGTTTACATATGCGAACCTTCTTGCCATCAGCAAGAACTTTTTTGCCAACCCTGGTGGGCTTGCCACACTTACTACAGACTACCATGACATTAGATGCGTGAATAGGCGCTTCTTTAGTGATAATACCGCCTTGTGGTACTTTGGGAGTTGCCCGCGTGTGCCGCTTAACCAAATTAACTCCCTCCACAATTAGCCGCTCCTTCTTTGGCTCTACACGGAGAACTTTACCTTTATCCCCTTTATTTTTACCTGCCAGAACAACCACTGTATCTCCTTTTTTAACGCTTAACCTGTGCCTTTTCACTTCTCTCCCTCCTTCCCGGCAGTCTATAGTACCTCCGGCGCTAGGGAAATAATCTTCATAAATTCCTTTTCCCGGAGTTCCCGGGCTACTGGACCAAAAATACGAGTACCCCGTGGATCCTTATCATCTTTTATGATCACAGCAGCATTTTCATCAAACCTAATGTAGGAACCGTCCCGGCGACGCAACCCCGTTTTTGTCCGTACGACTACAGCCTTAACTATATCGCCTTTCTTTACAACTCCTCCTGGCGTCGCCTGTTTAACAGTAGCAACAATTACGTCGCCTATATTGGCATAACGCCGCTTTGCACCGCCTAAGACGCGAATGCAAAGTAATTCTTTTGCACCAGTATTATCAGCTACCTTAAGCCTGGACTCCTGTTGAATCACGGTACGACCCTCCTTCAGCAATGTGGTTAAAGTAGATTTTACTACTTAGCCTTTTCAATTATTTCGACCACACGCCATCTTTTTTCTTTGCTTAAGGGTCTAGTGGATGCTATCTTTACCCGGTCACCAATTGAACAGGCGTTATTCTCATCATGAGCCTTAAATTTGGTCGTACGACGTACCGTACGATTATAAAGTGGGTGCTGGACCAGGGTCTGTATTGCCACCACCACAGTTTTATCCATCTTATCACTGATAACCGTCCCGTATTGAATTTTACGGTTTCCCCTGGTTTTCATACTGCCTGCCCCCTTTCTTATGCCTGCATTAAGCACGTCGAGCATTAAGCTCCCGTTCTCGCAGGACAGTTTTAATCCGAGCAATAGTTTTCCGTACATCACGAATTCGCATTGGGTTCTCTAGTTGAGCTGTAGCCAGTTGAAAACGCAAGTTAAAAAGCTCTTCTTTAGAATCAAGCAATTTTTCCTGCAATTCCTTATCCGTCAGGTCGCGCAGCTCTTCAGCTTTCATCGGCCTCACCTACTTCTCCACGTTTTACAAACTTCGTTTTCATAGGCAGCTTATGAGATGCCAAGCGTAAAGCTTCACGAGCAATATCCTCCGGCACCCCGGCAACCTCAAACATAACGCGCCCTGGTTTTACAACTGCAATCCAATACTCTGGAGAACCCTTGCCCTTGCCCATCCTAGTTTCCGCCGGTTTGACAGTTACCGGCCGATCGGGGAAGATCTTAATCCAGACCTTACCACCCCTTTTGATAAACCGGGTCATGGCAATTCGCGCCGCTTCAATCTGGCGACTAGTTACCCAGGCAGGCTCCAAAGCCTGTATGCCATATTGCCCAAATGTTACTTCCGTACCCCGTTTCGCATTACCGGCGGTACTAGCACGATGCTGGCGACGATATTTGACCCTTTTGGGCATAAGCATCGCTATTCTCCCCCTTTCTCGGCACCTTTCTTTTTCGCCTCAGGGAGCACATCTCCCTTATATATCCATACCTTTACTCCTATTAAACCATAGGTAGTTTTCGCTTCTGCAAAACCGTAATCTACATCAGCCCGTAAAGTTTGTAACGGCACTGTACCCTCATGATATCCCTCACGGCGGGCCATTTCAGCACCGGCTAAACGTCCACTACAGGCTATCTTAATCCCTTTAGCTCCCATACGCATTGTCCGGGTAATAGCTTGTTTCATTGCCCGCCGGAAAGCAATTCGCCGCTCCAGCTGACTAGCTATATTTTCTGCCACCAGTTGAGCATCCAGTTCAGGCACTTTAATTTCTTCAATATTAATATGGACTTGTTTGCCGGTCATTTTTTCCAGTTCATTGCGTATTATTTCCACGCCGGAACCTTTTCGGCCGATAACAATCCCTGGTTTGGCAGTTTGAATTGTAATCCGCACACGATTAGCCGCCCGTTCTATCTCAATTGAAGATACTCCTGCATGATATAGTTTATCTTTTACATAGTTCCGGATGGCCAGATCCTCGTGCAACAGATCGACATAATCTTTATCAGCATACCATTTGGACTTCCAATCTTTGATAATGCCGATCCGTAAGCCCACGGGATTAACCTTTTGACCCACTATAATATCCCTCCTCCTTACCTTTTATCGACAACAATGGTAATATGACTAGTCCGCTTGAGGATCGGAAAAGCCTGACCCATCCGGCGAGGATGAAAGCGCTTCAATGTCGGGCCCTGATCTACATAGGCCCGTTTAATATACAATTCCTCCGGGCTAAAATCATAATTGTTTTGTGCATTAGCTGCTGCAGATAAGACCACTTTTTCCAGCACTTTAGCCGCCCGTTTCGGTGTATATTTTAATATTGCCAAGGCTTCACCTAAATCCTTGCCCCGGATCAAATCAGCAACAATCCGTACTTTGCGTGGTGCGATACGAATGTAACGCGCTACTGCTTTAGCTTCCACAGTTCATTGCCCCCCCTATACTTATTTTAGGGCTGTTGATCGTTCAGTATGGGCACCATGTCCCCGGAAGGTACGGGTAGGTGCAAATTCCCCCAACTTGTGTCCAACCATTTCTTCCGTAATGTAAATGGGAACATGTTTGCGACCATCATGAACAGCAATGGTATGCCCAATCATATCCGGCATAATAGTAGAACTCCTGGACCATGTTTTAATAACCTTCTTCTCTTTATTAGCATTCATTGCTTGAATCTTTTTTGCCAAGCTGGGGTGTACATACGGTCCCTTCTTCAGCGATCTGCCCACTTCAAGACCCCCTTCCCAATTTATTTATTACCGCGCCGTTTGACAATTAGACGGTCAGACGGCTTCTTTTTCCGGGTCTTGGCACCCAGAGTAGGCTTGCCCCACGGTGTAACCGGATGCCGTCCAGCAGAGGTTTTCCCTTCGCCGCCCCCATGGGGATGGTCTACCGGGTTCATAACTACACCCCTTACAGTCGGCCTTATCCCTAGCCAACGAGTGCGCCCAGCTTTACCGATTCTGATATTCTCATGCTCTACATTCCCAACTTGCCCGATAGTCGCTCTACAATCTGCATGAATTAATCTGACCTCGCCAGAAGGCAATCTAATATGAGCGTAAGCACCTTCCTTAGCCATCAACTGCGCTGCTGCCCCTGCTGAGCGAACCAATTGGCCACCTTTCCCAGGCTGCATCTCAATGTTGTGTAAAGTTGTTCCCAATGGTATCGCCCGCAAAGGTAACGTGTTACCTACTTTAATATCAGCATTGGGTCCCGACTCCACAATGTCACCCACTTGCAAGCCAACCGGTGCTAAAATATACCGTTTCTCCCCGTCTGCATAATTTAAGAGCGCAATCCGGGCAGAACGATTGGGATCATATTCAATTGCCGCTACCTTTGCCGGTATATCATCCTTATTCCGTTTGAAATCAATCACACGGTACAACCGTTTGTGGCCGCCGCCCCGGTGCCGCACCGTCAGCCTCCCTTGCATGTTTCTACCCCCAGATTTCTTCAATGGGGTCAAGAGAGATTTTTCCGGCTCTGCTTTTGTAATCTCCTCAAAGGTAGGAGCCAATACAAAACGCCGACCAGGGGAGGTAGGCTTATATTTCTTAACTGGCATCGAATTCCCTCCCTTGCCATAAAGGTTACCCTATTGCAACCGCTAAATTTTACTAAGCAGTATTTCTCTTTCTACATTCCCTCAAAGAAAGGTATACGTTGTCCTTTTTCTAGGGTAACAATTGCTTTTTTCCAAGGAGCTGTGCGCCCAAGGTGACGTCCCATCCGTTTTGGCTTCCCAGGCACCTTCATCGTCTGTACCTTCTTAACTTTAACCTTAAAGATTTCTTCAACTGCCCGCTTGATCTCAGTTTTGTTAGCCTTGCTATCAACCTTGAAACTATATTTATCTTTTTCAAATAAATGCGTAGCTTTCTCAGTGATAAGAGGCTTTTTAATAATATCCCGTAGATCCTTAATCATCCTCCTAACACCTCCTCAAGCATAGCTACCGCATCCTTAGTCAATACCAAATGATCGTGGAGCAGAATGTCATATACATTCAATCCGTTTACTGCCAAGGACTTAACTCCAGGTATATTACGAGCTGACTTAGCCACATGCTGGTCCGGCTCGCCGGTAACAACCAATGCCTTTTTATTAATATGCAAGTTCTGTAAAAGCTCCACTATTTGTTTGGTCTTGGGCTGTTCTAATCTCAGTTCATCTAAGACCAGTAACTCATCTGCTTTAACTTTGCCCGATAGTGCCGAGGTTAAGGCAACTCTTTTTAGTTTTTTCGGGACAGTATAACCAAAATCCCGTGGTTTCGGACCAAAGGTGATCCCGCCACCACGCCAAATAGGCGACCTAATGCTCCCATGACGAGCACGTCCGGTACCTTTTTGCCGCCAAGGTTTCCGGCCACCTCCGCTAACTTCCCCTCGGGTCTTGGCACTGGCTGTGCCCCTGCGGCGATTTGCTAATTGCATATCAACAACTTGCTTTATAGCCGCTTCATTAACTTCGGTGCCAAAGACATCGGCAGACAACTGAATCTTACCCACCGGCTCGCCTTTTACATTGTATAATGCAACTTCTGGCATGACCCATCCTCCTTTCCACTGTTCCTTAGGTGGGGTCAGGGGTTGCTATTAGCGTGCTGCGCTTTTAATCGTTACTAATGCCCCTTTAAATCCAGGTACAGCACCCTTAACTAAGAGCAAGTTCCGTTCCGGATCTACCCGTACGACCTCTAAATTCCGAACAGTAATCCGTTTTCCTCCCATCCGACCGGGCATTTTCCGACCGGGAAGTACGCGGGAACCGGCTGCAGTTAATGTACCGGGGGCACGATGAAACTTAGAGCCATGAGTCATCCGGCCCCGGGCAATTCCCCATCTTTTCACTGCACCGGCAAAACCTTTCCCCCGAGAAATAGCACTTACGTTTACCTTTTCTCCAGACGTAAAAATATCAGCTTTTACTTCTTGACCAACTTCATACTGATCAGGATTCTCAACTCTAAACTCCCGTAAATACCTTCTCGGCTCAACACCCACCTTGGCAAAATGCCCTTGCAGGGGTTTTGTAACCTTCTGTTTGGAAATCTGTCCTAACCCTATTTGCACAGCATTATAGCCATCAGAATCGATTGTTTTCTTTTGTACCACAGTGCAAGGGCCAGCCTCCAACACAGTAACAGGGATTACTTTACCACTTTCATCAAAAATCTGTGCCATCCCTAATTTATAACCTAGTATACCTTTCGCCATCTATTGCCACCTCCTCTAACAGCCGCGCGATTGCCTAGTCTTCTACAATCCCAACCCAAACAGCCTTACCTCAATATCCTACTTTGCCACGAAAGCGTTTGATACTATAGCTTAATTTCAATATCAACTCCAGCAGGCAAATCCAAGCGCATTAAAGAATCCACAGTCTTGGGTGTAGGATCGAGGATATCGATAAGCCGCTTGTGGATCCGCATCTCAAACTGTTCCCGGGAGTCCTTATATTTGTGGGGTGCCCGCAACACTGTATAAATTGATTTATCAGTGGGTAGCGGTATTGGACCGGAAACCCTTGCCCCTGTCCTTTTGGCCGTTTCCACAATCTTTTCCGCAGACTGATCGAGAATACTGTGTTCATATGCTTTAAGTCTAATCCGGATTTTTTGCTGAGCCATTTTCCGACCTCCTTTGCGCCCGATTTATTACGGACCTTCTCAGTGAAAATTTCCCTAACCCCCTCTAAATAGGCTAGGCAACCTCTCACATCATCGCTTTATCCACACAAGTTTATAATATATAAATTAAGAAGTAGGAGGCAGTACCGCTGCAAAACAGCAGTACTGCAACTATACCTTTTCCCCTACAGGCAAATAATTAATCAGGAAGAATCTCTGTGACAACGCCGGAACCTACAGTACGGCCGCCCTCACGAATAGCAAAACGCAGCTGTTCTTCGATGGCGATGGGAGTAATTAACTTAATCTCCATATTAATGTTGTCACCGGGCATGACCATCTCTACGCCCTCCGGCAATTGAATATTGCCGGTAACGTCAGTGGTGCGGAAGTAAAACTGGGGACGATACCCGTTAAAGAATGGTGTATGCCGTCCGCCTTCTTCTTTAGTCAGGACGTATACCTCGGCTTTGAAATGTGTATGCGGTTTAATAGAACCAGGCTTAGCCAAAACCATTCCCCGTTCTACTTCTTTCCGATCTACACCTCGCAGTAGGACACCGATATTGTCACCGGCAAGACCTTCATCAAGTAATTTCCGGAACATCTCAACACCAGTAACTACACTCTTTCTAGTTTCATCCCGCATCCCAATGATTTCTACTTCGTCCTGAACTCTGACTTTACCCCGCTCTACCCGGCCGGTAACAACAGTTCCCCGTCCGGTGATGGTAAAGACGTCTTCAATAGGCATTAAGAAAGGCTTATCAACATCCCGCTCCGGTGTAGGAACGTACTCATCGATTGCATCCATCAGCTCCCAAATAGGGCCGCAGTTGGGGCAGTCACGTTTGCCGCATCCACATTCTAAAGCCTTCAATGCAGAACCAATAATAACAGGAGTGTCATCGCCGGCAAACTCATATTGATTAAGCAGTTCCCGCACTTCCATTTCTACCAATTCCAGGAGCTCTTCGTCATCAACCATATCGGCTTTATTCAAGAAGACAGTAATATTGGGTACCCCTACCTGCCTAGCTAACACAATGTGCTCCCTGGTCTGCGGCATGGGGCCGTCAGCAGCTGAAACAACCAAAATAGCGCCATCCATCTGGGCGGCACCGGTAATCATGTTCTTGACATAGTCGGCGTGACCGGGGCAGTCCACGTGAGCATAGTGCCTTTTATCTGTTTGATACTCAACGTGGGAGGTTGCGATAGTGATACCCCGCGCCTTTTCTTCCGGAGCCTTATCAATTTGATCATAAGCGGTATATACAGCACCGCCTACATGGGAAAGAACTTGCGTTATTGCCGCAGTTAAAGTAGTTTTCCCGTGGTCAACGTGACCGATTGTACCAATGTTCACATGAGGTTTACTCCTGTCAAATTTTTGCTTAGCCATGCTCTTCATCCTCCTTGTGCTTTATGCATGATTATTTGATTAATAATAATTTATCTTAAAGCCGTACAAGAACGGCCAACGCCAGCATTGGCAATCAATACTTTAGCCTTTTGCCAATATTTCGCTGGCTATATTTTGGGGTACCGTCTCATAATGTGAGAACTCCATAATATAGGTACCACGGCCTTGGGTACGGGAGCGAAGTTCAGTGGCATACCCAAACATTTCTGCCAAGGGAACATAGCCTCTAATCAACTGCACTCCTTGTTGTGATTCCATACCTTCAATCCGGCCACGGCGACTATTAATATCTGCCATAACATCGCCCATGTATTCTTCGGGGACTGTCACATCAACCTTCATTACCGGTTCCAAAATACATGGTTCAGCCTTGCTGACCCCTTGTTTTAGGGCCATAGAAGCAGCAATCTTAAAAGCCAGCTCGGAGGAGTCTACATCATGATAGGAGCCATCAAACAAAGTAACCTTAAGATCAACCAAAGGATATCCGGCTAGCACCCCTGAGGTCATAGCCTCCTGAATTCCCTTTTCCACCGCAGGAATGTACTCTTTGGGGACAACTCCACCAACAATCTTATTCTCAAACACAAATCCCTCGCCTTGTTTCAATGGTTCAAGTTGCAAATACACATGACCGTATTGTCCTCTACCACCGGATTGACGCACAAACTTACCTTCGGCCTTAACCTTTTTCGTAATTGTTTCTTTATATGCTACTTGGGGTTTACCCACATTGGCCCCTACATTAAATTCCCGCAACAGCCGATCAACAATAATATCTAAGTGTAGCTCACCCATCCCCTCAATAATGCTTTGACCGGTATCTTCATTAATACGTACTCTAAAGGTAGGATCTTCCTCTGTTAACTTGGCCAGTGCAATTGCCATTTTATCTTGATCTGCTTTCGTTTTCGGCTCAATAGCCACAGATATAACTGGTTCCGGGAACTGAATATTTTCCAAGACGATAGGAGCATCTTCATCACATAATGTGTCACCGGTACTCACATCTTTAAATCCAACTGCCGCGGCAATATCGCCAGTGTAAACTGCATCAATTTCTTCCCTATGATTGGCATGCATTTTTAAGAGTCTGCCAATCCGCTCCTTCTTTCCCTTAGTGGCATTGTAAATATAACTGCCTGATTTTAATACACCAGAGTAGACCCGAAAGAAGGCCAACTTACCCACATAAGGATCAGTAGCAATCTTAAAGGCCAAAGCGGCAAAAGGCGCATCATCACTGGTTAGCCGATGCTCTTCCTCCCCTGAATTTGGGTTTATGCCGCGAATATGAGGAAGATCAAGCGGAGAAGGCAAATAATCTACTACGGCATCCAACAGCGGTTGTACTCCCTTATTTTTATACGAAGAGCCACAGAGGACCGGAATCATTTGTACCCCAAGGGTTGCAGTGCGCAGTGCAGCTTTAATCTCGGCAACTGAAATCTCTTCTCCCTCAAGAAATTTTATCATTAGTTCTTCATCGACTTCTGCCACTGCTTCCAATAACTGTTCCCGGTACTGCTCCGCCTCTTTGCTTAATTCTTCCGGGATATCTGTTTCTTCACTTTGAGTACCCAAGTCATCTGTATAAATGCGGGCTTTCATCGTAATTAAGTCGATCAACCCAGTGAATGTTCCCTCTTGGCCAATGGGGATTTGTATTGGTATTGCATTGGCCCTTAGCTTTTCTCGCATCATTTGTACACAGCGAGAAAAACTTGCCCCGGTAATGTCCATTTTGTTAACATACGCAATCCGGGGGACATGATACTTATCTGCCTGTCGCCACACAGTTTCCGACTGGGGTTCTACACCACCTTTGGCACAAAAAACAGCAATAGCACCATCCAAAACTCGGAGGGAACGTTCAACTTCTACTGTGAAATCAACGTGACCAGGTGTGTCAATAATGTTGATGCGATGATCTGACCATAGACAGGTAGTTGCTGCAGAAGTAATAGTTATACCCCTTTCCTGCTCTTGTACCATCCAATCCATAGTGGCTGCCCCATCGTGAGTTTCACCTAATTTATGAACCCTGCCTGAATAAAACAATATTCTTTCCGTAGTAGTGGTTTTCCCCGCATCTATATGGGCCATAATCCCAATGTTACGGATTTTTTCCAGGGGTATTGTCCGTGGCATATTTATCCCTCCTTTTCCCTTAGATCCCAGTCAGTCGCAATTAACAATTGCCACGCATACTTTACCATCTATAGTGGGCAAAAGCCTTATTAGCTTCAGCCATGCGATGTGTATCTTCTCTTTTCTTCACAGCACCACCGGTGTTATTGCTTGCGTCTAAAATCTCACCAGCTAACCTCTCTTTCATCGTGCGTTCATTTCGTTTGCGGGCAAATTCTACCAACCACCGCAATCCCAAAGAACTTTTCCGCTCCGGTCTTACTTCTACTGGTACCTGGTAATTGGCGCCCCCAACCCTACGGGCTCGAACTTCAACTACTGGCATAATGTTTTTTAATGCTTGCTCAAAAACTTCCACCGGATCCTGCCCTGTCTTTTCCCGTACAATTTCGAAAGCACCGTATACTGTTCTTGCTGCGAGGCTTCTTTTTCCATCAAGCATTATTTTATTGATTAGCCTAGTTACCATTTTATTGTTGGTTACCGGATCGGGAATAACCTCTCGCCGAGGTACTCGGCCCCTTCGTGGCATTCTCTTCCCTCCTTCTCCTAAACAAAAGCTTATTTTTTCGGTCGTTTAGCTCCATATTTTGATCTGCCTTGCATCCGGTTCTGAACACCGGCAGTATCTAATGTACCACGAATAATGTGATACCTAACACCTGGTAAATCCTTTACCCTTCCACCTCGAATTAAGACTACAGAGTGTTCCTGTAAATTATGCCCAATCCCCGGAATGTATGCAGAAACTTCAATACCGTTAACGAGCCTTACCCGAGCCACTTTACGCAGGGCAGAGTTTGGTTTTTTGGGTGTAGCCGTGAAAACCCTTGTACAGACACCACGTTTTTGCGGCGATTCCTGTAATGCCGGTGCCGTTGACTTTTCTTCCAATGACTTTCTACCTTGCCTGATTAACTGGCTAATAGTTGGCACTTAGCTCCACACCTCCTTCCTGCAAAGCAATATAACATAATCTTTTCCAATGACTATAACAATAAACAAAACTTTATCCTTTTACCACTGCTGCAGAAGCTGCACCGACTTGAATACCACAGATTGCACCCAATTCCTTCATGGTTTCAACATCGATTACCACAATATCCCGTTCTTGGCACTTTTGCCTTAACGGGGCAGTTATATGGGCTTCAGCATCCTTGGCAATATATACTTTCTTTGCTATTCCTTTTTCAATTGCCTTCAGTGTCTGTTTTGTGCCTATGGTCTTCTTCTTTGCCTCCTTCAGCTCGGTCAGCGGCATTCTCCTTCCCCCTTCCCAGCAATTATCCTTATGCATAAAAAGACCTTTGCACACACTCCAATATTCTAGCATTAGCACAAATCAATGTCAAGAAATTATAGGTGGGCAAAACAATGTGGTAGGCGACCTGTTGTCGCCAGCCTGCCACGGACGGTCAAGGACCGCCTCTACAGGTAACAGCATGGCGAACCAAAGACCTCCGCCTTTTTTACGCCTGCTTAGTGTACGTAGAGGTTCCCTCAGTTATGGCCAATTCTTCCGCCTCTTTACCCTCGGCCACCGCTGGTACCATAGGTTTAAGAGGACTAATTTTTATATTGCGGTAGCGGGACATTCCCGTACCTGCAGGCACTAACTTGCCAATAATTACATTTTCCTTAAGACCTAAGAGCGGATCCACCTTGCCTTTAATAGCAGCATCGGTTAGCACTCTGGTGGTTTCCTGGAAGGAAGCTGCGGATAAGAATGAATCTGTGGCTAGGGAAGCTTTTGTAATTCCTAAAAGAACAGGTCTTGCGGTAGCCAATTCCAAGTTTTCCTCACTTGCCAGCTGATTTTCGTCCTCAAACTCTGCCAGATCAACTATTCCTCCCGGCAATAGGCTGGTGTCGCCGGCATCATCTATCTTCACTTTCCGTAACATCTGGCGAATCATAACTTCGATATGTTTATCATTAATATCAACACCTTGCGAGCGATAGACATTTTGTACCTCAAAGAGGATGTAGTTTTGCACACCTTCTATGCCCTTAACCCGAAGCAGTTCATGGGGGTTAATGGAACCTTCGGTCAACTCATCGCCGGCTTCTACCTCCTGCCCTTCATGCACATGGATCCGCGCCCCATATGGTACTTGATATGAGCGTGTTTCCCCCTGGGGAGTCCAGACCTGAATTTCTTTCCTCCCTCGCACCTCACTGATATGCACCGTCCCGTCAACTTCCGCAATAATAGCCTGCCCTTTTGGTTTACGAGCTTCAAATAGTTCCTCGATCCGCGGCAAACCCTGGGTAATATCTTCACCTGCTACACCACCTGTATGGAAGGTGCGCATAGTAAGCTGCGTTCCCGGCTCGCCGATGGATTGAGCGGCAATAATGCCGATTGCCTCGCCCACATCAACCGTCTTCCCAGTAGCTAAATTGCGACCGTAGCATTTCCTGCAGACACCAAAGCGAGTCCGGCAGTTAAAAACAGAACGAATCTTTACTTCTTTAATGCCGGCAGCTACTATGTTTTCTGCAATATCCTCGGTAATCTCCGTATTGGTGCGAACCAATACCTCTCCAGTTTCCGGATGATACACATCTTCGGCTGCGTAACGGCCGATAATCCGTTCCTGTAAAGTCTGAATTACTTCCTGGCCGTCCTTCATTTCCTTGACAATATATCCTTGATTTGTCCCACAATCTTCTTCCCGCACAATTACATCTTGCGCCACATCAACCAAGCGTCTGGTTAGATAACCGGAATCAGCTGTTCGCAATGCCGTATCCGCTAAACCCTTCCGGGCACCATGGGTAGAAATAAAATATTCTAACACTGTTAACCCTTCGCGGAAATTGGCTTTAATGGGAAGGTCAATAATTCGTCCCGATGGATCCGCCATCAACCCCCTCATGCCAGCCAATTGCCGGATCTGTTGTATATTACCCCTTGCCCCGGAATTTGCCATCATATAAATCGGATTTAAAGTATCGAGTGAATTTACCAAAGCATCAGTCACATTCTCTGTAGCCGTATTCCAGAGAGAAATAATCTTTTGATAATGTTCTTCACTGGTAATTAAGCCACGGCGGAATTGCTGATCCAATACTTTAACCTGCTCTTCCGTTTCTCTGATAATCTGTGGTTTTGCTGCCGGGATTTCAATATCTGATATAGATATAGTTACCCCAGCTTTAGTGGCAAAACGAAAACCCAAAGTTTTAATATCATCCAAGAGTTTAGCCGTCCTGGAAACGCCGAAGCGGCGATAACAATCGGCAATAATTTTACCTAATTGTTTTTTATCTACCAGCTGATTAATATACCCCATTTCCGGAGGAATTGCTTGATTAAAAATAACTCTTCCTGCAGTAGTTGTCATAGAACCTTGTTCTGTTCTGATCTTAACCAGAGCGTGTAAGTCAACTACATCATTATCATAGGCTAATACTGCCTCCTCCGGAGAAGCAAAGATATGACCTTCGCCACGAACCCCTTCCCGTTCAATGGTCAGATAATAACAGCCGAGCACCATATCCTGGGTAGGGCTGGCCAAGGGTTTACCATTGGCAGGAGAAAGAATATTATATGCTGATAACATCAAAAGCCGAGCTTCTGCCTGTGCTTCTGCGCCTAAAGGCACATGCACAGCCATCTGATCGCCGTCAAAATCAGCATTATAAGCAGTACAGACTAAAGGGTGAATTTGGATAGCCCGGCCTTCGACCAAAATCGGTTCAAAAGCCTGAATTCCCAAACGGTGCAAGGTGGGGGCCCTGTTTAATAATACCGGATGTTCCTTAATGGCCGCTTCTAGCACATCCCAAACTTCATCCTTAACCCTTTCTACCATCCGCTTCGCACTCTTAATATTGTGAGCATAACCTTCAGTAACTAATTTGTTCATCACAAAAGGCTTAAACAGTTCTAATGCCATTTCCTTCGGCAGTCCGCATTGGTGCAGCTGCAAATCCGGCCCGATGACGATAACTGAACGCCCGGAATAGTCTACCCTTTTCCCTAAAAGGTTTTGCCGGAAACGACCTTGTTTCCCTTTCAGCATATCACTTAAGGATTTCAACGGCCGATTGCCTGGACCTGTAACCGGCCGGCCCCTCCGCCCATTGTCAATTAATGCATCAACAGCCTCTTGCAACATGCGTTTTTCATTACGGACAATAATATCGGGGGCACCTAAATCCAATAACCGCTTCAACCGATTATTCCGATTGATCACCCGGCGATATAGATCGTTAAGATCAGAGGTGGCAAAACGACCACCGTCTAATTGCACCATCGGTCTTAATTCGGGGGGAATAACCGGGATGACATCCAATATCATCCATTCCGGTCGGTTGCCTGATTTACGAAAAGCCTCGGCAACTTCCAAGCGGCGGATCGCCCGTACGCGTCGCTGCCCACTGGCTTCCTTGAGTTCCTGCCGTAACTCTTTTACTAACTCCTGGAGGTCAATTTCCTCCAGTAGCTTCTTAATTGCTTCCGCTCCCATGCCAGCCCGGAATTTGCCATGATACTTATCCCGATATTCGCGGTATTCCGCCTCATTAAGAAGCTGCTTTTTGACCAATGGTGTATCTCCCGGTTCGGTCACCACATAGGAGGCAAAATAAAGTACTTTTTCTAAAGCACGAGGGGACATATCCAAAATTAGCCCCATCCGGCTTGGTATTCCTTTGAAGTACCAGATATGGGAAACCGGTGCTGCCAATTCAATATGCCCCAGCCGTTCCCGCCTTACCTTTGCCCTGGTAACTTCAACTCCACAACGGTCACAGACAATACCTTTATAGCGAACCCGCTTGTATTTACCGCAATGGCACTCCCAATCGCGGGTAGGGCCAAAGATCTTTTCACAGAACAAGCCTTCCCTTTCTGGTTTTAAGGTCCGGTAATTAATAGTTTCCGGTTTTTTTACCTCACCACTAGACCAGGCCCGGATCTGATCCGGTGAAGATAGACCTATTCTAAGTCGATCAAAGCTATTACTATCTAGCATGGCCTCTCCCCCTTATCGCTGTTTAATCAGGTAGAAAGATCTCTTATGGGATAAAAAAATGACATTATTCATCATCAACTTCAATGAAATCCTCATCATCATCTTATTCGTCATCTTCTTCAAGTTCAGCTTCCGGCTCCTCTTTTTCTAGTGAACCGGCAATATCAATGCCTAATTCTTCAGCTGTTGCTGAAATATCATCATCTTCTTCCCTGATTTGAATTTCCGTCTCTTCTTCTGTAAGCACCCGCACGTCAAGACACAAGCTCTGGAGTTCCTTTACCAATACTTTGAAGGACTCGGGAACACCTGGTTCTGTTACGTTCTCACCTTTAACTATGGCCTCATAGGTTTTTACCCTACCCACTACATCATCGGACTTAACTGTCAATAACTCTTGTAATGTATGCGCCGCTCCGTAAGCCTCCAAAGCCCAAACTTCCATCTCCCCAAACCGCTGCCCTCCAAATTGAGCCTTCCCACCAAGGGGCTGCTGAGTTACGAGAGAATATGGTCCTGTAGAACGGGCATGGATTTTATCATCTACCAAGTGAGCAAGTTTCAACATATATATATATCCCACTGTCACCGGGTTATCAAAGGGAACGCCTGTCCTGCCATCTCTCAATATGGCTTTTCCATCCTGGGGCAAATTGGCTTTTTTCATCAGTTCAATGATTTCTTCCTCCGATGGCCCGTCAAAAACAGGACTAGCAACTTTGATGCCTAAAGCATGGGCTGCCCAACCTAGATGGGTTTCCAACACTTGACCGATATTCATCCTTGACGGAACACCAAGAGGGTTTAACACGATTTCGATGGGAGTGCCATCGGGCATGTAAGGCATATCCTCCTCAGGCAAAATACGGGAGATAACACCCTTATTACCATGCCGGCCGGCAACTTTATCTCCTTCGGATATTTTCCTTTTCTGCGCCACATAAACTCGCACCAATTGATTAATCCCTGGGGCAAGTTCATCACCATTCTCCCGGGAAAATACCTTTACATCCACTACAATTCCCCCTTCGCCATGGGGAATACGCAGCGACGTATCCCTTACCTCCCTGGCCTTCTCACCAAAGATGGCTCGAAGTAGCCGCTCTTCAGCGGTTAATTCAGTTTCGCCTTTGGGAGTTACCTTGCCAACCAAAATATCACCGGGGCGAACCTCGGCACCGACACGAATGATTCCCCGTTCGTCCAGGTGCCGCAGCACATCTTCGCCTACATTGGGAATGTCTCTAGTGATTTCCTCCGGTCCAAGTTTCGTATCACGGGCATCAGCTTCATATTCCTCAATATGAATAGAGGTAAATACATCATCCTGAACTAATTTTTCACTAATTAAGATGGCATCTTCATAATTGTACCCCTCCCAAGGCATAAAAGCGACTAGAACATTTTTTCCCAGAGCCATTTCCCCATTATCTGTAGAGGGGCCATCAGCAATCACCTGGCCGGATTCTACTCGCTGCCCCCGCTCTACTATTGGCCGCTGGTTAAAACATGTGCCTTGATTGGAGCGCTGATATTTCAAAAGCTTATAACTGGTTAGATTACCGGCATCTGTCCTGAGCACGATTTCATTAGCAGTTACTCTTACTACCGTTCCCCCTTCTTGGGCAACAACCATTACTCCGGAATCCAGAGCGGTTTTGGCTTCCATACCCGTACCCACCAAAGGGCTCTCAGACCTCAATAAAGGTACGGCCTGCCGCTGCATGTTGGCACCCATTAAAGCCCGGTTAGCATCATCATGTTCCAAAAATGGAATCAAGGCTGTGGCTACACTGACCAGCTGTTTCGGGGAAACATCCATGTAATCCACCTGTTCCCGGGGGACTTCAATAATCCGATCCCCATCTCTCACAGTAACCCGCTCATTAATAAAGTGGCCTTCATCATCCAAAGGCTCGTTAGCCTGGGCAATGACATACTCATCTTCCTCATCAGCAGTAAGGAAAAAAATCTCGTCAGTTACTACGCCTTTTTCTTTATCCACCCGGCGGTAAGGGGTTTCTATAAAACCATATTCATTTACCCTGGCGTAAGTAGAAAGGGAACTGATTAACCCGATATTTGGACCTTCCGGCGTTTCAATGGGACACATGCGCCCATAATGGGAATGGTGCACATCGCGAACCTCAAAACCTGCCCTTTCTCTACTCAAACCGCCGGGGCCTAAAGCGCTTAACCGCCGTTTATGGGTCAATTCGGCAAGAGGGTTGTTTTGATCCATAAATTGGGACAACTGGGAACTGCCGAAAAATTCCTTAATAGCGGCAACTACCGGACGAATATTTATTAAAGCCTGCGGCGTAATTATATCAACATCCTGAATAGTCATCCGCTCTTTAACTACCCGTTCCATCCGGGAAAGACCAATACGGAATTGATTTTGCAAAAGTTCACCAACAGACCGCAAACGCCTGTTGCCCAAATGATCGATATCATCAACATTTCCTTCCCCGGCCATCAAATTGAGCAAATAACGGACAGTACCTATAATATCTTCTCTTGTAATGGTTCTAGTATCTTTAGGTAAGTCTAACTTCAACTTTTTATTTAATTTATACCGCCCTACTCTTGCTAGATCATAACGCCTTGAATCAAAGAAAAGGTTCTCCAATAGAGACCGCGCACTATCCACTGTGGGCGGTTCCCCGGGGCGAAGTCGCTTATAAACCTCTAATAAACCTTCTTCTTCTGATTTCGTATTATCTCTTTCAATGGTATTGCGCACCCGATCATCAAAACCAAATTGCTCAAGAATTTGCGCATCAGTGCCATAACCGATTGCTCTTAAAAGAACAGTAACCGGAAGCTTACGGGTCCGATCAACCCGTACATAAATTACCCCATTGGCATCTGTTTCAAACTCCAACCAAGCCCCGCGGTTAGGAATAATCGTGCTGCCAAATAATTTATTCCCTGCTTGGTCAATCTCTAAAGAAAAATAAACTCCGGGAGAGCGCACCAACTGACTAACAATTACCCGCTCGGCGCCATTAATAATAAAGGTTCCCTTTTCTGTCATCAGGGGAAAATCACCCATAAATACTTCTTGTTCCTTTACTTCCCCGGTTTCCTTATTAATGAGGCGTACACGAACCCTTAAGGGAGCGGCATATGTAACATCACGTTCCTTGCACTCTTCCACACAATACTTAGATTCACCGAGACTGTAATCTACAAACTCTAAAATTAAATTACCGGTAAAATCTTCAATTGGGGAGATCTCACGAAAAATCTCCCGTAAACCTTCCTCTAAAAACCAGTGGTACGAACTATGCTGGATTTCAATCAGATCTGGAATATCCAGCACCTCTTCGATCTTGCCGAAACTATAACGTTTCCCTGCGGCGACCTCCAGAGGATGAACCAATTAATTTCACCTCTCCACAGTAAATTTTGCCCTCAAAAATACAAACCGGAATCGATGTTTTATCGTCTTTCCTTCAGTCACTCTACTGCCAAAAGTGTTAAAAACTCCTACCTTAACATTAATTTCCTAAAAATAGCTTAATTATACTCCACTTAACCTAAATGATTATATTGCTTATTTACCACTCAGTTCCATAATCCGAAAAATAGCTTAATAAGCACTCTTACCGCATTTTATAATCTTAACACAAGGGTATAGGAGTGTCAAGCAAATTTTAGGCCAACTTCCTTTCTTTCCCTGGCTTCACTGATATTTTATAAAGTGAGTAAAACACAACAAAGTGCAATATTATTAAGTAAGATGGAAAAAAGGCACCTTAAGGTGCCTCGGCTTATAGATGAACTCAATTGTTCAGGATTATCCGGCAAAGCCCGCCAGCTCTTAAGATTGGGAGTTAAAATCGAAAGTTAACAACCAGTATCTGGGCGGTCACAGCTGCCCATGGCGGGCAGATATCCCAAACATGCGTATAGATTTTTGTCACCAGTCTGATACATCGACTAGTTGCCTTCCTTATCTAAACCTTACCGAAAAAAGTATATACTACTTGATTTCTACTCCTGCTCCTACTTCTTCCAACTTGCTTTTAATCGTTTCAGCTTCTTCTTTGCTCACCTTTTCTTTAACCGGTTTTGGGGCATTATCAACTAATTCTTTAGCCTCTTTCAAACCAAGACCAGTAAGCTCTCTAACAACCTTGATTACTTGGATTTTTTTATCTCCAATACTGGCCAAAATAACATCAAATTCCGTTTGTTCTTCTTCTACTTCCGCAGCACCACCAGCTGCCGGAACAGCAGCAGCCATAGCTACGGGAGCAGCAGCTGAAACACCAAACTCTTCTTCCAACTCTTTAACCAGTTCTGCCAATTCCAAAACAGTCATGTTTTTAATAGCTTCTATTATTTCTGCCTTTGTCATTTTCTCTACCTCCTGAAGTTATAAAAATAGGTATTTTCCGTTTCTACCAGTTTAACTGGCTTCCTTTTGTTGCCTAATTGCATCTAGAGCATATACCAAATTACGCGGGATGCCATTCAAGACATTGACAAAACCGGCAATGGGTGCCTGTATGCTACCAACAACTTTTGCCAAAAGAACATCCCGTGGCGGTAAATCGGCCAATTCCTTCACTTTTTCCGGTTGTAAAACCTTATTCCCCAGAATGCCCCCCTTCACCTGTAACTGTTTATATTGTTTGGCAAAATCAGCAATTATCTTGGCCGGTGTCACCGGATCCTCATAGCCAAAGGCCGCAGCAGTTGGACCTTCTAAAAATTGTTCAACATCATCGAGACCGATTCCCCGGGCGGCAAAGCGGGTCAGGGTATTCTTGATTACTTTGAACTCAACCCCAGCCTCATTCATTTTGCGGCGCAGCTCAGTCATTGCTGCCACATTAAGTCCGCGATAATCGGTTAAAATTACTAAATTCGCCTGCTCCAGCTTTTCCCTTAACTCGGCTACTACGGCCTCTTTTTCTGGTCGTGCCATACTTCCACCTCCTTTTCCCACAGAAAAATAATCAACCCCCGTAGACATACGGGGGCTATAGGTGAAAATATTCAATAGTCCCTCGGCAGGCGGCCTCAACCATTAAGCATTCGCACCTGCTGTCTACGGTACATAATACAATTGTACTTTACAAGTATAGCACTCTCGCAACTACTGGTCAAAGCTTTTTTCCACTAATGGTCTCAGCGGATTAATCTTTATCCCAGGCCCCATGGTAGAAGAGACGACAATGCTTCTCAAATACTGACCTTTAGCAGCGGCCGGTTTTGCCTTTATTAAGGCATCTAAAAGGGCATTATAATTCTCTGTTAACTTTTCCACCGTAAAAGATACCTTCCCAATGGGTACATGAACAATAGCTGCCTTGTCAACCCGGTACTCAACTTTACCAGCCTTAATGTCTTGGACTGCCTGGGCTAAATCAAAGGTAACCGTCCCTGCCTTCGGGTTAGGCATCAGCCCCTTGGGTCCTAAGATTCTCCCTAATCTACCCACAACGCCCATCATATCCGGTGTGGCAACAGCTACGTCAAAATCAAGCCAACCGCCTTGTATCTTTTCCGCCAACTCTTCAGCTCCGACTATGTCAGCCCCTGCTCCTTCTGCCTCTTTTGCCTTCTCCCCTTTGGCAAATACTAAAACCTTAACAGCTTTCCCAGTACCATGGGGGAGAACAACTGTACCCCGTACCTGTTGATCCGCATGCCGGGGATCTACCCCTAATCGCACCGCAACCTCAACAGATTCGTCAAATTTAGCAGTAGCTGTTTCTTTAGCTAAAGCAAGTGCTTCGGCAGCATCATATAACTTGTGCCGGTCAATTTTTTTGATGCTTTCCAGGTATCTTTTGCCTCTTTTCATCATCAATTCCTCCTTGTGGTGATAACGGAACATTAAATCCTCCCACTGTAATTCAATTAACCCTCCACAACTTCTATACCCATACTCCTGGCTGTACCCGCAATTATCTTTGTAGCTGCCTCTATATCATTGGCATTAAGATCTTTCATTTTAAGTTCGGCTATCTCTCTTACTTTAGACTGGGGCACCTTAGCTACCTTGACTTTATGCGGCTCACCGGAAGCCTTTTCAATTCCGGCCGCTTTTTTCAACAATACTGCTGCCGGAGGAGTTTTGGTGATAAATGTAAATGACCTATCCTCGAATACTGTGATTTCAACAGGAATAATCATCCCTGTTTGATTGGCAGTCCTTTCATTAAATTCTTTACAAAAACCCATAATATTCACCCCATGTTGACCTAAAGCAGGACCAACAGGGGGTGCCGGTGTTGCCTTGCCGGCCGGAACCTGTAGCTTGACCATTGCTAACACTTTTCTTGCCATCCCTATTTACACCTCCCTGGCTGGATAAGTACCATATTTTTATTTTTATACTTTCTCTAATTGTGCAAAATCAAGAACTAAAGGCGTTTCACGCCCGAACATGGAAACCAAAACCCGGGCCTTGCCTTTCTCTGCAACTATTTCTTCAATATTTCCAATAAAGTTTTCGAAAGGTCCTGTTATAATCCGCACGCTTTCCCCCACTGAGAAAGTTACCTTTGGTCTCGGTTCATCAAGACCCATTCTCTTCATAATATCTCTAACTTCTGCCGGTTCTAGAGGAATTGGTTTGGAACCGGGGCCGACAAAACCGGTAACTCCAGGTGTATTCCGGACAACATACCAAGAATCGTCTCCCATTACCATTTCCACTAAAACATATCCAGGGAAAACCTTTTTCTGGCCAACCTTTTTCTTCCCATCTTTAATCTCAAATTCCTGTTCCATGGGCACCAAAACACGAAAGATCTTGTCCTGCATCCCCATGGAATCTAACCTTTTTTCCAGGTTAGCCTTTACCTTGTTTTCGTATCCAGAATAAGTATGAACCACATACCACTTCTTTTCCAACTCCGGGGAGCCTACTTGTAATTCCAGGCCCTTCACCCCCCTTAGCAGTTGCAGAATCATGTAATAATCCATAACCTTGCCCAAAGACAAAAAAAACTTGCCAAAGTTCCTATTTTGAGATTCTATATTCAACGGAGCAAAATTAATTTTAATAATTGGGTAATAGCCGAATCAACCAGCCAAATTAACGTGGATACGATCAACACTGCCACCAGGACGATCACAGTGTAAGACATAACTTCAGAACGATTCGGCCAATGAACCTTACTTAATTCCTTCCGAACCTCTCGAAAAAACTTAACAATCCGGCCACCCCAATTGGCTACCCTGTTGGTAGTTGTTGATGTACCCATATATTTCACACTCCTACCATCTTATATATCTTATCCCATAATCTTCTATACATACCAGCAAAAATTTAAGCAAAAAAGCCCTTCCGGGCTAACAAGAGCGAGCACAACTCCTTCAGCTAATACTAAACTTTAAAAGGCGGTTGCTTTCTTATCTAGTTTCCCGGTGTAATGTATGTTTCCGACAAAAAGGACAGTACTTATTAAACTCCAAACGGTTCGGTTTTGTCCGCTTATTTTTAGTCGTATTGTAGTTCCGCTGCTTACATTCAGTACAGGCCAGGGTTATTCCTACCCGCATCAACATCCACCCCCCTATCGCCTCAAACTACAGCTATTAAATTTATTAATAAGATACCTATGGGCAATTTACCTAGTCCAATTTATCATACTTCCTAAGGATTGTCAATAAAGCCGAACTTAGGCTAGCCGAGTTTTTTATCCAACAAAAACAGGAAGTTACTAACGCGTTTCTTCAGTTTGGAAAGGAGTAACCACACTACATTGACAGAAATTAATAAAAAGGAATATAATGAGTTGAACTTATGTTCGACATTATTATGATCGAGGTGATACCGATGCCGCGTATACCAAAATGGCGCCGAGTTGAATATATGCCTGAGATTACTCTCTTTAAACCGGCAGGTGTCCCCTTTCGGGACTTGGAAGAAGTTGTCCTAACTGTTGAGGAAGTAGAAGCCATTAGGCTCAAAGACCTGGAAGGGTTAGAACAGGAAACCTGTGCCGAACGCATGCAAGTTTCCCGGCCCACTTTTCATCGCATAATCGGCAGTGCCAGGGGAAAAGTAGCGGAGGCTTTAATTGCAGGCAAAGCCATCCGCATTGCCGGTGGTCGCTATCGCCTGGCCATGCGCCACTTCCGTTGTCACGCGTGCGCCTATGACTGGGAGGAACCATATGGAACAAATCGGGGACAAGATCTTAATTGTCCCCAATGCGAAAGCGATCAAGTTTTTCGTCAAGACAAAAAACCGTAACACCTAGATCACCAAAGCAAAACCCGAAATCACTCTACCGCAATTGCGAATTAATGCTCCGGTTCCACAAGGCTCCTTACTTAAACCGTTCAGAGTAAGAATCGAGGGTATAGATAGCAGCAAGAGGATTATGCCCCATGACCCGATCTTTAACAGCGAAAACCGTTGTCGGCGCCTGTGCATATTTAAAAAAGAGAGAATCATGGCCGACACACAAGCCTAAAACAATATTAAAATCAGTCCGGGCTGTATTTAATACCTCTGCCTGGGTTATGGGACTGCACATTGTTTCCGGTTCCCCAATATTAATCTTTTGTTGCTCGGTAATACCAATTTCCTCTTTGGGAGTACAGCCAATTTTACAAATAACAGACACTACCTCATATCCGTATGACTCCAACACTCGAGTTAGAGCCGCAGCTTCCGTATGCAAGCCGGAACAAAAGGCTATCCCCAGCTTTTTATATCCCATTTTTTGCGCAAATTCACAAATTTCTTGCAAGCGAGGCTTAATCGGATGCTTCACATAAGGTTTTATTTGATCACGCTTGTCATAACACTCTGCCTCTTGAATTGACGCTTGCCGAGCAAATTCCCGAACTTCCGGGATGCTATATTGTTTTCTGGCCTGTTCAACCACTTCTTTCATCATTTTAGTCGGGCAAAAGGCGGGACCTTTTCCCCCTTCTACTCTACACGCCTTTTCTGCGTTTTTAATTTTACACTTAGCACAAGTTGGGAGCACAAACTCCATAATAACTATCATCTCCTTTATTTGCAAATTATTCTTATATTCAATTCCCACCTGCCTAACACCTGCTTCTGACATGATACAACTGCTCCTAATCGGAACCTAGGAGCAGTTTTACTTTTTTCCACAATCCTTCGATAGCAAGGGCAGCAGAACCCCTGCTGTATTCTACTATTGGTTTACCTTGCACTACCGCCGCATTTACTTCTGCTGAAAAGGGAATTTTACCCACTACCTGAATCCCTTTATGCTGGCAATAGTTTTCCAACTCCTCTGTCTTCGTGCACTCAAGATCATACTTATTTATACAAACAGCCGCAGGTACTTGAAAATGTGCGGCTAAATCCAATACCCGTTCTAGATCATGCTGCCCGGCCACAGTAGGCTCGGTTACAATTAATGCAAGATCAACTTGCCCTAAAGAGGCAATTACCGGGCACCCAACGCCAGGAGGACCATCGGTAAGTACATATTGGGCCTTTTCGGCTTCTGCTATCTCCCGGGATCGCTGCCGCACCTGAGCAACCAATTTGCCAGAATTCTCCTCTGCAATTCCCAAGGCAGCATGCAGCAAAGTACCATACTTGGTAGTGGATACATACCAATGACCACAACAATGGTCTTGGAGGGAAATAGCTCCCACCGGACAAATATGATAACAAACCTGACAACCCTCACAGCGAGAAGGATCAATCCGATAAGCTCGAATAGCACTAAAACGGCAAACCTCCTGGCACTGACCACAATGGGTACAGACTTGAGAATCGATCACAGCCTTGGGCAATCCATAAAAAGCATGGGTTTCCTGTATTTTGGGCTGCAACAAAAGGTGTAAATCGGCAGCATCCACATCACAATCAGCTAAAACCTTATTCTGTGCCAGTACGGCCAATGACCCAAGAATTGAGGTCTTACCGGTACCACCCTTACCACTGATAACCAACAGCTCTTTCATGACGCCACTCTCCTTCCGATCTCTCGCCTTAAGTGACGAAAAACCTCCTGCCAGCGGGGGTATTCCTTTACTAGACAAGAACCCCGGGCGTAGAGAGAAGCAAAGGACTTGGCAAAGGGGATTTTTAATAATAAAGGTAAATGCTGCTCGCGGCAATACTCTTCGATCATTTCATCTCCTTCACCGGCCCGATTAAGGACAACCCCTGCCGGTACTCCCAGCTGTTTGACCATCTGTGCCGCCAAATCTAAGTCGTGCCGGCCAAAGGGTGTTGGTTCAGTGACCAAAAGACAAAAATCAGCATCCCGCACAGCGGCAACTACCGGGCAAGAAGTACCGGGAGACGCATCAATTATCACATCTCCATTTCTGGACGCATGTTTTTTTACTGCCTCTACCACCGGTGGCGCTAATGCTGAACCAATTTTTAACTTACCTTGGACTAAAGAAAAACCCTGACCCTCACTAAGTGTAATCTTGCCAATTTCTTGTTTTTCTTCCCGGATCGCCCCTTGCGGGCACAAAAGTACGCACCCTCCGCAACCATGACACAGCTCCGGAAATGTAAGTACATTCCCTGCCAGCACTGCCATAGCATTGAAAGCGCATATTTCGGCACAACGACCGCAAGTATCACACTTATCTGTATCTACCTGCGGCACTCCCATTGTTACCGGTTCATCTTTAGTGAATTCATGTGTTAAAAAAAGGTGGGCATTGGGTTCCTCCACATCACAATCCAAAATTTGCACCGGCACTTCTCCCACCAGGGAAAGCGCCAAATTAACAGCCACTGTGGTTTTTCCTGTACCGCCTTTACCGCTAGCTACCACGATCTGCACTAACCCTTCACCACCAATCGCAGCATAATCAAACTACTGGCAATTTCTGTGTTCTTCTTGACCATGATGACACATATCAGTTCCTACCTCTAAAGTCTTAGCCAAATAATCTGCTACAACTTTGTCCACAAGGCCATTTACACCTGTCACTATTTCTATGTTCTGCTCAGCGAATAGTTCTTGAGCTCTGGGTCCCATCCCGCCGGCAATTATACATTGAACCCCCACCTGGGCTAGATAGCGCGGTAAAAAGCCAGGCTCATGCCCAGGATTGGGAATAACCGTTTTGCTTTCTATTTCCTCCCCTTTGGCAACAATAATTGTATACTCAGGGCAGCGGCCAAAATGTTCTGCCACTTTGCTTCCATTTGTTGCAACAGCAATTTTCATCATTAATTCCCCCTATGCTTTTGTGCATAAAAGCATTATTTGCCGAAAGGCATTAATTTTCCCTGTTGAAAAGCGGCAACAGCCTCTTTGACTGTACCTGCATCGAATTTATAAGCTGCAACTTGAGCAGTTTCGATAGCCCTAGCTGCTTTAGGCCCTAAGTTTCCGGTAATCACGGCTTCTATACCCTGCCCAACCAACAGTTGCACTGCCCCTACACCAGCGCCGCTGGTCCCGGGATTATTAGCTATCGCTTCTTGTACACATTCCGCATTTTCCGAATCAACAATGACAAAATATGCACAACGGCCAAACCGACTATCTACAGCTGACTCCAAATCTGAACCTTGAGCAGTCACTGCAATCTTCACCTATTATAACCCCCTTAACTGTAATTACGTCCGAAAAATATGTAGGAGGAGGGATTCTCCCTCCTCCCTCTTTACCCAAATTAACCCTCAGAACCTTGCTCCATATCTTTTAACCTGTTTTTCAGTGATTTTAATTCTGCTTCTAATAACTCTACTTGCTCTTGTAATAACATTTTTTCCTCTTCTACTGTCGGTTCTGCCATGACCGGGCCACCATAAAACCGGAAAGGAGCATAAGGAAAGCGGCCCCATCCCGAACGCCAATGGCGGCCTAAGCCTCGGCCACGGCCCCGATAAGGATTTGCATATCCTGGAACAGCAAACCCGGCACAAAAGCCAGCAGCCCTACCTGTCATTGGTCCGAAACCCATAGGTCCAGTTCCGTCACCCCACGGCATTTTTCCTCCCTCCTTTCCTTGCTTATTATGAACTTATGTTCATTTATAGTATACCCACTTTGCGGTCATATGTCAATAATTATTTCGCACACAAATTAAGGCAATAACTTAGAAAAAAGGCAGCGCTTTGCTGCCAATATTTTTGTTACCCGACATATTAACTAAACTACCATAATCTACCCCTTCTGCCCCGGCGCAATGCCATCCCTAAGCGGGGCCGGAAAAGTCTACTGATAGTTCTGCCTTGAGGAGAACGTAATCGCGGTAGGACACAAAAACCAAATCCTCTACCTGTCATTGATCCTTGACCTCTGGGACCGGTTCCATCAAAGCCAGGCACTCTATCACCTCCTTGTATAATGTATTTAGGTTATTTATTAGGAAAACCTATAAACCTATTCTTTACATCTTCTATCTGTCAGGAGATAATTGTCTTATTAGATTGAGAGAATTATCGTTGCCTCCTTGAGCTTTTATGCTCGTACTTGAAAGACTGATACCTCTCTCTAATAAGCAGTTCGCGTATGAGTTGGATGTTGGTTGCCAGTTTGGCTTCTCTCCGTATTTAACACAAGGTAGTGACGCTTATTAGATGAGTGGACTCCCAATCTAAAATAATTTGTTTGAGGTGTATTTATGTTTTTTGTTGGTATTGATATTGGAAAAAATAATCATGTAGCTTCTATGATGGATGACAGTGGGAAAATAATTTTTAAGGCTTTTTCTTTTTCAAACACTTCTGATGGTGCAGACGCTCTCTTATCTAAGCTTTCCTCTTATTCTTCCAACACTGCCGATTTTGAGATTGGCATGGAAGCTACTGGCCATTATTGGCTTTCTGTTTACTCATTTCTCTATGGTAAAGGTTTCCTGATTCATGTTATTAACCCCATACAGACCGATGGCTGGCGCAAAGGTGTTGAGATTAGAAAACGCAAGAACGACATCATTGATTCTATCCTCATTGCTGATTTAATCCGCTACGGACAGTTTGTGGAAACCCGCCTTTCTGACGAGGATATTTTTTCCCTCCGTAACTTGACCCGTTTCCGTTCCTATCTGGTGGAGTCTATCAGTGATTTAAAGCGCAAAGTGGTCTGTGTCCTTGATCAGGTGTTTCCTGAATATCAATACATATTTTCAAACATTTTTGGTAAGACCTCAAAGGAGATTCTATGCCAGTTTTCTTCACCAATTGATTTTGAATCCGTTTCAGCAGATGCTTTGGCACAACTGCTTACACAGCTAAGTCGCCAAAAGGTTGGTGCTGAAAAAGCAAAGCAACTTAAATCTGCTGCTTCTAATTCTTTTGGCATCACCTTTGCCAAAGACAGTTTTTCCTTTCAACTAAGGGCTTTAATTGAGCAGATTTCTTTTATTGAACAGCAAGTAAAGGATACAGAACGCGAAATCAGCCGTCTGATGGAGAAACTAGGCTCTCCCATAACAACCATAAACTGGTATTGGAAACGTCACTGGCGCTACGATTATCGGTGAAATCGGTGACATATCTAAGTTTAACAGCCCCAGAAAACTGGTAGCATTTGCAGGTATTGATGCTTCAGTTAGTAAATCCGGTGAATACGAATCTACACATAATGTTATGAGCAAACGCGGTTTCACCATATTTACGTAAAGCCATTTTTCAGGCTGCCTTGATTGCTTCTTTTAAAGACCCTGTATTAAGCGCTTTCCTATCAAAAAAAGCGGGCAGAAGGTAAACATCATCTTACCTGTGTTGGTGCAGTTTCTAGAAAAAATGTGTAATATCATTTATGCTGTCCTAAAGAATAACCAACCTTATGTGCCCAAAGCTTAATTCCATGTAATTATATATTGTTTCAGGTTTGTAATAATACAAGCCTTTTTGTGATGCCTGTTTTTTAGTTGGATCTCATTTATAGTTTTTTTTACATATTTTATTTGACTTTTAATAGTTGGTCTTTCTTTTTATGTAGATTCTTCAATAAATGCATCCATATACTCTGAAAACACTTTGTCCGGGGGCTAACCTAATTTTGCCGCTGGCTCCGACGACCGTGGCCGCCCTCCGACTGAATGACTACAATAAAAGGTCGGGCGGCCATGCTCAGTCGCCAGCTTTGCAAAATAGGCTAGCCCATTCCATTAGCGCACTAAGAGGATACAGTGCACTAAAGACATTACTTCCGGCAGAACGACATTTCAACGAGCGGCGAAGGGCATAAGCAAGGGTTCCGCAGGACAGCGGGGCGAAGGACAGGAGGTCCGGAGCCGTCCCTGGGACATGGATGTCCTCAGTGGGCTCACGACCCAGTTGGACAAGGAACCGGAGCTTTAGTGCCCGACGCCTTCGGCTTTGGACATGCCCTCCGCGAGGAGAACAGAGAGCGAAGCCTAAAGTGATGGACAATTAGTTTTCATTCCTCTGCCGGTGCCGGGAACCGGCATGGGCATCTACTTACTATTTTCTGCTTGTATTGTAAGCAACCGCGGAAATAAATTGCTCTGATACTCTTCCACTGTTCCCTGATCACAACTTGCGGCCAACCTTTGATCAAAGGGAAGACTGAGCAAAAATGGTACATTGGTCAATGCTGCAATCTCCTCGCCCCTACTGGGACCAAATACTTCTATTTGCTCACCGCAATGGGGACAGGTCAATCCGCTCATATTCTCCACCAAACCCAAAACCGGTACCTCTAAAAGCTCAGCCATTTTCAAAGCCTTTTTCACTACCATGACTGATAATTCTTGAGGCGAAGAAACAATCACCAACCCATCTAAAGGAATTGATTGCATTACCGTTAGCGGCGCATCAGCTGTTCCCGGCGGCAAGTCGATAAACAAGTAATCTAGTTCGCCCCAGTCTACATCCGTCCAAAACTGTTTTATTGTCCCTCCGATTAAAGGGCCGCGCCATATAACCGGATCATCCTCATTTTGCAAAAGTAAATTAAGCGACATAATCTTTAGCCCTAAAGCTGTTTCCCGCGGGGCAAATCCTTGTTCCTGGGAAAGTTTTCCGGACTGCAAACCGAACATTTTCGGAATACTAGGCCCAGTAATATCAGCATCTAAAATACCCACCTGCAAGCCTTCCCGGCGAGCGCCGTTGCCAGTAATGCTGTAACAGAAGACTTACCGACACCTCCTTTGCCGCTCATAACAGCAATCACATGTTTAATATTAGGTTGTGCTGCAATAGCTTCAGATTTCTGTGCTTTTGTAGAACTCATAAATAGCTCTCCCTTCTTAGTATGTATTATGAACAAGTGCTCAATTCAATTTTAAAATTATTCCGGTCATATGTCAATAAGCATGAGAACTATTATCACCTGGCAGCGCAAAAAATATAACTGCAAATAAAAAGGGCTATCCCATTTTGGGGACAACCCTGATAATGAACAAAAAATCTATTTATTAGCCAGATATTCTTCGTAAGTAATCCCCCTGGCTGAAACTTGCAAAGCAGTCTCTATTCCCAAATACCGCAGATGCCAAGGTTCATAACTGTAACCTGTAATTTCCTCTTTCCCCTTTGGATACCTAATAATAAAACCAAAATCAGGAGCATTTTCCGCTAACCAAATCCCTTCTGTCGTCTCGCCAAACCTTTCAAGCAACTGGTAATTCACACTGGCACTACTTACATCCATTGCCAATCCGGTTTGATGTTCACTCTGGCCCGGATAAGCAGTGGTTTTATTGGCCACCTCTTCCCCCCGCTGCTTCGCCCGCGCGGTAAAAATGTCCTTTTGTCTTTGATAGGAACGGTATCCTGAAACGCCTGCCAGTTGGATACCATCAGCTTCCGCTTTTTTAAATAACTCTTCTAAAGCAATAGCGGCTTCTTGGCGCATTAATTTTTTCGGCAGATCTTCACTAAAGGAAAAGGGAATATCCGGTGTCACCAGGTCAGGGGGAACATAATTAGCGGTTAAATTCCATTCTTTATTAACCAATACTAAAACGTCCGATGGATCGGCAACAAATTTTTTCCCTTCCGCCGCAATATCTGTAACCGCTTCAAAGTTAGGTTCTTTTTTCCCCTCTTCTCTTACATCTTCTTCTGCCACTAGTCCTTCCTCCTCTGCTTCCGCAGCGGGAGCTTGCTCCTCTTCATTCTCCTCCTGCTCATCCAAATTAGGATCTGATACAGACTCACCAGGTTCATTATTAGCTTGTAAAAAGGGGCTGAAATCTAAGGATAATACTTGCCGGGCGCCGGTTGAACTTGCTGCCAATAGAAGCAAAACTACAATAACGACAAATAACAACTTCTTTTGCATAATCTAACCCCCACAGTTTTCCTTTACAGGGGGAGTTCGACATAATCTAGTAATGTCCTCCTACTTTTCCGCAATTTCCCTAACCTTTTTCTGTCAATATTAATATATTTGATATGATCCAAGGGCCGATTTCCAAAGGGAACGCTTCTCACAAGGCTAGATAAGAAACAAGACAAAAAAAAGGAGATGATAACTCATCTCCCACAGTCGTTTTTTACCCTTCCCGCTTACCGGGAACCGACGCAATCCAACGATGGCTTCCCACTATCCAATTGCCACTTCCAGTTCCCCTTCAACGCACTCCTTAGAGAATGGACAACCCAATGATTTGAAATAACTGGAGCCCATGACCGGGATTGAACCGGTGACCTCCGCCTTACCAAGGCGACGCTCTGCCGACTGAGCTACATGGGCTTATGGTTGCGGGGGTCGGACTTGAACCGACAGCCTCCGGGTTATGAGCCCGACGAGCTACCAATTGCTCCACCCCGCGTTATTTATTTATATAGTTATTGGTGGAGAGGGCTGGATTCGAACCAGCGAAGGCTCCGCCAGCAGATTTACAGTCTGCCCCCTTTGGCCAACTCGGGAACCTCTCCGCACTGGAGCCGACGACCGGACTTGAACCGGTAACCTGCTGATTACAAGTCAGCTGCTCTGCCAATTGAGCTACGTCGGCAACACATTATATTATATCTACTTCTCCATAATAATGCAAGTTATCTGCCCTACTTTTTCATTCCTATTCTTTCCTGCCTGGGGTACTAAACATAAGTAGCCACCCCAGGGGAAAGATAGTTTTCCTTTGCTACATTTCATCTCTATTTTCCAGGTATTTCTCCAGCTTCCGTTTTACCCTTTGCAACGCATTGTCGATTGACTTTACATGCCTTCTTAAATCTACGGCTATTTCCTGATATGATTTGCCTTCCAGATACGCCATCAAAACTTGCCATTCTAAATCACTTAAGATTTCCCCCATTTTTTCCTCAATATCACCAAACTCTTCCCGGTTAATTATTAATTCTTCCGGATCTGTAACTTTTGTTCCTGATAATACGTCGAGCAGGGTTCGATCTGAATCTTCATCATAAATTGGTTTATTTAAGGAAATATACGAATTCAAGGGAATATGCTTTTGCCGGGTCGCTGTCTTTATGGCAGTGATAATCTGTCTAGTTATACATAATTCCGCAAAGGCACGGAAAAGAGGCCAATTTGTCACTGCGGAAATCCCGTATCGCCTTATAGAGTCCGATCATACCCTCTTGATAGATGTCCTCCCGATCAGCACCTACCAAAAAATATGACCTTGCTTTAGCTCGTACAAAATTTTTGTACTTATTGATCAGGTATTCCAGTGCATTCTGTGAGCCGTTCCTGGCCAATTCGACGATTTGCTCGTCTAACATTTGCTCGTATTCGGGGGCATATTGGCGCCGGGACAGATACCGTCGTCACTCACATCGCCTCCGTCTTATATTTTATCTCTCTTCACTTTTCCACTGCAAGCCCTTTGCAACCTGGTGATATAGAGTAACAAAATTTATTGCTGCAAAAACCTGCCACGTGATATACTGGAGGCGCTAAATCATACATGTATATTATACCGTAGGCGGCGAAAACAAGTCAAGCTTGTCCGATGGTCAAGTAAACCTCTTCATCTCATCATGCAGTGGGGCCTAATCGAATCACCTGTGGCCGTGGGGCATAATAACTGTCACTGATGACTTCGCGAAACAGTTCTTGACCGTATAAACGTTTTTATCCTTTCCACTTTAACCTTATACCCGGACAAACCTGCCTCTTCCTCCAATATTTCCCCTGGCAATAATGTCGGGTCAACGACTTGCTCCACCGGCGGCGGTATCTCTTCAATCTCACCTATCTCAAGCCTAATGGTTTCCGGGGTCCATTTCTTCCCCACAACAGCTACCTCAAGCCTATCTTCTCCAATTCCCGCCACAAATAAGACAGGACTAACTCCATTATTACCTAATTTTAGATCCAGGTAGTCGTAGGCAACTGTAGCATCCAAACCCATTGATATATAGGCGGAAGGTCGGGAATGATTGTGATGTTCCACCACATCTAACCCAGCCAGAAGCGCCGCATGAAAAAGGGTTGAGGCAACTTGACAGATACCACCGCCATATCCCGGTACTAATTCAAAGTTCACCAATTCAGGAGCTTCTACAAATCCGTACTCGGGGCCGCGCGGGCCAACTACTTCATTAAAAGAAAAAACCTCTCCCGGGCGAAGGATAGCTCCATTTATTGCGCGAGTTGCCAATCTAATATTTGTTTGTGCGGTTTTCAGCCTGCCGTTCAAAAACCGTTACCGAACGGGCCAAAACATCAATCCCCTCCAATAGAGCAATATCCTCAGTTGTTGTCAACGGTGCAATCTCACTTCACAACTAAAGACATTTCTGAAAAACCGGGATCAACTATATTGCGCAACAGCTTTTCCCGGGATGCTGTCTGCTCCAATTCCCTCCCCGGATATCCGGGGGTGACCTCCAGCGTGGCAAGATCTAGAGAAGCATTTTGTGGCCTTTGGTTGATTTCCTGAGCCAAATCTTGCAAACATTGGTCAAGTGCTTGCTGCATCCACCAGTAAAGCAATACTTACTTCATAACCTTGCCGCCACGCACACCACCATGATTGGATCCGTTCCCATAAGGTTCCCTGTCTGCCCAACTGAAAAACAGCATCTAGTGTCTCCTCCCTGTTTATATCTATCCCCAGTTGGGCCGGTGAAAGCACCCAGCTTTGCTCGCCGACAAAAAAGCTCGATAGGTCGCGTATGAAAATCTCGCAGCCATCTCCTCGAGCTTTTCAGCAGCATCCACTACCAATAATCCGCCCATAGATTGGCCGTATATGCTAACTCCAGGGATAATCCTTTCTCGATAATAATACCCCATGCCCAACAACAAGCTGGATAGGAATAAAACAATAAATATACAGCTGATAATTAGAAACCGAAAATATCGCTTCGGCATCCCGATCTTGCTCCTCTGGTCCGCTGTCTAACAACCTCATACAACACCAGCGAGCCCGCTACAGATGCATTCAGTGAAGAGATGCGCCCCCGGAGGGGTAACCGCACCAACAGATCACATTTTTCTTTTACTAAGCGCCGAATCCCTTTACCTTCACTGCCGATTACAATGGCAATGGGGCCGGTGAGATCCACTTCCGTATATAAATGCTCACCTTCAGGATCTGCGCCCACGATCCAAAGGCCATTGTCCTTCAATTGATCTAGACAACGGGCTAGATTTGTCACCTGTGCCACATCGATATATTCCACCGCTCCGGCAGAAGCGCGGACTAACAGTAGCGGTTAACCCAACAGCCCGGCGTTTGGGAATTACCACGCCATGTACGCCGGCTCCATCGGCACTGCGGATAAGGGCGCCCAAATTGTGGGGATCCTCAATTCCATCCAGCACTAATAACATCGGTTCTTCGCTCCGCGCCTGTGCAAGGGCTAAGATGTCTTCTATTTGCGCATAAGGCTTTGGCGCCGCTTGGGCAATAATACCTTGATGGTTTGCCGTAGTGGCCATCTGAATCTAATTTTTTTTCTATCAACCTCTTGTACAACTATGCCCCGCTCCCGGGCCAATTGCCTGATTTCCCGCAGAAAAATTTGGTTTGCTGCCCCGGGCGAGCAAGATTTTATTTAACGGACGTTTAGAACGTAGCGCCTCCAAAACAGCATTACGGCCTTCTAGGTTTTCTGCCTCCACCAATAAACACCTACCAATTGTGATCTCAAGCTCACCAATACTATTCTACTCCCCTGTCCTTCTTCTTATAACTATTAACCACATCTTGCAATACAGGAGCACGCCCACATGACATCTGACCTTCGTAACAAATGCCTTCCACCGCGCAACTGGGACCCGCATAGGTAAACAAACGGGGAGCAACAGACCGTACCTCCGCTAACATCTTCTCAGCTAACTCCCTTATCTCCCATTGTGCCCTTTGGCAACACCGCAGGCGGAAAAAATTAAAAAGACTTCTACAGTTAAAAGTAGCAACTAGCTTAGTTTCACAGCTATTCGGAAGTACGTAGCGGGCATCTTCTTTGGGAACCATGCTTGCCAACTGCCGATAACTTTCGCGCAATGTTTCCATAGTTTCTGTAAAAATCCGGAAAGCAGCAGGGTCAGCTTTAATTGCAGGAGGTACAACAAATTGAAAACCATCCTCTGCAACATACCGCTGCGATTTCTGCGAGTAAGAAGCGATCCGGTGCCGAACTAATTGGTGAGATAATGTCCGACTGACTCCCTCAATGGCAAAAGTGAAACTAACATGTTCTGTAGGCGATAGATGCCCCATCTCTACCAGTTTCGCTATAAACCGATCAACTTTATCCGGCGTTAAATTTTCCCACAGTTCGGCAGCCCCTGTCTGGGAATAACATAAACGGGCAGCTGCCGCCACTGTTTTTTCCGGCTCCGGAGTATGGTTAATTAAAGTCACCTTAAGCATTGTCCTTCCTCCCCCTGTTTTCGATAAACAATTCTTATTCCTCAACCGCTTGCAAAATTTCCGCTAACCGCTCCCATTCCCCACTAAGATAAAGATATCCAATCAGTGCTTCCAGCGCCGTACTGGAACGATAGTCCATTACCTTCGCTCCCTTCGGTACGTGCCCAGTATGGGCATTGCGGCCACGGCGCACCAAGTCTCTTTCTTTTTCCTGCAAATCAGGCTCCAAAGACCTAAGCTTCTTGGCTTGAGCCTTGGCACAAACCCTTTGCACAGCTTTCCGATGCAGCTCATTACTTTTAAGAACACCGGTTTCCACTAAGCCGGCCCGCACATGCAACTCATAAATCGCATCACCAATATAGGCCAATGTAGCAATGGGCAAACGGGCCGGATCTTGAGAAAGGGAAGGGCTCTCCAATCCCTTCCCGGCTAATATCTTATTACTTCTCCCTTGCAACCAAGCCCAAAACTGAAACCTGTGCCGCAATTTTCTTCCCTACTTCCGACGATAACGCACCCCGTGGGGTGTATCTTCCAGGATAAAACCTAAACCTGCCAACTGCTCCCTGATTTTATCCGCCAGAGCAAAGTCCTTTTTCTCCCGCGCCGCTTGCCGGATGTTAATAATTAACCGCATCAATTCTGCCACTAGATCTGCCTGCTCTTGAGCAGCCTCTGGTGCGGCAACTAAACCCAATACATCACTGATCGTAGTAAATACATCCCTCACCTTGCTTAAAACAAACACATCCTGCGCAGAGGTTAAAGGTTGACGCAAAAAGATATTGATCTCCCGCACCAGATCAAATAAAACCCCAACCGCTAAGGCAGTATTAAAATCATCATCCATGGCTTCTATAAACTTAGTTAGAGCACTTTCTCCCTGCTGCAAAAATTCCCTTTGTCCAGGGGACAGTTCCGCCAGCGAGCATCCTTCACTTTGCCGGGAACTAAAAGCATCCTCCAAGGCTTGGGCGGCATTTTGTAACCTTTCCCATCCTTTCACCGCTGCCCCCAATTTTTCCAAGTCAAAATCTATGGGGCTGCGGTAGTGGGTAGACAAAAGATAAAGACGCAATGCTATCCCGGGATATTGCTTCCGGGCTTCGGCTATGGAAACTACATTGCCTACGGACTTTGCCATCTTTTTACCGCTAAAATTAACAAAACCGTTATGGAGCCAATAGCGGGCTAATTGCTTTCCTGTATAGGCTTCTGATTGGGCAATCTCATTTTCATGGTGAGGGAAAACCAAATCTACACCGCCACCATGAAAATCAAAACTATCCCCCAAATACTTATGGGCCATTACCGAGCATTCGATATGCCATCCTGGCCTTCCGGGGCCCCAAGGGCTATCCCAGGCCATTTCCCCTGGTTTTGCCTTTTTCCACAGGGCAAAATCCATGGGATTATTTTTGCGCTCATCCACTTCCACCCGGGCTCCCGCTTTTAAATCTTCTAAACTCCGGCCAGAAAGCTTGCCGTAATCAGCAAACTTACTAACATCGTAATAAATATCGCCATCCACCTCATAAGCATAACCCTTGGCTACTAAAGCATTTACCGTTTCAATTATTTCCGGAATATGCTCCGTAACCCGGGGGTAAACATGAGCCCTTTTTATCCCTAAAGCATCCATATCGGCAAAATATTGAGCAATGAACTGATTTGCCACTTCAGTGGGACTTCGCCCTTCCTGAGCAGCCTTAGCCATAATTTTATCATCTACATCGGTGAAGTTCTGCACATACAAAACATCATAACCCTTATATTCCAGATATCTCCTGATAACGTCCCATACTACATAAGGCCTGGCATTGCCTACATGGCAATAATTATAAGGGGTAACTCCGCAAACATAAATCCCCACCTTCTTCCCATCCCGGGGCTTGAACTTCTCCTTTTGCCTTGTCAAGGTGTTATAAACACGCAAGCCCACATTAAAACCTCCTTATCCCCATAATAAAAGAAAAACGGACTTCCCGCAGCAAAAAGAAATACTGGGATGCCCGTAGTTTAACCGCATACTTAACCATGGCCACAAAAAGCAGGGCTACGGGCTAATCCTCAGTCCAATATTTCCATTGCCCTTTTTACCCTATATTCTACTCTTTCTTTCCCCAAAATTGCTATCAACTCATCCAGTTCCGGGCCATGATTTTTTCCGGTCAAAGCAACTCTGATGGGCATATAGAGCTTTTGGCCCTTTAGCTTTAAGTCTTTCCCGATTTTCTTAATCATTTGCTTGGCTTCTGCAACCGATAATTCCGCTTGTTCAAAACTCCCTAGCAATGCATTCAATATCTGTGGAACCTGTTCCTCTCTCAGGATATCTTTTACCGCTTCGTTTTCGAAATCGATTTCATCATTAAAGAATACATCTACGTGTTCCGTAATCTCACTTAAGCAGCTAATATACTCCCGCACCGCTGCCACTACTTTCTCGACCCATGCATATTCATGGGCAGATATTTCCGCTTTTAGATAGCCGGCTCGCTGTAAATATGGTATTGCCATATCAGTAATCCGCTTCAGCGGACTTTGTTTAATATAATAACTATTTAACCACTTAAGTTTATTCATATCAAATACAGCCGGTGCCCGTGAGACCCGTTCCAAACTAAACTGTGCCGCCAATTCCTGAGCAGTAAAAATTTCTTTCTCCCCTTCCGGAGACCAACCTAAAAGGGCAAGGAAGTTCACCACTGCTTCCGGCAAATAGCCTTTATCCCTATACTGTTCTACAGAAGTATCGCCTTTGCGTTTACTCATCTTCGTCCGATCTTCTGCTAAAATTAACGATATGTGACCAAATTTAGGCGGAGTCCAGCCAAAGGCTTGATACAATAAAACTTGCCGCGGAGTATTGGATAAATGTTCCTCACCGCGAACTACATGGGTAATTTTCATCAGATAATCATCAATAACACAAGCATAATTATAGGTAGGAATGCCGTCAGACTTTACTAACACAAAATCACCGATACCGTCACTATCGAATTCTACCCTACCCCTTACCTCATCTTCCACAATAACCGTTTCTCCGGTTGGCACCCTAAATCGAACTACCGGCTGCCGTCCCGCTTTCCGTAGTTCTAACTGTTCTTCTTCATATAAATACCGACACCTGCCGGTATAACGGGGCATCTCACCTTGCGCCAAAAGCTTCTGTCTTTGTTCTTCCAATTCCTCTTCTGAACAATAACAGAAATAAGCTTTACCCTCCGCCAGAAGCCGCTGCGTGAATTCTTCATATATATGCAACCGTTCTGATTGCCGGTATGGCCCGTATTCGCCACCGATTTCTACCCCTTCATCCCAATCAAGGCCGAGCCACCTTAAATCTCTAATAATATTGATCTCCGATTCTTTGGTGGACCGCTCCAGATCAGTATCTTCAATCCGTAAGATCATAGTAGAGCCCTCGTTCCGGCCTAATAACCAGTTAAACAGAGCAGTCCGGGCGCCGCCAATATGTAAGGGTCCAGTAGGGCTTGGTGCAAATCGAACACGAATATTATCCACATTATTGACCTCCTTATGGGCAACTTCCAATTCTATCCTGTAGGTGAGCTTATTATATCACAGCCCCATGATTAGAGCAACAAAGGGCTAATCAACACTATTTTGCAACAACACCACTACCTGTGCAGCAATTCCTTCGCCTCTCCCGACAAAACCTAATCCTTCCGTAGTTGTGGCTTTAATATTTATTCCCTCTTTATTTATATTCATAGTTTGCGCCAAGCTCTGCCGCATCCTTTGCACATAAGGAGCAATCTTTGGGGCTTCCGCCATAATAATCATATCGATATTGACAAGCGAAAAACCCTTAGCCTTAACCATATCCATTACCTGCCGGAGTAAAACTAAGCTGTCAGCCCCCAAAAATGCCGGATCCGTATCAGGAAAGTGTATCCCGATATCTCCTTCCCCTACTGCACCTAAAAGAGCATCCATTAACGCATGGGTTAACACATCTGCATCGGAATGACCAGCTAATCCTTTATGAAAAGGAATACAAACACCGCCCAGAATCAATGGCCTACCTGTTTCCAAGCGGTGTACATCAAAACCTAAACCAACTGGCATGATTTCTTCCTCCTTTTGAGGAGAGCAGTTGCAATATCAATATCTTCGGGGGTAGTTACCTTCAAGTTACAATAGTCGCCGACAACTACTTTTATGGGTTTTCCTAGAGCCTCTACCAGTTTAGAATCATCGGTGGATTTTTGCCCAGTTTTTTCTGCCTGCCGGTATGCTTCCATGATCAAGGGGTAATAAAATCCTTGCGGGGTCTGTACAGCCCACAACGAATTTCTTTCCGGAGTGCCTTTAATAAACCCATTGGCAACTACTTTGATCGTATCCTTTACCGGCACAGCGACGACTGCTGCTTGATAAGTCCGTACAGCTTGTACAACCTCAGGTAGTATTTTGGCAGGGACCAAAGGCCGCACACCGTCATGAATTAGTACTATTTCCGTTGCCAAAGATAAAGCTTTTAATCCCTGATACACCGAATCCTGACGCTCTTTCCCGCCGGCAACAACCTGTGATACTTTATGTAAGTTATATTTTTTTATTATTTCCTGCTGACAGTAGGCAATATCTTCTTCTTTGACCACAACCACAATTTGATCAATTACCGGACTATCCTGAAACACAAAAATGGAGTGGGTCAGGATGGGTCGATTGTCCAAGCAAAGATATTGCTTTTTCTTGCGACCTAAACCCATCCTGGTACCACTGCCAGCAGCAACAATAACAGCAGCTACCTGAGGTTTCATAGAGCCTTCTCCATTACTTTCGGTTTTGCAAAAATCATCCTTCCGGCAGCAGTTTGGAGCACACTGGTGACCATAACACCAATAGTTTCACCTATGTGGCGCTTCCCGCCATCAACTACGATCATAGTTCCATCATCAAGGTAAGCGACCCCTTGACCTGCTTCCTTACCGTCTTTAATTACCTGGACTACCATTTCCTCACCGGGCAAAACTACCGGCTTCACCGCATTTGCTAACTCATTGATGTTTAACACTTCCACTCCTTGTAACTCTGCTACCTTATTTAAATTAAAATCATTGGTTAAAATTTTGCCGCCCAACACCTTAGCCAACCGCACAAGCTTGCTATCTACCTCAGGAATATCGGTAAAATCCCCTTCATATATCTGCACCTTTACCTCAAGTTCCTTCTGAATCTTGTTGAGGATATCTAAACCCCGCCGCCCCCGATTACGTTTGAGCAAATCAGAAGAATCAGCAATATGCCGCAATTCCTCCAACACAAAACCGGGGATAATCAATGGACCGGCAATAAAACCACTCTTACAAATATCAGCGATGCGACCGTCAATAATAACGCTGGTATCGAGAATTTTGGGAACGTCTTGATTTTCATGCCCGCCCGTAGCCACATGCTTCTCTTTGCCTAAACGGAAATTTCCAACCAGATTATATAATTCATCCTTTCTTTTTACAGCCATTACCATGCCTAAATATCCAAATCCTAAATTGGCAATCAAGGCAAGGATAAAACCTACAACCGGTATTCTGGATAGAGGAACCCCCAAGAGATTGGCAATAATTAAACCAACAATAAGACCACAAGCTCCGGTAACAATATCATAGGTAGGTACTTTTTGTAATCTGGCTTCACTCCACTCAATAAGAATTAAACCTTGATTCATTATAAAGGGAGCTATGAGAAAAGATATAATTACACCCGCAAGAGTCCCCACTCCTAATACTCCGCCATGCAGCAACCCGGTATCCCCTGCAATATTGGCTACAGAGGCGATAAAAGGCCACGTATAAGCAAATAGCTGGTATCCGCCGATTCCGCCGAGCAGAGTTATTAGTAAACGAATTAGCTTCCTAACCACAAATATCACGTCCCTCTCTTTCCTCCCCTAAGCTACCTCTTATTATACGATATCTTATTATTCTTTGACAAGCACACATGGACTTGCCTCCTTGTATAATGTATTTAGGTTATTTATTAGGAAAACCTATAAACCTATTCTTTACATCTTCTATCTGTCAGGAGATAATTGTCTTATTAGATTGAGAGAATTATCGTTGCCTCCTTGAGCTTTTATGCTCGTACTTGAAAGACTGATACCTCTCTCTAATAAGCAGTTCGCGTATGAGTTGGATGTTGGTTGCCAGTTTGGCTTCTCTCCGTATTTAACACAAGGTAGTGACGCTTATTAGATGAGTGGACTCCCAATCTAAAATAATTTGTTTGAGGTGTATTTATGTTTTTTGTTGGTATTGATATTGGAAAAAATAATCATGTAGCTTCTATGATGGATGACAGTGGGAAAATAATTTTTAAGGCTTTTTCTTTTTCAAACACTTCTGATGGTGCAGACGCTCTCTTATCTAAGCTTTCCTCTTATTCTTCCAACACTGCCGATTTTGAGATTGGCATGGAAGCTACTGGCCATTATTGGCTTTCTGTTTACTCATTTCTCTATGGTAAAGGTTTCCTGATTCATGTTATTAACCCCATACAGACCGATGGCTGGCGCAAAGGTGTTGAGATTAGAAAACGCAAGAACGACATCATTGATTCTATCCTCATTGCTGATTTAATCCGCTACGGACAGTTTGTGGAAACCCGCCTTTCTGACGAGGATATTTTTTCCCTCCGTAACTTGACCCGTTTCCGTTCCTATCTGGTGGAGTCTATCAGTGATTTAAAGCGCAAGGTGGTCTGTGTCCTTGATCAGGTGTTTCCTGAATATCAATACATATTTTCAAACATTTTTGGTAAGACCTCAAAGGAGATTCTATGCCAGTTTTCTTCACCAATTGATTTTGAATCCGTTTCAGCAGATGCTTTGGCACAACTGCTTACACAGCTAAGTCGCCAAAAGGTTGGTGCTGAAAAAGCAAAGCAACTTAAATCTGCTGCTTCTAATTCTTTTGGCATCACCTTTGCCAAAGACAGTTTTTCCTTTCAACTAAGGGCTTTAATTGAGCAGATTTCTTTTATTGAACAGCAAGTAAAGGATACAGAACGCGAAATCAACCGTCTGATGGAGAAACTAGGCTCTCCCATAACAACCATAACTGGTATTGGAAACGTCACTGGCGCTACGATTATCGGTGAAATCGGTGACATATCTAAGTTTAACAGCCCCAGAAAACTGGTAGCATTTGCAGGTATTGATGCTTCAGTTAGTAAATCCGGTGAATACGAATCTACACATAATGTTATGAGCAAACGCGGTTCACCATATTTACGTAAAGCCATTTTTCAGGCTGCCTTGATTGCTTCTTTTAAAGACCCTGTATTAAGCGCTTTCTATCAAAAAAAGCGGGCAGAAGGTAAACATCATCTTACCTGTGTTGGTGCAGTTTCTAGAAAAATGTGTAATATCATTTATGCTGTCCTAAAGAATAACCAACCTTATGTGCCCAAAGCTTAATTCCATGTAATTATATATTGTTTCAGGTTTGTAATAATACAAGCCTTTTTGTGATGCCTGTTTTTAGTTGGATCTCATTTATAGTTTTTTTACATATTTTATTTGACTTTTAATAGTTGGTCTTTCTTTCGGCCTCCAACTATTTTTCTTTCCCCTAGTAGTATAGCCCTAGTAATCACAACTTAAACCTCTATTGCTAAAATAAGGCAAAGAAAAAAACGCCAGCTTGGACTGACGTTGAGGCTGATTATCCACACAGGTCATCAACTAAACTTTCCGCATCCTCTTCCGCCAAGTCCTGAGCCAATACCAATTCGCTAATTAGAATTTGGCGGGCATTGTCTAACATCTTACTTTCTCCAGTTGAAAGACCTTTCTCTTTTTTGCGGGACGATAAATAAGTAACCACTTCCGCAACTTTATAAATATCGCCACTTTTGATTTTTTCCATATTAGTTCGATAGCGCTGATTCCAATTAGACGACATTTTTTGTTGCTTCTCTTGCAATATTTGCAAAACCTTTTGTACACCTTCTTCGTTAATAACTTCTCTTAAGCCCAATTTATTTACGCTTCCTGTAGGGATCATAACTTTCATATCACCTAAGGGCAGATACATAACATAATAATTGCGCTTCTCCCCTAACACTACCTTTTCTTCAATTGCCTGAATAATTCCCGCTCCATGCATGGGGTAGACGACTTTATCGCCAATATTAAATATCAACTTCAATCTACCTCCCACCCATATTAAACTAATATAAGTGTAACATAATCTGCTATTCATGTCAAGAATTTATAATTATATCACTCTTGATTGCGCTTGTCAACGATATTGGCCACTAATTTTATGCTAGAAATTCCATATACCTAATAAAATTTCTTATTAATCGCGCAATTTTTGCTTCCATAGCAAATAATTCATAACAGATAACGCTCTTTCCTCCACCACCACACATTGACAATCGCACCTAGCCATATGTATAATGAAAAGTGCAGTTGGACTTCTCAATGGAGTTTCCAATAAGGAGTGAAACCTGCATGGAGGATTTGCTTTACGAGGAATTTCGCCAACAGGTAGACGAGTGTTTGGTCAGACATCGCAGTATTTTAGATGTTTTATCTAAGCTGCAAGAAGGATGTGCCCGCACAAATAGATCAATAACCAAAGCTGTTACTAATTGTGGCTGCCTTGAAATAAATGCTTCTAAACAGGCTATCCCCCAAGATGCTTCCTTAGCCACCTTGAAAAAATATATGGAACCACACCTTGAGGGAAAACTGTGTCCCAATTGCCGAGAAATATTCGAAGATGAGTTGGGGGCAACGCTCTTTTATTTAGTAGCCCTTTGCAATCTCTTAGATGTAGATCTGCTGCAGGTTATGTTAAAAGAATATAATAAATTGCGAACTCTAGGTATCTTTAACCTATCTTAGTTTATCCAAAGAAGCGGGTAATGGTTGAAAACAACAGCCACACCCGTTTTTTATCTCCTTCTCCCTGTATAATGCTATTGACCGGTTTGCATCCCTCTGCTGATGTGCCATAGGCAGTATGGGTTCTGACTATAAATCATTATCCTTTAACATACTTAACCAGAAAATCTACTATCCCAACCAGGTCGTCGAACCTAAAGACTGGCACCGGTAAATCCAGCGGATAATCAGCAACAACTGCCAATAGCATATTTACCGGTGCCAACAATTTTTCTGCATATCCAGTGCGGAATACCTGAATTTTAGGATAATCTGCCCCTTTATAGCCTTCGGTAATAATCAAATCAGGTTGGCCGAGTGTTGAGACAATTTCTTCCAAGGTCAATTCCCGCTCTAACCGCCGGACTAAAGCATACTTATTAGGTGCCGAAATTGCAACTGCAGCAGCGCCTGCCTGGGCAAAGCGCCATGTATCCTTTCCAGGTCTGTCGATTTCAAACTCTTGATGATGATGTTTTATAACCGCTACCTGCAAACCCCGATCCTTTAATATTGGTAATAAACCTTCCAGTAGCGTAGTTTTACCGACCCCCGAATGCCCAATAAAAGATATGACCGGAATCATCAATTCGCCTCCAGTAGTAATAATATCAATAATCATACCATAAATGCCATCCCAGCGACAACAGAAGCCTTTTAGAACTAGCGCTAATTAGTAGTGTATTTAATCCCTTATATAATTAATTCAACACCATAAAAAAAGCCCAGTAGCGGGCTTATAGCTATTCTTCCAATATCCCGGTAATTACAGCCTGAAAGCTCTTGTTCCGGGCAAATTTCTTTTCCTGGATACGCAAACCACAATAGGTAGCTGCCAGCATTAAAACAGCAATGGCACCTCCCAGTAACTCCGCCTGTTGAGCAAAGCCCCAGTAAGTGGCTAGCCATTGTCCGAAGCCAAAACCAAGAAAAAAATTGATTAGCGGCAGAATATACACTAAGAAGGCAGCACCGAATATCCCTCGAGCAGCTGTTTCCAATTGAACTACTTGACCTTCTTCCGCAGCCACAGGGTTTTCCACAATAACCTCTAAATCACGGGGGGATTCTATTCCATGTAAACCGCCGTCACATTTGCCACAATTATGGCACATGGTATGCCGGTGCGTTTTTACTTTCGCTTTATCCCCAATACATTCCACAACTACACCAGTCTGTTTCATTGCAAACTCCCCCCCTCTTTCAAGCATACTATTTATATTTTCCTCTTGCCCGCACCGGGGATCTGTTATTAGGATAGACCTTCGCTTACGGTTTGTCAATTAATACCCTAAGACAAACTAAAAGCGCCACATTGGCGCTTAAAATGATAAATTCACCAGGACAAACATGAGGGGGAATGCAGACTGCCAAGAACTAGGGGGTGAGAAATTCCAATTAAAGTAGCTGCTCTATCCGCTGGGTTAGCAATCATCTCTGCCCCCAAACTATAAGGTATACACGCGGAATATTCCAGCTAATTTTTGCTGTTCCCCTAATCATTCGTCCCAATTCTAATAAACATTCGGCTAAAATTAACGGCTTATGGATAAGATTGCAGGCGTAATCATCACAAGCTTGCATGGCGCCACGTACAAGGGATACGAAGATAAAGCAAAGAACCTAATCCCGCACCGCTACCACAATTCCCGCCCTGTAAACGAAATAATAACCAATAGCCCCTACAAGGCAGAATTAAAGGCAAAGCAAATAACCTAGCCTTAACCCTCGGGTTTATGATGTGAAATAACTCGACTGGTAATAGTACCAATATATAAATGAAAGCAGAACAAAGATTACATAAAAATAAAAAAATTCTCCGGAAATAGTCGCCCAAAGTTCACTCATTCTCTACCTTTCTACTCCCGGCGATCAAATCTTCCAGCCGTTTAAGTTGTGTTTCGTCTTCCACTTGACTTAAACGGCTAATAAAATGGGAAATGGCAGGTTCAGCAAACTCATCCAATAAACCATCAATAACTTCTCTCACAACTAATTTGCAAAAGTCATTTTTTGATATGCGCGGGGAGTAAACATACGCATTTCCTACCTGCTCCCGAGCCAGGATTTTTTTTTCAACCAAGCGTCCCATCACGGTCATGACGGTAGTATAAGCAATTTCCCTTCTTTTGACAAGTTCTTTATGAACATCCCTAACCATTGCTTGTTCATCCCGCCACATAATTTCCATTATTTCCGTTTCTAGATCGCCTAGTACTTTACTCAATCCCAGCTTATGAGGCTTAAACTCCTTAATCTTATCAATTAACACTAATCCTCCCCCCTTTGTTAAATCATTGACACTTGTATAATATAATACATTAGTACTACAGTCAATGATATTTGTTAAATTAATCACATTTTTTTCAGAAGAGGGAGACCTAGGGGAGAGAAAAGCTATCTTATCATCAATACTTCTTTAGGTAGATATTACGATAATAGCCAATTATTATTAATTGCATTAAAAGAGTTGCAACGCTTCTCCTACTGAGTGAACAGGTAGCAAATTAAGAGTCGTTTGTAGCTCTAACCGTTCTAAATTCCCGCAAGGTAAAATACACTGCTTAAAACCCAGTTTCTCAATTTCCCTTAACCGCTGTTCTAAACGGGATACCAGCCTAACTTCTCCAGTCAAACCTACCTCACCGAAAACTACTGTAGCCTCTGGAGCGGGAACGCCACGAAAACTAGATACTAAAGCAACTGCTATCCCCAAATCTGCTGCCGGCTCCACTATCCGCACACCACCAACTGCATTCACATATACGTCTTGGTTGCCAATATGTAATCCTTCTCTTTTTTCTAAAACTGCCAACAGCATTACTAAACGGTTGTAATCAATACCGGTTCCGGAACGACGAGGTACGCCAAAACCACTGGGACTAACTAATGCTTGTACTTCAACCAGTAACGGCCGCGTACCTTCTAATGTAGCGATTACCACCGAACCGGCTGCACTGGTGGGGCGTTGCGCTAAAAATAGCTCCGAGGGATTGTTAACTTCTCGTAAACCTCTTTCGCCCATTGCAAAAATACCAATCTCATTGGTAGAGCCGTACCTGTTCTTTACACTCCGCAAAATACGGTAAATATGATGTCGCTCACCTTCCAGGTATAGAACCGTATCAACCATATGTTCTAAAACCCGAGGACCGGCTAAAGCTCCTTCTTTGGTCACATGCCCCACAATTATAATTGGTATGTTAAGAGAGTTTGCTAAACTTAACAGGCGAAAGGTACATTCCCGTACTTGACTAACACTACCTGACGCAGAAGTAATCTCACTTAAATAGACTGTTTGAATAGAGTCCAAAATTACTAAACTTGGTTTTAGTTGATTAATCTTTTCCATTATATCTACCAAATCCGTTTCTCCAAGTACTAATAAATCTTCCTCTAAAGCCTCCAATCGGATCCCCCGCAGTTTTAGCTGACCGGGAGATTCCTCTCCGGATATATACAAAACAGTGCCGTAATGGCGGGCAAAATAAGCGGCAGCTTGTAGTAAAATTGTTGATTTTCCTATCCCCGGATCCCCTCCCACTAAGGTCAAAGAACCCGATACCAAACCGCCACCCAATACCCGATCAAATTCTCCCATACCTGTACTCAATCTTTGCTCCACATCTCCGGGTACCTGAGAAATAGGGACTACTTCCCCCTTTTGCCCCCCAGAAGGGAGAAGTCCGGGGAAGGAGTTCCTATCCCCTCCGCGGACTTCCTCAATTAAGCTATTCCAACTGCCACAACTGCTACAGCGACCTAACCATTTGGGGTGTTCCGCACCACACTCTTGACAGACAAAAATGCTCCTACTTTTCGCCATGTTCTCCTCTCCCTAATAGGCACCTTAACTACATCCCTTGCGCAATGCCTTCCTGCAGACGAAACTCCAATCTGCCTTCATCGGCAAAAACTTCCACTAAATCGCCGGGGGCAAAATCACCGGCTAATACCTTTTCTGCCAAGGGATTTTCCACCAGACGCTGGATAGCACGCCGTAAGGGGCGGGCGCCGAAGGTGGGGTCATACCCTTCTTTCGCCAGTAATTTTTTTGCCGCTGCGGTAACATCTAATTTAATTCCCTGTTCTGTCAGACGTTGTACTAGCTCTTTCAACATCAGATCCACAATTTCCTGCAAATGCTCTTCCTCTAATGGATGGAATACAATCACTTCATCAACTCGATTGAGAAATTCCGGACGGAAGGTCTTCTTTAGTTCATCCAAGACGCGATCCTTTATTCCCCGATAGGTAGCTTCTGCTGTTTGGGGACGAAAGCCTACGGTAGCTTCTCCCTGCAAATAATGAGCTCCTACGTTGGAAGTCATTATTATGACAGTGTTGCGAAAATCCACTGTTCTCCCCTTGGCATCAGTTAAGCGACCATCTTCAAGGATCTGTAATAAAACATTAAATACCTCCGGATGTGCCTTTTCCAGCTCATCAAAGAGCACTACCGAATAAGGACGCCGCCTTACCTTTTCCGTCAATTGTCCAGCTTCATCATAACCGACATAGCCAGGAGGCGCACCTACCAAGCGAGATACTGTATGCCTCTCCATATACTCGGACATATCCAGTCGGATCATAGCATCTTCATCGCCAAAAAGGGTTTCCGCCAAAGCGCGAGCTAGCTCTGTCTTACCAACGCCGGTAGGACCAAGAAAGATAAATGAGCCAATGGGTCTTTTGGGATCTTTAAGCCCCGCCCGTGCTCTGCGTACTGCCCGCGCCACTGCTGTTACTGCTTCATCTTGGCCGATAACACGTTCATGCAACCTTTCTTCCAGTTTCAATAACCTTTGGGTTTCTTCTTCCGCTAACTGGTTGACCGGTATTCCGGTCCAGCTGGCAACTACATGGGCAATATCTTCTTCAGTTACCACTGCCTCTGTTTTTCCTTTCTCTGTTTCCCACTTACTTCGTATTGCTTCCAACTGCCTGCGCAGTCCCTGCTCCTTATCCCGCAATTGGGCAGCCTTTTCAAATTCCTGGCTCTGCACCGCAGCCTCCTTCTCCTTGCTTATTTCTTCCAATTCCTGCTCAATGTTTTTTAATTCCGGGGGAGCATTATACATCTGTAACCGTACCTTCGAAGCTGCTTCATCAATTAAATCAATTGCCTTATCCGGCAAGAAACGATCAGTAATATATCGGACGGAAAGGCCGGCGGCAGCCTCAATGGCCGCATCAGTTATTTTTACTCGGTGATGGGCTTCATAGCGATCCCGCAAGCCCTTTAAAATGGCCACTGTATCTTCCCTGCTGGGCTCCCCTACAATAATAGGCTGGAATCGTCGCTCCAAAGCCGCGTCCTTCTCAATATATTTACGGTATTCATCCAATGTGGTAGCACCAACGCACTGCAGCTCACCTCGAGCTAAGGCCGGTTTTAAGATATTGGCAGCATCAATTGCTCCCTCAGCTGCCCCTGCCCCCACTACTGTGTGTAATTCATCAATAAAGAGAATAACATTGCCCGCTTGGCGAATTTCCTCTGTAATCCGCTTCAAGCGTTCTTCAAATTCTCCCCGGTATTTTGTCCCTGCTACTGCAGAAGCTAAATCCAAAGTTACCACTCTTTTATCAGCCAGAATTTCCGGCACCTTCCCCGCACTGATAAGCTGTGCTAAACCCTCAGCAATAGCGGTCTTTCCCACTCCAGGTTCACCAATTAATACCGGATTGTTTTTCGTCCGGCGGCTCAGTACCTGGATCACCCGTTCAATTTCCTTTTCTCGCCCTACCACAGGGTCAAGTTTCCCTTGGTTAGCCATCTCAGTTAAATCTCTGCCTAAAGAATCCAGGGTAGGCGTATTTCCTCCTTTGCTTTTCTGCAGGGGAGCTCCACCGGGCTGTTTCCCTTGGCCCATAAACTGGATAATTTGACTACGCGCCTTTTCTAAATCAGCCCCCAAATTATGCAGAACCTGGGCAGCAACACCCTCCCCTTCGCGGATTAAACCAAGAAGAAGATGCTCTGTTCCTACATAATTATGACCTAAGCGCCTCCCCTCATCTATTGCCAACTCTATTACCCGCTTAGCCCGGGGAGTAAAACTTATTTCTTCAGCTATAGTACCATTTCCCGGGCCGATAATTTGCTCAACTTCTTTCCTGATTTTTTCCGCATCTAAACCTAATTCGGTCAAAACCTTAGCAGCTACTCCGGTTCCCTCTCTAATCAACCCCAACAGAATGTGTTCTGTCCCTATATAAGGGTATTGCAGGCGGCGCGCCTCCTCCTGGGCTAATACCAATACCCGTTGAGCCCGCTGCGTAAATCGTGCATACATATTGTTCACCTCCATTAATTTTTGATTTCCTTTAATCTCTCTCTGAGCAATGCAGCCCTCTTGGCATCCCGTTTTTGTATACTCTCCTGGTCACCGGCAACTTTTTGCAAGAAGCCCGGCTGGCATAGTATTAGCAACTCATTCAATACCTGGTAATCTAGATCCGGCAGTAAATTAAGATCTAAACCCAAACGCAAATCTGAGATTAAATTGATTGCCTCCTTAGTAGAAAGTAAATAAGCATGAGTTAAAGTTCCCAAGGAACGAAAAATTTTATCAAGCAAAAGGTTCCCCATCTCTTGATATAATCTTTTCCTAGCTGCTTGCTCCTGCTCAATCAATTGGCCAATCACCGCTGCCAAGTTGGCAAGCAGTTCATTTTCGGATCTTCCCAATGTTATTTGGTTAGAGATCTGAAAGATATTTCCCAAAGCCTCTGTCCCTTCCCCATACAAACCACGAGCCATGAGACCTAATTGGGCTAAAGTTGCAAATACCCTCCCCGCTTGATTGAGCATCACTAACCCGGGTAAATGGACCATTAAAGATGCCCGCATTCCTGACCCGGCATTGGTCGGGCAAGTGGTTAAATAACCATACATTTCATCAAAAGCGTAATCGAGGACATTTTCCAATTGGTCATCAATATTACTTGCCAACTGCATTGCCGCCTCCAGTTGTAAGCCGGGAAACAAAGATTGAATCCGCAGGTGATCCTCTTCATTCACCATAATGGAAACACCTTCATCTTCCCGCAGAACTATTGCCCGGTATTTAGGCTGCCTGATATGATCGATGCTGGTCAAATGTTTTTCCACCAATAGCTGCCGATCTATGGCAGATAATCTAGTTAAGTTAACAAAGTAAAATTGTTCTCTAGTGGACAGCTGCTGTACAGCATGTTCTACATCATTAAGAATCGCTTGCATCTCTTTTTCTTCTGCCCAATTGGGGAAAGGATGCTTAGCTAAATTACGGGCAAGACGAACCCTAGTGCTGATAACCACATCATTAACTGGCCCATCACCCTGTGTCCATCGAGAAGCCGGTCGCTGTAAAATTTCCTCCCAAGACAACGTTATCCCCCCCCTATCTTTCCATTTTTCTTTCTAAATCCCGAATCTGATCCCGTAACACTGCCGCCTTTTCAAACTCCTCCCGTTTAACCGCTTCATTGAGAGCTTCCTTTAAGGATTGCAACTCCTGTTTAACCTTAAGATTACCCCCTATCCGGTGCGGCACCTTTCCTTTATGCTGTGTCTGTCCGTGTATACGGCGCAAAAGGGGTTCCAACCTGCTTCGAAATGTATCATAACAGCGACCACAGCCAAGCCGTCCCGTCTTACGAAAATCCTGGTATGTTAATCCGCACTGAGGGCATTTTACTTCTTGACTATGACGGAAATCTAGTTCAGCCAAACCCGGATCAGAATCTAAGAGGCTGGCAAAAAGTTTCTGGAGAGAAAAATCCGTACCACTGATAAAATTTAATTCTCCCTTTTCCCGCGCACATTGTTCACATAGATGGAGTTCAGTTGTTTTATTATTAATGGTTTTCCGAATCAACACTGTTGCCGTTCGCCTTTTGCATTCTTCACACAACATTCTGATCACTCCTCCCATCTTCGAAGGATTCAATCCACTAATAATGCCAATAACATGGCTTTCAAAATTCGTGCCCGCAGGGCGTCCCGCAGGGGTGATTCTATTCCCAAAGTTTCCCGGGCAACTGCGGTCTTAAGTAGGCGTTGTTCCCTGCTACTAATCAACCCTTCCTCAATGAGCCGCCTGATAATCCTCTCTGCTCTTTTTTGACTAATATAATAACCAATATCGCGGTTAATTAATTTCTGTATCTGCTGAAAAAAATCTTCCCGTAGCTTGATAATCCGGAGAAAACCCCCTCCCCCACGCCGACTTTCCACTAAATAGCCTTGTTCTATAGTAAAGCGGGTGGCCAAAACGTAATTTATTTGCGAAGGAACGCAAGCAAATACCTCCGCAATTTCACTTCTTTTTATCTCTAGCATATTACTATGGGAGCAGGATAACTTATCTTTTAACCACTGTTCAATTTGTTCAGTTAAAGTAGGCAACTGGAATCCCCACCCTTTTCCTTTGACCATCATTGACCTTCATTCTTATTATACACCCCTCAATACTGATCTTGCAACCCCTTATCTATTAATATTCTGCCAAAAGAATTGATATTTACACCTTTATCCTCTGTTTTTCCTCTCGCCTATCCCCATATAAGTAAAAAGGCTCGGTTGATTAACCGAACCTCTTTAATACTTGCTTTTATTCTCCACTTAACACCTGTGCCAAAGGAACTACCTCTACCCCGGCCTTTACTAAAGCTGCCCTAATTTGTTTGACAAAAGCAATAGCTGCCGGGTTATCACCGTGCACACAGACACTATGGGCAACAACAGCTATTTCCGTACCGTCAATAGCCGTAACTTTTCCCTCGGTTAGCATCCGAACCACTCGCTTTGCAGCTTCCCCTGCATCATGAATCATAGCCCCCGGCTCTGACCGGGGCACTAAAGTACCGTCAGCATTATATGCCCTGTCTGCAAATACCTCTTGGGCTACCTTAAGCCCTGCAGCAAGTGCCTCCTTAATCAACTCTGACCCGGCTAAGCCCACCAGGATAGCATCAGGGGCAACTGCCTTTACTCCTTTTGCGATTGCTGCGGCCAATTTGGGATCCTTGGCGGCCATATTGTAAAGAGTGCCGTGGGCTTTAACATGCTGTAAGGGTCTATTCTGAGCCTGAGCAAAGGCCTGAAGCGCCCCGATTTGGTACATAACTGCATTTGTTACCTCTTCAGGAGTCATATGCATAACTCTGCGGCCAAAACCTTGCAAATCAGGATATCCGGGATGAGCACCTATGCCTATATCATGAGCCTTTGCTATCCGGACTGTCTCAGCCATAACCATGGGGTCACCGGCATGATAGCCACAGGCAATGTTAAAAGAAGTTACATATTTAGCCACCTCTTTGTCCAACCCCAAACTATATACACCAAAACTCTCGCCTACATCAGAATTCAAATCAATTCGCATAAAATTCCCTCCTTGTATGTTATCCTTACAATTCCTCAACCATTACAGTGTAGCCTTTCCCTTGCAAATTAACCTGAAAGATACGAACTTGCGCTTTATCTAGATAATAGGATAGATCGGTTAATTGTTGTTCTTGTGCCTGTAGCAACTCTATTGCTGCCTGGTAGCTGATAGTTGTAAAACTAATTTTATCCCCGGGGATAACCTGTCCTAACTTATACCAATCTGCACTTACTACTGTAGCAATCTTAGGATAACCGCCTACTGTCTGACTATCGGCCAGCATAATAATCGGTTGGCCATTTCCCGGCACCTGAATGGCGCCATGGGGGACACCATCAGAAACAATATCTGCCTTATCCGCATGTTCGATCTTAGTGCCTATCAACCGCGCACCCATCCGATCCGTATCTTGGGAAACCACATATTCACCGGTAAGAAAAGTCTCTTGCCCTGCAGAGGCGAAATAATCCGCCTGTGGCCCCATAAGAACTCGAAGTGTAATACTCCTTTCATAGCTGGGTATATAGGCTAAGGGAACTTGCCGGTCCACTCTGGCCCAGTTTTTCTGTGTGGGTTCCGGAGCAAATAAACAATCGCCGGCTTGTATGCGTCTGCCGTTGAGCCCGCCAAGCCTACCCCGCACATATGTAGAACGACTGCCTAGCACCAATGGAACGTCAATACCGCCGGCTACAGCCAAATAGCTGCGGCAGCCGGAATGTAATTTTGTAAACCTGATCTCGTCCCCCGCTTTTACGGAAACAGCTTGCCAGCAAGGTAATTCTTTTCCATTCAATACCCCGCCCAAATTTGCACCGGTAATAGCAACTACCGTCTGCGCAAGAACCTTTAATTGCAAACCTGGTAAAGTTATTTCTAAAGCAGCGGCATCTTGTGAATTACCCACTAAAAGGTTCGCTACCCTGAAGGCGTATTGATCCATTGCCCCAGCTACCGGAATTCCATACGCCCGATACCCGTAGCGTCCCCGATCTTGCACAGTTGTAAAAATACCGGGAGCTAATACCTCAAATACTGGGCGCATTATTCTCCCCCTCCTGCTTAGCCAATTCCCGATACCTAGCAGGGGAAATGGCTTGAAAACGAACGTAATTACCTGCAGAAAGCAATACCGGCGGCTCTCGGTTGGGATCATACAACCTGAGAGGCGTACGCCCAATCAACCGCCAACCGCCAGGGCTTTCGATGGGATAAATACCGGTCTGATTCCCGGCAAGCGCCACTGAGCCGGCAGGGATCCTTGTCCTGGGATTCTGCAACCGGGGAATAATAAGGCGCTGATCTAACCCGCCCAAATATGGATACCCCGGTGTAAAGCCTAACATATAGATATAATAATCAGTGCCTGTATGTATTTCTATGACTTCATCTTCCTTAAGCCCTGTTAATTGGGCAACATCTGCCAAGTCAGGTCCGTACTCACCACCATAACAGACCGGAATTATTGTGACCTCTGCTTTTTTGTCCTCACCTTCCGCCAAATCCGCTAATAATAAACCCAGTCTCTCTTCCAATTCAAAGAGGGGGAGCCGCAATGGGTCATAATAGATTAAGACAGAACGATAAGAGGGAACCAGTTCCTCCACTCCTGCTATTGGGTTTCTATGCAAAGTTAAAACCAAAGCCCTGACTTTCTTATTTATATCCAAAGAAACCTTATTGCCAAATTCCACCACCAATGCCCGATCTCCGGCCGGTAGTAACCGTGGTTTCGAATACACAAACCCACCCCTATCTTCTTATTATTATTTTATTTACTGCTACGAAAAACCCCCTGAATATTGCATTAATTTCAGGGGGCTCCTTGCCATTTTGGGGCAATTCCTTTTAGCCATATTATTTATTGCCTTGAACTACCGCCAGAGGAACCCGACCTAAATTAACACCCTGTGGTTTAATATAATAACCTACCGTACATGGTTCAATTTCAGGGTTTGAATCCGTTTGCCGCCGTAATAACCCAAAATGATTTTTACTGCAATTTCTCGTACAAAACTCACAAACTGTTTCTGGACAGCCCCCAACTTCTACCACAACTACTTTCAAGGACACCACCTCCTAGGTTTGCGCTTTGGATAATAAAAAAGGCCAACCGAATCCATCCCACATCTGACCAATCACAGATGCACGACAGAAACCGATTGACCCTGTAAGCCAATAACTTGAAAAGCCATTGTTACCACCCCCAAGTTGATTCGCACATCGCTCTACCCTCGGGGCCACAATTACTTCTTTTTGTCTATTTATTTCTATCTTTACTTTAATGTATTCGTTAAGACAAAGAAATTTTCCTGCCTTTCAGATAGTATTTTCTAATGTAATTATCTCCCAAATATGCTACCCTTCCCAACTATAATTAGGTGCCTCCTTAGTAATATGGATATCATGGGGATGACCTTCCCGCATAGCTGCACTGGTAACCCTGATAAACTTAGTTTTTGTACGCAATTCCCGCAAGCTGGGGGTTCCACAATAACCCATTCCTGCCCGCAAACCGCCAAGCAATTGATAAACAGTTTCCGCCAAAGGCCCTTTATAAGGAACACGACCTTCAATACCCTCCGGCACTAACTTTTGTACATTTTCCTGGAAATAACGATCCTTACTTCCCTCCTTCATTGCTCCTAAAGAACCCATTCCACGGTAGACCTTATAACTTCTTCCTTGATAGATTACAGTTTCGCCAGGGCTTTCCTCTGTACCGGCAAAGAGATTTCCAATCATTACTACTTCCGCTCCGGCAGCCAATGCCTTTGTAATATCTCCTGAGTATTTAATCCCCCCGTCGGCAATAACCGGGATATTATATTTACTGGCCTCCCGAGCACAGTCAATAATTGCCGTAATTTGCGGCACACCAATTCCAGCCACAACCCGGGTCGTACAAATAGAACCAGGGCCAATACCAACCTTAACTGCATCTACACCGGTAGCAATTAAATCCCTAGTGGCTTCTTTAGTGGCTACATTCCCTGCTACCAATTGCAGATCCGGGTATTTCTTCCTAATAGCCTTCAGTATATCCAACACTCCCTGCGAATGACCATGAGCAGTATCAACAACCAAAAGATCTACACCGGCAGCAAGCAGAGCCTCAATCCGGTCCCAAGTTTCTTCACCTACCCCCACGGCAGCCCCTACACGCAACCTACCCACTGTATCTTTCGCTGCCTGCGGATATTTTTTTGCTTTTTCAATATCTTTGATCGTAATAAGCCCCTTTAGGATAAAATTATTGTCTACCAAGGGTAGCTTTTCAATTTTATACTTCTTGAGAATTTCCATTGCTTGCGCCATGGTTGTCCCAACGGGAGCTGTGATCAAATTTTCCTTGGTCATAGCCTCAGCAATAGGCTTAGAATAATCCTCTTCAAAACGAATGTCTCGATTGGTAATTATACCTACCAGTTTGCCACCGGAATCGGTAACCGGTACTCCAGAAATCCTATATTTTTGCATAATCTCTTCCGCATCTTCGATCGTATGCTCTGCGGAAAGGGAAATCGGATCAACAATTACCCCGCTTTCGGAGCGTTTAACCTTATCAACCTCAGCAGCCTGCGCAGCAATACTCATATTTTTGTGGATAATACCAATACCGCCTTCCCGGGCTAAAGCAATGGCCAGCCGGGCTTCGGTAACCGTATCCATAGCAGCACTGGCAAGTGGAATATTTAAAGAAATTTCCCTGGTTATCCGCGAACTGACATCTACATCTTTAGGCAATACTTCTGAATGAGCAGGTACAAGTAACACGTCATCAAAGGTCAATCCTTCTTTAAGCAAGCATTCCTTATCATCCACACTCTGTCCCCCCTTAATAATAACCACTTGAATAGCTGAACGAGGCTTCATAGAGGTGGATTCAACCTCCCCTCTACATTTTATCTGAGTCCATACCGGATTTAACCGCCCTTGGGCACCAGTAGCCTATAATAGAAATGGGGCGGCGGGTTAGTTCAGAGTTAAATACTGCAGGAGGAAATCATGCTGGTTTTTATCACTTATATTATAAATAAGATATTATCATAATAGTTATTGTCTTGACAATGCAATCGAAGAGTAAAAACAATGAATAAAAAACCACTCCGGAGAAGGAGTAGTTTTTTACCGATGAAATTTATCCTGCAGGCGGAAAGCCAATACCATTAAACTATCTACCAAGTGTTCATTCTCAAGTATTACTGAGTCCGGCACTTTTAGATCAACCGGGGCAAAATTCCAAATGGCACTTACTCCTGCACTTACCAACAGATCTGCGGCATTTTGCGCAGCTTCTTTAGGTACCGTTATTATTCCAATAGAGATATTATGTTCCTGTACATAGTCTTTTAACTCGTCAATGTCTTTTATTTCTACCTCATTAATCCGTAAACCAATTAACTTTGGATTAATGTCAAATAGAGCCTTCAAACAAAATCCACGCCGGCAGAAATTGGGGTAATTGGCCAGCGCCTGCCCTAAATTTCCAGCCCCTACCAACACCATGTTATACTGGTACTGTAAACCAATAATTCTGCCGATCTCCCGGTGTAAATCAATAACTTTATACCCATATCCCTGTTGACCAAACTCACCAAAGTGGTTGAGATCTTGTCTCAATTGGGAGGCGGAAATCCCCATCATTCTCGCCAGCTTTTGGGAAGAAATACGTTCCACCTTTTTTTCCACTAAGTCAGTCAAATAACGATAGTACTTAGGTAGCCTTTTAATAACCACCATCGGTACATGTTCATAAGATTCTCTACCCATATTTTTCCCCCCTTAATTATGTTGCTAAATCGACAAAATTTTTTATAACCTTGGGTAACAAGTTGAAAAATACTACTAAAAACAATAGTAACAAGATATGTTATTATATTATACATTATCTTGATTATGTCAAGCCCTTAGCTCTAATATGTTCGCATAGATTGTTAGATATTTATCAAATTTCGTGTTATAATCTTAGCACATGCCTTTCATCCTGTAAACCCTTTTGCTAACTTATTTTTCACTTAACATTGCTTTCTTGACAAACGAGTAATTAATTTAGAGTGGCATTCAATAGCTCAATGTCAGCGAGTCAATAATTAACCACCCTTTGGCACCCGCCTGTTTATAGAGGCAGGACTTATAGCCAGTTAGTTCCAATGTTAAATTAACAAGTCCTCATAAAAAATATGCCCGGTATTTAAACCGGGTATATAATTTCGAACATCATTTATTAGCACCTAAGAACTTAAATCATCAAATAAAGCCCCTTGGAAAGTAGTTTCCTGTCTGCGTAGTGCTGCCTTTTGTTTTTTGGGGACAGGGGTGTTGCGCTCCCAAAATACTCCGTCACTATACCCCTGAATACTTTTATTCTCTTGCGCCATGGCCAACCTTTTTTCAGCAAGACAGCAATATAACTCATCGATCTCAACACCAATATACCGGCGCCCTAATTTGGCTGCCACTACCGAAGTAGTCCCAGAACCTAAAAATGGATCAAATACCACATCATTAGGTCTAGAACTAGCAAGAATAATTTTCGCTAAGAGCTTTTCCGGCTTTTGCGTAGGATGATCCGTATTCTCCGGCATTGACCAAAAGGGTACGGTAAGATCAGTCCAGATATTGGACGGATAAGTTAGCCTAAACTTATGCTTCTGATCCCAGTCCTTAGGATTACCTTCACTATCAGTATAAGGAGCAATAACTTGACGCTTTAATTTCACATCTTCCACATTGAATGTATAATCATTAGATACAGTACAAAACCAGATATCCTCAGAACAATTTTTCCAATTAATCTTCGTGCCTCTACCCTTTTCTCGCTCCCAGGTAATTCGATTACGAACAATTAAATACTTTTCCAACACTCGATGAATTGCCGCCGATGAACGCCAATCCCCACAGATATAAACCGATGCATTTGCTTTTAAAATCCGTAACAGTTTAGGTAACCATAATTCCAACCATTGTTCGTATGCAGCTAAACTCATGGCTGAAAACGAATTACTGTTAAAAGTTTTTCCCAAATTATAGGGCGGATCGGCAAATAAAAGATCTACCGAATTAGCCGGCAACCAATCAAGGATGTGAAATAAATTTTGGTTAATGGTTTTATTCAAAATTGCATCTAACTTAACCGCACCCCCCAAGCGCAAAAGCCGGGACCGGAAAAATTCAAATTCATCCTCTTGCAGTGTCACTGTCCTATTTCTTGGCGCCCTTTTCTTTTTCAGCAATTGCCCTACCTGTTTTTTTACCGAAAATCCCTCTCTAGACAAAATAACACCCCACTAAAAAGCACTTAGTTGCTCCCCGCCCCAAAATGATAAAATACAGAATGAGCAGAAATTTGCCGCATAATTAATAACATCGCTGTACGCATTAAGGAAAACCCGGCTAAGGACAAGAAAGCCAGGCGAAATCCAAACAGATCAGCCATATAGCCAATTACTAATGCCCCTACTAAAGACCCTAGGGAAGAACCACCAAAATTAACACCATAAATCCATCCTTGATTCTCAGGGGATGAATAAAAAGATAAAAGAGCATTATACGCTGGAACAGCGAAATAAACAAACGCCCCGGAAATCACCAAGCTTAAGATTAAGAGAAAAGAAGTTGACCCTCCCAGGGACAAAACAATCACAGCAATCATTGTCGCTACACTTTCGAAAATGACCAGCTGCAAGCGGTTTATCCGATCGGCAAGCCAGCCGCCGAATATTGTACTGGCAGCACCGGCCATTAAATAAATTGTAGAATACAGGCCTGCATTAACTACAGAAAAACCATATACTTCGCCTAAAAAAGTAGGTAAAAAGGACATAAGACCGTATCTTACCATACCGCCTAAAGCTGCAATAAAAAAAATTAGTATAATAGGTTTATTGATTAAGGAAAGAGGATTCGCCATTTTTTTCTCTGCTGCTGCACTACTTCCCACTTCAGGTATCCAAAAAATAAGCATTGCAAAGAAGAGCAGACCGCTCCCCCCCAACACAGTAAGCGCATATCGCCATCCCCATTTGCTCCCAAGTAAGCCAATCAGGCCAAAAGCGATAGCAGTTCCCGACCAACCACCCAAACTGTGAATAGACATATTCCGCCCTAAATTTCTACTAGCCGAACCTTGCGAGATCAAAGCATATGTGGAAGGGTGAAAAACACTATCCCCGACCCCCAATAAGAACTGTGAAACTAACAAAAGCAAAAATGTAGGGGCAAGCCCGGCTAAAAACAAACAAGATACCATAACCATAAATCCGTAGAGCAGAACCTTTTTTTTACCAAACCGATCAGCCATAATCCCTGCAGGTATTTGTAATACCCCACCACTTAATCTACTGGCAGACTGTAACATTCCCAACTGACCATAAGTCAATCCAAATTCAGCCTGAATTAAAGAAAAAAGCGGTGGCAGGCATACAACCACTATATGCTGAAAACCATGAATAAAAGCAAGCATAATAACTTGCATCCGGGCAAGTAGAATATGATTATTTTCCTGCATCCAATTAAGCTCCTTTCTCTGCGATCAGAATTATCAATGTCAATTAGGCAAAAAGCATCCCCTCAGAGCCCTTGCCCGACCCTGAAAATAGACGTTAACATCCAGCTATGGCCAGCCAACTTGACGGTTAAGGCATTTAACCGCCGGGCTCCACGGTCGAGGCCACCCTCCAATTAAATAAAATACTTTGTTGTCGGGTGGCCATGCTTAGTCGCCGGCTTTGTCGAACGCAACTTCATTTAGAGGAGTTTTAACCCCCCCTCAATGTTAGTCAAGTTCAGGACTGGACTTAGCCGCCCTTTGACACCCGCCGCTTGTAGGGACGGGGAAATTAGGGCGGGTAAGTTCAGTGTTAAATAGCTTAACCTTGAAATAAGCAATAAGCGCTTCCATAAGCGCAGGATACTAAATATCAATCCCTCTACAGGTGCGGGAATCGGCATGGGCATCTACTCTGAAAATAGAAGTATACTCCAGCTCAACCATTTCATCCAATTCCCTCGTGCCTGCCCGCCCCATCAAATTAACCACTGCTACTTCCGGTTTTAATCCCGTGAATAGCACTTGATATATCTGTTCAGTAATGGGCATCTCGATTTGATACTTTTGCGACAGCAAATAAGCTGCTCTGGTGGTTCTAACACCTTCAACCACCATGTGAACCATATTTAATGCTTCTTCGAGAGACTTACCTTGCCCTATGGCCAATCCTGCCCGGCGATTACGGCTGTGGCGACTGGTACAGGTTACTATTAGATCTCCAATCCCAGCCAACCCGCCAAAGGTTAATGGGTTTGCACCCATCTGCACACCAAGCCGCAATATTTCCGCTATGCCTCTAGTCATTAAGGCAGCTTTCGTATTATCGCCAAAACCAAGGCCATCGGAAATGCCTGCACCTAGAGCAATAATATTTTTTAGCGCACCGCCTAATTCTACCCCAATAAGGTCTGAGTGTGTATAGACACGAAAATTCGGTGTCATAAATACCTGCTGCACATACTCAGCAGCCGGCAGGCTAGTGGTGGCAGCAGCAACTACTGCTGTAGGCAGGCTGCGGGCTACTTCCTCAGCATGGCTAGGTCCGGATAATGCAACATAGCGCTGTGAATTATCCGCACCAGTCTCTTGGACAAATATCTGTGACATCCTGAGTAATGTACCCTCTTCAATACCTTTAGCAACATTGACAATATATGCTTGTGAAGAGACGTTTTCCCATGTGTTAGCTAAAGTTTTTCTAAAGGCATGGGAAGGAACAGCATACACAACTAAACTGGCCCTTTTTAATGCACCGGAAGGATCTATGCCCACCTGTATCAGTTCCGGTAACTTTATACCGGGAAGATAATTTGTGTTTTCCCGCTCCTTTGCCAGTGTCTGCACTAACTCCGGACGTCGCCCCCAAAGGAATACCGAATAGCCCTTATTAGCTAAAAGCACAGCCAAAGATGTGCCCCAGCTACCGGCCCCCAGCACCACAACAATATCTCCCATACTAACCGTCTCTCCTTTAGTCAAATAGATCAGGCACGCACCAGCTTGCAGGTGTTATATACTCTTTTACAATATTTGTGACTTTCTTATATTTAATTCAAGCTTACTCCTGTTTTTCCTTCTCTAGTTCCTCCAATATATCAATGCTGGGCTAGCAACCTCTTTAAAACCAATTTCGAATATTTTACTAGTTTTCAAAGCTTAGCCATATATACAATTATAACAACTTTAAACATTTATACATAACTTGCCAACAACATTTTCATAAAAGTTCATTGTAGCATGAGTATATGAAACAAATTCATAAAGTTACACTAATAAAACTTACAATTGCCGCAAAAAATAAAGATGGTACACGCACTGCAATTAAAACGAAAAGGAGGGATACCGGCTATGAACCAGCATATCCATTGTCTTGTTAATGATTGCCATTATTGGGAACAAGGTAACAGATGTAAGGCTAATGAAATTTTGGTTGTCTCTGATCAGTTTGGAAATAGCAACCCTGATCACATTGATGCGCAAATGGCCAGCCAACTCGAGGCAACGCCGGCGGGATCTTGTATGTCTACATGCTGCAAAAGTTATGTATCCAAAGGGTCCGACAAAACTAATGTGGACAATGTCATTAAAATGTGATTTGCTCAAGCACAATAAATTCAACCCGACTATTTTTCTTAGTCGGGTTGAATTTATTGTGCCCCATGATCCTCTGCCAACAGTATATCCGGAATAATATTTAATTGTTTTTCTCTCTTTTGTGAGTCCCATATTACCAAATCCTTTATCCTTTCATCCTGCAATAATATTCTCCATGCCTGATAAACAGCAGAAATAAAATGCGGTGATAACTGCATTTTATTTGCAATGAGCGGGCATTGATAAGGAACCTTAATTGGATCATAAATGATTAGCAAACTTCTATCCATAAGCAAATGTGGCGCCAAGGGATAAAAACGGCATTGAAGTGGGCGTTGCGCCCGTGGGCATTCGCCGGTACAAATAAGAAAATTAACTGTTCCTTGCCAACTGGGAGGGAAATCATAAAATTTAACCTTATGCCGCTGCCAATTTAACCAATCCTCTGTCCCAGAAAACTGCTGCTCTTCTCCAGGAAAAAGATACATTCCTACATCCTTTCCCCCTTGACAACAAACACGATTGCACAATATACCGCAATCATAATCTAAAGGCGTTACCTGGTCTAACATACGATATAATTTCTCGTATGTATTTTTTGCTAAAACCAATTGTTCCACCTACCTACAGGAAATACATTACATTATCTTTAAAATAAAAATGGCTCCCCGGGCAGGGCTCGAACCTGCAACCACTCGGTTAACAGCCGAGCGCTCTACCATTGAGCTACCGAGGAACGTCATTGATTATACAAATTATTATAATTGTTTTAGCATACTTTGTCAACTTGCATTTTTTAGCATTAACTCCCGGCAGCGTCCTACTCTCCCAGGGCGAACCCAAGTACCATCGGCGCAGGAGGGCTTAACTGCCGTGTTCGGGATGGGAACGGGTGTGACCCCTCCGCTATTGCTACCGGGAATCATCATAATTAGGAAATCTGTACCTTCAAAACTGAACAGTGTAGAGGTTTTGAGCATATTTAAGGTCAAGCCCTCGACCGATTAGTACCAGTCAGCTAAAGACATCTCTGCCCTTACACCCCTGGCCTATCTACCTTGTCTTCTGCAAGGGGTCTTAACCATTTTTATGGCGGGAAACCTCATCTTGAGGTGGACTTCGCGCTTAGATGCTTTCAGCGCTTATTCCTGCCGGACGTGGCTACCCAGCTATGCCCCTGGCGGAACAACTGGTACACCAGAGGTCCGTCCACCCCGGTCCTCTCGTACTAGGGGCAGCTCCTCTCAAGTTTCCTGCGCCCGTGGCGGATAGGGACCGAACTGTCTCACGACGTTCTGAACCCAGCTCACGTACCGCTTTAATGGGCGAACAGCCCAACCCTTGGAACCTGCTTCAGCTCCAGGATGCGATGAGCCGACATCGAGGTGCCAAACCTCCCCGTCGATGTGGACTCTTGGGGGAGATAAGCCTGTTATCCCCGGGGTAACTTTTATCCGTTGAGCGACGGCACTTCCACTCGCATACCGCCGGATCACTAAGCCCGACTTTCGTCCCTGCTCGAGATGTACCTCTCGCAGTCAAGCTCCCTTCTGCCTTTATACTCTTCGGCGCGATTCCCAACCGCGCTGAGGAAACCTTGGGACGCCTCCGTTACTCTTTGGGAGGCGACCGCCCCAGTCAAACTGCCCACCTGACACTGTCCTCAAACCGGATTCACGGCTCAAAGTTAGAACCCCAGCACTAAAAGAGTGGTATCCCACCAGCGGCTCCACCAAGGCTTGCGCCCCGGCTTCTTTAGCCTCCCACCTATCCTGTACATTTAGTACCGAAATCCAATGCCAGGCTGCAGTAAAGCTCCACGGGGTCTTTCTGTCCAGCCACGGGTAACCTGCATCTTTACAGGTACTGCAATTTCACCGGGCCCCTCGTTGAGACAGCGCCCAAATCGTTACGCCTTTCGTGCGGGTCGGAACTTACCCGACAAGGAATTTCGCTACCTTAGGACCGTTATAGTTACGGCCGCCGTTTACTGGGGCTTCGGTTCGGAGCTCTCACCCCTCCCCTTAACCTTCCAGCACCGGGCAGGCGTCAGCCACTATACGTCGAATTTCTTCTTAGCAGTGACCTGTGTTTTTGCTAAACAGTCGCTTGGGCCAATTCTCTGCGGCCACCTCAGGCTCTAAGTGTAATACCCTTCACCCTACTCGTGGCTCCCCTTATCCCGAAGTTACGGGGTCATTTTGCCGAGTTCCTTAACGAGGGTTCTCCCGAGCGCCTTGGGATTCTCTCCCCGCCTACCTGTGTCGGTTTACGGTACGGGCACCCACTAACCTTGCTAGAGGCTTTTCTTGGCAGTTTGGGGTCAGTTGCTTCGAATTTATCTTTCTCCCCATCACCTCTCGGCGTTTACAGACTCCGGGATTTGCCTCGAAGTCCCGCCTACCGGCTTGGACGCACTCTTCCATCCGTGCGCTCAACCTACCCTCCTGCGTCACCCCTTCACTGATAACGGTTATGGGTGGGGCCGGAATCTTAACCGGCTGCCCATCGCCTACGCCTTTCGGCCTCGGCTTAGGTCCCGCCTTACCCTGAGCGGACGAGCCTTCCTCAGGAACCCTTAGGCTTCCGGCGGACAGGATTCTCACCTGCCTTATCGCTACTCATACCGGCATTCTCACTTCCTACCAGTCCACCTGTCCTTACGGTCAGACTTCTACCCGGTAGGAACGCTCCCCTACCACTTGATTGGTGAAATGTGCCTCCCACCTCTCAAATCCGCAGCTTCGGTACCAAGCTTAGCCCCGGACATTTTCGGCGCAGGGCCACTCGACCAGTGAGCTATTACGCACTCTTTGAATGAATGGCTGCTTCTAAGCCAACATCCTGGTTGTCTGGGCAACCCCACATCCTTTTCCACTTAGCTTGAATTTGGGGACCTTAGCTGGCGGTCTGGGCTGTTTCCCTCTTGACCACGAATCTTAGCACCCGTAGTCTGACTCCCACAGTTAATGTTATGGCATTCGGAGTTTGAATGGGGGCGGTAACCTGTCAGGGCCCCTAGCCCAATCAGTGCTCTACCTCCATAACTTATCCTGTGAGGCTAGCCCTAAAGCTATTTCGGGGAGAACCAGCTATCTCCGGGTTCGATTGGCTTTTCACCCCTACCCACAGCTCATCCCCTGATTTTTCAACATCAGTGGGTTCGGACCTCCACGTACTTTTACGTACGCTTCACCCTGGCCATGGGTAGATCACCCGGTTTCGGGTCTACGACATGCTACTTCGCGCCCTGTTAAGACTCGCTTTCGCTCAGGCTCCGGCCCTGTGGACCTTAACCTCGCAACATGCCGTAACTCGCCGGTTCATTCTTCAATAGGCACGCAGTTGAACTAATATTGTTCTCCTACGGTTTGTAAACACACGGTTTCAGGTTCTCTTTCACTCCCCTCCCGGGGTGCTTTTCACCTTTCCCTCACGGTACTGGTTCACTATCGGTCGCTTAGAGTGTTTAGCCTTGGAAGGTGGTCCTCCCGGATTCCCACGGGGTTCCTCGTGTCCCGTGGTACTTGGGATGACGGCGAAGAGTCAGTACTCTTTTGCCTACGGGACTGTTACCCCCTATGGTTGTGCTTTCCAGCACTATTCGGCTAAAATACTGCTTTCTTACTCTTTGGCTAACTCTGCAATGTTCGCCCTGCCGCTCCCGCAACTCCCATTAAACAACGGTTGCAGCCTATCTCGTCTAATGGGTTTAGGCTCTTCCCCGTTCGCTCGCCGCTACTTAGGGAATCACTGTTGTTTTCTTTTCCTCGGGGTACTTAGATGTTTCAGTTCCCCCGGTGCCCTTCCGTATCCTATGAATTCAGATACGGATACTTGTGCATGACCACAAGTGGGTTCCCCCATTCGGGTACCTCCGGATCTACGCCTGCTTGCGGCTCCCCGAAGCTTTTCGCAGCTTACCGCGCCCTTCATCGGCTCTAAGCGCCTAGGCATCCACCGTGTGCCCTTTCTAGCTTGACCTGTATTGATGCTTTCCCTCTACACTGTGCAGTTTTCAAGGTGCAGTTGGTGGAGATGAGCGGATTCGAACCGCTGACCCCCTGCTTGCAAGGCAGGTGCTCTCCCAACTGAGCTACACCCCCACGGACTTTGTTGGAATTTAGAAGCTGGAGAATGGATATTCTCTCCCAAGATGGCTTGCAAGATACCTTGTCATTGATGGCCTATCCTTCTAACTTCTTATTCCTTTTTTTATACTTACATTGAGGTGAGATAAGGAAAGTTAGATGCTGAAGTTTTTTCTCTAACTTCTAACCTCTAACGTCTACCCTCTAGTAAGTGGTGGGCCTAGGTGGACTTGAACCACCGACCTCACGCTTATCAGGCGTGCGCTCTAACCTGCTGAGCTATAGGCCCCCTTCTTTGGATGATGTTTGCGGCCGAGGTTTTATGTCTCACCTCTGACCTTTTTTCTTTTCAGAGACTGTCTCCAGTCCCTGAAAACTAAACAGTGAAAGTATGCCAGATCGACCTGGAAGATGTAAGGATTGTGTCTCGCAATCCTTTATCGTCTCCCTAGAAAGGAGGTGATCCAGCCGCACCTTCCGGTACGGCTACCTTGTTACGACTTCACCCCAATCATCGACCCCACCTTCGACGGCTCCTCCCTATAAAGGTTAGGTCACCGGCTTCGGGTGTTGCCAACTCTCGTGGTGTGACGGGCGGTGTGTACAAGGCCCGGGAACGTATTCACCGTGGTATGCTGACCCACGATTACTAGCGATTCCGACTTCATGCAGGCGGGTTGCAGCCTGCAATCCGAACTGGGACCGGTTTTTAGGGATTCGCTCAAGGTCACCCTCTTGCTGCCCGTTGTTCCGGCCATTGTAGCACGTGTGTAGCCCAGAGCATAAAGGGCATGATGATTTGACGTCATCCCCACCTTCCTCCGGTTTGTCACCGGCAGTCTCCTTAGAGTGCCCACCTATAGTGCTGGCAACTAAGCATAGGGGTTGCGCTCGTTGCGGGACTTAACCCAACATCTCACGACACGAGCTGACGACAACCATGCACCACCTGTGTTCACGCTCCCTAAAAGGGCACTACTTTATCTCTAAAGTATCCGTGACATGTCAAGCCCTGGTAAGGTTCTTCGCGTTGCGTCGAATTAAACCACATGCTCCACCGCTTGTGCGGGCCCCCGTCAATTCCTTTGAGTTTCAGCCTTGCGGCCGTACTCCCCAGGCGGGATGCTTATTGCGTTTGCTCCGGCACTGGAGGGGTCGATACCCCCAACACCTAGCATCCATCGTTTACGGCGTGGACTACCAGGGTATCTAATCCTGTTCGCTACCCACGCTTTCGCGCCTCAGCGTCAGGGTCAGTCCAGAGAGTCGCCTTCGCCACTGGTGTTCCTCCCGATATCTACGCATTTCACCGCTACACCGGGAATTCCACTCTCCTCTCCTGCCCTCAAGCCATATAGTTTCATGTGCAACCCCAAAGTTGAGCTTCGGTATTTCACACCTGACTTTTATGACCGCCTACACGCCCTTTACGCCCAGTAATTCCGGACAACGCTCGCCCCCTACGTGTTAC